>JBNKYC010000066.1:0-5645 GCA_050300635.1 Polyangiaceae bacterium
GCGTAATTTTCTCATCGAGACGCTCGCGCCAGCGAAGACCATCGTCGTGAAAACCATCAAGGCCGATTTGCACGGACGCTACGTGGCTCACCTCTTCTGCATGGCGGATGAAGTGAGCATCGACACCTGTTTCGAACTCGGACTGCACGTCAACGACCTCATGGTGCGAGAAAAGCAAGCACATGTCGTTGGCTGACGTGGACTGAATCCGCTCGCCCCTGTGGCAAGCTTCACCGGACGCGCACCTTGTGCGCCAGGGCGCTCGAATCGTGCGCTCCCGAACGGGACTGACCTTTTCGTTTCACTGACGGAGCGCATTTCGCCCTGTCACACAAGCTGCGCTGAGGAGGGCAAAGCTCGCCACAGGGGCGAGCGGAAAGGTCCGTTATGTCATTGTATCTTCATTCTGCGCGTTCATCTCTCCTCGCCGCCCGCGCCCACGGCATGCGCTTTGCGCCTACCTCTTCTGAGGCGCTCTTGTGGTCGCGGTTGCGCGGTCGGCGGCTGGGGGTCACCTTTCGCCGTCAATTTGTCATTGGCTCCAGCATCGTCGATTTCGCGGCGCCTGCGGCGTCGCTCGTCGTCGAGGTGGATGGTGATGTCTATCACGCCTCCCGGGGCTCGGCGGATGCGGCTCGTGATCGCCGGTTGGTGCGGGCGGGCTACACCGTCCTGCGTATTCCGGCCTCGGTCGTTGATCGGCGGTTGGATGATGCTGTGGCCCTGGTGCGGGGGGCGCTATCGGTCGGGTAGGGGGGCGGGGCCCACCTTACGCCCGGTCGCTGGTGCAGCTGTCGGCCGGGTGTGTTGCGCTACGCTGCGTTGTCTTAGGAGCGGCGCTTCGGGGGGCGCCAGGTGTGACTTGTCGTCTGGGGGATGGGCTTGAGCTGGGTGATTTGTGGCTTCGCTTTTTAGGTCTTCTGCTTGGGATGGGAGGTGACTGAGCGCGAGGGGGCTCTTCCCACCCGCCCCTCTCGGGGAGCGTTGGGGAGCTTGGATGCCCCTAGAACGGTCCTTGCCGTCTTTCTTGGAAAGCTCATCTACTCTAAAATGGTCAAGAGGAACGGGCACTTTGATGCGTCGCGCCGATGGCGGTACTTGTAGTCTGTGCTGTAAGCTCGCGGCAGAATTTGTAGTTCGGCAGCCTTGATCGCTTGCCCTGTGATTCAAGACTGATGAGCGTGACCTGAAACGGGGTTGGCTTGGCCCGTGCGGGAGACGCACTGCTGGATCGAAGTGTTTGGGCGGGGTGGGTGTTCGCGCGCGATGGATAAGAAGGTCCTCGTCTTCGCCTCTCAGGAGAACTCGCTTTTGGAAGCAGACGGACTCATACTGGCCCGCCCCATGTGCAGATACGGCCAGAGCACCTACAAGGAACCCTTCGCCTGCTTCGATTGTAGAAAGTCGTTCAAGCAGACGAGTCGTTGGGAGCTGCCCAACCACTTGAGGGTTGCGCCGGGAGAGGAACGTGTCGTCCTCTGCCCACAGTGTCGCAAACCGATGGCCGACATGGGACACGATTTCAAGCCACCGAGAACGGACGACCTCCAACAGTGGAAGAATGTGCAGCTCCTTTTCGAAGCAGGCTTTTCCTATCATTCGTGTGGAAGCTGCGGCCCGGGTTACAGGCCGTCAGACCTGAAGGAAGTTACGGCCTTCATCGAGTCCCAACGCGATCCATCAGAGGGCGAGCTGCTTTTGAAGCGCATCAAAGACCGTCAGACCGCGGGCGTGAAGGGCTAGCCAAATCGATGTCGTGGAAGTGGATTCCGTCACTAGTCTTCGTCCTCTCGCTTGCGGTGTTCTTCGCGGTCGTGTTGTACGGCGACGTGATGCCGGCGCCGGAGGGATGGTCAACTGCAGAGGAGGCTGAATCCGCGGCGTTCTATCGACGTGTCATGGACGTCGCTATGGTCGCCGGATTCTTTTCCGGGGTTACTGTCGCCGCTCAGGGTCTCGCTGAGCTCCTGAACCTGATATCGCCGCCTAGGTCGAAGCGCTAGCTTCCCCGCTTCCGCTACCGAAGCACGGGTGAGCTACCTGAGCGCGAAGTCGAACCGCGCTCTCCCCGGAAACGTTTGCGTTTCTCAGAGCAGACACACAAGCGTCCCCTGCGCGGACCCTCGTCGTGATGGGCAAGCTGTGGTTTGGACCACTGGCATCGTGGTGCTCGGCGTCTTGCTCCGGCTAGCGCGCGTGCGAGTGACGGCCGGCGCTTTGGGGCTTTCGCGACTCGCTCAATTCGTTCCAACGGACGCAGCTCTCAAGGCATAGGCGCCTACCTAAATGATTGACGGCGCCCCTTGCTCGCATCTCACCTGGCTTCGCGCGCTGAGCCTGTTCGATTCACTGACGCTGCCGAACAAGCCGTTTGTGACCGACGGCCACCGTCGAGGATTTCGTTTCAGCCTCGAGGGTAGTGTGCGGCGCTCGCTCTTCCCCGTTGGGGTCGAGCGCCGGTTGGCTTATCCTGCTGGGACGACGGCCGCGGCACAACGGCAAGTCGTTGGGCAGTCTTGATCGCTTGCCCTTTGATCCAGGACTGGTGAGCGCGATCTGAAACGGGGTTTGGCTTGGCCCGCGCGGGAGACACACTGCCGGGTCGAGATGTTTGGACGGGTGAGCGTTCCCGCGCCACGAGGTCGAAGATGAGTTGTGTCACGGTTGCGCCGCAATACGGCTGGCTCTTGCCATTTGGCGGAGGTCTAAGTCATGTTGGGCGGACCATGCTGAGTGGCGGATTCGACATCGTTCACAGCGTTTTGGACTATTACGACGGTCCTCGAAGCGGTGTGGCCGACTTTGGCGGTGTGCCGCACGTGTATGAGTGCGACTGGTCAGATGAAGCTGACGACTACTCCGACATCTACCTGCTGGTTCCGCTACCGGAAGAGGTGTTCAAGCTTGCCTTGGAAGACTGGGCCATTTGGAGGAGATGGGAAGCGGCGTTTCACCGAGGCGAAGCCTCTCAGGAGACACACCCGGCACTTCCGCAGGATCGCGAGCGGCACACCGAGTTGCAGAATCGTTTGGCCCCATTCATGAAGGTTGATTCCCGCGAGTGTTTCCGAGCCAAAGCGTCGTTCGAGGTTCGAACGGACTGTCCCCAGCCGGAGAAAGGGATGCGCAATCTGAAGGTCAAGTGGACGCCTGAATGATGGCCGCCCAGCCAACAATGATCGGTCCGCATTCAGTGCGCCGACTGGAGTTGAATCTTATTGCCCCCTTTCGCGCGCTCTTGTTCAAGACGTCTCGGATTCTTCGACTGCGACATCTCAGGCGTCTCCTTCGCGGGCCCTCGTCGTGTCGGGCAAGCTGTGGTTTGGGCCACTGGCTTCGGGATGCTCGACGTCTTGCTCCGGCTACCGCGCTTGCGAGTGATGGCCGGCGCTCTAGGTCTTCGGTAAATCGCGCGAGTGGTCCCAACGGACGCAGCACTCGAGTCAGGAGCGCCTACTTCCAATACGTAGAGCCATTTCTTGCTCGCATCTCACCTGGCTTCGCGCGCTGAGCCTCTTCGATCAGCTACGCTGCCGAACAAGCGCTTGCTGCAGGCCGCACACGTCCGCTGTTTTCGCTGCGACGCTAGGTCGTCGCCCGCTCTCTTCCCCCGTGGGGGGAGCGGGCCTATCATTTCTTCGCTTACGTTTGATGCGGCTGCAGAAGCGCGAGGCGTTGGGTGGACGAACAGACGGAGAAACTGTGGAACTTGAAAGTGCGCTAACAAGGCTCCGGGCAAATAGCTACTGCCTATGGATAGGCGCCGGTGTCACCAAACAGTTGTCCCTTATGGGCACGACCGTTGCTCCTGATTGGAACGAGCTGACCACCGCTCTTGAAGCCGAGGCCTCAATAGTCCCTGACGACGCCACTTCCCTCCCCCTACGCATGAACCGCTGCCAGACGGAACTAGGGCTCTCCCAATTTCAGCAAGCAGTCAGACGCCTTTTACTTGAACCAGTTGAGTCAGCAATCATCGACTCCTGGAGCCCTGGTCAGGCCGCATCTTTGCAACTGCAACAACTAGCCGCGCTAGGGCGACGCGCCAATCCGATTGTCAACTTCAACATTGAGACATACTCCTCAGAAGCGATCGCTGGGCCCTGGGGCCCATGGCGGGCTGCCGTGTTCTATCGCGAATTGGGGGGCCACCGGGTTGGAACACAGCAATCACGAGATGCTGGAAGCAGATTTCCCGTGCGAGTTTTGCACCCTCACGGCGCAATGGACCTCTCGGGACTGGTAGTGCTTACGCAGCGTGACTATGACCAACTAAATGGCACACTGGCCTTGCAAGTATCCGTCCACGCGGCGTTCGACACGGACCTAGCTATCGTAGGGATGAGCCTTGATGACGACTACTTAAGGGCACAGTTGCAGCAGTTCCGGCCGCAGTTGCGGCAGATAATATGGTTCCTGTCGGAGCAGCCCAATCAGGAAATCCAGCGGTGGGTGGAGGCGAATCGCATCACCGTCGTGCTGGCGCCATGGTCGAAATTCTGGGCGGAGGCTCAACGCATATTGTTGGACACAGCTCATCCCCAGGATCCTCCACCCGACCGCCCCAACTTAATTAGTACAGTTGAGCGCCTTGCCAGAGATGCTCATCTTTCTAGGCTGCAAGTACGCGAACGACTATCGTCCGGGAATACCTTTGACGGACTGACGTCATACTTCGACGAAGCTTCAGCTCAACGCGAACTATTGACCCTGCAATCGCAAGGACGCTCGGTTCCCTTTGAACTCTTAGCTCTATCC
Source organism: Polyangiaceae bacterium (assembly GCA_050300635.1). GTDB lineage: Bacteria > Myxococcota_A > Polyangia > Polyangiales > Polyangiaceae > NIC37A-2. The sequence goes on from JBNKYC010000066.1 coordinate 4,759, forward strand.
GCTCGAAAGGACTGGGTACATGTAGACGATTTTCTTGTGTGCTCGTGCGAGTCGGACCACCACGACCAGCGCAAGCATCTTCTAGTAGTACACATAATGCACGAATCTCGCGTCGCCGCCGCGGGCCTACGATACTTGGACGAAGTGGTCAGGGCCGGGGGTGAGACCGTAGACTCCCTCTACCAACTGCAGCAGGTGGTCGCTGCTACCTCCTCAGGCTGTTACTCCATCGACATTCGTCGCGATGGTGCCGAAGTAACTCTCCAAGTTCCATGCTCAAAAGCCGCGGAACTAGAACTGCTCGAGGCAACTTTAGAGACAGATCCCGACAGTCTCTCGTCCCTTAACTCAATCGCTTGGGTGCTTGCTACGGCACATGATGATACCGTTAGAGATGGGCCCAGAGGGCTTCAGTATGTAACTAGACTTCTAGAGGCCAATCCAGACTCTGTAGAGTTTCTGGATACGGCCGCGGCCGTGTATGCAGAGTTGGGCGAGTTTCCCGAAGCCATACGGCTGCAAAGAAGGGCAATTGAGCTAACCTCATATCCATATGAAGCATACCTCCGAAGGCGCCTTCGGAGGTATGAAGGCGGTTTGCCCTCGCGTTATTCTTAAACGTCCTAATTCTCACTTTTACCAAGGTGCCAGCCCAACTCGCGCCCTGAGGCGGACCACCGACCACAACAGACCAACCCCTCCCCAAAAAACTAGATTCCCCGCAACGCCCCCCACTCCCGTCCGACAACCGGGAATGATTCAGATATTCGAGCCGATTGAGCCTTCCGAATTCAAACCCCGGGCCATCATTGAGTTCACGGGCACGGGTGATGCCCCCTCGCTTGAGCTGCACGTTTGGGAGTTCGGGCATCGCACCCAAGTCGAAT
>JBNKYC010000067.1:0-3214 GCA_050300635.1 Polyangiaceae bacterium
AATCCTCTCCCATTGTGCATCGCTCATCGCATGTCGCGCCATGAGTCGGTTCGATCATCAGCACGAACGTCGCGCAATCCATCTCGCTAAGTGATCGAAATGATCCAGCTTTTAGAGCCATCAATTAGGGACACCCCCTAGAGCGCCGACGAGCACGTCGGAGGGGTAGTGGCGTCCTGCTCGGACGCGTGCGTGTCCGCTCAAGGCGGTCAACGCTAAATAGGTCCCTAAAACGAAAAATAGCGCGAGGTGGTGTCGGTTTTTGAGATGCTACTTTGTCTTGATCTATAGAGCGCTCCTGGGTGCCGCCGGTCCCGAAGTGTGGAGCTCGCTTGATGATCAACCTCGACCAAGGACCTCCGTTTTTCTCCTGCGGGCGCGAGCAAATACAAGGACCATCTCTTGCGTACCACCTGGCAGGGACAGGACAAGAGGACCTCGCCGACGCTTTGGCTTCGTATCGATACGAGTGGGGTGGGATTCGCTAGCGGAGTGACCATGACGCCCGCACTCAAGGTGAGGTGGAGAGAAGCGGTGGGAGGGCCGGCGGGCGAGCGGCTTCAACGCCTACTCGATCGGATCGGAAAGCGAAAAGAGAACACTCATTTTGATATCGCTGGCGCCCCCCTCAAGCGAGTGCCTCAGCCATGGCCAGAGGACCATCCTCGAGCCGAACTGCTCAAACTGACTGGGTTTCAGGTTTGTTTTGCTGAAGCAAGTCCGCCCGAGCTCGTGACACCTCAGCTCGTTTCGTGGGTCTGCAAACGTTTGCGACTACTGGTTCCTATTCATGAGTGGATTGTTGATGAGGCTTTTCAGGGAGAACCAAGATGACGGCAGAAGAGTTGTTTCGGAGTTTGGCGGAAGAAGTCATGGACTCCGATCCGCGGGTGGTCCGCTCGACGATCATGAAGGGCGCCTGTCTTCGCGTCGGTAAAGAGTTCTTGGCGCTGCCTGATTTCCAAGGCAGTGGACTGGTGGTCAAGCTACCGAAAGAACGGGTTCAAATGTTGATTGCCGAAGGCAAAGGTCGCCCCTTCGGCCCGGGGGCAAGGTGTTTAAGGAGTGGGTTTCGATCCCTCGCCTCGACAGGAGAACCTGGCGGAAGCTCTTGCTTGAGGGCATCGCCTTCGTCGCGCCGCGCTAAGCCGGCCCATTGCTCGGCCTCTTGAAATTCTCGGCTGCCAACCTATGAACAGGTGGGCAACTTTCCCACGCTCGAAATGAATCACTGATGAATCAAGCGATCCCCGTCTGCTACATTTGCGACAAGAACTACTTCCTCCCGACCGTAGTGTCTGTGTCTTCTCTTCTCGAACAACGGGCAAAGGGGACTCGATACGAAATCTTCATCTTGTCTGATTCAAAGGTTGAGTCAGACAAGGAAATGCTCGGCGAGCTCAGGAAACGGCACACGGATTGCTCCATCACTCTCGTTGAATCGGCTGTCGTCGGGGAGGGTAAGGTCGCGAATAAGAAGAACCACGTCACTCGCATTGCGCTCTTGAAGTACACCTTGGGCAATCGCTTCGAACACCTGGACAAACTTCTCTACATTGATGGAGATACCATCGTTCAGCGTGATCTCAGTGACCTCTTCAACATCGACCTAGGAACAAACTATCTAGCAGCCGGACCGGCATTGATCGGCCTCGATGAGAAGTATCGCGTCTGGCACTATGATGAGCGCCTGGGAGTTCCGTTCGATGAATATTTTAACACCGGTGTGATGCTGCTCAACCTCGCAGCATTTCGAGAAGACGAGCTCTACGAGAAGTTACTTCACTTCACGGAGAACAATTCCGGCTACGTCTTCATGGATCAGGACGCATTCAATGTCGTGTGTCGGGGCAGGGTGACTCCTCTAAGTCAGAAGTACAATCTGATGCCGTCCTCGGAAAAACTTCTGAAGCTGCCCGGCAGAAGCGATCAGTCTGGCGCTGGGCTTCCCCGTCCCAAGGATGCTTCTATTCTGCATTTCGCCGGTCCCCAAAAACCATGGTTGTACCCGGGGGCACCTTGGTCGAAATACTATTTGGGGCATTTTCGTCGGTCGCCCGCACGTGGTGACTACCTCAAGAATTGGGCGTTGTATGGTGTCAAACGCACGGAACGAGGCCTCCAAAAAAACGTCAAGCGAGTCAAAGGTATGGTGCGCCGCGAAATTGCTGCGGCAACGAAAAAACTCCGATCGGATGACCGAGCCCACCGACTCGCGACTCAACAGGCTTTTGCTCTTCAGCATTTCTTGCTGGGGGAAGTTCTGAAGAATCAAAATTACGGGATCTATCAAGGGGAGCCTCGAGAAAAGCGATTGATCGTTTCGCTCACCTCTATCCAACCCAGACTCTTCGACATCGCCACAACGATTGAGTCGATAATGCTGCAGACGGTCCGACCCGATGTGATCGTGCTCTGGCTCGACAAAGAAAAGAATTCGCTCGAGAACTTGCCTGTGTCACTCAAGCAGCAGATGGAGCGCGGCCTTTCTGTTCGCTTCGTCGAGGACATCGGTCCGCACACCAAGCTGATTCCTGCACTTAAAGAGTATCCGGATGATATTATCATCACGGTCGACGACGATGTTCTCTATCCGCCAGAGCTCATCGAAAGGCTCTACACTGCTCACTTGCAGGAGCGATCCAAGATTCTTTGCACGCGCGCACGCCACATCGCGGTTCTCAAAACCAAGCGCTTTAGTTATGCCCAGGATTGGGTCAACCTCTCGGACGAGATTGAGGGGCTCAACGTCCTGCCTCTAGGAGTCGGTGGGGTGCTCTACCCCCCACGGATCCTGGACGAGAAGGTCTTTGACCTAGCCCTCCAGAGGCAGCTCGCTCCCAAGGCTGACGATATTTGGTTCAAGGCGATGAGCCTACTCGGTGGGGTGGTATGTAAGCGCATCGCGTGTCCCGCTCACGATTTTCCCCTTCGTCCCTTCTCACAGGAGGTCAGCCTGCATTCCGCCAATGTGAAGGCTGGCGGAAATGAGAGGCAGATCCGGGCTTGTTTCGAACACTTCGCGCTTTGGGAGCGACTCGGTACGAAATTTCCGTCCGCGTACTGAATGAAGCCCCCCGGGTTCTCCAGAGACTCGTTTAGTTGATTCCGACCACTTTGGTCTCGCTCGATTGCCGTTGGTCATATTGTTCCTCAAATTCCCTCGGGGATACAAATCCTAGGGGGCCGAGGATGCGCCTGTTGTTCCACCACT
>JBNKYC010000068.1:0-125801 GCA_050300635.1 Polyangiaceae bacterium
TCACTTGGGCGGAGCCACTCACATCACTGACTCAAACGGCGATCTGATCGGGCACACTCGCTTTCATGCCTATGGTGCGGTGGCGTCCCGCAAGGGTCAACGTATGTGGCGCGGCGGGTACATTGGCAAGGACATCGAGGCCGATGCGGACCTTGGTCTGCAGCGTATTGGCGCGCGGTATTATGCTCCGAAGTTGGGAAGGTGGGTGACGCCGGATCCGTTGATTGGGCAGAGCCCGTCGTTGATGGTTGAGAAAGCTCTAGAGGCGAACTTGCTCTCCTACGGGAAGAACAGCCCAATTAGCTCGGTGGATGTTCTCGGACAGGATGTAGTGACGCTGCACGGTGGAGGTCCGGGGGGGCCTAGCGGGGTCACGAAGTATGCACAGTTCGTCCAGCAGGAAGTATTGAGACGAGCGCGTGCGGGAAAGCCCTCATGGGCTCAGCCCGAGTTCTTGCCGATAAATAATATAGAGCAAAACTACGACAGTAGTGGCACCGTCTATGGTAAAGACACTCACGATATTCCTGACAAGGGAATGCGGCACGCGGAGAAGTACGAGCACAACGGTCCCTCTAAGCGTCGACCAGCGGCCGCTATTCCAAGGGTGCTTGCTGGCTTCTCCGTTGGTGGGGATGCTGCGCTCGGAGCGAAGGGGCCGGCAGGGGGAGGGAAGTGGGACTATCGAGTTGTCGCCGGTGCTCGCACTGACGGGAACTTCGTGGAAAAGTTAATTGCCGCGTCGAAGAATTCCGAAGTGGTGGTTGTCGTGGGAATCAGGGGTGACGTGAACCTTCAGAACGATAAGATGCGCCATCTTCTTCCGGAAAGCGCACTGAAGCGTTTTGGCGACCGTTCCTATGAGACTGCAGTGGCAGCGATTGAGGAACGATTCGGTTCGGTTGAGAAATTCAACAAACTCTACCCGAATGTTGCGATTGTGCCTACTGATGGCGAGCACGGGGGGGGCGGAGCGTGCTGCTACTCACAAGGCGATCGCCCAGGGAATGGATCAGGTTGAGAAACAAATGGCAGCAGCTGCTCAGAAATAGGTCGAATCTTGGTCAAGTTTTTTTTGCCCGTCTTTTCTTCCACAGTACTGGTCTTGTTCGTTATGGTACTTGGTGGCGAGTCTTTGGGAAAAAGCTACGTGGCGAGTGTATTTGGTGCGTTGGTTTGGTGGCTTGCCTATGCCTTCGGTGCCTGGCCAAGCTGGGTAATTCTTATTCTTGCAGCAAGTCTGTTGCTTGCTCTTGTTGCGGTGGGGTGTACGTGCGTCGCGTGGCTAATTTGGAAGTTTTCTCGTTAGCGGTGGGTTCTCCATGCTCGCCACTGTAGCGGATGCCGAATTGTTAATTTCCAAATTGTGGTCGTAGAAGTTCTGGAGAATTTCCACACTACCATCCGAAAAATGTCTTCGCTGCATCGTAGAGTATGATGGCAGTGTGAGGGTCTGACGGACAAACGAGCAAAGGGATACGGCTAGAGCGGTCGTATCCCTTCGTTCGTTCTATGACGGCGTGTGAAAATTCAGTCATCTATGTCGTGTTCCCTTCGCCAGTGAGGTTGCATGAGGACCCGGTTGACTTGTTTGAGGTTGACGCATTCCCCCGGCCGCGCGCAGCGCGCGGCGAGGTAGATGAAGGTGTGGCGGGAGCCTCACGGATCAAGTTGAGACGCCGCGTGCGAGCACGGGTAAGTGTTAATTTCCAAATTGGCGTCGTAGGCGATTCTCAAAATGGGGTCGTATGATTTTTTAGAAAATTCCACGCTACCAGCCGAAAAATGTCTCCGCCGCGTCGTAGGGTTTCGGTGTATTGTGATGACAGTGTGATAATTGGGCGCACAAATAAAAGAATGGATACGGCCTGTATGGTCGTATCCATTTGATCGTTCTATGACGCAGCTTGAAAGATCACTCACCTACGTCACGTTCCTTTCGCCAGTGAGGTTGCATGAGGACCCGGTTGACTTGCTTCAGACCCACGGTCTTGGTTAGGGGACGAGCGCATAGGACGCCGCGGGCAAGACGAAATAGTTGAGCTGCACGCTTGGGAGCAGTGTTGAGCTCATGGCGCGTTCCCCCACGCTACCCATGCTCCCGTATCCCAATCATCTTTTCGATCATAGAACGCGCCCACATATTGAGCTTCGTGGTCGAAGAAGCCGTCATTCGGCGGAAGAGCGGCGCCTTCCAGCAGAGGGTGTTGGGGCTTAAACCCTGGTTGTTGTTGGTCGAAGCAGTTATCCAACCGAGGGTCGAGCTCACTGATCTTCATGGCAGGATTCTTGAGGTAGGTGCGTTCGTCAAAACCACCGTCATCGTCAAAGTGTTCCTTGTCGCTGCGCGGGGCGCTTTTTGACTCTGAGAAGGCGAGGTTGTCGACCAAGTTGGCGAAAAATACGCTTGCGGCCACGTTGGGGCGGGTTCCCTCGTCACGCAGGTCCATTGCGGCGCCGAAGCCCTGAAAGATGGTGTTGCGCAGGCGAATCTGTGAACTTCTACGCAAGAGCAGGCCGTAGTGCTCCTTGTTGTACATGCGGCGATTTTTACCGCACAAGGTCGCGTTGTAGATCAAGGGTGCACTGACGGGTGCATTTTTACTGCCATTGGGATCGTTGTCCCCCTCGAAACCATTCGACCCAGATTTGACCTTGGGATCCGACTGAGCCACTAAAAACTGAAGTCGTCCTTGGTAGCCAAAGTCCCAGTCGAAGGAGTCGTCTCCAGCCGCCTGACAGATGAGATACTTGGCGTCTACCGTTCCACCAAAGAACTCAAAGCAGTCATCCGTCGTGTGGCGTACTTGGATATGATGCAGCACGGTGCCTCGCCCCACGCCTCCTAAAGTCAGGCCATTGATTTCGTTGTTGGGCGCGATCTCTGTGCCGCTGTACTCAATGCGAACGTAACTCAGTACCCCGCTTGAATCTTGGGCATCCTGGCCGCCGAATTCGCCTCCGTTCGTCAGTCCCTCCACTTGGCCGCGTTTGGCGTTTCCTCGTTCGTCTTTGAGATTGATGGGTGCGTTCCCCAAGATCACGACTCCTCCCCAATCGCCAGCTTTGCGCGCGTTGGGAGGTTTTGCTGAGGTGAATACGATCGGTTGATCACGAGTGCCAGCGGCGTGAATTTGTCCACCGGGCTGCACGACGAGCGTCCCCTTGGTATCGGTGTCCCCGAGCAGTCGGGTACCCGGTTGAATGCTGAGAGTGGTGCCTGGAGTCACATAAGTTGTAAACTTCAGTACGTAGTCGTTCTTGCAGCTGAGCTCTGCGTCTTCATTGATTTCGCCACTCAGCTCGATGCGAGCTTTGTTCGGACTCAAACACCCTTGAGGTGTGATAGATGTGGAGCCGTGACTTTTTGTGCTCGCCAGAGGGGTTGTGGCGTTGCCGATTGAGACTTGTTGGTTCACTGACTGAGCCGACGATTCCGGCAAGAAGTGTCTCCAGGGCTGTGTGGACCCAATGGCGAGACCACCCAACCCCACGGCGACGACCGCCACCCACACGAAGCTACGATTCTGCGCGATGAGCTTTGCTTCGGTAACGCTCGTTGGCAGATTTTGTGCACTCGTCGTCCTCACCGAAGCTGGAGGCGCGGCGAGCATCCCGGAGTGAATCGTCGTGACGGCTTCGTGAACCGAGCTGCCCTGTTCGCCCAAGATGGGCATGTCACCAGCCGCTTGAGCAGTAGGAAACCCACCCGCCGGTGGAGCGCCTGTTGGGGGAGTACGAGCCAATCGTTCGAGTTGTTTGGAAACCACAAGCTCGACTTGGGCGCGCTCGTTTGCGAAGGCCTCCTGCATACTTTCCGCCAACTCGCGCGAACTGGTAGGCTCAGGGAGCCGTTGAGAGATGGTTTCTAATCCCCTTTGGAGGGCGAGGGCCGTTTGAGGTCGCGCAGCGGGGTTAGGGTGAAGCGTTCTGGTGACGAGGTCGCAGAGAGCCGGCGGTAAGTCAGGTTGGAGTGTTCTGAGGTCCGGAATCGTGCCTTGAACGAGACGACCGATCACCGCAATGTCGGTGAGACCTTCCCAGAGCCGACGGCCGGCGAGCATTTCCCAAAGAAGCACTCCGATAGAAAACAGGTCTGCGGTGCGACCTACCGTTTCGCCTCGAGCTTGTTCAGGCGCCATGTAGGCGATCTTTCCTTTGACGATACCGGACTTGGTATGCGTGCTCGAATCAAGCGCCTTGGCGATACCGAAGTCCACGATTTTCGTCTGGCCTTCGTAGGTGACGAACAGATTCTGAGGAGTGATGTCCCTGTGCACGATTCCGAGATGCTGACGATCAAATCCTCGTAGCTCATGGGCATAATGCAATCCGGAAAGGGCCTCGATGATGATGTGAAGACTCATCGATGGGGAGAGCGCGCCAGTTCGGCCAAAAGTCTCAATCACACGATTGAGGGGCTGACCCTCCAAGTATTCCATGGCGATGTAGTGTCGGCCCTGGGCCTGCCCAACTTCGTAAGTTTGCACGATGTTGGGATGATTGAGTTGGGCGGCCAGGCGAGCCTCGTCGCCGAACATGGCGAGAAACTCGTCGTCACGGGCTAGCGTATGTTGGAGAACCTTGACCACCATCAACTTGGAGAAGCCGCCAGGACCGTGGGCCGTCGCAAGGTAAACATCGGCCATCCCTCCGCGGCCTAGCTGCGCAATGACGCGATACTTGTCTATGGTATTAGGAGTCGAATAGTTCACAAAGCCTCACGAAAGGGACGCATTGGTCACGGACCTAAGGCGCCGTGGTGCCCGCACCCTGACAATTCACCATGAAGGCATTGTGACGAGTGGGTAAATGCTCGGCGAGTTCTCGAGTGCGGTGCAGCTCGCGCAGGTAGCTCAATTGAGCCTTCTGTCGACTTGTCGAACAACTGTGTGGACAGATGGGGGTGGTTACACAACCGCTATCGAGTCATCGCTGGTTCGTCAAAGATACGCTTAGAGTTGTGTTTCCTCGGTGGTGCTCGAGTCCACCACGACTCCTGCCGGTTTCAGGTCGGCGAGCGCGCACCCGGGACTCGTTGTCCCCGCGAGCGTCGTCAAGGAGGGGCCGAAAACTCGTCGGCATTAGCGCAGCAAGGCTGGCAATCCACGGGAGGTCGATGGCCAAAAATCTTCAAAAAAGCCGAAATAACCTCCAAAAAATACATATCGTGGAGGAGCTTCAAAAGGGACTTGCATTGTGAGCCGAGGCGGCTAATTTCCGCACCCCACTTGGAGAGGTGACCGAGTGGCCGAAGGTACTCGCTTGCTAAGCGAGCGCGGGTCACAAGCCCGCCGCGGGTTCGAATCCCGCCCTCTCCGCCGGGTCTGAGGGGGGCTAACCAGCCCCCCTCTCTTTTTTGTTCTGACCCCAGGAGCTGCCCCTCGAGGGGTCTAGCAGTTGCCGTGACCACGACCGGGGAAGATCTTCCCTGGGTTCATGATCCCCTTCGGATCAAACGCCCGTTTGAGTCGTTGTTGGAGCTCAATCTGCTCGGTGCTCTGTTCGAGGTCCAGATAGGGCGCTTTGAGCAATCCGATCCCGTGCTCGCCGCTCAGAGTCCCCTGCAGCGAAACAGTGCGCCGAAAGAGCGCCTCGACGGCGCGGTCGACTCGCCTTTTTTCGTCCTCGTCGTTGAAGAGAAAGTTGACGTGCAGGTTTCCGTCGCCGGCATGACCATAACAGAGGGCTTGGATTTCAAATTCGTCGCGTGAGCGTCTGACCTGGTCAATGAGTCGTGTGAGATGGCGACGGGGGACCACGACATCCTCGCTGATCTTATGCCGCGCGAACTTACGTACGGCGTGGCTCATTTGTTTGCGTGACTCCCAGAGTTTCGCACGTTGATTTTCGCTCTGAGCCACGGCGACCGACAGAGCGTGATGCTTCTCGCAAAGATCGCCGATGCGTTCTGCCTGAGCGAGGCAGTCGAGTTCGGAGCCATCCACCTCGACCAACAATAGGGCTTCGGCGCGCTGGTCAATGGCATTGCCCGCTTCTCGCATGATCTGCAACGTGAGCTCGTCGAGAAACTCAATACATCGGGGGTTTTGTTTGGCGTGGATGATAGCGTCCACTGCAGTCGCGGCAGCAGTCACCGACCTGAAGAGTACCAGTAGGGTCATGATGCTCTCGGGGCGCGGCAGGAGGCGGAGAGTGATGTTTCCGAAGGCGGCAAGCGTACCTTCGCTGCCCACGAGCAATGCCGTGGTGTCGTAGCCGGTCACTCCCTTCTTGGTTCGACGCCCTGAGTAAAAGTGTTGTCCTCCTGGCAGGTAAGTCTCTACTCCGAGCACGTAGTCGCGCGTCGCTCCGTACTTGAAGGCGCGCGGGCCCGCCGCGTTTTCTGCCAAGTTTCCGGCCAGGCAGCAGTTCTTTGAGGAGTTGGGATCAGGAGGATAAAACCAGCCTTCCTCTTCGACCGTATGCCACAGCTCTTCGAGGTTCATTCCTGGACCGACGGTCACCGTCCCTTCGTGGCGATCGAACTCGATCAACTGATTCATTTGATGGGTGGCCAGGACGATTCCACCAGCCGTCGGGACGGCTCCTCCTGTGCGTCCGGTTCCGCCGGCGCGCGCCGTGACGGGTAGGGCGAACTGATCGCAGATCTCCAGGGCCTTCTGGATGTCGCTCGTTGATTCGGCCAGGACCACGCCCTGAGCGCAGCCTTGGATCCCCGTATCGTCCGTTTGATAGAGCTCGCACCGCTCCTGAGAGGTCAAAAACCGGCTACCGAGGGCCCGTTCCAACTTGAGCTGGGCGCGCTCGAAGGCGAAGTGATCAGGCTGGTCGTGCGTCACGGCAGAGTTTCCGAAAGGGAGGCGGAATGGCCTCACCTGCTCCTAGCGACCTGGTTTGAGCTTGAACATCTTCTTGCGATAATGCTCGAGTTCCTGGATCGATTGTTGAATGTCGAAGAGAGCGTCGTGTTGGGCGTCACGCGGCTTTTCGTAGCGTGCCTCGGGATACCACATCTGACTGAGCACCTTGAGGCTGCTCACATCAACCATACGGTAGTGCAGGTAGCCCCCGAGGGTGGGCATGTAGGTGTCGATGAACTTTCGGTCCGAGTGAATGGTGTTCCCGCACAGCACAGGCCGGTAAGGGCACCAGCCAGTGATGCGCTCCATCACTTGTTGTTCGAGCTGGAAGAGATCAACCTTGGAGTTCTTACAGCGCTCCAGGAGACCGTTCTTCTCGTGCATACCGCGAACGAAGGGGACCATGCCCTCGAGCTTGTCTGCTGGCTGCCAGACGTCAGCTACATAGGTTTCCAGGGGGGTGAGCTTCGAATCGGTAATGATCAGTCCCAGTTGCAAGATCACGTCGTGCGTTGGGTCCAAACCTGTCATTTCCAGGTCAATCCAGACCAGGTTTTCTCGATCCTGTTTTCGCTCCAGCGACATGGGTCTCTTATAGCAAAAGACGCGCGCTACTTGCCTCGTGGGAGCACGATTTTTGGCTCTTTGGGGTGGGGACGATAGAAAACCGCAATGTTGCCGATCACCTGGGCTAGTTGAGCGCTCAGGCTCGTCTGGACCAAGGCGGTCAGTTCTTTCATTTCGGTGGGGCCTTCGCCTCCCAGTTTGACCTTGATGAGCTCGTGGTCGGTGAGAGCCTGGTCGAGCTGGGCCCGGACCGCGTCCGTGTACCCGTTTTTGCCGAGTTGGACGATGGGCTTGAGGCCGTGAGCGAGGGCTCGCAGATGTCGAGCCTGTTTGCCCGTGAGATTTTTGTCAGTGGTCATAAGAGCGGAAGCGGCGATGTAGCAGGCGGAGCGCAGCCGGCAAGCATCAACAGACGTTCAGCTCAAAAGCGGCGTGTGCTTGAAGGGCCGAGCAAGGCGGCAATGGGACTATTCACGTCACGCGGGCCGCTACGTTTGCTTCGAGCGCCGCTTCGTTGAGACTGGGTGGTACAGTTTTCATTGGCGGGGGTCTTGGCACCAGAGCGCGCTCGCGGCCCCTTGCGCTCGGTGCGGGATCTGGTCGCTCCAGCCTGCGCGCTCTGACTTGAAGGGGGAACCCCCTCTCGGACCGCGCTGCTACTTGGGGGCGGGGAGGTACTGGAGGGACGGTTGTTGGTCACCATGATGCGAGGGTTCAGCTCTCCTGGTCGCACGCCCAGAGTCGCGCCCAAGGGCGCTCCGCCTCCTCCCAGAGCTTCGCCCACCCCGAGGGGAGCGATCGAGATACAGTTGCGCCCTTTTTGTTTCGCGCGATACAGCGCTTCATCCGCACGCTGCAACCAACTCGCTGCGGTTTCGCCCCGCTGAAGAAGAGCTATCCCGAAGGAAACTGACACATGCAGAGTTCTTCCAAAAGCAGTGATGGCCAGTTTTTCAACCGCTTGTCTGAGGCGCTCTGCTCGTTCCCGCGTTGCATCGAAGCTGGTGTGTTGGCACACCACGCAAAATTCTTCTCCACCGTAACGTGCCACGAAGTCCTCACGACGAAAGAACCCCCGAACGATGGTATCTGCGACTTGTCGGAGCACCTCGTCACCTGCTTGGTGCCCGTAGTTGTCGTTGATTCCTTTGAAGTAGTCGATGTCGATCATCACCACGCAGGAGTCTGTTCCACCCAGGAAGGTCTGGTCGGCAACGTCGAGGATGTGCTCGTCAAATGCGGCTCGGTTGAAGACGCGCGTGAGGCCGTCCGTGCGGGCCTGTTTTCGAGCTTGGCTGAGTTCGTGACGCAGCTTTTCCATGGAGCCGTGAAGAGCATCGATCTGTTTTCGTTCGCGGCTGCGTCGGGCCTCGAGTTCTTGGCGCACCGTGAGCGCGGTTCGCTCGGCGGCATCGCGAATTTGTGCGTGATCGTTGATAGCAAGGGCGCGCCCCAGATTGTCGAGCTCGGTGGTAACGAGGACATCGGAGTTGTGCTCAGCCCGGAGACTGCTGGTCGTACATTGGATGAACACACGCACGGCTTGGCGTAGGTTCTCCATACCAGTCACAACGTAGTCGTGCTCATGCTTCCGATGTTTTTCAACGAAGCGACGGACACCTCCCCAATCACGTTTGATGCCTCGACTTCGAGTGCGGCTTTCCTCTTTTTGTCGATCGGCTTCTCCGACGAGGAGTCGTAGGGCCCATTTTTCGAAGCTTTCCGAGGTGTCGTCTTTGGTCACTTCATCGAGATCAAATGCGTGCCGACCCATGGAGCGCAGGACTTCAGCAAGAGTCTCTAGGGCCACAATCGAGAAGTCGACCGTGGGGGATGACGGTTCGGGCTCGAGGACTTCGACCGGGGGATCCGAATCTCGGGCGGGCGCGCGTGATGAACCGATGGTGTGCCTGGTGCTCGATGGCGTTTGCCCCTTCTTCCAAAACATGCGCTCTTGTCCTGCTGCCGTCGGTCGTCGAAATTACTCAAGAAAGGTCACCAGCGTCCTACCGTGTTGTGATCGACGCCTCTCGGCCTACTCCAGGGAACGGTTCGGGGCCGGAGAAGTTGAGTGAACTGATTTAGGTCGGGGAAAAGCGATTGAGGTAACTCAATAATTCCTCCGGCAGAGGCTGTTCGAAACAGCGCATTTTGCCTTGCTCTGGAATTTCCAGGCGATGAGCGTGCAGAGCAAGCCGCCCCACTGTCGGCAGTTTTTCCCCCGTGAGCTGGGTGAAACGTCTTAGTTCCTGCCGTCCATACTTGGAGTCTCCCAAGATGGGGGCTCCCCAGGCTTCAGCATGAATCCTGACCTGATGCATGCGTCCTGTTTCCAACTGAGCCTCGACGAGCGCGATGGGGCCGCGTCGCTCCAGAACTCGAAAATGAGTCCTCGCTGCCTTCTCGCCCACGGGTTGGTCCAGCGTCGCAGCATCATCTTGGGGAGCGAGGCAGAGCGCGAGGTAGCTACGCTTCATCAGGTGTGACTCCAAATAGCCACTTAGCTCCGCAGCCGCTTGTGTTCTGCGCGCTACGACCATCAGCCCACTGGTGGGGCGGTCGAGGCGGTGCACGAGAAAGAGCCCATTTGGCTTTCCTTGTTGCTGAAGGCTTTGCTTGAGCAGATAGATGAGGTCGTTGCGGTCGGACTCTGGGGTCGGTGCGCTGAAGAGCCCACTTGGTTTGTCGACGACCAAGTAGTCCGCATTTATTTCGATGATGGGGACGTCTTTGGGGGGAGCCGTGTCCTTTTGAGCAGTGAGTTGCTCATTGTAATGCACGACCACCCGCTGACCTGTTCGAACTGGACGTCCGGCGACCTTCACTCGCTTCTTGTCCACGAAGACTCCCCCTTCCGCCAAAATTTTACGCGATTGGGTGCGCGAGAGCTGGGTGATGCTTGAGGCCATTGCCTGATCGAGGCGTAAGCCGGATTGTTCCGTTTTTACTGTAAACTCAAAGCGCTGGCTCACGAGGGGAGCTTAGTACGTGGCTTTTGTTTTGTTCCTCTGAGCTGCACCGTGGCATGGTCGAATTCGCAAATGATCGCCATTGGAATCGATCCGGGCACCATCAATTTGGGGTGGGGAGTCGTTCAGAGCCAGGGGAACCGCCTTCGGCATTTGGCTCATGGCGTGATTCGTGTGAAGGCGGATGCACCGCTCTCGGCTCGACTCGTCCGGATTTTTGACGATCTCGATTCGGTCCTGGAAGAATTTCGGCCCGAACTCGGTTCGGTCGAGGGGATGTTCTTCGACAAGAATGCTCAGTCTGCAGCTAAATTGGGCCACGCTAGGGGGGTCGTCCTGCTCTGTTTGGAGCGTCGGGCCATTCCCCTGCGTGAGCATCCGCCAGCTCGGGTGAAACGGACCCTCACCGGAAACGGCCGCGCCGAGAAGCGTCAAGTGGCGCAGATCGTTTCGGCCATCCTGGGCTTGGATGTGCTGCCTCCGGCCGACGCGTCAGACGCCCTGGCCTTGGCCATGACCGAATTGCGGCTCGATCCAAGGGCCCACCAGCTCGAAGAGCTCCGCAAGAAGAACAGTCGCAAGAAGATCCCTCCTAGCTTGGCAGCGGCCATTGCCCGGGCCAAGGCTGCCAGGTAGGGAAGTTCGGCCCAACCGCAATCGTACCCTCTATTGTACCATGATGTTTTCTCGTCGTATTCGAAACTCACTCTCCGTCGCGTTGATTTTGGCCGCTTTGCCCATCGGCTCCCACGCCGTCGCGGCCGATGGCGCGACGGCCCCTTCCGCTTTGAAGGGGGGCGCGCAGCCTTTGTCGGCGAGTGAGCTCGTCGATCGCATTCAAGCCTTTTACGACAAGACCCGCACTTTCAAGGCGAAGTTCAAGCAGCGTTACTTTGTGGCCGCCTACCGCAAGACAAAAGACTCTGAAGGAACGGTGACCTTTCAGAAGCCGGGCAAGATGTCGTGGCGTTACACCAACAATGGCAACCGGGTTGTCTCTGACGGTAAGAAGATCAAAGTCTACGAGAACAACAACAAACAAATGTACGAGCAGAGCATCGAAAAGAGTCAGTACCCTGCTGCTCTTTCGTTTTTGCTCGGTGACGCGAAGCTCAAGACGGAGTTTCACCTCAAAAAACTCAACGAAAAAACACTGGGCTACGAGGGCGGGTTCGTTCTACTCGCCGTGCCCAAGAACCCCACTCCTGCCTACCAGCAGCTCTTGCTTTATGTCGATGGCGGCACGTACCAGGTGCGCAGGGTTTTGATGATCGATGCGCAGCAGAATCGAAATCGGTTCGACTTCATCGCGCCCACGGTCAATCAGCCTGTTCCTCCCCAAGAGTTCATATTTACTCCTCCTGCGGGAACGCGCGTGATCAAGCCCTGAGGCTTCCCTTCCTAGGTAGATTTCCCGGCTGAGGGCTGCAGACTGAAGTGCACTGAGAAGGTCTGATTTTGGTAGTCGGACCAGACCTTGCCCTCATGATAATCGACGACCTTGCGCACGATGGTGAGTCCTAACCCCGTCTGATGGGGCTGCTCTGAACCAAGCGGGGCGAAAAGGTCGTTCTGCGGGGGCGGTTCTTTGCAGCGATTGCTCAAGGTGAAGAGCGGGCCTTCTGGGCTGGCGTCGATGCCAAACTGGAGCTCATCCTGCCCGTAGCGGTAAGCATTGCTGAGCAAGTTGCGCAGCAGAAGTTCGACAAGGGAGCGATAGCCGAGGACTTCGCCCTGCTGCTCGGGCCAAATCACCTTGAGCTGTGGGGCGAAAGGGCTCGCGGCGATTTCGGCTTGGAGCTCTTGTGCTAAGGCGACGAGATCAAAACGACTTTTGATGAGCCGTGCGCCGCCTAGACCTGAGAGGTGCCTAAAATCATTGATGAAGCCCATGAGCGACTTTATCTGCTCGTGAATGTCCCGGCACAGATCTTGGGCATGTGGAGGGAGCGAAGGCGCGAAGTCAAGGAGCAGCTCTTCTGACAGCCCCGTAACGCGCCGCACAGGCTCTCTAAGATCGTGGGTCGCAAGATGCGCGAATTGCTCCAGGCTCTTATTGGACTCGATCAACAAGAGCTCCCCTTTTTTTGAATCGGTTACGTCCCGCGAGAAGATGATGACGTTGTTTTCGAGGGGCTGGAGACTGAGCTCGTGATAGGTGCGGCGCCCGTCTGGGAAGGTGAACTCGTTGAGTACCTGTTGCGGGCGGGCTTGGCTTCTACAGCGAATGATTTCCCGGTAAATTTCGGTTTGATCGATCCCCGGAAACTTGTCGTTCATCGGCTTGCCGACGATTTCGTCGGCACTCATTCCGATCTGCTTGAGGAGAGCTTTGTTTAGATAGACGTAGCGCATCTGCTCGTCGATGATCTGAACTCCTTCTCGCAGAGTATCGAGGACTGAGTAGTCGCTCATGAGCTACAAGACCGACTCAAGAAACTGGATAGCCGCCTCTCTTTCCACGAACTTCTCTCGAAAACGTGCTCCGAGCTTCCCGGCCTTGGCGCGGTCAGATTCTCGATCCGAATGGCTGAAAATGGTGATGGGGGTTGCGTTCAGAAGTTGATGGTCTCGAAGATGTTTGAGTACGTCGAAACCACTCATGCCTGGCATGTTGATGTCGAGCAGAACAAGGGTCGGCGCCACTTGTGTGCCTGTTCGAATAGCATCTACGTGCTTAAGAAAGAGCTCTCCGCTGGAAAAGGCCAAGAATTCTACTCCGAGCTGGGCGTGATTCAGCGCCCGTTCAATGAGGCGTATATCAATCAGATTATCATCAACCATGATGAGGGGGCCATTCATGTTCAGCTCCATTGGGGGCTTGGGTCTATCTATATAGTGATCTGGCCAGGTCGAGGACGGGAAGTCAACTCGCTCTTTCGGCGGTCAAGTGGGATTTCTTAGGACGAGAGTCGCCATCGACGAGCAGGAAGGGACGCCGCCCACGTCCGTATCCAAAGGATCCTAGATTGATGTATCCAGGCTCTTCGACTTCGACATGGCTATGACCCAATACGACGAGTTCGGCGTCGGTAGTGGTGCGAATTTGGGAGGCGCCGAGCGCAAGTTGACCGATGACAGCGTTTCCGTAGCGGTTCTTCGAGCGGGCTACGTTTTGTGCCAAATAGCCCCCCCCAAGGCCACCGAGCACCACTCCCACGGTGGCCACGGAAGGTGGCGCGAGAGAGAGGGACGGAGCGCCGCTTACGGCAGACATCGAGAGTAACCCGCAGCCAGCTATGAAGGCTTGCATGGCAAAAACCCGGTCGAAATAGAGTCGAAAAAAAACGTCGCTTCCTCGATGGTGTGTGGGGGCCGGCACCTGGCTCAACAGGGTTTCCAGAGAGGTTTCGTCCACCCGATGCAAGGCGGCGTACTCTTTGAGACGTGAGTTGCCGATCGCTTTTTCTCGCTCTACGACATCTTTCTTAAAAGCTGCTTCCTTCCAGAGTTCGATCGCTGCTGCAAAATAGCGAGCGATAATGAACGGGGCCTTGGGGCCCCACTTCCGAAGTGAGTCGAGCAACCCCGAGCTCAACGTGGTTTGGTTTGCGTGAGCGAAGTAGTAGGCCTCGTTGGGCGCGATGAAGCGACGCATGAGGGCGTTGCCTAGGCCTTCGTGGGTGGGGTTGGGATCAGCCAAAGGGTGATTGGGGGCACAATCGGGGTCATAGAGATGTCCATGCTCGATGTGCAGGGCGCCATGGCGAAAGAACCAGGGGTGAAGACGAAACTGGCGGTCGTTTTCGGCTTGCAGGATTTTAGAAAGTCGCTCGACTGCCTTTGGAGTCGCCAGTGTGCCGTCGTGATTACCAGGGATGAAGTGGATGCGCCTGCCCGCGCGCAAGTGGCGTCTCAGCGCTTGGGTCAGTCCGAGATGGGGGGCGAGGGCGGCCTCGATGCTTTCGGCCGGGTCCAGGCCCGCGTCGTCGAGGGTCAAATCGAAGATGTCTCCTGCAAGTACAACTTCGCAGCTAGGGTGACTCTTGACTAAGAGTGCAAGAGCGTCGCTCGATTCCTGCCCGTAGTTGCGGGAAAGATGAACATCGCTGACGATGAGCAAGGGCGCCGACACGGCTGGAGCCTAGCAAATTTGAATCCCGAACAAGGAAGGAGGCCGGTACGGCTGAAAGAAAGCTTGGCCAAAGATTTGATCAACTCGCCTGATTGGGGTTTCAGCGAGAGCCTGCTCGTGCTGTGCTCCTCTCACTTCTGGGCCTTTCACCAAGAGTAAGGAACACGCCCCCAGGGTATTGAATCGATTTCTCTATGTCTAAGCTGCTTTCGACTGCAACTCGTACTGCCGAACTGGCTCTCACGGCCTTAGCCCGTCGCGCCTGGCCTCTTTTGGAGGAGGGGACGAGCTCGATTCCGCCCCCTGCGGTGACGCCCGCCTGGGCTCCGGCTCCGTTACAAACATCGAAGGAGCGCACCAAGCCGCCTCTCGGCTGGCCTCGTACGACAGATTCTCTTTGCCCGCGCTGTGTGAAAGAGGCCCGGGAGGCCGTGGTGCGGGACGAGATGGAGTTAGATCGATTCGTCCATGATCACCCCGGCGAAATCAAAGCTCAGATCATTGAGCGTGACGGGCAAATTCTCATGGTCAAAGAATGCCCCCATCACGGGCAGTTCGAGGACTTGATCTCCATGGATCCAGTCTTTTTGCGGCGCATCGAGGAGCTCTTTCCTGGACGTGATTTCGAGGCTCCTAAGACCAAGCTGCGGGACCACGGCAGTTCCAGTATCAAGTACGGTCGAGGTTCGGTTTTAACTGTCGACTTGACCAATCGCTGCAACATGATGTGCGATCCTTGCTTCATGGACGCCAACCAGGTCGGTTACGTGCACGAGCTGTCCTGGGAGGAAACGAAAGAGATCCTCGATGCGAGCCTGAACATCAAGCCGCGTCGTCAGCTCAGTGTGCAGTTTTCGGGCGGTGAACCAACGCTCAGTCCCCACTTCTTTCGAGCTATCGAGTATGCCCGCGATATAGGCTATTTTTGCGTCCAATGCGCTTCGAACGGGATCGCTTTTGCCGAGGATCCCGAGTTTGCCAAACGCGCAAAAGCTGCTGGCCTGCGTCTCTGTTACTTGCAGTTCGACGGCGTGACCAACGAAGCTAACTCTCATCGAAAGGTCGGAAACCTCTTTGACGTCAAGCTCCGTGCCATCGAGAACTTGGCAGGGGCGGGGATCGATGTCGTCTTGGTGGTGACTATCGTCCGTGGGGTGAACAACGACCAAGTTGGCCCCGTTGTGCAGTTTGCTATCGACAACGCTGACAAGGTGACGGTGGTTTCGTTTCAGCCGGTGAGTTTCACAGGGCGTGACGAAGATATTTCGGACGAACTTCGTGAGAAGCAGCGTTACACGTTGAGCCATTTGGCTCACGATGTCCACGATCAGCTTGGAGTCACCCATCCGCATCGCGATTGGTTTCCGCTGAGCTCCATGAATCCGATGAGCAACGTCGTCGATCAGTTGCAGGGGTTGGACGCCCAGTTCGGAGCCCTCAATTGCGGTTGTCACCCCAACTGCGGCATTGGGACGATTTTGTTGGTCAACAAGCGCACCAAAGAAACGGCCGCCCTGTGCGATTTTCTTGATGTGGAGCAAGTCCTTGCCGACTTCCAGCAGATCGCGGATGCGGGGCTCGGAAAGAAGGCAACCCTCACCCGTCTAGGGCTTTCACTGTTGCGCAACTTTCATCCCGAAAAGGCCCCCAAGGGTTACGGAATCAGTGAGTTGGTTCGCCAGGCCATCAGCCAGATGGGGGCAGGGGGCGACAAAGTCGGCGACAGTGAGGGCGACGCGAGCAAGTTCGAGTGGCGCTTCCTTTTTGTCGCGGGAATGTGGTTTCAGGATCTGTTCAACTACGACTTTCGGCGCACCGAGATGTGCATCATTCCTTATGGAACTCAGATGGGTGAGGTGAGCTTCTGCGCCTACAATACTGGGGTAGGCTTTCGGCAGATCGTCGAGAAGATGCACCGGACGGCTAGCGTTGCCCAGTGGTTCAAAGAACACGGTCGGCACCCCGTGTACGCCAAGAATCAGGCGTTACCTTTGGCTGATGCCCCGCTTTCGGTGGTTTCTCGTGAAAAGCGTCGCTTGCCTCTCGTCGGCTGAGGCGCACCTGTCCAGGTTTCTTTGATACCGAAGCAAGAAAAAACCCGGAGCCATGGGCTCCGGGTTTTTTTCGCTTCGAGCTAGCTGCCTTTACTTGGCGGCTTCTTTCTTCGGCTCGAGCTCCTTTTCCTCAATCTTTATCTTCGCCGGGCCGAAGTTGCCGTAGGCGACGCTGACCCCAAAGATACGCGAGCCGAGTACGCACTTGTTTTGCTCATCGGGCTCCGAGTAGGGAACGCGGCAAGCATAAGCGCCAGTATTGGGGTTCATGGAGCAGGTCTCGTTGCCGACGCATTGCTTGACGGCGGGGTCGAGCGAGCGATCGCAAGTTGTACCAGGCTCACGCTGTTCGGTGCAGACGCCGTCGGTGCTGCCCGGGCCATCCAGCTTGCAAAAGAGGCCCTTCTTGCAGGGGTCGTAGTTGATGTTCGTCATGTTCGCTTCGGCAACCCCGTCCAAGCTGCAGTCGTCGCCTTTGTCCTTCAAACCGGATGTCCCGAGGCATTCAGCTTTCTTACGGTCGCAGCGACCTGAGGTGCAGTGATACCAATCGGTGCAGGTTTCGCCTGAACCCAAGCCCTTGTAGGGCCGGCACTCGCTGAGTACGCAAGCTGAGCCGCTGGCGCACTTCTCAGGACCGTTGTTCGTAGTGCAGTTGTCGGAGCTGTCGTCAGGGTCGCCTTCCTCAACTCGGTTTTCACACTTCTCACTTGCGGGATTGCACCACTGGGCGTCGGGGCACTGTTCTGTGACAAGGCATTCTGAGTTCGCCGAAACCGCTTCGTAGCAGATGCCGTCCACGCACGAATCGTCGTCGCCGCAATCCCAGTCCCCATCGCACTGACTGCGACACTTGTCGCCTTCGGTGCAGCTTCCTGAGCTGCAATCCGCTCCGCTAAAGTCGTCGTAGGAACAGCTTTCTCCGCCTTGGCCTGCGCAAGTGAAGGCGCAGGCTTCGACATAGTCGTTGGCAAGGCTGAGGTACTTCGCGGCGGCTTCGTCGTCGCCCTGATCAGCGTAGTACTGGTACTGCGTGTAGTTGGTGCTGTACAACTTGCAATCGACCGCGTCATAACTCGAGGCGTCAGTATCGCTGAAGACCGCTCCGGACAGGCAGGCTTCGGGGTCAGTCGATGCGGCACCCGCGTTGAGTTTCTCGGCACATTCGCCAGCGTACATCTGGTCATCGAGCTTACTGAAGTCACAGTAACCGTCAGCTCCACACTGATCGCTATCGGTGCAGGTGTCACCCTTATCCAAAGTGTCGCAGGCGGCGATGCAGGTGTGGCTCTCTGGGCTGCACATGTAGCCAGGCATGCATGGTACCGCCATCATCTCTGGCGATAACTTGGAGAAGGTGGGATCTTCGAAATCACAATCATCACCTTCGCCTGGACGTACCTTGCAGGATCCGGAGCTCTCGTCGCAGTAGAGGTCGCCTTCGGCGTTGTTGCAGTCCTCTTCTTCTTGACAGAGGTCATCCTCTTCGGCGCCGCTGAGGCAAACACCGTCAGCATAGCCTTCATCGTAGCCCGAACAAAAGAGCCCGTTTTCGCATTCGTTCATGTGAGCGCAGGATTCTCCCTCTTTCTGCAGACCAGTGAGGAGTTCACCACAAGGATTGGCTTCTGCCATTCCACACTCGTACTCCGAGGCTCCTTCGTAGTCGGCGCACTTCTGTGCCGCCATCGCGTCGGCGCATTCTTCGACTGCGTCTTCGTTGAGAGAGACACGGCCGCTTTGCAAGCGAGCTGCAAGCTGACCCAGGTCGTACGAATCGCTCACCATACCGCTGAACGCAGGAATGGATGCGTAACTACCACCACGGAGCAGGAGCTGTCCGAACATATCCTTGCAGCTGTCTTTATCTTGTGCGGCGTTGCCGATTGTGGCGCTCACTTCAACATCCGAGCAGCATCCAAAGACCCAGTCACAGTAGGCATCAGTCAGCGCCTTGAAAGAATGCGCTTCCTCGACACCATCGCAGCTCCCGCCGTTCATGCAGGTTTCGAGTTCGTTGAGACGATCCAGGGCCGCATCGAGCTCATCTTGTAGATCCGGGATTTCTTGTTGAGAGGCGTTTTTGAGCTGATCTTCGAGATCATCGATGATGTCTTTGAGCGAGTCGATTTCTTTCTCGAGCGAGGAAAGGTCGACGTCCCCCGTGGAGGTGCCGCTGGAGGTGCCATCCCCGTCGCCACTGTTGCCGTTGCCGCT
Organism: Polyangiaceae bacterium; assembly: GCA_050300635.1. GTDB lineage: Bacteria > Myxococcota_A > Polyangia > Polyangiales > Polyangiaceae > NIC37A-2. The sequence goes on from JBNKYC010000068.1 coordinate 18,707, forward strand.
ACCGCCATCACCATCGCCGCCTTTTGCGTCGTCCTTCCCACCACAGGCCATGGTCAGGAAGGGAGTTGTTGCGACCAACCCCAGAGCAATCCAGTTTCTCAATTTCATAATGTCTTCCAAGTTTGAGTGAACAGTGGCGAGTTCGAAGTCTCGACCTCGCCTTCGTAGCGGCTCCCCCGAGCCGCAGGTCGACAAATGAAGCCTGAGAAACGACAACGAAACAAGGGGGAAGTCGAAGGAAGCGCGTCTTTCGATCAGACTAAAATTTAGACTCCTCGTTCGCGTCGTCCTTTCAGGACAGGATGACTACGATCACAAAGTCATTCGCTTCGTGTGACGGCCTTTTTCGGCCCCAGTCGTTGAGTCGTTCGTGAGGAAGTGGCGGAGCTAGGTTGCTACAGTGGAGCACATTGTGAGCTCGTGTGTTGCAGCATGTGGAGGCGGCGCCGTACTTCCGAGAGCGGGACTGCAGTGCATATCGTACCCCGAAGAGTGGTGAGATGCGCGATACAAGGCACACGTATTGAACCGAATACGGAGGAAGGCGTCCGTCGACGCTGGCCTTACTCTTGCGGGGCAAGCGTGGGGCGGACTGCTGCTGGTTGTGGGATGTATTTTAGAGTTGCTCGGCGACGAATCCATGCCGAAGGTCCACCGGACCATCGAAGTGAGGCTTTTGCATTTGCCCCAGATCGACCATCCTTCGAGGGCCGATGCGTTCATGCAGTTGGCCGGGTAGTTCTTGGCCGTTTTCGAAGGCGATCGTAGTGAGGTGAGGTCCCAAGCTCGTGAGGAGCGAAAGGGCGTCGTCGCACACGGTCACATGAAGATAACGACCTACTGGAGGTGTAAGAACGCGCCCCACTTCGGGATCTAAGAAGACCATGCCCATGCCGGCGGGGACGCTGCTGCCTATGAAGGTGACCGTTGCTTCAAACCGTAGAGCATCGGCTGTTTCTTGTTCGTTGAGCCGACCCCGCGGTATCCGGTCTTCCAAGCGGCGCAGAGATTGAACGAGCAGGTCGCACACGATTTCGGCGTAGCCTCGGCTTCCTTCGATCAGAACGACGCGGGGACTGAGGCACCCCCGCTGGTCGAAGGCGATGACGTCGTGGGCGAGGGCATCGACTTTGCTGGGCAGTTCGGGGTCTTCAAAGTGAATGGGCTCGCGAAACACCGCGACTCCCATGCCTGGGCCGTGAGGGTGGAGCAGAACCCCGCTGGGCAAGGTCGCTCGTAAAGACTCGAGCGTTTCGTCTGTGCCATAGGCCCAAAAGTGGTCCCCGGATTCGGGGTGCAGTTCGTTGACGACTTCGAAGGCGCCGCCCGATGCTTCTTGGAGCAGCCGAGTGAAAGTGGGACTACGCCTTGAGGTGCGAACCAAAGTCGTAGCGCTTTGACAGAGTCCCAGAACGATGGCTCGGTACGCGGCCACGAAGACGTTGGCTGAAAGCAGCACGTGACTTCTTTCCACGCGTGCTTGAGTTTTGACCAGGCCGCTGAGGGTTGAGCGTGGAACCTCGGTTTCGAGTAGGTGCCTAAGCGCGTAGTCGACCCCTTGAGGAGACAGTCCTGTTTCTTCTGGAAGGAGCTCGCGGGCACTCTTCCCCCATGGACTTTCTGGGTGTGCGATGGACTGAGCGGCTTCTTGCAGGGCCAAGATCCTCTTCAGGCGTTCGTCGTTCATAGAGAACTGGCTCCTGATGAGACGGCCAGCGCTTCGAAGGGCAGACTGCAACCGCGCATGGGCGCGCGTGGGGCTCGTCCGACGAGACGAACACGTCCCGCCTGAACCTGAATCAGATCTTGGGTGAGCACCGACAAGCACGAATCGACGTTGGCGAGGTCAAGAAAATGAGCCAGACCAACTTCGCCCTCCGGAACCTCTTTGTAGCTACAGGGGTTCACGGCGCTGACTCGGAGCCATGGGGGCGCAAAGTAGTCACCTTCTGAACCGTAGCGACGAAACCAGGCACTATCTTGGGCTCGTTGGTTCTTGTTGGTTGTCTCAGGTGCTGGGTGTTCGAAGAGTTGGCTCGAGAGTTCGGTCATGCCGTACTCGCCCACGATCTGGTTTCGGGGAATACCAAAACACTCTGCAGCCAGGGCGCGCAGTTCGCTTTCGTCAATGCTCCTCGTGCGCCCCTTGAAGCCTCCCGTGAGCATGATCTTGGTCCTTTGGGGCGCGGAGACGGTTTCACCGTCGAGGGCGTCAAGGGCAGCAAGGAGAGCGAAAGAGGTCGTGAGCAGGTAGAGAGGCTCTGCTCGATGTTTGGCGAGGCGAGCCGCTCTTTTGAGTCCCTCTACGTCCACCCCGTGGGTGGAGACCAAAAAACGCCCAGGTTCGGACATGGAGAAGGCCGCACCGTCGGGACTGGCCAACAGGGGCCGCCCATCGAAATGTCGCATGAAGAGCTGCATCATGTGCACGAGGGACGACTTTCCGTCGGGAGGCGGGGACAGAGCGACCACGACTCCACGGCCGTACTCCGAAAAGAGTGTCTTCTGGGCTTGAATCAGCGCGAGCTCTTCTTTAGTGCCGAGCTGGCGCACGGGGTGCCGACCTGTTAGTGCAGCAGTTGTTCCGCTGGTCTGAAAAACACTCACATCGAGCTCTTCTGGGTGCAGCGCGACCCGCGTGAGCCGAAAAACATCGCTCGGGACGATGGGAATTTGATCGAGGTGCTTGAGCTGCTTCGCGTCGACTCCACAAAGTCGTTGTAGCCCCGGACTGTGTTCCAACTGGAAGCGGGCAAGGTCGAGAGCCAGGCTTTCGAAGGTTTCGCTCAGTGCTGTGCGCTTGCCATCGAAGCTGCGCGCATACTCGACCACACGTTTATGAAGCGATTCGCTTCGGCGCAGGGCTGGTGGCATTGAGTAGTCCACGGCCGGGCCTCCTAGCATACTTCGCAGGGGCTGCCCCACGCCGATCGGGTGTTCCTTTCGGGGCAGGACGCTGGTTTGTTTCGCTTTCGCAGCTCGGCCCAAATTCGGAAAGCGAGATAAGTTGGGGTATAGGGCCTCCCCATGGTTACAGTAGCGTTGCTTATTGTTTCTTACTGTTTCGTGGCCGCCGCGCTTTTGTATGTGCCCAGGCGATGGGGGGAGCGCATGCCCCGCTGGGCGTGGATCGTGAACGATTTCGTTCCTTTGCTGCTAACATTTTTGGGCTTTTTGATTGCTTCTTACGCCTTTCAGGGCCTTGTGAAGCTGGAGCTCAACAAGAAAGGTCTGGGCCTTCTCTGGGCTGGCGTGCAGCTTATGGTCGCGATCCCGGCTCTTTTTTGGGGGCGGGCCGGAGCCGTTTTCGGAGGAGCCTGGTTGGCCCTCTGGGGTGTGCTCATCTTGGGCGACGTCTGGTACTTCCGCTTCTTCGGTAGTCTGCCCTCCGTGCTCGCCATCGGCAGCGGCGGCAATATCTGGGCGATCCGCGATAGCGCGATGTCGGTCATGAAACGCGCAGATTTGGTGTTGTTGCCTGTCGTTGGCGCGGGGATTGGTCTTGCGGTGTTCTGGCGAGGAAAGCGGGTTATTCCCCAATGGGCTCGCGGCGTATCGACGGTCTTGCTTGCGCTCTGCCTTTGGCTGGGGAGCCAGCCCGTGCGTAAGAATGTGAGCGATTGGATGGATTCACGTCACTCGTGGAAGGTGTTTTCTGCTGGGCGATCCGTCGGCAAGCTCGGCCTTTGGGCGACCGTCTTTCGTGACGCTGCCCGCTCGGCGCGCGAGATCAAGCAGACCAAGGAGCTCACGCCCGAGCGCATCGCCGAAGTGAAGAAGTACCATCAGAAGCTGAGGGGAAAGCGTGGGAATCATTTTGGTCACGCGAAAGGGGCCAATGTTCTGATCGTGCAGGTCGAGGCGATGCAGCAATGGGCGCTGGATGCCAAAGTAGATGGTCAAAAAGTGATGCCCTTTCTCTCACGTTTGAAGAAGAAGAGCGTCTACTTCGACAATATTTGGGATCTTACCGGTGGTTCACCCACGTCTGATTGCGAGTACATGGTGCTCAATTCGCAGCACCCGATCCCGAGAGGTGCTGTGGCTTTTAGACGAGCGACCAACCACTTCACTACTGTTCCAAAGATCATGAAAGAGCGTGGCTATGTGACGTTTTCTGGTCACGCCTACGAGCGAACCATGTGGAACCGATCAGTCTTGCACCCTCGCTACGGATTTGAGCAGAGCGATTTCAAGGAGGAGTACGGTAAGAAACCCAAGATGGGCTGGGGGCTGTCCGACGGTGCGTTTCTGGAAAGGAGCGTCGATCGAATCAAGAAGCTAGATCAACCGTGGTTTTCTTTCTTGATTACTCTCACCTCGCACCACCCGTACGGTTACATTCCCAAGAAGAACAAGAAGATCAAAGTTGCGCCCGATTTTGGGGATGAGCTGGGTGGCTACCTCCATTCAATGCGATATGTTGATGATACCCTCCGACGTTTGTTCAAAAGGCTCAAGAAGAAGGGGATGGCCGAAAATACACTCGTGGTCATCTACGGAGATCACGACTCCAAGCTGAAGTTCGGGGGGGACGTGGTCAAGGCGGCACTTCGTGATCTGAACTTGGACGAGCGAACGGTGCACGAGCTGTCTCGACGAGAATTTTCTACGAAAAAAATCCCGCTCCTCTTCGTCCCACCCAAGACCAAGGCCTTCAAGCGCTTCAAAGGTGAGGTGGTCCACGAAATCGGCGGACAAGTCGATATCGGTCCGACTATCCTGGACTGGATGGGCGAAGAAGTACCCGTTTCTTTCATTGGACAGGTGCTCGCAAAAAAGAAGAAGGGTAAAGGGCGCTGCCTTGGCTGCAACGAGGTGGGACGGCACGACGGCAGTGCAGCAGGGGGGCAGCTCATTTGGCAGGAAGCGACCGAGGTCTGCTCCGAGTTGAAAACCGGTCAGAAAGTCGACAAGAAACGCTGCAAACCGATGCGGGACCGAGTAGCCAAAGAATTGAGCATCTCTTGGGACCTGACCATGCACGACCTGGCCCAGCGCGTGAACAAGTAAACATTGATGGCGCCAGCCGGGGGGCCATGCTCGGCACGTGCCCCCCTTATTTCTTTGTCGTTCTACTTTGTCTTTGAATCAAAGACGAAGGGGCAAGGAATCGTCTCTGGAGTAAAGTGCCAGGCAGTCTCTAGGCTGATGCCGTAGACGACCTCAAATGCTTCAGCGATTTCTTCGTAGCGGTCTCCGTGCTCCAACATCGACATCCAGCGCAAGTACTGCTCTGGAGAAAAAATATTGAGCAAATGTGCGGCGAACCACCCTGCGTAAGCACGCGCGCGGAGGTTTGAGCGCGCGTCCACTTCAACGAGGTAGAGGTCGTCTGTCTTGGCGAGGGAAATCGTCCACTCACAGGCGAGGGCCTCGGCGATGCCCTCCGTCAGAAATCCGGGGCGCAACACCTCGTCGTAGTCCAACGGCGCCATGTAGGCGTGAATCAGCTCGTGCTGATCGAAGACGTCCTTGGAGACGACATGTCCTCGATAACAAGCTTTGGCCTGCTCCGGACACCCGTAGGTCGCAACGCTCTCGCCCTGGGCGACCTTGTAGTAGGATATCGTGCGGCCCTGTGGCCATCCGATGCCCAAGTAAGCGGTGACATCGTGAAGGTGCTTCTCGATGAGGGGGATGACCTCGGTGTCGATCATCTCGCCTTCTTCGACGTAATAGTCAAAGTGTGCCGTCTGCCTTTGATCGGTGGCTCGATACTGTTCGATCGGATCTGAGCCCTCGTTTGGCGCGGACGAGCACGCGAGCGCCGTCATAGCGGCGCCGCAGGCACGAAGGGCGAAACGAGGGAGAGGAGAGGACAGCAACGCCCCCCCAGCTTAGCCCAGAGATTCGGATCATTCTAGGGAAGGGGGGCGACAGAACGCACCACGCGATCGCTTTCCGTCGAGAGTGCCTACATGCGACGAGATTGGACCACCATTGCCACCATACCCGCCCAGAACATGAAGCCTAAAATAGCAAGCTTCTGAACCAGAGGAATGAAAATCACTAACAGTTCAAACTTCCATAGCGCGAAGTTGAGGGACCCGAGCGAAAGAGGCCAAAGACCGAGCACGGCCAGGTGAGAGTAATGGTTCCTCTGCAGCTCGAACAGACAGAGTAGAAAGGCGAGCAGTAGCGGAAAAAAGGCGACCTGGAGGGCTGCATCGTGCAGGGAGGTAAAGACTAAGCAGCCGCTCACACTCGCAATCGAGCCTAGGATAGGCACGGAACGACGAGCCAGAGAAGGGCGATGCATCAGGCCGGGAAGGGAGAGGCTGAGGGGCAGTAGACTGAGCGAAAGCAGCGCAAGAGCAGCAATGCCAAAGGGACGTCCGGGGTTTTCAGGGTGACCAAAGGGCCGCGCGTCGAAGAGATCGCAAAGATAGTTGCGCAGGTGGCTATACCCCGATTGAGTCCACCTGAATTGGACGCCGCCGGGATAGAGGGAGGCGGCGACGACGTAGCAGCCCGCCGAGGTCAGGAGACCGGGCACGACCCATCGTGCGGCTCGTGAGCGAAATTCCGCCCAATCTGACGAATCCGGTTTCGAAGTTGGCTTGAACGAGGTTTTGGTTGCAAAAAACGCAACCAAAGAGTGCAAAAGTTTCAATTTACGCAATGTTGCCCGGCCTTTACCTTTGTCGCCCTTTATCAGGACGGAGTAAATCATGGCCAGAAACAATTATTTCAACACCCTCACCATGGCTCAGAAGCTGGATCAACTTGGGCGGTGCCGCTTCATGGATCGCGGCGAGTTCGCTGAGGGTGTCAAGAAGCTCGAAGGTAAGAAGGTTGTTATCGTGGGTTGTGGTGCCCAAGGACTCAATCAGGGGCTCAACATGCGCGACTCGGGGCTCGACGTGTCCTACGCGCTTCGTCAGAGCGCCATCGACGAGAAACGTGCTTCCTTCGTCAACGCCACCGAGAACAAATTCAAGGTAGGCACTTACGAAGAGCTCATCCCGGGCGCCGATCTCGTTCTCAATCTGACTCCCGACAAGCAGCACTCGGCGGTGGTTTCGGCTGTGATGCCTCTGATGAAGAAGGGGGCAACCCTAGCCTATTCTCACGGATTCAACATCGTGGAAGAAGGCATGGCTATTCGTGAAGACCTGACCGTGGTCATGGTCGCACCCAAGTGCCCGGGTACGGAGGTACGTGAAGAGTACAAGCGTGGATTTGGCGTTCCAACGTTGATCGCTGTGCACCCCGAAAACGATCCCAATGGCGATGGCCTCGAGATCGCCAAGGCCTACGCTGCTGCTACGGGTGGTGACCGGGCGGGCGTTCTAGAAAGCTCGTTCGTTGCCGAGGTCAAGAGCGATCTGATGGGTGAGCAGACAATTCTGTGCGGCATGCTGCAGACCGGCTCGATTCTATGTTTTGACAAGATGATCGAAAAAGGAATCGACAAGGGCTATGCGTCCAAGCTGGTGCAGTACGGATGGGAAACCATCACAGAAGCCCTCAAGCATGGTGGCATCACCGGCATGATGAACCGCCTCGACAATCCTTCGAAGCTTAAGGCTTTCGAGCTAGCTTTTGAGCTCAAGGGCATCATGCGAGACCTGTACAACAAGCACCAGGACGACATCATCACGGGTCACTTTTCAAAGACGATGATGGAAGACTGGGACAACGACGACAAGAACCTACTTGGTTGGCGAGCTGCGACTGCGGATACTTCGTTTGAGCAAACCCCCGCTGGTTCTGTTGACATCAAAGAGCAAGAGTACTTCGACCACGCTGTGCTCATGGTGGCCATGGTCAAAGCTGGCGTGGAGCTCGCTTTCGAGGCCATGGTTAACGTCGGAATGAAGCCCGAGAGTGCCTACTATGAATCGCTACACGAGGTGCCGCTGATTTCGAATCTGATCAGCCGCAAGAAGCTGTACGAGATGAACAAGGTTATTTCAGATACCGCCGAGTACGGGTGCTACCTCTTCAGTCACGCCTGTGTGCCCTTGCTCAAGGATTTCATGAGCAAAGTCGACGTCGATGTAATCGGAACGAAGTACAACAAGGGCGACAACGGGGTAGATAACGTTGCATTGGGTGACGTTAATGCCGCAATCGTTTCTCATCCGGTTGAAATCGTCGGTAGCGAATTACGTGGTTACATGACGGCCATGAAGCGCATTGCCGTTGGCGGCTGAGCTTTTTGCGCGACGACTCGAAAAGGGCCATCGCCGCAAGGCGCTGGCCCTTTCTTCATTTTCCGTTTTCTGAGAGTCCAAGATGAGCGAAAATCGCACCAACGCCCGCCTCAAAGTTTTCGCCTCTGTGCTTTCGGCGACGCTCTTCATTGTGCCGTTCAAGTTTGCGGCATCAGAAGGACGGGGCACAGGAGCGGCGGTGGTGCTCTTGTTTTTCGTGACGCTCTTCTTTTCTCCTTGGGCGATTCTTCGATGGATGAGGGCTGATGGTTCTACCCGAAAGCAAACGCTGAGGCTTTCCTGGAAGATGAGTCTCTGCGCTGCCCTGGGTAACATTGCCCAGGGCTTGGCCTTTCAGATGCTTCATGCGGGGGTCGCTACCACATTCATTCAGATGAACATTTTGTTTGTGGCCCTGCTCAGTGTCTTGTGGCTGGGAGAGCAGCTCAGGTGGACGACCGTGATCGGGATGATCCTCGCCATGGGGGGGATCGTGGTGATTCAGTGGCCTGCGCTTTCGGGGCACTTAGAGTGGAGTATCGGTGTCCTGTGGGCTGTGACCGCGGCTCTGGGCTTTTCTTGCCTGGATATTCTTTCACGACGGGACGCTCATGGGGTCGATGCGGTGGCGACCAACGTGCTTCGAGCAGGAGGCGCGATGATGATCCTTTTGTGGGTTCCCGGAGCTCAAGAGCAAATAGCGAGTATGGGTCTCGCCCATATCGGAGCTTGTGGGTTAGCTGCCCTGTTTGGCCCTGGTCTTGCGCGTCTCTTGCTCATCAGCGCTTCGCGCGAGCTGCCAGCGGCCGAGTCGGCATTGATTCAGCAGCTCAGACCGCCACTGGCGATCCCGTTGACGAGTCTGGTGTTTGGGGCTTGGCCGAGTACCTGGGAGTGGTGGGGTTCGGGATTGGTCGCCACAGGAGTCATTGCCCCTATCGGTTGGGCACTGCAAAAAAGGGCTCGCTCCAGTTGAATGGCTCCGTCGACGCTTCTGCTGGTTGTGAGACGCGATTCTAATCGCCCAGGGTGGTTGGTCCCCAGGGATTGTTTCGCCCTTTCATGTCGATGGGGGCCCAGGGATTGCGAGGCCCTCTCCTTCCGTTGGTCCCGAAGTAGGTCACGCCCGAGAGGGGAGAGCGTTCTCCTACGAAATGACCGGACTCAGCTTCTGTGCTTGCCTGAGATCCTGCTTCTGTGCTTGCCCCGGAGAAGGGGAGCATGACGATGGGTGCGTAGCGGACGAGGACCTGACGAGGTTGGGACTTTAGGTTTTTTGATGCGGTCTCGGTCTCGGGGCTCACGTGCAATTTGAGCCCGGCCAGCTGGTGGTCTGGCTCGTCGTGTTGTTCTGTTCTCGCGTCCTCGTTGCCAAGGGGATCAGAGCTTCCCTCGGCAACGGAGTCAGTAGCAGAGTGTGTAGCGAGCACGTCGGTCTGTCGCTCAGGACCTGGCTCTTCATCTTGTCGCGGCTGAACCGGCGCATCTTCCTTGGCGTCTAGGTTCGAGTCGAGAGTGCTCTTCGCTTGCAACGCTTGGTAGGCGGCCTCCAAACGCGCCCAACGCTGCGCCAAAGATTCGCCTTCGGCCTCTGGAACAAGATCGGGTTCCGCTTTTGTCGTGGAATCGAAAGGTGGGGGCTCCTCGGGCGATCCAGAGGCTTTGTCGGGAGCGTGGTCTTTTTCTGACGTCTGTATGGGCGGGGTCGTCGAGGAAGAGTAGGTCGCCGTGGGGGTTCGATGAGCGGGGCGCACCCGACTCTCTTGAGAATCGAGGCTCTGTACGTCCCGCGTGAGCCATCCCCCTACGGCTCCGACCGAAACCAGGGCAATCGGGAGGGTCACGCGGCTCGGGGAGATCCTAGACACGGGGAAGGGACGAGACATCGAGAGCTGCTCCTAGTGATTCACCTTCAGAACACTTCACGAGTCTAGCGCACTTGGTTGCTCAAGAGGCATGTAGAGTCACTTCGAGAAATGGTTCTTTTTAGACTAAAAAGTCACCCTGTGGATAAAAGTACGGAGAACTTCTCGTTTTTGCGATACGCGACGAGGGGAAGATCTGCCCCTTCCAGCGCAAATAGCTCTCCCGCGAGACCTTTGCGTTCTGGTCAAAGGAGCTCCAAGCTATCATGATTCGCACCGATTCCCCGGGGCATTGACCTTCGGGCGTTGAATGCGCCTTCCTTCGATTTGAAAGTGATCACCATGCATCGAAAACTTCTTTTCTCATTTCTTACCCTCTCTAGCGCTTCGGCCTGGATCGCTTGTACGGCTGAAGACCCCGCCCCATCGACAACCACTGGCCTTTCGACTGGCTCGACGACGGATGCCACGACCGCCGGCACAAGTTCGACGACTGTCGATGCGACTACGGGCGGTACGACCGAAAACATCGATTTGACGACGGGGCAGACCTCGGAGGGTGGAGACCAGATGCGGGAGGTCGAGTGCGAGCTAGACGCGGCCGGCAATCCGATTTTGGACGCGGCCGGAGCCCCGGTCTGTACTTGCATCAAGATTGCTACCTGGGGCGCCCTGGGAACTTACGGCGCGGTGCCGGGCATGGACGGGCAGGATGCCATCGTCGCGTGGCTCAACCAGAACTCGACTGGCGATGCAGAGTACTTTGCGGCTAAGCCAGCAGTTACGGCCGAGTATCTCAATAACTATGATGTGATTGTGATTCAAGACGTCTCTTTGTGGACTCCTTTCAGCGCCGAAGAAAAAACTGCTTTTGAGGCGTGGGTGCGTGCGGGCGGCGGAGTGATCACCCTCAATGGCTACAAGGCAGACGCCAACGAGATGGCGAACGTCAATGACCTCATCGCCTTCTCTGGTATGGCGTACGTGCCAAGTTCGGATACGGCGAACGAAACCCAGCGTAAGACCAAGTTGGGAATTTGCGAGGATTGTTACGGCGCGGCAGTTCCGCAGGCCGGCTGGACCACACATCCGATCGGTTTGAACATGAAACAGGTTGGAGCTTTCCATGGTCGTTCGGTGATGGGGGGCACGCCGGTCGCCGAGGAGTTTGGCGCAGTCTTGGGTGCCGCCGCTGACATCGACTACGGCCATGTTTTCGTCTTCCACGACGAGTGGGTGACCTACAACAGTCAGTGGACCGGAGCGGGGCTGCCGACGAATTGTCGGGATCCGAACTTCAGTGCAAACGGCCAGTGCACTCTGGAGCATCCAGTGGAGCAGTATACGATCGCTCAGTTTTGGTATAACTCGCTTAAGTGGGGTTCTGGCGATCCCGAGTGCTTCATCATCCAGGATGATACGATCATTCGCTAGAGTTCGAGCGGGCGCTACCTTAATGGGCAACTACAGCGCGTCTCGTTGCCCGAAGGGGGCGAGACGCGCGCAAAAAAAACACACGTACATCGAACAGACCACGTGAAAAGGCCGCTGGCGCTTGCCTCACTCTTTTGGGCGAGCGGCGGTGGAGCTTCTGCCCAAGGGCTTCCTCGGGGGCCCTTGAGTTTTGTCTATGGGAGGGCTCTCGCGGCGCCGGTTTTCGATGTTGCCTGAGGTGGGGAGCCGCCTCCATTCGTATCGAGTCATGACTTTGCCTTTCACTGGCCTTGGAAATTCGAGGTAAATCGGCGGGTCGACTCTCATGCGAGTGATCTATGTCCCGCTTCCAACTTGCAGGTCCCCAGCGTTGAGGTCAGAGTAGCTCATTGACCGGACTTTCTTGTCCGGGCTTTTTGCTGCTTCTTATTCTGATGGCCCTCTTTAGTACTCTTTACAGATTGGAGCTGGCTTGCCTCGCTCGCTGGGGGGCGGGGCTGCTTCTTGCTTCGACAGGGGCTTGCATCCGCTACGACGCTGATCTCGCGGAAGACGATCCCGTCTCGGGTGGCCCGACCCGCACGGGTGAGGAGACCGCCGCTAGCGGTGACCTCGATCAGTTTCCCATTTACTCGGCGGGCAATCAGGGAGGAAGTGCGGGCATGGGGGGAGCTCTAGCGGGGGAAGAATCTGCTTGTTTGCGTTTGCTGAGTCTCGGAAAAGTCGCGACCGGAGGGGCCGTCCCCGGAGAAGGGGGCCTTGATGCAGTCGTCGCCTGGCTTAATCGAGTCAGCAATGTGTCGGCCGAGCACCGAATCGAACCGGAAGAGATCGGCGAGGAGTTGCTGTCGTCAGTCGACGTCTTGTTGCTCCAAGATCTCGGGCAGTGGAACCCCAGTTCCGATGAAAGCCACGCGCTGATGGAGTGGGTTTCTGAGGGGGGCGCAGTGATTGCTCTTTCCGGTTACGAAGGGGGCGGAGAAACCGTAGCGGTGACGAACGGATTGCTTTCCTTTTCGGGTCTCAATTTTGCCGTGACTTCGACCGATACCTCGACTGCCTTGGGCGACTGCGGATACTGTTTGGGCTCATCACGTAAGGTCACGACCTTTGATCCAGGGCACCCGATCTCCAACCATATCGACGCAGTCGGTGCGTTTTTGGGGCGTTCCGTCAAAGGTCACGGAGACTTGGTCGTGGGCGACGCCGCTGTGCAACTGGGGGTAACGCGAAACATCGAAAACGGGCGCGTGTTTTTCTATCACGATGATTGGGTGACCTATGTTCCATTATGGACGGGGGAAATGTCCTTCTTTTGCGACACCAATCCGAGCTGTTCCGATGAGTCGCCGTCGGTGAGCTATCAGGTGGCTCAATTTTGGTACAACACCCTGAGCTGGGCTGTTCCTTCTAAGAGTTGTCTGTCGATTGACGATCCCAGTATCAAACCTTGAATCGTCCTGAACCGCTGATGACGAGAGCGGCCACTTCTGTGTGAGCGAGTAGGGCCGTGTTGAAGCTGCCCAGCAATCGTTTGCCGTCGTCTCCGCGATGCATGCCTAGGACCAAGAGCTCATGTTCAGCCGCCATCTCGGCGAGCGCTTCTATGGGGCTTTCGCTGCGCAGGACCTTGAGCACCGGATCCCCGTAAACATTGTCTCGAGCCAGTGATAGTAGCTTTCGATGGGTTTGCGCCTCGCTTTCGGCAGTATCGCTTGGAGGAATCACAGTGACCCAAGTGATTTCGGGACGACCTTGGGTTTGCAAGCTTCCTAAAACCCGAGCTCGCATTTCTACGTCATGGCCCTGACGCCCCACCGGGACGAGGATCTTGTGCGCGGACGATGGGTTCCAGATGCCGTGACCACGAACGAGGGTGACGTCGCAGTCGAGTGAATTGACCAATGATTCGAGCTCTCCCCCTGCAATTTGAGACAAATCCTTGGGAAGGCCCAGTACTAAACCTTGGCACAAGTGGGAGCGTACGACTCGTCCGATTTCGAACCAAGGTCGAGTTGCGATGGTCACCAGGCCCTCGGGGCGATGTCCTGACTGAAGAGCGGCATGAAGTGCTTGAGCCATGACGCGCTGCGCTTGCTCCAAGGCGACTAAAGCATGTTCGTTCTCAGCGGGCGGCTGCATGACGCGCAGGAGCATCACGCGACCGACTCGGGGCGGCGCTAACGCAGCGGCGACCTCCACCATAGATTGTGCACTATCGGGGTTAGCAACGGGAACAAGCACGAGGGGGTTGCGTCCGCGCATTTTGGCGAGTTGAGGGTCTCGTGCTTCGGCGAAGGCGTCGTAGGTTTCGGCTCGATCAGAAAAGAGTGCCGCGTACAGGAGCCCGCCCAGTCCGAGCCATACCAGGGCAATGCCCCCTGCGGCTGGTTCGGCGACCGCCTGAAAGGCGGCCATGGCAGCACAAGATATACCTCCGACGACGGGGATCAGGGGAAAGAAAGGAGCCTCGAAGGGAGGCGCCTTTTGGGTGCTTTGCATCAGGCCTAGAGCCACTGGGGCCGTCGAAGGCAACATGCTGGCTCTTTCTTCGCCGCGCTTGCGAGCAAGAATCGCCGTGGCGTGGGCGAGGGCAAAGGCTATCAAGAAGATCAGGCTTGCGGCTGATCCTGCCGCGGCTAAGTCAGGCACGGCCAAGAGCAAAGCGACCAGGGTCAGACCCGTGGCGTAGATGGCCATGTGCGGGGTGTGGAGCTTGGGATGAGTTTGCGCGAGTACAGCTGGCAAGGTGCGGTCTTCGGCCATCGAGTGCGCGACGCGCGAGGCAGCGAGCATGTTCGCCTGCAGGGCGGAAAGTGTCGAAAGTAGAGCCGCGATCATGACTAACCAGTAGCCGGCTGGCCCCATGAAGAGTTCGGCGGCTCGAGCCATGACCGTTTCTGGATCCTGTTGGCTCATCGCTGTGACAGAGGAGCCATCGGGAGTGCCCACCGTGCTTACGATGAGGAGCAAGGGAATGTAGATGACGAGAGCCGCACCGAGCGACAGAAGCATCGCCTTGGGAATCGTCCGTTCGGGATCTTTGACCTCGCCAGCCACGGCGGAGATGAGGTCGAAACCCTGCAAGGCGATGAAGGTCAGTCCCATCGCCTGGAGCAAGCCCGTAGAACCTTCGGGAAAGAAGGGGGTCAGCTTGGCTACGGAGTCTTGAACTTCGCTGCGGGCCATCTGAACGACCCCGATCAACAACAGGACGAAGAAGACGACCACCTTGCCCCAGGTCGCCCATTGGCCGCCTCCCGATGACTTCCGGATCAAGGAAACCGAGTAATAGAGGGCAGGTATAAGGGCGAAGAGGACGATCGTCGTTCGGCTTTTTACCCACGGCGGTGGCGATCCGGGGTAGAGCACCGAGAGGAGCTCCACCCCATAGGAGGCAAAGCCGAGGGCATAGAGTACGCCCGCAACGATGTAAGCGAACCAGAGGATCCAGCCTACGGCGAAAGCGGCGCGTACCGAGAGCAGCTTTTTGGCAAAGGTGTAGACACCACCCGACTCGGGAAATCGGGTCGAGACCTCTGCGAAACTGAGGGCTGTAATGACGGCAAGTAACCCGTTGAGGAAGAAAGCGACGATGGCGCCCGGTCCGGTGTACTTGAAGCTCACCCCAGCCAGAACGAGGATTCCTCCGCCGACGATGGCCCCAATGCCGACGGCGGTGGCATCGAGCAACCCCAAGCTGCGCTTGGTCGTAGGCTGAGCTGTGCTGCTATAGGGCGGAGGTCTTGAGCTCGCCTTCATACCCAGATCGGGAGGAGGTGGTGCACTCGGTGAGCTCATGCTGACTGGATACGCTCCCGGATGGCCGCTTCGATGTCCAAGACGCGGTTCTTGGACAGAGAGTAGATCGTGATTTCGATTTTTGAATCGACGATTTCTATTTCGGGCGGGCGAGCTAGGGCCGACCAGTGATGGGTTTGGGTCACTCTTTCGACGAGTTGAGCGATCTTGGCGAGTGTGACCGCGGGGCGTTCAATTGCGAAGGTATGTGCGTAGGTTCCACCTTCTACGTTCTTGGTCACGACGATCGGTTCACTGAGCAACTTCGAGTAAGGAAGCACGGCGCGGTCGCCGTCCTGACTCTCGATAGAGAGTCCGCGAGTACCCAGCTCAAGTACTCGACCACTCATACCCAGTGCCCGGATTTGATCTCCCACGCGACAACTTTGTTCCGCGATGATGGCAACTCCGGCGAAGTAGTCGCGTAACAAGCGTTGACTAGCGAAAGCGAAGGCCGCCACTACGAACAAAAGCGCCAGACCTTGTGTGATCTCGTTGGAGCGAAACAGCGTCTTGGCTGCTAGCAGCGAGTAGACGAAACAAAGCAACAAACCGAAGAGAGGGTGAGCCCTGCGTCCTTTCGCTCTGACTTCGGCCTCCAAAGGGAGGACTTCGATGAGCTTTCTCGTAAGCAGATAGACGGCGAAGAACCCAAGCCCGAAAAGGCTGAGCCAGCCAAGATCAAAGAACAGCTTGGGTGCTATCATGAAAGGTACCCCTTCTTCGCAAAGCGTTCATAGATAGGGAGCTCCAGGCTTGGCTCCAGCTCTAGGATGCGGCGTTGACTTTCTAGTACCAAGCCCATGCGCAAGAGCGGGTCCAGCTGCTCTTTCATTTCCTCTGCGTTCAGGCCGCATAGACGAGCGAGTCTCTCGGTACCGAGCTGCTTGTGGACGACCAGCTGGATGATGATTGCCACCCAATGGGGAGCCAAACTGTCGAGTGCTTCCCAGTCCCGGCGAACCGGCATCTTGACTTCGATGCTGTCGCCTTTGACCTTGTCGATGGAAGCTACCCACGAGCGCAAGGCCGCACCCACGCGTCCAGCGGTCAGATCGAAGTGAGCAGAAAAGAGCTGCGCTCGAGCGACGGCAGTGAGTTCTTCTTCGCCTTTACCCTTGTAGATATAGGACAGGCCGGTGGAACTGTGGCGGTAGGTGATGATCTTTTGTAGCTGGTCAGCCGAAAGCGCGCTGCATTCAAGCAGGGCGAGGGTAGAATCGCCCAGTTGAGTGAAGCGATTCATCATCTTGTAAGTGTGGCTGCCCACTCCCAGAACGAAGAGTAGACGACCCCGCTGCTCTTCGATCGCGCGTAGGATCTGGTTGATGACCACCGCACCTTGCTCTCCGCGCTCCCACCACAAGCTCAGTTCGTCGATGATCACGACGGACGATGGGGGAAAGGCAGCGAGGAGGCCCTTGAGAGAGGTTTCTCCCAAGGCTAAATCTTGGCCGAGCGCTTTTGCCAGAGCCCGAGCGAAAACGTCCAAATCAGTGCTGCCACCCGGAGTAGCATGCACGCGGAAGACGCGTCTTTTGTCGAAGGCTTCCGAAGCCAGCTTTTGCAGAAGCGCGGACTTTCCGGATAGACGAGGACCGGTGACCAAGAGGCACCCTGACCGCCCGGCGTCGAACTGTTTCACCGCCCGTTTCGCCTTTTCGAGTTGGGAAGTGCGTCCGACCCAAAAGCTTTCGTTGACGCTACCCTGTCCCGAAAACAACTGACGGTAAAAGTAGGGTAGGGCCTGGGCCACTTCGGGTCGTACGGTCAGAGTCCGAACGAGGGCCGCGATCCGATCGACGGCCTTGTCCGAGTCGGCGACTTCTGAGCGATTGTTGGCCACCATGACGGCCGCCTCGCTACGCTGATAGATGAGTCGTGCGATTCCGTCGCGCATCCAACTGAGTCCGCGCCGCAGGGCTCCCTGGGCCCCGCTCATGGCACGGAGCCCCTGGTTGACCCGCAGATGTTGTTCGAGCCGGTGTGCCGCCAGAGAAAGCTCGTAGGCGTTGGTGGCTTCGGTCACGACATGAAGTCTTTCGTCTAACTTGTGAAGCGTTTGAGTCTTCAATTCCGCCAAGAGATTCTGTTCTTTGGTGAGGCGGTCGAGACTCGAATCCACCGCCGCGAGAAGCTGGCGGACGAGCTCTTCTTGGTTGTCTTCTTCGTCGGTATCGAGTTCCGAAAGTTGAAAATTGACGATGCGAGCCACATCCTGCGCAATTCCTAGGGACCGTTGTTCGGTACGGCTGATATCACTGAGATCGGTTTGAATCCCTGTGATGAGCTCGTGCTCGATGAAGAACTGCACAAGACTTCGCACGGGAAGGGTCACATCCTCCAGAGTCGCTTTGCGTCCCTCCTCGAGTGCCTGGACGGATTCGTCGGAGAGAGTCGAAATTTCCTGAGGGAGCTCATCGGCGATGCCGGCATATTCTTGGGTGAGGGAAGTCAGGACGGTTTGCGTGTTGAAGACCGCCCGGGGATCCACACTTACCCAGGTACTCAGACCAGGCGTTGCCAAAAGCTGCGCGCCGATGAGGGTTTCGTTGTCCCTGGGGTGCGCAAGTTCTTTTAGCTTTTGCAGCGCCGCAATCGCGTTTTCCACCTGGCGCCGGGCGCCCGTGTTGAGACCGATCTCGACGGCCTGCCGGCCTCGCATGAAGATTGCGTTTGCACGATGCTGTACCCCGGAGAGCGAGAGAGCGAGCTCAGCATGTGCCGCTAGACGCTCTTGGTACTTGGCCCACGAGGTGGGTAGCTCGTCGACTTCGGAACTGAGACGTAGTGGTACGGGGCGCTCTTTGTCGATCCGAGCTCGTAGGTCGAAGCTCGAGATATCGTCGCCGAAGTCTTGCGCGAGCTCCAGGGCTCCGACGATGAGGTACCAGCGTCGTTTCCGTAGCAGGTCCTTGCCGCGGGCATCGAGTTCGTCCAAGTGGCGCAAAAGCTGCTGTCTTTGTGCCCCCAACATGCGCGGTAAGTCCTCGACTTCGCTTTCTTGAACTCGCGCTCGGCTTGAGTTGAGCAGTTTGCCCACATGGATCACCAACTGGTGGCAATCCGTGCTCAAGGTTCGCAGGGTGGGATCGAGAAGTTTGGCTATGGCTTGGCCAAAGTAAAAGCGCTTCAGGTGTCCGACTGGAACCCGGTAGTTTGGATCTTTTCGGGTGAAGACGGCTACCATTCGTCGCCGCCGCTTGAACTTGAGGGTGCGTCTTGAGTCGCCGGCTTGGGGCAAGAAGTCGCGCTTGGGGCGAGCTATCACGCGCTGATCGCTCATCTGTCCTAGGGCGCGTTCATCGTGGATGAAGGAATCGATGCTGCCTTCGAAAATGGAGCGCAGGTCCTGGAGTTCTTGGTGCCCAAAGGTCTCGAGTGCGGTTTTGCACTCCAAGAGAAAGGAGCTCTGTTGGCGATTGTAAGCGGTGCGTTGCTTCTTGGGGTTGCCCGCCTTGGTGACCGCTTCAGGATCGAGGTGCTTGGAGGCTGACTTGTGGATCTGCCGGATGAGTTCGATATGGCGTCCGTAGATCTTGGACAAGCACTGATCGCTCAGGCGACCGACCAAACGTTGGTAGGCGTCTGAAAACTCTGTAACTGTGGTGAGGATGTCGGGAACTTCCGGCAGTTTGAGCTCGGGTAGTGCTGCCAGGCCCCCCTCCATGTTCGAGACGGGCGGTAGCTCCGAGATGGCCGCGGCACGCCCAGTGGGAAGGATTTCTGGAAAGTTGCTGCTTCCCCGGATCCAAAGGACGTTGCCGAGACGATCGCCGATCTCTTCTGACTCTTTGAGAAAGTCGGGGGTGAGTTGCCCGCTGTCGTTCGGCAAACCGATCATGGTAAGACTGGCATCTGCCGAAAGGGAACGGATGCGCTCGGCGAAACTGCGGTCACCGAAAGTGTCGTTCTCGAGTTTGATGTCTGCGTTGATGCGATGCTCGCGCAGGAGGCGACGCATCGTGCTACGCAGGTTGTCGTTGTTGGCGCTGTCGTTGCTGATGATGACAAACCGCAGGGAAGCGCGCTCCCACTTTGAAGCCCGTGTAATGAAACGCAATAGCGCGAGGCTGAAGGCGATATTGCCCTGGTCGACCTGCCACCAAATATCGATGCGTTCAGCCTTCTTTGAAAGAGCAACCGGCTTGTAGAGCAAGATATTGAGATCTTGATCAGCAGCCTGATCGACTGCCTTAATGAAGTCTTTTGGCTCGGTTCGATGGATGGCGTGGGGGAGGAGGAGCGTATTGGGTTCGAGCCCCGAAAAACCGAAGTGGCGGCAAACCGCGCCAATCTCGTCAAACGGCGAGCCCGCGATGTAGAGCTGGCGTCGGAAGAGCCCGACGGAGCGCTCGTGGTCGGAACGCTTTTTGTCGTCGTTCTTCTCTTGTTTCTTTGGTTGTTCTTTGGTTGTTCCGGCGCCCGGGGAAACCTCGATTTTGGGTTCTTTGAGTCTGAGGTGTTCGCTCTTCAGTTCGTAAAGGGCGTCATGTCCCCGGTGGCCCGCCAGGGCGCCGCCTCCGTTGATTTCGAAGTCGGTCAGGATCCCGTTTCCGGTGATCAGGGCCTCGGCAAAGTCGTCGTAGCGGGTACCGGCCTCGGAACTGGTGCGGAAGGCCACGATGTTCGGCCGCCAGTTGCGCTGTTGCTTGGTAGTGCTGCCTGTGACTCGATAGAGCCCGGTGCGAATGAGCGCCGACCAGACACCTTGCCAGGCATCACCCGCATCGAGTTCGAGTTGTCGTCGTTGCAGTACGACGTAGAGCAGCACCATGAGCGCGGTGGCGCCCAACATCGCAATCAGATCGAGCTGGATCATGATGACGATACAGGTCACTGCTCCGATGATGCTTACGAGGACGGGAATGCGGAAAGCCGGCCTAAAATCGGGACTAACCTTGGCTTCGATCGCACAACTGATGTTGAGAAAGGCGTACATGGTCAGAAAGACCATGGAGACGATACGGGCGATCGCATTGAGCTCGGCGATTAAGATCCCTGCTTCTGCAATCAAAACGGAGAGAATCAGAGCATTGCGAGGTTCTTGGGTCGGACCGTGACCTTTGCCGAACAGGCCGGGGGTGATGCGATCAACCGATAGCGCCTGCAAAATACGGGGAGCCCCCATGATGCTGCCTAAGCCAGAGGAGAAGGTGGCGCCCCAGATGCCGAGGATGACGAGCCAGGGACTCACCGCGGCCATTTGTAGAAGGACGTTGGGCTGGTTCTGTAGGACTTCTGGGCCCAGGCGCGAGAGCAAGAGCACAGACATGCCCGTGTAGACGATCAGTCCTGAAGCGATCGCCAGCATTGTTCCGCGCGGAATCGCTTGTTTGGGATCTTTGAGATCCCCGGACATGTTGACCCCGGCAGTGAAACCTGTGACAGCGGGAAAGAAGATACCGAAAAGAAAGGCGATAGTGGGAGGAGCTTCGTCGCTGGCGGGTCCGGGGGTGACCTTAGAAGGATCGCCAAAGAAGATGGCGATGAGCGAGATACAAATCAGGGCGAAGACGAGATACTGGGTTTTTATCGCGAAGGAGGTGCTGATCACCGTGACCGCCGTGATCACGAGGAGCGCGATGGTGCCAGCGATTCGAATGGCTGTAGGGGTGGCTTCGATCCCCATTGTGTCGAGCACACTTTCGCAAAGACCGATCACATAAAGGCTCGTGCTGAAGCACAGACCGGTGAACAGAGCCAGGCCGAGCGCGCCGCCGATAGGAAGGCCGAGGCTGCGTGAAACGATGTAGTAGGGACCACCCGCCCCCACGTTCTTGTCGGTGGCGATCGAAGAAATACTGAGACCGGTGGCGATGCTGATCACGTGGGCCACCAAGATGATGCCGATGATGCCGGCATAACCCGCGTGCCCGGCGACCCAGGGCAAGCGCAGATACATGATCACGCCGAGGATCGTCAGAAGCGACGGCGTGTACACGCCTCCAAATGTTCCAAACTTGTTGTCTTTAGCCAAAACTCAGAAATCGCTCTCGGTGAATCGTTCGGCTTTCGGACAAGCCGCTTTCGCCGATCATCGTAACCGATCCTTTCTGCCTCGGGCCATCTTTGGGTTTGCGGCCAAAGCGTCTCAATAGGTGCTTGTATAGCGTCCAATGAGTTTCGCTGAACAGCAGCCCAGGTGAGTCGCTCCGCCCCTATGTATGAAAGCCGATACGAAAAGAGCCGACCGGGTTACCCCTGTCGGCTCTTTCGATTCGAAACTGGTGCGCTTACTTCTTTTTGGCGAAGCGCTGCTTGAAGCGCTCGACGCGACCGGCAGTATCCACGAGACGCTGCTTACCCGTATAGAAGGGGTGCGTGAATGCCGAGATGTCGGTGTGGATGACGTTGTGCTCCACGCCATCAATGGTGCGCTTCTCCGACGATTTCATCGTGCTGCGGGTGATGACTTCGTGCTCACCGTCGACGAAGATAGCGGGCATGTAGTTGGGATGGATGTCTGCTTTCATGAAAGTCTCTCAGAATGATAGGGTTGAAAAACTCTCTTTGGGGCGTGCGCTCTCTGTCGTCGGGGCCCAAAGGGGACGAGCCATGTAGCTCGAACTACTGAGTGACGCAAATGGCAAGGGGGAGCGACCCTTCGGGGAGAGGGTGGTCTAACCGCCTGTTCAGTAGGCCAGGGGCCGCGAGAGCGGAATACTTAGCGAAGTACGGTCATCACGACCGCGTGCCAGCCGCCTGGTTCGAGCTTGAAGGTCTCGGTGCGCTGTTGGCCCTGCACCTTCATCTTGAGGGTATGGGTCCCGGCTGGGAGGCGCAGACGTCCCACGGCCATGCGAGCCGGCAGGGTCGACCAACTTCGCGTATCGGGCGTGTCTGCGGCGGTTAGTGTCGCCTGGGTGGCTAGGCTCACCAGGGCGCCGGCTAGTCCGCTGTCGCTCGCCGCTCGAGTTGCCGCCCCCGCACTTTCTCCGGCTATCACTCGGGCAATCAAGCGGGTGATGGCCGACGCGATAATCTTCCCCTTATTTGCGTCATGGACCTGGCGCGCGACAGAGTCGACAGCTCCGGCTCCTTCGAGACGCACGGGGGCGCCTTCCAAGGTGACCTGAGGCGCTTGAAGTCGTCTTTTGCTGTCCTCAAGGGCCGGGAAGTTGACCCAAGAAACCAGGCCTTGGGCGGCGAGGCGATTGGCTGTAACTTGTTTGGGTCCCGTAAGATCGTGAGTCGCCCAGGTCAGAGCGAGACCAATGGGGATGCGGCGCGGCTCCTTGGCGGGCACGCGTCCGTAGTTGAGAAGAATGAGAACGTCCCCGAGCTCGTCTTGTTCTGGAGTCGACTGGGGTTGTGCGGTGGCGAGCTGGGTGGCGCCATGGCGCTTCAAGAACTTCTCAAGGCGAGGCGACGAATAGGCGTTCGTTCTCGATAGGCGGGCGACTGGCTCGACCAGGGTCTCGAAATCGACGTGCTGCAGGGCTTCGTCGTAATAGCGCAACGCAATGTCAGGACGACCGCTTCGTTCGAATACGAAGCCGGCCAAGTAGCTACCGGGCGCGTTGAGCGATACTGCTCCGTTTTCGTTGTCGGCCAGATATTTTTGGATGATGGCGAGTCTGCGGGCCTCGACGCGGGCTCCGTTGAGATCTCGGTTGGCGAGAAAGTTCTGCATGTTGATCGTATTGATCAAGACTTTCTCGAAAGGGGGGGCTTGGTAGGGGCCCGCATCGTCAGAAAAAACGTACTTGCCAATGTCATCGATCGTCGACCGGGACATGTCGAGCATTTCGACTTTCTTGTCAGCGTAAATGAGATCGGAACTGGAACTTTCGTATTCGTTCAGGCTCTGGGAAATCATGCTGCGGTCGAGCACCAACAGGGCGGTAAACTTGCGCTCTTTGGTGGGGATCTCAGAACCGTCCTTCACCTTGAGACGTTTGTTCAAAAGAGCGCGTGCGGTAGCGGGATCGCCTCGGTCGAGCGCGGTTCGAGCGTCTTTTGTCTTTGCCGCGTGACCTGCGCAACCGGTGGCGAAGGCCAACACCAGGATCAGACCGATTCGGTTGACCCGGCGAGGCTGCCTTGCCACGTGTCGAACCTTCGTACGACGCGTAGTCGACGGTAGACTCGGGCAAGAGGAGAAGGGAAGAAGAGAGCGCATGGTAGGGACCGGAGGAGCGAAAAGCTGAGGACCGTCCTTTGTAGAGGAGTCGACCCGTCAAGTGCTCGACCCCTTAAAAGTCAGAGCATCGCCTTGGTCAGTGCTGCTTTGTTTTGGAACAAGATCTGGCCAGTCTCGACTTCGAGCACTTGCATGAAGAGGTAGTACTGAACGCGGCGTTCGCCCTTGAGCTTCTCGTCGGTCGAAAATACCTTGCCGGTGATGATGTACTTCACTCCCATCTGGCGACCGATTGCCGCAGCCTTCCCTTGATCGAAACCCTCGCCTTGTTGGCGTTTGATTTCCGCAAGTAGATTGGCCTGGTTCTCGAGGCTGATCACTGCGACGTGGCCGGCGTTGATCAGGTCTGTTTCGATGTCGCTGATCAGAGCGTCCAAGGCGCTGTCGATGTGCTCACTTGTTTCGTTGCGAAAGGGAAGCACTGCTAGTTGGGGTCGGTTTTCGGACTCCCAACGCTTGACCACAGCCGCTCCGTCGAGGGCGTTCATGTTTTCGGCCTTGAGCTTTTGCAGATCGCGGCGGTCAAGGCCCGTGCTCATCGCGTCTGTGTCGAGTCCTTCGACATCGTCACCACGAACGGCTCGGGCACCCCCACAGGCGAGGGTTAAGGTACTGGATAGCAGGAGACAACTCACAGTCTGGGACAGTCGCATGGGCAAAGCATGCCTCGCTCTGCGCCCCCGTCAAACCCCCAAAGTCCCTTGCCTTGGTACTTAGTTACCCGAACGAAGAATACTTGGGTTATCTCCGCGAGGTGGGCTTGGAACAAAAAAGGACCCAGGCGAAGCCCAGGTCCTTTCACTAGCTCTTGGACTTTGAGCTTAACGACGTACCGGAATGATCTGGACTCGGCGGTCGTCGCCTTCTCCATCACTCTTGGTGACGACGCCTTCGAAGTTGGCCAAGGCCATGTGAACTACTCGGCGGTCGCGCGGGTTCATGGGCTCGAAGGTGATGATCTTTCCGAGTTCAAGCGCTTGTTTGCCCAACTTGCGTGCCATCGTGGCCAGGTTGGTGTCACGCCGGCTGCGATATCCTTCGGCGTCCACCAAGATGTGACGCTTTTCTTCGCCGGGACGATTGATCACTCGGTGAGTCAGAAACTGGAGAGCCTGCAGGACTTGGCCCTTCTTGCCGATAATTCGACCCGAATCTCGACCGACGATTTCGATACTGATCTCGTCAGGACTGTCGGCTCCTGGACGTCGGAGCCGAACTTCGCAGTCGATTTCCATGTCCTCAACTACGTGTGTGACGAACTCGAGTGCCATGGCGCTCTTCTCGTCCGGGGGCTCGATGATTTCGGTTTTGCTGTTCTTCTTGCGACGACGACGGCGTTTCTTTGGCGTCCCATCGTCGTTTGCTTCACTTGCCGAGCCTTCGTCGTCGTCGTCTCGATCATCATCGAGTTCCACGTCATCTTGTTCGACAATTGCCTCTTCGGCTGTTTCAGAGATTTGTTCTTCGCTCATGTCGGCTCACCGCCTTGTTTTTGTGGGTTCCACCGGGATTGGTCAGATCGAGCGTGATCAGATCAGCCCCGCTTGTTCTTCTTCTTTGAGGCGCCCGGTGTTTCGCTCACCTGGGCTTTGGCTTTTCGTGCCTCGAGGGTCTTCTTGGCGTGTCGTTCGACCACCTGCTGCTGGGCGATACCGAGCAAGCTGTTGGTGAACATATAGACGCCGAGACCTGCCGGGAGAAACAGCATGAATACTGTGAACATGGCTGGCATGAAATACATCATCATCTTCTGTTGAGCCGGATCAGCCTGCATCGGCATGAGCTTCTGCTGGGCAAAGAACACGGCACCGATGACGAAGGGCAGGATGTAGTAGGGGTCCGCTTCCGAAAGATCAGGGAACCAAAGGAAGGGGATATTGTAGAGTTCAACTGCGCTTTGCAGGGTCGTATACAGGGCGAACCACACGGGCATACTGACGAGCTGGGGGAGGCAACCCTTCATGGGATTGACGCCGTGCTTCTTCCAGAGCTCCATCTGGGCCAAGCCCTTGGCCTGAGGATCGTCTTTGAACTTCTCGTTGAGGCGCTCCATCTCAGGCTTGAGTTCCCGCATGTGCACCATGTTTTTGACGGAGGGCCAGGTGAGCGGGAAGAGCAAACTGCGCGTGGTCACCGTCAGGAGCACGATGGACAGACCCCAGCTGGGGATGAGCTCGTAAAGCCACAGCAAGTAGCTGACGAGCACCTTGGCGATGACCGAAAAGAAGCCCAGATCGATGATGGGATCGAACTGCTCTCCGGCCGCGGATAGGCCTCTACGTTCTTTGGGGCCGATGAAAGCCTTGAACTCGAAGCTCTCGGTTTTTTGGGGGGCCAGATCCCGGGGAGGGTAGGCCAGGCGAGCTTGATAGATGGCTCCGGCGTCCGGGTCATCCGAGGGGCTGGCGTAGCGGTCGCGGTGATAGCGATGATCGATCTGCAAAAGGCAGGAGGGGGCGCTGGGGGCGTCCTCATGAGAAACAGCCGTCGTGAAGTAAGCGTTGGAGACTGCCACCACCGAGGCGTCGCCGGAAGGTTGAGACCAGTACCCAGGGTTGATCTCGTTCTTACGAAAGCGTTCTTCGTCACCGAAGCTGTCGTCGTCAAATTCTTCGAGGCGCTCGCGGGTGACCGAGTCGTCCGCCGTAAAGCATTCCACATGACTCATCAGAGGGTTCATGCGGAACATCTTGCTCGCCACCTCGCTGTCCTTGAGATAGGCCGCAGCGTTGGCCGAAAGGGCGTAGGGGTGCGTTTCGTCGCTGAGGTTGGTGACGTTCGTCTTGAGCTCGATCGAATAGGGGGACTTTCCCGCAGAAAACACCTTTTCGATACGGACGCGCTCATCGGTGTATACGAGGGTACAACTGCGACTCG
Source organism: Polyangiaceae bacterium (assembly GCA_050300635.1). Lineage (GTDB taxonomy): Bacteria > Myxococcota_A > Polyangia > Polyangiales > Polyangiaceae > NIC37A-2. The sequence continues at coordinate 44,992 of JBNKYC010000068.1, forward strand.
TCGATGCGGTGATCTTGAAGTCCTGGACGTCGGTCTTGACGAGCCAGTCTTTCTTTCGCTCGGGATCAGCGAGACTAGCAAAGCTCGTATATAGAGGGCTCAGCGTAGGGTGGTCGGGAGTCGTGACCATCTGCAAAGCCTGGCCACCCTTCTTGTACTTCGCTGTCAGTGGTTCGTTACTGACGAGTACGGCTCCACGGGTCGAAATCTTTGCCCGATAGACATCGGTCCAGATGTCACAAGTCTGGGCAGCCGGACGATTTCCCTCGGGGAGAACGACCTTAGATTCGACTATCTTACTTTGGGCAGAAGGCTCGTCCTTCTTTCCGAACATGAAGTAAAGTCCGGCAAAGATGGCAAGAAAGACGAGGATGCGTGATCCGCGTTCCATGATGATCTAATTTTTGCTTTCGAAGGTACCGCCAGCTCGATTTTTGAGCCAAGTCTGGGGAGTAGTTAGGTTGAGGGGTGAGATCCGTCGGAGCCCGCCTCTGGTGGAGGGTCGTAACCGCCCGGATGAAAGGGATGGCAGCGCGCAATGCGCTTTGCTGCGAGCCAGCTACCGCGCATTGGGCCGTGCGTCGAGAGGCATGCGATAGCATAGTGCGAGCAGCTGGGAGTAAACCGGCAGCTTGGTCCAAGCAAGGGCGAGAGTGTCCATTGATAGAGGCGAACGAGCCCAATCAATAAGTAGGAGATGAGGCGACTCACCGATTTCATGACGAGAGGGGAGGGAGATGGGGCGAAGGGGAGCTCGACTTGGAGTCTTTTGATTCAAGCAGAGCGTCGAGTGCGCGCCGCACCTTTTTTGAAGATTTTTCCCATTCGAGGATCACGCTGGCGCTCTTCAGCTCGGGGTGGTCTCGGCGGCAAATCACCACCAGATCGAAACCGGGGGGAAGCCAGCCTTCTCCTTTTTGAAACGCCGCTCGCAAGATACGCTTGATTCGCGAGCGTCTGACTGAGTTGCCGACCCGTTTGGTTACGGTAATGCCCAACCGGGGCAGCTGATCTTCTTGGCTTGCGCGCGCGATAACGAAGACAAAATGGGGACCGACCACTCGCTTGCCCTGGGACTGAATGGTCTGAAACTCGTGTCTTTTTCGTACACGTCTATCCGGGCCGAATCGCAATCTTCCTCCGGGAGCCGCCTCAAAAAATCGTCTTGGTATTCAATCAAAAAAGAAGTTGAACAAAGCAACAAAAGGCAATCTTCGTCGTGGAAGATTGCCTGTCGTGCTGACGAACTCGGTCCGAGTGGTGCGGGACCGACTTGACTCACGCTTACTTCTTGTAGGCAGTAACGGCGAGGCGTACGCGTCCGCGGCGACGACGGTTCTGAAGAACCTTCTTGCCACCCTTGGTGCTGTTGCGCTTGCGGAAGCCATGGGTGCGGAGTCGGCTGGTGTTGCTGGGCTGAAAAGTTCGCTTTGACATGTGAGTTCTCGGCTGGCCCGGAATCTTCCGGGAAAAGGGTCGAGTCTATATTCCCTTGGAAACGTGGGTTTCCTTGTTCGGCAGGAAGAGCGGCCTTTCGATCAAACGAAGGGCTGCTCCCAGGGAAAAACAGAGGCAATCGGTGAAAATCCTTTGCCTAGGGGCCTGTCGAAGGGGCGAGGAGTGAGCCACGCGGCAGGGCGAAGGTCAAGAAGAATTGCATGGCAATGGCCAAAAATCGGTCCATTGTTCTAAAAGATCGTTGCCGGACCCATGGACCCGTGATACCCCCCGCCTCCCATGCGAGACAACATTCGACTCGTTTCGAGCGCCGGCACCGGCTTCACTTATTACACCACCAAGAACAAGCGCCTGCAGCAGGGCAAGCTTGAGCTGAAGAAGTACGACCCAGTAGTGCGTCAGCACGTCGTCTTCAAAGAAATGAAGATGCCTCCTCACTCAAAGTGAGTTTGGCTTTTTCTTTCTGAGTCGCGTGGGCCTCCGGCCTGCTCCGACTGGCTCATGCTTATCCTAAAGTAGTCCATCTTGTTCTCGGTCCTGAGCTTATGAACCACCTTGGTGGATCGAGCTTCGGCGGAGAATTCTCTGGCGTAGAGGGTCACATTCGTATGTGGCCTTTTGGCGCTTTGTCTTTCGCCTGCTTCAATGGAGCTCGGGAGCCCATCTTGGAGCGCCCAAGTTGGTTTCCCTTCCGATCGGCTCCGATGACTTCAGACGAAAAACCCGTTTCTCCCTTGGATGATCTGCTCGCCAAGATGCAGAACCATCTGCACGCTCGTCGCTGCGCGATTGACACACACCTCGCGCCGATCGAATTCGCTCTTGCGGCCTACCGACGTGCCCTCGAGGCTCAAGCTGCTAGCGAATACGCGGCTCATCATCAGCTCCCCAAGCCTGATCTGTCCGCCCTGTCTCCACGTATTGCGGCCTTCAACTTGATGAGGACTGTGGAAGCTTTGCGCGAAATGCCCAAGGCTGCTCCCGCTGTAGAAGAGTCGCCTGAGGCTTTGGAGCCGCGCGTGCAGCGTTCTTCATCGGTCCCTGTGGGACCCGATGAAGAACTCCCCATGGACGTGCGAGCCGCCTCCGAAGAAAAGGCCGTAGTGCGCAGTCTCGACTCGGCACTACCGAAGATCGTCGATGCCTGTGATAACAAAAAGCTAGTGATTGTAGGAGCACTAGCTGGTCGAAAGCGCTCGCTCCCCGACCCCCTTGATCGAGCGACAGAGTGGGTCGACACTAGCGACGGTGGGGCTCATGCGATCGGTAATCTACCCACGCGCATTCGTCAGGGACGCATCTTTGCGGTCATCATTTGTGATCAATCCATCTCCCACCAACATTCGGAGCCAGTGGTCACAGCTGCTCGGGGAGCACGCATTCCTGTCGGTTTTGCAGGAAAGGGCGGCGGGGGCGCGATCGGTCGCGCCCTGAAGGTCATCGAAGAGCAGCTTTGAGCTCTTATTCGGAGGCGCTGCGCCCTTGAGTGGCGGCCTCGATGTCCCGGGCCAGCACCGTCCCCCGACCGTTTTCGGCGGCACTTCGGATGGCGCGGGTGCAGATGGCGCGTAAATGGTTGGATAAGGGATCGCTGACCCCGTCGGAGGTACGCATCTCGGACTTGGCCTTGATGTAGCCCTTCAACTTCGACATGACCACGAGCACATCCCTGGGCAACTGAGCGTCATCGACCTCGGCTACATTGAGGGGGGGCGCCGTGGTGCTGTCCGGAGTGGTGCTCCCCTGAGCTGCACTCCCCTGAGCTGCACGTCCAGCCACGACGCGTCGGGGCGCCGTGGCTCTTTCTTCGGAGCTCATGGCTGCGGCTTGCGAGGCGCTCGGCGCGGTTTCTTCTTCGGCCCAGGCGTCGCGGTGGCGAGCGTCAGGGACGTGGGCATCCCAACAAGGCACGGAGCAGAAGAAGAGTGCGGTGGCCTTCTTGTTGCAGGTCGAAACACTGCATTTGTAGTATTTTGCCTCGAAGGAGATGGGCGTTTTGCAGGTGCTACAGAGCTTGAAGTGGTTCATCGGATTAACGTTCGAGTTGTGACACGTCGCGAACAGCACCTTTATCTGCGCTGGTTGTCATCGCAGCGTAGGCACGCAGGGCGGCGCTCACTTTGCGGTCGCGTGGGCCGGGTTTGAAGGCTTGGGTACCTTTTTGAAGCATGGCGGTTCGACGCTGGGCGAGCTCTTCCTCTGAGATATCGAGCGAAATGCTGCGGCCGGGGATATCGATCTTGATGCGATCGCCCTCCTGGACCAGAGCGATGGTGCCGCCCTCACCGGCTTCGGGCGAGGCGTGCCCGATCGAAAGACCGCTTGTTCCTCCAGAGAATCGACCGTCTGTGAGCAGGGCGCAAGATTTGCCTAACCCTTTGCTCTTCAAGTAGGAGGTTGGGTAGAGCATCTCTTGCATGCCGGGGCCTCCCTTGGGGCCTTCATAGATGATGACTACGACATCACCGGCCACGATCTGATCGCCCAATATGGCTTCGCAAGCGGCGTCCTGACTTTCGTAGACGCGAGCCCGCCCTTCGAACTTCCAGATCGCTTCGTCTACCCCGGCCGTCTTCACGATGCAGCCGTTTTCGGCGATGTTGCCGTAGAGGACGGCAAGACCACCTTCACTGCTGTAGGCGTGGTCCACTTCGCGAATGCAGCCCTCTTTGGCATCCAGGTCGAGTTCTTTGAAGTACTTGTCCTGGCTAAATGCGACCTTGGTGCGCACGCCTCCCGGCGCTGCAAGGGCGCGTTTTTTTGCTTCCTCGAGTACCTGGTCGTGACGCACGTCGTTTAGCTCGATGGCCTTTCCGAGGCTGGGCGCATGGACTGTTGGGACCTCGCGATGGATCAAACCGGCGCGATCAAGCGAGCCCAAAATCGTAAAGATACCGCCTGCACGGTGCACGTCTTCGATATGATACTTCTGTGTGGCTGGTGCTACCTTGCAAACACAGGGCACTCGGCGCGACAGTCGATCGATATCTTTCATGGTGAAGTCGACGCCTGCTTCGCGGGCGATCGCGAGCAGGTGCAAGATGGTGTTGGTTGAGCCCCCCATCGCGATGTCCAAAGTCATTGCGTTTTCGAAGGCTTCGAAGGTCGCGATGCTGCGTGGCAGAACTGATTGATCACCCTGTTCGTAGTGCGCCCGGGCGTTTTTAACGATCTGTTTTGCTGCCGCTTCGAACAGCTCCCACCGGCGCTTGTGGGTAGCCAGAAGAGTGCCGTTGCCCGGTAGTCCGAGTCCCAAAGCCTCATTGAGACAGTTCATGCTGTTGGCGGTAAACATGCCCGAGCAACTGCCGCAGGTCGGGCACGCCGAGCGCTCCATGCGCTCTACGTCCTCGTCCTTCATCTTGCTATCTGCTGCCGCCACCATGGCATCGACCAAGTCGAGCTTGTGGCGAATTGGTTTTCCGTCGCGGTCGTGAGTGCCCTCGGCGGCGCCGGCCTCCATGGGACCACCCGAAACGAAGATAGTCGGAATGTTCAGACGCATCGTGGCGAGCAACATGCCAGGGGTGATCTTGTCGCAGTTAGAGATGCAGATCAGGGCATCTGCACAATGAGCATTGACCATATACTCGACGCTGTCGGCGATCAGCTCTCGACTGGGCAGAGAGTAGAGCATGCCGTCATGGCCCATCGCGATCCCGTCATCGACGGCGATGGTATTGAACTCCACGCCCCAGCCTCCGGCCTCGTCGATCACCTTTTTCACTTTTTGCCCTACTTCGTGCAGGTGGACGTGTCCGGGCACAAACTGGGTGAAGCTATTGGCAATGGCAATGATGGGCTTCTTGAAATCGGAGTCATCCATCCCTGTCGCGCGCCACAACGCGCGAGCTCCGGCCATGTTGCGACCGGCGGTGGAGGTGCGACTGCGGAATCCAATGGGCTGATCTGACATGGAGGCTGTCTAGCTCAATTTTTGTCATCGCACTATTTTTGCGTGGAAGGGGGCCTGGGCAGAGGTGAATCACCATGGATTTTGCAAGGTGAAACGTTCCTTGTCGATTTCGCTATCGCCGCTGCCATGGGGTAGCGGGATACCGAGCCCTGGCTAGACTCGGCTCCGATGCCTCCTGCTTGTCTTTATGTCTCGGATCTCGATGGAACTCTTCTCAATCGTAGGGGGGAGCTTTCTGGGCGATCTCGCGAGGGGGTCCATCGCCTACTCGAGGAGGGGGTGCTTTTCACGGTGGCGAGCGCTCGAAGTTACTTTTCGATCCGGTCGATTTTGGGCGATTTGCCTTTTTCTTTGCCGATCATCGAGTTCAACGGCGCTTTCATGAGTGACTACTCTACAGGACGACACTTGTTGACCAATGCACTGGCCCAGGAGCTCAGTCAGCAGGTTTTGGAGGAAATTCTTCGGGCCGATTTACGTCCCTTTGTCTCTACCTTCGATGGCCAGAAGGATCGTCTTTACTTTGATGAGCTGATCAATGAAGGAATGCGTTGGTACGAGGAGCGTCGTCGACGGGCGTCAGACCCTCGACTGTCCAGAGTCACTCGTCTCGATGGGGTACTGGGTGAGGAGGTCGTTAGTTTGACCGTCATGGCCGAGGGTAAGCAGCCCATCAAAGATCTTGAAGAGAGCCTTCACCGGCGCTTCGGCGACCAGCTCCGCATGTATCGTTACGAAAACGAATACAGCAAGGGAACCTGGTGGCTTACGATTCACCACCCGCGAGCCAGCAAACACTATGCGGTGCAGGCTCTTCGCGATCAGTTTGCGCCTGGGCAGCGCATTGTTGCCTTCGGAGACAACTACAACGACTTGGCCATGCTTCGCGCGGCCGACGAGGCCATCGCCGTGGAAAACGCCGTACCAGAGCTCAAACAGGCGGCGACGTCTGTCATTGGTAGCTGTGACGATGATTGCGTCGTAAATTGGATGCTACGCTTTTCGCGACGCTGCTCCCAGACTGGGGCGCAGAGCTCTGAGGAGGAAAAACGATGAACCAGTTGGTGGATGGACTCTTCGAGTTGGCGTTGCGGCTCGTAGAAACGCGGACGCCCCGGGTCATCGCCCTCGACGAGCTGGGGGAATTGGTAGGCGATCGCAAGATCTCCTCGGCCGAAATCGATTTGCTGATCGGGCGACTCGAGGAGGACGATGTGGTTGTCGGAGGCGACGCGGGGGTCGATTTGACGGCGCTACTTCGAAAGGTGATTCAAAACGCTCTGCTTCTAAAAAAAGCGGGCAAACCTGCTAACCCTTTGGCGATCGCCCAACAGGCGGGGCTTTCTCTGGGAGCAGTCAAGTTGGCGCTCCTCTATTCGGAAGTGATCCAAAGGCCCAACTGAGCTTGAGTGGCTCGCTCACGGAGAGCTCGAAGAGCTCTCCAATTGACCTGGATCAGGCTCTCGCTTTTTCGATGTGGGTCGCCAGGGCGCGCAGGGAGCGAAATGCCTGGTTGGTTTCTTCTTCATCTGCTTTGAGGCTGACCCCGTATTTTTTGGAGATCGCCACGGCTAACTCGAGGGCGTCGATCGAGTCGAGATCGAGTCCGGCGCCGAAGAGCGCATCGTCTGCATCAATTTCGTCGGGGTTTACGTCAGCAAGATCCAGAGTATCCACTACGAGATGGCGCAATTCACCGAGCAGTTCGTCCATAGGGGGAGCAGTATGGGAGGGGCAATGAGGAGAGACAAGCTCAAATGAGCCGCGGTGCTCTGTTGTTCGGCGTGGGGGCGGGGAGCGCCTTGCTTGCGGCTCTTTTCGCTCGGACCTTTTCTGAGCAGGAGGAGCTCAATACAGCTGACGGTGGTTCCCTAGCTGCGCCCGAAGTGGGCGACCCCCAAACTAACGGTGATCAGCCGGCGCTCCCTCCTTTTTCCGACTTGTCACCCGTGGTGGGTGATCTGCGCTTGCCTCGACCCGCGCCCGCTGCGTTGCGTCTCGAGTTTCTTTCGCTTGCGGGAACCTCACCTGGAACGGGAACCGACTATCAATTCGTGCCTGGTTCTACAGATATTTTGATGACCTTGCGCGAGGGCAAGTTGGCCTGGGTGCGCCTTCATGATCGACGAGCGTCTACCCTGCGAGTCTGGCCCCTGACCGAGAAGATGGTGATCGAGGACGCGTGCGGGCCATCCAACCTTCTGCTCGATCCAAAGTTCAGCAATCAGGGGTTCATCTATATTACCTATTGCGCTTCGCCGACGAAGAATCGGTTGGTGCGCTATCAGTTCGATTTCGAGTCGGGTCCTTCCGAGCCTAGGACGATTCTCGAAATCGATGCTCCGAGCCCTGAGCTTTGGCGCCGTTTTGGCTCGATGGGGTGGGAAGACGAGGATACTCTTTGGCTTTTGGTGGGCGATCACGCGTTGCCCGAACGCGCCCAGGATCCGACTTCGTTGGAGGGGGCTCTCGTGCGAATCAAACCGAAGCGAGGGGCTGGTGGCGGATATGACTTGCCTCCTCGCTTGGATTGGGGCCCAGCTTGGAAGGTGGGGGCCCGAAGTGACGCCGTATACGCCTATGGCTTTCGCGCCCCCTTTCGCGGGACAAGAGACCAAGTAGGGCGTTTTTTCGTGGCTGATGTCGGGGAAGATGACTTCGAGGAGATCAACTTGGTGAGCGAAGCTGGTCAGAATTTCGGCTGGGACTTGTACTCGGGGCCCTGCGAGCAAGGTTGCTCCGGCGCGGTGGGACCATTGACCTTCTATGGTCGGTCGGATGAGCATGCTTTTGTGGTCGAAGAGCCCGGCGCTCGCCCTAACGCTTCACGCTCGATTTGGGTCGGCCAAATCTACGAAGCTCCCTCCCATGATCGCTACGCAGGTTTGATGGATGCTGTGGTGCCCTTTGGGGACATGTTCACCGGGATGATCCGCGGGCTGAAGGTGGATCGGGCAGGTCAGTTAATCCAAAACGAGCCCATCGGTGCCTTGAGCTTCGTGACTCAATGGCGCGTTGGACCTGACGGCTATGTCTATGTTCTCGATTTAGGGGGCAACATGCATGTGGCCCTGCTTGCAGGAACCGAGTGAGCTCAAATTGGCTTAGGGCTGCACGAAAGCCGAGACCTTTTAGGGGGGAGGCGGGACTGTTGAGGAACCTGTCTTTGAGATGGGCTCGACGTCGACACCGACCGTGACGACATGGCGTCCCCCTCCGAGAACGACACCTTTGAGAGGAGAGACGTCGCTGAAGTCACGACCCCAGGCGACTGTGACGTGCCGCTCACTGGGGAGAACATTGTTGGTGGGATCGAAATCCAGCCAACCGTGGTCGGGAAAGAAGACACTGGCCCAGGCGTGAGAAGCGTCGGCACCCACGAGACGGGGTTTTCCCGGAGGAGGTCTGGTTTCGAGATAGCCCGATACATATCGCGCGGGGAGTCCCAAAGAGCGGAGCACGCCCACGGCGACGTGGGCGAAGTCTTGGCATACGCCGCGCTTTTCTCTTAGAACTTGAGCCAGGGGGGTGGAGATGTCCGTCGACAGAGGCTCGTATTTGAAGTCCTGAAAGATCTTCCGGTTGAGCTCCAGCACGGCTTCGTACATCGGTCTTTTGGTAGAGAAGATGCGGTCCGCAAAAGACGTGAGTAGGGGATGGCGCCGTACGAGCGGGGAGTCGTACTTGAACTGCCTTTGGGGAAGACATCCGGTATCCCGCTCGATCCGATCGCGGATATCTTCCCAGCTTTGTTGAAAAAGGATGGTGCTGAAGTCGGCCTGGGGTGGGCGCACTTCGATCATGGAGGCCGTTTCTACGATGAGCTGATCATGTGCGGCCAAGAGCTCGAATTCGTCCGTCTGGTTGCCAAAGTAGTCACGCCCCGCGCGGCTCCAAGCGGGCCCAGGCGTGACGTGCAGCAAGGTGCTGCGCACGAGTTGGTTCTCGGTCGCACGAGGGCGTTGGTGCGCGATATGGCGGCCGTGGAGCACCGGCGCCTCGTAGGCGTAGGTCGTGGTGTGCCGAATTCGGTAGTGCATCTAGCGAGCCTCCAGATTTTCGTCGACCCAAACCGAGGGTTTCACGGCGTGGGCGAGGCCTGCATGGCTGAAGTACGTCCGAGCCAGATCATCAGAAACCTGCCAGAAGAGGTTGATGCAGTCTTCGGACAACGCGCGGAGGGCTTCGGCCTTATCGCTGCAGGCGCGTTCGAGATCGGCGGTGACCAGCTGGGTTTCCAGGAGTATCAACCGCTGCTCGGCGCGGCTTAATGGATTGCGTGGTTCTCCTGGGAGTCGCCTTACGCAATGAAGCAGGCGCTTAACCTGGAAGAGGACTGAGGCGGGGTTACTCGCGTCGGTGAGGATGAGGTCGGCTACAGGGGCCGGTTGAAAAGTGCTGAGGTAGCGAGAACGGTAGGTCAGGGTACTGTCGCAAACGTCGAGCAGTGTCGCCATGCGCTGATGCGAAGCGTCGCGGGGAAACATGTGTTGGACGAAGGTGAGCAGGAAGACTCCGTGTTCGATCCGGCGCCCCATTTCTACAAACATCCATGCATGGCCTCGCACCATGTTTGAACCCATGATGCCGTGCACCGCGGCGAGGACGATGATCAGTTCTTGGACTTCGTTGAGAGCTTCGTCGACCGATGGCGGGCCGAGTCCGTCTTCGCTGAGCACTTGTCCGAGGCGCCGCAGGGCATCCCATGCGTCTCGGGAGAGACGACTGCGTACTGCCGTAGTCAGCGAGCGGATCCGCTCCAGACAACTGCGCACGCTATTGGGCTTGCTGCGGTCGTAAATCGCCGTCCGGAGCAAGACTTCGAGACTGGGGCGAGCGCCCGGGGCCGGATTGACGATTTCGAGACTGTGTATGGTGCGCGCGAGAGCGTCGGCCAAGTCTTTGGCGAGCGGCGTGCCTTCGGCGGTAATCGGTTCGAGACCGCTACGTACCAGGCGGGCGGCATTGTCGCAGCGCTCGATGTAGCGGCCGAGCCAGAAAATGTCGTCGAAGAGGCGACTGGGTAAATCAATACCACCTCGCCGGAGCTGCAAAGGTTCGACCGGCATGGTGGGGAGCCGAGGTGGCTCCACCGAGCTCTTCGAAGGGATCCACAAGTCTTTGCTGATAGATTCGCCTGTTGCCGAGAGAAAGATCCCGTCTGGGTCGTCGCTCAAGCGTACCAAACCACCGGGCATGACCTGATAATCATCGCCTTGCCGGCAAGCGAAGAGCCTGAGCGACATAGGAGCCATTTGTGAAGTCTTAGCTGAGAGCGGACTCAAGGAGCGGTCGGCCCACCGCTCTGCAACGAAATTCTGCGGTGACGCCTTCAGTTTGCGCTGGAACTCGAGCCTTTCTTGGGGGCTCAGGGCGCTTCCGATCACCACCGCATCAGAACGTTCTTTGAAAGCGGGCTTGAAGACCCAGCTGTCGAAGCTATCGAAGACTTCTTCTCGGTGTTTTGAATCGCCGACCCAGCGACATGGTATACTGGGGAGAATCATTGGGCCCCCGAACACGGCCTGATGTAGCCGGTCCAGATAGGCTTTGAAGACGGGAGCTTCGACCACACCAGTGCCCAGCGGATTGACGATGTTGACCGTTCCCGCCCGGGCGGCGGCGACCAACCCAGACACTCCTAGAATCGAGTCTTCTCGGAGCTCAAGCGGATCACACCAGTCGTCGGCAACGCGGCGAAGGATGACATCGACCTTTTTTAGGCCTTCGAGAGTCTTGAGAAAGACTTCATCGCCACGCACCGTGAGATCGCGCCCTTCCACGAGATCGATGCCGAGGTAGCGAGCCAGATAGGCGTGCTCGAACGAACTTTCGTCCTCGAGCCCCGGGGTGAGCAGGACGATGCGCGGGGCCGTCTGCTTTTGAAGTCTGAGTGTGCGTAGCGTTTCTCGAACGAGTGCAAAGAAGGAGTTGATCTTTTGGACACGGTAGCTGCGAAAGAGTTCGGAGTGCACTTGGCCCAAAACCAGGCGGTTTTCTAGCGCATAGCCCGATCCCGTGGGGGCAGCGGTGCGGTCGGAGTAAACTTGAAACACTCCCGTGTCCGTACGCGCTAGATCGGCGGCGTAGAGCGTGAGTCGCTGGTCACCTAGTGGGCGAATCGCGGCAATGCTGCGGAAGTACCTCGGGTTACCGAAGATTAATTCGCTCGGGATGAGTCCTTCGGCAAGAAAGCGCTGAGGGCCATAAATATCGCCCAATACCTCGTTCAACAGTTGGGCACGCTGCTCCATCCCCCGGGCAATGATATTGAACTCTTGCTCCGCCATGACCAGAGGCCAGGGGTCGAGCTGCCAGGGGCGTGTTTGCCCATCCGGATCGCCTAAGATGTTGAACGAGATTTCTTGCTCGATGATGCGGGCAGCTACCGCTCGTTCGATCGCTGACTTGCGCGCGGGATCGGTTCTTTGAATGTAACTCAGAAGTTCCGCTTGGTGATCGCGAGCGACACCTGGTTCTTTCCAAAACTCGTCGTAAGGAATCATATTCGCATGTCCCGTACCCGCTGCCTCAAATCGGCTGGGGCGCGACCTGCGCGCTGGGATACTTCAGGCTAGCTCTTGAGCAGTCGGAGATCGAGAGTCATTGGAAAGTGCGGGTTCACTCCATGGCGGAGGGGCTCGTACTTCCCCCCAGTGTGCCCTGCATGCTCAAATCGAGCAATGCGTCTGCTTTCGGCGGCGACGGCATTGATAGGACGATCTTCGTTGGCCCGGCCTCCTGGATGCACCACGTGGTAGGTGCACCCAGCGATCGCTCGCTGGTTCCAGTTGTCGTAGATTTCCAAATGGAGAGGGGCATCGATACCGATCGTGGGGTGCAGGCAAGAGGGGGGCTGCCACGCGCGATATCGGATGCCCGCGACCATTTCCCCGCGTACGCCGGTCGGGTGAAGGGGGATTTGCACACCGTTGCAACAAACGAGGTGTCGTTCGGCGATGGCTCCCTTCACCTTGATTTGAACCCTTTCGAGCGATGAGTCGACGTAACGAGCTTGACCGCCGGCTCCGCTTTCCTCACCTAGGACGTGCCAAGGTTCGAGGGCGCCGCGTACTTCCAGAAGTACGTTATCCTTTACGATATGTCCGTAGTAGGGGAAGCGGAACTGATAGTGGGGTTCGAACCATTCCGGATCGAGGGAAAAGCCTCGTTCGGCGAGGTAGCTCAAGGCGTCGTGGAGGTCGTGACGCACGAAATGCGGCAAAAGGAATCGATCTTGAAGAGTCGTGCCCCATTTGGCGAGGCCTTCCACATAGGGACGTTCCAGAAAGGCTGCCAAGGTGGCGCGCACCAGGAGCTGTTGTGCGTTGGCCATGCGGTGATGGGGGGGCATTTCGAAACCGCGCATCTCAAGCAGACCGAGTCGTCCGCTGGAACCATCAGGAGAATAGAGCTTGTCGATACAGAATTCGGCGCGGTGTGTATTGCCGGTTAGGTCGACAAGCAAATGGCGCAGCACGCGATCAACGAGCCAAGGAGGCACTTCTCGGCCTTCTGGAAGCTGTTTGAAGGCGAGCTCGAGTTCATAGACAGCGTCGGTTCGAGCTTCATCGACCCGTGGCGCTTGAGAAGTAGGACCGATGAACTGGCCCGAGAAGAGGTAAGACAGCGAGGGATGGTTGTGCCAAAATGAGATAAAGCTGCGCAGCACATCCGGGCGCCGCAAGAATATACTCGAAAGTGGCGTATCGGCACCGAGGACGAGATGGTTTCCTCCACCAGAGCCGATGTGCTTGCCGTCGACGTCGAACTTCTCCGCCGTGAGACGCTCTTGCTTGGCGGCGTGGTAGAGCTCGTCTGTTTGTTTAACCAGATTGTCCCAACCCGAAACAGGGGGAACGTTGACTTCGATCACTCCAGGGTCGGGAGTGATCTTGAACTCGGTCAGGCGAGAATCGCGCGGCGGAGGGTAACCCTCGATTTGAAGGGGGAGCCCGGTGACTTCGCTTGCGCGCTCCAGTGCTGCGCAAAGCTCGATGTAGGCATCCGCCGAGTAAAGAGGGGGTATGAAGACATGCAATATCCCTTCCCGTGCTTCGACGCAGAGAGCCGTCTTGACCATGCCCACCGCTGATTCTCCGGTGACAGGAGGGGAGCGACGCAGATGGGGAGCTCGCCGGCGTCGCTCTTCTTCATCTTGTTTTTTGCGGAGACGCGCGCCGGGGCCACCAGATGACTCGTCCGACGACTCATCTGGGCGGGTTTGAAACTGAACAAGGCTTCGTCCCTCCGCTCCGGTATTTAGGAAACGCCGACGGAGCTCCTCATATTCTACAAAGGGGGGGAAGCCTTGTGTGGGATCGGGATCGACCCCACTGTCGTTGTCGATCTCGGCAGTCCATGGTGTCGACTCCAGAGGTAGGCGAAAGCCCATGGGCGAATCGCCAGGAATCAAGAAGCAATTTTCGTCGCGCAAAAACCACTTGCCCGACTCGAAACGGGTTCCCTCGTGTTTCAAGGGAAGCACATAACCGACCACCTGGTTTAGGCCTTGGCGAAAGACTCGTGCAACGCGCTCCCGCTCGACCGGATCCGAAAGGTTGTTCTTGAGCGGATCGACATTGGTAGGGAGCCTGCGCTCCTTCCACATGTAGTACCAAGCGTCTTCGAAGGCCTCCATGAGGCCTTCGTCCGAGACGCCGAGCACGTCGATCAAAGTGTGAACAAATAGTTCGGCATCTTGGCTGGTGTAGTTGAGACCTGATTCGCTGAGTGCGAACTTGGATTCGTCCCTCCAGATGGGCTGACCATCCTTGCGGTAGATCATCGATATCGCCCAGCGCGGCAACTGTTCTCCGGGGTACCACTTACCCTGGCCATGGTGCATGACTGCACCCTTCGACCAAAGGTGATACAGGCGACGTGCGAGTCGATCCGCACGGGCGAGTTTGTCTGCCCCTAGAGCTTCGGTGTTCCACTCTTCGGCGTCGGGGTTGTCTTCGGCGACGAAGGTGGGTTCGCCTCCCATGGTCAGGCGCGCGTCGGAGCTATCGAGGGATGCATCGACTCGATGACCTAAGTCGAGGATCCCTTGCCACTGTTCCTCGGTATAAGGCTTGGTCACTCGCGGCACATCGATGATGCGACGGACTTCCATGTGGAACGAAAAATCAGTTTCGACGTTCTCGACCCCGCCCTCGATTGGGGCAGCGCTGCCCGGGAAGGGGCTGCACGCTAGGGGGATATGACCTTCGGCGGTGAGCAGACCACTGGTCGGATCGAGTCCGATCCAGCCGGCGCCCGGAACGTAGACCTCGCACCACGCGTGGAGATCAGTGAAGTCGGTTTCCGGCCCAGCGGGCCCGTGGACCGGACGCTCATCGGGTTCGAGCTGGATGAGGTAACCCGAGACGAAGCGAGCCGCCAAGCCCAAGTGACGACAAGCTTGGACCATCAACCAGGCCGAGTCTCGACACGAACCCTTGCCAATCGTGAGGGTTTCCGTCGGGGTCTGGACCCCTGGCTCCATCCTGATCACGTAGTCGACGGCCTCGTAGACCGCTCGGTTGAGCTCCACGAGGTAGTCGACGGTGCGTCGTTTGCGTTGGTCGAACTTCTCGAGAAAGTTCGATAGCGCAGGCGTCATCGGGTCGGGGTTCAAGTAGATGGCGATTTCACGGATCGTTTCTTCGGAGTACTTGAAGGGGGATTCTTCTGCCGAGGGTTCGAGGAAGAAGTCGAAGGGATTGTAGCTTTCTAGATCCGCGACGAGGTCGACCTGAACCTCAAAGATATTGGTCTTTTCGGGTACTACGACGCGGGCCAGGTAGTTGCCGTGAGGGTCTTGCTGCCAATTGATAAAATGATCTTTAGGCTGCAACTTGAGCGCGTAGCTATGAATCGGCGTCCGATTGTGGGGAGCAGGTCGAAGTCGAACGACTTGGGGGCCCACGCTTGCTGGACGTTCGTACTTATAGGTGGTGCGGTGTGTCAGTGCGACGCGTACTGCCATTGGGGGTGCCTGGTTGGGTCCTGGAGAGAGGGCGTTAGGAGAGGACGTTTTGCTGAGAGTCGGTGCTTAGGTGCTTTGCTCGGAATGCTCGAAGAAACGATGCTGTACCGAAGCGCTGACTTCGTTGAGAGTAGTTTGGAGCTGATCGAGGTATTCGTGGAGACCAAAATCCATGACGGTGTCGATTTTCGTGTAATCAAGGTTGGCGACCAGTTGTCCAAGCAAGCGTTCGGCTTCGGTTTGGTAGTTGCCAATAGCGGTGCCGGTGAGTTCGTGCAGGCTTCTTTGGGCTCGCTTGAGGCAGTGGCGAATCGAACGAGGAAACTCATCGCTGAGAAGCAAAAAGCGAGCGACGCGACGCGGATCGATAACGTGCTCGGTTTGGCGATACATTTGAAGTGCGCTGGCCGAGTTGAGCAGAGCTGTCCAACCTACTTGATCAATGGCTGAACCTACGTCTCCTAGCGAGGGTAATAAGACGAAGTACTTCACGTCCAAGATGCGCGAGGTTTTGTCTGCTCGCTCAAGAAGTCGCCCTAGGCGGCTAAAATGCCAGGCGTCTCCATGACTGAGGGTCGCGTCCGTAACTCCTGCGTAATGGATCCCCGCGACTTTGACTCTTTCGAAGAAGTCGGCCATTTCCTCAACGGGCCCTGGGTTTCTCGAGGCTGCTTTGACCATCAAGTACAGTTCGTTGAGTTCCTGCCACATCTCGCGCGAGATGACTTCACGCACGGTGCGTGCGTTTTCTCGGGCCATGCTGACGGTGGAGACGACACTGTTGGGGTAATTGCGATCAAAGCTGAGGAACTTCGTTACGGCGTCTGGGGTCGCATCCTTGTAGTGTTTTTTGAACCATTCTTGGTCCCCTGTCGTTAGCACGAGGGGCTCCCAGCTTTGGCGCTGGCTGGAAGAGGCCTCGAGCATGAGATCGAGGTTGACGTTCACGAATCGGGCGACGTTCTCTGCTCGCTCAACGTAGCGACTCGCCCAATAGATAGCATCTGCAACTCGGCTTAGCATGGTCTGTGGCTCTGCGATTGAAGGTTATTCTGAAAGTACCCAGGTGTCTTTGCTGCCGCCGCCTTGTGATGAGTTGACGACGAGAGACCCCTTACGAAGAGCTACTCGCGTGAGTCCGCCCGGTTGTACGTAGATGTCTTCTCCATGCAGGGCATAGGGCCGCAGATCGACGTGTCGGGGTTCGCAGTCATCGCCGATGATGGTCGGGACACGCGATAGACTTAGAGTCGGTTGGGCAATGTAGCCGCGTGGATTTTTGTGAATACGTTGTTTGAATTCGTCCTGCTCGGCTTTGGTCGAATGCGGACCGATGAGCATGCCGTAGCCGCCTGCGCCATCGGTGGCCTTGACCACCAACTGGTCCAGGTGTTCGGAAACGTACTTGAGGTCTTTTTCGTCGGAGCACACGTAGGTGGGTACGTTCTTGAGGATGGGTTCCTCCTCGAGATAATAGCGGATCAGCTTTTCGACGTAGGCGTAGATCGCTTTGTCGTCCGCGATGCCCGTTCCGGGAGCGTTAGCGAGCGCAACGTTCCCTTTGGCGTAGACGTGCATGAGACCGGGAACCCCAAGTAGCGAGTCGGGTCGGAACACCAGGGGGTCCAGAAAGTCGTCACCAATTCTTCTGTAGATGACGTCGACTCTCTCGAGACCCTGGGTCGTCTTCATGTAGAGGAAGTCATCCCGGACAACCAAGTCATCCGCTTGAACCAGCTCGACTCCCATTTGCTGTGCCAGGAAGGCATGCTCGAAGTAAGCGCTATTGTACTGTCCGGGGGTGAGCACGACCACGTGCGGCTGATCGACTCGATCCACGGCGAGGTAGCTCAGCATTTCGTGTAGGCGCACCGAGTAGTCGTCGACGGGGCGGATCGACATGCGATCGAAAATGAGGGGGAAGGTTCTCTTTAAGATCTGGCGGTTCTCTAATACGTAGCTGACACCAGACGGACAGCGCACGTTGTCTTCGAGGACGAAGTATTCGCCTGACTTGTCGCGCACCAGGTCGGTTCCGCTGATGTGGCACCAAATGCCGCGTGGCGGAGAAAGTCCGACACACGCGGGACGAAAGTCGGGGCAGCTTTTGATGAGGTATTCCGGAATGATGCCGTCACGCACCACCTTTTGACCGTCGTAGATGTCGGACAGAAACAGGTTCAATGCCGTGAGGCGCTGCCGGATCCCCGTCTCAATATGACGCCATTCTTGAGCGTTGATGATGCGAGGGATGATATCGAAAGGGAAGATTCGTTCCGTATCCGAGTCGTCGCCTTCTTGTCTCAAGGTGAATGTAATTCCTGCGCGCAGGAGCGCTGCCTCGGCAGAAGACTGCCGCCTCAATATTCCCTCGGCGCCGATGTCGCGGAGGCCGCTCACCAGGGCCCCGAACTCGGGACGCACCTGGCCCGGGGCGTTGAACAGTTCGTCGTAGAATTGTTTCTCTTGCGGATCGTAGGTGGATAAGTCCATGTGACTCCTTGAAAACTCGTCCTGGAAATCAGCATCGTCACCCCGTTGGTCGACTATGTTTCCGAACCATTTCGTTCCTACAGCACATCTCATAACCCGGAGGGGGGCGAGGTGCGCGTTCGATGGAGCGCAAGAGCTTGAGCTTCGCCAAGCGAAATCTGCTCAAAAGTTCAGTTCTCGAAACGAAGCGCACGTTGAGCTTGGGCATACCACCGCTCGAACTGAGACGAAGGGGCCTTGAGCTTTCGGCCTCCGTAAACCACTTTGAATCAGCCGAACTTGCCGGTGATGTAGTCTTCGGTCCGCGTGTCGTCAGGAGAAGTGAACAGTCTGTCCGTCTTGTTGAACTCAACCAACTCGCCGTGAAGCATGAAGGCGGTACGCCCAGAAACACGCGCCGCCTGCTGCATGTTGTGAGTCACGATTACAATCGTATAATGTTCGACTAGTGAGTGGATGAGATCTTCGATGCGTGCTGTAGCGATCGGATCCAGCGCAGAGCAAGGCTCATCCATGAGCAAGACTTCCGGTTTGACGGCGAGGGAGCGAGCAATGCAGAGGCGTTGCTGCTGACCGCCGCTGAGTCCGATCCCAGGAGAGTCGAGTCGGTCCTTGACTTCGTCCCAGAGGGCGGCGCCTTCTAGGGCACCATGCACGATAGATTCGGATTCTTCGCGCTTGAGTCGTCCCGTTAGTCTGAGCCCAGCCAGTACGTTTTCCCGGATAGACATCGAAGGAAAGGGGTTGGGCTTTTGAAAGACCATGCCTACTCGACGGCGAAGCAGCACGGGGTCGACATCTTTGCCGTAGACGTCCGTTCCGTCGAGCAAGATGCTCCCTTCCAAGCGCGCGGAGTTTACGAGCTCGTGCATGCGGTTCAAGCTACGCAGGAGAGTCGACTTCCCACATCCGCTTGGTCCGATGATCGCGGTCACCGTGCGTTCCGGAATATTCATCGATACGTCGTGGAGGACGCGATTTTCACCGAACCAGGCGCTTACGTCTTGAACGGCAATTTTCGTCGGCTGCGACTTTTCTGCTGGCATTTGCTCTTGGGGGGAAAAAGCTGGCTAGGGTGTAGCGGCATCGAGGCTCCCGGACCAGGCCCAATTGAAGAAGCTGCGCGGCAGTACCAAAATCTAGGCCTTCTTAGCCTTGGGGTGGCTGGATTGAGGCGCTCGAGGGGCTCTGCCCCGCGTCGAGCAGCCGTGGGATGGGCAGAACTGAGCCGAGGGATGAAATGCTCGGACAGGGCGGGCTCTCTACGTTGCATTCGAGAGTTGACACCGTCGGTCGGGACTGTCTAGAAGCGAGCTCCCTGAACGAGCACCTCTAGCTCAGCTGGATAGAGCAACGGACTTCGAATCCGTAGGTCGTAGGTTCGAATCCTACGGGGTGCGCTATACGACTTTTCCCAATAGGTATTGGGCAAAAGTCGGTTCGAAAATCGTCTTATGAGGTTCTTCGACCTCTCTGCATGCGAGGGGACGGGCGTCGTTTGGTACGCTTACTGCCTCCAGCAAGCACACTCAAGGCCAAACGAGCCTGCTTGCGAACCTGCTCGGAGGGGACTCCTTCTCCCATTTGTGTGAGAATGCAGGCGATCTGAGTGTCGACGTAGCGTGCGGCAAGGGCCGGATCGAGATCAGGATCCGCATCGCCGCGCTCAAGCCCGCGACGAAACCAATCGTAAATGGCAGCCTGTTGCTCGGCTTCAAGCGCTCTCACCCGCTTGCTCGTTTGGGGACCTAGCGCTGAGGTCGAGATGCGCATCCTGGTGAAGAGGCATCCGGCTGGAGTGCCGTCGTCCGTCGTAAGCCCGACAACGGCGTCCTCGATGGTCTCGGACAGCGGTCGCTCTTCGGCGAGTCGAGCGAGAAGCGGAAGAACGCGCTCGCGCCGATAGAGTTCGAGGGCGGCGGCCATGAGTTCATCCTCCCCTCCAAACTCACGATAAAGGGTCGGCTTCGAGATGCCAGCCAGACGACAGACTGCATTGAGGGAGAGCTGATGAAGACCGCACCTCCAATATTCTTCGAGGGCCAGTGCAACGGTTCGTTCGCGATCAAATGTGCGAGGTCGGCCGGGAGGGCGCTTAGGGCGGGTAGTCATTAATTACTAAATGGTACGAATTTCTTGACCATCGCGCCAGGGTGGGATAATTATTTCGTACCAAGTGGTACTTATTGTGCTCGAAGTGGAAGATCCCTCATGAACAAGCCCCTCATCGAATTCACAAAGCTCAAAAATGATCGCTGGACCGACGAAGAGTCGAATAACGTTCGGGTGGTCCTCGACTTTTTCCAAAAGCTCATGAACGAGCATGATTTCGAGCACACCCTTGCCACGCACGATCGTGGCTCCTATCTGCAACACAATCGAGCGATTCCGCCAAATATCTCGGGACTCGTCGGGTACGTCAAAGAAGTCGTTGGGAGGTATCCGGAGTACTCTTTCGACGTGAAGCGGGTCATCGCCAGCGGAGACCTTGTCGTGCTCCACAGTCACGCCACTTTCAAGGCCAAGCACCGCGGCGATGAGTCCAAGGGCTTCATTGTCACGGACACGTTTCGCCTGGAGAACGGACGCCTTGCCGAACATTGGGATGCCATTCAACCCATCGATGCGGCAACACGATTTCTCTTCTTCCTGATCGGAGGGAAGACTGCCAACGACAACCCTACGTTCTAGAGGTCTGACGCTGTCTTGACTCACCATTCAGGCCGCCGCCCCACCGCCGCCGCTTGGGCGGTCGAGACCGGGGGCGACACCTGCCACATCAGGGAGCCGGGTGTCCGAGGGAGGAGTGCACCCATCTTTCCCTCCGCGTTTCGATGGGTCGACCGCTCGACCGATTGGGCGTGAGCGTGGCGATGGCTCATTGTGTTTGCGGCCTTGTTGTCGATGAGGCACGCTGAAAGCGTGCGACGGGTCTCATGTCTTACTTGGTTGTCTCTTGCCTGCGCAGCGGCCTGCAGTACGTCTGCTGGGATGCGACCGAGCACGGGTACGACAGGAGACGGAGATGGGGATGTGACATCGACATCGACCGGCTTTGATTTGGATTCTCAAGGAGGCGCGGGAGGCGACCTTTTGGTTGTGGATCCTGGTGAGGGTGAAGGGTGCGTTACCGCCACGGCCGAGTCCAAGGTCACTCCCCTCTATCTCGTGTTCCTGCTGGATCAGTCTGGGAGCATGGGGGACGGACAAAGCGGTCTCCGGGAGCAAAAGTGGGATCCCGTGACCGACGCCCTGCGAGCCTTTTTCTCCGATCCCCGATCCGCGGGGTTTTATGCTTCGCTGACTCTCTTTCCGAACGACGCAAATAAGACGGAGGGATTTGCCTCCAAAGACTACCCCATACTGTGTGACGCCGCGGCCTACGAGCAGCCCGTGATCGAGCCGGTTCTCTTGCCCGACAGTTCTACTCTGAGCGAGGTCATCGAGTCGCTCGGCTTGCCCAATGAGTGGGGAACACCCACGACCCCCGCGCTTTCCGGCACGCTGGCGTACGCACGGTCATTGGTGGAGGAGGGAAAGAAGGCGGCGGTCGTACTCGTCACGGATGGAGAACCGGCAGAGTGCGACCCAAGGGTCAACAATGTATTCGAGACGGTCGACGTCGCCCGGGCGGTGGCGGATGTCGTGCCCACCTATGTGATCGGAGTCGCCTATCAGCCCGAGCAGCTCGATCTCATTGCCGAGGCTGGGGGCACGGACGTTTCGTTCGTGGTGGATACCGACGACGCCGAAAAGACGCGTGACGATCTGTTGGCGCGGTTTCGGCTCATTCAGGACGAGCAAGTGCCCTGTACGCTTGAGCTCCCCGATCCTCCCGATGGGCAAGAGCTAGATATCGGTCGCGTCAATGTGCGTCTCGGTGCGGACGATGCGGAATCGACTCTCGGTTTCAACACTCAGTGCGAGGGGGGGCGAGGATGGAAGTACGATGATCCAAACGCTCCCGGTTCGATCGAGCTATGCCGGGACAGTTGCGCCGAGATTCAGGGAAGTTCCATCGGTTCGTTGACGGTAGTGTTCGGCTGTCAGACCGAGGAAGTGGTCATTCGTTAGTATTTGACCGCCGGACGGTCGACCTGATGTCACGATAGGGAAGAGTACCGGTCATAGAGCACCGGCTTGCCGCGCATCTGAGTTGCGACCTGTGCTGCGAAGGTGGTATCGTCTTGTGAGCGAGCGTAGATGAGGTGCCTGTGGTACCCTCGTGTGAGGGAGCAGATATGAGGTGGCCGAGGTGGACGTCATGAATGGGAGCGTCCAGGGAGTAGGGGACAAAATGCCGCGAGCGAGGCGAGTATACGCCATCTTTATGGGGGTGGTGCTGAGTGGGGTTGGGCCTTTGGGCTGCAGTGGTTCGAGCAATCGAGTGGCAAGCAATGGAGGCAGCGACGGGACGGGGAAGGACGGTTCTGGAGGCCCAACGAGCGGCGGCTCCGACACGGACGGAGGCGCCGAGTCGAGTGGTGGGACGAGCGGCAGCGGCGCACGAAACGGGCTCGAGGGTGATTCTGGACGCGGGGGCGAGGGCAGTGGTGCGACTACAGGCACGAGCGGATCGACAGGGCAGTGTGTTGCTCTCAGCTGCGAATACCTAGACGAGTGCGAAAGTGAGCCTGTTCCCGGCGATTGTGAACGGACGTGCACGTTTCTGGTGGGGTCTTTGATCCTCAAGACCGAAAACCAGCTTGCTGAGCTTGCGGGGCTGCGCTGCTCGGTGATCGAGGCCAATATTCAATTTTTTGGTACGGACATCACGAGCTTGGGAGGCTTGTCCGACTTGCAAAGGGTCGACGGTGCGGTGACTCTGAGAGAAGTAGCTCTGACGCAACTCGATGGTTTGCAAAACCTGGAGCAGGCAGAGTCATTGACGATCCAAGACGCCGAGAACCTCGAGCGGGTGGAGCTCCCGTCGCTTGCAGCCGTCAAGAGCCTGAGCGTGTATTCGAACCCCAACCTCGACGCGCTCGTCTTGCCTTCCTTGGCGGAAGTTGAACGTGTGCGGATCATTGGAAATGCCGCGCTCACCGACCTCGATTTCACTAGTCTGACCGAGCTGATCGAGCTGCGTCTTGCTGGGAGTGTTGCACTATCCAGTCTGGCTGGTTTCGAGTCGCTCACGGCAGCAACGCTGCTCTATGTGCAGGGGAATACGAGCTTGCCCCAGTGTGAAGTGGATGCATTTGCCGCTCGTTTGGGCGGCTGTGCGTCCTGCTCAAGCAACGACGACACCGCCGTGTGTAATTGAATCGCTACCCCCGGGAGAGGGGCCTATCGTGTGCTGCGGGGGAAAGTTGTGAGGAAGCCCTCGACTGGTGGGTAGGGGTCACAATGTACTTGAGCGTGGAGTAGTCCCCACGATCTCAGTGAGTGAAATATGATCTCCGTTGAGACGGTTGGATAGGTTACGCGTTGGTGTCGAAAATGAGAGAAACGTCCTGGTGGCCGGATGGATTTGTGCTCCGTGATGGAATTTGGTTGCAAAGATTTGTGGTCTATCATACGAGGCTCATGCTGCTCATGATTTAGGTGTGAGTTGTTAGGTGGCGCGTGGGTGACAGTTTGGTTTGTGAGGGTTGCAATCCTCGGCCGACTAGTCGAAGCGGGCGTTTCGATGGATCGCGCGGCCTAGTTGTGTTTTTTTTTTGAGCCCGATTTCGCCGATCCGTTCTTTTTCTCCGAGGTTCCCATGCTGAACAGACCTAATACGTCCGCCCCAACGAACGAACACCCCGATGCGCGCCGCACCGACACGTCCACCTCAATCCGCAAGAACGCAGTTCGTTTATCCCGCTCGACCATAGGTACGCGCTTGGGACATATTAGCGTCGTGAGCGTGTTTTTTGCCCTTTCGTCCGGATGCGGCTCCTATGATCCGGAGAACGACTTTGGGTCGAAGGTGCAAGATGTTCTTGGCACTCTGTCCAATGACGAGGACGAAAGAATGCTGAGCTACGGCACCCAGGTTGAATTCGTTGCGACCCTACCCGAGTACGCGGGAACCAGTGGGACCGCCGGCTTCGTCGACGACATGTATACCGTACGCGTAGAAGTCAGTGGGGTGACCGCCGATTCGACCCTCGCATTCAGTGTCCAGCATCCGGGCTCGGACCCGCCCACCTATGTCGATTTGACTGGGGCCACGGACGCTCCGTTTCAGGCGGGAACCAAAGACATCATTTTCAACATCGACATCGACGAGATTGCGATGAGTGACCCCAGTTTGCCCAAGCTCGTCGGGGTCGAACGCAACTATCTCCTGACACAAACGACTGCGGGAGGCGGTCTGATTACGGTGAAGTCGGTCACGATCGCTCCTCTCCGTAAAACAAACGTCTCAGACCCGGCGACCGAGGGGTTTAGTCTCGGTGTGACGATGTCGCCTTCGGAATCTTGCGAGACCTGTCACCCGAATCAGGTGGCGGAATGGCGCTCGTCGATGATGGGGTACTCGTCGATCAGCCCGCCGATCCACGCGCTGGAACTCACTGAAAATCACGTGGTCAGCGACCGTCCGGGGAGTTCGGCAGGGCGTTTGTCGCGCGATCCGGCGACCCCGTTCGGGAGCGCGCATAGTCAGGGCGGGTCGAGTCTCTTCTGTCAGCGCTGTCACGCGCCTGCCGCGGCGTTCACCGACGTCTTCCGGGTTTTCCAGTTCGACGACCCGATGACGAGTCAGCCCAACGATCTCTTCACGGACAACAATCGAGGTACTATTCCCGATTCGCACACCTTGCTCCGCATCATCATGGGAGCGGACGAGGTGGGGATGGCGTCGAGCCTGCTGCGTTTGGAGGACTGGGGAGCGGGGCCCGGCATGACGTTTGAGACCTCGCCGAACATCAACAAGCTCCAGGCGGACGCCCTGGCGGGTACTGAAGGCGTGACCTGCACCGTCTGTCACAGTATCAATGGCATCGACGACGACCAAACAGGGAATCCACCCCGTCCAGGGTTCGATGCCGGCATCGCGAATACGGCGTTTCGGGTTGTACACAACGGACCAGGTGAGACCCGCGTCAACTTTGGGCCCTTCCTCGACACTGATGTAGTCGCTCTCCATCCCTCAGGACTCGCTACCCATCAAACCATGATGAAGTTGATGGGGACGGATGGCGAGGAGCGCCCCTTCCTCAGGACGGGCGAGATGTGCGGAACTTGCCACGATGTGCGGATTCCCATGCAGGATGTGGGCGAGGACGGCGTCGGCGACTCCATGGACGAAGACTTCCGCCGGGTGGAAAATCTATTTACCGAGTGGAAGGAAAGCCCGTGGAACAACAACGCGACCGATGCCTCGCTTCATGTGAGCACCTTCGAGAACCCACGGGGCGCGTCTTCTGCCTCGGGCTTTTCTGATCTGAAGCAGTCCACGACATGCCAGGATTGTCACATGTCCGAGTTTCCCATCAAAGCGGAGGCGGGGCCTGGGGTCTATCCGATGGGGCGCATCTCGACGCTCAGTCCACCGGAGCCGCGCCCCATCACCAGCCATCGATTCATTGGTGTTGACCGGTTCCTCACCCACGACAAGCCGCGGCTCGGAGAGGCTTCTCTCCCGGCTATGGAGCAAAGTACCGAGGAGCTAGCGAACTTCGATATTGCCGAAGCGACCGACGCGACCGTGGGTGCGGCGACCGACTTGGCCCATCTGAATCTGAGCAGCACGCCACGCGACTTGCGAGAAATCATGTTGCAGAAGGCAGCTGAGTTCAAAATCGAGCAGGTGGGAACGGTTGTGAACGACAAGCTCCCCATCAGTATTTCAGTTCACAATGTTGGGGTCGGGCACAATCTTCCTGCCGGTCTTTCGCAGGAGCGACAGGTGTGGATCGAACTTGAGGTGTTCGACGCCGAGAACAAGCATGTGTTCACGTCGGGCTATTTGACCTCTCCGGATCACGAGTTCGATCCCTTGGGTCCGACGTCCTACGAAAACAGTGAGTGTGCGGCTGACAGCGTCGAGCCCGAATGCGAGCTCGATTTCTTTCGGCTCGGCTACGCGGATGATGGACTCGACGGTCCCGACGTCCGCCTGCCGGTGGGACCGTTTCTCAACCGTGCTCAGGTCAACGGCAATGACACGGTGTTTCGGCCCAGCAAGGACCAGTGGCTCAAGAACTACCAGAACGGGTTCAAACTGGGTCCCTTGGATAGCGGCCTCAACAACTCGCAAGCGAATAAAGTGCTCACGCAGTTCATCGCGGACCACATCGTCAACAGCAACTCGCTTGCCCCGTTCGAAAAACGCGTCGAGGAGTACCAAGTACCCGTGGATCACGTGGACCCGGCTCTGCGAAATGGACCCTACACAGTCACGGCTCGCTTGCGTTTCCGCCCACTTCCCTTCGAGTTTCTTGAGGGGCTCAAGAAAGCCTTCGAGAACCCCGACGGAACGAAGAAAGGTCCGTTCACTACGCGCATCGACGAAGACGTAATTGAGAAAAACGTCGTTATCGAGATGGAGCAAGATGCTTGCACCACGGGAGATTTTGCAACCAACGCGCTGCGCTCTTGCGGGCGTGTCGAGAGCGGCATGAAGACGCACGTGGGACTTGGCGAAGGCCATACTTGCGTGGCGTTTGGGGCGGACGAGGGAATGCTTAGCCGCTACACGCAGTGCTTCGGGGACAACCAGTTGGGCCAGGTCGGCATCGGAAACGGACCGGTCGACATCGATTCGCCCGTCATCATCGATTTGATTAACCAGTCAATGACCACGCTCGGGGCCGAGCACAGTTGCGCGTTGCACGAAGACGGAACCGTATCGTGCTGGGGTTCGGGACTGGGGGGCACTTTGGGTGACGATGACGCCTCCGAGCACCTCAGTAGCGGTCCTCGTTTGATCGACCCGGGTCAACTCGAAAACGTGAGCATGATCGCGAGCACCGCCTTTTCGAATTGTGCCTTCTCCAAGGGTCAGAGCCCCTCCGAAGACACGGTCAAGTGTTGGGGGTCAGGTACCGTGGGCGAGCTCGGACCGGTGGGGACGACCCCGGGACTGAACGCGACGGAGGAGAGTCCTTCCGCCTTCCCGCAGGGAACGCTGCAAGGGGTCGAGCAACTCGTCGGCGGCGAGAACCATTACTGCGTCATCGCGCAGGGACAGAAGCTCGGCAAGGATGGCATGCCGGTGATGGACGCGTCTATGCAGCCCGTCCCCACAACCGGGGTCGTGAAATGCTGGGGAGATGCGCTCGGCAACGGGCAGTTGAACCCTACCTTCACTCCAACGGAAGTGCCCCTGCCCTATCGAGCCACGAAGGTAGCTGCGGGCGATGATTTCAGTTGTGCTTTGCTCGTCACGGGAGAGGTGTACTGCTGGGGTAAGAACGATTTCGAACAACTCGGTACTGGCATCCCAGGCTCGGGGGACGATCCCACTCCGCATCGGGTCTTCGGCGAGAACAACTTCAAGGACATCTCCGCTGGAACGCGTCACGTGTGTGGCATCAAGCCCAACACCGGCGGGGCACCAGATACGATGGCGTGTTGGGGTGATGGAATGAACGGGAAGATTGGCTCGGGGAGTACCTACGAGGGGCCCTACTCTGCGCCAACAGACGTGTTCGCCGAGAATCTATCGACCGGCATTTTTTCGGTTCTCGCAGGCGTCACCGCCATCGGCGCTGGGGCTGAACACACCTGCGCGGTCACCGACGGGAGCGACCCGTCTACTCCTCAAGGGGTCTACTGTTGGGGTGACAACAGTCGGTCGCAACTGGGCATCAACAGCATCACCAGCACGATCAATTCGGCACAACCAGTCAGCTTCGCTGACCCACTGGTTGAAGGGCGTAGCTACTACTCGACCCTTGTGAGGGGTGGTCCGGGTGTAGCTGGGTGCATGAGTAGCGGGGTCCCGTGCACCGACCTCGGAACCTACATCGACGTCAATGAAGGGCGCGACTTCGAGTACGAGGTGGAGGCATTCGGCGGCATGACGAACCTTTACTTCACCATATCCATGGCACCGATGTTTCCCGATGAAAGAAGGATGCAACTGTTCGTGAATGGACAGCCCGGCATCGTTCTGGAGTCGACTTCTTTGGAGAGCCCCCGACCGAACGGATTCGAACAGGGCCCCTTCTCTGTCTACTTGAATCCAGGGCTCAACTACCTTGAGCTCAGGGACAATCAGAACACGGCAGAACAGGACATGATTCGCGTGCGCTTGGTCCGGCAGACGAGCGAAACCTGCTTCGACAACACGAAGAACCAGGACGAGACAGGTATGGACTGCGGAGGTATGCTGTGCGCCGCCTGCGATGTAGGAGACGATTGTTTGATTGATGACGACTGCGGCAGCAAGAACTGCGAAGCTAACATGTGCGCTCTCCCCGACGAACCGCCGTCCAGTCCTTGCGCGGCCTACTCCGAGTGCTTGGGTATCACGGTACCGGTCTCGTGGACGGCCGATGGTGGTAATTACCAGTCGCAAAATCTCGGGTTTGGGTCCACATGTCGCGAAGTCACGCAGTACTTCGATGGAATGTGGTGCGGTAACTTCATCCAGGGGAAGAGCTTCTTCATCGACGACACGCAGGTCTTCTGCAACACGAACGGCAACACGATGCCCCCACCGCCGATCCCCGGCAACGGCGGGTACTGTTTACGCAGCTTCCCCGGCAGTCCCGACAGCGACTACGCATCGTATGCGCTGTGGGACGAAACCTTGGGGATGACCCCACTGCCCTAAGTGGCAGCCGCGGGCCCCCGAGGTCCGAATCAGGGATGCATCCCGCGCGAACGGGTTTGGCCTCGCCCGTGTGAAATCGCTGGGGTGTACTCCAAGTCTATGTGTACCCAGGGCAAGATGTGCTCACGGGCGCGGCGCAGGTGCCGCGCGGTAGATTTGTTTCTCGAATTCGGCTAGGCCGCCTCAATACGGAGGATGGATGAGTATGTCGAACCAGAAGTTTTGTTGGTGCCGAGCATTACCCAGAACCATGGGGTTCGTGTTAGGCGCAGTCCTTATGTTGGGTACTCTCAGAGCAGAGGCGATCGATTACGATTCACCCAACCAGATGAACTACAACCGGACGGCCTCAACCCTCTCCATTCTTGAGCGACTTCCGTAT
Source organism: Polyangiaceae bacterium (assembly GCA_050300635.1). Taxonomy (GTDB): domain Bacteria; phylum Myxococcota_A; class Polyangia; order Polyangiales; family Polyangiaceae; genus NIC37A-2. The sequence continues at coordinate 73,931 of JBNKYC010000068.1, forward strand.
TATGGCTCACACACGGGCTTTCGATGGAATAGTGGTGACAATAATACGGCGTACTGGCGTCCTCAGGGGATCACCGGCTACATCGAGGGCAGTAAAAAGTATCTGATTGTGAGTTGGGCGGGCCAATCGGCAGGCGGCTACGATGAAAGCCGCGGGGTCCGTATTTCGGTGGTGGATGTGACTTCGATGAGCAACGTGAAGTACCGCCACGTGCTCTTGGTCACGGCCAATGAGGACGTCTTTTCGAAGATGCATGCTGGGGGGATCCACGCGAAGGGCGACATTCTCTACGTGGCCGATTCTCGTTCACCCTACCGCATTCGCAAGTTCGATCTGACCAAGATCGTTGACCTCAACAGCCAGAACTACTTGGGCTATCGCTACATCCTACCCCAGACGGGCTCGTTCAGCATCGTGACCAAGCCCTCATTTTTGTCCTTCGATTGGACCCGTAACAAGTTCATTACCGGGACATTTGTCGGAACGAGCGCCCATGATGTCCGCGGTGGAGAAAGCAAGAACAGCGGGGCGAAGCTACACTGGTTTAGCGGCGCTACACAGGCAGATGACTATGGCCGGGTTGAGGGCTCGTTCTACGCCCAAATGCAGGGAGCTGTTTCAGAGAACAACTACCTGTGGACGACGCATAGCTACGGAAGGTCCAACAGCAGCCATTTGCACGTCGACTGCTACAGCCCGGGCGATTCGACAGGCTACCAAAGGCGCTGGGTCTACCCACCGGGGCTGGAGGACATGCACCGTTCCCTCACTTCGGACAACATTTGGATGTTGACGGAGTTTGGGCCTCACGAGGGAGGCAACAATCGCGTTGTCTTTGCGACTGATAGCGACCTTCTGAAGCCTTCGGGTGGGTGCTGATAGCTTTACGCTACCACCAAGTGCACCATTCGGGTCGTAGGCTCAAACTACCACGACACTGGGAACATCTCGGTGAATGCGCAGTTTTTTGACTTTGTAGACCATGACTACCGGCTCCAAGCGACGAACTCGTGCATTGCTGCAAGCATCGCCGATGGTGCTCCGGCTCTTGACTTTGATGGCTGCCCCTCCTCCTTGGGTCGTCGTCGCTGAAGGAGGTAGATGCAGGGGTGGGACACGGGCACCCCTGCTTAGCGAATGATCACCTGGTTGCAGTTCACTGTGCAGTCGATGGATCCTTGTGGCCCGTCGTCACACTCTTCGCCGGCTTCTACCTTGCCGTTGCCGCAATAGGCCTCGATTCGACAGGTTTTGCTGCAGCCATCGCCGTCCAGCATGTTGCCGTCGTCGCATTGCTCATTGCCTTCCCGCTTGTCGTCGCCGCAGATGGCTTCTTTCTGACAGGTCGAAGAGCAACCGTCGCCGGACATGTTGTTGCCATCATCGCACTCTTCGTTGTTGTCGCCCGCTGTGTCGAGAACTCCGTTGCCGCAGTATTCCCAGCGACAGACGCTACTGCAGCCATCGCCGTTTACCTTGTTGCCGTCGTCACACTCCTCGGTTTCTTCGCGGATCTTGTCACCGCAGTCGGTCTTCAGTTTGCAATCAGCGGTACAACCAGTGCTGTCGCCGCCATCGTCGCACTCTTCGTTGGGATCGAAGATCCCGTCACCGCACACGGCGAGCGTGCAATCGTTGCGACAGTTATCCGGCGCGTCAGGGGCGGAGGGATCACAGTCTTCTGACTCGTCCTTTTCGCCGTTGCCGCAACCGACCAGCGTGCAACTGGCGCTGCAGTCGCTGCCGCCGTCGCATTCTTCGCCGGGTTCCTGCTCGCCGTTGCCGCAGACGGCTTCGATTAGGCAGAAGATGCTACAGCCATCTCCATTCTTGAAGTTTTCGTCGTCACATTCTTCGCCGTCGAAGTCGTCCACTTCTCCGTCCCCACAGAAGGGAACGGTGCAATCGCTGCGACAGCCATCGCTCGGGTCGCTGTTGGCGAAGTCGTCACATTGTTCGCCCTCGTCGACCTTTCCGTCGCCGCAGATGATCGGCTCGCAGTTGAGCGTACATCCGTCGGCGGTTGCATCGTCGGACCAGTCGCAGTCTTCGCCGATTTCGGGAGAAGTCTTGCCATCACCGCAGAACAACTCGGCTTCGCAGGTTGAACTGCATCCGTCGTCGGAGAGGGTGTTTCCGTCATCACAGGTTTCCCCAGCCGAATCGTCGAGGATTCCGTCTCCGCATTCGATGATGGTGCAATCCGCGCGGCAAGTCTTGCCATCGGGAACATCCGTCCCGTCGCAGTCTTCGTCCCTCTCGATCTTGTCGTTTCCGCATTCTTCGATGGTGCAGAGCGCGCTGCAGCCATCCCCGTCGACGTTGTTGCCGTCGTCACATGCCTCGCTGGATTCATCGAGTATGTTGTCACCGCAGCTCTCGACGAAACAGTTCCACGAACAGCCGTCTCCGCTGAGGTTGTTGCCATCGTCGCAGTCTTCGAGATCGGTCTTGATCCCGTCGCCGCAGATGGCTGGCGTACAGTCGTTTCTGCAGGCGTCGTTGTTGATGTCGTTTCCGTCATCGCACATCTCGGTGTCGTCCAGTTCGCCGTCACCGCAAATGGGTACGATCTCGCAGTTATTGCTGCAGCCGTCGTTGTCATCGAGATTGCCATCGTCACATGCCTCACCCGGATCGAGGATCCCATCCGTACACTCGGGACGGGTACAATCCGCACGGCATCCAGGGGTCGAGTCGCATTCTTCCAGTTGACCGTTCACTTCCTCGATGATGCCGTTGCCGCAGCCTTCCAAACGACAGTTCCAAGCGCAGCCATCGCCGTTGAGCTTGTTTCCGTCATCACAGGTTTCGTCGCCCTCTTCGATGCCGTTGCCGCAGGTGGCGATGAGTCGACAGTCGCTGCCGCAGGCGCTGTCGTCGGGATCGTCGCACTGCTCACCTGGGTCCAGTTCGCCGTTGCCGCAGGTGCAGCTGACGGTGACACGAATAGTGGCGGTGTCGGTGAGAGGATTGTCATCGCCATCTGTGCCCAGATCGAGGGTGTAGTCGCAACTGTCGATAATGTTGCAGGTCCCGTCGGAGGGGGCTTCGTAGATCACACAGGGGATGTTTTCGCTTTCGATACAGGTGTTTTCATCTCCCAGGCTGACCTCGCCACCGAGAGCACAGGTGCCGACATCTTTGACGGCGAAAGTGCTGTCTCGGCAGGTGCCTTCGCTACGCGTATCGTTGAGTAGGACGTCGACTTCGGTGCTTCCGTTTTTGCTCGTGCTTTCGTAGTCGTCGCGCGCCTTGCCTGGGGCCGCGCAATAGGAAGGGGCCCCTTGGGCTAGCCCTGGCTGACATGTAGCGCCCGACTGGCAGTCGTCGTTCGTCTCACAGGTTTGAGCAAACAGATAACAGGAGCCGGAGCTCGCGGTGCAGATGATGAACCCCGACCCATCGGTGGAGGTTTCCATGCCCGTTCCGACAGTACTTATCAGAGTATCGATTGGAACGTCGTTACCGAAGACATCCTTGTCGGCAAACATGTTTCCGGCGATGCCAGAAACGCCGAAAGTCGCGTTGTCGGTCGAGATGTCGTAGGCGCGCAAATCCGTGTATCCGTCGTCCAGCGGGCTGGAGTCGGCGACGTCGTTGAAGATCGCCACGGCTCCTGCCCCACTGAGGGCGACGACCCCATTTAATACCTCGTCGCCGTTCACGGTCCAGGTGCCTGTGGCCATGCTCAGGTCGAAACCAGCCGGTTGGTTCTCGTCTCGGTCGAAGGCTCGAATTCCGACGAAGCTGGGGTTACTTGTCTTCTCGATGGTCATATACAGACGCCCATCGTCTCCGATGGCGATGCCTGTTCCGTTGCCCTTTTCGATGGCAGAAGTCGAGATGATACTGTTTTGCTCGACGTTGCCCTGAGCCTCGCCCTTCATGCTGAGGAAGTCGGTTCGGAAGAGGTAGTCAGAGTCGAGGAACAACCACTTGCCCGAAATCGGGTCGTAGGTGGCCCCAGAGGTGGAACTATAAGAAACGGGATACCCTCTGAGATGGTCGAGCGGCCATTGTGCCTCGGTGTAGTCTGTGCAGGTTCCGCTGGGGAGGCAGACAAATCCCTCATTCTTGTAAGGGTGATTGAGGTAGGTTCCGTCCAGACAGAGTTCGAGAATATTCTGAGCGGGGCTTCCCTTGTAGCCAACGAAAGACCGGCGCGTGGGATCGAAGTGAATCGCTTCGGGTGAGATGCTCGATACGTTGAAGGTGCGGACCAGAGCCCACTTGAAGATAGGAGAGCACTTGCTGAGCTGTCCGACCTCGCCCGAACAGCGGGAGAGATCATCGATGACGCAGGCGCTACAACCATCTCCGTCGATATCATTGCCGTCGTCGCATTCTTCGCTGTTATTGCGATAGAGGCTTCCTGCTCCGCATGCGTCCACAATCAAACCGCTATCATCGCTGAGACATCCAGCGTTGCCCTCGATATCAGGACAGACTGCTCCACTTTCAATCGCGCAGTCGACGCAGCCCTTGTCCGCAGCCGATAGACACAGCCCACCGTCCTCGCAGTCGTCATCACTGCTGCATCCTCGGGCGAGGTCGTTGCTGCAGGAGCTATTGAAGTCGCACTCCTCGTCTCCGCCCACGACGCCGTCCCCACAGTTGCGGAGCAGCTGGCAGTTCGCCTGGCACCCGTCGTCATCGCGCGGAATGCACAGGTTGTCGCTAAGACTGGGATCGGCGCAGTCGTCGGCACTCAGGCAGGGTTCGCCGTCGGAGCAGTGCATGCCGTCGTCGCACTGTTCATTGCTGCCGACGATCGTATCGCCGCAGAAGTCAGCTTCACACGCGCCGCCTGTCGGTGGACAGGCGTAGTCATCCTCAATTTCGCATCGGCTATTGCAGCCGTCCGTGCTGACCGAGTTGCCATCATCGCATTCTTCTTGACCAGCGACATAGCCGTCCCCGCAGCCGAGTGAGCTACACACCGTCTCATACTCGGGATCGGGCCCGGAGGTGACCGCCACCTGCTCGCAGGTGTAGCCCGGATCTACCTTGCAATCGGTGCAACCATCGTTGGCTCGGGGTCGACACTCTCGGTCTCCGTTCGATGTCGCACAGTCGTCGTCAGTGTCACACTCGTTGCCATTGGCACAGTGTTTGGCGTCGTCGCATTGCTCAGTGCCTTGCAAGATTCCATCGCCGCACAGGTTGCACGGTAAGTTGGGCAGAGGACAGCTCCAGGAGCCTTCGATATCGCAACTGTCGCTACAGCCATCGCCGGTGGCCAGATTGCCGTCGTCACAGCCCTCGTTCGGATTCTTGATCCCATCGCCGCATTTTTCGCAGGCAACGCCTTCTTCATCACAGTAGAAGGGAGGGCCTTCCAACTGACAGGCAGAATTGCAGCCGTCATTGGGATCTTGATTGCCGTCGTCGCAGGTTTCCGCGGCGGTATTCGGATCATCTGCGTTATCATCGATGATGCCGTTGCCACAGCGGCTACAGGCTCCGCCGCTCTGGGGACACAGCCAGTTTTCTTCGATTTGACGACAGTCTGCCGTACAGCCGTCTCCGTCAACTGGGCTATCTGTGGGACCATCATCACAGGCTTCATAGGGGGCGTCGATTTGTCCGTCGCCGCACCGGATGCAAGATGAGTTGACGCTCGGACAGGTCCAGTCGTCAGTCACATTCGTGCATTGATCGCAGCCGACCGTCCCGTTGTTTGGACCTTCGTCACAGACCTCGCCCTTTTCGAGCGTGCCGTTGCCACAGTTGCGACATTGTCCTCCGTCCTCCGGACAGATCCAGTTGCCTCCCTCTTCTTGGCAAGTCGAGCTGCAACCGTCGGTGTTGTCGAGGTTCTTGTCGTCGCACTCTTCGAAAGGTCCACGAACAATGCCGTTGCCACAGCGTTCACAGAGGGAGCGCGACTTGGGCTTCTCTGAATCGTTCGGGTAGCAGCTATAGTTATTGTCGACTTTGCACTGCGTGCAGCCGTCTCCGTCCTTCGAGTTGCCATCATCGCATTCTTCGTCGGGGAAGGTGTCATTGGGGTCATCGTTTAAGATGCCGTTACCGCACCTGCTACAAACGGTCGTGTTTTCTTGGTTGATGGTACACAACCAGCCGCTCTCGGTGTTGAGACAGTCTGAGCGGCAGCCATCGCCACTTAGCGCGTTTCCGTCGTCACATTTTTCGTGCGGGTCGACGACTCCATCGCCACACTGTTCGCAGGGGGCGCCGTTTTCTCGGCAGTACCAATCGCTCGTGACCGAATAACAATCGTCCGAGCAGCCTGATGTCTTGTTGGACGGGGTGATGTCATGACCTTCATCGCAAACCTCAAGCCCATCGACGACACCGTCGCCGCAATTGTTGCAGAGCACGCCCCCAGTCGAAGGACAGTTGTATTCATTGGACTCGATTTTGCAGGCGCCGCTGCATCCGTCGCCGTCTTGCGTGTTCCCGTCGTCACACTCTTCGGAAAACTTGCGACGGCTGTTTCCGCACTTGTCGCAGCTGCTGCGCAGGCGGCCCGATTCGAGTCCACAGGTCCAACCCGTCTCGACTTTGCAGCTGGCGTCGCATCCGTCGCCTGTGTTGCCGTTTCCGTCGTCGCAGTCTTCACCTGCCTCTTGGACGCCATTGCCACAGAAGGAACACTTGCCTCCGACACCGTCGTTGTTGGGGCAAGTCCAATCTTTGCCTTCGATGGCCTCGATCTGGCAGCTTGCCGAGCAGCCATTGCGATCGAAGCGATCACCGTCGTCGCACTCTTCGCCGCCCTCGATTTGGGAGTCTCCGCAGACAATGCAGTTCTGCCCCTCGGGGGCTGTAGGTACGGCTGGTGAGCAAACGGCGCCCGCTTCGAGACGGCAAAAGTTCGAACATCCGTCGCCCGAGATGCTGTTACCATCGTCGCATTCTTCACCGATGATGTCGCCTGATTCGATTGTTCCGTTGCCGCAGCTGAGGCAAGGTTCGCCAGGAATGGGGCAAACCCAGGGCTGATCAGTTTCGAGTTGGCAATTGAGATCGCAACCATCTCCCGCCCGAGCTGTGCACAGTCCATCGCCGATGTTTTCGCAGTCAGCGTCGATCGAGCACTGCTCACCGTTCTCGCACTGAGAGCCATCGTCGCAGGTTTCGTGCTCTGTATCGAAAGACCCTTCTTGGATGCCGTTTCCACACTGGTAGCAGGCTCGCCCCTGCACTACGCACAAAAACCCGTCTTCTTTTTTGCTGCATGTGGAATTGCAGCCGTCGCCGTCTTCCCTATTGCCGTCGTCGCAGGCTTCATCGGCCTCGAGCCAACCGTTTCCGCAGCTCTTGCAAGGGCCGCCCTCTTCGGGACAGACGAAGTCTTCCTCGACGAGTTGGCAATTGAACTGACAACCGTCAGCCGAGAAACGGTTTCCGTCGTCACAGGCTTCGTTCGGATCGACCTTGCCGTCGCCGCACTCCTCGCAGCTTCCATCCTCGTAACACGAGAATCCGACTTCTGAACCCGTGCAGTCTTCGTCGCAGCCATCGCCGGATCGGGGGAGGCACAACTCGTCGCCGAGCCCCGTGCAGTCGTCATCTGATGAGCACTCTTTGGCAACCTCGCCTTCATCGTCGATGCAATGGAGTCCATTGTCGCAGAGCTCGGAGCCTTCGATTTTTTTGTTGCCGCAGTTGAAACAACCGAAACCTTGTTCGCACTGAAATCCGTCTTCGACTTTGCACTTCGAACTACAGCCGTCGTTGTTATCTCTGTTGTCGTCGTCGCACTCTTCAGAACTTTCGAGAACCCCGTTTCCGCACTCTTCGCATGCTGCGCCCTCAGCTACGCAGGTGAAACCAGCTTCTTCTTCGCACTTGGATGAGCAGCCATCACCGTCCTCGGTATTGCCGTCGTCGCACTCTTCGCCATCATCGATTTCGCTGTCGCCGCAGCCGTCCGAAACACCACCTTGGGCTCCAGTTTCATCACCGTCTCCTCCCTCGGTGTCGTCGCCTTCGCCACCACCGCTGGCCCCGAGGTCGAAACCCGAGTCTTTCCCGGTGGTTTCGTTGGATGCACCTCCTTCGGAGCTCGTATCGTTGTCCCCGCTTTTGACGACGGGGTCGTTGCCGCAACCGAGGACGGTGAAAGTGATGATTGTGCCTAGGAGTAAACCGAGTCGAATGCGCATTGAACCTCTCGCCACGCCGCGCAACTGCTTTGCGCTCAGTGCATAAAATTGTGACGTCTTAGCCAGAGTCACAGATCGAGGGGTTCACGTCGAGAGCCCTGCACGTCATTATTCCTACACAATCTCATTTTGGTGTGGTTAGGTAGGTGTGAAGGGGAGCTTTGGGGCCAGCGGGGGCCCGGGGCAGACGTAGAAGACCTCCCCGGGCAGACCGCGCGGCGACGGGAGGCGCGGAGCCCCATGACTAAGGATAGGCAGACGTCTTCTTGGTGCCCGGTGCCTTGAGTGGTCCCGTGATGGCGGGGGTGTATTTGGCGCGGGCGTCCCCGATCACGGGAAACCCGTGACCAGGTAAAACGTGCTCGAAGGGGAGGTCGAGTATGGCGCGCACTTCATCGGCGCTCGGTCGAGCGAATTGGAGCCAGCCGGCAGAGAGTCGCACCATAGCGTTCCTTGGGAAAACCATCGTCGCGACCGTGACCCCCCCCCGATCCGAATGACGTGTTTGATATCACCGAGCCGTCTCTCAACGCTGACAGACCAAGAAGCGCTCAAATTTAAGCGCTCGCAGCACTAGAAGTGACCTCGAGTAGGAGTGCTCCCTTTATCTGAGCTTCGTATTCTGCGACCTTGGAGAAGATGAGAACAATCCTCCCATCGATGCCGGGCGCGCCTTGGATACTCCGCCTGGCCTGCACTCCCTTGATTGTTGGCGCATCAGTCAGTGCGTGTGCTTCTTCTCAAGAGGAGCCACAAGTACAGACAGAGGGCAGTGGCGGAGCGTCTGGTACTTCTGGGCAGGATGCCGATTCAGCTTCGGGCGGTGGCAGCTCATCTGACGGTGTCGGAGGGGAGTCGGATTCGGGCCAAGGGTGCTCCGTCTTTCCTGAGTCGAGCGTTTGGAACTTAGATGTTTCTCAACACCCTGTTCACGAACGTTCGTTGGCGTACATTGAATCGATTGGCGCAGATGCAGGTATGCATCCCGACTTCGGAACGGTGTGGGACGGAACTCCGATCGGGATCCCCTATATCGAGGTTGACGGTGAGACGGAACTGACGCCCGTTTTCTACAGCGCCTACGGGAGCGAGAGCGACCCAGGCCCGTTTCCCATTCCCTTGGACGCGCCTATCGAAGGTGGCCCAGAGAGCTCGGGTGATCGTCACGTCATCGCTTGGGATCGGGAAAGCTGCGTTTTGTACGAACTCTACTCGGCCCGCCCCACGCAGGACGGGTGGGAGGCAGCTTCAGGCGCCAGGTACGACCTGAGTCGTGAGGACGATCATCCCGAAGGGTGCACATCAGCAGACGCTGCGGGGCTTCCGATCTTGCCGGGATTGGTTCGCTACGATGAAGTAGTGGAAGCTGGCGAAATCAACCATGCTTTGCGCTTTACGGTTCAGCGTTCACAACGCGCCTACCTGTACCCGGCTCGGCATTATGCGTCCCAGGACAGCGATCCCGCCCTTCCTCCGATGGGTGCGCGTTTTCGAATGAAGGCTGATTACGACTGTTCGAGCTTTTCCGAGGAGGTGCAAGTCATCTGTGAGGCTTTGCGCATCTACGGTATGTTCGTCGCCGACAACGGTTCGAACTGGTACTTGAGTGGTGCCCCCGACGAGCGCTGGGACGATGATGCTTTGGGCGATCTAAAGAGCATTCCAGGGAGCGCCTTTGAGGTTGTTGACACGGGTGCCACTCTAGTTACCGAGGCGCCTGATTGTTCGATCCCTTGATGAGGGGCGCCGACTTTGGTCGAGCTGAGCGAAGCGCTCCAGCGACTCCGCCCAAGATGAGGACGCTTGAGACGAACAGCCGCAGGCTGAACGATTCATTTAGAATCAGAAGCCCCATCAGGGCGGCCAAGATCGGAACGGTCAGCTGGACCGTAGCCGCTTGTGAGGCAGAAAGGCGACGTACGGCCGAATACCAAATGGTGTAGCCCAATCCGGAAGTGAGCGCTCCGGAGGCGATGGCCCAACCCGTTCCAGACCAGGAGAGGTGAGGTGGGCGGAAGCAGAAGAAGAGGGGGACGGTGAAGACGGAAAGGACAAGGGCGCGGGCGAAGTTGCCTGTTGTTGCCGAGAGAGCTGATTTTGCCCGTCTGCCGCGCACCGAATAAAACCCCCAACTCACGCCAGCGGTGGCCATGAGCAGAGCGCCTTTGGGATCGGGGGCCCGCACGCCGGGCAGGACGAGCCAGATCAGGCCCAAGATGGCGAGGCTTGTCCAAACCCATTGTTTGGAGCTGGGCCGCTCGCCCGCTCGAAGGGCAGAACTCAACATCGTCACCTGCACCAAACCGAAGAGAATGAGCGCCCCGGTACCCGTGCTCAGCGAAAGATAAGCAAGAGAAAAAGGAAAGGCGTAGAGATACAAGCAAAGTGCGTCGAGCCAATTGCCTTCGAGCTGTTTGATGCTTGTTCGTCCGAGAAGGAGCAGGGCTAGGGCGCCCGACAAAATACGAATGGCCGAGAAGGAAAAGGGGTCAATCGCCCCATCAATGAGGGCGGCTCGGGTGAGGAGTGAATTCGATGCAAAAGCGAGCATCGAAGTCGAGGTGAGTGCCGCGACGATGAGCCAAGTATCGGTGGAGACCGGTTTGTTATGCGCCGTAGTCATGATCCCCAGCCAGGGGCTTAGTCCTCTTCACCGTCTGCCAGCTTGAGCTCCTCGTCGAGGCGGGCGTCGTCGACCTCGCTGCCGAGCCGCTTGGTGTCGTCCGTTTTCTTTGCGCCTTTTTTGTCGGAGTTCGCCTCGGCGTTGCTTCTAAGTTTTGACAGCACGAAGAAGAGAACGAGGGCTGCGCCAAGGGCGAGACCGATGGATACGCCATAACCGGCCCTGCGATTCGGGCTTCCAGAGAGATTCTCTCCAACCCGCGATTCGAGTTCTTTCTGGATCTCGGCTGCGGACATGCCCTGCGCGACCATGGCTCGGATGTCCTTGCGCCACTGAGTGGCATACTCCGAGGGACAGTCTGAAAGGGTACGTCCCGGGCAGAATGGACTCATGGTCTGTCGAGCGATAGCGGCGGCCTTTTGCGCTACTTCTGGCGAAACGTTCGAGGCCCCACGGGATGGAGCGTCTTGAGCGACGATCGCTGGTGCTGCCTGCTTTTCTGGGGCGGCGCCTGCATGACCACTTGTGATGGTGAGCGAGAAGCCTAATGCGATGGCTCCTAACCAAAGAGGAAAGGGGCGCCGACGGGGGCTGTCTGAAAATAGCTCTTGCGAAAAAACGACCAATACTTCGGCTCCTGCGCACGCGAGTCTAGGCATGATCCTGCCTGGTGGATAGAGGGGCAAACAGAAGCGAAAGGGGCCTTTCTAACGCATGGTCACCAGTTCTTCGGCGGCGGTGGGATGAATCGCCACGGTATTGTCCAGATCTGCCTTGGTCGCGCCCATTTTGAGGGCGACAGCAAAACCTTGGATGATTTCATCCGCACTTCGACCGATCAGGTGGATCCCCAACACTCGGTGATCAGGACCACGAGTCACCAACTTCATGAAAGTACGTGGGCGTCTCGTCGTCAGGCTATGGTACATATCCACAAACTGGGTGGTGAAAGTCTGGATTTCGTCCCCGTATCGGGCGCGGGCCTCCTCTTCGCTCAATCCGACCGTTCCGATGGGGGGATGAGAAAAGATGACCGTGGGGACGTTTTCGTAGTCCAAGTGAGCTTCGGTCTTTCCTCCAAAGAGTCGATCGGCGAGCCGGCGACCCGCGGCAATGGCGACAGGGGTGAGTTCGAGCTTTCCCGTGACGTCTCCTAGCGCGTAGACTTTCGATTTTCCGGTTTCTTCAAAGCGATCTGTTACCAGGTAACCCCTTTCGTCGGTCGACAGGCCCTCGGCTTCGAGGTTCAAACCTTCCAAGTTGGGTTTCCTTCCGATTGTCCAAATCACCTGATCAAAGGGGCCGTGACGGACGGGGGGAGCCTTGGGCTCTCCAGGAAGATGTCGCTCTGTGTGCAGAAACTTTGAGCCCTCTTTCTCGCTGAGCGAGGACATCTGGCTGTGGTCGTGAACGATGATGCCGGCCTGTTTCATTTCGTCGACCAGTCGAGCGCCGAGATCGCCATCGAAGCTGCGCAGGGGTCGTGCGCCGCGGATGAAGAGTTCGACTTCGGTACCCAGGGCTCTGAGAAGGCCGGCGATCTCCACGGCCGTGTATCCGGCGCCGACGAGAGCCACGCGTTTGGGCTGAGAGGTCAGACGGAAGAAGCCGTCGGTTGAAATGCCGAGCTCGGCCCCATCCACCCGGGGAAGCACCGGGACACCTCCGGTGGCGATGAGTAAGTGAGCGCCCTCGACGGTCCGGGGCTCCCCCTTGCCGTCGGGAGGCGTGATTTCTACCTGATGGTTTCCCGTCAGGCGCGCCCAACCGGGGATGAACGTGACACCATCACGCTGCAGGTTGTGGAGATAGATGCCGTTGAGACGCTCGATGTAGCTCTCTCGACGCTCAACGAAGCTTTCCCAGTTGAGTGGCCCCGAGCGCACCGCAAATCCATAGTCAGCTGCATCTTCGAGCGAGTGGGCGAGCTGAGCTGCATTGAAAAAGAGCTTTTTGGGGACACACCCCCGGTTGACGCAGGTTCCGCCCAGAGCGTCGCCCTCAATCAACGCTACTCGCGCCCCGTGCTGGGCTGCGCGCCGCGCCGCGGCGAGTCCGCCGCTGCCGCCGCCGATCACGACCAAATCGAAACACATGGCTGTTCTTTTCTTTCCTAAGCTGCTTCTCTGTCGGTCTCTAAGAACTCGTCCACCCCTTTCCCCATCAAGGGGATCGCTCGGGCGTGGGCCACGTGGGCGAGGGTACGGCGCAGACCTTCGGGCTGGGAGACTGTAGGAAGAAACTCGCGCCGCCCGTCCCATAGGTCGACTCCGATCCCGCCACCAGCTTCGAAGCAAATTCCCTCGATCTGTGCCCAACGGTAGCGACGTACCCGGGGCCAAACCGAACTGAGGAGTTCGCGGTACTCGATCCAGTTAGGGCGGATTTGCACCCCTCGCATCGAGTCACGGACGATAGAAAGTACGGCGCTCAATCCAAAGGCGCCCGCCGCCATGTAGGGATCGATCAAATGACGCTCACGAAAGAGGTAGTGGTAGGCTCCTCCGCCCAAGCTGCCCTGCTGCGCCAAAAATACGAGGATGACGACCAGTACGGCCAGAGTGCCGTGGATGAGAGAAGGCAGGCGCATGGCCCAGGGCGGCCCAAAGAACTCCGCCAGGGGTCGGTAGGTCATATCAAAACCTGGCGGACGGGAAGGACGAGCCATGGAGCAACGGTAGCCCGCAGCTCGGAACTGCGCTACTGGTAGCGCCACCCAAATTTGTCCCCCTCTACTTGCTAGAAGCCCCCAAGCTGTTCTTGTCGGCGCTAGCCGATTCGGGAGGGGAAGCTGAGGAGAACAACTACGATGAAGATCTTTATTGACTCGGCGGATCTCGGAGAGATCCGCGAAGCAGCGGCCATGGGCGCAATCGACGGGGTAACCACCAATCCGTCTCTTTTGGCCAAGGCGAAAATTTCCATGGAAAAGGCCCTTGAGGGCATTTGCGAGATCGTGGACGGTCCGATTTCGGCCGAAGTTCTTTCGACCGACACCGACGGTATCGTCAGCGAGGGGCGCAAACTCGCGGCTGTTCACAAGAATGTGGTCGTCAAGGTGCCGCTTACGATCGATGGCCTGAAGGCTGTTCGAACATTCAGTGGTGAGGGGATCAAAACCAATGTGACCCTCTGTTTTTCACCCAACCAGGCGCTCTTGGCTGCCAAGGCCGGTGCTTCTTTCATCTCGCCTTTCGTAGGGCGTCTGGATGATTTGAGCGAGGATGGGATGGACCTGATCGAGAAGATCGTCACCATCTACGGCAATTACGACTTTGATACCGAAGTACTTGTTGCCTCGGTTCGTCACCCTGTACACGTGATGCAGTCTGCCCTGCTCGGCGCCGATGTCTGCACCCTGCCCCTTAAGGTGATTCAGCAGTTGGCGTCACATCCCATGACTGACAAGGGGCTCGAGAAGTTCCTCGAAGACGCGAAAAAAATCCCGGTTTGAGCATCTGTCTCGACCGAACCAGCTTAAACTAAGTATCTATGCCCACCATCGTAGCAAAAGTCGGCAAAAATAGCCGAAACGCACCAAAGGTAGCTCTTCCTTTGGTGCGACGATGGGGGGACCAGATGCTGCACAAACTAGCACTTGTTGATTCTGAGCTCAGCGTAGTCATCTGTGATGATACTTATATTCACGAGCTCAACTTGGAGCATCGCGGCAAAGACAAGCCCACAGATGTTCTTTCCTTTCCCCAGGCAGAGTTCCGAGCTGCCGAAAAACCTCGGAGGGGCCACTCGCTCGATCTATTGGGAGATGTTGTTATTTCTCTCACGACGGCTCAGCGACAGGCTGACTCTCGACACCGCAGTCTCGAGTCTGAAGTGAAGTTTTTGTTAGCCCACGGAATTCTTCATCTAGTTGGTCACGACCACATGACAGTGGATGACAAACGCATCATGACCAATCGAACCAGGCAGTTGGTCCGTGCTGCCTCTCGCGACGACTGAGCCTCCCCTGATGAAGAGAATGTGGCCGCAGCGTGCTGCGCACCATGCGGCGTACTCTGCCTGCATCCTGCACCTTAGATGGGGCAGGAAACAGCTCGTCGCGCTCTTGTGGCGTGAGACCGAGCAAAGTCTTGCCCAAAAGGCCAGAGGTGAATTCGGAAAAAATCGACTCATCAAGGACGTTTTTTAAGCCGTCTGTTTCCGCGCTCAGCGAGCTCCGAGACGTCCGTGATCGGCTTGTCCGGTTCCGCGGTGAACCGGAGAACAATGTCCGCTAAACGTGCGGTTTTAAGGGCAAATTTTGTCAGCTTCCGGCTCTTGTGGGCCCGAGTCTGAGCTTGCCCCTATACTCTACTGTGTGGAGCTGATCGCTCTGACCCTACAAAAAAAGCTCTATCAACCAGCCCCAAAGATCGCTTTGCTCTTGAAAGGCTGAAATTCCCTTGATAACCACTCGCCGTGCCTCTCGAGATTTGGGGCAACCCAGATCCGATGTGGATGATGGCGAATCACGAAAAGACTTCATAGGAGAGAACTCATGGCAGGCAAACGACTGACCAAAGCACAAATCATCACCGAGCTCGCAAACTCGACTGACCTCGACAAGAAGACCGTTAACCGTTTGTTTGAGGAGCTCTTTGGGCTCATCAAGAAGCAGCTCGGTGCGCGTGGCCCCGGCGAATTCGTCGTGCCCGGTCTTGTCAAACTCCGCGTAGTCAAGAAGGCTGCAACCAAGGAGCGTCAGGGCATCAACCCCTTCACCAAGGAGCCCATGACCATTCCCGCCAAGCCGGCAACCAAGAAGATCCGCGCAACTCCTCTCAAGGCCCTCAAGGACCTGGTCTGATTCAATCAGAGAGTTGTTAAGACTTAGAGACGAACCCCGGCGCCTTTGGTGACCGGGGTTTTTCTTTGCGCCTTCGCCAGTGTTGGGCCACTGCTCTCCTCCTCCATCTCTTCATGCGTATTCGATGAAACCTGTACACTCGATATCCACCAAAGAAGCTCGAAGCTTGGATGGCCTACTCTTCGATTTGGACGATACCTTCCTGGACCACACCCAGTTGAGTGAGGACGCGTATCGAGCCCTCTTTCGCATGAGAGAGTCGGGACTCCGACTCATTGCTCTGACAGGGCGACCTGCCTCCTGGGCCGAACTGGTCACGCGCATGTGGCCCGTGGACGCCGCCATCGCGGAAAACGGCGCGCTTTGTTATCGACTAGAGGAGCGTGTACCTGTTTTTATGGACAGTATCTCGGCCTTTGAACGTGCCCGTCGAAAGGAGCGACTGCGGCGTCTTGTCCAATCGGTGCAAAAGGAGCTCCCGCAGCTACGGCCGGCCAACGACGTGGCGGGGCGGGTCAGCGATTTCACCTTCGATATCGGCGAAACCTGTCGGATGGACGAAGAGACCATAGTTCGAGCTATTTCTCTGGCAGAAGCTCAGGGGGCTCGCACAACTCGATCAAGCGTGCACCTCCATCTGACCTACGATCAGATGGATAAAGGGAGTGGAGCGATCGCGCTGTTGTCCGCTCTCGGGTTTGATGCGACTCAAGCTCGACACCGTTTTGCGTTCATCGGGGACAGTCAGAACGATGCTTCGGCTTTTGCGACCTTCTCGACCACGGTCGGAGTTCGAAATCTACGAGGCGATTTTTCCGTTCCTCCTCGATACCAGACCAAGCTCCCCAAAAGCGCAGGCTTCTGTGAACTTTCAAACCACCTGTGCCAGCACAGAAACTAGATGAGGCACCTTGTGCTTATGAAACCACATAAATTGACCGACGACCTTGTTGAAAAGAGCGAAAATCGCGGGATAGTCGCCGTCTCAATGGCCCCTTCACCTTCCGAATCATCAAGCTCTGCCTCCCTGGGCGCATCGCCCCTCGGTGAGCAGGATCTTCTGGATGCTGCCGCTACCCATTTGTATGGCAACTACGCTCAACCGGGTCTTGTGTTTGAGCGAGGGGAGGGTGCCCGTCTTTTCGATCGCTCGGGCAAGAAGTACATCGACCTCTTTGCCGGGATTGCCGTGAGCGCCTTGGGGCACGGAAACAGTCGCCTCGTCGCAGCCATCAGCGAGCAAGCTCAAAAGCTGATTCATCTCTCCAACTATTTCTACAATGAACCGAATGTTCAGCTTGCGTCCTCTTTGTGTCAGCGGACCCAAATGGACAGGGCTCTGTTCTGCAACTCGGGAACCGAAGCCAATGAGGCTGCGCTCAAACTAGCACGGCGCTACTTCTTCGACCGTGGCGAGACCGAGCGCCACGTGATCTTAGCTTTCGAAAACTCGTTTCACGGTCGCACGATGGGTGCTCTCGCTGCTACCGGTCAGCCCAAGTACCGCACCGGCTTTGGTCCTCTGCCTGAAGTTCGTCATGTGCCCTACGGGGATCTTGATGCCGTGAGGTCACAGATGGACGGGCGAGTCGCGGCGATCTTGGTGGAACCGATCCAGGGCGAAGGCGGGGTGTTGGTGCCGTCCGCCGGGTTCATTCCTGGACTTCGGAGCATTGCGGACCAATGTGGTGCCTTGCTCATTGCCGATGAAATCCAGACCGGAGTCGCGCGGACGGGCAGGTTCCTGGGGTTTGAGCATGAAGGGGTTCAGGCTGATATCGTTACCCTGGCCAAGGGGCTGGGGGGAGGCGTCCCCATTGGTGCGATGTTGTGTAAAGAGGCCCTCGCTGGGGTGCTCGTGCCTGGCAGTCACGGTACGACGTTTGGCGGCAACCCGCTGGCGAGCGCGGCTGCTCTTTCGGTGCTGCAACAGGTGGATGAACTGGGGCTCGTCGAAAGAGCAGCCTCGCTCGGGATTCAGCTTGAGAAGCGACTCGATTTGCTGGTGGACAAGCATGCCTGTGTAGCAGGCCGTCGAGGTCGCGGTCTGCTTCAGGCTCTCGTTCTAGCCCAACCCGAACAAGGAGGGGCGATACTCGGGGCACTAAGAGAGGCGGGCGCTCTCATTACTCTTGCGGGGGGAACAGCTTTGCGTCTGACTCCTCCTTTGACCATATCTGACGAGGAGCTCGAAGAAGGGCTCTCGATCATCGATCAAGTATTGGACGGTTTTTCATGAGTAAGTTGTTTCACAATCTATCGAGCCTCGGAAAAGAAGGCCTGATGCAGACCCTCGACGTGGCCGAGCTTCTGAAGAAGAAGCGCGGGCAGCTCAATAGCCTTCCTCTTCAAGGAAAGCAGGTTGCTCTTGTTTTCGAAAAAGCGTCCACTCGTACGCGGGTGTCTTTGGAGATCGCTGTGAGTGAGCTGGGAGGCTGTCCCGTTGTTCTCACCAGCAATGGATCGCAAATGGGACGAGGTGAGCCCATTTCCGATACTGCTCGAGTTTTGGGGCGCATGGCCCACGCCATCACTTTCAGGACTGGTGACGAGAGTCGCTTGCTCGAAATGAGCCAGTTTTCGGGGCGACCCGTACTCAACGCCTTGACCGATCAGAGCCATCCAATGCAGTTGCTGGCCGATCTACAGACAGTGCGAGCCGAGTTTGGGCGCTTGCAGGGGCTCAGCTACGCGTGGATCGGCGACGGAAACAATATGGCGCACTCCTGGATCGAAGCAGCGGGACTGTGTGGGTTCCGGCTCCGTCTGGCTTGCCCACAAGGTTACGATCCTGAAGCTCATTGGCTCGAAACAGCTCGAGCTCAGGGGGCAGACGTCGAAGTCGTTCGCGATCCTGTCGAAGCTGTGCGGGGGGCGCACGTGATCTCCACGGATGTTTTTGCGAGTATGGGGCAAGAAGAAGAGGCCCAAGCCCGTCTGCAGGCCTTCGATGGTTTTCAGCTCAATGCCCAACTCTTGGCCCAGGCCGAGGACAGCGCCATCGTACTGCATTGCTTGCCAGCTCATCGAGGAGAAGAGATTTCCGAAGAAGTTCTCGAAGGGCCTCAGAGTCGAGTTTGGGACGAGGCAGAGGCTCGCCTCCATACCGCTAAGGCGGTTCTGCTTTGGGCCTTTGACCAAACGGTGTGACTGGGGGACAGCCTAAAGTACCTTGCGCGGCCTGCGGTGAGCCGGTCGACGCGCTTCGAGCCCCTCGGGTGCGATTTTGCGCCGACCGCCAATGGGTGTTCTGTTGCGCTGCCCACGCGGACGGCTTCGTCCTGCCGCGCCACCGCCCTGTGGTTTCGTCGGAGGGCACGAAGGCAACTCAGGCGGGGCCGAGCCCGAAAGAAGCGCTCAGTGCCTCTTTCGGGAGTAGCTTGGGCGTTTCGGTGTCACCTCCTAGCGGCACAAACTACGACCGAAGTCCGGACCCTCCGCTGGTCGAAGCAGAACCTATCCCAGCTGCAGCTCCGGCGCCCCATCGCCTCGACGCGGTGCACGAGGTAAGCGAAAGCAACTGGGAGGGGGCTCCTTTGGAGCAGAATTCGGAGCAACAGCCGAGTCCTCTTGGGGAGGAGGACAAGAGCTCCGCGACGATGGTTTCCAATGAGGACTCCGGTTCGGAACCTGCCGGCACCGAGGAATCAATCGAGCTCCTCGATCGAGGAGACCACGAGCGGTTTGCGCCTGCCTTCGATGGACCGGGAGCACGCCCCGTCGAACTCGATGAAACCTCGCTGACTCATCCGCGTCGTCCTGTGAGCCCTCCCTTGGTGGAGCCTCGGCATCTTGGTGAGGAAGAGGAAATTTCGAGTGATGGGGCTTCTTCCGTCGAGGAGGGCGGGTTTCTGGGGGGCGGTATTGGTGCGCTCGAGTACGTCCCCTTGTTGTTGCTGGCTGTGACCAGTCTCGTTTCCCTTTACCTTGATCAGCCCAGTTTCGGGCCGGCCGCGGCCCTCTGCGTCCTTTTGGTCATCGTGGTCGTCCAACGCCGCTTCCTCGCGCAAAGCGAGCGTCTCGATTGGCCGGAAGTACTCTCGGGGGACAAAGATCCACTCGCCCGTATTCGACAAGGAGAAGTCGAGGTCGAAAAACTCGCCTCTTGTCTCAAGGCGGGCGAGGAAGTCGTGGTCGAAGCCGGACAATGGATTCTTGTCGATGGCGTGGTGAGCGGAGGGAGTGCTCGGCTCATTCCGTGGCCGGGCGCTAAAGAGCCCGTTTCTTTCCAGGTTGGCACGCGGGTGGTTGCCGGCGCCTATGTTCAGAGCGGTAGCCTGAGCATCGTTGCCACGAAGACAGCTGGGCGCCGTGCCTTCGTCTATCCCTCTCGTTTTCTCCGCGAACACGTGCTCATGACCTGGGCTCGCGGAGCCCGAATCATTGTCGGCCCGCTTGTGGGAAGTCTCGCAGGGCTGTTTGTCTATCTGCAGTCGGACAACTCCATTTTGGCGCTTTCTACGGCGGCGGCCGTGAGCGGGGGTTACGTCTCGTCCGCTGGCGCTCAGATCTGCCGCCTCCTCTTGCTTCGGGCTTGGGGCGAGGCTGCACGCCGAGGCATCGCTTATTGTGATGCTGCTCAATTCGAAAGGGCTGGCCAGGCTAATGCCGTTGTTTTCAATGCGCGTGGTACCGTCCTCTACGGAGAGCCCGACGTGGCAGAAATCCACGTCTTTCGCGAGGAAGGAGAGGAAAGGGTGCTGTCTCTTGCCGCTGGTGCCGAGTCGGCTGTGCACCACCCTATTGCGTCCTCGACTTTGAGGGCCGCTCACCACCGGGGAGTGGTTGTGGATCGTTGTCGCGGACACCATGTGATTGCTGGACTCGGTGTTCTTTGTTCATCGAGCGAGGGCGGTTCGGTGGTGGTGGGCAGTCGAGAGCTGCTTTTGCGCGAACGCATCAGTGTGGCTGTCGCCGAGGAACAGCTGAGGCTCCTCGAAGCTCGCGGTATGTCGACTCTATTGGTGGCGCTCGATGGCCGCCTTATCGGGGTTCTTGGACTACAGGACAGCCTGCGAGCCGGTGCTCGTGCCACTTTTCAGTTACTCATCGATAGTCACCTTGAGCCCATCCTTCTTTCGGGCGACGCCCGTGCGACCACCGAAGCGGTGGCTCGTGCATTGAGCTGTGAACACGTGAGACCCGAGGTTCCCGCCCTAGCCCGAGCGCAGGAAGTCAGAAGTTTAATTGACGCTGGTCTTACGGTTGCGGCAGTGGGGAATAGTCCTCGCGACGATGTCGCATTGGGTGCCGCCCACATTCCCGTCATCTTGGAAGGAGCCTCGGTGATTCGTGCTGACTCCCCCCACAGCCACGAAAGAGGAATAGGTATTTCCAGCGATAGAGTGCTCGACGCGGCGATGGCGCTGTTGATTGCCCGGCGAGCACGCGCGCTTCTGCTCAGCTGCCTTTTCTTGTGGCTTCTACTTACGACAGTCGGCGCGCTTGTGGTGATGAGTCAGCTGGCTCCGATTTATGCAGCCCCGCTGTTTGCCCTTCTTGGTTTAGGCGTTTCGTTTTTTCGAGCGAAACGCCGCGATTGGAGTAGTTATCCCCCGTAGGCGTCCCTGCGGGCCAAGGTTGGCCCCGGAGAGACCAGAGGGCGGGGGTTTCGCCTAGGGTGCGACTGTGGCATCACTCCTGAGTGAGCGACACACCTCCTTCTACTCCCTTGGGAAGCATGCCCAAATCACCCAGTCTTGACCGCTTGAGGCAAAACCTCGACAACTATATGACGAAGAAGGGGTTGCGTACCACGGAGCAGCGTAAGCTCATTGTGGGTGTCTTCTTTGAAACGGAAGCGCATGCCACGATTGAGGAAATCCTTCATCGCGTGCGCCAGGTGGATGCCCGGGTGGGGTATGCGACCGTCTATCGCACCATGAAGATGCTGTCCGAAGGTGGCATGGCCAACGAGCTTCACTTTGGAGATGGAGCGACTCGTTATGAGATTGCTGATGACGATGCCCACCACGATCATCTGATCTGCCAGGAATGTGGCCACATCATCGAGTTCGAAGAGCCACTTATCGAAGAGCTTCAAGAGCGCATTGCTTCACAGTATGGTTTCGTGATCACTCATCACAAGCACGAGTTGTACGGTCATTGTAGTGACCGCGAGGCTTGTCGGACACGTCAGCAAAGACGAACCGCTCGATAGGTTTGGGTGTCCGTGACGATCCAATCACAAGGGCGGTCGTGGTCCTCGTGAGGGAGCTCGGCCATCATTTGAAACTGGTAGGCCACGATGATCGCCTGGGCAGGCGGGCAGACGTCATTTAAAGTTGCATCGTAGAACCCAGCGCCATAGCCGATACGATGTCCTGAAGTATCCGCAGCCAAAGCGGGTACCATCACGAGATCCACGTCTCCTTGACAAGCCCCTTCAGTCGACTGCGGCTGGAGAAACCCCTGGGCCGATGGAACGAGTTCGGCGCTTGAGTGAGTCAAGGCGAAACCGGTCGAAAACCTGCCGGGCTCAACCTGATTCATGAAAGGGTAGTAGATGCGTTTTTTTTGGGCGCGCAAAGCGCTGTCGAGGGGGCGGAGGTCCACTTCTCCTCGGTCGGTCATCGGCCAAAACAAAGCTACGCTGCTTGCTGCTGCGAGGGCCGGGTGCGTAAGTAATCGTGCTACGATCTTCTGGCTGCGTTCTTGGAGTGAGTTAGCACTGAAACCGCCTCGCAGCGCTTTGTTCTTCTTTCGGATCTGCTGTTTTGCCCGAGCGATCGTTTGCTTGAGCTGCTCCTTGGGCATCAGCTCAAATGGGAGGTTTTGGCCACGCTTCACGAGCGCAGTGTGTGGTGAATTGTGCTTCAGGTCCAGCGTCGGATGGCATCCGCCCGGTGCGCGACTTACAGAGGACCATGAAAACTGCTAAGAATTTGTGCGACAAGAGGGCGACAGCGGAGTCGTCCTCAGGGGAGCAGCAGAACGGTAGATTCAGAGTCATCGATGAGCGCTTTCTTGATTCCTTCGTACAACCCAGGCGAGCGCCTTGTGCGCGTCGTGATCGAGTTGCAACGCTTGCTTGCCCAGGCAAGCCGCAAGTTGCCTATCATCGTGGTCGATGACGGTTCTACGGATGGCTCCACTGCGCTTCTATGTGGTGAGGGAGTTGTTGTGCTTCGGCATGATCGCAATCGGGGGAAAGGAGCCGCCCTCAAAACCGGTTTGAAATGGGCGAACTATCGTGGGTTTCGTCAGCTGGTCACCTTGGATGCAGACGGGCAACATCCCCCACACGAGGCGTTGGCTCTTCATGACTGCCGTGCGCCCATGTCCGCTCTGGTGTTGGCGGTCCGTGATTTGGCCGCTGCGGGAGCCCCGCGTGCCAATCAGTGGTCGAACCGTTTCTCGAACCAAGTTCTTTCTTGGTTTAGCGGAAAGTCGCTGCTTGATACTCAATGCGGACTGCGTCGTTACCCGGTTGCCGAAACGCTGGCCTTGCGTGCTCCGGACGAGGGGTACGCTTTCGAGTCCGATGTGGTGCTCCGGGCCGCCCGACGGGGGGTACCCATTGTGCACGTGCCGTCGTCCGTGATCTATCCGCCAGAGTCAGAGCGATTGAGCTATTTTGATTCGGTACGTGATCCGGCTAAAATGGTCTATCGTGTGGTGGCGACGACCTTGACCGTTCGACGCGCGATCTAGGCGCAAGCCCGAAAACGCCTGCCTACCAGCGCTTGATTGGCCAGCCGCGTTTTTTTGCCTCGATTCTAAGTCGGAGATCGGGGTTGACGACGACTGGCTCTCCTACCGCCGCAAGCAGAGGCAGATCGGTAATACTGTCGGAGTAGAAGGTGGCTTCTTCGAGGCGAGAGCCGATGGACTCAAGATACTTTTTTGCTCGTTCGAGTTTACCCGGACCGTAACAGAGTGGCGCGATGACCTCGCCCGTGAGGTTTCCGTCTTCGATGGCGACCTCGGTGCAGATGAGCTCGTCCATTTTTAGCTCTCTCAATAGAGGGCGCGTTGCGAACTGCGTGGCGGAGGAGGCGATGACTAGACGATCCCCACGGCGACGGTGCGCCTCGACAGCTCTTCGACCCAGATCGGAAATATGTGGTTTTACGTAGTCCCGAAACCAAAGATCACATAGCTCGATCATGTCGGATTCGCGGGCGCCACAGTATTCGGCGAGAACTTTGCTCGCCATGGTGTGAGCGTCGAGGCGGCCGAACCAATACAATAGGAGCCAAAAGGAGACGCGGGCGCTTGCCTCCCAGCCGACTTCTCCTCGGTCACGACGGAAGCGTGTAAAGAGGCGAGCCGAGTTTTCCCGGATGAGGGTCTTGTCCATGTCGAACAGCGCGACGCGGGGCATGCGCCGTTTATCGCCGAACTACTGCAGAATAGCGAGTCCCCGATTCGCGATTCGATTCGCTGCCGTGGTGATCGATATCGACACAGAAGACTTGGGTTATGCCTTCGATTTCGAGGGCTATGCTGATGGTCACGCAAGACCGCGCGTCGGTAATCGAGAGATAAGGTCGGGAAACCTGAATGCGCCCTGGCGCCGCGATTGCACGCTGAAAATAGGGGCGTCGGTACCAGTTGGCTCCCTTTGCTTCGGCGCAGGGGTTGTATCGATCGGGAAGTGTTCCTTCGGACTCCAGATTGTGTCCGAGCTGGTAGCCTTCTTCGTCGAGGCGGTAGGCGCGCTGAATGCCTTCGACGTGAATGAAGCGCTCGAAGCACTCTTCAAAGGAGACTCCCAAGAGAAGGGCATCGACGCAGCCCGCGAGTCGTTCCACGAAGTTCGAGATATAACTTCGACTGCTGGCAGAGCGCTCGGCTTCGTTCACCCGAATCGTCGAGGAGAGATGATCGAACATCTCGGCGATTCCTGTGTGTTGGCCCGAGTAAATGCCTGGACGTGAGAAGTAGTAGCCCTGAACGAAGTCGACGTCGCTCTCAACGGCGATCATCGCCTGGTGCTCGGTCTCGATGCCTTCCATGACCACCAGACATCCAGCTTCGTGGACGAGGCTGACCAAGCCAGGCAAGATGCGATGTACCGTCCGGTTGGTCGCAGCCTCGGTGATCATGGCGCGATCCAACTTCACGATATCCGGACGCAGTCGCCATACCCGTTCGAAGTTGGATTCCCCCGCGCCAAAATCGTCGATAGCGACCAGACAGCCGAGATCGCGGAACCCCTCCACAGCTTCCCGAAGCATACGACCGTCGCAGGCCCGGGTTTCGATGATTTCGAT
The DNA here is from genome assembly GCA_050300635.1 of Polyangiaceae bacterium. Taxonomy (GTDB): domain Bacteria; phylum Myxococcota_A; class Polyangia; order Polyangiales; family Polyangiaceae; genus NIC37A-2. The sequence goes on from JBNKYC010000068.1 coordinate 98,717, forward strand.
GACCACCCGGGAAGGAGACAGGCCGACTTCACTCAGCCAGCGTCCGAAGTTGTCGCGTACGTGATGTCGATCCAAGGCGGCGCTCGGATTGACGTTCAGAAACAGCCATCCGTCGTGGTCGAGATGAGCAAATGTACTAAGATGGAGCCGCGAACAGATCTCGTAGATCCCGACCGGATCGAGGGTGACCTCAAGTCGTGGGAATAAGTCTGCGGGGGTCAGCCGTTGACCCTCTGAATCGATGGCTCGGACGAGAGCTTCGTGCCCGACAACTTTGGAATGAACGACACTTACGATGGGTTGAAACATCGAATGTAGGCGCATTCCAGCATGCCAGGCATGGGGGAGGGCATCTAGGGATGGGATAGCGTTGCCGCGCATGAGGGGACCGAGAGTTGCTTGTTTGTTGTTGAAAAGCGTTCCCCCCAGACCGCCATCACCGACTAGGCTGGACTCTCTCTTTCTTCATGACCAGAGTCATCGTCGAGATTTCGATTTTAGCTGCTTCTTTTGGGTAGGTTGGGTCACAGTGTCAGACAGGGATGCTAGGAGGCGCGGTGACCGTTTTGTAGCTCTAGATGGTGCTTCCATCGTTTGGTTCGCTCAGTGAACGCTCACGACCAGACGGTCGGCCGAACATCCCTCAGACGTTCAGTGGGTCGTTAGAACATTCGGTAGATAGGAGTCGGAAAGGCGAGTAGGAGGGTGAAGCGATGTTGTTGCTCAGTTCAGTGATGGGAAACCAGCAGTGCCTCGATGGGGGTTCGATGTTCGGGAACGTGCCCCGCGTCATGTGGAGCCGTTGGTGCCCGCCAGACGAACTTGGGCGCATTGATTTGGCTTGTCGTTGCTTTTTGGTGGAAGACGGGGGCAAGAAGATCCTCGTCGAAACTGGAGTCGGAGCCTTCTTCACTCCGACTCTTAAACAGCGCTACGGGGTGGTCGGCGACAAGCATCGCCTTGTCGACTCGCTCTTGGAGATCGGAGTGAGGCCACAGGACATCGATGTGGTCTTTCTGAGCCACCTCCATTTCGACCATGCTGGGGGGCTACTTTCTGCTTTCGCAGAAGGTAAGAAAGCAGAGCTCGTGTTCGAGCGGGCGCAGTACGTAGTGGGTCGAGAGGCGTTCGATAGGGCGAGCAATCCTCATCCTCGTGATCGGGCTAGCTTTATTCCCGAGTTGGTTGAGCTGCTCACTCGTTCTGGACGGCTCCAGCTTGTCGAATCGGGACAGTCGCAAGTTGAGGCGCTCGGCGACCGTATTGTCCTGCGCGAGAGCTGGGGGCACACCCCGGGGATGTTGATCCCTACAATGCAAGGAGAGCAAGCGAGCGCGACATTTTGCGCAGATTTGATCCCGGGGGCGCCTTGGGTGCACCTACCCGTGACCATGGGTTACGATCGCTTTGCCGAAAAGCTGATTGACGAAAAGCAGCAGCTCTTTGCCCAACTTGGAGAGGGCACATGGCTGCTCTTCACCCACGACATACAACTGGCGGCGGCTGAACTGGCTTGCGATGAACGGGGCAAGTATGGCGTGGCGGCTCGGCGCTCTCGTATACTGCGCTGGGATCTGGACGCTCAGAATGTCCCGTCGGAGTTGAGCTAAACCTGGCGATGGCCGCTTCCTCGACCTAGAGTTCGCACCCGCTATGACTCTTCAGCTTTTCGACACCCTTTCGGAACAAAAAAAGCCGTTTGCCCCTTCCGAGCCCAACCACGCTCGCATCTACGTGTGTGGTCCGACGACCTACGATGACGCCCACATCGGTCACGCGCGGCCTTGTATTGTTTATGACGTACTGGTTCGTCATCTGCGTAGCAGCGGTCTCAAGGTGACCTACGTCCGAAACGTGACGGATATTGATGACAAGATCATCAATCGCGCGGCAGAAAACGGCGAAACTCCGGCCGAGCTGGCGAGTCGTATGTTTGAGTCCTACTCCACGGATATGCGCCGCCTTCACAATCAGGAGCCGGACTTGCAACCCAAGGTGAGCGAACACTTTGATGAGATCATTTCGTTGATTTCGACCTTGATCGAAAAGGGACACGCTTATGAGTCCCAGGGTGACGTCTACTTTGATGTGAGCTCTTGCGCGAACTATGGCAAGTTAAGCCACCGCGACCTGTCCAAGATGGAGGCCGGAGCAAGCGAACGTTTGGACGAGAGCGAAACGGCTCGCAAGCGCCACGCCTATGACTTCGCTCTGTGGAAGGGGGCGCCCGAAGGCGCGATTTCGTGGCCAAGCCCGTGGGGACCAGGTCGCCCGGGCTGGCACATCGAATGCTCGGCGATGAGCATGAAGTACTTGGGAGAAAGCTTCGATTTGCACGGAGGCGGGCTCGACCTCGTTTTCCCTCATCATGAAAACGAACTGGCTCAGAGCGAGTGCGCCACCGGAAAGTGCTTTTCTTCCCATTGGATGCACAACGGCTTCGTTCAGATCAACAAAGAGAAGATGTCGAAGAGTACTGGCAATTTCTTTCGTCTGCGTGAGGCCTTTGACAAAGTGGAGCCAGAAGCAATTCGCTACAGTCTACTCACTGTCCACTACCGGGCCCCGTACAACCTAGAGATCGATCTTGACGAAGCTGGAAACCTCAAGGGCTTCCCTCAGTTTGCAGAGGCTGAGTCGCGGCTTGAGTATCTCTACAGTACCAAGCTCAAGTTTTCCCAGTTGCCCCAAGGGCGTATCATTGAGCGTGAGCATGAAGCTCCGGCCGAAATCAATGAATTCGGATCGCGCATGAGTGCGGTGCTCAACGACGACATGAATACGGCTCAGGCAGTGGGCCATCTTTCTCAGCTGCTCAAGGCGGTCAACGAGGTATGTGATGCGACTTTGGCCAAGAAGGGGAAGATTGCGCGTAGTGTATATGAGCAGATCGAGGCAGCTTTGCAGCGCGTGAGTCTTGTCCTTGGCTTGGGAGAAGACGATGCGGAAGCTTTCTTGGAACGGGTGCGGGATCGGCGCGCTGTCGGTCGTGGTATCGAAAGAACCTGGGTCGAGGAGCGTATTGCCAGACGAGCTCAAGCCCGATTGGACAAGGACTTTTCGGCGGCAGATGCAGTGCGCGACGAGCTCGCGGCTCGAGGAGTGGAGCTACTGGATTCGCCTACCGGTACCAACTGGCGACTGGCTCGAAGCTGAGAGGCTTGTGGGCTAGAATACACCTCACAACCAGCCGAAGCTCTGCCACCGCTCGCCCCAGAGGAGTGAGGCAAACGTGGGCGGAGCCTTTTTCTTGTGGTATGTTCGATGTACCCGTGTCTTGTTGCGCGCATCTCGCCACCCTTGGGGTTATGAGATGCGCTGTAGTGGTGGGCTGCCCGAGCGCAAACTTAGTCTTTGATGGGCGGAAGCTCTTCGTTTAGTTCGCCCGGACCGGTGTGGCTCGCCATGCTGTCTAGGGTTTGGATGAGTGCCCATTCGATGAGCGACATGCCACCGAACCCGAAGGTGGTCGCGAATGCCATCGCGCCGGCTACATGAAGCTCGCTCGAAAGTAGCAGTGGGCGGTCAAATGCGAAACACTCCAAGCTCGCTTCTGAGCTGAGTACGTCGTCCGTGAAGGCTTCATCGGGCGGGTTCAAATATCCGAACAGCATGGGTCCCCCAGGGAAGAATCTTCGACATCGAGACCGCGTGTGGACGCCCTTGCGCACCTTCAGGTCTCTACTCTGCTGTACGGCTCAATTCAGAAAATCAGAAGTGCCCGTGCCGCACTAGTGCTGCGACCGTTTAAATTTGAGGGCTTCTTGGTCTGTCAGCGTTGAGAGACGGCTCGGTTTTCAGGAAGGGTCGCGGCACAAATGGGAAGAGAAGAGTGCTGAGACAGAGAGGGCCGAGTACGGTTTCGAAGCCGACCTCACTTTCTTGGGGAGAGCTTCGAAACCGCTCATTTCTAAGTGCTCGTAGCACTAGTCGGTGTAGTTTTTTGCGGCGCGTGCGGTGTAGGTATCCGTCGCTTTTTAGGGAGTAGCTATTTGTTCCTTGGACGGAGAGCCAACTTTCGGGTCATCGACCCGGTCACGAAAAGAAGGAGTACGGCGCCGACCGGCACCAGGGCGATAGCCACACCTGGATCCCCTTCCGCACTTCCTTGAGCTGCCAAAAAGAAGCCCCCTGGAATGAGTAAGGTCGCTCCAGTCAGGCAGCCAGAGTACAATCCTGCTGGTTGGGGGAAGTCGTCCCGCTCGAGTCGGTTTAGTGTGAAGGCAAAGGCGAAATGAAGCAGTCCCATGAGCGTGCCGTGCCCATGGGCAAGTCGCCACATCAGTCGGAATGTGGTTTGGTCGGCCCGGGTGTAAAATCCGATCTTGAAGGCCAGAAGAACCTCGAGACTGGCTCCCAGCAGCACAAAGAGTGTCAGGGTGCCCCAGCCTTCGACGAGATGACGGCGGATCAGCTTCGTTCGTAACGCTATCGCTGGGCTTTCGCTTGAGGACGGAGGGGAGAGAGTCATTCGCTGATCACAATCGGGGTTCGGTCTTGCAGTTCAACGAGCCGGTTGAGCTGATGAGGACTCAGCTCCCAGGCGGGAGCGGCGGCCTCCGGCTCCGCTCCCGACGATTCAAGTGGGAGGCGAGCGATAGCACGGCGAGTCATATGGCGAATCGCCGGATAGCTGTCTTTCTGGAGAGTGCCGGAAACGGCATCAAAAGGCTGTCGACCTGCCGTGCGCAGAGCTTGTGGGTTCGAAAGAGCCGAAACGAGTACGGCGCGCACCGCAGCATTGCCTCGAAGCGCTCGCTCGACCGCCCATGGGATTGAATTGGACTGCGAAGTCGAGGGTAAAGAGGACCAGCGCCCGGTTTCGATGAGGGAGCGTGTCTGCTCCAAGATCCAATCTTTTGACTGGTCAGTATGGCAGAGCATACAGGGGTGGGGGGCGCTTCGTTTTGAAGATGAAGCAACAGGGGCGGGGGTTGTGATTTGGTGGGAGACAATAGCCGAGAGCAAGGCGTAGCTTGTCTTGGGCATGTGGCAGTTGGCGCAGAGCGCGCCCGGTGACTCGGCGGTATGCCCGGAGTGCTCCGGCGCGACGGTGTGGCACTGCTCGCACATTTGATTTTGGTTGGGTGAGGTAAGATCTTTTTTCATCTGCCCCGAGCGCGTTCCCTGGTGCATAGAATGGCAGGAAACACAGGTGATGCGTTTGGATGGGGCGGCGTCCTGGTAGCAGGGGCTTTCGATGAGGCCATTGTATTCGCGGCCCCCTATCATGATGCCACCTTCTTCCCAAAAGAGGTTTTCACTGCTTGCGCTGAGCAGAGCCAGAGTCTGCGCAGGGTCTCCTTCGTTTGCTACCGGAGAAGGGATCACCGTGCGCGAATCAGAAAGAGACTGGCCGGGATGGAACTGTCCGGAAAACCCTCTTTCCCACCAGATGTCAGGATCTTTGGGTAAGAAGTAGCTGTGGCACTGTCCGCAGGCGGCGGCCGAGGACCCTGGGGCTTCGGGGTGCGGTACAAATAGCCCGTCCGAAGGCATCGAAGAAGAGAGGCTGGCTTGGAGTCGTGCCCAAGGGTTCTGGTAACTTCGCGCATGTTGTGCCCCCGGACCGTGGCAAGCTTCACAACTGATCCCCCAGTCGGCGACGTCGGAGCTGTAGGTTTCCCAGAACTCCCCCGTGGCCAGATCGACTCCTTCTTTCTGCTGAGGACGTCCGGCGACCGTGTGACACTGAATGCAGTTGGCGTTGAAGCGCGCTACATGGGGGAGCGCATCCGCGGGCTGAAGGAACGCCTCCCGGCGGGCAATCCAGCGTCTCTCATCAAGAAAGAACACAAAGGGAAACTGACGGAGGGGGCGCGCGGGGCCGCTGCTCACCCAAAAGGCAAGATAGTGATGAGAGCCGGTGACCAGGCTCAAACGGCGGGTGACCTGCGGGGCGTCGCGAAAAGCCTGAACGGCCCGTTTGCGCTTGTAGCTTGGGCTTGCGTCGTTCAGCTGGCGGAGTTGGGCTAACTTTTTCCCCACGTGGTCTAGGTCTGGTCCGGTGTAAATGATCGCAAACCGCTTGGGCGTTAGCTCATACTTGACCCCATCCAGTTTGAGTTCGACTGGTAGGTCGGGGACTTGGTCAGTGGATCCATCGAGGAGGCGGGCGACCGGTCTGGTCATTGTACTGTGATAGGTATGAGACCAAGAGTCGTAACCGCCGGGGTGACAGGCCTGGCAGGCAGAGGCGCCGATGTAGCCGTCTTCAACGTGTTTTTTGGGGGTGCCTACCGCTGGGGGCTGACCCTGCGGGCGTAGTCCCCAGCTGAGTATGCCGGCGAGTGAGGCCACGCCGAGGATGGCGAGAGGAGCAAGCGGGTTTGGATGAGAGAGACTCATCGCTCGTTTCAGCCGTCGTTGAGACCCGGCTCTGGTGGGTGCCATGAAGGCGGGAGAGCAGTCGTGCGCTCACGTTGCGCCGCATCGGAAAGCGAGAGCGGGGTTGCCGCGTCAGGGCGCAAGGGGAACCTCTTTTCGTAACTCGGCAAAAACCGGTGCTTTCTCGCCTCGCGAACTTTCTCGTCGGGGAGCTCGAAAGGCTTGGGGGTGATCTGGAGCAGGGCTTCCTCGTCGACTTCATCGATCAGACTTGGGTCCAAGTACCTTCGAGCGAAATCACGATAGACGCCACGCCGGACGAAGAGATCGAAGAGTTCGGGGTCGAGATGGTTATCCTTCTTCATGAAACCCATGATTCGCATCGTTTCGCTCAGTTTCTTGGCCTTCTTGTAGGGGCGGTCACTGGCGGTCAGTGCTTCGAACACGTCGGCGATGGCCATGGCACGAGCTGGTAGCGACATGTCGCCGGCGTAGATTCCTCGAGGATACCCAGTGCCGTCGAGCTTTTCGTGGTGTCCGGACGCGTATTCGGGGACTCTCCTGAGGTTTCTCGGAAAGGGGAGAGCGTCCAACATGCGAGCTGTGTGGACCATGTGTCCGTTGATGGTGTACCGCTCTTCGTCCGTTAGGGTACCTCGAGAAACAGAGAGATTTTTTACTTCATCGGTCGACAGGAGTGGGACGGCTTGTCCACCGAGGTCGACGGTGCGGCGTGCGATTTCAGAGATGCGAGCGGCCGCTTCGGGAGGAAGGTATTCTCCGCCCACGTTGGTTCGCTCCAGGAACGAGAGCTCGGATTGGAGTTGCTCTAACTCGCTTTGATAGCGGCTTCGAGCTACCGCCGGGTCGTCACCTGCGGCAATGGACTCAAGCAAGTTGATACGAGCATCGCGGCGGAGTACTTCAAAACGCACCCGCACTTCCTCCATCCGGTCGCTGATGGTTTCAAGCTTTGTGGCTTTGTCCATGATGTGGGTCGGCGTTGTGACCTTTCCACAATCGTGAAGCCATGCGGCAATATGTAGCTCGTAGCGTTCGTCGTCGCTGAGTTTGAAATCCGAAAACGGGCCCTGCTTCTCCTCGCAGGCGGCATCGATCAACATTTCGCAGATCACCGGGACTCGCTCGCAATGCTGGCCGGTATAGGGACTCTTGGCGTCGATCGCTGCCGCCATGAGTTTGATGAAGGATTCGAGCAAGTTCTTTTGCGCCTCCATCAGCAGTTTGTTGTCGAGTGCTACTGCGGCTTGGGAGGCGAGAGCCCGGACTGTCTCCTGGTGTTCCTCTTTAAACGGGATGACGTCGCCACTTTTGTTTCTCGCGTTGAGCAGCTGAAGCACACCGATCACGGTGCTATCGGCGTTGACGAGAGGGATGGTCAAAAAGCTAGTGCTGCGGTAGCCGCTGCGCTGGTCGAAGGCGACCGTGCCCGAAAAATCAAAACTGGTGGAGTCGTAGGCGTCGGGGATATGGACCAGATTCTTCTCGTGGGCGGCGTAGGTGGCCACATTGTTTCGTAGGGGACGCCGCTGCCCCTCGATGAGCTCAAAGAGGGGAAGCGCGGGGAATGAAACCTGCCGGCCGGACACTCCGCCAAGATCGATCTGGAGAGAATGATTTTTGACTATGGCGAACTCCAGCTCGTCGGCGTCGTTGCGCAAGTAGAGCGTCCCTCCGTCTGCGTTACAAAGTTCTTGAGCGGCCGAGAGGATTAGGTCCAGGAGTCGATCGCGATTTTGTTCGGCACTCAGGGCAACTCCTATGCGATGCAGAAGTTCGTAGCGACTTTCCTTTGACTCAACTCCCAATCGTTCCATAGACGGCTCCCCGCGGAGGTTATCAAACTGTTCCACCAGTCGCTCTCCCCTTCGGTTTGCACCTATTTATTGGCCGGAAATCGCCGAAACCCAGCCATCGCTCTTCGATAAATTGCGGACCCCTCGTTGACAGGTGACCTGGAATCGAATGACATTGCCTAACAACGATGGCAGCTTCTCAGCAAAACGACATCAGAAGGGACGTGCTGGCGTGAGCCTAGCCTTACGGTTTTGGGGTGTACGAGGCAGCATTGCGTGTCCATCGTCGAGCCACGTACGTTATGGCGGCAACACGAGCTGTCTTGAGGTGGAGGCAGGAGACACGACCATTATCCTGGATGCTGGTACCGGTATACGGTCCTTGGGTCATTCCATTCGAGATCGGGGGCTCAAGTCGGCTCACTTGCTTCTGACCCATAGCCATTGGGATCACATCAATGGCTTTCCTTTTTTCGGCCCTGGTTTCAACAAGGGGTATGAGTTTCAGGTGATGGCCGGTCATCTCGAAAACGACTCGATCCGCGAGGTGTTGGCTGGGCAGATGATGCAGCCCACCTTCCCTGTTCCACTTGAGGCGATGCAGGCTCGGCTGAGTTTTGAGGACTTCTCTGCCGGGGATACCTTCAAGATCGGCCCGGACATCACCATCAAAACTACCAGCCTGAATCACCCCAACGGAGCGACTGGTTATCGCATCGAACATGCAGGCAAATCGCTTTGTTATGTCACTGATACCGAGCATATCCCCGGCAAACCCGACCAGAATGTGCTTGGACTCATCGAAGGCGCTGATTTGGTGATTTACGACTCTACGTATGTGGAGGATGAGTTCCCGTCAAAGGTGGGGTGGGGCCATTCCACCTGGCAAGAGGCCGTTGCTCTCTGCACATCAGCAGATGTAAAACAGCTCTCGATTTTTCACCACGATCCCGAACACGACGATGACTTCATGGACCGCGTAGCAGAAGAAGCGCGTGAGAAGTGGAGTGGAGCCTCTGTGGCGAAAGAAGGCCAGATCTTCGAGCTTTAGGGCGTATCCTACCGCCAAAAGAGGCGCTCACCCAAGGGAGGGGCGCGACAGACCCTAGCGCTTCGCTGCTTGGATGAGCTCTCGGTAGGCGAAGAACGAATCTTTTTTGGTGCGTCGTCCTGAGGCGTAGTCAACGTGTACGAGTCCGAAGCGTTCGCGGTAGCCGTGATTCCACTCGAAGTTGTCGAGTAATGACCAGTGGAAGTAGCCTTGGATGGTCGTGCCTTCTTTGTGGGCCCGCTCCAGTTCGGTGAGGTGGCGAGCGATGAAGTCGACCCGATCAGGGTCGTGCACTTTGCCGTCGAGGTGAACCCAATCGCGCGTGGATAGGCCGTTTTCCGTGATCAGGATGGGTCCCTGATAGCGTTCTTCTGCGAAACGGGGCCCGAAGTAGTGGGCTTGCGGGGAGAGTGCCCAATTGAAAGCAGTCTTGGGGCTTCCCGGCGGGCAAGGGCAGAGGACAGGTGCGCCATCCTCGCCCTGCTTGACGACAGCGGCGTCGTAGAGATTGAAGCCTACGGCATCCAGGGGTTGGGCGATCAGATCAAAATCGGTTGAGCTGCATTGAGGGGCATCGGCTCCAAAAATTCGAAGACCGTCTACCGGATAGCCCCGGCCATAGACGGGGTCCATCCACCAAGTGGTGCTCCTGAGCTCCGGGGCCGTCATCGAGAAGGTCCAATCCCTGGCGGCTTGCTCATCCTGTGGGCTTTCGCTCTCTGGCACGGCGCAGATCAAGACAGGAGCGATGGCGACCGAGCAACCCGGCACCTCGGCGCGCAGGACCTGAGTTGCTCGACCATGAGAAAGGAGAGCGTGGTGCCCGGCTTTGAGAACCTCTGCGAGGGGGAGCGTGAGTCCCGGTGCGTGACGACCGTGGTGAAGCCCTCCCTCGATGAAGGCGTGAGGCTCATTCAAGGTGAGGAAGTGTTTGACGCGATCTCCGAATCGTCGAGCGACCAGGCGCGTGAACTCTTCGAACCACCGTGGAGAATCTGGATGCAACCACCCTCCGCGGTGCTGAAGCGCCTGAGGGTAGTCCCAGTGGAACAGGGTTAGATACGGGGTAATTTTACGCTCAAGGAGGCCGTCAATGAGTCGATTATAAAAGGCGATCCCGGCGTCGTTTTCTCGTCCCACTCCATCAGGTAACAAACGGGACCAAGCCAAACTGAAGCGGTAGGCGCCCACCGATAAATCGGCGAGGAGATCGAGGTCTTCTTCGAGACGATTGTAGTGATCGCAGGCGACTGCTCCGTCGTGTTCTTGATATATGGCGCCAGGTCGTTCGCAGAAGGCGTCCCAATTGCTGGGGCCACGACCACCTTGCCTGGTTGCTCCCTCGATTTGGTATGACGCCGTGGCGACGCCCCAAACGAAGTCGTTCGAAAACTGAAGGTTGGGTAGAGCCAAGGTTATCGGCCGCTCTTTTTGGTAGGGGGACGCTTCGAAGAGGCTTTGGCGATGCCACGCGCTTTATCTGTTGTTTTCTTCGACGCCGAACGAACGAGGGAACTGGATTTCTTCTTCGTTGAGGAAGATGCCGTCGCCGAGTCCTGTTTTTGCTCAAGCTTGGATAAACGCCGTCCCAGGGATTGGAGCTCTTGTCTGAGCTTCAGATTCTCGTCCTTGATTCCCTTGAGTCCTGCGTTTGTGTCTTTGGTTAATTGCAGGAGCACGTCGCGCGCCTTTGATTTGACCCCTCCATCGAGTTCACGTTCGAGGAGTTCATGGATAGCGCTCTCGCTCTTGGGATCTCCCATTTTGCCGAGGGCAGACAAGAGCGAGACTCGAATATGAGGATCACCATCGGTGAGCATATCCTCGAGCGCCGTGCGCACCCGAGTCCCTTCGCCAATCTCGGCCAGTGCGGCGAGGGCGGCTCGACGTGCGCGCAAAGGCTTTCCGTATTGTGACCAGTCGAGCAACAAGTCGGTGACTTCTGGGGAGGGGGACTGACTCAGTCCGGTCAGGACCGCCGCTCGCACCACGTCGGCCCACGATTCTCTTTTCAAGAGTTGAGTCAGGATCTTCGGGGCGACAGCTGCCTTTTGTTTGCCCAAGGCGCGTGCTGCGGCGCTAGTGACCAGGTAGCTCTTGGACTTAGTGAGCGGAACGAGCGCGCGGCTGGCTGCCTCGGTTTTGAATCGGCCGAGGGCGTCGGCGACGACGCGTTGGACTTTGAGGTCCTCGGTCGAAAGTGTCTCGATGAGAGTGGACTGGGCGAGCTCCCCGCCGATCTTGCCCAGTGACTCAGCGGCCTTGGTTCGAACCATCCAGAGTTCGTCTTCGTTCTTCAGGCAAGCAGCTAGTTCCATGATCGTTTTTTGATCTTGGCGCCGGCAAAGCGTCATGGCAGCCATACGGCGAGCTCGGGCCCGCGGCCCCGAGTGCAGTAGCCCATAGAGCAGATCAGAAGGAGCGGTAAGATGAATGGGTGCGGTGATGAGGTAGTCGGGGTCGATGCTCACCCAGCGTGGACGGCTGTCGAGCTGGACGACGAGGCAAGTCTTTCGTTCGGAGACGAGACGCTTGGCTCGAACCCGGCCTTTTGCTGTTCCGATCTCGACTTCGAAAGGTAACTCAAAGACGGCGACCTCTTTGCCTTTCTGAGTCTGCTCCACATCAACGACAAGCTCATTTTTGTCGAAAGTCACCGTCACCTTCAAGGAGGGGTGTCCCGGTCGGTAGACCCACTCGTCAAAGAAGCGTTCCAGGCTCAGACCGGAGCTTTCTTCGAGAGTCCGCATCAAATCGTTGGTTTCAACGATGCCTCCCTGGTGGGAGGTGAGGTGGTGAAAGAGGGCCGAGAAGAAAGCTTCATCTCCCAGGCGTTTTCGGAGCATATGAAGGACGAGTCCGCCCTTTTGGTACAGATGGCGATCGAAGAGATCGATGGGCTCATCATAGTCGCGGCATACGATGGGGCGTTGGTAGGCGCCGTTGGCTTCGCCGAGATAGATGTTGAGATCTACGGTGACATGGTGCTCGTATTCGTCGAGACCCAGTCGTCGCTCTCTTTCAATGTGCTCGAAGTAAGTGGCGAAACCTTCGTTGAGCCAGGCGTGCGACCAGTCGCGGCATGTGACCAAATCCCCGAACCAGTGGTGAGCCAGCTCGTGGGCTACGAGATCATGGGAGTCCATGTCGAGGGCTGCGTTCTTGTCGAGAAGAATGTGCTCATACATGGTTGTGGCGGTCGTGTTTTCCATCCCCCCGAAAATGAAATCGCTGACCACGACTTGGGAGTAGCTGTCATAGGGGTACTCCACCCCTGTCTTGGCGGAAAACAACAGCATGGCGTCTTTGGTGACCGAAAAGGCGCGCTTTCCATCGGCGATGCGTCCTTTTGGCACCAAATAACGCAGGGTCACTGTTCTTCCCGAAGGTAGTTTTACCTCCTCTGACCACTCGTCGAACTTTCCAGCGACCAGCGTCACCAGATAGGCGGGGGTTGGCTCATTGAGCCGAAAGTGAAATTCAGCCTGGCGGGAGATCTTTTTCTTGCTGAGGAGCTCGCCGCCGCTCAACACCGTCATTGTAGACGGTACTCTGACCTTCATCTCGTAGGTCATCTTAACGTGGGGTTTGTCCTGGCAAGGAAACCAATGCTTGCCGTCCTCGTCTTGGCATTGGCTCCACGCTTGAACCGGGCGGTCAGGCGTCTGAGGGTCAGGGTGGAGAAAATAGAGCCCAAGTCGAGGGGTCGCCTCATAGTGAACGACGAGTCTGCCCCCTTCGACCGTCTTCTCGAGTGGGACGGTGATGGTGTCGCCGTCGTAGGTGAACTCTGCTGCTTTGAGTTCCCGCGCGCGCCCCTCTCCAATCGCCAGTTCGAGCTTGTCGACGACGAAGCCAACTGCATCCAGAGTCAGCGTTTCCCCGCTTTTAGCTCGTCGAGAGAAGTCGAGGCTAGCGCTACCTTTAACCGACTTGCGTTTGAAGTCGAGGTCCAGGTCGAGAGCCATGTGCCGAACGACAAATGGACGACTGCGTTCGTACTTGCGTCCGGTGCTTCCGAGTTCGAATCGAGACTTCGATTCGGAGCGATGAAAGCTGGAGCAGCCGCAGCCTTCGTGCGTGCGCTGCCCAAAACCTAGAAGATGAGTCCAACCCGACATACTTATCTTCGATACCCTGCTCTCGGCGGTTGGAGCAACCCGGCGCCCGAGAGTGCCTTCGCGTCCTTTGAGCGCTGGATTCTTAACAAATGGGACTACACTCCCACCATGGCGCTCACCGTTCAGGGAGAGGTCCAACGGATCACGTTCGAGAACGAACAGACTGGATTTCGCGTGCTGCGCCTGGGCGATGTAAGCGGAGCATCCGGGCTGAACGAGGTGACCGTGGTGGGCATGATTCCGGCTGTGGGGCGAGGTGTGCGGGTGCGCGTTGCGGGGCGACTCGAGGAAAATCGAAAACACGGAACCCGCTTGGTCGCCCAGAGCCTCGTTGTCATCGCCCCCGATACGCTCCAAGGTCTTGAGAAGTTTCTCGGCAGTGGTGTCCTGCCCGGGGTCGGAGAAAGCCTGGCTAAGCGCATCGTTGGCTACTTTGGACTCCAGACTCTCAGGGTCCTTGACGTACAGTCGCACCGACTATCCGAGGTTCCCGGTCTTGGAAAGAAGAAGGTAGAGGCGGTACGACTCGCCTGGACCGAGCATCAGATCTTGAGCAATACCTTACTCGTTCTCCAGGAGCACGGAGCGACGGTGGGGCTCGCCAAGAAGATTATCGATCAGTTTGGAGAGCGCGCCGCTCAAACTGTGGAAAATCACCCCTACCGTTTGGCGCTTGAAGTCGCCGGGGTTGGGTTCAAGACGGCCGATCAAATCGCGCGGGCCCGGGGGTTGCCCAGCGATCATCCCGAGCGCGTTCAGGGGGGGCTTTACCATCAACTTTCGACGGCTCGGGATGCTGGACATTGCTACTTGGACAAGGAGCTCCTCTTCGAGAGAACCGCTGAAATGTTGTCGGTAGGACGAGAGCATTTGGAGCCGGCTCTCGATCAGCTTTGGGCTGCGGAACGTGTGGTGCTCGAATCTGAGCGCGTTTTTTTGAAGACTATCTGGGAAGCGGAAGAAAGGGTCTGCGCTCGAGTGCGCGCTCTGCTTGATGCACCGGGACAGGCCCTCTCCGATTGGCCACAAAAGCTGAGCGCCTTCGAAACGGGCGCCGGGATTCAGTTGGCCGATGGACAGAGGGCAGCGGTTCGCCTAGCCGCCGAAAACAAATTCCTAGTCATCACCGGTGGCCCCGGAGTCGGAAAGACCACCCTCGTGAGGGCCTTGTTGGCCGTTTTCGAGGGCCGCCAGCTCAGAATTCAACTGGCGGCCCCCACGGGACGTGCTGCCCAGAGAATGTTCGAGTCGACCGGCAAACGGGCAACGACACTCCACCGCTTGCTCGAGGCGGGAGTAGCAGGAAAGCGCTTCGGTCGAGATCAGGATAAGCCGCTTTCATGTGATGTTCTTGTGATTGACGAGGCGAGCATGTTGGACATTCAGCTTGCAGATAGCTTACTAGCGGCGGTTCCCAATCAGGCACGGGTCATCTTTGTAGGGGACGTAGATCAGCTGCCGTCGGTTGGTCCAGGAGCTGTGCTGCTGGATTTGATCGCGAGCCAAGCTGTGCCCGTTGCCCGTCTCAACGAGGTGTTTCGACAAGGCGAAGACAGCGGCATCATAGCCAACTCCCACCGCATCATAGGTGGGTTGGAGCCTTTGGGCGCGCAAGACGAGGAAGGCGATTTTTTCGTTATCAAGACTAGGGGGCCGGAGCGGGCCCTCAGCCTGGTGCAGCAGCTGGTCGAAAAGCGCATCCCTGAGCGATTTGGGTTTCGTCGTCACTCCGACATCCAGGTTCTTTGCCCCATGCATCGAGGGCCCGCAGGCACGCGGGTCCTCAATCAGATATTGCAATCGAGCCTGAACCCTGATGCTCGTGGGGTGAGCCTGGGCGATGTCGAGTTTCGCGTGGGGGACAAAGTCATTCAGCTCAAAAATGACTACGACAAGCAGGTCTTCAACGGAGATATGGGCGTGGTCAGTGGACTTGAGCTCGAAACCGGTGTGCTCAAGGTCAAGTTTGAGTCAGAGGAAGGGGCGAAAACAATTGACTACGAAAAGTCGGAGCTCCCTCAGTTGGGGCTTTCTTATTGCATTAGCGTGCACAAGAGTCAGGGCAGCGAATACCCGGCTGTAGTCCTTGTCCTGCTGAGTGGGCACTTCATGATGCTTTCGCGGAATTTGCTCTACACGGCGGTCACCCGCGCTCGACGGCTCTGTGTCGTGATCACTGACGACAAGGCGCTCAGTCTCGCCCTGGCGGAGACCAGAAAAGAGGCGAGGTCGACTGGACTCGCGGAGCGTATCCAATCGACCTCGGTCGGTCTTCACTCGATTGCCCCGTGATGCGCCATAGCCCGTGATGCGCCAACGCAGGGTCAAAGCAGGTCAGCGAATGGTAAAGCTCTTGGCTACCGTCTTGGGGCTACCACTGAAGGGCGGTACTTTGGCACGCCGAAAGGTCGAGGCTACGCAACCACCAACGGAAGTCCCTCCGAAAGGTCCGCTGACGACATTGGCACTCGTAACGCGTCCACTGGTCGAGAACGTGACCTGAACCTTGCCTTTGCCCTTGGGACCACCGGGGCGAGCACAACCCGCCGCGTTGGCAGCTGCCGCACCCAGGGCTGAGCGGGCAGCGGCCACGCTGAACTCCCCTTTGGAACCGGAAGAGCTCGTCTTTTTGGAGCTGCTCGTTTTGCTCGAGCTGGAGGAGCTCGAGCTACTAGAGGAGCTGGCGGCCTTCTTCGCTTCTTCTTCTTCCGCTTTCTTCTTCGCCTCTTCTTCTTCTTCTTTCTTCTTGGCTTCCTCGTCGGACTTTTCGTCCTTCTCTTCGGCCTTGGCAGCTTCTTTCTTGGCCTTCTCTAGGTCGGCCATCATCTTGTCGTGCTGCTCTTTCATCTTCTTGCGCTCGGCTTCCAGCGCTTCTTTCGCCTTGGCAGCTTCTTCGGCTTTGGCTTTGGCCTCGGCCGCCGCTTTTTCTGCTTCGACGCTTTCTTCGCCGCCGCTCATCGCGAAAACAACTCCACCGATGGCCAAGATAGCAGCCACCACACCGCCGATTAACATGCCTTTGCCCTTCTTTTCTGGCGCGGGCCCGGCAGCTGCCGCAACCGGGCGCGCTCCGACTGGAGCCGGAGGGGGCTCTTTGGGAGGCGCCATCAAAAGGTCGGGGTTGGCGGAAAGGCCACCGGGAGCGGCAGGAAGATCACCGAAGAGGTTAGCCGCCACATTCGAGCTGCCGCCTGCGGCATCACCGCCAGGAGAGGTGATCGAGTCGAGGGAGAAGAGGACCGAGCTATCGTTGCGCGCCCCTGTGGGTTTGGCTTCAGCTGGTTTCGCCTTGGACTCTGCGGCCACGCCCGCCGAAGCGTCCATGGAGCCAAAGAGATCGTTCGGCACGCCGGGCTTGACTGGTCCCCCTTCCGAAGAGACCGCGCCCCCAGGGGCAGGACCCAATTTGAGCTTGAGCTCTCCTACTTCGAGTATCGGCTTCCAGTCGGTCATGCCGTCTTTCCAGACGTAGGCATCCGAGGTCACCGTGCCATCCTTCCAGCCAGCGATCAGTTCACTCTCAGTCATCTCGCGTGAGTCGTCGTCGGTGAGATTCACTGACCACACATCGCTGTCCTCGCCACCGCCATCGGGGGTAGGAGGGATGCTGGCTTGCGGTGCCGAGGTAGCGGCCATGTCGGCGCCGTCAGCGCTGCTGAGTTGAGTTCCGTCGACCAAGATACTCTCTTTGCAGCTCTTACAACGAACCTTGACTTTCTTACCCTGAACCTTCGCGTCGGCGATGGTGTACTTCGAGCCACAGGAGCTGCAGGTGATTTTCATTTTTCCTCGACGTGTCCTTTTCTAGATATTCCCGGCGTCAGTTATGTGAGTGCGCTCGTCCCTTTGGACCTTATCAAAAAGCCGAAGGCGAGGCCCCACTGTTAGGCAAAGATTTTCTTAGAATTTCAAAGTAGATTTGTAGCGCTCTTAGGGAATGCTTCAAGTTGAGGCCGTGCGGGGGCAGAGTGGTCGTAGCACTAGTTGACCCTCATGAGACGTGCGCCGTCATCCGGACAAAAGAGCGTTTCGTCTTCGTAGCGCTCTCCGCACACAGGGCACAGGCGTTGGGTCGGCCTTGTTTCTGCTTCAAAGGTTGCAGGAGGGGGAGGCGTGTCTAAAATTTTTCCCCTGCTTGGAGTAGGTCGTCCCTTGATTCGTTGACGGCGCAGACGGTGGCTCAGAAGTATGGCGGCGCTGGCCGTTAGAACGATGAGGCCCCCCAATAGCCAGAGCAAGGGGGACTTTTTCTGGCGTTTCACGCCAGTTTTCTCAAGTTCGACGTGGCTGGAGGAAAGCACAATCTCGGCTGCATCGAGAGACTCTCCTCTGGTTCCGAAGCTCCCACCCGCCAGCAGTCGTTCGAATTCATCGCCGCTGACGATGCGTGCGCCTACGCGGACGGCCTTTTCGCCTACAGTGGCTTCGATATCCAGGGTTCCCCCTTGGGCGTTGTGCGGAACTCGGAGCACTCCTCGTTTGTCCAGAGTTGCCCGACTTGCGTTGTCGCCCAATAACGTCCAGTTGGCAGAAAGAGGTGCTCGGCAGCCGTTCTTGTCGCGAGCAATGGCCGAGAAGCGAAATTCTTCTCCAGGGCGCATGAGTTTCATGCGAGGAGTGACTTCGAGCCGGACAGGGGCACCCGGATGGCGGCATGCCGAGGTCCTTTCGGGGGGAGGAGGTGCTTGCGTTCGAGGTTGGGGTGCTGGTTGAGTGGCCTCTTGGCTCGATTTGGATTCCACCCGGGGTGCAGACGGTCGGCCCTTCTTATTGGCTGAGCTCCTCTTCACGCGAGTGAGAGTACGTGTCCGTCGCACACTTGCAGTGCAGGTGTTCTTACCAACTACAAACTGATATTGACCTGTCTCATCAAAATGGATGCTTTCCCCTTGAGGAAACCAACTTGTGGTGACGGTAGCCCGTCTTGGGTCTCCTGGGGGCATGCTGCAGGTGGTTTGGATCGCCGACTTCCCGGCCGAACGGCTGCGTGGGGCGAGCCCCGGCATTTGTTCCCAACACTCGTTGGTTGAATAAGTTCGTCCTAGACCTTCGAGTACAAAGCCTGCGCCTACTGAGCGCAGTTGGACCGTCCCACCGTGCTGTCCACCTCCGTGTGGCCGAGGACCGCAGCCCTGACTCCAATCCCCTACGGTCCAAGAAACACGCAATGAGCTGGCCTTGTAGGTTCCGTCAAGACTGTCGGCCTGTGCTCCAGGTGCAACCGTTAGCAGGGCGAGCAGGAGCGTACTCACCAATGAGGGCAGGTTTCGAGAGTGCATGCGGGAGAGAAATAGAAGGGGGGATCTCTGAGCTCTCCCTAGGCTAATCTTGATCGCGTCCATTTCACAGGGTCGGTCAGTCTTGTTATGAACCGAAGCGATAGCGGGACCAGTTTACTGAAGCTGCGATTTCGTTGACAGGAAAATTTAGCAGGTGATAGCTTTCACCTGGGAATGTTCCCGGATTAGTCGGCATTGTGAGCGAGGCCGTCGAGGTTGGTTGGTGTGGAGAAAAGGATGAGCATCTTGCCCCGAGGGTTAGCGAAGGCATGCGCTGGAATGATTTCGGTTTCGGTACTTTCAATCGCCGGTTGGGCTAGCGCCCAGGCGTCCGATTCCCGCGTTCCGACGAATGGATCGAACGGTGACGGTTTAGATACCCACCTCTTTCGTCCTGCGGTCGACTCCAAGGGGTTCATCCACGTAAACGGTACCGACATCATCGGCCACAATGATTTCAGTTTCGGGATGACTCTCGACTGGGGACACACGTTACTGCGTACAGCCGACTCCGACTTTCCGATTGGAGCCGATGATGACGGTGACTCGAATACTCCCGCGCCGGGAACCGACGGTGAAGGGCGCTGCGACAACGAAAACGAATGCGTCGCAGGCACAAGTGGCTCCGGTACGGATGCGCTCATTGCTGATTCGTTCACAGGTACACTCTCGGCCAGCTACGGAATCAAGAATATTGCTGTGGTGGGTCTGAGTATGCCCATCACGATTATGATCGGTGACCCTGCTTACGGAATCGGCGAGACTGGTAACACCTACAATACTGGTCAGCATAACCCTCAGAAGATCACGACGATTATTCCCCATGCCAAGGTTCGTCTTCTTCGCGTCCAAAAGGGTTTTGGTTTGGCATTGATCGCCCAAGGCGGCATCCCGATTGCTAAGTCTCCTTATGATCTCGCCGGCGATCCCAAGGCTTGGTATTGGCCGCGCCTCGTCGGGGAAACTCGCTTTGCTCAAAACCGATTCAAGATCGGTATGGAAGTCGGCTATCGAGGGAACGTGGGTAGTTCGACGCAGTTCGGTCACGACCCGAGCGGCGACCCGCAGCTGAAGGAGGGCGTGCTTAACTCAGGCGACTTAGTCACCTACGGAATCGGTTTTGCTTGGCGTGCGATCAAGCGTCTTGATCTGGTAGCTGAGCACTATGGCACCTATCTGACTTCTTCAGAGACGGACTCCGGTCAACGCCTCAGCGGCGAATACCTAGGTGGGGCCAAGCTCTTTATTGAAGAAAACAGCTATCTCATGGCTGCAGGCGGTTCTCGCGCCAACTTCACCGGCTTCGAAAGCGCTGATGCTCGCGTTGTTCTGGGCTTTGTTTATGAGCCCACAATCGGCGACCGCGATGGCGATGGCTATCGAGATGACGTGGACGCTTGTCCCGACGACCCGGAAGACTTCGACAACTTCGAAGACGGCGATGGTTGTCCCGAGCTGGACAATGACAATGACGGCATTTTGGACAAAGACGACCGCTGCCCCAATGTCCCCGAGGACAAAGACGGTCATCAAGATCATGACGGCTGTCCCGAGGGAGAAAAGCGCCGAGACCGCGATGGCGATGGCATCTATGACGATGTCGACAAATGTCCCGACCAACCGGAGGATCGCGATGGTTTTGAGGACGAAGACGGCTGTCCCGATCCTGACAATGATAAAGATGGGATCTTGGATAAGGACGACCAGTGTCCCAACGATCCAGAAGATTTCGACAACTTTGAGGATAAGGATGGTTGTCCCGAGCCGGACAACGACCTTGACAACATTCTCGACAAGGTGGACCAGTGCCCCAACGATCCCGAAACCTACAACGGTCACGAAGACGAAGACGGCTGCCCTGATAAGGGCAAGGTTATCATCGATGGTTCGGACATCGTGATCTTAGAGAAGATCAACTTCGCCACCGGAAGCGACAAGATTCTACCTGGTTCCTTCCCCATCGTGGATGCTGTTGCCGCTACTTTAAAGGGACATCCTGAGTTTATGGTGATCGAGGTGGCTGGTCACGCCGATGAGCGCGGCCAGGACCAGTACAACCTCGATCTCACGAAACGACGAGCGGCTGCAGTTCGCGTGGCTCTTAACGAGCGGGGGGTAGGAAACGATCGCATCGTGTCCCAGGGTTACGGCGAATATTGTCCTTTGGACACTGCCAGTTCGTACGCCGCATGGGAGAAGAATCGTCGAGTTGACTTCAAAGTGGTCAAGACGAAGGACGGCACTACAGGCGTCAAGCGCGGTTGTGCGGCTGCGCGAGAAGCGGGGATCTTCCCTCCCCAGGTGAGGTGATTCGCGTTCAATGAAGCCCAACCTCGCATCGTCCGAGGTCTGAAAGAACGCCTACTTCGGCCAACGAAGTGGGCGTTTTTTTTCGGAGAGCCCAGGTCGACACTTGAACGGCCAGCCCCTTCAAGATTCCTGGATGAGGACTGTGGCGCCATGAGTGCGGATTAAGCGAGAAGCACTCAGGGTAGCGATAGCCACGAGGCCCGCTGCGACCAGGAAGACAGTCGCGCCTCCGGCTTTTTCGAAGAGGATCCCCCAACTGAAGAGACCCATCGTGGCTCCAATGGCGATGGCGGACGAGTAGAGCCCGTGAGCCGTTGCCGTTCCTTTATTACCGAGCTCACGTTTGAGGACGCCGATGGCGCTCACCCACATGAGACCAAAAGATAGGGCGTGTAGCGGCTGCATCACGAGGATGAGTTTGAGATCGGTCGCTTGAGACAAGAATATCCATCGGCCCGTCCCGCAAAAACAAGCCAAAGTCAGCAGCTTGCCGGGGCCAATGCGGCGCACCAACTCGGCGGAAAAAAACAGGAGCACGACTTCCGAGAGAGTCGCTATGGTCCAGAAGGTGCCGATTTCGGAGCTGCTGGCTCCTAGATGGTCGAGCTGCAGAGAGGCACATAGATCGTAGGCGCTCATTCCTCCGAAGATGAGCACCATGGTGATCAAGAGTGTTCGGTAAGACTTTTGCTGAATCAGTTCCTTGGCGTCGCTTATGGCGGGACGGGGAGGCAAATGAGTCGTTTTGGGGAGTAGGAAGCTCACCAAGACCAGGATCCACAAACAACACGCCGTGTAGGCGGGGAGCTGGAAAGGATGCGCGATGTCGATGATGTGACCTCCCGCGAAGGCAAAGGTCAAAAATCCTAAGGAACCCCACAGGCGCGTGCGCCCGTAATTGGGGGCGTGCTCCATGGCTAGAACATCGGCTAACCCTACCGAAGGACCGCGCAAGGCCGAAAACATTATCGCGCACAGCCAAGCCAGCCACAGG
This sequence comes from Polyangiaceae bacterium, assembly GCA_050300635.1. Taxonomy (GTDB): domain Bacteria; phylum Myxococcota_A; class Polyangia; order Polyangiales; family Polyangiaceae; genus NIC37A-2. Next base: position 120,616 of record JBNKYC010000068.1, read on the forward strand.
GGTAGGTTTTCGATGGAAACGGCACTCACCATGAATCCGGTCATGCCGAGGGCCGTTGTGGTTGCGCAAAAGGACATCATGCGTCCACGCAGCCCCCATCGGTCTGAGAGGACGCCAACCAAGGTTGGCGCGACGAGTTGGCAGAGCGGGAGCATTGTGACCAAGGCACTCATCTCAGCGCCGACGAAGCCTCGATGTCGCAGCCAGCTCGGGAAGTAGGGGAGATAGAGGCCGAATGCTCCGAAGGCTATAAAGTAGTAGAGCCGTAGGATGGAAAGATTGACCTGCATGAGCAACCAGGGTCTGAACCGTGCCTGCCGCCTTGGCAAGCCGTGGCGGCGAAGGAATTGATGGATCTCACCTGAGAACTTGTCCACGAGTTGAGCCCGGAAAGCGGAAGGAAAACCCTCCCTCGTGTCCTGGGTCGTTTGGAGAAGAGTTCCAGTTCGAATGGCTCGGTTTTTGGGGACGCCAGAGTACGGCCGCCCCAGGGGCGCGGCGGTCTTCCGGCGTCTCAGGGGGGAGAGCGATGTAGGAGAGCGGTAACTCAGGATCGGCCGAGAGCTCTGCAATCGAAGAGGCGAACACCTGATTCATCCAGAGCGCGGTGGCGTTTCGTTTGCTCTTTCCTTGCCGCTGGCGGATACGGCTGACTTCTTCTTCCCAGCGCGCAAGCAAGGTGAAGACCGGTTCTCCAGGAAAACAGCTCCTTCGTAGGTCGCGTGGAAGCACATCGCGAAACATGCGGGGCGAGAATCCTCGTGCGAAGTCGGTGGCCAGTAAGAGGCCTCCGTATACCAAATGATGATTTTGCCGCTGCCAAAGGTGGCAGCCGAGTTGGTGCCCCTCGGTGTCACTTGTGCCCTCAATGAGTAGCCCTCCGTCGAGGAGCTGTGAACAGAGCAGGCGCTGAGCGTTTTCGGCGTCTTCCTTTCCGTAGCCTCGAAGGACGTTGAAACAGCGCACGAGATGGAGGCCTTCTAGGCCCAGTTCATGCAGGGCGAACCCGCCTTGGCGTACCGAAATCGACTCGGCAATCGTAAGCGGCAGATCGGCATGTTCGCGTGCGCCGCTCCGCACTCGCAAAGGATCGTTTTCGACGGCCGTCAACTGGAGGTGCTCGCAGAGAGGGAGCAAGAAACGAGCAAGCTCAGTGGTGGAAACCAAGCTGTCCCCGTAGCCCACATCCACCACCCGTAGATCTCGTTGGAGCGGCGCAAACTCGCTCTGAGCCAAGAAACGATCAACCAGACGCATTCGACCTGGGCGTGTTCTTCCTCTTCGATGGGTTCCGCGGCGGCGTTTCACTGGTTCAAGTTATTGAGAGCAACGGGAGTCGCTGCATCTTCTTCAGGAGCATCGGGAAATGGCTTTAAAGGCGGGACCAGCGCCATCGGGCCCTCGTACCAGTGGGGCTGCGCACTCGCTCCGCTGGTGATCACCGAGTGACCACTCGAACTGAGAGTCACCGGAAGCCCCGGAAGTTCCCAGCTACTCAAAGGGCCACTGAGGTCAAAAACACGCGTCCCCACGCTCACATACTCGCCTTCTACGAGAACCGGGTCCAAGGTGTTGATGTCGTAGTCGAGGGTTTCTTCCGGGTGGGCTACATCGAGCCAGAGGCTCAACCGATTGGCGCGGCGAAGAAGCGCACCCGCTCGCCCTATTCCGAGCACGCGGACATCCCCCTCGATGGTGATCAGTTTGCTGGTGTCGAAATCGACGAGTGCTGCGGTCGAGCCCGGACGTATCGGTATGTACCTTTGTTCTTGCGGTCCGAGCACATCGACGCCAGTCCGAGCCATGTCTGCCTTGAGAGAGCGCACCAAGCCCGGTCGAATCAAGTAGAGATCGAATCGATATTTCGGCTTGGTTTTCCGCTTGGTTTTCTTACTGCGGAGCAAGACCGGTTCGTACTCCTCGCAGGCGATGAGGAACTTCCCTGTGCGCTCGTCAGCATGGAGTATTCGCCCTCCGCAACGATCACTCGCGATTTGTTTTTGGGTCTTGTGGCGAACGAGCATGAGTCGCCCGTTGTCCAGGCGACGGACCCAACCGTCTCGAAATCCGAAGACGAAACCGGGCGCGTCCTCGAAGGTGAGCGAATCGGAGCTCGCTTTGACCTCGGGCAATGACAGCCAACTGTGGGTGATGTAGCGGTCAGGGCGATACGAACTGAGGCGCTCGAAGGCCGAAAACACTTGGGCCTGCCGGGTGCAGCGATGAACTGGTGAGGAGCTCAAGGTGGCGGGCCAGTACTTGGTGGTGCTCCCGGACGGAAGCGAGACCGTGTAGGCATGGCCACGTGCAGCCTCGAGGCGGTAGATCACCTGGTCGGTCGCTCGTATTTCGACCCCCTCGGGGGCTTGGTCGGGCTCAAGCCCCCTGAGGTCGATAGCCCACACCGTACTTGCATCAGGGGCTTTCGCTTTGCTCAGGACGAGCAAGGCATTGTCAGAAAACGCGAAGCTTCGGTGATCGCTCAGACCATCGAAACGGAGGTCGGGGCTTAGGTGCCCCAAGTCCCAGTGTGCTTGTTTCACGGCGTCGATGAGCCAAGCTGTCCCGTCGATCAGAGCTACGAAGAAGCGACCTGATTCGTCGTAGCGGAGCAAGGCGGAAATAGGGAGTTTCACCTCGCCCATTTGGACGAAGAGGCGGACCTTTCTCGTAGCAGTGAGGCGGGGGTCGACCTCAGCTTGTCTGTCTGTTGTTTCGCGCTCGCAATAAGCGACCCAACGTCCCCGAGAGCTGAGGGCTTCCAGAGCCATGGCTCCTTCGTGGCCAAATTGAGTGCCTGAAGAGGGCAAGTTTGCCAGAGGGACGTCAAGGGTCGGAGGGGGCGGATCCGGTGTGTCCTGGATGCTGAGCCCGGGTTCGGCCTCGCTGATGCGGTAGCTGCGCGGTCTGTCTTCGAGATCAGTCGAGCCCTCTTGGGAGACTTGGTTGCTCGAGCTGGGGTGGTTCAACGTATGGCCAGCCGGGCGTGCCGTTGGTGCGCAAGCGACGAGAGACCAGCCCCATAAAAATACACCGATTTGTGTTCTGCGCCGATTCACTCCTGTCTCCTTGTTATCAAGGGTCCTTCGATAAGGCGAGGAAAAGCAGCCTTCGTTGTCATCGCCTTGTCGATCGCTTGTTGCGCGCTAAGCCAGCACACTCATGAGCTCCGCTGACTTGATTCCCGAACAGCCGAGTACCGTCGTCGAGGCGGGAGAGCCTCCGGTGGCCGCAAGGGTGAGAAGTCTCTGTCAGAGCGCCGAGCGGGCGAACGGGCTTTCCGAGCTGCGGGAAGCGCAAAAAGAACTGAGTCGTCTGCGGGCCCTTTTTCGGAAGAATCGCGCTCTTTTTGATCAAGATAGTTTGGTCCAGTTGAAGCGCCTGGGGGAGCAATTGCGCGACGCCGCTTCGGAAGTCGTCCCCGACGCTCGCCGAGACGCTTTGGAGGTGCTCAAAGAAACCTTTGGCTACACCTCCTTTCGACCCGGCCAACAGGAGCTGATTGATAGCATTTTGGGCGGTCGGGATACGATCGGCATCATGCCCACGGGGGCAGGGAAGTCGCTCACCTATCAGATCCCCGCTCGCATCTTGGGGGGCACGACCTTGGTTGTTTCCCCCTTGATTGCTCTGATGAAAGATCAAGTGGACGCTCTGACCGAGGTGGGCATTGCGGCAACCTATTTGAACTCGACCCTTGAGCCCCAGGAACGAGCCGAGCGTCTAAGAAAACTCGCCGCCGGAGAATACGAGTTGCTCTACGCTGCCCCCGAGGGGATTGAGGCAAGCGTGGGCCAGGTGCTTCATGCGATTAAACTGACTATGATTGCGGTGGACGAAGCGCATTGCATCAGCCAGTGGGGCCACGACTTTCGCCCTGCCTATCGCAAGCTTCGAGGGCTCAAGCAGCGGTTTCATGTCCCTGTGTTGGCTCTCACGGCGACAGCCACTGACGATGTGACCGACGATATCCGTGCCCAGCTTTCTATGCATGAGCCGCGGGTTTTTCGTGGTAGCTTCTTTCGGAAGAACCTCAATCTTTCGGCTTACCAAAAAGGCGAAGAGCTCGGCCTGTCGGCGCGTAAGGCGACTTTGAGTTTGGCGAAAACCCGCGTTGGGCAAAGTGGCATCGTCTATTGCTTGAGCCGGAAGAAGACAGAAGATATTGCCAATTTTCTCAAGGAACACGGACTCCGGGCGGAAGCCTACCACGCGGGGCTTTCGCCTGAGGAACGGAGCCGTGTGCAAGATGCCTTTCGCAACGACGATATTGACGTTGTGGCGGCGACGATTGCCTTCGGAATGGGGATCGACAAGAGCAATGTACGGTACGTCGTCCACGCCGATATGCCCCGGTCGATCGAGGGTTATTATCAAGAAGTAGGGCGAGCTGGCCGTGACGGCTTGCCTTCGGATTGCATCCTCTTTTACTCGTGGAGCGAGGTCCGCACCTACGACCGTTTTTTCGAGGATATGGCCGACGAGCAAGCGGCCGAGCGGAGTCGAGACCAAGTCCGCGAGATGTTTTCCTTGGCGCAATCAACTGTGTGCCGACACCAAAACTTGGTCGGATACTTCGGAGAAGAAATGCCCCGCTGTGAGGGGTCCTGTGACCGATGTGCCGGCTATGATGTGGTGAACGAGAGTCGAATTGCAGCGAAAGTCAGTCGGAGCTCGGTTCGTCGCGAAACATTGCGTGGCGCCAGTCGTGGTGGCGATTTAGGTGATGGGGTCAGCGTCGATTCGGAGTTGTTCGAGAAACTCCGTGCCTTGCGTCGCGAACTTGCCGAGCAGCGCAATGTCCCGGCCTACGTTGTCTTCAGTGATGCGACCTTGGCCGAGATGGCCGCTCGCTCTCCCAAAACCCTAGGAGAGCTTTCTCAGATTTCTGGAGTCGGCCCGACTAAACTGAGTCGCTACGGGCAGAATTTTTTGAATCTGCTCACCGAGAGCTGAATTCATCAACTCGAAGGCGCAGCCTCCATCGCGGGAACTGTCGGTCAATCAGTGAGTGGGGCGCTCGGGACAGACTAGGGCTACGGCCACTTAGAAATGAGCGGTTTCGAAGCTCTCCCCAAGAAAGTGAGGTCGGCTTCGCAACCGCGCTCGGCCCTCTCTGTCTCCGCACTTTTCTCTTCCCATTTGTGCTGCGACCCTTCCTGAAAACCGAGCCGTCTCAACGCTGA
>JBNKYC010000069.1:0-20004 GCA_050300635.1 Polyangiaceae bacterium
AGTGCTGCGACCGTTTCAATTTGAGCGCTTCTTGGTCTGTCAGCGTTGAGAGACGGCTCGGTTTTCAGGAAGGGTCGCGGCACAAATGGGAAGAGAAAAGTGCGGAGACAGAGAGGGACGAGCGCGGTTGCGAAGCCGACCTCACTTTCTTGGGGAGAGCTTCGAAACCGCTCATTTCTAAGTGGTCGTAGCACTAGCCCCGCGCTGGTTGAGGTACACGCTTGTCGGAGCGGCACGCCTACTTGCTCTTCTTCGCCCAACTGTCCCGCAGACCGATGATCCGGTTGACTACTGGAGCCTCCGCGGAGCTGGTTCGGTCGATACAAAAGTACCCCAATCGCTCGAACTGATAGCGAGTGCCTACCGCGGCTTGAGCCACATCTCGGTGGATCAAGCCGCGCTCTTGCACCGAAACCGAGTCGGGGTTGAGAAACTCCAAGAACTCGCGGTCTTCGTGTCCGGTGGGATTTTCGTCCACAAAAAGTCGATCGTAGAGGCGAACCGTAGCGGGCCGAGCGTCAGACGCGCTGATCCAGTGAATGGTTCCTCGGACCTTTCGACCGTCAGGCGCCGAGCCGCCTTTGGAGTCAGGATCCCAGGTGACGTGAATCTCGAGCAGCTCCCCACTATCGTCGTAAATGGCCTCTTTGACCGTGACCAAACAGGCGCCACGCAAACGCACCTCCTTGCCCGGCGCGAGCCTAAACCACTTCTTGGGTGCCTCCTGCATGTAGTCGTCGCGCTCAACGTAGACTTCACGCGTCAATGTCACTTCGCGTGTTCCCCTCTCGGGATATTCGGGATGAACGGGTACAGAGAAGGTCTCTTCTGCCCCTTCCGCCAGGTTCAGAATCACCAACTTAACGGGGCATAGAACTGCCATCGTTCGATTGGCGTGACTATTGAGATCTTCTCGTACGCGGTGTTCAAAAAGAGCCAAGTCGACGAGGCTATCGCGTTTAGAAACACCAACTCGCTCACAAAAAGCAACGAGAGACTGGGGCAGGTACCCCCGTCGGCGCATCCCCGCCAGCGTCGGCATGCGAGGGTCATCCCAGCCTTCCACATGCCCCTTGTCCACAAGGAGTTTCAGGCGCCGCTTGCTCAGTACTACGTACGAAATGGCCAATTTGGCAAACTCGATCTGGCGCGGCTCAGGGTCAAAACCTCCTACATTTCGAATGAACCAATTGTACAGGGGCCTGTGGTTTTCGAACTCGAGCGAGCAAAGACTATGTGTCACGCCTTCAAACGCGTCGGAAAGAGGATGGGCGAAATCGTACATCGGATAGATACACCACGCCTTCCCGGTGCGATGGTGTTCTGCCTTACGGATCCGGTAGATCAACGGATCACGAAGCAAGATGTCCTTTTCTTTCATGTCTATCTTGGCACGTAAGACACAGGCACCTTCGTCGAACTCACCCGCGCGCATTTTGCCGAGCAGGGCAAGGTTCTCCTCAACGGACCGATCTCGGTAGGGACTGTTCACCCCCTCGCGGTGATAGTTGCCTCGGTTTTCCCTGATTTGCTCTGGAGACTGGCTATCGACGTAAGCCAGCCCTTTCTTGACCAGGGCAACCGCACACTCATAGAGCCGCTCAAAGTAGGAGGACGTAAAAAAGATGCGATCCGCCGGATCGTAACCCAACCATTTGACGTCTTGTTGAATCGAGCGGACGAATTCATCGTCCTCCGCCTCGGGATTCGTATCGTCAAAGCGAAGATTGCAGCGGCCGGTGGCAGCCATTTGGGCGCCTTCGAAGTTGATGCAAATCGCCTTGGCATGACCGATGTGAAGGTAGCCGTTCGGTTCGGGGGGAAAGCGGGTCTGAAGGTGTCCTCCGTTCTTTCCCGATGCGATGTCGGCTTCGATGATGTCCGCGATAAAGTTGGGGGCGTTGGCATCGTCTCGCGTGGAGACCTGATTGGTGTCGCTCATGACTTGCGCTCCAAGCATGCTCACCGGACGGGGCGCCGGCAAGAGGGAACGCCTTGAGTTCCCCTGCAGCTCGATCCTAAAAGCCCCCCAAGATGTCCGCGAGCCGATTCAGTCCCCCGAGAGACCTGTCCAAATACCGGGGCTTCATTTTTGACTGCGACGGGACCCTCATTGATTCAATGCCCTTGCACTTCGAGGCCTGGCGAAAAGCCATTTTTTCTGCTGGAGGCAATTTCGACTTCACCTGGGAGGAGTTCTTGAGCCGGGCTGGCATGAGTTTGGAGCAAACGACTCATGAACTTGAGAGCAAGTATTCATGCAAGCTCGCTCTGACGACCCTAGGCGACGTAAAAAGGGCCACCTACGAGGAGCACTCGTCAGAGATCCTTCCGATTGACGAAGTAGTCAGTTTTGCCCACAGCCTGGCCGGGAAGTTCCCCCTCTATATCGCTACCGGAAGTCGGCGACGGGAGGTCGAGGGCATCCTACGGCGTATGGACTTACTGTCCCTATTCGGAGGCATTGTCACGCCAGAGGATGTTCCCCAAGGAAAACCCGAGCCCGACATGTTTCTGCTAGCGGCCTCCCGCATGGGCGTCGAGCCTGCCCACTGCCTCGTCCTCGAAGATGGCGCAACGGGAATCGAGGCGGCCCGTCGCGCTGGCATGGATTGCTCTATCGTCCTTCCCGCGACCAAGCCAAACGCAGATCAAAGCGTACCAGGGGCCTGACCGCTTGAGGGAAGAACTAGCTGCTCGGCTTCGTACCCTTGGGGTCATGTTCAATACACCTTCTCTAACCGCCGAATCGATCACCCTTCCTTTTTCTGCCGACCGGCGAACTGAGCTGCGCCGTCGACTGCGCGACCGCTACGACGGTCCCCTCCCAGCCCAGAGTATCAGAGACAGGCGCCTCCGAGCCCTGGCGCTGACGATAGAAAAAGCACCCGACGACTGGAAGAGCGTTCAAAACGGCATCCGTCAGACAGGACTGAGTTGTGCGTACCTATCGGTTCGCTTCAAACAGGAGGCTCGCCTGCCCATGCGGAGTTACGCCCTTTGGCTCAAGTTCGAACACGCATGTCTGCTTTCAATGGCCGGAGTGATGGCGCGCGAAGCCGCTCTCGAAGCCGGATTCGCGGATCAATCCCACTTGGGACGAGCCGCCCGCCGCTTTGCCGGCAAGAGCTTTGGACAGGTCCAGAAAGACCTAAAAGCGCTCTCCGACGAAGAGGTCGGCGCTTCGACGCCAAAGCTCACCGCCTCAGGCGCTATCACTTCCCCCTTCCTGCACCTGAAAGCAGCCTGCTGAGGAAAGTCGCAACGGACTCTTCTCATCCCGGCGAAGGTCCACCAATATCGCCGCATGTCAGATATCAGCAACCTGTTCGACAACAACCGCAGCTGGTCCGACCGGGTCCAGAAAGACAACCCATCTTTCTTTCCTACGCTCGCCGCCCAGCAGAGTCCTAAGTACCTATGGATCGGTTGCGCCGATAGCCGCGTGCCAGCCAACCAAGTGACCGGCCTCGCCCCCGGCGAAATCTTCGTTCACCGCAACATAGCCAACGTAGTCGTAAACACCGATATCAACTGCCTTTCCGTCCTCCAATTCGCGGTGGAGGTTCTCGGTGTCAGCGATATCATCGTATGTGGCCACTACGGTTGCGGCGGCGTAGTCGCAGCTCTGGGTAAGACGCGTTTCGGATTGATCGACAATTGGCTCCGAAACATCAAAGACGTCGCTTCGCGTCATGCTTCAGAACTCGAAGCCCTAGATGGAAAAGCACGAATCAATCGCCTCTGCGAGCTCAATGTGACTCAGCAAGTCGCCAACTTATGTCATACGACCATTGTGCAGGGAGCCTGGGCCAACAAGCAGCCTCTTACTGTGCACGGCGTCATCTACGGCTTGGACAACGGTCGGCTCAAAGACTTGAAGGTCTCGGTGAACGCGACCGAGCAACTGCCTGAGGTCTACAGGATGGAGTATTAGCACTCCCAGCCCAAGAGCCCCCTACCAACGGACGGCCTACTACTTACAACTCAGCCCACGGAAGGAACAAGATTCGTTCACCTTAGAACAAATCACTCCCGAGCGTGGGCTGTGGTGTTTCATCTTGGCGCAGGATGCAGCTTGAGCCTTTAACTTGCTGTTGGACCAATCTTGCAGAGGATCGCTCTTGCAGGCAATCAACGTGAGCGGAGCGATCAACGCGACAAGCCTCAGCAGAGAGGGACTCGGAACACTTCCTTGCATACAAGAAAGGACGGCTCGGTCGACACAAGAATAAGGGTCCGCACTTGACCTCAGTTGCTCGTCGAAAGAGCACCACTCGTCACCCGCCCAATGTCATCGAGCAGTTGCTCATCATATAGATGTTTGGATCCAAGCCGGCGCTCCGACTAACTATCCACATCAAGAGCTTGTTGCCACGACGGCGCGACGAGCAGCCGTAGTTACCGACGCAGCACTAGTGCTGATCCCGTGGGAGCCGGACCGAAACGCGGAGACCCGGTGCCATATCCTCGGCATCAACATGGCCCCCCATCTGTACCGCCAACCCTCGAACCAAGGCGAGCCCCAATCCGCTCCCCTGGTGGCGTCGAGTCATCTCATCCTCTCCCCGGAAGAATGGTTCGAACACCTTCTTCATCAAAGCGGAATTCACTCCAGGCCCTCTGTCCCGAACGCTAATGATGACTTGGTCGGCAGCCACGTCCACGGCAAGCGTAATGCGCCTGTCTTGAGCCTCGACGGCATACTTCAAGGAGTTTTCTACGAGGTTGAACAATATTTGTTCAAGGTGGTCGGCATGCACCGCCAAACGAACCGGTGAACTCGGCACATCGGCTTGCAACTCAAAGCCCGATTTTTCAACGTGAGGACGTAGGGTCTGCTGAACTTGAAGAACCAAAGCCACCACATCCTGAGAGGATGACTCGACGGGGCGTCTTTCGAGCTGAGAAAAGAGGAGCACGTTTTCGATCAAACGACTGAGTCTCTCGGACTGGGCCGTAATGGTAGAGTAGTACTCCTGCACCTTCTGCGGCCCTTCCACGAGTCCCTCCTGGAGCATTTCGCTGTGCATCCGAATCGCGGTCAGAGGAGTCTTGAGTTCGTGTGTCACGGCAGAGACAAAGTTGTTTTGTCGTTGCGCGAACTCAAGGTGAGTTTTAACGACTCGATACAGCGCCCACAGACCGAAACTCAGAAGTACCGCCACCGCGACGGTCATGGGAACCAACAACTGCTCGAACCATGGCACCTCGAGAGGAGCAAGTCGCAGTTGCGCGTTGACCTGTGAAAACGGCTCAGCAAACTGGTGACTATGCCCCTCGGCGAATAGGTCTTCGGAGGACCGAGAACTGATCACGTCGACCAGTTCAGAAAGGCCCCTTTCTTCCAAAACGCGTTGTTTAAGCGCCTGCACTAGCGAGGCGTCATCCACAACGAACCCCTCCATGCCGTTCGGGGTCGGACGGTAAAAGACGGTCGTTTCCGAACCAACAGAGACACCAACGAAAGGCTCCTCCATTAAAATGCCCTCGCGTAATCCGAGAACTGATCAATCTTGCTCTTCCGGGGCGCGGGTTTAACGCCGGGACTCTGCTTTCTTCGTTCGGGAGCCCGGTTGAGAGATTCGATGATCTTCGACCCAGGAGCCTTCCCCTTCTTCAGGTGAGGAGACTTGGCGACACCTTCCGCGTCTGGCTCGGGCGCCGTCTTGAGCTGAGGAGAGTCAGGCGGGTGGGGACTCGCATCCCCAAGGGCCTCTGCCTGCTCTTGTCCCTCAGCTTGACCGGACACCACTCGGCGGTCTCGAAGTTGGGCGACAGCCCATTTCATACGCCTCTTGTTCTCGCTCGTTGCCCCATCTGCCGCTACGGCTTCCACCTGCCCAGCCTCGACCTTGAAGTAACCTACGACGAATGGCGCCCAGGTTTCCGGATTGGTTTGCTCCAGATGGACGTAGGGAGCTCTGCTGTTCTCCCCTTCCAAGAAGGCCGATACTTCGCGTTCGAGTTCGTCGAAGACTCGCAGAGCCACCATCTCCTCCCGATCAGAAGCGGCACTCTCGAGTTTGTTACTCATCAAAACCGAAAGGACGAGAACAACGCTCACGACAAGCGTACCTAACAGCAAAAAAAGAACCTTCAGCCGCACGAGGGACAGCTCGGGAAAAACGCGCAAGTCGCGCGTTCGACCGCGCTGCTCAGCCGTTCCCATTCGACCCTCCTCCTTCCACGAGTCGGTAGCCCTGGCCCCGCACAGCCTGGATAGTCGTTTCACCCAAATCGGCCAGCTTCTTTCTGAGCTTCGCCACGTGAACGTCGACAGTTCGTGTTTCGAGCCCGTCAACATTTTTCATCCCCCACGCCTCTCGAAGCAGGGTCCGCCGACTAATGATCCTACTCGGTTCGTCGAGGAAAAGCTGCATCATACAAAGCTCTTTTACCGACAACTCCACACTACCACACGGACCTTGCAAGCAGCTCTTTTCCACTTGAAGCGAAAGCTGCATCGCCTCAATCACCTGGCTTCTGCCACCTCGACTTCGCCCCAGCACCGCCTCAACCCTGGCCAACAGCTGACGAATAGAAAAAGGCTTCGTCACATAGTCGTCAGCGCCACATTCAAAACCCTTGAGGATATCGGACTCTGCTCCTTTGGCCGTGAGCATGATGATCCCACTCTTCACTTGGGCGTCACGCAAACGTCGACAAACAGTGTACCCATCCGCACCGGGAAGCATCAAATCGAGTAAGACGAGGTCCATGGCACCAGTAAGCCCATGCTGTAGCCCCTTTTCGCCGTCCATTTCCCAGATGACGTCGTAGCCCCGAAATACAAGAACATCACAGAGCCCCTGACCGATGCTGGGCTCATCCTCGACAACCAAGATGCGAGCCTTGTCCGTACTCATGAAGGAAGAGTAGCTCGCCACTGCTCGGTCTCGAAGCTCTGAATGTAAATCGAGAGTAAATCAAGCCGCTCCTCAATTTACCAAAGCCTTTCAGCAAAGCGGGAAAAACGGAGTCATGCTGAAAGTAGGACAAGCACAAGACGACGGCACAAGACGAGCTTGAGCCCCGTTGGCGGCCGTCGAAAGCCAAGGAGGAGATCGTGAAAACACCAGAAAAACAGTTTTGGACCTACATCGCGTTATTGTCAGGAGTTATGTTGCTGGGATTGAGCGGTCAGCTGATCTCGTGCGCCCGGGCAGAAGGCACACCACCACCCCGTACTTACCCTGCAGACGGTGCAACGAACCCGGATGCCGCGCCCTGGAACACCGTTGAATTCGAAGCCCCCCCCATTTCAAAGCGAAGCGGAGTCAACGTCGACGCGCAGCTCGATCGAAGCAGCGTATTGTATCAAGGGTCAGGTATCGTCCATGTAGAGGTGCGCGTCGATACAAAGGATGGTGAGCCAAGCGACGCCGCTGCCCAAAGCGATATCGTTGTTGTGGTCGACACCTCCGGGTCCATGGAAGGCGAAAAAATCGACTACGCGAAACAGGCTCTCTACGAACTGCTTCAGCATCTAAAAAAGAAGGATCGCTTCGCCCTCGTGGAGTACAGCAGCCAGGCCCGTACGCTTGTTCCGCTCCAGTATGCGACGGCAAATGCAAAGCTCCGTTTTCAAAGAGCTGTTCGAACGCTGACCGCAACGGGATCGACAAACATGAGCGCTGGACTCGATCTTGGCGCTCAAATGTTGCTCCGCGAAAAAGACTATCAATCAAGCGCTGGGCGGCTCGTATTGCTTTCCGATGGTTTGGCCAATGCGGGAGACTCATCGCACTTGGGCTTGCGCCTTCGGGCCCAACGTTTGAGCGAACAAGGCATCGCCGTTTCAACGATGGGGATCGGTGCCGATTTCGACGAATCCCTCATGACCCAACTGGCCACCGCCGGAACGGGTGCCTTTTACTACCTCGCCAGGCTCGAGTTTTTGCCCGAGTTTCTTGAAGCCGAACTTTCATCGACTCGCAGAACCTATGCCCACTCGGCGCAGATTCATCTCCGGACAAGCGCGGGGATCCAGCTGGTGGACGCAATGGGCCTCAAGGTGAGCCAATACGGTGCAAGTCAGACGATTCAGCTGGGAAATCTCTACTCTGGACGAACTCGCTCGATCTGGCTGACCCTCCGTGTTCCCACGCACCGCGTGGGAACACTCGACTTGGGAGCGCTCTCTCTGTCGTTTCGACGGGGTGACCGTGAGCAACGCATACAAGTGGGTAGATTGCCTAGGGTAGCCTGCCTCAACGATCGACATGAGTACGAACGGCACGTCAACAAGGACGTTTGGGAAAGGGCTCTCCTGAACAATGTCTTTACTAAGACCGAAGAGGACTTCGGGGACGCGATTCGTTCTGGTGATCGTCAGGTGATCCGTCGAGCTCTGGAGGAAGCCGAAAAAGAAAGAGCCCTAGCCAAAAAACTGGGCAGCAAGAAGGTGATTTCAAAGTTGGACGCCCTCAAGAGCGAAGCGGCGCAAGCCGAACGCGCGCAGAGAGCTCCGGCGCCGGTCCGTAACGCGAGGGCGAAGAAGGCAAAAGCCCGAGGCTTTCAGAAGCGACACAGCAGCTCCTACGGCGACCTGAGCAAAGCAATGCAAGCCTACTAGAACACATCTCACGAGCAGAAGAGCTCCGCCGCCGCTCACCCAAAAGAGTGAGCGGTCAGCGTCGAGGGGACCCGATTGATGGTCTACGCCTTGCGCCGAAGGCGCGTTGAGTCACAATAATAGAACGACGTTTTCTCACAATAAGGACAGCACCGTCACGAGGTAGAGAGAGGGTCTCCCCAACATGGTGATTGTGGAAAAGATGAAGTTCGGACAGCGTTTACTTCTCGCCCTCGTGGGCATGGTGACCGTTGCCTGTACGACCCAATCTGCAATGATCCCAACGGCGCAGACTCGAGTAGTGCAGGCATCGCTCTCGCAGCAGGGGCTCCCCCAGGGCGCCTGTTTCGATTCCGTGGTTTTGGTCGCCCTCGACGGCGTGCGCAGTAAGGATGTCTTTTCGGCTTCTAGCCAAGCTGGGAGTCCCCACTTCTCACCCCTTCCGGAACTGAGCGCTATGCAGGAAGAAGGAGCCGCTTGGGGAGCCCCGGGTTCGAACGGTTTTTTCGCCTCTGGCCCCAACTATGTCTCATTGCCAGGTTATATGGAGATGCTCTCGGGCAGCATTCAGCTCAGTTGTACCGAAAACGACTGTACAAAAATGAAGCGCAGGACCTTGTTCGACGACTTCACGAGCCGGTATCCGAGCGAAGCATCAGGCGTTATCGCGTCCTGGCCCAAGATCGCAACGGCGGCTAGCCAGTCAAACCAGACCAAGGGTTTCATCTCAACGGGCGCCGATCTCAAGCGAGGCAATCATGGGCTAGGTCCCCAATCTCAGTCGAGCCTACGGCGGGCGAGACGATACCACGCGCGAGAAGACGGCTACCGCCATGACCGTGGAACGGCCCAAGTAGCCCTTTCTTACTTCGATGAGGCTCAGCCTCGCTTCTTGTTCGTCGGGCTCGGAGACACCGACGAATACGCCCACAAGAAGGATCTCGACGGTTACCGAAAAGCACTGACCTTTGCGGATGCCTTCATCGGCGAAGTGCGATCTAGGCATGCCTCTTTGCGCAGAAGGGGCATGCGCACCCTGCTCCTTGTGACCACCGACCACGGTCGGGCGAACTCCTTTGCCGAACACGGGCGCAAACACCCTGAATCAGCACAGAGCTTCTTGCTCGCCGAAGGAAGTGGCATCCCAAAGAAGGGAGCCATCTTAGCCGGACCTCGCCGCTACCTACGCGACATCGCCCCCACCTTGCGCGCGGTCTGTGGGTTTTCTCACACGGAACGTGGGGGCGGTCAGATTCTGACAGAGATGTTTTGAGACTGATCCTCAAAACAGGTCACGATTGAGTCCAAGAAGCTCACTCGAACGCTTCGAGTCGATAGACACCTCCTTCGAGGGAGATGAAGTAGAGCTCGCCGTCCGCGCCGTTGGCGATAGAGACAACTTGATTGAGATTCAAGTCCTGGGTCCAGCTCACATGGTTGCTCACTTCGCCGGTAGCCTCATCGTAGACCATCGACCAAACGGCGCCGCTACCATAGTCGGCAAAGAAGTAGGTACCGCGCAGAGCCGGTAAAGAGCTACCGCGATAGACCGCCCCTCCGGTGACGGACTGACCATCACCCCGCCCATAATCATGCACGGGCAGCGTGATTCCCGTTTCATCGCAGCCACTCATCGGTGAGTAACATTGGGTGCCTTCCATGGTGTTCCAGCCGTAGTTCTTCCCCCCGTCGAGCGCCTTTTCTACATCGATCTCTTCCCGCGCCGACTGGCCCACGTCTCCAATGTAAAAGTTGCCGGTACAGCCATCAAAAGAGCTTCGAAAGGGATTGCGGAGTCCGTAGTCCCAGATTTCGGGAAGGGCGCTGGCCATCGAATCCTTCAAGTTCCCAGCCGGAATCGAATACTCATTGGGCGCCTTGCCCACAGGATCGATGCGGAGGATTTTGCCGAGCAAGATGTCCACTTTTTGCCCATGACCGCCGGGGTCGCCACCGTCGCCGCCATCGCCTATCCCAATGTAGAGAAAGCCGTCGGAACCAAAGTGAATCCCGCCTCCCTTGTGATTGCGGAAGTTTTCGTAAGGTTGCTCCACCTTGAGTACGAGGCGAGCCGTAGCAGGGGCGGCCACATTCGCATCAGAACTCACCTTGTACTCTTCAATGATGCTGTCGCCGTTGTTGTTGGGATCGGCAGCATCACTGTAGTGCACGTAGAACAAGCCGTTTTCGGAGTAGTTCGGGTGGAAGGCAAATCCGAGAGCGCCTCGTTCGTCTCCAGGTGCGTTCCCCACAGCCACCTTGTCCCCTAGATCCAGAAACGGTGCACTCAAGAGCGCGCCGTCCTCGATGATCTTGATCGCCCCCGTGCGCTCGAGGACAAAAAGTCGGTTGGCAGCACCGCCCGGTTCGTGAGCAAGTTCGATCGGCTGGCTCATTCCATCCACGACCAAGCTGGCCTGAAGAACCGGAAGCTCCCCACTGGGGGGAGAACAGTCGTAGTTTTCGGCCCCCGGCACGCCCGTCCAAACGGTATCCGCGCCACCAGAACCGGAAGCAGAAGCTCCACCAGAAGCCGAATCACCCGAGCCACCGCTCCCCCTCGTGTCACCCGCTCCACCCGAAGCGGAAGCTCCGCCAGCTGCCCCAGGAGCCCCACCCGTCGCAGAATCATTGCCCCCCGAACCACTGGTCGCCCCAGCGCCCATCCCCCCCGAGGACGAGCTGCTCCCGCCCGCGCCTCCGGATTGAGAGGACTTGTTTCCACAGGCGACGAACCCGCAAATAAGAGCAATTGATGAGAGACGGAATAAAGCCAAAGAGCGACGTGACATGGCTCATTTTTACCGGAGCCCAGGAAGGGAGCAAGTCAGTTGTGCTTCGACCATCGGACCTCCTCCAAGGGTCGAAAGCCCGTCTCGAATGGAGTTCGAGCACCGGCGGTAGAAAATTATCCAATCAAAACGAACACTTTCCTTGTGGCGGAAAGAAACTTAAAGAAAAGTGCCAAGGAGATGCTCTGCTAAAAGCACATTCTTTCTTCACTGGAGGTGCGCCAGCGGCTCCTGCCATCTAAATTCGCATCATGTCGAACCTTCTTCGAATCTCCCCCTCGTTTCTTCCTTTCGGAGTCACAGCAGCGTTCATCTCCCTTTCGTGCGCCTCCTCTCAAGAAGGCGAAACACCGTTGGGAAGTGGCGGAGCCCTGGACGCAGTTGCGAGCGGAGGGAGCGACTCCGCGGGAGGAGGTGGCGCGGGAGGAGGTAATCCAATGGCAAGCGGCGGGGGCGGATTGGGCTCGGGGGGTGGTGAGATGATGCCCGGATCTGGAGGGGACAATGCCGCGAGCGGAGGGGCCGGGAACGATACTTCCTGCCAGCAAGCAAGTGATGCCGGTCCGCTCTTCACCCGGCTTCCGTGTCGAATCTCGGAAACGGGCCTGTACCAGGAGGACATGGTCACCCTTGCCCCAGGAGTGACCCCCTTTGAGCCGAGATTTCCCCTCTGGACCGACGGGGCCAAAAAGCAACGTTGGATCCTGCTGCCTGAAGGTGAGTCGATCGACACAAGCGACATGGACCACTGGGTCTTCCCCGCTGGAACCAAGCTATGGAAGGCATTTTCGCGCGACGATGTGCGCGTGGAGACCCGCCTCATCGAGAAACAAAAAAACGGCGTGTGGCGGCTCGTCGCCTACCAGTGGCGGGAAGATCAATCGGACGCAGATGCCGTCCCCAATGGGGTCGAAAACGCGTCCGGCACGCAGCACGACATTCCCGACGCAGACGCCTGCGTAAAGTGTCACGGGCAACAGCCGGATAACGTACTCGGTTTCTCAGCGATTCAACTCGCCCACGATGTCGACCTCCCGTCGACAGTAGAACCTTGGACACTGACCCGACTTGTCGAAGCTGGCCTACTCAGCGACGTTCCCACAAACACAGATGGACTTGCGGGCACGGCCGAGGAACAAGCGTTTTTCGGCTATGTTCACGCCAACTGCGGCCACTGCCACAACCCCCACGGAGCTGCATTTTCGCAGACGGGATTGGACCTTTGGTTCAAGTTCGCCGAGATAGACCAACCGATAGACCAGTCGAGCATCTACGCAGGTATCGTAGGTGTTGACATCGGATGGTTGGACGGAGAACGCCCAGACGCACCCCAACGCATCGCTCCGGGGTCACTTGAAGACAGCGCGATCTACCAGAGGTTTCTCACCAAAGGCGAAGCTTGGAGCATGCCTCCCCTGGGAACCGAGCTTACCGATGAAGACGGAGGCAAAGCAATGCAGGAGTGGATCCTCTCGCTCTGACTCGAGCCCGGGGTGAAGGCCAAACCTACAGCTCGCTCACTAGGGGCACCAATCCCACGCTCGCCGGCGTCTCGGCGATGCCGGTAGAAAGTTGATCACCATACCCGAGTCGCCCTTGACCTCCCGCACCGAAACAGAGCAGCCCATCAGAACGAACCACGCAACTATGCTCGGAGCCGACAGCCAATGAAAACGCGTAGCCGCCTACATCCACGAATGGGGCCACGACCGCACTTTGGAAGTCGCCCACGTTAGAAGAGCTAGCGAGTCCGAGGGCACCTGCTCCCCCGTAGCCCCAACAGCGGACTCGCCCCGCCCAGCTTTCGCTGCCTTGATAGCTGGGGCCAAAAAGAGCACAGGTGTGATTTCGACCAGCACCGATGGCCACCACGGGTGCCGAGAACACGAGGATCCCCCCCGCGAAGGCTGGCTCATTGTCTCCGATGGACTCTTGATTGCCGTAACCAAGAGCGCCGTAGTAGCCGTAACCGAAACAGCGCACCGTGCCATCCACCATCAAGGCACAGGTGTGGCGCTCACCAGAAGTCACGCTGACAGGCTGGCCACCAAGTTCAACGAAGGGAACACTATCCGGCAACTCGTCGTCTCCTATGTTTTGCCTCGACTGACTACCCAGGCGTCCATGCGCGAAAACTCCCCAGCAGCGCAGTCCGTCCTGCTCGCTACCGAGCCCCTCCACGATGGCACAAGTATGATAATCGCCAGCCGCGAGGTCCCGCACCACGCCGCCCAGAGAAACGATGGGTAGCTCAGCAGGAAACTCGTTGTCGCCCACATCGTAGGTGTTTCCGTAGCCAAGTCGTCCACCATCGCCTTCTCCCCAGCAGCGAACCGACCCGCCCTCAAGCAGAGCGCAGCTATGATCGCGTCCCGCCACAATTTTTTCGGCTCTGCCCCCCAAATAGATAGGAGGCGCCGTCAGAGGTGATTCGTCATCACCGAGTGCCTTCATGCTGGCGAGCCCGAGTTGTCCCCTTTGATTGGCCCCCCAACAACGGACAGCACCGGACTGAAGCAAAGCACAGGTATGTGCGCCGCCGAGAGCCAACTGAACAACCGGTTCATCCAGTTCGACCTCGACTTGTGATGAAGGGAGCTCATCGTCTCCTACATTCTCAGTCGACGCGTAGCCCAACTGTCCGGCGGAGCCTGCACCAAAACAGCGAACCGCACCCGCCATGGCCCCGTTCTTGTATTCTTGGGCGCTGACGACGATGGCGCAAGTATGGCTTTCTCCCGCTGCGGCGGAGAGGATGACATTCTGTGTTGCAAAACACGAAAACCCATCACCCTCATAACCGGGCGGGCACGCGCAGCTATAACCCGGCTGCAGGTCATCGCACACCGCCACAGGATCACAGGCGTTAGTCCCGAGCAGACATTCATCGACATCTCCCTCGGCAATGGGGGTTCCGCCCTCGGGAAACTCATCGTCTCCGATATCTTCCGTGTTCCCTGTGCCCAACTGACCATACTGGCCGCTTCCCCAACAAAGGACGTTTCCGGCGTCGACAGCTGCGCAGGTGTGCTCTGAGCCGGCCGCAAAGGAAATCACACGGGAAGACAAAGGCACCACACCCGCCTCCTCGGGGTGTTCATCGTCTCCTAGGGTTTCCTCGTTGCCGTACCCAAGCCGTCCGTAGCTGCCCAGGCCAAAACAAATCAGTTGTCCGACCGAGTTGCTCACACAAGTGTGATAGAGCCCCGCGCTGACAGCCACAGGTTCGAATCCCAATCGAACGTCACCCCAACGAGCCGGCACTTCGTCATCACCAACGCTCTGCGTCGACGCGTATCCCAACTGGCCCACCCCGCCATATCCGAAGCAGCGCAACCCACGAGCAAAGCCGAGGTCCACAATCGCGCAGGTGTGATACCAGCCCGCATCTACATCGATGGCGGCTGCGCCGAGGTCCACACGTCCCGCAACGAGAGGGGTCTCGTCGTCCCCAATGTTTCTCGTATGGCCCAAGCCGGTGGCCGCCCAACGCCCACGTCCCCAGCAATAAAGTTCCCCGCCTTCAATGATCGCGCAGCTGTGATCTCGTCCCGCAGTAATCGCGATGGCCGCGCCAGGCAGAAGGACATCGCCAGCCTCCCGCGGAAACTCGTCATCACCAATATTATCTCGGTTTGCGTAACCGAGCTGACCGTCCGTCCCAAGCCCCCAGCAGCGGACAGCGCCGGTTTCGAGTAGCGCGCAAGTGTGCTCCCCCCCCGCTGCGAGCTCCATAACGGGGCCGCCTACATCCACCAGTTCGACGACCGAAGGAACTTCATCGTCCCCCACCATCTCGTAGTTAGGTAGCCCCAGCTGCCCGTAGCGATTGCGACCCCAACAACGGACTTCTCCCGTGGTCGAAAGAGCGCAGCTGTGACCGAACCCCGTCTCCACCTGCTCGACCTCGAACCCGATATCGACGTAGCCGCGAGCATCCGCTCGCTCGTCATCGCCCGTGTATTCAACGTCTCCGTAGCCAAGTTGGCCATATTCGTTGAACCCCCAACAGCGAACGCTGCCACCTTCGAGCAAAGCGCAGCTGTGATCACTCGAACTCGCCACCTCTTTTACGTAGCCAGGTTTGGTCAA
Organism: Polyangiaceae bacterium; assembly: GCA_050300635.1. Classification (GTDB taxonomy): domain Bacteria; phylum Myxococcota_A; class Polyangia; order Polyangiales; family Polyangiaceae; genus NIC37A-2. The sequence goes on from JBNKYC010000069.1 coordinate 15,463, forward strand.
GCACAAGGTTCCATCGCCATAGTAGCCTGGATTGCAGTTGCAGTAGTAACCGCCCCATGCATTTTGGCAGGTCGCGTTTTCGCCACAGGTGTGCTCGCCCAGGGCGCACTCGTCCCGGTCCTCGCAGCTCAGACCATCGCCCTCGAAGCCGTCATGGCAAGCGCAACTCGGCCCATCTTCGCTGTCCATGCAAGTGGCATCCAACGAACAAGGATTGTGCTCGTCGCAGGTCACCGGCTCGTCCGTCGCGCCCCCCGATCCACTGCCTCCGGCCGCCGTCTGTCCTCCCGAGCTCGTATCCCCACCAGGGTCCGTTCCGCCCGCTCCAGAACTGGCCGCTCCCCCTGAGGCGTTCTGCCCCGAGTCACCGCCTGCTCCTTGAGAGCTTGTGCCACCAGCGCCCGCATCACCGCTGCCCGCATCCCCACTGCCGCCGTCGGCCCCGCCGACTCCGGAAGAAGAACCCCCTGCCGCAGAGCTAGCGCCGGAACCCGAGCTGGCTCCTCCGCTACCCATCGGAGCCCCGCCCGCAGCACTCTCACCTCCGCCAGCATTGTCCCCGCCGCCAGCTGAACCACCAGCGCCGCCCGCGCCGCTGGCTCCACCGTTTGCGGCACCTCCACCGCTCCCGCCCGGATCGCCACCTGCGCCACCACTTCCCCCGGGCACAAGGAGCGAGCAGAGGTAGCCGTCCCCTTCGTAGCCAAGGAAACAATCGCACTCGAAGCCGCCAGAGGTATTCGTGCAGTCCTGCGGGCAATTGTCCTCGCCGAGCTGGCATTCATTGCGGTCATTGCACTCGAAGCCGTCGCCCACATAGCCGCTCAAACAAGAGCAAGCATAGGCCCCCTCCGTGTTTTCGCAGAGGGCATTTGCACTGCATTGATGAACGCCTTCAGCACATTCGTCGCTATCCTGGCAGCTCAATCCATCGCCCTGGTAGCCCTCGTTGCAAGTACAGGAAAACCCTCCAATCTCGTTTTGGCAAGTTGCATGTTCGTCGCAAGTGTTCAGACCCGAGCTACACTCGTCTAGATCGTCACAGAAGAATCCGTTACCAAAATAGCCGGCATTGCAGCGACAGGTATAGCTCCCGTCGGTGTTCGTGCAGGTTGCATTCTGGTCACACGAATCAAGGCGTAAGGCACACTCGTCCACATCGGGAGGAGGAAACTGTGTTTCGCCTCCTTCGCAGCGATAGGTGCCCACAAGGTTAACGCAAACCGCTCCATCTGGACATTCGGCGGATCCATCCGAGCACTCGTCCCGATCCACGCAAGTCACGCCGTCGCCGGTCAATCCGTCGGGGCAACTGCAAGAGTAGCTACCCTCGAAGTTTTCGCAGAGGGCGTTCTGATCGCAGTCATTGTTGCCGTTTTCACATTCGTTTTCGTCGGAGCAGTCGAGGCCCGAGCCAACGTAACCGTCAGGACAGGGTGTGGGGGCACAACTGCTCGGATTGATCGAAAACCCCGCCAGCGTCAGTTCAAAGTCGGACTGAGTGGTGTGCCTTTCGGCATGAAAAAGAGCGATTTCGTAGGCCTTGCCCTCGACCAAATCGAGCTCGCGGCACGTTCGACTCGAAGGGCTCTGCTCGTTTTCTACCGTCGCGCACCCCTGACTACCCGACAGTTCAAGAAGAGCACTCCGTTTTGCATGCACTCCACCCAAGTCGAGAGCCAGTCGGCGATTGATGAACACCCACACGTCATCATCGCCAGAAAAAGTGAGACTTTCCCCTCCCGTGTAACGAAACCAGTGCCTCACCTCAGTCGTGAACCCAAAATTGTGGCCACTTTGAGCAGACTCCTTGCCCTCTTCCTCCAGTCCTTTTCCATCGAAAGGAAAGAACGCCTCGGATCCAAAGAAGTAGGTTCCGTCTGTCGTGCGTTCGAGCAACAGAGCTGCTACGTCGCTTCGACTGACTTGGTCGTTTGATACATACCACTCGGAAAACGCAGTCGCGCTCGTCAATTGCGGCCCAAAGGGACACCCGGATTCTGCTTCACCGAGGCAGAATCCGCTCGCAACGGGACGTCCCCCTTCGTCAAGCCTGGTCTTCACCATACCCGCGGTGCGATCGAATCCGAGGTAAGATTCGAAATCGGGGTGCCGCACCGCACCACTCTTCGGACTGCTGTTGAAGTCGCGAAATACCGCCGGGATCTCTACTTGCTGCGGCTGCTTCGCCTCGGCAAACGAGCAAGTATAACCATCTTCGACCCGACAGTCTGCGCTGCAGCCATCGCCGTCGATGTTGTTCCCGTCGTCGCACTCCTCTTCATCACCCGAAAGCACCATCCCGTCGCCGCAACGTGACGAACAGGGCCCGCCCGAAACAGGACAGGTCGGTTCCCACTGACAATCGGCGCTACAGCCATCCCACGGGATCTGATTGCCATCATCACAAGCCTCCCCGTCACGAACCAAGCCGTCACCACACACATTCGGAGGCTGATAGTCCATCAAGTTGGCAAGATGGAGCCTCCCGCCCGAGAGCGTTCGGTCCGTCAATTCAGGAATCTTTTCGGACGAATCCAAAAGAGCGCCACGCACTTCCTGCGGACTCGACTCCGGATGTTTGGACCAGTACAGCGCCGCGGCCCCCGCCACGTGAGGAGCCGCCATCGAGGTTCCGCTCTTGTAACCGTAACCACCGCCAAGAGTCGTGCTGTAGATGTTAGTCCCCGGTGCTCCTAGGTGCACCGTACTCTTGCCGTAGTTTGAAAAATGGGCCAATCGGTCGCTTTCGTCCGTAGCGGCCACCGAAATCAGAAAGTCATAATCATAACTCGAAGGGTAATGCTGATAGATGTCAGTGTTTCGTGCATCATTGCCGGCCGCACAAACCGCCAACCCACCAGCTTCACCAAAGCGAAGCAAGGCGTCCTGCTCGTAGCTAAGAGGGGGGTGATAGCCGCCGAGGCTCATATTCGCGACCCGCACTCCACGGCTCGCGGCATAAACGAGCCCTTGTGCAACCGCCCAGGTCGAACAGCTTCTCGCGTCACATACGCGGCCCGAGAGCAACTCAACCTCCCAGTTGACCCCGACTACTCCTAAAGCATTGTTGCCAACGGCCCCAATGGTGCCCGCTACATGGGTGCCATGTCCGTAGCCGTCGGAGGGTTGATTGTCATTTTGCACGAAGTCCCAACCGTAAACGTCGTTGGGAAACTCGGGCGTATTGGGTGGCTCCGGCCCCCCAAGATTGGCGAGCAGATCGGGGTGATCGAGCTCGACTCCGGTGTCCAGAATGAGAACCTCGAAAGCCCGAGCGCCGCGGCTCAACTCCCAAGCTTGACTGGCGTCGAGCTTGGAAAACGCCCAGAGACTCTCCCGTTCGGGATCGTCGCTGACGAAGTCGAGCTCGTAGAGGTAATGCGACTCGACCGAGCGTACTTCCTCGAAACTCTCCAGTATCTCCCTCATCTCATCCCGAGACTGCTGAGGCGGTAGCTTGAGGCGCCGGTAGCCGAGCATCACACTGAGCGCCGAATCCCCATCGAGCACAAGAACCCCCCAATCCCGAAGAGCTAGCTCAAAAGCGGATTCGTCCGCCCCCGGCTTCAGTCCAACGATCAATTCGTCAGAAACGGCCAGGGCCGCACGAGAATCAACGATTTGTGGTTTGTCATCTTTGCTGGGATCAGCTTGTGGGTCCGAAGAACTCGAATCGTCCACCTCGTCCGGGTTGGCCGAGGTCTGAGACCCGCCGAGAACTCGTTCGCTCGCATCATGACGCGGCGTCAATTGCCCTTGAAAACTCCCCTGTCCCCGTTGCGCTGCCCCATCGCCCTCCGCCTCGGCACCGTCATCCGAACCGAAATAGCGAGGGGCAACTGGACCGCACGCCACTATTGCGCTCAAGAGCACGGGGACAAAAAAGCCGACCCGCGCCGCCGCTGGAGAGGAGGAAAAAATAAGCACGCCATAAGTCGTGAGCGGTTTTCCTCCCGGGCACTAAAACCAGCGCGCGGTCTTTGTCGACAATTGGGTAGGACGCGTGAGCACCGATGCCCACCGGGTGGGGGGAGGCCCCCCACTCCGCCCGGGGGGGCTCAGGCGGCGCGCCTCGAGCGGCGTCGAATCAGTAGACCGCCACCAAAGAGCAAGAGCAGAGATGCTGACCAAGGTCGTGAACCACCCGGGATACCCGTGCCCTCCGTGGAGCAAGCGCACCCCTCTTTGTCCGAAGCCGAATCACCGTCGCTCGGATCGGTAGGCTCGTCATCGCCACCCATCCCGCTGTCGCCGCTTTCTCCCCCGACGCCAGTGGTGGAGTCTTCGGAATCGCCGGTGTCGTCCGTCGTGGAGTCGTTGCTGTCGCCCGTCGTGGAGTCGTTGCTGCCGCCCGTCGTGGAGTCGTCGCTGCCGCCCGTCGTGGAGTCATTGCTGTCCCCCGTCGTGGAGTCATTGCTGTCGCCCGTCGTGGAGCCACCGCCTACACCGCCGGTCGACTCAGGAGTCGAGCAAAGACCACTCGTACAGAGGAGACTGCCACCGCAGTCCTCATCTTTCGTGCAGCCCTCGCCTTCTTCC
>JBNKYC010000070.1:0-411277 GCA_050300635.1 Polyangiaceae bacterium
CCTCAAGACCCGTGCGATGCCTGCGAAGGAGAGACCCCCGCCTGCACCAACGAATCCGAATGCGTCCCCTGCACCGAGACCGACTCGGGCAGTTGCGGCGAGGACGAGTATTGCTCTACCGAAAACGAGTGCGTCCAATGCCTCCAAAACTCCCACTGCACCGAGCCCGACGCCTCAGTTTGCATCTCAGACACCCAAGACCAAGACTTTGGTACCTGCCAATCCTGCAGCCAAGACACCGACTGCGAGCACCTGTCAGACACCCCCGCCTGCGAGACCACGACAAACTCCTGCGTGGCGTGCACCGTAGACAACGAGACAGCCTGCAACGGCAACTCCTGCGACCCAGCCACAAACACCTGCACCACCACCGAACTCGGCTCAGTGGACGTATGCGGAGCCTGCCTGGCCGACAGCGAATGCCACCCCGACCACCGCTGCGTGCCGATGGACTTCAAGGGCCAGGAGCGAGAGGGATTGGGGTTTTGTTTGAAGGATTCGACGGTGGGCGATTGTGACGTGAACCCCTACCGGTCCTTAAGCGCAGCGCGGGTCAGCCTTTCAGGCGCTAAGGAGGCGACCTACTGCACCATCAACGAAACACTCACCACCTGCGAAGCCGTCCTCGACCTGGATGACGATAAGGATTGCACGTCGACCGAAGATTGCGGTGCAACCGGGTTAGATGACGGCCTCTGCGAAAAAGTCACGAATGCCTCGAACAAATGCACCTACGAGTGCGACTCGCCAGCGCAATGCCGAACCAACGACCCTGGCTCCACCTGCGCAGGCGACGCCACCGGCCCGGCCGGCAAGTACTGCGGGGGCTGAGCAAGCCACCACGAGCCACTGAAGAAACCAAACCAGCTATGACCCACCGCATTGTCGCCACAGCTTCTTTGCTCATGACGCCCACGCGAGCGCAGAGTCGCAGGGGGACCATGCCCGGAGCCCGAAGGACCCCAGAAGGCGCCGAGCAATCGTCCAATAGTGAGCTAACAAGAAACTGACGTCCGAAAAGATGGAGCAAGCAAACACGAAGCCCGGGAAGCCGCAGGGCGGAGGGCATAGTCCCCCTGCGGCGCGAAGCGTGCAGTAAGCAGCAGGCTCAGCAGTTCACGAAGATACTCTGAGTTTGCGGGGGACAGCTCGTTGCGGGCGCCGGATTGCACCGTCGCGGTTTCGAGTGCGCGAATGTGCTCGCGGGTCATGCCGGGGAGATACCTAGCGGGCTCGCCACGCGTGTGCTCTCGCTTCATGCCCCGGTGAGGCAAGTGCCTAAGGTAGAATTGGGGGGAGCAACCCAGCGAGACGGGACATTCGGCAATAATGGGCAGCTGAGTCATGTCGAGTTCGAAATATAGCGCACTTATTTGCTCTTGGGATGGGCGGGGCGTGCGCCGGTCACCGATCCGTTGGTCCCTTCAGATAGAAAGATAGGCGTACTTTCTGACTCCTTTCGACGGGTCTCAGTTTCAACTACAGTTGTTTGACGGGAGCGCAATAGCTTTCCAGTTCCGTGTAGCTATGTCCAAAGCCAACCTTCTCAAGACTGAAACCAAGAGCTTTCAAGACTTGCTCGGCAACGGCAAAGTGTTTGAAGTGCCGAAATTTCAGCGCGACTACTCGTGGAAAGAAGAGCACTGGGAGGACCTTTGGGCGGACATCTTGGCGCTCAATTTAGCTCGCGACTCACGTCACTATATGGGCGCGATTGTCGTGGAAGGTGCATCAGATCGAAAATTTCGCATCATTGATGGCCAGCAAAGAGTCGCCACTCTGAGTATTCTAGCCTTGGCGGTGATTGCTCGCTTGCAAGATCTGGCCGCCGAAGGCGTCGAGGCCAACGAGAACAAAGAGCGGGCCGTGCGCTTGCGCGCCCGCTTCATTGGCGAAAAAGATCCGGCCTCGCTCACCGAGGCGAGCAAACTTTCGCTCAACGCAACGGACGACTCGTTTTACCAGGGGAATTTGATCCAGCTGCGTCCGCCGATCAACCCGCGCAAGTTGCCTAAGTCAAACCGGCAGTTGTGGAGTTGCTTTGTCTATTTTGGAAAGCGTTTACAGGACCCAGGCTCGGGTCTCAGTTCGGGCTTGCAGTTGGCGGAGCTGCTCAGTGAGGTGGTGGCTCATCAACTACTGTTCATTTTGATCACCGTGGATGATCAAATGAATGCCTATACTGTTTTCGAGACGCTCAATGCACGCGGACTCGAACTGTCGGCCACCGATCTGCTAAAAAACTACCTCTTTTCTCGCATCCAGTCCGAGCCTGACCTCAAGATGCTGCAAAGCAACTGGCAAGACTTAATTGCAACGGTCCAGCAAGAGCACTTTCCCGAGTTCTTACGCTACGATCTTTTATGCGTATTGCCGCAGGTGCGACAGCAGCGACTCTTTAAGATTGTTCGCGATAAAGTCAGCACCCCCGGACAGGTTTTTGAGCTGATGGACCGTCTGGAACGACGAGCGGAGACCTTTGCCGCCGCTACCGATCCAGATCACGGCTATTGGCAAGATTTTCCCGGAAATGAACCGCAGGTCTTAGTCGCCGAGTTAAAGCTTTTTCGAGTGCGACAGCATATTCCAGCTCTATTCGCCGCGTGGGAAAAGTGGCCCAACTCTCCCGAGCTCGTCAAACTGCTCACTCATCTCCGCAGTTTTTTCTTTCGCTACACGGTCATCGCCAGTCTTAACCCCAACGAGCTGGAACCGCGCTTTCACGAGATTGCCGCCGGTGTCCTCTCGGGCAAGTTCGCGACCGCGCGTCAGGCATTTGCGCCCCTACGTAAGCTGTATCCAACCGATCAGACCTTCAGCGATGACCTTTCCCAAAAGAGCTTTTGGACAAAAGGGCAGCGCCGCAAACTCACGAAATACGTCCTGTGCAAGTTGGAGCAGGAGAGCTCCGGAAAGACGTGCGACTTTCGCACCGATCCCGGCACCATTGAACACATTCTTCCCGAACACCCCGATGCCAGCTGGGAGTCGAGCATCGCTGCCGAACATCAAGACGACGCGGTCTTGCGTTTAGGAAATCTCACTCTTTTCGAAGGTAAGAAGAATCGCGGATTAGGCAACAGTAGCTACGAAGAGAAGTTGGCTGTTTACGAGCAAAGTTCGTATCAGCTGACTCGGTCGATCGCGCAGAGTCCAGTCGACGATTGGTCCATGGCCGCGATTGAAGCCCGCCAGCGCCAACTGGCCAAGCTCGCTACTCAGATCTGGCGCGTCGACTGAACGGCTCCCAAGCGGTAGTGCTTCACGTCGCGAGAAACCGAACGATTTCCCTCGGTTCGAACTATCCGGAAATCCCGGATGGTTGCCTCGGGGCTCTCTCCTCCAACCGCATGGAGCCTGGATGGCGCTGGCACTTGCGCGGCGTGCTCGCGGCCCCGGAGGCTGCGGGTATGGCCTCAGCAACAGCTCGCACCAAGTAGGATGCTGACCCACCACTGCGGTGCGGATGGACACCCTGAGACTAGTTGAGCATGGCTAAGGATGCTGACCTCTCGTGCCGTAGGAGCCGCTGGTGGGATGAAAAGGAGTTTGAGCTAGATGGGCTTAGCAGCAACGGTCATCGAGGGTCAGGTGCCGGGAGGAGAGGCGTGGAGTCGTCGTGCACTTCGCGATCTGCTGAGTGTGCCTCGAGTCAAAGGGGTGCTCGTGTCGGATGGCGCGGGCAATTGCATCGAAAGCGAGGGCCGCAGTCTCGATACTAATGCGGTTGTCGTCGACATTCTCATCGGGGCGGTCGTGCGGGCTACTACCGACTTGGGTATCGGAGGGCCACAACTTATGGCGACCCTCTGCAAGGAGGGCGTGTTGGTCGTGGGGTGTGGTCCGGCGGTGCGCGTCGCCGTGCTCGCCGACAACGAGGCGAACTTGGGTAGCTTGCTCAATCACGTGCGTCGCATTTTTTCGGAGGGTGTTTGATGAGCAGCGAGGGATCATTGTTCAAGCGGTTGTCCGGAAAGGAGGCCGCCGAACAGAAGGCGATGCTCGAAGAGGCGCGAGCTCAGATCGCGCACCTGGAGGCCGCGGTCGCGATGTCCGAGGCCACCGTGTCCGAGACGATTACGCGCGCCGTCACTCTCGAACAACAATTGATTCGCCAAGTCGCCGAGTCGCGCCAGGCGCTTTCGGATGTGAACGAAAGCACCCAACGACAGATCCAGGCGATGAAGGCCGAGCACAAGGAGGTGGAGCTCGAACGGACCCGTCTCAAGACCCAAGTGCATGACTTGGAGCAACGCCTCGACGCCCGAATTAAAATCGAGGCGGCAAAACAGCGTGAATTGTCTTCGTCCAGAAAGATGTTCGCAGAACTGAAAGGAGAAGTCGACGAGCTCACCGAACGAGCGGTGAGCTTCGAGGCGGAGCTGGCGTCGGAACGAGAAGCGTCCCGTAAAGCACGGGAGCTGAAGGAAGCGCTCGAAGCGGAACTCAAGGCACAAACACTCTTGCTCGAGGAGGCTGCCCAGTCTGGACAAAAGTCAGCGTCCGAGCTCGAACGCCGGGTGAAGGAAGCCGAGGACCATGCTGCAGAAACGCTGACGAGGTATCAGAGCCTGGAGAAGCACCGTGCCGAGTTGGAGACGCGCAACGCTGAGTTGGAGAAGCACGATGCTCTACTTGAGGCCGACAACAAGGTGCTTGTGGCCGCATTCGATCGAATCGGTGACGACATGTGGCGGGCCATTACCGATGCGGTGGGTGATTCCGCGTTGCTTGCCGTACGCCGCAGTCTTCAGTTGCCGGCTGTTGAACGGGCCAAAGACTTAGGCGATGCCGTCGTAGCGTTGCAGAAGGCGTTGGCCACAGTCGAACCGAAGCTTTCGGTCGCGATTGAAGAAGAAGATGCTCGTGGAGTGGTACTTTCCGTTTCGTCGTCCCGACCCTTCAGTCCCGGGCTCAGTGCTTGGACGGGTGCGTTTGCAAGCCGGTATCTATCCCTGGCCGTGGACCAGTCGCTAGCCGTCGGATCGAGCAAGGTTGATGACTTGCTCAAGAACGAGACTGCGAGATTACAGGTGCAACTCGTGCGTCCGACCTTGTTCGCGATGAAGTCCTCCGCGGTCGGTGGTTCGTCGTAGCGGAGCGCGCCGCCGGAGGGGAGGCGGAACCGCCGCTCAGCGCGCGTTTGAGGCGTGTGTCCCTGCCGATGCTTGGAGAATCAAACTCTTTTGCGCGGTAGAGCCTGACGCAGCCAACCGCCGCAGGATAGGCTTGGTCCTTTGCGATTCGGTCGAGGAGAGTCGTCACCATTGCTTTCGCGGAGCGATCTTCAAGGGCGCTCATGTGCTCGTCAGCAAGTTCGAGGTTGCCTACGACGACGCGGTCGCCGGCTTTTAGGTCCGCTCGGAAGACCAAGGGATCGGGCGTGCCTTCGTTGATTCCTAAAACTTTTAGGACGATCAGTTCTGGATTCGGAAAGTCGTGGTCACCTGCGCGATAGGCGGGATCATGCGCGAGGGTGTGCTCGACCGTGAGCTTCTTGCTCTGCCCGTTGCGCAGCAAAAATGCCTTTCCCTCGCCAAGGTGGACCCCGTAGAGGCGATTCGAAAGAACCGCAAGGACGGTAGTCGAGCATCCAATCCCTCGGAGGTCGGAGCGCTCTTTCGTGACTGTTGCGAATTGAAAGCCTTCTAAGGAAATTTGACTGAACTCATGAATGCGTTCGTCTGAATCGAGGATCCACTTTCTTAGCGCGGGGACAATGTCCGCCTCCGACAAGAGCGGGGTGCTGAAGGCGAGGGCCAGTTCAGCGGCGCAGGCACCAGCCGCGACGGCCGTGCCCATGTCCTTGTAGTTGCCGGTAAAGACCCCCATCACCAGACCATCTTCGGTACCGCAGCGAAAAGGAATCAGCGCGAGGTTATCCGGGTTTTTGAAGTAGGGGCCGCCCGTAGAGCGCATGAATCCCACCATGCCCGTAACTGACTGTTCGACATCGCCAAACGCGTTCAGGGAAAGTGACTGCCGCTTTCCCTGCAGTCGGTTCAAGGTTGTTGCAAGTTCAGCAAGGGAGGGGGGAGACATTGTGCCTGTCGATCAAGCGAAGCCGTGAGGGGAGTTATGACGCACGCTCGCGGGCTACGGTCGCTCGCAGGTTGGGACATCGAATTGCCCGGACAGGTGGTCGTCGTCAGGGAATTTAAGGTCGACAGTGCCGCTGTAAACCGATTTGTTGCTCGACTCGATTTCTACGGAGCCGCTGTTGGCATTGAGGATCTCGTTGCTACCGACCACCATGAAGCCTGAACCGACCACCACCTTAAATCCGTCAAGCTCGTTCTCGCCGATCGAATACGTTCCTGCGGGAAGCTCACTGGGAAAGTTTTCTCCTGTCATTGTCAGGTCGACAAATAGCAGGGAGTCCCCGGGGTCGGCGGGACCATTGCATTGTGCGCCGTAGTCGCGGAACACGAGGGTACGTCCTGGCTCTTCTGACGGGAGAGACTCGGCCTTGCCGTGCGAAAGCGAGACCTCTTCGCCGGCCATCTCTCCGCTGATCTTCGCCTGGGGAGAGCAGGCGGTGGCGCAAACGATGGCAGCCAGAGCGAATGGGACGGAGGGCAGGAGGCTCGACCTGGAGGTGGCTTTTGAAGTGGTTCTGTGCACGGCAAAAGCCAGCCTATCGCTATATTCTATCGGCCACAAATGCCCGTGTGCGGGGAACCGGAGCGATCAGGAACGACGAGACTCGGACCCGTAAGCCACGACCTCGCGGACGCAGCTGACTCAACAAAAAGACCTTCAGGAGTTGACCTTGTTGCCTTCCTCTAATGTGGCTTCGAGCTGCAAGAGCGCCAACTGATCTTTCGGTGCGAGCCGGGGGTTCTCAACCCCCAAAACCCACCGAGTTCGCGCGCGCCCCGTTATGAATTCAGCCCTAGCACGCGCGCGCGAGCGAAAGACCTGCGCAAGCTGCGCTCAGCCATGCCCGCATATCAACGGAAGTCGTGACCGGCGGATTTCTCGAAGTCCTTGCTTTGCTCCACGACGCTGGAGCCAAGTTCGTTGTGGTTGGAGGGGTCGCTTCAGCTCTGCACGGAGGCTCTCGTGTTACCTTCGGTCTCGATAGAGTCAGTAGTTCACGCGACTACGTCGTCGCCTCGACGCTCTTCATCTGAGTCATGCGACCCTTAGCGATCGTCATGCACATGCCGACGAGAGCAGTCGTGATGATGATGCTTGCCGCGGGATCACCTCGCATCACGTGAGTGGTGACGGCGCCGGTCATGGTGACGCCAAGTCCGGCCGCGGCGAGGGGACTCAATATCTTCGGGAGCGCTTTGATGAGGAACGGTGCGTTCATTCCGAGGGCCCCGAGCGTTTCGAGAGCGCCGATGGCGCGGACCTGGAAGGTAGAGAAGTCTTCAATCCACAGCATCCCGAAAGCGATGAGGTCTGGAATGGGGAGGACGACCTTCTGCCCGCCGAGGAAGACGAAGACGAGGGTAACGAGAATCTGAAAGGTCCAAATGAGCTTGTTCATGGGGTCTCCAATCGGTTGATGATTAATCTAAATTCGATCGCAGTTGTAAACAATGTTGTATTCTAACCATCAGTTGGTCATATTCGTTACAAATGATTGCTGAGGGTTTGAAGGAGTTCGTCGCGGTCGTCGACCGCGGCAGCGTGACCGGTGCAGCTGCGGCGCTCGACTTGCCACGGCCCACCGTGAGCAAACGACTTGCGCGACTGGAGGACCGTCTTGGCGTGCTGCTTCTCCACCGCACCACGCGTCGCATGACTCTCACGGAGCAGGGACAGGTGCTCTATGAGCGCGGGCGCCGAATTGTTCATGCCGTGCGCGAAGCCGAAGTCGCCGTGCAGCGTCATGACGATCACCCGCGTGGACTTCTTCGTGTGGCAATCCCACCGCGCGTTCCGGAAGTCACCTTCACGGGGTGGCTCGTTGCGTTCATGGAGAAGTATCCTGACGTGAGTCTCGACGTGGTGGGCACAGAAGCTCACGTCGATCTCGTGGCAGAAGGGTTCGACGTGGCGCTCTTCTATGGTGAAGTCGAGGACCAATCGCTCGTTTCACGGACTCTTGCCGTCAATCACGAGATTGCGGTGGCGTCGCCCGCGTATCTCAAGGCTCATGGCACTCCAAGGAGTACCGCCGAGCTTTCCGAACACAGCTGCATTATCGGCCACAAGAGCGGCATCGTTCCGAACCCACGGTGGCCTTTGCTCGACGGTGGAACCGTAGCGGTGTCCGGAAAACTGATGACGAACCACGATGGTTTGCGACTGCAGGCGGCCTTGCGAGGGGAGGGCATTGCCCTTGTTATTGAGGAGTTCGCCCTGCCGCATCTCAAGAGCGGAGAATTAGAACACGTCCTTTCCGATGAGGTGGGTCAGGAGGCCCGCGCGCGATTGGTGTATCCACAAAGGGAATTCCTCGAAGCCAAGGTGCGCGCTTTTGTCGACTTCATTGTCGGACGCGTCGAAGCGAGACGTCAGGGCGGGTGATCCCTTGTCGATTCATTCGTCTAATGAAAGGATCGCTTTGACCTATGTCGATGGGAGTGAGTCTAAGTTTCGCGTTGCGTGCCGGTCGTGGGCGCTGCCCATGATCTCCTGCAGCCCGCCATCCGTTACGCCGAGAGGGAGGGGACCGCCATGTTCCGGTCTTGGGGCAACGTCCGTCGTGATCTGCGCGAGGCCTGTGCCCGTGCCAGCATCGATCCGGTCTGGACGCTGTACGTCGGAAGATCTCATTTTGCCGCTCGGAGAAAAGCGCCCCGAGGAGGCGGTCTTTACTTGTGAGTGTGCTCAGGGATCAGACGTAGAAACCGAAACGTACCGGGGAAGGTGCACAGAGGCGCTGACCGCGATTTGTCCCGAGTCCCTGCGAACGAACGCCAGTTCGCCTCTGGCTATCAAAGACTTCGGCAAACTGTGCGAAAAGGACGAGGATTGCGAGCTGGGAGCGTGCTACGTGCCTGGCACCAAGCGGGATTCGATCTGTTCGAAACGCTGTGATTCCACGAAGGACTGCCCCGAGGGGACGTTGTGCGCGTTCGATCACTGCTTCATTGCCTGCAGTGGCGATGACGAAGAATGTCTGTACTTGAACGCAGCGATTGACAATCCCCTGCAATGCTTCAACTTGAGCCCAAGCTTTGGACAAGGGCAGATCTGTATTCAAGAATCAGAGCCCTGAAGCGCAGCCCCGTCCGCTTATGGACCGAGGCGAGCGGAATGTGACTTAAACTCGGCGCTGAGGTGATCCATCAGCGCTCGCACGCGGGCAGCTTTGCGCAGATCGGCGTGGGTGAGCAGCCAAATGGGCGTGGCGCAGTTTTTGGGGAGGCGCTCGATGAGCACGAGTTCTGGGTCGCTCAACCCTTGGGGCAGTCCCAAGACGCTGATGCCCAGTCCGCTGCGCACTGCCTGCAGTGCGGCTTGGGCGCCAAAAATACGCGCCGCTATCGGACGGTCGTTTGCCAGCTGAGCGAACCAGGTGAAGGCCGGTTTGTGCTTCAGGGCGTTAGGCCAGTGGATGAAGCGATGAACTCGGTCCGTGAGGTCGCTTCCGAATTGAGCGAGATAAGTACGTGAGGCGAACAAACCGACGCCAGCGTACCCCACCTTCTTTCCAAATAGGTTGTCCGGAGGGTGCTCGGCAACGCGAATGGCGACGTCGACCTCGTGACGCTCCAGACTCGCCATCTGATCACTGAGATGAAGATCTAGAGTCACGCCCGCATGCGCCAGTTGAAAGGAGCTTAGGAACTGACACACGAACTGTGCGATGACTTCGGCAGCCGTCACTCGAAGTGTGCCTTCGATGCGTTGATCGTGTCCGGCCACACGACGCTCCAACTCAGAAACGCCGCTGTCGAGTTGCCGACACAGCGCTTCGACCTCTTCACCAGCCTGCGTCAAGCGGAGCCCAGTGGGATGTCTCTCGAAGAGCTGAGTCGACAGGGCGGCCTCTAAGATCGACAGGCGCCGGGAGACCGTCGATGCGTTGATGCCCAGGCTTGTCGAGGCACCACGCACCGTGCCGTGATCGCAAACGGTCAAGAATACCTTGAGATCATCCCACATCACGCGGCCTTCCTGCGTTTCTCCCCAGTGTTGCTCTGAAGCAACGGCTCCGCGCATTGGTGCCTCTCGTGCTTCCATCTAAGCAACAGCATAACAGGAGCCATCCCCACAACAAGGAGAATAGAGACATGGAAAATCAGAAAGAAAAAGTGGTCGTCGTCACAGGGGCCAGTTCCGGGATCGGTCAAGCTACGGCAGCTCGGTTGAGTCGTCAGGGCGTGCACACCGTGCTCTTTGCTCGAGGCGAGCAGGCTCTTCAGGCCTCCGCACAAGGCATCCCGCGCAGTGTCGCCGTGGTCGGCGATGTCAGCCAGGAGCGCGACGTCAAGCGGCTCTTTGCCGTCGTTCAGGAGCGCTTTGGGAAGCTCGACGGACTGTTTGTGAACGCAGGTATCGCCGAATTTGCGAAGCTGGCAGACGCGAATGTCCAGCAATACGAGCGATTGTTCGACACCAACGTCAAAGGCGCCTTTTTGACGGTCAAGGGTGCCATCCCCCTGATGAGTGCGGGGGGTAGCGTGGTGTTCAACACCAGCGTGGCCGCCGATATGGGCGCTCCCTGGTGCAGTCTGTATGGGGCCAGTAAGGGTGCCGTGCACGCGATGGCGCGCAACTTGGCGGCTGAACTGTTGCCGAAGGGGATCCGGGTGAATGTCGTGTCCCCCGGCCCAACAGAAACGCCCATCCTGGGAAAATCAGCCGTAGGCGAACAGGGAACAGCCGAGATGGCGCCCTATGTCATGGCGCGTATGCGTATGGGGCGCCTCGGCAAACCTGAAGAAGTCGCCGCCGCCGTCGACTTTCTGCTCTCGGATCAATCGTCGTTCATGGTCGGTCAGCGCTTGGCTATCGATGGTGGAATGAGTGGTTTGTAACGTTGCGTCAGAAGAAGATCCTTTTCGCCATTTCCCTCGACGATTGCTGCTCTTTTGATGGCTCCGATCGCGGCAGCGAATACTTCAGTGGTTCAACCGCCATCTGCGCGGACTGAAGTCGAGCGAATGGGATAGGCGTCGGGCGCGTAACGCCCAGGTGGACCCGTTAAAAAGCGAGGCCCCAGCAAACAAGAGAAGCGGCCCCCGTGATGGGGGGTCGCTTTTTTCTTGGATGGGGTGGGGGGTGGCCGGGGTCTTGTCGGGGATGGGCGACCATGCTGCGCAGGCGCTTTAATCGGTGACGCCTCGACTTAGTGAGACCCAGCTGCGATGAAGGGTCTCACTGTGGGGTTTCGGCTAGCTCGATACATGGGAGGTGTGCTCGTCTTCGGCGTGGTCGGGTGTGGAGGGGCCCGTGGCGGGTCGCCCGTGGTTCAGCCGGAGGCCGAGGTGAAGGAACCCACAGCCTACGTCTTTCGCGATCCCCTGGCGGAGGTTGAAGGGATCCGTTTTGCGCCCCGCGAGCCGCTCGACGCGGCGGACGTCCCGCATGCGGCCCAGCTCGGTGCCCTGTGTTCAGAGCCTCTTTACGACGAGGTCAGGGGTCTGATGGGATGTGGAACGTGTCCGACCGACGAGGGGTTCCACTTCCCGGTGGAGTCGGAGCGCGGGGAGTTGAGACGGGGGCAGCTCCGGATGACGGTACACAGTCTATTTGAAGGCTCCTTCGCAAAGCGCTCAGCGCACTCGTTTTTTTTGCTTTGGGAGGGGTGTGAGTGGAGATCGAACGGCGTGGCTTTGGTCACCGAAGAGTCTGGAATGTTTACGGCTCGTCAGGTGATTGAAGGGGTTCCCTTTGGTCCATTTAATCATTGTGAGGTGGCACGGAGCCAAGCTTGGGGCGACCGCTTGATCTGTGATGGTACCCTGCTCACTCAGTTTGCGGGAGGGCGTCGTATGCGCGGCTCAACACCCTACGCAAGTACTTTGACGAGCCTGTACTATGACGATTCTGAGGGTGATGTTGATGAGTTAGCGCTGAAGCTCGACACACTGTTGCTTTCAAGGGACCCTGAAGGCTGTGATGCGTCCGGGGACCGCAGCGCTGTAGTGCGTTCCGAGCTTCGCGAGTTTGTCGTCAAAGATATCGATGGTGACGGCAGCGATGACGTGGAAATGAGCTTGGAATATCTCTTTGCCCCGGCTCCCTCCAAGACTGCTTGTTGGGGAAAGGAAGGATTGAAGGCGGCTCAGGTGATCCTGTATCGAACAGGATCTGGCTTTTTGCCCCGCGGGAGCGATGTCGCTTTAGTTGAGAGGCTGGGGCTGCAATGAGACTGATGCTTGCTGGGGTGATTCCTGTTGTGTTGTGCACCGTCCTTTCGGCGAATGCCTTGCTGAGCGCCGGAGAAGCCTGGTTTCGCTATGCGAGGAGCAAAGAGGGCGCACGGCTTGCGAGCGCGAAGGAGGCCGCATCTGCGTTTGAACAGAGCGGGCATCTACCTGAGGTCACTTCGCTGGCTAGGTACAACCCCACGGGGGCGGTCTCTTGGTCGCCTCATGGGCGCTTTCTCTCCATTTTAACCTATGAGACGGAAGACACCATGGGGAGTGCCGAGCCTCCGGGAGTGTGGGTGCTCGATGGGCTCGACGGTGAGCCGATTTACTTTCGCGCAGGGGTCTTCCTCGACCTTGCACTCGTGGGTGAAGCAGAAGCCCTGGTGACCGTGAGTCCAGGATCTCCCCGGCTGGTCGAGTGGACCGATCTGCGCCAGGGCGGGGTGCCGTCCCCCGTCCGGGTGCCTGACGGTTTTGAGGCGGAATCCGTGTCTGTCGCGAGTGACGGCCAGACGTTCGCAGTAAGGGGCGGAAGCGCCACCTGTGTGGGGCGCGTGAGTGTTCCCGCTGAGCCGACGTGTTTTGCCGTGCGGCTCCACCGAGCGGGACTCTCTCACGACGGAAGCCGATTGCTTGGCGTAGAGGGGAGCGCGCTCACTCTTCGAGATGCGAGAGACGGTACCTTGCTCGTCCGGCTCCCATGCGAGAATCATTCACCGCTGGCGGTGTCCCGAGATGGCGCCCGGGTTGCCTACATTCGTGCCGGCAAAGTGGTGGTGGCCCGTTCGGATACGGCCGCCAGGGTTGCGGAGTTCGATATCTCTCGCGAGGAGGAGGACGATTGGGGCCCCATCACCGCAATTGCTCTGGACGAATACGGCGAGCGTGTGGCGCTGCTCGACTCCTTGGGTCAACTCGAGGTGACCGATTTAAAGGGCGCTACGCTGGGCGCGATACTCGTGTATCACGGCGTGCCAGCCTTCACGGTGCAGAATAATGGGCCGCTCGCGTTTGCGCCTGATGGGGATCATCTTCATGCGGCCAGCAATGTTGTGAGCCTCTCCCAGCAGGACTTCGCGCGGGACGGTGAGGGGGAATCTGCACCGATGGGCGGGCGGAGCGGGCTCAGGTTTCCCGAGGACGGAGGCTACTTGGGTACGCCGTATTTCTACTACTCCTTGCAGGAGAATAGAGAGTCTACGAAAGACGAATTCGATGCGGCCAATCGGGTGGTGGCGGTGAGCCAGGACGCTCGCTTTCGCGTCTACTGGTCTGATGACATGATGAGTTTGCGCTTGAGTGACACTCTTCGATCAAGGTGGAAGCCAGTCGTCTGGAAGCGTTCGAAAAAGAACTGGGTGGAACCCATTACCCGACTGATGCCCGATCGGGTGACGCTATTGATCGTTGCGCGATCTGAGCAAGGTAGAGACATTATTTCTCTTGTGGATCTGAGGAGCGGCGAAGGGGTCCAACAAATTGAGGGGCTATCGGGTTGTCGCTCTGAGACGCTCGAACTGTCAGAGGAGGGGCGCAGAATGGTTCTTGAGTGTTCCGGGCTGCCCTATCTTTGGGATTTTGTGGCTGCGAGGCCTACCCGCCTCTCCGAGAGTTACATCCATGGTCTCGCTTTTGCTGGGGCCAACCAGGTCGTCTTCACAGAGGAGAACGGTAGGGTTCTGCTTGATCTTAGCTCGGGGGAGCGAACAGTGACTTCTCCCCCGACACTTGGGCTCAATTGTCGGGGACAGTCGGAGGAGGGTAAGGCCGTGACCTGCCATGAAGACGGTCTACGTGTCTGGGATAGGGCAAAAGCGATTGGACGGATTCAAGCAAGTGCCCAGGATGTGAACTTCTGGAGTTTTGCACCTAACAACAAGCTGGTTCTATACTTCTCGAACCGCCTTGAGATCCATTCGTTGGCCACAAACAAGCTGGCAGCGACCATTCGACACCGAGTCATCACGGCGCCCGATGGCTCGTTCCAGATCGTGGGGAGTGCGCCAAAACTGAGATGTCGCTACGGCGACTACGTCCTGCCGCTTGAGGTTTGCTCGGAGCGATTTCAGGCGAAAACTTTGCTTCAGGACCTATTTGCGTCGACCGGTTCGCCCTAACGCGAAGGCGAATGAGCGGTAGCCCGGAGCGCTTTCATGTCCGCGATGAAGTCCTCCGCGCTCGGCTGCTCGTCGTAACGGAGCGTGCCGTCCGGAACCTCGAACCAGCGTTGCGCGCTTTTGAGCCAGGCGTGCGCAATGGGAAATAGGTCGTTCGTCTCGTCCAAGGTACCTGCGCGCACGTTAACGATCGGTGTCTCATACTGAGGCTCGTGCACGATGCGCGTGCCGCACTCCGTGCAGAAGACACAACGCACCGCGCGGCCGCTGTCGGCGGGACGGGTGAACGAACCAAGAACCTCCGACTCGATGACAAAGGCGGTGCGAGGAACGATGAGACTCATCGAAAACGCGCTCCCGGATTGTCGTTGACATTCGGTGCAGTGGCACGCCACGACAGCGAGTGGTTCCCCGTCGATTCGACACCGCGTCTTGCCACACTGACAGCCCCCCGTACGCATCGTCTATGGATAGCGCGAGGCGCGCGCTCAGCCAAATCGGCAGGGCTTGAGAAGTTGGGCGGAAAGCGTTCGATCGGTTCTCCAGATGGGCAGACTGCAGAATCGAGGGCGAATCTGGACAAGCCCCATACTGACCCCCGGGGGGAAGGCAAGTCCCGCCAGCCCGAGACGAAACGTACGCCGCAAGAATCCCGTCGAACAATTCCCCGGCGCTGTGGGGCGTAAGCGCTGAGGAACACTTGGGAAAGCTGGTTTTGGTTCGGGGGGGTGGTCGCGAGGGTAGATGTCCCGCAGTTGCTGGGTGCTTCTGTCCATTCGCTTTGCGAGCCTCCTTATGGCATCACCCATCCAAGGCGGTGCGAGTGCCAGTGGAGGTATACGAATCACGTTCGACCAGGGCTTCCGTTGTGTTTCTGTTCGTGGCCGCCGCAGCCCTTGGAACGCTGGGCATCATTGGTTGGGCTGCCGGGCGGGTGCTGGTTGGACTGAGCGGCACCGTGAGCGGCCTAGTTTTCGCGTACGCTGGACGGAGGGCTCTGGGCATGCTGTCGAAAGCATTCGGCAGAGTAGAGTTCTTCGAGGAACACGCGCGGATCCTACCAGAGGGAAGTGAGCCCATTCTCGTTCGTTATCAATCCGTTGAGCGAATTGCGAGGAGGGAGGGGCCGGACCGCGTCGTGATCTACCTCCGTGAAGGTCGCGTCGAGGAGGTGCCGCCCTGTACCTTTGCCGACTATCCAGGACTCAAAGCTGTACTTGTACGTCGACTAATGGAAGCCGGGGTTGAGTTCGAAGCGAGCTGATGAGCCACAAGGGGGGTAGTAACCCCACCCGAGGAATCGGACCGGGAGGGGGCTGACCACCTGTGCCAAGAGTTCGAACCGAAGTGGACGTGTCTCCACGGAGGTGAACGGCGGGATTACGGTACTTTGCTAGGTCTTGGTGCGGGTGGCGTTGCGTATTTGTAGCTGAGTGTAGCCAAGGGCGCGTATCTGATGAGAAGAATGTTGTGTGTCCAAGCGTCCTCTCCCTATTATCCATCAGCTCGCACTTGCCATTCTGGTCATTGGCGGCGTCATCGTCTTGCTCCGCTCGCGGGCTCCCGTCAGATCTAGCGCGTCGTCGAGGAGTCCTGATGCGAAAGTCGGTACGGAGATCGACTCACAAAGTGCATCGTCGCCAACGACCCCCGTACGCGCCTGTCCCCCCTGCGAGGTTTGTCCTGAAGTCCCGGAAGAGGAACCCGAGCCCGACTACCGTCCAGAGGAGTGGAAGCACGAGGCTTTCATCCGCTACGGGAAGGAAGCGGACACCTTTCCATCGGTCGATCTGAATGGTGACGGCAAGGTCGAGAAGGTCGGCGCCAAAATGCTCGAGGATGGGACCTATCGTATCGAAGCCGTGGACGGTGACACCGGCGAAACGCTTGTCGTTGATTGGCCCCAAAAGGGCGGTGAAACGCCAGAAACAGACATTCCTTCAGTGCGGCACGGCTCCTTGAACATCGATGCGGAGGACGTGCGACACCAGCTCTTCGTTTGTTTTGGAGGCATGGATGCTGGTCGACGATGCTATGTAGTCGAGCACTTCGACGGCGAATTGCGGAAAGTCGGCTCGGTCGGTGATGGCATCGGGACTGATGGGAGGGGGCATGTCTTTGGTGCCGATGATTTCGTTGACACCTGGCGAACCTATGCCTCCTACAACTACAGCCCAGGAAAGCCCCTCAAGCACAAGGAAGGGCGGCTGTTTTCTATGCGTCAGCGCTTCTCCGCCGGCGGAAAAATACGTCGCTTCATTGATGGCCCTGTGTGGTGGGAGACCAAGAGCACTCTAGAGTCCATCGCTGTCACCCGCGGGGGCAAGCAACGCTGGTACCTCGTTCACTGGGGAACAGGTGAATTTGGATGGGTGCCCCACTCAGAGGTCTACGCCTGGATGGGGGACGAGATCATGGTGAGCAACTGAGCGCGCTGCGGAGGGAGGGGGCTGCTGGCCGGAGGTTGAGGGCATGA
The DNA here is from genome assembly GCA_050300635.1 of Polyangiaceae bacterium. GTDB lineage: Bacteria > Myxococcota_A > Polyangia > Polyangiales > Polyangiaceae > NIC37A-2. The sequence continues at coordinate 16,878 of JBNKYC010000070.1, forward strand.
ATGCCTCAATTCCCGACACCGATGGCTTAGAAGCGCCGAAGGCGGCTAGCGAGAGGGACCGGCGCTCGGCAAGGAGCTCGTGCAGGACTGTCGCGAGTTTGGCGAGCGAAGGGGCAGTCATGGTTCCCAACAGTTCAGAGATCAGACGAACGTAGCAAGTTCACACCAAAGAGTGACGAGGCGGCCTCAGCATCGCAGTGAGCATTGCGCTCCCAGGGGAACACGCGTCAAAGGCTCAAAAGTCCTTGAGCTGACAGCTCCGCGTCGAAGCCACCTACCGACATGCGGAGCAAGGAGGCGGCCTCAGCACCGCAGCGAGCATTTCGCGAGCGAGGAGCGCAGCCGGACTGTGGCGTGAGCTTTTTGGAATTCACTTCCAAAAAGCGAGGGGGGGGGCGGTGTCCGCCCCCCTATAAAAATTGTGCCCAGGGACGGAATCGAACCGCCGACACGGGGATTTTCAAGGCGAATCGGGGTGAACTCAGTGAACCTGTAGAAGCAAATACGGGCACTTACGACACCCATGGAAGCGGGGACGAGCATCAGGACTCACCTGAAACTCACCCAGCGGACCCGCTTGAGTTGGCCCTAGGGGTTGCTCTCGAACGGGCTTCCCTGGCGGGTCAATGGGAGGTCGTAGCACGCTTGGCGAGCGAGCTAGAAACCCGTCGGCTGTCGCGGATGGCGCCGAACGTCGTTCCCCTGAGACGCAAGAAGGACACGAGCCTCTAGGCGGTGTCTCGCCTTCTGCTGACTGGCTTTCGAGCGAGCCGGCAGACGGCGGGGCATCGCCCAAGCCCCACGGTGGGGCGCGGGAATGTCTCGCGTTTTCAGAATCGGGAGAACGTGAACATGGAAAACTTTGAACTAATCCACATGGCACTCGATGGCGTGGAGGACCACCTAACGGGAGCCGTAAAGCGACTGGGGCAAGAATTGGTGTTGGGCTCGGAGGTGGGAGACATCCTTCAGGAGGTGAGCAAGGCCATCTCTCTAAACGAGAACGTGCGAGACCGGGTACATGAGTACCAAAGTCGGTCCATCCACAATGCGGATGCTCAAAAGGGTACGCATGAAGCGTGTACCCCGGCTCGCCATGACGTGGGCAATCCCGACCCCACCCCGGTGCAACAAGAATCCAGCCCAAAACAGCCTGCTCCGCCTTCTGCGAGCGTCGAAAACGGCGCTTCTGGTCGAACCCCGGTGCGGGACCCGCTCGATTCAGAGACCCGGGAAGATCTAGTGCGACTCGAGGAAGCCTTTCTCGAGATAGCCGCAGGCATCCCTTGGTTTCGTCGTTTCCTCGAACCACAAGATGAAACTCTCACCTGCTCGATGGAGGCGGTGCTCGAAGGGCAGTCGATCCTTCACCGCCTTCTGGGTCGGTGCTTCAACCCTGATTACGTCTGCGGTCCAGACATCGACACAAGCGACCACGAAACCACGCCCACCCCAAAAAAAAACAGCCACGAGCGTACTCAAGGGGGTAGGGCATGATCACGCTCGACACTAAGAAGCAGTTCTTCGAACTGGGCGACACCATCGAGGCCAGGATTCCAGCTGAGATACTGGCTCAGCTTTGGGCCGGCGGAAATAACTCGAGTTGCAAGTTCGGTTTCGAGGACCTCAGAAAGGACATCATTGACCACCAGAAGCGCATCGCTCAGATCCTCCATGTTGCCCAGGGTGAAGCCATGCCCGAGGACTTGCAGCTCGCCTACTTCTACGTGCTCGAACACACGGAAATGGCTCTCAAACTGATCGATGCGTTGGAAAAAACGGCCAGCGGCGATCACCTTAAGGACACGGAATCGTTAAGCAAAGACCCCAAAACGACTGCTCCGCCGATCACCCTATCCGCGGCGCTAGCATCGGTGGATGGAGATCGACGCGGTGATGCCAGCACCGGCACGCTAGCATCGAGGAAGCGAGGTGGCGTGTGATTGTCGCTAAGCTCACTTCGTCCGTGGTCGGCGAACACGTGGCGGCCATCACTGAAAACGGTCGACTGCTGGACATTGTATGCGGCCCCACGGCTCAAGTTCTCGCTGCCCTTCCTGACTTCGGGGTGACCCTTGAAAATGTCGTCAACCTGCCTCAAGGGATGGAGTCGCTGTTCGGGAACCGCTCGAACTACCAACGTCCGGTCGAGTTGGGAGGCGCATCATGAAAGAGCTCCTCAAACGAACTCGAGAGGCTCTCGCTGATGGTCGTCTCGCAGAGGCACGCCCTCTCCTTGACGAGCTGGGGCGTCATCCGCACGAGCTCTTTCAGGCTGGCCCTGAGCTCGCCAACGCAGAGAGCTACGAGATTCCGGACAACTTCCGACAACTCTTCGACGATCGGATCGAATGGGTGAACTACTGCATACGGTATGCGGGTGAACCGGTGGGAGGCGATGCGTGATGGCACAACTCAGTTTTGATGATGCTCCACGGTCGAAGGTTGTGGAGCTCAAGCCGAAGAAGAATAGACGACCGAAGGCGAGGAAGCTTGGAGTCGTTGGGCAGATTCGAGAGGCGTTCAGTCGAGGTAATCGGCTAGCCACCTTTTGCGGCTTTACTTTGGGCGGAGCGGTCCCGGTTGGCTCCTACACGGTTGCCCACAACGAGCTCACACACGCGACCGGATGGCGCCAAGCTGCATTGCTGGCGCTGGTTCTTGGAGGCTTGCTCTTTTCAGCCAAGAGCGTGTTTCAATGGACGCGGGCGGCCTTCCAAGACACGTGGAAAGCGCTGGGTTTCGTCCTGCTCATCGAGGGCGAAATGGTTCTGTCCAGCACCCCGTGGCTCGCTTATTCGGCGCTTTTTCTGCTGGTTCTGGTCAATGGGATTTCGACGGGCTGCATTTTGGCCAGGGACGGTGGGTCGTGAATGCGAAACTGATATTGTCTCGGGCGATGGCATCAAGGCGACGCAACACTCGAGCAGAGGATCCGAAGCTCAGGGAGACAGGATCTTCGCGGAGCGATCCCGACTACGAGGGTGGCCTGCCGTCGGAGGCGCCGTCACCATACGCGGCATTGGCGCTCGAAGGTTCGATGGAGAAGGTGGATCTACATGATTTGGCGAAACACCTTCGCACTGAGTTGGACGCTTTCATTCGGCACGGCGCATGGGATGCCAACGAGGAGGAATTCGAGGGGCACGCGCGTCTGACAAACAGGCATCTGGAGAGAATTAGACCGGCCTTGCTGGCCTATGCCGAAAGCGTGCGTGAGCGTCGACGGTTGGCCCGTGGGCACCGGTTGGCTCGTTTTGCAGTGATGACTGCGACACGCCCAGAGTGTGCTGAACGAGCTTTCAAATGGGTCCTACATCAACGAGGGGGGCAACGATGGAGCATCCCATGGAAAGACCCGGGCGAGTCCTCAACTTACGAAAAGACCGTCACGACGGGGATCATTGAGACTATTGCGCTGTCGGGAAAAGATCGATTCAACAAGGCTGCAGCAATCTACAACGCATTGGCGGATGGGTGGGGTTTTGTGGAGCCGCAGGGCAAGAAGGCGACGGACAAGAACCAGCCGAACAATCTACGCCCCCTTCTTGAGCGGTATCTCAAGCACATTGACCGTGGTCTCCTAAAGTAATCTCAGTTTAGGAGGGGTTCATACCCCAAAGTCGGAGACAGCCATGACAACTGTCTCCCTAGTGGGCCCCGACCGCGAACGAATCGCAGTCGAATCCGGCCGTAGCGTCAAAACCGTTGTCCGCGTCTATCGCGGCGGGGGCAACGCATATTCTCGCGCCAGCGTCTTTCGGGCTGCTCAGCGCCTTGGTCTGCCTTTGCCTGCAGTCGAATCGAATTGCGCCCAGGGAGGCGGCTGAACTTTTTTTCAACCTAGCGGGGTCAGGTCAGCGAAATGGCCTCAAACCGCGGAAAACACGCGGCGTCAGCAGGGCAGAAAAACGAACGCCCCCGGGGGTCAAGACCGGAGGCGCCGCGCTCGGAAGGAGCAAAACCGAAATGACCAGTACCACGCAAATGGCCCACCGGCCACCGAAAACACACCCCGTCACCGTCGAGATAATGATCGGCCGCACTCTGCGGGACCGAATCGACGAGTCCGACGTGCTGGCGCTCCGGCTCTTGCGCGGATGCCGTACCACCTCCACCGGTCGCACCTGCATCTGTGGGTCACCCATCGACGATCCATGCGCTGACCTGTGCGGCCCGTGCGGCCGAGATCGGGGGGCCCGATGAATTCCATGTTTCCCACCTTTCGTGGCGATATGGACGCAATCACGCGCGCGGCCCTCAAGCAGGTTGGTCGTCTACGAGACGATGGAGCCAGCATTGACGATTTGGTCTTCATCGTGCTGCGCAAGAATGGCGAGTTCTCGGGGACTGTGGGCACCCGCCATGTGCTCCTTCAACAAGTAAAAAACTCTAGCGAACAAGGATGGGAAAGGCTCGGGAGCCAGATCTTTGGTCGTCCCGGTCAATTGCCGCTGGTCTGCCTCGATTCCGAACAAGGCGATGCCGCGGTGGAATGGATCGCAATTCCAAGGAAGCGAGGGCGAGCATGAGCTTTCCGAACAAGAGCGGCACGATCGCGCAGATCGTCGAGATTCTGATCGAGACATGGGGAGAAAACACCATGGGCGCCGAAACCGTGATGCACGTCGCGGACAAGATGGGCCTGTTTCAGCGCTCCCTGTACGCCGGACCGGAGCGCACGGCAGACAGGGAGCGCCTGCTGACGCGAACAGAGGTAGAGCGTCTCCGCTCAGTGTTTGCCGATATCCTCCGCGCTATAGATGAACTGCCGCCCGAGGCCGTCACGAACCGAGACGGATTGCGACTCGTGGAAGGCGGTGGAGCGTGAACGACTTCATGACTGAACTCCGCGCTCAACACTGCGACGAGCGCGAAGGGCTTTGGTACTGCAAATGCGGGACGTTGCTTGAAGATGCGGACGACTTCAACTGCATAGAGTGTCGTGAGCGCCTCAATCGGGAGAAGGCGCAGCGCGAGAGGGATCACCGCCTAGAGGAGTTCCGAGAACGGCAGAGTGTCTTCGTTACCCGCACCCTAGAGCGACTCCCCAAGTGGCCCCATCTGGAGACCCCTGAATCGTTCGCTGCCGCCATCAAAGACGCGACCATTCGGCGCGTGTCCGAAGGCTACAGGCTGGAACGGGGCAGTATGGCGGCTCTCGGTCCAAGCGGCATGGGTAAGACCTCGCTGGCCGCGCGGATAATCCACCGGCTTGTAACGGACGGGCTCAAAGCCGTCATCACAGACCCCCGAGACCGGGAGGCTCGCAAGTACTTCGACCGCGTCATCGATACCCGATGGGTCACTGCGTCCGAACTCGTTCGAGCTCTCCGGGAGCACCGCCTTGGGACCGGTTCGGAGCCTGAACTCTGGTCGCGCGCCTACAAAGCCTCTGTGCTCGTGGTCGACGAGCTAGGTCCCGAGTCGCCTCAGCGCGCTGGGGAGATCTTCGATCTCATCGATCGGCGCTACACCGAAGGACGCGTCACCCTAGTGACCTCAGGGCTCACGGTCGACCAATTCAAGGAGCGCTACGGGGACGCCATGTTTCGGCGCCTGACCGAAAAGGGGCGTGGCTTTCTCATCGATGGCCACCCACGGGGGGCAAATGGGTGATGGGAAGCGCCAGAACAAGGTCGTTTCGGCACGAAGGGCCATTTGGGAGAGCAACCTCAAGTCATTGGAGAAACTCGTCATGTTAGCGCTGTTGGAACACTGGTCGGCAACAACCGACACCTTCCCGAGCTGTTCGCGGCTCGCGTCGTTCACGAGTCTGAGTGAGCGGTCAGTGCGAACTAGTCTCACTGGATTGGAGCGAGCTGGATTCGTTGGTGTGAGCCGAACCAACGGAAGGTCCAACCGGTACAACCTCGAACCAGTCTTCCGACTTGAAACCAAGGCACGAGGTGCCGCGGTACCCCGGCAGGAGATGCCTGGGTTAACCAAGGCAGGAGATGCCGTGGTCAAAAGTGAACCCCGGCAGCAGGTGCCGCCGACCCCGGCACGAGCTGCCGCCCCACCCCGGCACGAGCTGCCGCCTAAGAGATCCATTGAAGAGATCCAAATAAGAGATCACTTATCGTCTGGTAACCAAACGACCCAACTTCAAGCGCACTACAAGGAGACTTTCAAACAACGCAAAGGTGTCGAACCTTCATGGGGTCCCAAAGACTATGGGCGCATCAATAAATACTTCAAAGAACTCATCGAAGCGTTGGGAGGAGATCTCTCGAAAGCCAAGCAGGTGGTGAGAACCGCTCTGCTTGACGAGTGGAACTCCCGCATCAAGCCCCATGAGATCTTTACCGACCGGGACAAGTGGCTTGGAGAGGCACCTCGGAAGAAGAACCAGCTGAACGTGCGCCATACCGCACCACAACGTGGAACGGCTTCACATGTCCAAGCTGCAACTGCTGAGGAAGTTTTTGGAGGTGCGGAATGAACGCCCCCACCCCCGGACAGCTCAACTCCCGGAAAAACAGCTGTGAAATGTTGGCATGGCGTGTGCTTTGCGTGAGGTCTCACAGAAACACGCGAAACACTCAGACCGCGAACCTCCGTTTTCTAGTCGTTTTGGGGTCGGGCTCACAGAAACCTCCGAAATCAACTTTCCCGTCGACTCGAGCGGTGGGTGACAGAAGCTGTCCTAGCGCATCGAAAGGGGCGATCCGATGAGCACCATCTGGCACGGACTGGCTCGCGTTCTCCGAAGCGCTGCGGCCGAATGTGAGGCTATCGCGGCCGAGGAAACTCACGATCGCATCGACTGGATCGACCAGAGTAAGTCCCCCTTAGGTCCAAGGCGTCATTGCCGGGTCGTAAAGGCCCTTGTGAGCGCGGGGCAACCTGGAGCGGCCATCGTAGGCCGCCGGCGCCTGCTAAGCCCGCAGGGGCTGGCTCAGGCGCTACGCTCCACGTCCTCACATGGAGCCAACGGTTCAGAGTCAGACGATGAGCAAGACGAGGTTGCCGATCTGAAGCGAGAGCTTCAGTTGGTCCGAGGGGGTGGGCGATGAGCAAGGGGAGTATAAATCCCAGCCGATCCAGCTTCTTTTGGCTTGGCCCTGCTTCAATCAGGGTGTGGGTGAGTCCTGAAGGTGAGTTTTTTGACCCCAGATCGGGGGCCCAATGAGCCACCGCTTCGTCAAAGGGGGCGCTCGCACCGAGACCCCTCGCCTCAAGGACACACCCAAGGTGAAAACCGCTCGCGATCCGTCCGAAGGTCGAGACAAGCGGGGGCAGTTCGCGCCGGGGAATCGGCACAGCATCGGCCAGGGCGTCAAAGCGCTCATTAAGCGCGGTCTAGGCGACGCTGCCAACCCGGCCACCCGAGAGCTCGTCAGGGAGGCTACACGACTCTACAGCGCCATCCTGAGGTCCTTGCCGAGTGATGGTCCCGGGGTTCGCCAGCTCGTGGCAGCGCAGGCCCGTCACGCCATGCTGGCGACCCACTACGCGAATGAGGCGGCAACGGTTGGACTGGCAACCCCCGAAGGCCTCAAGCTCGCTGAGGCGTCTCGTAGCCACGACGGGACCGCTCAGCGACTAGCCGTCACGGCTTACGACCGAGCAGTACGAGAGTCGAACGCTCAGAAGGAGCTTTCCCCCCATGCCGCCCTTGAAGCTGCCTTCGGAGGTGACTCGTGAATATCACGACCGAGAAGCTTCTGACCTCTGAGCACGGCTTCGGACTCGACTCCGCTACGCCGGTCCAGTTGGCACGGTGTCGTATTGGCGACGGTCTGCCCCTAGGAGAGCTCCGCAACCATCCAGACGTGATTGCTATGGTTGGGGGGCGAGAAGCCCTTGAGCGGCTCCCCAGCGAGCGAGGAGAGGCCCCCACGGTCACGGTCGACCTGTCATCGATCAGGAGCGCAAAGACCATGATCGGATGTTGTCGGGCCCTTCGAGCGACCCAAATCGTTGACGTCTCGCTGCTCAAGGTGGGCGAAGTCCCCCGCATTCCCCTGGTAGCCACCAAGCTGGACCGGGCCAAGGTGGCCTTCAGAATGCTCCGAGCCCTCGTGACGGAGCGCCATGCCCTTCGTGGCTTGCTTATCGATGAGACGGCCGAGTCGCTACTGATTCGACACCCATCGGGGCGCCCCATCGAGATCGCTTGCGTAGCAGGTGGTCGCGCCGCCGGCGGCTTCGTGGGTGATTGGAGCGCTGGTCTCGTCGCTGATGAAGCCCCCCGCATGTTGGGCCGCGAAGATGGCGTCACGAACCTGGACGACATCCTGACTGCCATTCGAGGCCGCTTGCTGCCTGGCGCTCAGATCCAGCTCATCGGCTCGCCCTGGGCGCCTATGGGCCCCGTTTACGAACTCGTTCAACAGCACTGGCCCAAGGAGTCTATCGCATGAGCATCGTCATTCTTCGAAGCACGGGACCACAGAACAACCCATCACATTTCACGCCTGAATTCTGCGAGAAGCTGCGGGAGTCTGACCCCGTCGCCTACCAGACCGACGTCTTGGGTGAATTCGCCGACCCCGAGAGTGGTCTACTCTCGCCGGTTGCCGTTCGTCGATCAACGCGAGACGTCCCGCTTGAGCTGTCCTTCGAAACTGGTGGGTCCTACTCGGCTGCAGTCGACCCATCGGAAGGCGCAGCGCAGGGCAACGCGTGGACTCTCGTGATCGTCAAGCGCGAGGACACCCCAAGCCCTGGTGTGCTTCAGGGTCCCATCCTTGAACAGGCACGGGAGCCCGAGTCCCGGTACCGCGTAGCGATGGCCCGCGAGTTCCGCGGAATGCGTCCAGATGCGTGCTGGCAGGAGATTGCAAAGCTTTGCGCCCAGTACGAACTCAAGAGGGCTGTTTCGGACCAGTACGCCGCATCGGCGAACCAGGACCTGGCCCAGCGCTATGGGCTGCACCTCGAGGTTTCGGCGACGACCGTCAAGAGCAAGCTCGAGGACTTCACGAACCTAGCAACCCTGATTCACACGGACCGCGTGGAACTTCCGCCGGACCGACAGTTTCGAAGCGACCTGATAGCCGTTCGAAAGCGAACGACCCAGAACGGTCAAACGATCGTTCTTCCGCGGACCAGCGACGGCCGCCACTGCGACTACGCCCCAGCACTGGCTAGCGCGATTCGCGAGGCGTCTCGCCATCGGGACTCCGGACCCACCATCCACATTCCATCACGTCGAAGTCGATTCAGTAGCTACGCGTCCGAACGTAACCCAGAGGCGCCTTTCAAGGCTCTCATGGACGACACCCTCGACCCAACACGCCATTACGCGCAGCCCCGCAAAGGCCGCCGGTTTTTCTAAGCAAAGGACATGCAAACCATGACTACACCCATTTCAATCATCTCCTCAGGCGACCACGGCAACGTCGCGTCAGCATCACTCTACAAGGGCGGTGGCGTTCTTCTCGCCGACCAAGTCAAGGGAAGCGCTATTGACCGCGAAGATCTCGCCTCGCTCCGACTTGCACTGAATGTGCAGCATCCAACCAATTACGCTGGGTTCGACAGCGAAGCGCGCCTGCATGTTTCGTTGGAGCACTCTCCCGACAGCAACGCATGGACGTTTCTCGACCAGTTCGAACCGATGGGAGCAGGCGTCCAGCGCAAAGTCATCGCGGCCACTGAACGCTACGTCCGCGCCTCATGGTGGATCGGGCGCTCGAAAAGCGACCCCCAAGCCATCTTCAGTGAAGGCGTAGCCATCACCTGGTTACTCACCGGCGACGCGGTCACAGGCGCATAACAGTTACTCAAGAAAGGAAACCCAATGAATCAACCCATAAAGACACCAACCAAGGCAGAGCTTGAAAGTCGAGTTCAGCTCGAGAACGAAAAGCTCGAAAAGCTCAACGACGTGGCTGACGACCTCGAAGCCGAAGCTCAAAAGCTTACTGTGGCATTTGACGCCGACCCGAGTGAGGAACTGTTCGGGCGAAAGGCTGTGCTTTCCCAGAAAGCCAAGAACGCGCGCGTGGCTGCCTCCGAACAGCAAGCAGTGGCTCAGAAGGCCGAAGGAGAGCTTAGGGCTTACGAGCGCAACACCATCGGCCAGGAATTGAGCCGAAAGGAAGAAACAATTCGAAAGAAGTTTTCGGGGGCAGTCGACCTAATCGTCGAGGCCATCGAGCAGCTTGACGGTGCAATCAATGAGCTCTCAGCGCATCACCATGAGCGTCTCGCGGCTCAGTCTCAGGGCGTGCCACTCGGTCGGCTATCCATGAGCGCAATCATAGCGGAGCTCTCCCCCCGCCTGGCTAGCTACCAGCCGAGCAACGCTCTCGACCAGTCAAGAGCCTACCTGAAGGTCGAAGGTCAACACACCAACCGCGACGCAATTGTGGAGCTCCACGTTCAGCGCGCCGCCGGCCACCTCGCCAACACACTCTATTGAAAGGGAACAGCGATGTTTTATAAAGGCAAAAACTGGGGCGAGCTGTCCCACTTGGAGCGCGCAGAACTGGCAAAGGCAAAGCCCGAACTTTACGCCGAGATGCGGGCCAATTGGCAAGAGCTCAAGGAAAGCTTGCGCGCGCGAATGTTGAACGAGAGAGATCCTAACGAGCGAGCGTACCTCCGTGGACTATTGGAGGGCGCGTGAAACTCGCAGTTTCCAACAGCAATGTTCCTATCGATCCGTTCGCAGGGCTCGACTACATGCTTCCCGATGAGCGGGAAAGAGTGTTCGCCGCGGCCGGCATTGACTTCAAGGCGGGTGACTCCCTCGAAAAGTACATGGCCGCCAAGTGTGCTCTTGGTGAGATGCGCCGCAGAGCCCGCATGGTAGAAGAGCTCATGGAGATCACAGAAGCAAAAACCGAGCAAGAGGCACTTGAGACGATTCAAACCTGGGTCAAGAACAAGGAACTGATAGACCAGAAGCGATGAACGATTTTTCGGTAGCCCTTCTTCCTTGGGGAAAGCGTCGAAGTCGCGGCGCTGGGGCTCGGAGCGGTTAGTTTCATTCATGTCCGCTCCGTACCTTTGCCGATGCGCGCCACGCGCCCCCGGGGTGGGGTCCTTGCCCCGGGGGCTGCTGTGGCTTTCTCGCAACAATGAAAGGAACAAGCTTATGAAAATGCGAATGCAGCACGGTAAGGACGGAGAAGCGGTCGGCACGTTCGCGGAGGCCCGGAGGTACACCGACGGACAACGAACCGTTGCGATCATCTGGAAGCGTGTGACGACCTTTGCGCAGCCGCCGGGCGGTGGGAACTGCAAAAACCACCTGACCGTGCTCCACACGGCCGAGGGCGACACGTTGGCTCAAATTGACGCCGTCGTTCCTGCCAGTGAGGAACGGTCGGTTGAGAGCACCTTCGCTATGATCGAGTTCAACAAGAACTTGCTCGAAACCTACAAGAGCCGGGGAATGGCCTAACACCATCGGAGGACAAGTATGTCACTAGTACCAATTCACTCACGCAAGCCGATCTATCAACACAAGATTTTCGCCCTCTCACGCTACCGCATTGGAGAGAATTCTTTCTGTATCCGCAAAGTCTACACCCACACCTACGAGGAACTCGAAAGTGCACCAGTGGGCCAAAGGCGCAAACAACGCATCACTTCAAACATGAGTTGGCACCTCATGGACGCGTCAGCCGTTCCGGTTGAGCGTGAGATCTTCATTGAACCCGGTTCGGACTTGAACCCAATTCAGCAAGCAAAGCTGGAACAAGACAAATACCCTGTTACCGGTATTGAATGAACGACGCCTTTCAACGCCTGGCTTGTGGCCTCGAAGGAGGCATGATTATCTAGTGAGACCCACCATGGAAAACCCTGTCGAAAAACCACCCTGCGAGCAATGCGGTTCAGCTGCTCACGTCGTGCGTGTCATCATTGGCATGCCCAGCGAACAAGGCGAGGAGACGGTCGCCCGTGGAGAAGCCGTGCTCCATGGCTGCATTCCAATGCCAAACATGGCGCGATGGCACTGCAAGTCCTGCAAGCGGGATCTCGACGCGGGCCGGGGTTACTCCGAGGACTTGTTTCTATGAGGTGGCTTCTATCAGATGGAACCAGCATTCACCTGGGCGGCAAGGTCGAGGGGAGCACGAGCTTTGCGCGAGAGCTCCGCGACGAGCTCACTCGAGCGGTGGCTGGCGAAGAAGTCCTGGTTCAAGTCTGGCCTATCGGCTTCCCTGGCCATCGACTCGACGTTAACGATCCTGCCCTTCTCGATCGGTACATTCGCGACGAAGCGGGGCGACCTTGCAACAAGTGGATGATGGTCGAAGTGTTAGAGGCACCGGAGGTGGGACCTTTGCAAGAGTGCCCGGACTACGAGTTTCGAAAGGATGTGGTGTATTGAATGGCGGACATTGTTAAGGGGCTTGCGGCTGCGGGCCTGAGCTTTCTCCCTGGCGCTGGCCAAGTTGCAGCTTTCGTTGAGGTAGCGTACCCAAACGCGGACAAGGAATGGAAGGCACTTGCCACGAGCGAGTACCAGGACATGGTTCATGGTCTCCAAGAACGAGTGAACCGACTGGAGGAAGCTCTCGCCAAACATGGCAAGAGACTTGATGACCTCGGCCCCCTGCGCACCAGGCGCTTGGTAGTCGACTGGGCGGAAGCTGTTCGAGAGGCAGAGGGCGAAACGAAGCGTAACTCTGTCAGCAACGCCGCGGCGCGGCAGTTCGACCCAGACTGGCACACTGTGGACGTGAGAAAGTATTGGTTCGACCAAGTCACCCAGCTCTCGGACCTGGAGGTTCGCGCCATTCAGATGCTCGGGGTATATGACTACGTTGCGTTTGCACCATCGTCCGGCACCTTGCTTTTTGGTAGTAAAGGAGTGGCGAACGGTGAAGAAGCCTCGGACAGTCTGTCAGTAGCGCTGGGTGCCTCGCTGTCCGAGCTAAAGAAGCGCGCCATTGTCGGTTCGCCGAACATGCGGATCCGAAACGGTAACGAGGCCACTGAAACCTTTGGAATCTCCGGAAGGTCGCGGGCCTTGCTAGAGGCAATCGCGGAGATCCCGTAAACATGAAGAAAAAGTCGACGAAGTGCTGGAGTTCCGTAGATGGCAGTTGAGAAGAAGAAACGGGCGTCGGGTCCAAGCGGCCAACATAGACGTGAACGTCGTTTTATTGGCTTGGAAGCGGACGAATGGGCCTTGGTGGATATCGTAACCACGGACGAAGAGTCGTGGACCAAGTGGGCGTCTAAAGCGATTGTTGCAGAGGCCAAGCGCAGGCAGAAGCGCTTGAAGAAGAAATGAGTTGCGCGCGGTAACCGCGCGTGTTAGTCAATGTACAGAAAAGCCCCGCAGTGCTCGAACACCCGGGGCCATGACCAACCGAGACAGGACCTCGACTGATGACTGAACAAGTACCACGACTCGAACGCACAGCGGAAGGCTTTCGGCTGCGCCTCCGCTATGGGAGTGGCAAACAGGCCAAGCTCACCATTCCGCTAAGAGATGAGGAGGCTGCAATCAAGCGGGCTCTCAGCCTCAAGGCGTTGGCAAGTGATGTTCGGAGCATGACGGCGGCGGAAGCGCGCATCATTCTAAGCAAGGCCGCTCAAGCCCGCTCAGAACCCGTTTTCTTGGCCATCGTGAAGGCCGTGCAAGAGGACCTAGCCGTTCCGATCAAGACGCAGCGTGCCCCGATGACCTTCGCACAATTGGCGGATGAGTGGACCAGTGGGCGATTGCATCAAAGGTTCCCCGACTACGTTCGAGCCAAGCGCTCAGCCGAGCACGATCGCCAGCGGCTGGACTTCGTCAATAAGCACGTGGGCAAGATCGCGCTGAAGGACTTCACACGGGACGACGCCAAGCGAGTCATGGCCGAGCTTCCGGAAGGCCTCGCGCCGGCCACTCGCAGGCACTACGCCCAGCTGATAGCCAAGGTGCTCCGCTTTGCTGTTTGGCCCCTAGAAGTCATCCCAGAAAGCCCAATTCCTAAGGGGTTTCTGCCCACGAATCGTAGCAACAAGGCCAAAGCCTGGCTTTATCCCAGCGAAGAGGCCCAGCTTATGCGCGCAAGCGACGTGCCGCTTGAGCGCCGGATGTTTTGGGGTCTCCTTGTCCGTGAGGGAATGCGTATCTCCGAAGCTCAGGCGCTCACCTGGGACGCCCTGGACCTTGAGCAGGGGGCGATTCGTCTCGACCAGAACAAGACCGATGACCCGCGCTCTTGGGCGCTTGCCCCTGGGGTGGTCAATGCTCTCAAAGCCTTCAAGCCCAAAGGGGCAAGGGGAGGGGACTCGGTGTTCCCGTCCTACGTCGTGCTCCACAACGCCGCGATCTTGTTCCGTGAAGACCTCAAGGATCGAGCCCATATCGATCGCGCTGAACTTTTCCAACGAACCAAGGAGCGCCTGCCTATCCGGGTGCATGACCTCCGCGCCACCTTCGTCACGCTGGCCCTCGCCAACGGGAAGTCTGAGAGCTGGGTCGCCGATCGAACGGGGCACTCGTCCTCTCAGATGATCAATAAGTACCGCCGAGCGGCTCGGATGGCTCAGGAGCTTGGGCTCGGTCAATTGGTGCCACTCGACCAGGCCTTGCCGGAGCTGCATGAACCCAGGGCTCAGGCTCAGGGTGAGTCCTCGGGTGAGTCCAAATCATGGAAGAAGGATCCCGAGAGTATGGCCACAAAACGACAAAAGCAGCCTTTTACAGCTGCTTTGGGCGGTGCCCAGAGACAGAATCGAACTGCCGACACGGGGATTTTCAATCCCCTGCTCTACCGACTGAGCTATCTGGGCGAAAAGTTAAGGAAAAAAATCTTAAAAGCACGCAGGAGGTACGAAAATTCGCGCGGAAAGTTCGGTGCCTCTCGCGAAGGGGCCGGCTACTTAGCTCAGGGGGACGAGGGCGCGCAAGCGTTCAGGTCAGATTTTTGACCCGGGCGTTCATTTTTGCGTTCTTGGGATGAAAAGGGCTCGCCGAGGCCCCAGGCGGGACACTTGTTGAAGTGCGGGGATAGGGATGTTTTGGGGGGCGTCGGTGGCGGGGGGATTCTGGTATAACGTTGTCGCCATGGGCGAAAATCCTTATCGGTCGGAAGCCTACTTTCATCAGCTCCTTTCTAAGTCGATTGCCGCCGGAGCGCGCGACATCCACTTGAAGGTCGGCCAACCACCGGGCGCACGGGTGCGGGGAGACTTGGTCTTCTTTCGCCTTGACTCGCTTTTGTCCCAACACACCCAGGCCATCGCAGAGCATCTGATTTACGACGAAGACCTGCTCGCCAATATCAACGAGCTGCGCGAGTACGATGCCTCTTACGAGGTGCTCGGCTTGGGGCGCTTTCGCGTCAACATCTATCGCCAGCGGGGCAGCCTAGCGATTGTGATGCGCATCGTGCCCGAAGAAGTCCCCTCTTTGCAGGACCTGGGCGCGCCAGCGGTTTGTTCGACCTTGGCTGCGAAAGAGCGAGGCTTGGTGCTTTGTGTCGGAGCCGCGGGCAACGGTAAGAGCAGCACCCTCGCGGCCATGGTCGACCACATGAACCGCAACTTTGCGCGACACATTGTCACCATCGAAGACCCGATCGAGTTTGTTCACACGGACCAGACCTCTTCGGTGAGTCAGCGCGAGATTGGCGCCGATACGATCAGCTTCGCCCGCGCCCTGCGCGCGGCCCTGCGGCAAGACCCCGACGTGATCTACGTGGGCGAAATTCGCGACCAGGAAACGATGAAGATCGCCTTAGAAGCCGCCGAAACAGGGCATCTCGTTTTATCGACTCTTCATACTCCGGACGTGGCTCGCACGATGAACCGCGTGATGTCTTTGATGGAGGGTGCTGGGGCCGATGTGCGCGAGCGTTTGGGCGATGCCATTGCGGGCATCATCGCGCAGCGTCTCGTGCCCCGCGCGGATGGTCAGGGTATGTGTTTGGCGGCCGAGGTCTTGGTCGGAACGGGATCGGTCAAAGAGGCGATCAAGCGCCCCCAGGGCAACCCCTCGCTCAAAGAGCTGATGACTCAAGGGGCTGACATGTATGGGATGCAAACCTTTGATGCGGCGCTGCGCAGTTTGGCCCATCGGGGGCTGGTGACCATCGAGGACGCGAAGGCCGCGCTCCAGGGTTGAAGCTGCGCTCCGCGCCCCATGGACTGTCGGTGCAGGTGCGCCGAGGTGAGAAGTCCCGCGGGAAGAGAAAGAAGGGCACAATGGCGCCGAAAGAAGAGGGCAGACTTGTTCTGCGACGCCGGTTCAATTAGCTTTTGGCAAGTTGGCGGATCTGTCCGCTTTTGATTTCGAGGGTGGTTCACTGTGATTGGAACGCAGCGGCTTATCCTCAATCTCTTACTAGGAACTTCACTATGCAAAGTAGCCAGCTACGCCGTCTTTCCTCTCGTCTATTTGCTCTGAGTACCCTTGCCGGGCTTGTTGCCTTTGGTTGCGGCAAGAAGGAAGGTGGCGAGGGAGAGGATTGTTATGCAAATGGCACCTGTGACGGGGAGTTGACTTGCCTGAGCAACATTTGTGTCGACCCGAATGCCTCGGGAACAAGTGGTCAAAGCAGCTCAACGGGAAGCAGCGGCGACAGCGGTGGCCTCGACTTCGACGAGTGTTTTGCCTGCGGAGACAAGGCTTGCGATTCGGAGCGGAGTGCTTGCGACGATGCCAATGGTTGTGACGACTTGCTTGATTGCATTTTGGGCTGTGGCAGCGATGCGAGCTGCCAGAGCGGCTGCTCCGTGGACGGGCTCGCCGCTCAAGAGCTTGCCGATGCCGGGCTTGCTGCCAGTGGTTACGTAACCTGCGCAGTGACTTCCTGTTTGGACGAATGCACCCCGGATGTTGGTGGTTCTTCGTCGAGTGGCGGCGACGGCGATAACGGGGGCTCGGGCGTGGACCTGGATGGTTGTTTCGGTTGCGGCGAGAGCACCTGCTCGAGCGCCTACTCTGCCTGCGAGGGGCAGACGGGATGTATCGACCTTTGGAAGTGTGGTTGGGAGTGCTCGGGCTCGACAGATGCGAGCTGCGCCACGAATTGTTCGGCCAGTTTGGACGCCGCCGAGGCTGCAGATGCTGCCCTGGCTGTGGCCGACTTGGTTTCCTGCCAGGCGACCGAGTGCCTCGATGCCTGCGCTTACGGCGCAGACACTACGGGGGGCGATTCGGGCGATTCGGGTGATTCGGGTGGAACTTCGGCGGGTGAGACGACCAGTGGCTCGGACTCCACCGGGGGCGATAGCGGCGGTAGCGTCGATTTACCGGCGGGCTATCTATTTGACGGCGATGGGGTTGCGATTGATGTGCCAGAGCTGGGCGCGATTGGATACTTCTTCATTCTCGAGGACAGCGTGGACGACTCGGGGCCTGTCCTCGATGGACTCGAACATACGGATTTGGACCCCCCGGGCAGCTCCTCTGAGCCTAGTAATCTAGAGGGGGAGTCGGCTCCTTGTGTCAGTGGCACCGTCGCCCGGGTGAGCTCTGCGACAGGAGCGAGTTGTCAGACGAGCACCGCCTCCTGTGATTGGGCAGCTTTTTGGGGAGGCGGCATCGGGCTCATGATGAACGACGACAGTGAGACGGTCGCGGCCTGGGATGGATCAGCTCACAGTGGCATCATATTTGGTACCAGCGGCTACGTCGGTCTGCCTTTGCGCTTCATGGTGGAAGACACCTCCGGCGAGCAGTTCTGCACCGAGATCGACGTCGGTGAGGTTGCAATCCGATGGACTGACTTGCGGCACGAATGCTGGGACCCGACTTCTAAGAAGTTGGATCCGAGCAAGATCAAGCAGATCAGTTGGATGTTCGTACCGGATGCTTCTTACCCGTACTCGGTTTCTGACTTCTGTGTAGAGCGCGTAGCCGTGATGGACTGAAGGTACGAAAGGAAGGCCACAAAGCGGCGAGCGACGGCCGAGCTTCTGCCGGTTATGAGGTGTGTTCTTGTCGCCTTCCTTGAACGGCTCGCGGGGGCGGGGAGCTTTCAATCCGTCGCGCGTTGGGTTTTGGCGCCCGTGCGCCCGACGGGCTTTCGTCTACTGGCAGTTACCCTCAGTGATCGAGTGGGGGCGCACCGAGGTGTTTTGGATGCTATTGGGGTGGGTGACGGCAACGTCGCCGCCCCAGGGTTCTTCCCAGTCGCCAAATACGCCGTCCACGGTCATATCAAAGGAGCCATCGTCGGCGCAGTCGCCGTTGTCGATGCCGCCCCAGGACCAAGCGAGCCAACCGATGCTGTTCTCTTGGGCCAGATCGAGCAAGGTAGTGTAGCTGAAGGGGTTCTGTGAGCACTGCCACACCGAATGTTGAGCAAATTCGCCGACGATGAGTGGCATCTCGGCGCTGAGAGACTCGTTGATCTCGCTGGTGACACGACTGCCGTCCGCGTCATCCCACCACATGTGTACGCTGTACATCATGTTGTGCTCCGGATCGTGGGCGGTCAGTGCTTGCCAGGTGGCTTGAAGTACGTCGATATTTTGACCCCAGCTCGGTGCGTCGATGATCAAAGGAAGCTTGAGCCCGGCTGCGCGTAGGCGCGTGATGTGGGTTTCGTAGGCGGCCTGAAAGTCGGCGGCTTGCACTTGGTCGTCGCCTGCTTCGTTGGCGATGTTGAGCAAGAGCTGCGATTCGTGCTTCTTGATGACGGACAGGACCTCGTCTTGAGTCCAGTAGTCGACCACCGCGGTCACTTTGTCGAGCTCACCCGTGGCCGAATGATGTTCGATCATGGGGATGAGTTTTTGAGCCAGAGCGTTTGTTATCGCCGTATCGAGCTGGGTAGCCGATCCTTCTTCGTTCCAGACGATGCGCACAACATTGGCTCCCGTCTTCGCGATTTCGCTGTACTCGGGATCACCATCGAGACCCGGGGACCAGACAATCATTTCGTTGACCCCCCGCAGAACCACTTGCTCGCCGCAGCGGTCGTGAAGGTGACGGCCCATGACACGAAAGGTGCCGGACGGTGTCGCGGCCGGGGCGCCGCCTGCTCCTGGGCTCGACCCGGTGCCGCTGGAGGAGCCGCCACTATCGCTTGGCTCCCCACCGGCGCCGGTCATGGCTGCACCCCCCGAAGAGGTCTGACCAGTTGCGCCGGTTCCGGCATTGGTGGCGCCGGTTCCAGAGCTGTTGCCGCCTGCGCCGGTGCTCCCACCCGTACTCAATGAACCGCCGCTTGCGACGCCGTAGGGGTCAGAAACTCCTGCGTTTTCTTCCGGATCAGTCTCCGAACAGGCAAGAACCAAAAAGAGCGAAGAGAGGCCCAGCACCCGTCCCCCACGGACGAGCGCAATACGAGATGTGGAGGTCATGAAGAAGAAGTCGCGAAGCTCGGTCTGTTGGGTCGCTTTTTCTTCGGGTTTGCATCATTTCTCGGGGACGGGTGGAAAACCACTGAGAAGCCGCCTTCGCAGAGACCGACTTTTGTCACGAGGATTTTCATTTGGGCCTGCCTCGCGCTAGACCCCAGCCCGCCATGAACGCCCCTGTCCAATCCGCCGCCCCCAGCCGATCTGCCGATGGAACCCAGCGTCACGACTGGACGCTCGATCAGGCCCGTGCCCTGCACGAGTTGCCTCTCTTCGAGCTCATTGACCGCTCACGTGCCGTGCACGTGCAAAACCACCCGGACAACGAGGTGCAGCTTTGCAGTTTGCTCAGCGTCAAGACGGGCGGCTGCCCCGAAAACTGCGCTTACTGCCCCCAGTCCTCGCACCACCAGGCCGTCGAGGGTGAGGCCATGCTCAAAGTGGACGAAGTGCTTCAAAATGCTCGGGTGGCCAAGGACGCCGGAGCGACTCGCTTCTGTATGGGGGCCGCCTGGCGCCAGGTGAAAGACGGTTCGGCTTTTGATCGCGTCCTGGAGATGGTCAAGGGCGTCAAGGGCATGGGCATGGAGGCCTGTGTGACCCTGGGTATGCTCAACGAAGATCAGGCGCGCCGCCTAAAAGAAGCGGGTCTCGACGCGTACAATCATAACCTTGATACCTCCCGTGACTTCTACAAGAGCATCATCACCACTCGTCAGTTTGACGAGCGTTTGGCGACGTTGAAGAACGTGCGCAACGCGGGCATCACCGTATGCTCGGGAGGCATCATTGGAATGGGCGAGAGCATCGACGATCGCTGCACCATGCTGGTGGAGCTCGCCAAATTAGAGCCTCACCCGGAAAGCGTGCCGGTTAATGCTTTGGTCCGCGTCCCCGGGACGCCTCTGGCTGATCTTCCCCCCATCGATCCTACCGAGATGGTACGCATGGTAGCCCTGGCGCGACTGATGATGCCTCGGGCGCGTGTCCGTCTTTCCGCCGGTCGCACCGAGCTGAGCAAAGAAGCGCAGCTCATGTGCATGTACGCCGGAGCCAACAGCATCTTCTACGGCGATCAGCTTTTGACTACGCCGAATCCCGAAGAAAACATCGACCAAGAGCTGATCCGATCGGCGGGGCTTTCGGCTCAGGCACCATCGGCCTGAAGGTCGTCGTCCCCCAGGGGCCAGTGTTTTTCTGCTGGAATACACCCCACAACCAGCAGAAGCTTCGTCGCCACTTTTAGAGGGACGGGCGACGACGCCAGCGGCTAGCCCAGGCGAATGCGAAAGCAGCCAGTACCCACGGGGCACCGTTTTTGGAGGGGCCATTGGGGCCGGCCACGTAGGAGCAACCCTTCTTGCGGCAGTTTGGTGCGCCCTTGCCGTACGGCTCGCAGGTCTGTTTGCACTCCTTGATGTGCCGCTCGGGGGGATAGGCCGCACAGATGGCGGCTTCGTCATCCTCGCTCAGGGTACGAGGACCGCGATCGCCTGGGCTGTAATGAGCCCGCATCGTCGCATCCGGTTCGCGGGTGTGATCCAGGCCGAGAAAGTGACCCGCCTCATGAGTCGCAATGGACTGAAGATCGAAGATGACATTATCGTCGTCGATAGTGAGCTCGGCCGAAGCCGAGTTGAACTCCACATCGACGTCAACGAGCTCGGCGTTTTCGTAATCGTAGGTGATCACTGAGACAGCGAGCGAAGACGTGTCGATCTGCATCGAGCCTTCATCGACATTGTTCGTCTCGCGTGGGTCATCCTGAAACATCCACACGTTGTTGTTGGTCGAATCGAGATCTTCGTTGAACTCGGGATCGCCCAAATCCGAGGGGCCTCGATCTTCGATTGCGATAGAAAGGGGTTCACCGTCACACTCGACACTTATCCAGGCGTCGAAGGCCTTTTCGAGTACCTTCGACAACTGAGGTTCGGTGAGGCCTAGGCGCTTGCTGCCGCCACGATGGGTTTGGTACGAAACACAACTGGTAGGCCAACGCACGACATCCCCAGCTACGTCGCAGCCGTCCGCATCGTACTCGCAGCAGGTACCCGGTGCTTTTGTGCAATCGGCGTAGGGATTACAAGTCGTCGTGCGGCAAAACGCGGCAGCCGAGCTGCCCCAAAGGGCGATCCCCAGACCGAGCAAGGTCGCCTGAGCCCTTTTCGAGTTCATCGTGCTCTCCGGATCAGTGAAAACGCTCGAGGAAAGCTGGCCCCATCCAATAGCTCGACAGCCGGACGCTCCATCTCGGGGGCGTCCTTCTTTTTGCGCCGTCCAACGAGGAAGGGCAGATGGTGGCTCCGGCGCAGCAAGGGGGCTCCCTCCTCTTGTTCAATGGGGTAGGCGCCTTGGCCCATTCCGATGACTCGTTGATGAGAGGAGTCACCCCCACCGATGAAGAGCAGAATTTCCTTGTTGAGGGGCAGTTGCGCCTCACCGGCTACCTTCTGTCCGATATTGCCGACACGTCCCCCTAAGGTCTTGATGAGGAGCTCATCCTCAACCTTCTCGTCTTCGCTTTCGGCCTGCAGCCAGTCGTGCGTTTGTACGAAACGAGTTGTCGTCACAATGCGACGCGACCCTCCTACGTCGGCCCAGTCGGATTCGTGAAGTACGGGCCGCCCGATAACGACGCGCTTGGAGCGGGCTCGCAATTGAGGGAGCGTTAAATAGATAGCCGAAGTTGCCCGGGCGGGGGTGGTCTGAGTGAAGTTCAGGAGCGCTAGGCTACTTCCCAATAAGAGATTTCTTCGTGAAAACATCAATTTATCGGTTCCAGTATGGCATGGGGCGAGGGTAAGCAGGAGCTCTTTTTCTACAAACTGCTATAAGAGCCGTCGTTCATGCAGGTCGCCGACACACAAAGCTCAGGCAAGAGTCCGTTTTCCCCCAATTCACCCACTCTCGCAAAAGAAATCAAGATCTACTTGGAACGCCACAGCGATGCTGTGGGCGAATTGATCTCCAAAGGTGACGAGGGCGCCGGTGCGCAAGCCAGTGAGCGTTGGATGAAGTCCTTTGATGGTCTTCTCTGCGCCTTGTCTTGTGCGATTCGTACCTCGGTGGGTGACGAAAAAACCTGGAACTCCTTGGCCGTTGCCGCCGTGGGGAGCTATGGGCGCGGTAACTTTAGTTTTAGATCGGATTTGGACGTGCGCATTCTGTGCCCCAAACCCGCCAAAGCCGCTCCTATAGCCGAAGCCTTGCTCTATCCCTTGTGGGATGCCGGCCTGCAAGTCGGTCATCAGGTGGTCACAATGAGCGATACGCTCTCTCTTGCAAAGAAGGACTTGGCGACCGCGACGACCCTTCTCGATTGGCGCCACATTTCGGGCGACTTGGCGCAGAGCCAAAAGTTGAGGGACAAAGCCTACGCCACGATATTTTCGGAGAGCAACGTTCACGAGTTTTTGGACGAGATGGCCGTGGAGTCCGAAAAGCGCGCGGCGCGCTTCGGTGATTCGGTCTATTTGCTCGAACCGGATGCCAAGAACGGGCAGGGAGGCGTGCGTGACGTTGACATCATCAACTGGACGGCTCAGGCGCGGTGGCGGGTCAAGAGCCTGCACGAGTTGGTCGACTTGGGTGTGCTTGCTCCGCTCGAGCTCACGCAGATTGAAGAAGCGTTTCGCTTTGTTGCTCGGGTGCGCAATATCCTTCACTACAAATCACCCCGTCGCACCGAGCGCCTTGGTTTTGAGTCTCAAGAGCTCGTGACCGAGGTGATGGGTTACGGCAGTGGTGGCCCTGCTTGTGAGGCGATGATGAGCGACTATTATCGTCACGCACGCGCAATCGCTAACGCGCGCGAGGCGCTCTTTTTGCGCGCCAAACCCAAGCCCAAGCGCAAGCCTAAAATCGAAGAGTTTTACTATGGTATCGCGCTCACCCGAGACACGGTGAGCGTGGTCGACCTAGAAGAGCTCACCAAGAACCCGACTCTGATCTTGCGGGTTTATTGGGAGGCGGTGCATCGAGGCCTCAATATCGACCAAGAGTTCCGCCAGGCGGCCGCCCGCGCCTTGGCCGAGCCCGAGGTATGTGAAGCCCTGCGGGCCGATCCGGAAGCCGCCACTATCTTCCGCCGCTTGGTGCGCAAACCGGCGAAGGTCTTCTTCAAGCGCAACTCGATATTGTCGGAGTTTCACGACATCGGTCTCTTGCTCGCGATGGTTCCTGAGTTCGCTCCAGTGGTGGGGCGCGTTCACCACGACATTTATCACGTCTACACGGTGGATGTGCACTCGATCGCCGCGGTGGATCGTCTGCGCAAGTTCTGTCGGGGCGAGATGTCGGATGAGTTCCCGGTGGCGTCGCGTCTGGCGGCCGATATTGCCAGACCTCAGGTGCTCTTTATGGCTGCCTTGCTGCACGATGTGGGCAAGGACTTGGGGGGGAGCAACCATTCGGAGCGTGGTGCCGAGTTGTGTCGCGACATTTTAGAGCGCCTCGGAGTACAAGAGCACGATATCGTCGAAGTGCAGCACCTCGTGCTCAAACACTTGCGTATGTATCACGTCGCCTCGCGTCGTGATTTGGATGATCCCAAGACAATCGGCAACTTCGCCGCCGAGGTGCATGGGCCCGAAGGGCTCAAGGAGCTCTACCTTCTCACCTTGTGTGATGTGGCGACCACGAGCCCAAGCGCACTCAATCAGTGGAAGGCTCGGATGCTCGAAGAGCTCTACGTGCAGACCTTACGCCTTTTCGAAGGGCAACCGAGCCGCACCGAAGAACGCGCCGAGAAGCTGCGGGGGATGGCCCGCAACTTGTGCCCCGAAAAGGGCGAGGCCGACTTTCTTAATCACTTCCTCGACAGTGTGCCGAATCGCTACCTCTACGCGAATGAGCCGACCCAGGTGGCGGGCCACGCGCGGCTGGCACGTCAGTCGGAGGGGCGGCGCTCCATGGTCGAGATTTTGGGGATCCGCAATTATTACGTCGAGGTCGGCTTCATCATTGATGACAAGCCGGGCGCTCTGGCCATGATCACAGCAGCGCTTTCGGCCAATCGCATGGTCGTCGTGGGTGCGCAGCTGTATTCGTGGACAGACCGCAACGGTCGAGACCGAGTGCTCGATATCTTTTGGGTACGTAACGGCACCGACTCGGAAATGGTCAAGCGCCAGATGGATCGCTTGAAGGAAGACCTCGAGCTCTTGGTGAGCGGTCAAATCGCGCCCGACGAGCTACTTTCGAGTCGCACCTCCACGGGCCTGAGCGATCGGCCATCGCCGGATGTGCCGGTGACGGTCACTTTCGACAACCGTTCGGCGAGCTCCCATACGGTGATTGAGGTGATGGCAGAGGACCGCTTGGGCCTTCTGTATCGTCTGGCCAAAACTTTGAAGGATTGCGGTTTGGCCGTCGCTTTGGCGAAGATCAATACCGAGGGCAATGCAGTGGCAGACGTCTTTTATGTCTGTGGCCAAGACGGCAAGAAGATCGAAGATCGGGCCAAGCTTGATGAACTGCGTGAGAAACTGCGCGCGGCTGTGCTGCGTTCGGGTAACTGAAAGGAGGGCTCCTCTCCGAAACCCTCGCCTCCCGAGTGATTCTCCGGTAAATCTCTAGGCGATGAAGTCGCAAAATGAGTTGGGTGTTTCGGTATGGACGGTTCGCATGGGCGCTTTTCGCGCAGGCGTGGCGATGGCCCTCGCCAGCTTGAGTCTCGCGTGCGGCTCTTCAACGCCTCCCGCCGAAGAGCCGACGGGCGGTGAAGAAGCGTTGTTGGCGGCCGAGCCCGAAGACGAAGAAGTCGCCCCGAGCAGCCCAGGGGTGAAGAAGGCCAGCGATTTGATCAAGGCCCAAAAGTTTGATGAGGCGGAGGTCCTCTTGGCCAAAGAGACCAAAAGCTCTCCCAAAGATCCTCAAGCCGCCTTCTTTTATGGCGTGGCTTTAGAAGGCGTGGGCAAGGCCGAACAAGCCGAAGGCGAATACCGACGAGCGATTGGCCTTGACCCGAAGTTGATCGAATCGAGCCAGAACCTGTCCGCTTTGCTCCTCCAAGTGGAGAAGAACGAAGAGGCGCTCAAGGCGACAGAAGTCGCTCTACAGTACGCGCCCAAAGACCCGGCGCTGCTTGCCAATCGCGCGATCGCCCTCGATATGCTGGGCCGCCCCGAGGCGGTCGGTGCCTACGAGCAGTTGCTCAAGATCAAGCCAGACGACCAAGCCAATCGTTTCAACTACGCAGTCGCCTTGTTTTTGAATCAACAACAAGATGAGGCCAAGGTTGAACTAGCCAAGATCGAATCCCAGGATATGGGGCTCTTGAGCGATGTCGAAAAGCTCCATGTCGAAATGAAGGACTTCGAAGGTTGTATCGCTTTGTGGGACAAAGTAGCGGCCCGAGCGAGCAATGCCGAGGTCTTGACTCACCGCGCGCGGTGCAAGCTGATGAACAAGGACAAGGCGGGGGCGGAAGCTGATTTGAAAAGCGCCCTTTCTGCCGAGCCAAAGAGCGCGATGGCGCACTTCTACTACGGCAAGATGCTCAAGAAGGATGGCAAGGACAGCGAAGCGAAAACCCACTTTCAAGCGGCAGTCGACGCTGATCCGGGGGGACCTTTCGGCAAGGCGTCCCAGGGCGAACTGTAAATAGGCGCTGCGAGACGCGGAGCGCGGTCGTTTGAGCGCGCCAGGCGGACGAGGCCTGGTGCGACTCACTCGGGGGGACAATAAAAGTCGATTGAGACGCTGGCGTACTGCTGGTCGAGTGTGGGGTTGTACGATGGCTCAGAGAGGTCTGAGCAATTGAGCAAACCGCGAACGCCGCCCCCTTCTGTGGTGGAGAGAGTCACGAGACACTCCGAAGAGTGGTCAAGGCTGCCGAATTGAAAAGCCTTGGCGGTGATGCGGCTTGAGTCGATACCCATGTTAAGGGCGAGCAAGAGTGGACCTCCCGAACGATCTGCATAGACGGGTTCCTCGTCGTAGCTGAGGGAGGAGTTCGTGTCGGAAAGCGAAATGGATAGATCGATCGCCGTCGAGCCAGTCTCGGCAAAGGCCTCGAGATCGATAATGACGAAACCTTCTCTTTCAATGCGCTTGCAGTCGAAGTCATCGGGGCTGTCTCCAGCACGCACGTATTGCCAGGAAACCCCCTTGCTCGTGATCAGCGTGATGGCGAGCTCGGGGTAAACTCCCCCCTCTGCGTCGCCGGTGGTCCCACTCGTTTCACCCGTAGTTGCAACGTAGCCCTCGGTTGTGGTCGTTCCGCTTGTCGTTGTCGCGCTGGTCTCGGTCGTGGTCGTCGCAGTGGTGGTCACGGTGGACCCGTTCGTCGTCGAGCCGGTCGATTCCGTATCGCGGAGGCTCAGGTAGTCCTCAATACTGCTGCGACCACCACAGCCCCAACACAGGGAGCAGGCCGCCACCGTACTCGCGTAGAGCTGTGAAGCCATCCGTCGACTCGTCCAAGAAGCCATCCGTGCCATGGTCAATCGAGCTCCTGGCAACCGGCACCGATCTCGCCGTAGATACATTCGCTTCCCGAGGGACAACGGATCTGGATGGGTTTTCCAGTTTGGGGGGAGCAGCCGACCAAGGTTCTTTCGTCTTCGCCGCAGACGAGCGTGTCGAGCGTGCAGTCGACGCAGGTGCCTAGAACGCAGAAGGAAGCGAGGCCGCATTCGTTGTCGTCCTCGCACAGTCTGGCCACACCCGTGGTGGCCGTGGTGCCACCGGTCGTGGTAGCGCCAGTCGCAGTCGCAGTTGAGCTTCCGGTCGTCGTCGTTGTCAGACCTGTCGTGGGTGAGAGGCCTGTGGTTGTGGTGGTGCTTCCGGAGGTCGAGGTAGCGGTGGTCGCCCCAGTCGAGCTTCCGGAGGTCGAGGTGGTCGCAGTCGTGCTTCCGGAGGTCGAGGTGGCGGTGGTCGCCCCAGTCGTAGCGCTTGTCGCGCCCGTCGTAGTGGTGGTCGAAGAGGCCGTTGTTGCCGCCCCGGTGGCTGCCGTCGAGCTTTCGGCCGTGGTGGTCGTCGGGTCCGCCGTAGTCGCTGCGGTAGTTAAGCCAGAGCCACTGCTGGCGGTCCCGGTACTTGAGGAGCTTGGATCTTCGTAGTCATCGGCCGTGCCACCACAAGAATAGGCTGACGCGGCAAGCAGCACGCCGAATAGGAAAAAGGAAGCTCCTCTAGTTTTCATTAGCTGTATAACCTTCTTGTTTCGGACTCAAAGCGAGTCAGAAGCTCTTGGTAGATGGTCGCCTGCGCGGGATCGGGTTGAGCCGCGGCACTTGCCTCCATGATGTAAGGGCGGGCGACCGCATCGATGGCCAAAGCGCCTTCACCCTCCGATCTACGCTGGACCCACAGCGCTTGCAGCGCGCCGCCCAATGCAGCTGACTCGGGTTCGCTCAAAGCTACGACAGGGACTTGAAGCAGATTGGCCAAGATCTGCCGCCATAGGGCATTTTTTGAGCCTCCGCCGACGACGGAAACGGCGCTGAGCTGTAAGCCGAGTTTCTTCATTTTTTCGATCCCGGAGGCGAGTCCCAAAGAGGCGCCTTCGATGGCAGCTCTAAAGAGGTGACCCGGCTTCATCAGCCCGGGGCGCAGCCCCAAGAGACTACCAGTGGCGTGAGGCAGATTCGGTACACGTTCGCCGCTTAAGTAAGGTAAAAAGAGCAAACCCTCGCAACCGGGGGCAACTTCGCTTGCCTGTTTCGTGATGTCTTCGTGAGATAGGCCGAAACTGCTCCTGACCTCTTCGGTGACCAAGGTCACGTTCATAGTGCAGAGCAGGGGCATCCATGCCCCAGTCGAGTCGCAGAAGGCGGCAATGTCGCCGTCCGGGTCCACGACCGGAGCCGTCGAATACGAAAACACCGTACCGGATGTCCCGAGGCTGATCACCGTGGCGCCCTCGGAGGTAGCGCCACTTCCGATCGCACTCATCATATTGTCGCCTCCACCAGGCGAGACGACCAACCCTTCGGGGAGGCCAAAAAGTTGTGCTCCCAAAGCGCTCACTCGGGCCGCGTGATCCGCGCCCACTAGCTCCGGAAAGAAGCTGGGGGCGCGGGGATCGATCCACTCCAGTATAGCGCTGTCGATTTTGCGCTGCTCAGGCAAGAAAGCTCCGCTGCCGGAGGCGTCCCCGCACTCCATGAATTTTTTGCCCGTAAGCAAGAAGTTTACGTAGTCGTGGGGGAGCAGGACCGAGCGGATACGCTCGAAGTTTTGTGGTTCGTTCTTCTTCAGCCAAAGCAGTTTGGGAATGGTAAAACCAGAGGGAACGTTCCTCTTGCATTGCTCTGAAATCGCGGCGGCTTCATCGGCAGTGGTGGTGTCGCACCAAAGCTTGGCGGCGCGAATGACCTCATTCTTTTCGTCCAATACGACTAAGCCGTGCTGCTGTCCCGAAACACCAATCCCGCGCAGCTGTTTTGTGTCGATGCCCTGGGTCAGCTGAGAGATGACCGTCTTGACGGCGTCGCGCCAGGTGTGGGGGTGCTGCTCGGCGGCGCCCGCAGGTAGGCCCGGGATGAGATCGTAGGCTTGGGCTGCGCGGGCAATGATGGCTTTGTCTGGGGGCAAGCTTGCATCGAGGAGGACACCCTTGGTGCTTTGGGTGCCGACGTCGAGTCCGATATAGAGGCCGCTTTGTTCTGTCATGATGGTCGGGCGGATAACTTGGAGGGTAGGGGAGTGTCCACTCGAAAGAGTCGAGCTGTAGGTAGCCAAAGATGAGATTACGCTGGAATGGTCGAAAAGCGTAGTAACATTTCGTGCCTGTAGGTCTGACCCGGAGCCAAGATCCCTTGGGTGGAAAATTCTGGAAGGTTGATGAAGTTGGGCACCGCCTGAGTTTCCAGGCAGATTCCCGCGTATTGGGTGAGGTTGCGTCCGAGTCCGGCTCGACCGTCCAGGTAGTTGCCGGTGTAAAGCTGCAGGCCTGGTTGGTTGGTAAGAAGTTCCATACAGCGACCGGTGCCTGGCTCGATCAGGGTCGCTGCGGCTCGCACCCCCCGGCAAAGCAGGCCCTCGTCCTCGCTGCTCGTTTTGTGGAAGCTGGGTGAGGCGGGCACATGGGTGCGCAGTAGGTAGTTGTGGTCAAAGCCCGGCGGACAACCCGGAGTGGTGGGGAGTTCGGCACCCACCACACTGGGGTTGGTGAAATCAAAAGGAGTGCCCTGCACCTGGTGACGGAGGCCGGTGGGTACGGGCGCCCCGGGGGTGATCTCGTCGCTTTCGATCGTGAGCTCGTGCTGCAGGATGTCGCCGGCTCCGGCGAGGTTGAAGTAGCTGTGGTGAGCGAGGTTGATCAAAGTCAGGGCATCGCTCGTCGCGGTCATGACGATGTGGAGCTCTTTTTCGCGCAGCAGATAGCTGACCCGCGCCAGGACTTCTCCTGGGTAGCCAGCGTCCCCGTCAGGTGAGCGAAGGCTGAAAAGGGCGGCGGCTCCTGCCTCTGTGGTCAGAGCCGTGGTTTCCCATTTGCGACGGTACCAGCCCTCGGAGCCACCGTGCAGATGATGGGGGGCGTTGTTTTGCTCTAACTTGTAGTGGTGGCCGTCCAGGTCGAACTCACCTTGGGCAATCCGATTGGCCACGCGCCCCACCGTTGCGCCGATGAAGAAAGGGTCGCTCGCATAGTCGTCCTGGCTTTCGTACCCCAGTACGACGTTTGAGGTGCGATCGTCGCGATCGGGCACGAAAAGGCGATGCAAGGCTGCTCCGAGCGAGGAAACAGTGCATGAGAGGCCGGCGGGAGTACTGAGTTCGATTGACTTCATAGATGGATTCCGAGCAATCCATCCGATACCACCGACCGTGGTGCTTGAACATCGCGCCCCCGGGCGTCAATCGCCCGTAGCTACGTCGAAAAGCGAGAAGTAGGCCGCCTTGGGACGATCCAGGCCATCGAAGAGCAGCGGATAGTTGCGGCGGTTTCCTGCGGGAAAGGAATTGAGCCAAGTGCGATCATCGCTCACGCCCCAGAGGGTGACGCTCGTGATGTGTTCGGCGTTGCGCGTGAACACGTCGAAGATCTCTTTGTAGCGCCGGGCTAGGGCTT
Organism: Polyangiaceae bacterium; assembly: GCA_050300635.1. Taxonomy (GTDB): domain Bacteria; phylum Myxococcota_A; class Polyangia; order Polyangiales; family Polyangiaceae; genus NIC37A-2. The sequence goes on from JBNKYC010000070.1 coordinate 47,122, forward strand.
GGTTCAGCTCCTCGTCGAGGGGGCGTTCGGCCTGCCAGACTTTGTTCGTCCAGTCGTCTGCCGGATAGGCCGAAATGTCGAGTTCGCTGATTTTAACTTTGAAACCGGCTTCGACGATGTCGTCGATCATGTTTTGGATTTCGAGGGCGCTGGGAGAGCTCAAGTTCCAATGAGCCTGGGCCCCGATGCCATCGATGCGCTTACCCTCGTTGCGCAACTCGGTTGCGATCTGGAGGGCTTTGCTGCGCTTTTCCGGCTGGTTCATGTTGTAGTCGTTGTAATACAGATCGATGTTCCTGCCCGTCGCTTGGACGGCGGCTGCAGCGAGTTCAAAGGCATCACTGATATAGGCCTTGCCCACCGCGCCGTGGATGGCCGAGCCCTCTTCGGCGTCTCGATATACTTTGCCGGGACTGTCGGAGACCGCCTCATTGACGACATCCCAGTTGTCGGTCACATCGGCATAACGAGCCACAACCGTATCGATGTGTTGCTTCAGGCGTTGTTTGATCTCAGCGTGGCTACCTTTGATGAGCCAATCGGGAGTTTCGCGGTGCCATACCAGGGCGTGGCCCGTCATCTTCATGGAGTGGGCGCGGGCGAAGTCGGCCAGTTGATCTGCCGGTTCGAAGCGGTAGTTCTGCTCTGTGGGATGGATTTGCCTGCACTTCATCGCGTTCTCCGCCGTGAGGCGGTTGAAGGTGCTGGGCAGCAGTTCCGCCCAATCGCCCAAATAGTGCGGTTCGAGGGCCACCCCCAGGGTGAACTGCTTTTTGAAGTGCGCGCTCAGGTTGCGTTCAAGGGCCGCGGCAGGACCGCTGCGTCGATTGACATGTTTGGCGGTCGGGGGCGGCGCCGCCGGATCGGCCGCGAGGGCGGCGGCTTCTTGGGCGTCAGAAGCGTTGGCCGGTGACTTAGGTACGCACGCCGAGGCGGCTAGGAGTGACGAGAAGAAGCCGAGGTACAAACGGGGGCGAAGTAGGGGTTTCACCTGCCCTTTATAACCGCCTCTAAATCCACCACGCAACAGGCGATGTGCGGTGCAAGGCGCTCGCGGCGTCGGCTAAAGAATCACGTCGAGGATGCGGTCGAGTTCGTCGAGACTGCTGTAGGCGATACGGATCTGCCCTTTGCCGTCTTTGTCGGCAACTTCACAACGGGCTCCGAGGCGTCGCTCCAACCGTTTTTCGAGATCACGGACGCTCGCCGATTTGCCCGAGTTCTTGGCGCTGCCCTTCTTGCCCGCGGGCTTGGCCCCGCGGACAAGCTCTTCGGTTTGGCGGACCGAAAGGCGGCCGCGTACCACCTTGTCGGCGATTTCTTGCATTTTGCTCGGGTTTTCGACTCCGAGCAGGGCTCGTCCGTGGCCTTCGCTCAGCTCACCCGTCACCACCTTGGTGCGAATGATCTCGGGCAGCTTGAGCAGACGGAGCGAGTTGGCAATGGTCGAACGATCTTTGCCGATGCGCTCGGCCAACTTCTCTTGGGTGTAACCGTACTCTTTTTGAAGACGTTCGAACGCCTCGGCCATTTCGATTGGGTCGAGGTCTTCCCGCTGGACGTTCTCGATGATGGCGAGTTCGAAGGCGCTGGCCGCCGAGACCTCGTGCACCACCACGAGCGCTTCGTGTAGGCCCGCTCGCTGACTTGCTCTCCAACGACGCTCACCCGCGATGAGCTCGAATTGGTCATTGCCTTTTTTGCGGACCACCAGGGGCTCGAGCAAGCCGTGCTCTTTGATCGAAGTGGCGAGCTCTTGAAGTTTGGCTTCGTCGAAGTGCTGGCGGGGTTGCCCTTTTTGCGGAACGATGCGCTCGAGCGGACAAGAAAAAACGCTGCCGCTCTCGTAGCTGGGGCCGCTGGGCGCTTTCGCTTGAGCGTTGGGGCGAGCGGGGGGAGTCGCCGGAAGCAAAGCGTCGAGACCTCGACCGAGTCCGCGATTGGGTTTCATGCTGTCTCCACTTGGTGAGCGCTGTCGGGTCCTGGCCCGCCTACGAGCCCGGGACCTGATTCCAAGACTTCGCGAGCGAGGGTCAAGTAACCTTGAGCGCCCTTGCTCTGTACATCGTAGAGCAGGGCCGGCAGGCCGTGAGAAGGTGCTTCGCTCAGGCGCACGTTGCGAGGAATGATGGACTCAAAAACGCGGAAGTGCGCGCGCACTTGCTCGGCCACCTGGTGAGCGAGTTTATTGCGACCATCCCACATCGTAAGAACGATCCCTTCCACGACCAAGTCGGGATTGAGGCTGGCGCGCACTCGGTCCACAGTGGCCATCAGGTAGGTGATGCCCTCGAGGGCATAGTACTCGGGCTGAAGCGGGATGATGAGTCGATCGGCGGCGCCCAGCACGTTCAGCGTCAAGACGCCGAGGGATGGCGGGGAGTCGATGATGACGTAATCATACTTCCTTGCGTCTTCCGAATGCAGAACCTGGCGCAGATGAGTCCCGCGCTGTTCGTCAAAGAGCTCGTATTCGACTGCGGTCAGATCCTGGCTGGCCGGCGCTAGGTCTAGAGTATCGATCCCGGTCTTGACGACCACTTCCGAGAGCCGATTCTGTCCGATGAGCGCGTCATAGATCGTCCGATCGGCTGTCCCGGGGGCAACGCCGACACCGGAAGAGGCGTTGGCCTGAGGATCGAGATCCACGAGAAGGGTTGATCGCTCGGCTGCAGCCAAGCTGGCGGCCAGGTTGACGGCTGTCGTGGTTTTTCCGACGCCGCCCTTCTGGTTCGCCACTGCGAAGATAGTCGGTCGCTTATCCATGGAGGGCAGGGGAGCCTAGTGGATTGGCGGACTCGAATCGAGGGCTCAGACGGGGAGGCCTGCGTGCGCGAGCGAGCGTGACTGTGCGGTGGTGCGGGGACTTCGCGGTCCATTTCGCTGAGCACTCATCGAAGTTTACACCAAGACTGTCGAAAATTTCTTAATTCACCCACCATGACCTACTGTGTGCGCAGATGTAGGTGTGAGTATGACAGCGCGGTACATAAGGCGCGCCACCGCACCCTTGTTGAAGGAGCACACAGAAGAATTATGGCAAATCCCCGTGGATACCGTTCGTTTGCAGATTTTACCCGGGAGGCGCTGCGCCCCGGCATGCGGGCAGGGTGGAGCATTGATGAGCTCGACATGCCCGACAACCACCGCGAGCTCGACTTCGACCTCGACCCCTTCGAGCAGGCCCTTGTCGACGCCGAGAACGAAGACGAAGACTACGATTGATCACAGCATGACCTAATCATTTAGCTTAGCTTGTACGACTCGCGCTCAATCGAGTCCCTGTCCTCCGGGCCCCTGGGTACTGCCTCCCCAGGGGCCCTTTTTTTGCGGCGAGATCCGGGCCCTGGACACTTGACCCCCGCCAGGGGGCATGTCATTCAGCCGTCCCTTCAATTACGGGGAACCTCCCCGGCCGCCCCTCTAGAGGGAGCGCGATCAGCTCGGGCCGCTCGCACTACGATCGAGTCGTTGCCCCCAAAGCACTAGGCTATCAAATGCAGGTTAACGTCGAACAAATCAGTCCCGTCCTTGTTGAGTTTAACGTCCAAATCGACGCTGAGGTTGTGACCAGCGAATACGAAAAGGCGTTCAAAAAGGTCAGCAAGCAGTCGCGTATCAAGGGCTTTCGTCCCGGCAAGGCGCCGCGCAACATCATCCGCCAGGTCTATGGCCCCAAGCTGGAAGCTGATGTGATTCAGCAGCTGGTCGATAGTTCTTTCCCCAAGGCGGCCGCTGAAAAATCTTTGCAGCCCGTCAGTCAGCCGAGCGTCGAGCCCGAGCGTCTCAAAACTGGCAAAGAATTCAGCTACAAGGCGAGGGTCGAGATCCTGCCTGCTATCGAAGCAGTGAAGTACGAAGGTCTCGAGGCAAAGCGGCCTTCGGCCAATGTGAGCGACGAGGATGTCGACAAAGAACTCGACGAAGTGCGACGTGCTAACTCGACTCTCGAGGTTCCCGCAAAGGCGCGTCCGGCCAAGGAAGGCGACGTGGTGACCTGCGATCTCAGCGTTGCCGTCGACGGTGAGACCGTCGAGGACGCTGGCGCCAAGGGCTATACGATTGAGCTGGGCAAATCTCAGGTCATCAAAGAAATCGAAACGGCTCTCGAGGGCGCCGAGCTAGGCAAAGAAAAAACGGCCGATGTCGAAATGCCCGAGGCTCACCCCCATCCCAAGCTGGCAGGCAAGAAGGCGGTCTTTACGATCACGCCCACCGAGATCAAGGAGCGCGTTCTTCCTGCGCTCGATGATGAACTTGCCAAAGATTTGGGTGATTTTGAGACCCTCGTCGAGCTCAAGGAAGACATCAAAAAGCAGCTCGAAGCGACTCGTAAGGAACAAACCGAAAACATCCTCGCGGAGCGCTTGGTCAAGGCGCTCGTCGAGGCGAACCCTGTTCCCCTTCCTCCCAGTCTGGTGGAGCAACAGATGCGTCTGAGCGAGCGAGAGATCGTGATGCGCGCACAGATGCAGGGTCAGAAAGTCACTGGTGTCGGTGACGAGCTGCGTGAGCAGATCAAAGAGGACAGCGAGACGAAAGTCCGCGCTGGCCTGATCATGGCCGAGATTGCAAAGAAGGAAAGCATCCAGATCGGCAACGAAGAGATCGAAGAAGGCCTCAAAGAGCTTGCAGAGCAAACGGGAAAGAACGTCGCCAAGCTGCGTGCAGAATACAGCGACGCGCGCAAGCGCGAGATGTTGGTTGGTATGATTCTCGAGAACAAGGTTCTTGATCTGATCGAGTCCAAAGCTTCGATTACCGACGAAGAATAAAACGCCTCTTTGGGTGGTTGCACCCAAGAGTCCAGAAGAAGGCTCACTTCAGAGTGAGCCTTTTTTTATTTCCCGGGCGCCGCCAGGTCGGTTCGGGGGCGGTTCTTCTAGTAGTCGAGGAGGGCTTCGGACGAGGGGTGACGATTTGTCCTTGAAATCCCCTTCGGCGTGGCAATGTTTTTCAACACTGCCCGTAATGAGGTAGACGGAAAGAACTATGGCGAAGCGTCCTGAAACTCGCGCAGAAGCCCTGCGCTATCTTGAAAGTCGGAAACATTCTCTTGAAATCGAAGCGAGCCGGGGCACCGATCGACCGAGCGCAGGGGTGATCTATCCCCATGTGGTTGAGACGACCCATCGTGGTGAACGAACTTGGGATATCTTCAGTCGTCTACTGAAAGATCGCATCGTGTTTTTGGGGAGCGGTGTGGATGATGATGTAGCCAACATCATCATCGCTCAGTTTTTGTTCCTCGAAAGCGAAGATCCCGACAAGGACATTCAGCTCTATATCAATTCTCCCGGCGGGGTGGTCACAGCTGGTCTCGCCATCTTTGACACGATGCAATACGTGCGCAGTACTGTAAGCACGATTTGCATTGGTCAGGCTGCGAGCATGGGGGCGCTTCTGCTGTGCGCCGGCGAGAAGGGGCAGCGCTACGCTTTGCCCAATTCTCGTATCATGATTCATCAGCCCCTCGGCGGTGCACGTGGTCAGGCGACTGATATCGAAATCCAGGCTCGCGAGATCCGGCACATGAAAGATGTGATCACCGATATTCTCGTTGACGCCACCGGTCAGGACCGCGACAAGATTGTCGCAGACATTGAGCGCGACTTCTATCTGAGCGCCGCGACCGCTAAGGAGTACGGATTGATCGATCAGATCTTCGACCGCAAGAAGGAAGAAAAAAAGGACGAATGAGCCTGTTTTGAGCTCAGGGATGTGCCTTTGCGTCAGAATGAGCAAAGGCTCGTCCCATCTTGGTACACGAGGGGCCGGCCGTTTTGGGCTGGCTTTTCATATTTTTTTAGGACGAAAAGTTGCGTGTAACCTTCATCCAAGCGGAGGAAGGCCTGGAAAACGCGTGCAAAAGGGACCTACTAAGAGACGCTGAACATTTCCGCGATTTCCTTGCAGCTATGCCAAGCGAAATCTAAGATTTAGCTCTCGGCATGGGTGGTCGTACCGATGTGTGGGACCTTTAGAAAAACGGGTGCAAATTGGACCGACGACGAGACGATTCAAACGGAAACTTGAGCTGCTCCTTCTGCGGAAAGTCGCAAAAGGAAGTGAAGAAGCTGATCGCTGGCCCCACGGTATACATCTGTGACGAATGCATTGCCCTGTGCAATGACATCATCGCCGAAGAGGTAGAAAAGGACGAGCCTTCAACCGGCGCCGATCCTTTGCCCAAGCCGGCAGACATCAAAGCGATCTTAGACGATTATGTGATCGGTCAAGAAAGAGCCAAGAAGGTGCTCTCGGTTGCCGTACACAACCATTACAAGCGCATCGACTCCAAGGTGAGCACTGATGACGTTGAGCTGGCCAAGAGCAACATCTTGCTCCTCGGTCCAACGGGCAGTGGTAAGACGCTGTTGGCCCAGACCTTGGCCAAGATCATCAAGGTGCCCTTCGCGATTGCTGATGCAACCACCCTGACCGAGGCCGGCTATGTGGGTGAAGATGTTGAAAACATCATCGTTCAGTTGTTGCAGAACGCTGACCACGATGTAGAGCGCGCTCAACGTGGCATCGTGTACATCGACGAGATTGATAAGGTGAGCCGCAAGAGCGACAACCCTTCTATCACCCGAGACGTCTCGGGTGAGGGTGTGCAGCAGGCGCTGCTCAAGATTATCGAAGGTACTGTAGCCAACGTGCCGCCCAAGGGCGGGCGTAAGCATCCGCAGCAAGACTTTTTGCAGATCGACACGGGTAACATTCTGTTCATCGTGGGCGGGGCCTTCGTCGGCCTCGACCAGATCATTCAACGGCGTCTCGGGCAGTCACGCCTCGGCTTCGGAGCGGAAGTGCAGAGCAAGAAAGAGCTCAAGCTCGGTGAACTCTTTGCTCTGGTGCAGCCCGAAGACTTGCTCAAGTTTGGTCTCATTCCAGAGTTCATTGGTCGCCTCCCGGTTCTGGCGACTCTTGAGGAGCTCAACGTCCCTGCTTTGATTGATATCTTGACCACCCCCAAGAACAGCTTAGTCAAGCAGTTCGAAAAGCTCTTCGAAATGGACGGCGTCAAGCTGCGTTTCACTCAGGGTGGCTTGCGCGCCGTAGCCGAGAAGGCCATCGAGCGTGAGAGCGGCGCCCGTGGTTTGCGCGCCATCCTCGAAGAGGCGATGTTGGAAGTGATGTACGAAGTTCCTTCCAAAGAAGGCATCAAAGAAGTCGTGGTCAACGAAGAGGCGATCACCAAGGGCGAATCCCCTTTGATCGTCTACGAAGAGGAAGCCCACGCCGGCTGAGCACCTACGGCTAACACCGGAGCTGAGCTGCCCCCCACCACAAAGCAAGAGAGACGCATGTTCTTTAAGAGTGACAGTCCCGACGGTAAGACTCGGGCCCAAGTTCCCGCTCTTCCCCTCCGCGACATTATCGTATTCCCCCACATGGTTTCACAGCTCTTCGTGGGCCGTGAAAAGAGCATAGCCGCTCTGGATCAAGCCATGAACAGCGACAAGGAAATCTTCCTCGTCGCTCAAAAGAACGCTCGGACCAACGACCCCAACCCCGACGATATATTCGAGGAAGGGACCGTTGGTTCGATTGTGCAGCTGCTTCGCCTGGCGGACGGCACCGTCAAGGTGCTTGTCGAGGGGCGTTATCGGGCCCGAGTACGACGCTACGTTGGGACGAAGGACTTCTTCTTGGTCGAAGTCGATCCTCTTGCCGAAACTGGGCTCGATGAGGTCGAGGTCGAAGCGCTCATGCGCAGCGTTCAGTCGACCTTCGAGGTGTACTCGAAGCTGAACAAGAAGGTGCAGCCCGAGGTCGTGATGAGCGTCCAGGGGATCGAAGATCCGTCTAAGTTGGCGGATACAATTGCGGCGAATCTGCCCACCATCAAACTTTCTGAGCGACATGCGCTACTGGCCAAGGTGAGCGTCAAAGAAAGGCTTGAGAAGCTCTACCAGCTGATGCAGGCCGAGATCGAGATTCTTCAGGTCGAGAAGAAGATCCGCTCTCGGGTGAAGAAGCAGATGGAGCGCACCCAGAAGGAGTACTACCTCAACGAGCAGATGCAGGCCATCCAGAAGGAGCTGGGGGGTGGCGAGCGCGACGAGTTCAAGAACGAACTGGCCGAAATCGAAGAGCAACTCGCCAAAAAGGATCTGAGCGCCGAGGCGCGTCAACGTGTCGACAAGGAGCTGAAGAAGCTCAAGATGATGCATCCGACGAGTGCCGAAGCGACGGTAGTCCGCAACTACATCGATTGGATTGTCGCCATGCCCTGGGGCGACCGAAGCGAAGAGCGTTTCGATCTCAAAGAGGCCGAGGGCATGCTTGATCGAGACCACTTTGGTCTCGAAAAGTGCAAGGAACGGGTAATTGAGTACCTCGCGGTTCAGGCGCTCACGGGGCACCTCAAGAGCCCAATCCTGTGCTTTGTTGGGCCGCCCGGCGTTGGCAAGACCAGTATCGCCAAGAGCATCGCCAAAGCCACAGGACGCGAGTTCATCCGGCTTTCCTTAGGGGGCGTTCGGGACGAGGCCGAAATCCGTGGTCATCGGCGCACCTATATTGGAGCTCTGCCTGGCAAGCTGATCCAATCTTTGAAGAAGGTAGGCAAGCAGAACCCGGTCTTCTTGCTCGACGAGATCGACAAGATGAGCTCCGACTTCCGAGGGGATCCAGCTTCGGCTCTTCTTGAAGTTCTTGATCCCGAGCAGAACAAGAACTTCAACGATCACTATCTCGATCTTGACTACGATCTGTCTGAGGTGATGTTCATCACCACGGCCAATACCCTGAGCGGTATTCCGTTGCCGCTGCGTGATCGTATGGAGATCATCGAGCTTTCCAGCTACACCGAGCTTGAAAAGCTTGAGATCGCCAAGGGGTTCTTGCTGGAACGCAACTTGAAGGAGTGCGGCCTCAAGGGCTTTCCGGTCACTTTAACCGATAGCGCCTTCATCGAACTGATCCGGCATTACACTCTGGAGGCGGGGGTGCGAACTTTGGATCGTCAGGTCTCTTCGGTTCTGCGAAAAGTGGCCCTCAAGGTGGCGCGGGAACGCGGTCCAGAGCTGATCAATAAGCGGAAGCCCAAGAAGGCCAACGAGCCTGTCGAGGCCGAGACCCAAGAAACCCAAGCCGGCGACGTCGACATGGATTACTCGGGCGAAGAACCAATTGTTATCGACGCGGCGTCGGTCGTGGAAATGCTTGGCGTTCACAAGTACCGAGATCCGAAGAGCGATGAACCGGACCTGATCGGTTACACCCATGGTCTGGCCTACACCTCCTATGGCGGGTGCGTGCTTGATTGTGAGGTGAGTATCGTGCCGGGGAAGGGCAAACTCAGCATTACGGGCCGTCTTGAAAAGGGTATGCAAGAAAGCTGCGAAGCCGCCGTCAGCTACGTGCGTTCGCGCGCTTTGGCCCTCGGCCTAGACAGCGATTTTTACCAGACCAAGGATTATCACATCCACTTTCCCACCTTCGATCCCAAGGACGGGCCGAGTGCAGGGGTCACCATTGCGACCAGTCTTACTTCAGCCTTGACTCAGATTCCGGTACGGCACGATGTGGCGATGACAGGAGAAATCACGCTCAGGGGACGGGTCATGCCTATCGGCGGCCTGCGCGAAAAACTCCTTGCTGCTCATCGCAATCAGATCAAGACGGTGCTGGTGCCCAAAGAGAACGAAAAGGACCTCAAGGAGGTGCCCGAGCTCGTGAAGAACGAACTCCGAATCGTGATGGTGGGTCACGTCGATGAGGTGCTTCGTGAAGCTTTGGCATTGGATCATCCAGAGCAACTCTTTGGTGCTTCAAAGCATCCAGTGGTCGTCTATCGAGAAATGGATCAAAACCCGTCCGACGAAGACGACACTCCCTCGGATCCTGCCGCCGCGGTGGGGACGGAGGGGGGCAATGGTCCGCGACCCAGTGTTTGAAAAAAAGCGAAAATTCACCCCCCTGGCTCTTGAAAGAAGGAGACGGGCGGACTAACCATCAGTCCCCCAAACGGGAGGCCCTTCCGGGCCCTCCGGGCGCATAGCTCAGTTGGTAGAGCACGGCCCTTACAAGGCTGTGGTCGGGAGTTCAAGTCTCTCTGCGCCCACCCAAGACGAAGAAATTAAAAGGACCGAGATGACGTAAAGTGGTCTCGGTCCTCTTGGTTTTACTGCAGAGCACTGCTTCGCTTTCGCTTCTGCCGCACTTCCTGTCGAGAGTCACTGAGCTCGTGAATACGCAGGGGTTAGTGCAAACGGTAGGTCAGTTGTGCCAGGGCGCGCAGATTAGCGTAGTCCCAGTTTATCGCGTAGCTCTTGCCTGGAGGGCGGACACCGGGGACGTAGTCGGGAAAGTTGGTCCACCTGACCAACGCTTCAAGTTGGGTATGTAGGAAGACTCTCTTCCCGAGTCGATAGCGGGTATCCACACCGATTCTGAATTGATCATCTTGTCGCAAGTGACCGTAGTCGAGGGCGGGGTGCCGCGTTGTTTGTTGGTAACCGGAGTTGGTGTAGCGCCGCAGGCGCGTGCTCGTCGTCGCTCGAACCAGGATTGAAGCAGACCATTTGAATCTCAGGTCGAGGGAGGGCTCCACCTCGAAGTAGGTGTAATAATCCGCGAAGAGATCGCGATTGAAGGTGGTTCGTACGCCAGCTCTCAGTTGGACGCGACGATGGGGCTTCCATTTGACACCGAGGTCTGGGCTCACGCCCGAAAAGCGTTGCAGTGGGTTAGGGGGAGCGCCTCCCGGACCAGCGTGGGTAGCTCCAGTCCCCGCGTCTCGCGCAAAGCGATAGAGGTAGTTGCGTAGGTAACCTTTGGTATTGAGAGAAACGTTGCCGTCGTGGAAAAACCAACGCCATGCCAAGTAGAGCTGGTGCTCCGCGATGTCGCCGGGGGTGAGATGCATGGGGCGGTCGTAGGGGTCGAAGTGAGGATCGACGACGAATTGACGTATCAAATATCGGTACTTGAGGCGTAAATGATGTCCTCCGCCCAAGTTGCTGGATAACTCGCCGCGGAGCTGCCGCTCCCAAAAGCTGTAGCGGGACGTGGTGAGACGATCCGCGTCGTTTGGGGTACTGAGGATGGGTTGGTAGTAGTCAGGCCAGTTCGGTCGAACGACACCAGAGACCTGGACGCCGAGTTCGGGGCGCAGCAGCGCGAACTTCCGATACGAGGCTTCGAGCCGCGCACGTCCCGCCGATTGGACCAAGGGCGAAGTGGTCTGGGAATGGAGAAGCTTGACCGGGGCGGCGACTTTGAACGAGTGGCCGCGGTAGACCAGATCGGTCTTTAGGCCAATTTCGGTGACGGCGCCCGGGAGGGAGCGATAGGAACGGCCGCTGAGGTAGCCCGTTGCGGCTTGTGAGCGAATCTGTATATCGAGTCCCCGTTCGGACTTCTTGTGTTTCGACTTGGAAGGTTTCTTTTTCTTCTTTTTCTTCACAGGGGAAGCGACGGGGGGCTCACTCTGCTCGGGAGTGAGGCGGGTAGATGCTACTTCTTCGGCCAGGACCTTCGTCGGGAAGAAGAAGAGAAAGATGAGGGCGGACCAAAGAAGTGTCGTATTAACACCCACCGCTCGTCGCATACTTAAGGGCCCGATCCACGTACGGACCACCGAGGTCGTTCAACTTTGACAAGGCATCTTGAGCCTTCACGCAGTCGCCGAGGTCGACGTCGACGCGCACCAGGTAATAATATGCATTGTCCAGATACTGACTGTCCAGCTTGGTGGTCAAACTCAGCAAGACGCCTCGGGCATCGCTCAGGGCACCTAAGGAGTAGTGTGCCCTAGCTAAGTAGTACTGAGCGTCGTCCAGATAACTCGAATCGACGAGCTCCAAAACCCCCTGAAGTTCGCCAACCGCAGAGCGGTAGTCTCCGGAATCGTAGCTGGACCTTCCGATGTAATAACGTGCGTTGTCGACATAAGAGCTGTCAGGGTAGTCCTTTTCGACGGCGGCGAGCCTAGTCTTCGCTTGAGAATAGTCGCCCGTTTCGTAGGAGCACCGCCCTGCATAATACACGGAGTTGTCCGCGTAGGTGCCGGAGTCGTCGGTCGCCACGCAGGCTGCGAATTCGGTCTCCGCCGCGCTAAAATTCTGTAGTTTGAACTGACAACGACCCACGAAGTAATCTGCCGAAGCGGAAAACACCGATTGCGGATAGGTCGCGCGAAATTCGTTCAAGACCGTGATGCCCTCTTGAAAGGCGCCCTGAAAATAGCGCGCCTTTCCCCGCAGGTAGCCAGCGTTGTCGTGGCGACGTGAGTCCGGATACTGAAGCCAGAGCTCGTCGAAGAGGGTTTGCGCGTCGAGGTAGTTTTTGGCATCGAGCTTCGCAACAGCGTCGAGGAAGAGGCGTTCGTCCTCCGAGGTTTGCCCCTCGGAAAGGGGAGATTTATTGGCGCTGCACCCGCAAAACAACGTTGCCGAGGCTAGGTAGCTCACGAGTAGCGCACGGGAGAGAGGTCCGGACATTAGCAGCCCCCTGCGCTCAAGTACGCGGTTGCTTTGGCAGGAAACGGTCCTCCATAACCATTGAGCTTGGTTGCGGCGCTTTGGGCCGAGGTACAGTCGCCTTGATCTACGTGAACGACCACCAAGTAGTAGGTCGCGTTGTCGAGGTACTGGCTGTCGGGGTAGGTATCGATCAACGTGCTGAATGCGCTTGCCGCCTCGGCAAGCGCCCCTAGGGCGTAGTGACTTCGTCCAGTATAATACTCGGCGTCATCGACATAGGTTGAATCGGTCAATGCGATCACCGAGGCAAAGCCATCCAGCGCCGCAGCGAAGTCGCCTTGGTCGTAGTCGATGCGAGCTAAGTAGTAGCTTGCATTGTCGAGGTAGGAAGAGTCCGGATAGTCGCGGGGAAGCGCCTTGAGCTTGAGTTGCGCGTCTGCGAGATCGCCTGATTCGTAGGAACAGCGAGCGAGGTAGTATTGCGCATTGTCCGCGAAGGTATCCGTGGGATCGGCCGCAAGCGAAGCGGTGAACTCGTCTGAAGCTGCTGCGTAGTCGCCCGACTTGTAGAGGCAACGTCCCAGAAAGTAGTCAGCAGGTGCGATAAAGACAGAATCGGAATAGGCTGTTCGGAACTCCTCTAAGACTGTAGCGGCACCGTTGAGATCGCCCTGAAAGTAACGAGCCTTCCCGCGCAGGTAGCCCGCATTGTCGTGGCGTATCGAATCAGGGTAGTCGTCCCAAAGTTGGTCGAGCAGAACCTGCGCACTCGCATAGTCGTTCTGCTTGAGAAGCGCCACGGCCTGTGAGAACAACTCTTCGTCAGGGGAAGGCGTGTCCGCCGACCCTTGTCCTCCCGATGCGGAGTCCTGGGAAGCGCCTCCCGAAGCCCCTTCGGTCTGGGCCTGTCCGCCAGTTGCGGTTTGCGAAGCACTGCCAGTCGACGTGCTTCCTCCCGAATACGTGCTGGTTGGATTTTCGTCTTGGGTTGCGGGTGTCGCTTCACTCGAGCAACCGGAGAGGATGAGTGTGAAGATACCGACCCAGTAAGACGGTTTGGTGCGATTCGTGAACATGATTGTAGGTTCTCCATAAGGACGTTTAGGGCGAGTCACAGCGAGTGAGCCACTCTTTCGTTTTGCTCAGATCGCCGCCAAAGCGCAGAATTTTTTTAAGTTCTCGGGTGCAGGCCTTGAGCTCACCTTGGTCGTAGAAGACCTGAGCTAGTAATAGGCGCACGGAGGTGTCGCGGGGTGTTTGTTCGAGCAGGTCAAGGTAGCGGGTTCGTGCATCGTCGAGTTTGCCCTCTTGACGAGCCACATCCGCAAGGAGACGTAGTGCTTCCGGGCTATGCGAAAGCTCGAGCGAGCGTTCCGCCGAACGCCTCGCTTCAGCCAAGTCGCCAAGGGCCAATGTGGCGCGTGCGCGCTCGACCCAGGCCGTTGCGCTTCTCGGATCAACAGAGACGAGGTGATCCAGAATTTCTCGTGCGCGCTTGGTATCTCCGGCAAGAGTGAGAATGTGACTAAACGAGAGTGCTAGGTCGAGGTCTTGAGGTCGCCGGGCAGAAGCGGTCTCCATGCAACGAACCGCTTCCTGAAAGTTGCCACTCTTGGCGTGTAGTTCGCCGAGATTGATCCACGCGGAGACGTAGGACGGGTCAATGCTGAGGGCTTTTTCGTAGCTCGAACGTGCCCCTTCGAGATCGTTGGCGTTGATCTGCGCGACACCGAGATTGTTATATGCCTGGACATAGTCCGGCTTTTGTTCGATGGCCTTTTGGTACATCGAGATCGCTTCAGGGAGGTTTTTTTCGTTTTTTTCGAGTAGCGCGAGGTTGAAGTAAGCCTCGGGGTAGGTTCCTTGCGCGACATCGATCGCGCGCAGATAGCTTCGTCGGGCGGCGTCGACGCTTCCAGAACGCGCAAGTACGAGCCCAAGCAGGAAGTGATGTCGAGGCTTGGAGTCGTCTTGGTTCAGCAACGCCCGCGCATAACGTTCCGCCGCTACAAAATTGCGAGCATCCAACTCAAAACGAAAAAGGCGACGTATCGCGTAAACCTGCGTTGGATCTGCCTCGATCGTTTGAAGGTACGCGTTACGAGCAGATTCGACATCTTTGAGCAGTTCGTAGGTTTTTCCGATCAGCGATAAGATGCGCGCATCTCCGGGAGCTAAACGATCTGCGGCTAAGGCTGCCTCCAGCGTCTGTTGGGCACGCCCTTTGGCCTTCTTCGTATTGAACCAAGCGCGAGCGATTGCTGCGCGTACATCCGCGCTTGCCGGTAGCCACTCGATCGCGCGTGTAAAGCTTTTGGTCGCTTGGTCGGATTCGGCGGTGTCGAGTTGAATGCGACCAAGGGCCACGAGTGCTCGTGCGCGGGACTCGTGGTCACCGTGCTCTGCGGCCTTTTTAAGTAGAGTTTTGGCTTCATCGGGACGTTTCAGGAGAACGAGAGCCCGCGCCAACGCGAGTTCAGCTTCGATGTAGCCCGGGCGCAGTCGGAGGGCCTTCCGATAAAGAACGATTGCCTCTTCGGCTTTGCCTTGTTTCCGATAAGCCGCCCCGAGATTCATGTGCAACAATGCCGACTCGGGTTTGAGTTCCAATGCGCGAGTGAGTTCGCGCACCGCTTCATCGAGTCGCTTGCCGCGAATCAGCCAATAGCCGTAGTCGGCATGGGCCGAAGCGCTATTGGGAAACGCCTCGACTAGGGCACCGAAGGCGGCCAACGCCTGGACGAGATCACCGCGCCGAGCAAGCCGCTGGATGCGTCGATGTTCGTCACTTACCGGCTCTAAACCTTCTCGGTCCGTTCCCCCCTCATCTCCCTCGTCCCCTTCACTTTCTTCATCGTCGTTCGGAGCGATTGTGGGGGCAGCACCTGGAACAACGATAGTGTGGGCCGAGGCGGAATAGTTGCGCGCTTGGGCTTCTAGGATAGATGTTCCAGATACGACTCCTACGATCAGGAGGGCCACCGGCCAGAGTGGGTCCGCTTTCTCGCTGATCATTTGGCCTCCAGGGCGTCAATGAGGCTCCGACCGCAGATGTTTTGGATTTCGAGACCTGGACGTACGTTGACTTCCAAAACCAACGGTCCCCGCGTGTCATCGACGCATATATCGACGCCTAGGTAGCGGAGTGGGAAAGCCTGGGCGGCTTGGGTCGCTACGGTAAGGATCTCGTCCCATTGGGGAACGGCCCAGTCAAGCAAGGTAGCTTGAGTGTCCGGATGACGAGTCAAGATGCGGCCTCGCTGCATGGCCCGCATGACCCGACCTGAGTCCAGCCGCAAACCCAGGCCAAGACCACCTGCGTGCAGGTTGGCTTTGCCTCCTGAGCCTTTGGTTGGGACGCGGAGCATGGCGGCGAAGGGGCGTCCTTTCAGTACGAGTACGCGCACATCACAAAGACCGGACGGACTGAGTTCCGCGAGGGTCGGCGTAGCTTGGATCCTTTCCTCGAAGAAGCCTTGGTCTTCCAGAGTCTTTGAGAACGCTCCAAAGACGATTTCGGCCATGTGGCGCCGCAAGGCCGATGTAGACATCAAACTGCCTCCAGCTCGAAGAAACTGATCGTTTTGTTGGCCGGTCACGACCACGATCCCGCGCCCGCCGGCTCCACGTGCCGGCTTGAGAACGAAGCTCGGCTCGCGTTTGATGACGTCCAAGGCCGTGGGAATTTCACCCAGTCCTTCAAAGCTCACGATTGTGCGGGGCGTGGGGACGGCTGCTTGGGCCAAAAGGCGTTTGGCTAGGAGCTTGTCGTCGGCCAAGTGTCGCTGTCCTCGTGGGTTTTCTTTCGCCACGAGCGCCCGATTGCGGAGATTGATACCCATCAGGCGCGTGCGCTTCGCGTACGCATCACGAAATGCCGACATGAGTCCGGGAAGGGGAAGGGGCGTACTCATGGCTGGGCCTCCAGAAGTAGGCGCCGAAAACGTAGGTGTTCGCTCAAACGAATGCCGGTCCAGGTTCCCAGATAGATATCCAGAGCCACCACGACCAAGAGCACTTCAGGGAACCCAACAATCAAACTTTGGAGGGCGATAGAACGCATTTGCAGGTAGCACAGGTAGATAACTAACAAGGTTCCTAATAGTTCACTCATGGCGGCAGGGGCCCCGCGGTCGACGAGGGCCACGTAGAAACGCTCGGCGGTGATGGCCAGAACAGCAATCGGAAACAAAGTCATGCGAGTGAGCGCCTGAACCTGGAAGTGCTCTGCAACTAGACTGGTGGCGAGCATGCTGCCAGTCACTACTGCCAACAGCACGGCGAGTGTTGGGGAGTGAAGTAGCTGCAGGCTTTGAAGAGCGAGCCGAACGAGAGCGACGACGAGTACGATACCGAGCAATCCCACTGTTCCCCAAAGAGCTCCGGTCTGGAGCATTGCTGCGGCAATGAGTGCGGGTAGGAAGGTGCCGAAGGTGGGGATCCCGGCGACATTGCGACAGATGACGACGATGAGTGCTCCGAGAGGGAGCATCAACATGGTTCTGAGCAAGGAGAAAGGCAGTCCGAGGCGCTGGAAGTGGGCCAATACGTTGATCGCCTGCAGGCTAGTTTGAGCCTTTTCGGACGGGACCTGTTCGACGGTCGTCTCAAACTCGTAGTCAAAGTTGACGTCGGCGGTGTGAGAAAATAGACCGTGATCACCGCGGTAGAGGGTGAGATAATGCGCAGGGAGTTCCGCGAAGTGTCCGTTGGTCGGACAAAACGGGATCCAGTGACCGTTGATGTACACCTCAACCCATTGATGGCTTGTCTTTTTGGACCCTGGTTCGAGGATGAGCCCTCCCACGAGCCGTGCAGGAAGTCCGGTAGCACGGGCTAGCGCCACGAAAAGGCGACTCTTTCCATTGCAACTCGCTTCTCCCAAACGAAGTGCTGTTAATGCATCGGTGGTTCCTTTGAACGACTTGGAAGGCAGCGAAGATGTGAGCTTGTAGATTGCCCGGAGACGATGCACCGCGTCTCCCGTTGTGGCTCCGGCGGCTTTTAATGCTTGGTGAATTTCAGGGTGGTCGACCTGAATCGCTTCCTCTGGCTCAAGGTACCTTGCCCAAGTCGAGGCGTAGCTTTGAGGTGCCGCCGAGTGCTTAGGTAGCTCGTAGCGTAGGGCGCGACTGGTGAGGACGAGAGAATAATCGATCGAGCTTTTGTTGGGGACACGAGACTGACTCCAGATAGCCCGGCGGTTCGGGCCTTCTTGGGCGACCTTGATGAAAAGCCCGGGCGAGTCGTTGTCCTCGGAGAGAACTTCTTGTCGTTGATCGCTTTGGGGCAAAAATGTGCGAACGACTGCTTCTCGTTCGTGTCCGTCAAGCGAAAGATGATAGGTCAGACGGTAGTGCGATTCTGGAAGGACGTCCGACAACTGGTATCCCAGGTGAAGCACGCGAAATGCGATCAGGCCAAGAGCAAGAAGCACGAGTGCGGCGCTTACGCCCATAGCCAATCGGCGGTCAGAAGAAGCAAGTTGGGTGAACATCGATATCCAGACCACACGTGCGGTCTGTTTTCAGCTACCTAGTGGCGGCAGAGGCGAAGTCGGATCACAAGAAAGTGACGTGCTGCCTCAATCTTGGTTCGAGCACCGAACGCCTTCGACGAGCGCAATGGCGTACATCTCACGATTGGGTAGGGCTGATAGGACCCGACGATGCCTGTAGATGATGTGGCGTCAGTGGTCAGTTGTAATCGTCCGACTGATGCTCCTCACCGTCCGTCTCGGTGCAGGTGCCAGCAACACAGGTTTCTTCGACTTCGCAGAGCTCCGTGCCACAGCGCATGCAATAGCTCTCATCACAGGGCTGCCAACAGTTGCAGTCTACGTCCAACAACCCATCGGGGCAGTTGTCGATTTCAGAGGTCGAGCAGTCCAGTGCGCAGTCCGGTAGATTGGGGTCGCAGAGCACTTTCTCTGTAGAGTTGGCATCAGACGGAGTCTGTGATTCGGACGTGAGGTCATCAGCGTTTTCGACTTCTGCATCGCCCCCTCCAGTGTCGCTCTTAGCTTGGGTCGCTCCACCACTTGATGTTTCTGCGGTGTTCTGGGGGCTTCCTCCCGAGGCTGGGGGGCCATAGTCGCTGCCGAGGTCCAACTGTGAGCTGCAGCTACACAGAAGGTAAGATAAAGTCGCCAGGATAGTTGGGGGGAGCGACGTCATTGTTTGCCTCGGGTGGATGGGGGTACGGGTAGATCTTTTGGTTCCGCTAGACGTTCGATGTCTGCAGCTCGAGCGCTCTGGGGGTGGTCTTTGAGAAAGGCGCGTGCGGCAGCCTTTTGCTCTTCGGCCTTCCTGCTTTCGCCGAGGGACTTGACGATGTTCAAGTCTGCTTCGTGGACGAGCGCGCTACCCGGATAGCGTGCTTTGAAGGACCGGAGACGCGCAACGCGCGCCGATGGATCGTTGGTCGAAATGGCAGCCCGATAGCTTCGAATCTGTTTGGCGAGGGCTGTGTCCTTGGCGGGAGCGTGCGTCGACGAGTCTGATCCGTGAGCATGTTGCCGGACGGATGCGGGACGGCTGGACGAAGCCGAGCGATCTGTCTGGGCTTGCCTGTTCAACTTCCTTGGTGGGGACGCTTCGGCTCCTGTCCCTCGTCCTGAGCTGTTCGGTTTATCGACGGCGCGTGTGGAGACGGCGGCGATGGAGGATGGCGCTTCAGCTTCAACCTCTGGAGTGGCTCCGGTGTCCGTGGGTGGGGTGGCTCTAAGAGGTGGTTTAGCCGATACGGAAGAGGTGGCGGGAGGCGTGGACGGCGCCCTTTCCACCGATGAGTGGGTGAGAAACACGGGTCGGTGATGCATGCTCAAGCTTGCTATTGCGGCTCCAGCCGAAAAGACGGCGAGTGCAAACACGGGAGCCGCTCTGCGCAACTGGAGCCCGGTGACTCTCCGAGGGGTGCAATCGCTCTGGATCGATTCAAGCACCCGTGCTCTCGCCCCATGGGGCACTGCCCGTAGGCGGAGCTGAGCAATCGCCTCGCGTATTGACTCGTCTTCCAGCTGGGTCATGAGTTTCCCTTTCGGTGTTGGGGGGGCATATGGCGACGCAGCGCTTCCAGAGCGAGACGTCTGCGAGAACGGAGGGTGTTCGACGGGGCGTTCAAGATGAGGGCCGCCTCGTCGAGCGACAATTGCTCCACTTCGAGTAAGACGAACGCATCTCGGAGCTTAGGACTCAGTTGAGCCAAAGCGGTCGTGATCTGCTCTTGAAGCTGGGAGTTGGAAGCCTCCGCTTCAGGATCGTCGGAGCGTTCGGGCACAACACCGGGCAAGTACGGAAGCAACCACGTTTTAAGTCGGCGCACTTTGCGCCAGCGGTAGTAGTCAGCGACAACCTTTAGGGCGACAGCACGGACCCACGCTCCGGGATTTTCGATTTCGATGCCTTGATTCATGCGGCGGTGTGCGACGAGAAAAGTCTGCTGGACCAGGTCCTCAGCATCTAAGGTCGGGACACCGGAGCGCAGAATTAGGCGGTAGATACGGTCGAACTGCCTCGGATAGAACTCGTTCCAGTCGAGTTCGTCTTGTGCCACCGAGGAAGGTGGCGAGATGGCGGTGACGTCGCAAGTAAGCATCAGCGAGTAGACTCATTGTGACAGTGGTTCGAGCCTGCGAAATCGATCAGTCATTATTCATCCAAATTGCGAATTGCTTCACTTTTAGCCTTGTCGTAAACAGTGTGGATGGAAAAATCCGTACCTAGCGTGATTCCATAAGAGAGCCGCGGACCTCTGCCTATGACTCCGCGGGGGGCGATGCGGTACTCCTCGCGGAGGAAGAGGTAGCCTACGCGCAGAGCCAGCCAAGGCCGCCAGCGACTGGAGTTCGCTAGATGCACTCGGAAGTCCCCTTCCAAAAGTGGTGACACCGCAAACGCGCGTCGAGGCGCAGTGGTGTGGGTCGGTATCATCCAGGCAAGAGCGGCACCTGCGGCCACTCCGACGCTCACCTGAATCCGACCTGAGGTCGACCAATGAGCACCGAGTGTGGTGGCAATTGGAGTGCGGCGAATCGAATCTTTGTCATCGAAAAGAATCACCGGAGTCGAGCCCCGAACCTGCCATCTCGAGCGAAACGACCCAAGTTGCAGCCCAAGGCCGAGTAAGGCTCCAGGCGCAGCGGTCAACTGAGGACTGTAGCCGTCGAACTGGATCCCTCCGGATACGAACCAACGCGATATGTTGTTGCGCCGGTGCGTTGTCTGGCTCGAGCTGGGAGCTCTCTTTATCGATGAGACACCGATCGACGGGCGGGTTGGCTCTTTGGTGTCTGACGAGGAAGAGCCGTTCGAGGTGGTGTCTGTTGTAGCGACGGGGGGGGCTGACCGGGAATCGAAGTCGAGCTGTACGAAGTGGGTGTGCACCACGATCGCGATAGCTTGAGCAAGGGCGTTGCAGTCCGAACTGGATAGCTCTCGGTCCAGGAGAACTGTTCCTTGGCTTTGGAGATAAAACCGGGTCGGCGACCCGGTGAGATGCTCTACTAGGAGCTCATATGATCGCTTCACGTCGTCGGGCGACGGGAGGTCATCGTGGATCTCGACTGGCTCTTCGCGAAAGACAGCGGCGAGGTGACGCTCCAAAGTTGCTTGGTCGGGGCAAGTTCCTGCGACCTGGGTGGAAATACCAGGCACCTGTGCCCACGCGGACCGCGGATGCAAGTTCAGCACGGCGCTTGCGGCGATCAAGCCGACGAACCAACGTGAGCGCGGCCCGAGACGTGAGTCCTTCAAGTTAACGTTTTGCAACACGAGGATGGTGGCCTTATCCGGGCATTTCGTCCGGCTTGCAAGTTATCTTGAGGAACGCTCAGTGGTCGCGCTGGCGAGTACTAAAATTGCACCACTTCGATAAAGAAAGGTTCATAAGCCACGTCCAGGGTGGACGCATGGTTGAGCTGTCCGTCGGCTGCAATGTTGAAGACAACTACGCTTCCACCTTCCCTGTTGCCCACGACCAGAAACTGGTCGAATGGGTCGAGGTCGAAGTTGCGGGGTGTCGTTCCTTGAGTGGATTCGTGCTCGATGAGCTGAGGCTCACCGCAGCCGATGTCATAGGCGACGATATTGTTCGCTGCGCCACGGTTGCTCGCGTAAAGAAAGCGTCCGTTGGATGTGACGTGAATGTCCGCGCCGCTATCGTTCGCCGCGGAGCCGCCTGCTGCCAGGCGTGGGACTTCCCAGTCCTTGGTGAGTGAACCGTCCGCGCCCACATCAAAGGCGGTGATGGCATCCGCGCCCTCGGCTACCACGTACGCGCGTCCATCTGTCGCAAAGATATGGCGGGGGGAGCTAAGATTCGTGGTGGGGGGCGCTGCAGCAGTCAGGGTCCCTGCCGCGAAGTCAAAGTGCGATAGGGTGCTCGAACCCTTGTTTGCCACGAGAACATGGTTCTGCGCGTCGACGAGGATACAGTGCGCCTCGGCGCCCGTGCTGGTGGCGCCTAGACTAGCCTGCGCTTTGCCGTCGTCACCGATGGGGTAGACGTCGACATTGCCCTCACCGTAGTTGGCCGCGAGAAGAAACTTGCGATCCGGTGAAAGGGAGACATAAACGGGCGCGTTGCTCGATGAGGTCGCTCCCAAGCTCGTCAAGCTGCCTGTGGTCTTGTCGATCGTGAAACTGTTTACGCCGTTCTTGCTCTCGTCACCCGCGTAAAGGCGCCCCGCCTGTTCGTCAATGACGAGAGAAGAGGCGAGACCACCAGCGGGATGTTCGCTGACGAAGGTGAGGGTTTTACTGGTGCGGTCGATGGTATAAACCGAGATCAAGCCGTTATCGCCGCCCCAGGACCCGCTTCCAATATAGACGAATGTCGTGCCGCTTGGTGGAGGCAATGGGTCCGCGCCCGCGGCGCGGTCGCCACAGTTGCCTGACTGACCGCCGCTGCCAACCGCTCCGCCCGTCGCATTCCCAGTATCGCCACCGCTGCCGCTGCCGGCGTCTCCGCCCCCACTATCGGTGGCTTGTCCCCCCGCGCTTGAGGAGGCGCCTCCACTCATCCCTTCGGCGCCCGCCGTTCCACCAGTTCCAGGCCCCTCTCCATCACCGGTCGTCGCTCCCGTTTCCGAACCCGTGGTCGTGCCCATCGGGCTTGCGGTCGATCCAGAAGAACAGGCGGCGGAAAGGAGGGCGAGAGAAATGGTGGCGCGCGCACCGGCCAAAAGAAAGTTCATCTTTCCTTTGTAGCGCAAAAGACCTGCTCCTTTTCCCTGAATTGTTATCAGATTGGGCCTGAGTGCGACGGAGAGGGCCTGGGGTGAAGTATTTCGCTCTGGCTTCAGGGCGAAAGGGGCTAGCTCAGTAGGCGACCTGGAGCTGAACGCGGAATTGGTCCTCGTTCACCCCTTCAGACCAAATATGGAAGAAGTCGCTCTGGAGCTTGAGGTTGTGACCGGCAAAATACCAACCCAAAGTGCCGCCGACTTCTTGCTCTTTGCTCAGAGTCGTTTCGTCGTCGTTGCCTCCCGCATCCATAGCGGCATAGCGCACGCCCACTCCGAGGGGCAGTGTAGGAAGGAGGTAACCGAGCTGAACCGAGCCGCCGAGCCCGCTGGCGGTGAGGTTGCCATCTTCGTCCCCGGCTGCAACATCGGTATTGCGGTCACCTTTGCGCCAGAAGAAATCCGAGTAGAGCGTCAGGCCAGCGTACTTAGCGATCAAGTCGGCGGTTGCATTGTGAAAGTCAGCCGTCCCTCCGTCCGCGAAGAGTGAGCCACGGTAGCCGCGGGTGCGTGTCCCGTTCTTGGTGAAGGCGTACGCCCCGCCAAGAGATACGCGCAGCTTCTTTTCGCGAGAGAAGTCGACTTCCTTGTAGTCGTCGAAGTCTCCGAAGGGCAGGACCTCCAAACGGACCAAAGGTTGGTAGCTGCCGACACCTTTTTCGGTCGACTCTTTTTCCCAAGAGTCGCGCCCCTCGGCGATCGTGACCCCTGCGTAGTACTTGAAGAGTCCTAGACCGAAGAGATCTTTAGAGAACAGGTGCCCTCCGATGTCGCGATCTAGGTTGAATTCGCCTTGTGCGAGGTTGCGGTCGAC
This sequence comes from Polyangiaceae bacterium, assembly GCA_050300635.1. Classification (GTDB taxonomy): domain Bacteria; phylum Myxococcota_A; class Polyangia; order Polyangiales; family Polyangiaceae; genus NIC37A-2. The sequence continues at coordinate 70,616 of JBNKYC010000070.1, forward strand.
GAACTCTTGATCTCCGGATGAGACCACGCGCTGACGACTGTACAGAAGCTTATATTGTCCGAGTCGCAAGGAGAGATCCCTGAGATGGACGAACTCGGTATACCAGCTGAGGAGCGGTGTGTGTGAATTGCTTCCGTCATCGCTGTGGCCCAGGTCGTTGGGAGAAAAGGCCAATTCGGCCTTGTACTTTATCTTCTTGCTGAAGATGTTTCCCTTAAATTGCAGGCGAGCGCGCCGCGCGCCGAAACGATTGCTGAGCGTGTTGTCTCCGTCTTCCTCGACGTTGGTCAGTTCGTTGCGCATCTGAATGCGAAGGCGGATCCCCATCGAGAATCGCTCATCCGCAGAAGAGATGACCAGGCCGGTGCCAGGTTTGTAGGTGTTCTTGCTGTTTTCAACAGGGTGTTTGTCGAGAAGACCGGGCTGTTCGACTGCGTCGTCGGTCGCTCCCTGAGGGCTAGGCTCGGGGGGCTCAGCTTCGGTCGCGGTCTTAGACTCAGGCACCTCTGCGACAGTCGCTTCTTGTGCGGGCTCAGGCGTGGGGTCTTGCGCGGGCGCGTCTGCCTCGGGGGGGCGCGTCGCCTTAGACGATTCTTCTTTCGCCTCGCTGGCTAGGGGGGGCTCTTCGCTAGGGGCATCAGAGGCCGAGTCTTGCCCATCGGGGACAGCTTCAGTCTGGGCAACCGGCGCTGCTTGTGTGGGATTCGGTTGAGCGGAAGGTGCCTGTTGTCCGACGATGCCCGATTGGAGGGCCATGATAGTGAGCGAAACGATAGAGCTGTGCATAGATCCTTCGAGGGGTTGAGTTGATGCGGCTCATCTACACGAACCCGATGCCCAAAGAAAACAGGATTGTCGCATTCGTCACGGAAGAGACACGATGTCATCGGAATGTCACATTGGGCTTGGGCGGCTGTGAGTGCTCGGGGCGATATGAGTCCACAACGAAGAAGCGCGCCGTCCAACGAGGGAGAGCGCGCTTCGGTCAATTGAGTGCTTGGATTGATTAGGGCCCGTGGGCGATGTGTGAGTCTCGGCTCATGTGGCGAATATCCTTGCCTTTGACCATAAACACCACGAGTTCCGCCAGATTGGTGGCGTGGTCCGCTATGCGCTCCAGCCACTTGATCACCGAAAGCGCGTGGATCCCGCCGGGGAGGTCTTCGTGGTGCTCCTGCATCGTGGATAGGACGTGCTGAAAGGCTTGCACGTACAAGTCGTCCACCTGATCATCTTGATCAATGACAGCTTGAGCCATGACGGCATCGCTCTTGACGAATGCGTCTACGCTGCCTTGAACCATGCCTCTGGCAATCCGCGTCATTTCGCGCAGTTCATCCCAGGGCCAAATGGCAGGTCGGGCCGCGAGATCGATGGCGCGTTCGCAGATGTTGACGGCAAGATCTCCGATCCTCTCCAAGTCGGTGACCATTTTTAACGCTAATGTTACAAAGCGCAGGTCACTAGCAACTGGTTGCCAGCGAGCAATCACCAAGAGGCATTGTTCATCTGCCTCGACCTCAAGACGGTTCACTTGGTGATCGCGAGCGATAGTCTGACGCGCCAGATCGACGTCACTCTCCATCAGAGAGCGCACCGAGTCATCAATCATTGTCTCCACTAAGCCGGCCATGCGCAGCAAACGACTGCGCAGCACTTCGAGTTGATGATTGAGTTCGCGATCGGTGTGGAGAGTCATCCAAACTTGCCTGTGATGTAGTCTTCGGTGCGAGAGTCCCGCGGGGCCGTAAACATTTGGTCCGTGGGCGAAAACTCTACCAATTCCCCATGCAGCATGAAAGCCGTATCGTTCGAAACTCGGGCAGCTTGCTGCATGTTGTGAGTCACGATAACGATGGTGTAGTCTGCCGAAAGCGTGTGGATGAGGTCTTCGATCTTCGCGGTTGCTATCGGATCCAGCGCAGAACACGGTTCATCCATGAGAAGTACTTCGGGACGAACCGCCAAGGAGCGCGCAATACAAAGGCGCTGCTGTTGTCCACCACTCAACCCGATGCCAGGCGAATGGAGTCGCTCTTTCACCTCGTCCCAGAGAGCCGCACCGCGCAGAGCGCGTCGAACGACTTCGTCGGGGGCTTCGTTGCCCAGGCGTCCGGTCAACTTGAGTCCCGAGAGAACGTTCTCGTAGATGGACATCGAAGGGAAAGGATTGGGTTTCTGAAACACCATACCCACTCGTCTGCGGAGCAGTACCGGATCGACGTGGTTGCCATAGACGTCTTCGCCATCGAGTAGGATGCTTCCGGTGAGCAGCGCCCCCTCGACAAGCTCGTGCATACGGTTGAGGCTGCGCAAGAGTGTGGACTTGCCACACCCAGAAGGACCAATGATGGCCGTGACGCTACGCGCCGGAAAGTCTAAGGAGACGTCCTTGAGAACCTGGTTTTGACCGAACCAAGCGCAGACCTCGCGGGCCGCGATCTTGGTCGACCGTTCTCTCCTGAGCGCGACGGCTCCCATGTTTACCTCGAATGCTTTTGTTGAAGGCGATTGCGCAACACGATGGCAACACTATTGAGTGCCAGCATGGTCGCCATAAGAACGGCGATGCCCGCCGCCGCGTTGATGAGAAACGCTTCTTGAGGGCGGCTCACCCAGTTGAAGATTTGAATGGGCAGCACCGTGAATGGCGCGTCGATACCGTCAGGAAGAAAGGTCATGTAGGTCAGAGCGCCTACGACCACGAGGGGGGCGGTTTCCCCAATAGCGCGGGAAATGGCCAAAATGGCGCCGGTCAGGATGCCCGGGTACGCCTGGGGAAGCACGACTTGCCGGACGATCTGTAGGCGGGTGGCACCGAGGCCCCAGGCCGCTTCACGCAGCTGGCTTGGCACGGTGCGCAGCGACTCGCGGGTGACCATCACGATGATGGGTAGGACGAGCAGCGCCATGGTTAGTGCCCCGGCGAGAAGACTACGTCCCAGGCCGAGAACCCGGACGAAGACGCCCAAACCCAAGAGGCCATAAATGATCGAAGGCACCCCCGCGAGATTAGCGATGTTGATTTCGATCAAAGAAGCCAACTTGCCCTTCTTGGCGTACTCCTCCAGATAAAGTGCCGCTCCCACTCCAAGGGGCAGGGCAATGAGAGCTGTAAGAACGATGAGGTAGAGGCTTCCGACGATAGCAGGAAGGACTCCGGCGAGCTCCGCCTTCCTCGAAGGGTAGGACGTGAGAAAGTCGATACTCAGGCGCGGCAGCGCATCGACCCCTACATCCCAAAGGAGAACGAAGAGCACCCCAAGGGGAATTATGATGGCCGAGGCGCACCAGACGAAGAAGGCGCGTTCTCCCAAGATTCTACGATTGACGGTACTCATGGTACAGGGATCCGATCAGCGGGCTCGAGCGCTCCGCGTCATTCTGAAACTGGCGATGTTCATCCCAAAGGTCATGAGGAAGAGCACCGTGCCGACCACGAAGATGCTGCGGTATTCCAGAGTGCCGGTTGGGGTGTCACCCATCGATACCTGCACGATGAAGGCGGTCATGGTTTCCATCGGGACTCGGGGATCGGCGGTGAGATGAGGCTGCTGGCCTGCGGCAATCGCCACTACCATGGTTTCTCCGATGGCACGTGAAATGGCGAGAATCACTGAGGCCGCAATTCCCCCACGCGCGGCGGGAAGGACGATTTTGAGTACGGTGGGTACCTTCGACGCGCCCAAACCGTAGGAGGCCTCCCGCAAGCTATTGGGGACAGCGCGCAAAGCATCATCGCTCAAAGACGCGATCATGGGCGTGACCATGATACCGATCACGAGTCCTGGGCTCAGGGTGTTGAACCCGGCCAGGTCGGGCACGACCTTTTGCAGAGCAGGGGTCAACACGATCAGAGCAAAGTAGCCGTAGACAATGGTCGGTACTCCAGCGAGCACCTCGAGGGCCGGCTTGGCCCATTTACGCACTCCTGGCGTGGCGAGCTCACTCAGAAAGACGGCGGCAAGAAGCCCAAAAGGCAGGCCAACCGAGAGGGCCAAGACCGATGTCATCACCGTACCGGCGACCAAGGGCCAAATGCCAAAATGTTTGTCGGCAAAGAGAGGAGTCCACTCTGTGTCGAACAAAAGAGCGGTGAGCGGCACCTCCGAAAGGAAGCCCGCTGTTTCTACCGCCAAGGTGGTGAGGATGCCCAGGGTCGTTCCGACCGTGAGCAAACCACAACCCATCAACGCATACTCAACCAGCTTCTCAACGAAAGGGGTGCTTCCGGTGAGTGAATGATCCTGGGTTGAAATGGTTGGCCCAGCGCCTGGCAGCGCGACTGCTTCACTACTTGCCTTCAAGCAACTTCTCCACGGTGGCTCCGACGGTCGAACCTTTACCATCAAAAAGTGAACCTGTGGTGCCAGAAGTGAATCGTTTTGACACTAAAGAAATCGCTTTCTTTGAGAGCGGAATATAGCCGGTCTCCTCGACGAGCGGGGTTCCCTTATTGAGGTAATAATCGACGAAGGCCGCGACTTCAGGACGTGCTGCAGCTTGCTTCGACACATAGATGAAGATGGGACGGGCCAGGGGCTGGTAGGTGCCGTCGGCTACGGTGGCCGGAGAAGGTTTGATGGCGCCCTTGCCGTTTTCGTCGTTTTCATCGTCGATGCCGACGAGCTTTAGCTTTTTGGCATTTTCTGCGTAGTAGGCGAAGCCGAAGAAGCCGAGGGCCCATTTATCGGTCGACACGCCCTGGACCAGCACATTGTCGTCTTCACTCGAGGTGAAGTCGCCGCGACTTTCGTGCTCTTTACCCACCACGGCGGCGGTGAAGTAATCATAGGTGCCAGAGTCGACACCCGGGCCAAAGAGGTGAATTTCCTTGTCCGGCCAACCTGCGCGCACCTGACTCCACTTAGTCACCTTCCCTTGGGCGGCGGGCTCCCAGAGCTTCTTGAGCTCCTCGACCTTCATCTCGGCGGCAAAATCGTTCGCGGGGTTCACGACTACCGAAAGGCCGTCGTAAGCAACGGGAAGTTCGAGGTAATCGATCTTCTTCTCGCCGCACATCTTCACCTCACTGGGCTTAATGGGACGCGACGCGCCAGTTACGGCAATTTCGCCCGCGCAGAACTTTTTGAATCCGCCGCCAGTGCCAGAGACGCCGATGGTGACGCGCGCCTTGTTTCCCTTCTGAAACTCTTCGGCGACAGCTTCCGTGATGGGAAAGACAGTGGAGGAGCCATCGATGGCGATGATGGAGGGCCCTGAGTCGTTGGGACCAGCAGCTTCTGGAGAAGTTCCGCTCGCATCTGCATCTTTCTTAGCTTGGGTGGAGTGCTTGCTGCAGCCCAAAGCAAAGAGAGTAGAGGCAATCAGTACGGAGCTCAGAATTTGTGTTCTCATGAAAAGGCAGTTTCCTGAAGAGAGGGGACTTGGTGTTCCTTCGTTTTCGATGGCGGGAGACTGCTGTGCCCGTGTGACGCCCGTGTGACGGAGGCGCGACAATTTCCACACACTTGCTTTTAGGGCACAGGTTCCTAAGTTGCTAAAATGATGGCTCTTTCTTCTTCGAGCTCGAGGTGGAGAGGGGGCGCGCTGTCACTCAGTGACACAGGGTTGTCACACAATCGGCGCCATCGGGAGGAACTTGCGCCCCAACTACTTCGAGGCTGCACGACCGAGTCTTGGGGACTGTCAAAACAAGACTTCGTCGCCTACGGTGGCCGTCCTTATGGACAACTCGGATGGAAGTGGCCGGTCTGGGGCCGCAGTAGGCAAGAAGAGGGCGCTCATGAGTTGGAGCAGTGGGAAGGACTCCGCCTGGGCTCTACAGAAGGTGTTGATGGGGGGGGAGTATGAAGTCGTTGCGCTGCTGACCACTGTCAATCAGAAGTTTGAGCGAGTTGCGATGCATGCCGTGAGAAACCAACTCTTACGGAGGCAAGCCGAGGCCCTGTCGCTTCCCCTTTGGGAGGTGGCTCTTCCTTGGCCGTGCTCGAACGAAGATTATGAGCGCATCATGAGAGACCAGGTTGCTCGAGCTCAAGAGCTCGAAATCACCCATATGATCTTCGGTGATCTGTTTTTGGAAGATGTTCGAAAGTACAGAGAGGATAGACTCGCGGGGACGGGGATCGAACCGGTGTTTCCCCTTTGGGGGAGAAGCACGGCTGAATTAGCCCAAGAGATGGTGAAGGGAGGACTGGTCGCGCACCTTTCGACCGTTGATCCTAAGCAGTTGGACCCAAGATTTGTTGGGCGGAGGTTTGACGATGCTCTTCTCGCGGAACTTCCCGACGGTGTGGACCCTTGCGGCGAGAAAGGTGAGTTTCATAGCTTTGTATCGTCGATTCCTGCCTTTGCAGCGCCCATCGCCGTGGAGCGGGGCGAGGTCATCGAGAGAGACGGGTTTTGGTTCTGCGATTGGGTGGCGGGCTAGCAGGGATTCAGTGGTCAAAAATTAAATGGCACGCCTTTGCTTCGCCCTCTCGAAGCCAGCTGGTTCCGCTCTGTTTGTTATTATTCGACAGGGAAGGAGTTTTGCCGCCCCGGAGAGGAGGTCGAGAAGCAAACCGTTTCCGGAGCGGGACTAGGTCGATAGCGCGGCCAACAATGCCGTATTTATAGCTACTTATGCTAGTGCTGACATCGGAGCACGGAGCCGATCCTCGCTTGCCAGAAGCGGTCTATACGGAGTATTTAGCCCCTCGGACGTGAACCAGGATGTTTAGTTCGAGAAAATGCGCTAGTTTCTGTGCACATGCCGAGTAACTATCGGCAAGGAACGAAACTATGTCAGCAAATCCTCTTTCGAAACTCACGCTCGTCCCCGTGGCCCCCAGCAGCGAGAGCGGCGAGCACCGGGCGATTTCGCCAGCGTCTCAGACTCGATTGTCACCTCGTGCCCTGGCTGAGCGTGCGCCGCACGGGCCTGTGCCATCAGCGGGGCGGGGCCGGCTGAACAAAGAATCACTCCTTCGGGGCGATTGGGCGATCCTTGATGTGTCTCGCAAGGACGCGCAGCTGCGTGTCCTATTGAAGGGTGGGGGGGCTCAGGTGAGTGCCCGGGAACACGAGATCCTCCTTGCGGTGATGAGCGGCGAGGCAGACAGAGACATCTCGCGTCGCATGGGGATCAGTCGCCAGTGTGTGTGCGGCCACCTTGGAAACGGTTTAGTGAAGTTGGGTACCGACTCGCGCTTTTCTGCGTTGCAGGTCTGGCGGGCGCTTTCCGAAATCGAAAAAGGACGAGCCGGCCGGGCCGTGGTCGGTGAAGTTGAATACGGCGACGAAAAGCTGCTCAGCATTCGCTGTGATATTCCTCCTCGTCCCGAAATCGAAGTACGTCTTTCCTCAGCGGAGCATCACGTTGCGTGGTTGGTCTGTGATGGTCTGAGCAACCGGGACATCGCCATGGAGCGCGGAACAGCAGAGCGCACGGTCGCCAATCAAATCGCGTCGATCTTCCACAAGTTGAGCGTCTGTCGCCGCTTTGATGTGGCCCAGTTCCTTCTCGGTTTGGCCTAGTCAAACGCGCCTGTACGGTCGAAGTTCGAACATACAAAAAACGGACCCCCAAATTCGGGCGTCCGTTTTTTGTTGCCTGAGAGCACCTTCAGTCGGACGGCGCGTCAGTGATGGTAATGCTCGCATTCATCGAGGTATTGGCCGCTTCATGAATAGGGGCTACAGCCCCGGCTTGTGTCATCGCGGTTTCTACTGAGGTCTTGACCTCCGCTGAGCTTTCGATCAGAAGCCGTGCGAAGTCGACCTTCATTTTGCCCGAGCCCCCGCCGTTCAACTTCTCCAATTGGATCGATACCCCTGGAGGTAGGTTTTCTTCAGCAATTTTGGATGACTTGGCGTGCTGCTTGAGCTTGGTTTCGAAAACGGCCTCGCTACCCTCGAGTGACTTGAGCGTGATTTCGTTCTCTTGGATCAAGGAAATCCCGGCAGTGTTGATCGTCATCGTCGCCACCCAGCGCGCCCCGGAGCCGACCGCCGGTTCTGGCAGAGGAAGAAAGGCGTTGGTCAATCCGTCCTGTAGGTGCTGCATGAGCGCCAAGACCTGTGGGTGGACTGCGCGTTGATCGAGCTCCATTCCGAGCATGATGCCGCGGTTACTAACGGTCTCAATCAGCTGGACCCCTTTGAGGCCGGCGTATTGTTGTGCGATTTGTTTGGCGACCTCCGGGGGAACTCCGTCCACTCGGGGAGTCAGTTGCTCAAAGGTGTGGAGGCGCCGCGCGATGGGAGGAGCGACCTCGACAGTCTGTGTTTGCCCTAAAATATCCAGGGCAAACGGGGGCATTCCCGGTACGGGCTGGCCGCCGACCCGCCGCTCCATGGACAAGGCCACGCTCAGTTTGAGGTTTTTCTTCGCATCCTTTTTGAACTGATACCTCAGCTTTTGGTACGGAGCCGCTCCGCGTGAAAGGAGCTGGATCGCTACAGGCTGTTGGGCGGGAGGGGCCTCGCCAGCGGCCGTTGGTGTGTGTGGTGCCGCGTTCTTTGCGGGCGTCGCCGCATCGGGGGCGGTCGTTGCTTCTTTTTGTGCTTGTTCCAAGCCGTTCTGAGGCGGTTGTTTGTCCTGGGCAGGTTGGGCAGGAGAAGCTGTCGTTGAAGTGGGGGGCGCCTTGGGTAGACTGCTCGGGTCGAGCCCGTTTTCTTTGAGCAGGGCGTTCAGCCTCTCTTGCTTGTCCTTTTCGGAAGGTTCGCCCTTCTCGCTCGATTCGGAATCTTCGGGGTCGCTTTTTTTCTTGTCGCACGCCGTGACGAGAGTAAGCGAAAGAGCGCAAACGCATGCTAGTCCGAAGGGGCGAGTGTGAGCCTGAGCGCGGCGGAAGAGGGGCGCGGGAAGTCGCATGCGGCGAACCTAATCGCCACTAAGACGAACTCAACCGCCGAGCGGGAACGCCCAAAAACGCCTGGGTTGGGCGCTTGTAGGTAGGTAGGAGTGTTGAGCTCGAAAGTGGCGGAGCTCTGCTGCTCCGCATTGCGTCGCGAGGGGTCTGTGCCTAGCTTTCTCGCCCATGGCTCAACTGGTCACCGATAGCATCGAGGCCCTTCGCCCTTACCAGGGCGGAAAACCCATCGAGGAACTCGCACGGGAGCGCGGTCTTTCAGACATCGTGAAACTAGCGTCCAACGAAAGCGCGATCGGGCCGAGTCCCCGAGCCGTCGAGGCTGCGACCCGGGCGCTCAGTCAGGTGCATCGTTATCCAGACGGGGCGGGGTATCGCCTGCGCCGGGCCATTGCCGACTTTCATGGCGTCGAGTTAGACGAGGTCTTGCACGGGAACGGGTCGAACGAACTGCTTGAGCTGGTTGTGAGAACATTCACAACCCCGAGCGAGCACATCGTCTTTGGGAGGCCCGCTTTCAGTATGTATGCTGTGATCGCCGGTGGGCACAATGTGTCGACGACTGCCGTGCCAACTGATGAAAATCTGGTGCATCAGCTCGATGGAATGTTGGCGGCGATCCGCGACAACACCAAGGTCGTGATCATCGACAATCCGAACAATCCGACGGGGACTTATGTTGGAAGGGACGCCTTGACGGCGTTTTTGCGGGCGGTTCCGAAGGACGTGATCGTGGTTCTCGATGAAGCGTATTTCGATTTCGCCGACGAGGCTGACTTCCCAGATGGCCTCGAGCTCCGCGAGCTTCACGAGAACACGATTGTATTACGGACGTTGTCGAAAGCCTATGGTTTGGCCGGTTTTCGTGTCGGTTACGGGATCGGGCCGGCAAAGTTGATGAGCTACATCAATCGTCTGCGCGCGCCCTTCAACGTGTCGTTGGTCAGTCAGGAGGCTGCGATTGCCGGTCTCGGGGATCGTGAGCACTTGGCTCGGGTGGTCGAGCTCAACAATCGCGAGCGTGCGCGCCTCAGCCAAGCGCTCGAAAAGTGGGGGCAGGTGTTTCCTAGCCAGGCGAACTTCATCCTTGTGGATTTTGGGCGCCCGAGTGCGAAACTCTACGATCAGCTACTCGATCAAGGCGTGATTGTGCGGCCGCTGCCGGGGTTGGATACGCATCTGCGCATCACCTTGGGCACCGAGGCGGAAGACGATCGCCTGCTTGATGCCTTGACCCGGGTGCTCGGGTAAGGGCGTGCTGGGATTGATGAAGATGAAGCGCGTTGCACGAGGCCGCCCACCGCTAAGCATGATTATTGGTCTCGCGTTGTTCAGCGCGCATGTTGCCTGCAGCCCGGCGCCGGAGCGGATCGTTTCGGCCGCCGAGCTTGAGCGGCCCAGTGATGCCGAAGTGGACGAGGACCCGTGGCGTGTGCTGCCACCAGGGGCGGTGGCCTGGCTACGCACGGATGCGAGCATTTGGAAGAGTGATTTCGGGGGCGATCTCGCCAAGGCTCTCGCTCGCCGACTGCCTTTGATTGAGGCAGCGGGTGTTGTGGTCGAACGGGACGTCGAGCTCATCATAGGTGCCTTCTATGCGAGCGTTCAAAACGATGTGGCTCTTGTGGCCCAAGGTAACTTTTCTCCTGAGGCGTTCGAGCGAGCGGCTGCATCGATGGGAGCACAGGGAGAAGGTCCAAAGGCGCTTTCCGAAGTCGAATTTGCGGGTGAAACCATGTACGTCAAAGAGGGCGCAGCCGTTGCTCTGTTGACGAAGAAAACTCTGGTCTTGGGTACGCAGCTCGGGGTGAGACGAGTACTTGAGCTCGTGGAGGAACGGCGCATGGGACGCAGCGTTCCGCCGTGGTTTCAGTCCTTGTTAGCCCAACCTGGTGCGCACTTGCAGCTCGGAGTCGACTTGGATGCCCAGCCGGTGCCCTCTGTCTTGCGCACCCGACTCCCAGCGTTAAATCACTTGCGGGCGGCGCGACTGGTGGGAAACTACAAGGGAGGAGGCCTCAATTTGGCCGGCTCGCTCACCTTCGATACCCCAGCCGCCGCCCAGAAGGCCGAAGCTCAAATCGCCCAAGCGGATGAGCAGTTGGAGCGTTATCGAGTGGTGATGCATGCCCTAGATATGCCGGAACCCTTTGTCGAGATGAAGGGTAAGTCCACGGGCAAGGATACTCAGTTTGCCGTGGGGCTTGAGGCAGCATTTGTGTCCTTTTTACTCACCCGAGGAGATAGTTTTTTGCAGGAGTTTCTGGTCGAAGAATGAGGTCATTTTGACGACACAGCTGCTCGTGGATCCCCAGGGAATCGACCAATTGAGCGTGCAGGTGGCCCTGGGGCTGCCCGATGATGAGGAAGTCGCCTTGTGTCGCTTGGCTTTGGGAGCCCTTTGTCGTGGAACGACGACTTTGCGCATGGCGCAAGTGCCCCAGGGGGTGAGGGCTTTGGGCGACGCCCTCGCACTTCTGGGCGCTAGGTGTGAGTTCGATGCGAAGTTGGGGGAGCTTCGGGTGCACGGGGTGGGCCTTTTCGGATTACAACCATCCGAGCTCGCCATCGATGCTCGCGGGCACCTGGCGGTGGGAGCACTTTTGATTGGCCTGTGTATCTCGCGCCCCTTCTCGTCTGAAATCTGGGTCGACAGCGCTGTTGCTGCGGTGTTGAACGATGTGATGGGCCAGACTCACCGCATCGAAGGGGCTCTTGTCGAAGAGGGCGACGAGACAAAAGGTGTGCGACTGACTCTTTTTGCGCGACCAGAGGAGGAGGGGCGCCCTTCTGGAATCACTCTCCGCGATGCGGGGGTGTTCGCCTGGGCGAAACAAGCCGCTATTTTGGCTGGGCTTCGGGCGGGTAGCCCAACTGTATTCGAGGAAAGCGTGGCGAGTGCCGACCACATGGAGCGCGCCTTGTTGCGCGCCAAGGCACCGCTTGATTCGGAGGGGAGCTGCGTGATCGTGCATCCTCCTCGGGACGATGACGCCCTCGCTCCTCAGGTCTATGAGCGAATCGGCTCGCCCGACTTGGGGCTCTGTGTCATTGCGGCCGCGACGGCCGCACCTCGTGGCCACCTAGAACTCAAAGATGTGAGTTTGAATCCGGGGCGGATACATGGGTTTTCCCTGCTCAAGGCGACGGGATTGGGCGTTACCCTCGTGCCTGAAGGGGATCGCCAAGGTGAGCCGGTGGGAAGAGTCCGGGTGAGTTGGGACAATGCAACGCCGAATTTTCGCCTGAGTCAGGAGCGGGGCATCCGGGTGGCTGGCGAGTCGAGCTACCGGATGGGTGACAGCGTGCTGATGCTTCTTGCCATGGCTTGTTCAACCCAAGCACCCTGGACTTTCATGGAGTACGTTCCTCACGGTCGAGGCGGTGATGGTCGCATTTGGGGGCGGGCGCTTGGACTACTGAGGAGCGCAGGCGCCCTCGTAGAAGAAAGCTCATCAGACGGCGGTTCAGTTCAAGTCAAGGGAACCCCGAGTGGGCTTCTTCCACTGACTCTAACTTCGGGAGGAGACCCGAGATTGGTGCTTCTTGGCTCTGCGCTAGCTCTACGCGCTCGTGCGCCGAGCCGCCTGGACGATGTCGATTGTTTGCGAGACTTGTTTCCGAAATGGGTGGGAACAATGCGCGCCCTGGGTGTTAAAGTAGAGATACAACATGATTAAGCGACCGATTGTAGCAATCGATGGGCCTGCGGGAGCAGGTAAGAGCACAGTGACCAAGCGTGTGGCTAGGACCTTGGGTTATACCCAGGTAGATACCGGTGCTCTGTATCGTTCGGTGGCGTGGCTTTGCCAGCAGCGTGGTATCGACTTCGATAGGCAGGATGCTGTTGGAGTCGTTGCGCAAGAACTTGCCCGGCCGGGGATGGTAAAAATGTGGGCCGACGAGGACGTGACTCGAGTTTCTGTGGGCGGCGAGGATGTCACCGAACAGGTCCGTTCACGCGATACGGCGCTTGGGGCTAGTATTGTCTCTCAAAACCCTCAGGTGCGTTCGGCGTTGCTTTCGATTCAACGGGGGTTGGGCGAGGGTGGTGGAGTCGTGCTCGAGGGGCGTGATATCGGCTCGGTTGTGTTTCCCCAGGCCGAGGCCAAGTTTTACCTCACCGCTTCAGCTGAGGTTCGGGCGCGGAGACGCCTGAGTGAGATAGAAGGCCAGGGCGGAAACGCGCGCCTGGAGGAGATCATCGCCGAGGTCGAGGAAAGAGATTGTCGCGACACCCAGCGACCTATCTCGCCGCTGACGCGCGCCGAGGACGCTATCGAAGTGGATTCGTCGAACATGGACATCGACGCGGTGGTGAAGTTCATTGTCGAGCGAGTGAAGCGTCTGGAAACCGTTTGATATGAGTTGCGGCGGGCTCATGCCAGGTCGGCGCGCCGTTGTTCTGCTGGGCGCGGCTCTGTCGGTTGCAGGGTGCGCGTCGCGTTCGACATCCATCGTTGGGCAGCCTCTTCGTTTGCTCTCGCCAGTGCAGACGCTGCCCCCCGACTTGGACGTGGTGCTTCGGGTGAACACAAAGCGTCTGGCGGCGTTGCTTCCCAGGGTTCTCTTCGATGCGGCGCTTGATGGGTTCGAAAGTGCTCTCCGGCTTGGTGCGTGGAGCGCCGAGTTGGAGCAGGCCGACGTGCTCTACCTGGGAATACGACCGATCCCGGGTCCTCGTAGGGACGGTGATGCCGCGGTCGATTATGTGGTCTGTATCGTCGGTGAGGGCGGAGCCGCTCCTTCCTCACTAGAGGAGCGAGCGTGGCGTTCGCGGTTCTTTCCAATGAGAGACCATGGGGGCGGGGTGATCAGCTATCGCGCCAAGGAAGGACGCGCGCGTGAGCGGGTCGCCTTGGTTGTCGAACGTCCCGGTCACTACGTGGTCTTGGCTAGCGCGGCCGAGGTGACTCCGGTAGAGAGAGTCGCTTTCGATGGAGGTTCGGTGCGCCAACTGCAGCCTTCCGCCCAGGGGGTTGTCTCCGGTTCTTTCGACTTGGCAAAGCTGGTACCCGTACTAGGGGAGCGCTCGCCGAAGTTGGCTCGCTTCTTGGCCGAAGCTGAGTCAGCGCAAGGCCACTTGGAGCTGAAAGGGGAGGCCCTTCGCATCAAGGGCCGACTGCGTTTCGAAACTGGGAGTTATGCTGAAAGGGCGGGGCAGGCCCTCGATTTGTTGCTCGAGGCACTGAGGACGTCCCTCGGCACGGGCTTTCAACTCGACTACGAGGCGGTCGAGCGGGAGTTGGTGTTTCAGCTGGATCTGAGTCTTTCTCTCCTTCTAGCCTGGCTGGGGCTCTCTGACTGAGGGGCACCTTCCCTTTTTTGTCTTGCTCTAGTAACGACTGAGCGTGGAGCGACGCTCGTATTCATCGCGCACTGTCTTTTCCGTGCTTTCCGTGAGTCTTGCGTTGGCTTTTGTGCTGGCTCTTTTTATTCACAACCAGTTTGGTCGCTATCAGCCCCGGGTAGCCTATCACCTTCCGGAAAGAGTCCGCTCGGCAGTTTGGCTCAATGTGGAGCACAACGTGGGTTTCGACGTATTCAAACGCCATCTCTTGCCCCTGCTCGAAGAGGGGCGTGAGCAGCCCGAACCCCTCGTCAAACACCTGGAAAGAAAGACCACCCTCGAACTCGAGGTCGATACGCGAGAGTGCGCGGTTGCAGTGACCGAGGAGGGAAACTGGATCGTCCTCTTGGGGGGGCTCTTCCGTCGGGATGAGGTGGGGGACGGCTTGTTGCGCTTGTTTCAAGACGAGGGACAAAACGCCCATCGCGAGGGAGACTTGGTCGTCAGTGAGCGAGGGTTCGCTGTCGGTATCGCCGACGACAGTGTCTTGATCCTTTCTAATGACGTCAGGCTTGCCCGCGACGCTCTGATCACGGATGCGGGGGGCGCGGCATGGAAGGCGCTGCTTCAAAAGCCTGGGACGACGCTCAACTCTCTCGCCTACGAACACGACGTGCGTTTCGCTGGAGTGCGGCCTCTTGGCGTCGGAGCCCAGCGCGCGTGGCTTTCGATTGAACCTGGCAATCCGTTCCGTGTTTTCTTCGAGCAAGTGGGAGGGGGCGGGGACGAAATCACCCGCCAGATCCCGTTTTCGGCAGATGGCTTCAAAGCGCTCCAATCGCCTGATGGGATGAGGAGTTGGAGCGGAACGGCGAGTTCCGAGGCGTTTGACGCCGCCGTTGGACGATGGGCCAGGGAGCTTTCCGCTCTTACGGTCCAAGATCGCCAATCGCCCTGATTTGACGCCCCCCGGTTGCTGCGCTAGCCATCGCCCCCCGGATCCCGTCGTACGAGGGCTTTTTATGTGTTGCCGCTTAGGCGCTTTCCGTTTCTCTCTCCCCTCGAGCAACACGAAAATTGAATTAACATGACAGATACTCAACAGGTCGCATCAGCATCGGACATGAGCTTCGCCCAGCTCTTCGAGCAATCCGTATCGACCGCCCACGAGCACGAGCTCGGTGGTGAAGGGCAAATCGTCACTGGTGTGGTGGTCCGCATCAATCGTGACTTCGTGATCGTCGACATCGGCGGTAAGTCGGAAGGCGTCCTGAACAAGGATGAGTTCATCGACGCGCAGGGGCAGTTCAACGTAGCGCCCGGCGACAAGGTCGACGTCTTCATCGAGGCTCGTGAAAGCGATGATGGCCTCATTTCGCTGTCCAAAGAAAAAGCGGACAAGATGAAGGTCTGGGACGAGATCTCCAGCGCTTGTGAGCGCGACGAGATCATCGAAGGGACCATCAGCCAGCGCGTGAAGGGCGGTCTTTCCGTTACCATTCGCGGCGGCGTTAAAGCATTTTTGCCGGGTAGCCAGGTTGATCTGCGCCCGATCAGAAACCTCGACAAGTTGATTGGTCAGACCTTCGAATTCAAGGTCATCAAGTTCAACAAAAAGCGCGGAAACATCGTTCTGTCGCGTCGTGTTCTCCTCGAGCGTGAGCGCGACAACCTCAAAGAAAAGACCCTCGAGAACCTCGAAGAGGGCATGGTCCTGCAGGGCACCATCAAGAACCTCACCGAGTACGGCGCCTTCGTCGACCTGGGCGGTATCGATGGTCTGCTCCACATCACGGACATGTCTTGGGGTCGCGTCAATCACCCCAGCGAGGTTTTTGCTGTGGGCGACGAGGTCACCGTCAAGGTGCTCAAGTACAACCCCGAAACCGAGCGTGTCAGCCTGGGCATGAAGCAGACCCAGGAAGACCCGTGGAGCCACGCAGCCGAAGCCTACCCTGTGGGCAAGCTCGTCGAAGGCAAGGTCATGAGCCTTACCGACTACGGTGCATTCGTCGAGTTGGAACCGGGCGTCGAGGGCCTCATCCATGTTTCGGAGATGTCTTGGACCAAGAAGGTCAAGCACCCCTCCAAGATGTTGGAAATCGGCCAGGAAGTCGCTTGCCAAGTTCTCGAGGTCGACTCGGCTTCCAAGCGCATCAGCTTGGGCATGAAGCAGCTTGAGCCCGATCCCTGGACCACCTTCACCGACTCTTACAAGCCGGGTGACCGCATTGGCGGCAAGGTACGCTCTATCACCGATTATGGCGTATTCGTCGGTATCGAAGAAGGCGTTGACGGTATGGTTCACAAGACCGACCTCAGCTGGACCGTCAAGATCAACAATCCCGCCGACGTCTATCAGAAGGGCGACGACGTGGAGGCAATCATTCTCTCGATCAACCATGACGAGAAGAAGGTCAGCTTGGGCGTACGTCAGCTCCACGATGACCCCTGGGGCACCCTGCTCGAGGAGTTCAAGCCCGGAACGGTGGTGGAGCAGGTCAATGTCCTGGCTTCGACCGACTTTGGCGCCTTTGTCCGCATCCGCGATGGTATCGAAGCCGTCATTCCTACCGGGGAAATGCCCGCTGGAACGGAGCTCAAGGCAGGCGATGTCGTCAAGGCCGAGATCTCCAACGTCGACACGATGGACCGTCGCGTCACCATGAGCATGCTCAACCCGGGCGAAAGTCCTGCCGCTGAGCAACTTCAGGTGATGAAGCGCGAGTCTTCTGGCAAGGGCGCGACCTTGGGCGATCTGTTCAAGGACAAGCTGGCCGGAATGAACGTCGGCGAAAGCAGCGACAACTGATCGAGGTCTTCCTCGAAAAGAGACGCTAGCGAAAAGGGCGTGGCCAGACGGTCACGCCCTTTTCTTTGTGCGTCCAGCAAGAGGCCATGGGCCATCCACATCGCACTCCGCCGGGTGGTGTGGCAGGGGCGCTTCAGTCAATTACTGGGGCCCCATGCCGATTGGGGTGCCAACTTGTGCAGCGAAGCAATGTTCTCTTCTCCCGACTCATCAAGAGGCGTACCCTGTGGGCGAGAGCAGCCCGAGGAGAAGGTTCGCCCTTCGGTGCGAAGGCTCAACTTAACGAAACTATGGACGATTACCCATCGAGCGTGCCCCCTAGCGATGGGGGCGGGTGGAGCCGCGAGCGCACTATCTTTCTCGCCATTTCAGGCTTGTCGACACTTGGTCTTTTGATTGCCGTGCGCCAGGTACTGCTCCCTTTCATCCTGGCTATCATCATAGCCTATGTGCTCACACCTTTGGTCGCTTGGAGCGAGCATCGGCTCCGCATGCCGCGCAGCCTCAGCATTTTGGTTGTGTACTTGATTGTGATAGGCGCCGTGTCCGGGTCAGTGATGAGCGTGGCTCCACGACTCTACGATGAATCGCTGAAGCTGGTGCGCGACGTCCCCAAGACGGCCCATCAAGTGGCCGAAAAGCACGGCCCCCGTCTGGAGCGCTGGATGCGTATCTTTCAGAGCAAACCGCCGAAAGAAACGAAGGTCTCGGACCACAAAGCGGGGATCCAGCTCAAGGAAGTGGATGGTGGGTACGAAGTCGAGATGGGTAAGGGGCTATTGATCCTCAAGTCCGAAGAGGGGGTGTATCGGGTGCTCGCGGACGACCCGCATCCTCAGGCTTTTAGCGCCAAAGAAATGATCGACGAGGGGGTCGAACGCTTTGTTCGTTATGTACAAATCAACGCTCTGAAGTTTTTGAAAGTCGGTCAAACCATCATCTCGACGCTCAGTCGAGGCATTCTTCTTGTCTTCATGACTTTGATGGTCGCCGGTTATCTCATGCACACGCGGGAAGGCGTGGTTGGTTTCTTCCGCAGTCTTCCTCCTCGAAAGTACCGGCCCGGATTTGATTTACTACTCGAACGCGTTGATCGTGGACTCTCCGGGGTGGTTCGAGGGCAGTTGTTGATTTGTCTGGTCAATGGCGTGCTTTCGGCGGTCGGGTTTGCGCTCTTTGGCTTGAAGTATTGGCCTTTGCTCGCCGTGATGGCGGGGATGATGAGCATCATTCCGATTTTCGGGTCCATCCTGAGCAGCATTCCTGCGGTGATGATTGGTTTGAGTCAGGACTTCTGGACAGCTTTTTGGGTGCTGATCTGGATTTTGGCGATCCACCAGATCGAGGCGAATTTCCTCAACCCGAAGATCATCGGGGTGGCGGCAAAGATTCACCCGGTATTGGTTGTGTTTTCGCTTCTTGTGGGAGAGCACTTTTTCGGCCTTTGGGGGGCTCTTCTGGGCGTTCCGGCTCTTTCCTTGGGGCAGAGCATCTTCAACCACTTTCGCTTCGGTCTGCCCGATGTAGAGCCAGACAGCCTCATGCTCGACCCGCGACGGCGGGTGGACTGAGCCCTGTCACCTAGCTTGATTCGGTCCTCTTCAAATGGGGGAGCCGGTCTTGGGGTGGGTGTTTCTCTCCTTGCACCCCCCGTCCAGGCAGAGCTATAGGGCCGGCGTGGCTAAGGAAACGCGCAAGCTTCGTCGCAATCAGAACCGTGACAACCTGGTGGGGGGCAAAGAGAAGAAGGCTCAGCTCACCCAACCGTTACAAGTTGACGGCAACGCTGAGCTGCCGGATCCCTTGGCCCCAGCAGCGATCAAGAGCACCCTGATTCGGGTTTCGCTGATCGTCGTGGCGGTTTGGGCGGTGGGGGGCTCGATCGCGGCCATGTCGCAGTCAGAGATGACGACCTATTTTGCTCTTGGTGTTCCGGCGGTGGTGACTCTTGGCGTATTGGGCACACTCGTGTGGACCTTTCGACGAGCGAAGTCGGCGCGCGAGATGGCCAGCGTTCTGCAGGGTGTCAATACCGCAGAAGAGCGCAAAGCTGCGATCGAGAAACTGGAGTCGAGCGGAAAGAAGGCTGACCCTGCCAAGATCTTCGCGAAGGCTCAGTTGCAGATGCAAGAGGATCCCAAGGCCGCCTTGGCCACCTTGGAGACGATCGATCTGGGCAAGGTGATGGGGTCTATCGCGGATGAAGCACGCAGTCAGCGAGCCATGATTCATCTTTCTATGGGACAGGTGAACCTGGCGCGACAGCTTGTCGACAATATTGAGCTCAAACGTCATCAGGATCCACGCTCGCGCGCCATGATCGGAGCTGTGGCGGCTGAGGCGTGGTCTCGCTCTGGTGAGGCCAAAAAAGCCATAGAAACCTTAGATCTCTTCGATCTCGGTGATGATCAGATCGCCCAGATCAAACCCCAGCTTTTGCGCAGCTACGCCTACGCCTACGCGCATACGACCAAGTCGAAAGAACTCAAGCAAACGTTGCGCAAGATGGTCAAGATCGACGTGCGGCTTCTTGGTGGCTTCTTGCAAGGCAAGGGGCACCCGTTGCTCCAAAAAGAAGCGAAGAAGATGCTTGAGCAGAGCGGCGCCATTCCTCGAAAGATGCAAGTGCAGAGAATGCGCTGAACTCGAGTGAGCTGGTGGGTTCTTTGATCGGCTGCTCTAGGTCAGTTTGGCCCGGAGGGCGACCTTGCACTCGTTTTTTAGGTATTTGAGTAACGAGAGCGCCCGCTGGTCGTTGCATGCGCCACGGTGGCGTTCGGCGAGGCGATGGGCCGCACCAAGGGAGAGCACCGTCTGGCTCAAGATCCCGCGCTGAGCATAACAAAGCGCTGTGTGAGCATGGGAAACGCAAGAGAACAGACGAGCGTCTCGGGATGTAGAGGCCACTTTTTTGAGTTCTTCAAGGGCTGCACTCATGATTAGGTCTTCGCTTTGGTTTGAGCTGTCCTGACACTTTCCTCGACCAGGACGGTTGAGTTCTGATGAGGATAAGAGGAGCCGATCTGCATGGACAAATTCTGCGCTTCTTTTCCGCGGAAAAAGAGAATCAAGCGAAATTTGCTGGGCACGCCTCCCAGGTGTTCAGGAATTTGTGTGGGGGTGGGGGGGCGCCAGCTAAGGGCGTACGGTCAGGAAGGACGAGAGAAGACCCCGAGCACCGCTGTATAAATTTGAGGGACCGAGCGCCCGGCCAAGGGGGCTAATTCGAAAGTCGAGTGCATGCCCACCAGAGGTACCTCAGGGTAGGCCTTTTTGATCAATCGGAGGTCGACGTCTTCGGCGCCGTAGAGCCCACGACCTCGGCCGGCACAGCTGGCGATGATGCCAAAGGCCGGTGCCGCGCCCGCACCCTTGCGCTTGAGGGTATTGAGCTGAGCCTCGAGATCGGCGCGCGCCGCATGGGCGTCGCGAATAGCAAAGGCAACTCGCGCGCCTTCAGGAATCGAATCGTTGAAGATCAGGGCACCTCGGCTCGGGTCCACTCCTTGGATGGCGCGCAAGGCGAGGCTGCGTCCCGCTTTGGAAAGCGGCGCCTCGCCTGCCCCGATGGCCAAAAGCACCAACGGTTGGTCCTCGAGCTGGGAGGTTGCTTCCGCAAGTCGTTCGAGCGCCAACATTCCATCAATCTCGTGGAGCACAGGACCGCGGGCGCGCGTGACCGACCTGAGGGGAGAGATGAGGCGACAAGCACTCGACGAAGCGAAGAGTCCGGGAGAGCTGGGGGGGAGAATCAACGCCCCTGCGGCTCCGTAACGTATGATTCCGTCGCTGATCTGGCAGACGTCAAGTCGAGGTAGCAGCCCTCCTCCGAAGAGACGGGGTGTTTGTCCCGAAAAATGACGATCAACCAAGCTGAACCATCCGTCGTCTTGTTCGTCTCCTCGGACGCCCACGAAGATGCTCGTTCCCGGGCGAGCATCCATGGCGTCGCAAAGCTGTTGGCCGAAACGCAAGTCAGCCTTGGGGCTAACGAGTGTCGGAAGGCGATCGACCAGACCTAGGGCCGCGACTGCCGATTCACCCTCAAGTTCGCCGTCCTGTGTGATAGCGCCGACTGCGGGAAGCAAGAGCCAGTCGACGTCACGGCCTTCGACGGCCAGCCCCTGGGCAATCTCTGGGATCAGAGGGGCGAGGGACCCGGTAACGAAGACCAGTTGAGTTCGAAAAGAGCGGTTTCCTCGACAGAGGCCGGAGACCGCTTGATCGGGTCGACTGGTGCAGATGGCATGACTGGCCGGTTGCCTGGACATGGGGGACGCGTGGATGGTGCGACGCTCGACCTTTGGGGGCAAGTCGGGGTGTGTCGGTCTAAAAAGGTAGGGGTATGTGTCGAGGAGGTCTCAATCCTACACGATTGTTCTCGTTTCGGTTGAGCGACTTGCACTTTGGACCAACAATCGGCTGTAATAGGAGAACCTTATGGCGGACCTCCGCGTATCGCTCGTTTCCTATGCTGGTACTGACGTCGGTCGACGTCGGAAGAATAACGAGGATGCATTTCTTGTAGACGATGATCTCGGACTGTGGGTCGTCGCCGACGGT
This sequence comes from Polyangiaceae bacterium, assembly GCA_050300635.1. Classification (GTDB taxonomy): domain Bacteria; phylum Myxococcota_A; class Polyangia; order Polyangiales; family Polyangiaceae; genus NIC37A-2. The sequence continues at coordinate 92,100 of JBNKYC010000070.1, forward strand.
ATGGGGGGCCAAGCCGCCGGGGAGGTGGCGAGCCAGCAGGCCGTGGAAACGGTGCATGAGATGGTCGTCTCGGGGTTGCGTCGCAACGACGGGAAGTCCGTGAGCCGAGTCCTGGAGTCGGCCGTTCAAGCGGCGACCTACATGGTGTTCGGTCTGGCCGAAATGGATCGCACCAAGACGGGCATGGGTACGACCGTTTCTGCTGCATTGGTTCAACCCGAGGAACTGCTCTTAGCGCAGGTGGGGGACAGCCGAGTCTATCGGATCCGAGACGAGCGTGCTGTCCAACTCACCGAGGACCACACCCTCATCAACTGGCAAATCCAAAACGGCATCATCACCCCAGAACAAGCCAAAACGTCCAAACAAAAGAACGTCATCACCCGCGCAGTCGGCAATCGTGACTACGTACAAGTCGATATTCTCAGTTGCGATGTCCGACCTGGGGATACCTTCGTGCTGTGCAGTGATGGGCTCTATGCATACGTTCAAACCGACGAGCTGCCCGATCTAGTCGCTCCTGGAGGGGATGACGCCGTAGGCGCTCTGATCCACCTCGCCAATGATCGAGGCGGCAAAGACAACATCACCGCGGTGGTGGTCCATGCCTATGAAGACCAGGATGGGCCCATTTTGGTGCGATCTGCTGCGGACGATGCCGAACCCGCAACGGTTCGATAAAAAGTTTTGTAACTTATTTGTCCGTTTAACAAAGGGGCTGTTACCCGTGTGTCTCATCAGGAACGAGCAACCTAAGCTCGCCTGCTCAAGGAGACGACAAAAGTGGAAGCAGTACGTGTAGGGGTCGTAATGGGGGGAACCTCCAGCGAGCGTGAGATCTCGATCAAATCCGGTGAAGCGGTCAGCGAAGCATTGACCACCCTGGGTCACGACGTGGTTCGCATCGAAATTGGGACCGGATTCGAGGCGCTTGAAGATCTCGCCGACGCGGACATCGACGTCGCCTTCTTAGCTCTTCATGGAAAGCAGGGCGAGGACGGCTGCATTCAAGGTGTTCTCGAAATGCTCGGCATTCCCTATACCGGCTCGGGCGTCATGGCGAGCGCTTTGGCCATGGACAAGCTCAAGACGAAGGAGCTACTCCGCCTTCACAACGTGGCGACTCCTCCGTATTACACTGTGAGTCGTCAAAATGCCTGGAACCTGGACGAGCTGCACGGCAGCTTCGGGTTTCCTGCGATCGTCAAGCCGCGCCGTGAGGGATCGAGTGTGGGTGTGGCGAAGGTGACCAGCGCCGACGAGCTTCATGAGGCTGTGGAATCCGCCTTGCTCTTTGATGAGTCGGTATTGGTAGAGAGATTCGTGACCGGGAAGGAAGTAGCGGTCGCCATCCTGGATGGGCGAGTTCTTGGCGCTATCGAGGTCGAACCCGCAGCGGGGATCTATGACTATCACGCCAAGTATGAGTCCACGGACACAAGCTACCATCTGCCCGCACGCTTAGATGCGACTCGCCTGAAAGGCATCATTAACTTGGCAGAGCGAAGCGCACAGGCTCTCGACATTCGTGGGGCGGCACGGGTCGATATGATCGTTACGCCAGGGATGAACGAGTACGTCCTTGAGTTGAATACTCTTCCCGGGCTCACCGAGACGAGTTTGCTTCCCAAGGTCGCGGCGGCAGCGGGTTACGATTTTCCCCAGCTTTGCCAGGCTATTCTCGATACGGCTCGACTCGATTCGGGCATGTCTATGTTGACCTTGCAGCATTCAGCCAAACTCCAATCTCAGCCCAATGTTTGGGAGGAAGCTGCTGTTGAGGAGGCCGCTTTCGAGCAAAGTCACGGCTATCAGCTCGCCGAGGTCAAGGCACGCTCTACTGCGGCGCAGCGCTCGGCCTAGGAGCTGGAATCCGCTTAGGAAGGGACGCTTTAGCGTCCCTTTTTTTTGCTCTGTTTTTCTTCCCAATCGGCTTTTACCTCGGTCATATCCTCGAGGAACTGAAGCAGCTCCTGTTCGAGGGCTTTGTTTCCCAAGAGCGAAAGTGCTGTTCCTAGATCGCTCAGGTCCATCTGACCTGTGATGATGCGAGCGGTGCGCAAGAGCCGTCCGGCAAGAACCGGAATTTCTTCGACGTGTTTCTTCAGTTCGCTGCCGGCGGCGAAGGGGTCTTGAAAGTTGTTCAACAGGTCGTGCAGCGCATCGAAGCTCTTCAAGTGGGACTCGGTGACGAGGAGCTCTCGAGGGAGCCCCCGCTGCCGTCTGTCCCGTCGCCTCTTTCTTGCTACCGAACCCGATCGATCGGCGAGGAGCTTCTTTGTGTCCGTGGCCTTCTTCAGTTCGTCCTGACGGTTGCGGGGCCGAGGGGGGGACTTAGCCTGAGTGGAGTCCGGTCCCTCATCAATGTTTTCAGTGAAACCAAATACTGCTCCGAATAGGGGTTTTGGCTCTGAATCCGGGGTGGCCATGATAATCTGGAATTACGGCCAGGCCTCGTTAGGCCTAAGTCCTGGTGCAAATGGAGAAAATTGTCGTTTCCTGTGGTGATCCCTGTTGCAGCAGAGCGTAGCAGACGCTATAGCTCCGCTCCCCTCGAACCGGGGGGAAGGACGTCCAAGCGCAGCGCGCCGAAACGTTCTTGAGAGCCAAAAAACCGCTAGGTGCTTGGGCTCTCGTTGGCATCTCAGTCCCCATCGTCTAGCCAGGCCCAGGACACCGCCCTTTCAAGGCGACGACGCGGGTTCGAATCCCGCTGGGGACGCCACACCGTAAAAGACCCCGCCCGAAGCGCCCTCCCAAGTCTGGTGAGGAGGGCGCTTCGGGCGGTGTCGCTTTGTACGTTCGCGTCCCCGTTTTTCTTGTGGCGCCGTTGGCGCAGGTGGACGCCACAGCAGCATCTAGCGCTCGAAGCGCCCTCCCAAGTCTGGTGAGGAGGGCGCTTCGGGCGGCGTTGGCTTGGTGTGATGTGTGACGAGAAAGTGGTGATTGGGGCGGTTCCGCGACCAATATCCGAAGAGTGCGTGAGCTTTGGAGGCCCATGATTGCTCAGCTGGGTGCGGCGAGTACATCGGCATGGCGCTTCCGTGGGGAGCGCATTGTTACTTTATGTCATCCTTGAACCAGATATTGTTTTGTGTTTGGGGCTTTCCAGAGCCGACTCAGACATTCATCCATCGCGAGTTGTTGCAAATGGAGGAGCGGGGCTGTCGCGTCGCCATACTAGCTAGCCATCGGCTCGAGTATCCAAACGCCTCTGAGCGGCTTGAGGCAATCGCCGAGCGTGCCATCTATTTGGGCTCGCCCTTTCGATGGATCACCCGAGGTATCGCTTGTGCACTGCGTCGACCAGGAGCGGTCGCGCGTACGCTCGACAAGATCGCGCGGCTTCCTCATCGTACGCGATGGCACCGTCTTCGTGCTCTGGGGCTGGTCTTTGCTGCTGCGTCCGTGGCCGACCGTGTTGAACGAGGTGGGTATCGCTATCTACACGCGCATTTCGCTCATCATGCAGAGCTGGTGATGGCCCTGGCAGAAATCTTGGGGCTGCCGTGGGGGGCTACCATGCATGCTGTGGGTATATGGCGTGAGAACAACCTGATTCAAGAAAAGCTGCGGGACGCTCAGTTGGTGATGACCTGTACGGGCGCCAACCGGAGTGAGTTGCTGAGGCAGGGGCCCAACTACGAAGCAAAAGTCCACCTCGTCCATCATGGGGTGCAACCTTCGCTGTTTCAGCGGCCTACGCAAGCCCCGTCGCAATGCGACACCTTCATCGCTGTGGGACGGCTCGTCGAGAAAAAGGGCTATTCTCTACTTCTGCGAGCATGGAAGCAGATCGAAGGACTTCAGTGTCGACTGTTGATCGTGGGCCAAGGCCCCTTGAGGCAGGAACTCGAAGCAGAAGCCGAGCTCTTGGAACTAGGAGAGCGCGTGCAGTTTCTGGGAGCACTACCTAACACCGAGACTCTTTCGCTTATCGCGGGGAGTCGCGCACTCATTCAGCCGTCGGTTCGCACGCGCACGGGAGATCAAGACGGGATCCCGAATGTGATTGTCGAAGCGTTCGCCTTGGGTCGCCCTGTGATCGCGAGTCGAATTTCGGGGATCCCCGAAGTCGTATTCGACGGAGCGACTGGTCTGCTCGTTGACAGTGGGGATGTGAGCGGACTCGCCCAAGCCATCGCGCGTTTGAGCGCGTCGTCTCAGTTGGTGGACGAAATGGGCCGTCAGGCTCGAGAGCTCGGAGCAAGCAAGTTTAACCTGGCGCGGAACGTCGAGCTTCAGCTCAGGCTCCTCGAAGAAGTGGTGCCGGCCGGATTGGCCGCGCAGTGAGCCCTCTCCAGTTCGAAGTGCGCAGGGGGTTGCGCGTGAGCGCGGTCGCCCAGTCTGTCGCGCAATTGATTCAGTTTCCCACGAGTTTGGTGTTAGCGCGTCTGTTGACCCCAGCGGAGTTTGGGACAATGGGGCAGGTCGCGGTCTTTGCCGGGGTTGCGTATTTGTTTGCCGATTTGGGCTTGGGCAATGCGATCATACAGCGCGTCTCCGTTGATCACGACGAACTTTCGACCCTGTTTTGGCTGAACCTTGTATTCGGTCTAGTGCTTGCGCTTGTCTTCTTGGCGGGCGCACCTCTCATCGGTGCTCTTTATGAAGACTCAGATCTAATCCCCCTGACGGCGGCAACGGGTACCACCTTTGTATTTTCGTCGTTGAAGGTGACTCAATACAATGTGCTCAGGCGTCGAATGAAGTTCGCTGAGATGGCGTGGGTGGATGCAAGCGGACACCTAGCGGCAAGCGCTACAGCAATTGGTCTCGCCCTTGGCGGTTGCGGGGTCTGGTCTCTTGTTGGCATGCGTGTGGCCCGGCCTTTGGCGGCGAACGTCGCGCTGATGTTTTTTGTGCGCTTCCGGCCATCGCGAGTCTTCTGTTGGTCGAAGGTCCGCGACATGGTGCGCTTCGGCGGGTATCTCTTGGGAACGAATACCACAAACTACGCGTCAAGAAACGCAGACAAGTTTCTGGTGGGTAAGCTCTTTGGGGACGGGGCGCTGGGGGTTTATCTTCGTGCTTATGAATTTATGATGTTTCCGTTGGAACAGATATCGGCAACAGTGGGGCGTGTCATGACTCCGAGTATGGCGCGCCAGAGGTCCCAGGTTGTTGTAGTTCGGGAGCTGTTGCTCTCCGGTTTGAACCGAGTCGCCTTTTTATCGGCTCCCTCGCTGGTTGCAGTCGCTGTTGCGGCGGATCCACTCATTTTGACGCTCTTTGGTCAACAATGGAGTGCTTCCGCCCCGCTGCTGCGAGTGCTCGCCTTGGGCGGCTATCTTCAATCTGTCGGGGTCGGCGTGCAATGGGTGCACGTAGCCATCGGCGAGGGGAGACGACTATTTCTAATACAAGTTTGGATGAGTGCGATCTTGTTCGGTGCGGCCGCCTTGGGGGGCTTTTGGGGCGGACTATTGGGGGTGGCCTATGGTCTTGTGAGCGCTCAGTTGGTTCTCTTCTTTCCGGTGTACTCCTTGACTCTCCGTCGGTTGAATACCTCACTACTCGAGCTGGTCCGCGCTTTGGCTCCAGCCTCGATCGCTGGCTTGCTCAGCGGCGTCGTTGCGCGTTCTGTGGCTTTGTGGGCGGAGGGGCAGCTTCCCTGGCTACAGACCTTTTTCATTGGAGCATCTGTCGCCGCGATCTACTTTCCGACGCACCGACTACTTGCCGCCGCGAGCGCAGTATCGATAGTTTCTAGAAATCGGGTGACAACGCCGAACGCCTCGGCAAATGGATCGTTATGAGTAGCGCGGCGCACCGTTCCCTGCTGCTCGTAGACTATCGGGGTGAATTCTTTCCTCGGCACAAGCGGCGCTCCACAGGAACGAACCTTGCCCGATTGACCGATTTGCTCTTGTCGCGCGGGGTTGAGCTCGAGATAGCGGAGTTTTCGGAGGAAGTGGTTCGACGTGGGGACCTGTCGGGGACCTCCGTATTTTATCAGTCCGCGCAAGATCCCGACTTGCTTTACAAAAGCTACTTGGAGGACGTTGCACTAGCTCTTGAGCTCAAAGGTGCCCGACTTCGACCCGCATTCTGCTTCTTTCGCGCCCACCACAATAAGGTAATGATGGAGTTGTTGCGGTCGGTCCTGCCCCAAGAGTCGCTCGGGTCGTTGTTGTCTCGAGTTTTTGGTACGTACGAAGAGTTCGAACGCTCTGTGTGCGAACTAGAGTATCCTGTGGTTCTCAAAGCGAGCGCCGGGGACTCATCGAAAGGAGTGCTCTTGGCACGAGATCCATCGAGCGCTCGAAGGGCAGCGAAACGGCTCATGAGGAGTCTCGCGCCCAGCGATTGGTGGCTTCATCTGCGACGCCGTTTGGGCGGGGTGCCCAGTCGGCCGCACTCGATGTTTCGGAACAAGCTTGTGGCGCAGAGTTTCGTGCCTGGATTGAGTCACGACTTCAAAGCCGTTTGGATGGCCGGGCGGGTATTTGTCGAGACGAGAGAAACTCGAAAGGGAGACTTTCGAGCGAGCGGATCGGGACTACGGTCCTTTCCTCAAGAGCTCCCTCCAAAGCTACTCGACATCGTAGACGAACTGGGCTGGCTAGCGGAGGGCGCGTACGCCAGCATTGATCTTATGGTCGACGGTGGAGGCATTCACGTCGGTGAGATGCAATTCCTTCACTTCGGCACGACTCCTGTCGTTCGAGCGCCTCACGCTTGGGTCAAGGGGTCTGCGGGGTGGCGACGTCTCTCAGGTCCGTTTTCGTGGGAAGAAGAGTTGGCGCGGGCCATGGCGACCGTCGCACGGGTCGAGGCGCCGCGACAGTCCGCAGGCCGCGTCCTGTCCAGGAGGGACGCCCAACAGTCTTGAGGTCGGACGAAGTGTAGGGCGCGCAAAGCGAGGAAAACACCTCGTGCCGAGCGTGGCGGGCAATAAAGGAAGGATCGCGCCTATTCAAGGCAGATACTGATGCGTACCAGTGGATGACGTGGGTGTCGGGGGTGAGCAGCTCGCGTGTGACGCTCGAAACGTCGCCATATTGGTTGAAGTAGTGCCGCGAGATCATGGGCCCAAGGGGGTAGAAGAAGTCGGGGGCGAGGCGTTCGACCGCCCCGCCCTTGTCGATGTTGCGATAGCTATCGAGCCCCTTTTGCAGGAGATGGGTGCCGAGCATGTAACGACGTAGGATGAGATGCTCTGGCACTTCTTCAAGCAGCTCGAGTAGGTGAGCCACAAAGGGATGAGCTCGCCGGAAGCCCATGACGGCGTTGTTCGCCGCGAGACTGTAGTACGGCCGTAGCTTCCGGTTCATTCGATACGCATAGGGCACCACTGCGCATATGCGTCTGACTTCGCTGAGCGTGATGGCTTTTACATCAAATCCATGGGTGCCAGCGGGCCAAAGCACGCGTTCTTCTCCGACAAAGCCCTCATGCTTCCTCAAGGAGCCGAAGTCTTTAAGCGTGAGCGTGTCCGTGTCCAGATACACGCCACCCTGTGAGAACAGAACGAGCAGACGAATGAGGTTCGAACGCGCTGCCGGGGCGCGCAGTCGCTGGTAGATCTCCTTGAGCGCAGCGACGTTAAGCGTCGAACAGAGAGCCTTGCTTCTAGCTAGGAGGGAATCAACTTCGATGCGACGAAGCCGAAGACCCTGCCTCGTCAGTTGCAGGACCTGCGCGCAGGGAACGAAATCGTCATCGTGGTAGAGGGTTGCCGTGCTTCGCGGGTTGTGGACCAGTGCAGAGCGGAGGGCAATGACCGCAAAGGTGGGGAGCGTTGGGCCAAACCAGACAAAGAGGAAATGATTCGGAATGACGGCGACTGAGTCGAGGAAGTGGGTCTCTTCCTCGCTCGAATGAGCGCCCCACGCCGAAGTTGTGCATGCAACCTTTGACATCGGGTTGAAGCTAAACGAGGCCTGTGCGCCTCGTTCGACCGGCGCGTAACAGTCTGTCGATGATTTGCCCCATTTCGCCTTCGGCTGGCGTCGAGTCCCCCTGTCGGCTCAGAGGATTGCGGCGTGGGGGAAAATGTTGCGAATTTGAGTGGTTCTTGTGACAAATTCGCTAGCAGAGAAGAGACGGGCGTCTACAATCCCCCGCCCCGCTGCCACCCTTTCTTTCTTGTTGCTGATGCCCGCCCTTCTTTCCTATCGAATCCGAAGCTTGAGCAAGAACCTGATTTTGAAGGACTGGTGGAAGCTCCCTGGGCCGCAAGTTTTGCAAGTGCTGGGATTGGGGTTGCTCTGGGCAGCTCTGTCTTGGTGGGTGCAGGATATCGCCACTGCTCCAGGGCTTTGGAAGAAGTACTCGATGATAGTGAAGGACCAAGTCTTTCGCTTCTTGTTGAATTGGTCGACGGCGGTGCTTCTGCTCAGCCTGCTCAAGACTCGGTACGTCATTGTGCTGCTTGCGATCTCGGCCTTTGTTGACGGGGCGATTCTCTCGTTTTACTCCATTTTTCAGCGTTCCCTTTCTTGGCTCACGATCTCGAAGCAATCAGGAGAGGGGGCTGCTGTGGCTGGCGTGGCGCTCGAACTCGCCGCTCCTTATCTCGGCCTGATCGCCGCAGTCAGCGTGTTGATGGTGTACCTGCATCAACGATGGCGCCGCGACTGGGTTCAGCCTCAGGGTGGGGTCGTGGCGGCGGGGAGCCTTGTTTGGCTGAGTTGTTTTCTAGGGCTCAACCTGGATCACAAGCCGCTCGAACGTTTGGCGACCTTTGAGTCGGCAGATGGGATCGCTTTTTCGTATGGTTTTTTGCTGACCTGGATGGGCGAAAGCTACTACATCGACGACTCTGACATGTCGGCGGATGCCATTGAGACTTTGCATCGACCGGCCGAACGCCTTTTGGAGCGCCTGCCGCCTCAGTCCTTGGGCGACAAGCTAGCTGTGGTTCAAGTCGAGAGTCTCGACGATGCGCTGATGGAATTTTCGATTCAGGGCCAAGAAGTAACGCCCTTCCTCAACCAGGCCAGGAAGGGAGGCAACTACTTTCGCCTGCAGGCACCCAAGCGCAATGGTAGCTGCGATTCTGACTTCACGCTTCTCTTCGGGGGGTGGCCTTCCCAGAAGACCATCCCCTACCGAATCAAGAATTTCCCCTTCGAAAAGTCCATCATCAGAGGGTTAGAGCAGCGGGGGATCTTTACGTCGCTTTATCATGGGGTGAATGGTACGTTCTTTGAGCGTCGCGCGGCGTTTTCAAAGATGGGGTTTTCGGCGATCAAGTTTCGGGAAGAACTGATCAAAGATCACGATCTTGTCGACCCTCAATGGACTTTGCCCGATGGCTTAGTCTTCGCTTCTTTGGCCCAGGCGCGCCAAGATAAAACGGCTTTCTTTGAGTTCATGATCACCGGGACGAGTCACGTTCCCTTCTATTTTTCGCTCCAAGGACATGAGCGTCGGTTTTTCCCGAAGTCGAACGACCAAAACGAACAATACTTCGACTCGATGAACTACGTGGATACCTCGATTCGGCATTATATCGAGGGCCTACCCGAAGGAACTCTGGTTTTGATCTATGGCGATCATTGGAGCAGCGTAAAAAACACCGAGCTTGGTTATCACTCGGAGGTCGTCGATCATTTCGGATTGGTTCCGGGGCTGCTCTTTCGCTGGTCGAAGGCTGGGATGAAACCAATTTTAGAAACTGACGAGAGTTGGGCGGAGAGTGGCCGGCTTCGTTTGGTAGATGTAGCGCGCTGGTTCCGCCTATCGCTGGAGCTGGAGGCCGAACCTGTCGAAGGCGCGCCGCCCGAGGGCGAGACGACTCCTCGTCCCCGAGTGAACTCTGGGGCGCCACAGGTCCATGCGGCCCAGCATGAAGACGCTGCCGGGCAGTTGCGGCCTTGAGACCAGAGCAGATCTCAAGATCAGGGGAGGAAGTTCGGGGCGACCCGCTGTTCTTCCAATAGCTGAGCCCAAAGAAGCGCCATGTCGCGGTATCTTGAAAGCTGCGGGGAGCTGTGGGTCGCCTCGCGCCAGCCACCGACAAGAGCCCCGTACGATTTGAGGTCGTTGGGGTCGAAGCTGTAGGCGAGGGGCTCGCCACCGCGAATGCGAAAAATATCGCGTCTTGCTTGTTGTTCGACGGCGACGGTGCCGTAGCGAAACGACAAGACTTCTTGCTCTCGAATTCGGTCGTAGACCTGATCTCCAAAAAAATGATTTTTGTGCTTGAGGTTGACGGCGGCCAAGATCGTAGGAGCCAAGTTGACATGACTAATTGCGGTCTCGACACGCTCGGGACGTGGGGCGAAGGGGCCCCCTCCGAGGATGCCGAGAGCCGTCCAAGTATGCCCAGGGTTGAGTTCACCGATGCTGTCCGTGTGGCGCCACTGCCAAGGGGTGGGCTGACTGTGGTCGCCCAATACGAAGACAAGGGTCCGGTCCCAGCGGGGAGACGCCTTGAGGTATTCGACGAGCCGATCGATCTGTTCGTCTGCGTATCGCATCGCCTGGAGATACCGGGCTTCGTTGGTATCGGCAGGTATAACGCCCGTTTCTAGAGGAACGTCGTAGGGGGGATGAGTCGTAGCAGTCCACAGAGTGTAGAGCTGGGGAGTGACTTCGCTCTCCTTCTGTTCGTGAAGTTGGATGAGTCGGTCCACCAGCGGTCCGTCATGGTGCCGCGCGGGATCGAACTCGAGGGTGTCGTACCAGCGGCGAAACCAAGGGGTGAAGTTAGAAAACGAAGGGTCGGCTCCGAGTACAGCCTGACTTCGATAGCCGGCCTGTCTCAAGATCTCGGGAAAGGACCAAAGCGGGACATGTAGGTAGCTACTGAAAACGATCTTCTCATAGTGTGGCCAAATCCCCAGATGCATGCCGAGGGCTCCCTCTACCGATGGATAGCCTGCCGAATGCACACGAGGGAAGTAGCGTGCTTCCTTCTCGAAGCGGGCGCGCAGGCGAGGCATGGCGTCGAAGGGTCCGGGAGCTGGAGAAAGTACCCCGCTATTCATCCCGCGCAGCGTCTCGAAGACGACGAGGACGATGTCAGGACGACGAGCGAGGGGTTGTTGCTTGAAGGTCGCCAGTTCGAGATCGCCTACGTTGTCGTCTCTGAGGAGGGGATACTGCTGATTTTGAGGAGAAGCGGACTTGTCGATGCTTCCCGTCGCGACCCAATGAGTGAGATCCTGCAAAGCCCGCGTGGGGTTTTGGGGACGGTCCAGGTCGAAGGCAGAGCGAAGTCCGTCCGCGATCAGACCGATTGTTGCGGGCCTCACCCGGCGCCAGCGTTTTTCCGAGGGACGGAGCAGGAAGGGGAGGGCGGAGAGGGCCAAGACCGCGGGCAACGCGGTCAAGGTGTGCAGCCGTGGTAATTTTCGGTCATCCGCCCGCAGGCGCCTCCAGCAGACCGCAGCGACCACGAGAGCGCTCAACATCTCAAGAGCCGCCCATCCCGAATAGGCGAGGTCCGAACTCAGAATCCGGGCGAAGAGCTTGCCATCACGGGCGCCAGCGAAGTTCTGGATGTAAGAAAGCGACATGTGCTGCCCCAACCAGCGGACCACTTCAAAGTCGATCAAGGAAAAGAGCGAAAGGAGCGCAGCTGTGACGAGATATCCTAAAAAAATCGCCGGTCTTGTCCGCGCCGGCGCGAGTCGCGAAGCGCCCCACCAAAAGTAGGTAAAACTCGTCCAGAGGACGAGTTCGATGAGTAGTGCCTCAGGCAGAAAGCGACTCGGACGCAAGGCCATTGGGCCGCCCCAAGGGCTCGCTCCGACAAAGTGCGTGACCACCGAAATCACACGCAACAGCAAAAAAACGAGAGCAGTGCGCAAGTAGTTCAGCGACATGAAGGGAGTCCTCTTAAGCGCGACGGAAGGGGAAACGTCCGGGCAATAGGGCCAGAAGCAGAGCGTAGGAGGCAAGAGCGAAGGCGAGAAGCGCCCAGCGGGGCCAATTGGTCCAGCCTCCCCCGCCGAGCTCGAGGCCGGGCGAGAGAATGTAGACGCTGCCGACGAACGAGGCGATCAGCCCTGGGGCGGCTGCCAACAAGCTGCGCAGGTAGATCTGAGGTTGGACCGAGATTTTCTCGAAGCGTCGGAGCTCCACGAGTTGAAGCGATGAGATAGTGATGTTGGCGATGGCGGTAGCGAGTGCCGCACCCAAGAGACCCCAAAGAGGGATGAACCACGCATTGAGTACCAAGTTGAGCAAACCAGAAAAGGCTGCGTTCTTAAGCAAGAGGCGAGAATGCCCGAGCATCAAAAGGGTATTGCCGCACAAGCCAAAGAAGGTGCTCATCATGGGGCCGGCGCACAACAACCAAGGGAAGTAGGCGGATTCCGTCCAGGCTTCGCCATCCCTGAGCACGAAGACTGGCCAGAGCGTCATTGTGGTCATCAAGAGGAGAAGGCCGAGGAGGCTGGTTTTTTGAGCGGTATCTTCCAGAGCTTCTGCGATACCAACATGGTTGCGTGTAGCCCGGTACCGAGCGACGAGCGGCGAATAAACGCCAGAAAAGGCCATTTTCGCCAAACGGATCAGCTGCGTCAGTTCCGAAACTAAACTGTAGACACCAATCGAGTTGGCGGGGATCCCGAAGGCCGAGAGCATCAAACTGTCGATTCGGTTGAGGCCCTGATTGAGCATCATGTTGAGACTCTGGGGGAGCGCAAAACTCAGGGGCTGACGTAGAGACGGCCAATCGAAGAGCCCCGCGAAGGTGCGACGGATGCCAAAGTGTCGACCATAGGCCAAAAATGAAGCAGGGGCGCAGAGCACGAGCGCCAAAAGTGTGCCTTTCGAAACGGCGAGGATTGAAGCGTCTAGAGTATAATAAACGGTTATCGCTCCCACGAGGGAGAGCAGGGGGAGGGCGATTTGAACGATCCCGACGGCTGCTCCGAATCGTAAACTGGCGCGAGTCGCTTCTGCTGGGATTTGGACCAGGACCAAGAGCGGTAGGCTCCAGGCAAGTAGCCGCACCAGATCAATCAGGACCGGTTTGTGGTGGCTCCAAAACAGGCTGTAGATCCATGGTGCTAGCAGGTGCAACGCAGCCGCGACCAGGACTGCCGCGATCAGGGGAACGAAAAGAATCTTCGAAAGGGCGCGATGGTGCTGTTGATCATCATCCGGGGCGGCAAGTGCTCGCGACGAAAAGATAACGGCAGCATCCGAAAATCCACCGATGAGAAAGAAGGCCAGCAGTTCCGTCAGGCTCCAAGCGACTGCATATAGCCCCCACATTTCGCCACCAAAGATAGCGCGCAGAAAGAAGCCCGAAGCTTTGGCGAGGGCCATAACCGCGCCGCCGATCACACTCAAAACGACGCCTTTACGTGCGGCCTCTCGATCCGAGGTAGAAAACCCTGAGCTCTGGGTCACGAGACGTCGTCCTCACAATGGGCTGCCAGCTCGTGCAAAATGGCGTCGTAAGTTTGTGCCGCAAACCGGTCACCTTCGGGGAGAAAACGGTGGCGCGCGGCTCGAACTCGACCGAGAAGGGAAGGATCATGGGTCGCGCGGCTGCATAAAGCGGCGACGAGTTCGTGAGGCGAGTTCACGTGCACAGCGTAGTTGATCGAAGAGTAATCCTGATAAAGATAGCGGCTCTTGCAATAGTCCTGTAGGTCGAAGGCGAAGAGGATCGGTGCTCGCTCGAAGAGCAAAAAATCGAACAAAACGCTGGAGTAATCTGAGACAAGCACTTCACTTGTCTTGATTGTATCGGCGATGTCTGCCGGCTGAACCAGACGAAACCGATGCGGCAATGACGGTGAAGAGTCCGGATCAGAGTTAATGTGCCCGCCGATCAGAAACTGATAATCGTGCTCCTCGAGCCACGCTTGTAGACGTGGGTCACGGATCACCTTCCAGATGTGGTCCTGCAGAGCTTGGCGCGCACTCTGAGATTGTCGAAAGGTAGGAAACCAAAAGATCGTCTTTCTGGGGGAGGCCGAAACGGGGAGGAAGTCATCCAGATGCGCTCCTCCTCCCAGTCGAAACTTGCCTCGATGCATTGGATAGGAAAGCTCAAAATAACTTTGCTCGATACTCGATACACAAAAGAAGCGGTCGCAATCTGTGATGAGCCAGGCGCGGAAGGCTCGGATGAGGCGAGGCTGCTGGTCCCAGCCTGGTTCGTACACTCCGCCAGCTTTCAGTAGATTGTGGCCGTGATTGAGGTAACAGCGCAGGGCGGTCCTGCCGCGTAGCCAGGCCATCATCGCATCAAGATCGTCTTCGCCGTGGCTGTAGATGAGGGCCTCGGCCGTCGAGATCGCGCGACGAGCGGCCCAGCTATGACGCACGAGAACCGTTGGGCCCTGCTTCGAGATGGCGCGGCGGGAGGATGGGTTCGCAATCCAATAAATGCGGCGACCTCGGCGTCGAGCCTCCCGTTCCAGAGCTCGCGCGTTGTCGGAGTAAAGGCGTCCGCGATGCCCTCCGACTACCCAGTGCTTGTGACGCCGTCCACGGAGCGCGGGATGCAAGGCAAAAACCCAAAGGGGCCCCCAGAAGCAGCCCCAAAGTAGCTGGACTAGGTCGATGATCTTGGCTCCGGAATTCATGGAAAACGGCGGTCGGCTGCTCCGCTTGGGCATGGCCATGCCACATATCCGTTACACACCGCAATTGGCGCCTTCTCAGAGCGGAGGTTGTCCTCCGCCGGGCACCAGATATGTTGGGGCGGACTGATGAAAACTGCATCGCGTGAGGTTCAAAGACAGCCAAAATTGGGCGCTTGGGCGATTGGACTTACTCTGTGTGCGGGTCTGGGTCTGGCCGTTCAGCGGTTCAGATCAGAGTCGGGGCAACCAAGCACGGCTCGAACCGAAATTCCCCGGGGCGTACCCCCGAAGGACTGGGTTCCGCCTGATCAAAGCGAAGGGCCGAATCTTGCGGAAAACGAAAGCGCGTGCCCCATTCCTGATCTGCCTGGAGGGCTGGTTTCTCGTGACATCGAACACCGAGCTTTCGTCTTTGCTCCGTCTGAGGATCCAATCGAAGAGGGCGTCTATCGCCTCGTTGGTGCGTACGCGGCGGAAGAGGACTTTGCCAAGGGGCGGTGGAGCATGGCGCTCGACCTCGCTGCCGGAGGGGAAGGGGTCTACTACCGTCGTATGGGGTTTTCGGGGCAGGCGTCCCGAATACGTTGGTCAGCGGAAGATGGAGTGTTCCGTTTCAAGAGCGTCTGCCCTCAACCAGAAAAAGAGCGCAGTTTTCCCTATGCCGTTCAGGGTGGAAAACTCCAGCTTAAAAGTGAGGACGGAAACTTGATTGTGTTGGAACCTTACGCTGATTCACACGTCAGGGATCTAACACCCCTTCATGAAACGAAGGGACGTTAAGCCCGTTCGGACTTTTGTGTCGCGGTGACACAAATTGCCACAGGGTGGCGATGCCGAAGTAGTCAGCGGGTGGAGACCAGGGAAACCGGATCAGCTTTATTGGGGCGTCCCTTTTGCCCAGAGCTGGCGCGTCTGGCCCGTAGGGCCCGTGGATTGGACCCGGGATTTCTCGGTTCGGGAATTGGCACGTTCTCTGCTTCTCCCGGGGCGCTTCCGTCACTTGGATCAGGTCGGGAAGAAACGGGGTACGAAATGAGCTTAGAAGACGCGTATGGGCAGGTCCTCGCCCTATTGGACCGGGGAGAGACAAGACGAGGGCACCTTGAGCTTTTGGGCGCCCCTTCGGATTTACGTCGTACCTTGGGGGACGCGATCGACCGCCTCTCGTTGGTGACCAGCACGTTGGGTCAATTTGCTGGGACGAGGGAGCTTCAGCGTGACTCAGGGGTGAACCTCACCGGAGCGGATCTCTACGAATTTGCGATGGAAAATGCCCTTATGGGCTGTATGGAGGAGCACGTGCTTCTCCATACAGCGGTAGCTTCCGTCGAGCGGCGCGAGCCGAAGGTGTCATCTTTGCTTGTCGAGGTTTTGCTTGCCAGCACGGCTCTCAGTGAGGCCGCTTGGGACGTCCACCAATGGTGCGTGGCGCAGCTGAGTCCCCAGAGGGGGCGCAATATACGCGCAGCGCAGCACCATGCTGTGGAGCGCTTGGCCCTTGCTATTGTCGAACCTGAGTTGCGGTCCAGATTGGACGCGTTGCAGCAGCGCATTGATGGCAAGTTTGTTGCCGCCTGAGAGGAGCAACGCCAACTCAGCTGACCGTTGCGAGGTTTCTGGTTCTTTGCTCTGGTCACCTGGTGACCGAACTCGTTGAGTTGTTGGTTGAGGCCGCGCTGGCTGTCTGCCCTTCAAAAAACAAGGACTGGGCCCGCACCTGCTTCGAGCAGGCGGCTTCGGGCAGCAAGGAGCAAGTACAGCTCCTTTTCGCATCCGCCGGACGCCGTTGGGGACGACAACCCTGCGCCGGAAGTTGGAACGGTGGACCTTCCCCGACCTGGAATCACGATGATCTAGCCCGCGTGGCCGCCTTGGTGACGGTTAGCCGGGTGCTGAGCGCGCAGGAGCTCGATGCCCTGGTCGAGGACCTGTACTTTCGAGGGACGGCCGGCGAAAAACGGGCTGTGCTACTCGCGTTGTTCCAACTGAAGGCTCCCGAACAGCACCTAGCATTGGCGGTGGAGGCGTGTCGCACAAATACCGTAGATGTTTTTGAGGCTATCGCTTGTGAGAACGAGTTCCCCTACCGCTACTTTGATGAGAAACAGTTCAATCAGTTGGTTCTCAAAACTCTCTTTCTCGAGTTGGATGTGAAGAGAATCTATCAGGTGAAAAGGCGAGTGACGTCCAGCCTGCAGGCGAATTTGCGTGACTTTAAGGCAGAACGTGAAGCAGCCGGACGCACCGTCCCGGCCGGTTTGTTTTGGTTGCTCCGAGAGGATGATAGATGATGCGTTTGTTTGATCCCCATATCCACATGACGTCGCGCACGACAGACGACTATGAGGCGATGTATGCAGCTGGTATTCGGGCGATCGTCGAACCAGCGTTTTGGCTGGGTGAGCCGCGGACTCACGTCGGGTCGTTTGAAGATTACTTTTTGTCCCTCGTGGGGTGGGAAAGATTTCGTTCGAGTCAGTTCGGTATTCGACACTTTTGCACGATGGGGCTCAACCCCAAGGAGGCGAACAATGCGCGTCTTGCTGATGGCGTGATGGACCTTCTGCCCCGCTATTTGGAAAAGGACGGTGTCGTGGCCGTGGGCGAGATCGGCTACGATGATGTAACGGAGGCCGAAGACAAGTACCTCAAGGCTCAGATAGAGTTGGCTCAAGAACACTCCCTGCCGGTATTGATTCATACTCCTCATCGCAACAAAAAGACCGGTACCGAGCGGACTCTTGCGGTGGTGAAGGAAAGCGGCTTCGATCCTGGTCTCTTTATCGTAGACCACAACAACGAAGAGACCATCGCTGCGACCCTCGATGCTGGCTGTTGGGCAGGACACTCGATCTACCCCGGTACTAAGATGGATGAGTGCCGTATGGTGGCCCTGATCCAGAAGTATGGGTCCGAGCGGATCATCATCAATAGCGCGGCGGACTGGGGAAAGAGCGATCCACTCAAGGTCCCTAAGACCGTTTCGGCGATGATGGCCGCAGGACTCGATGAGTCTGTGGTCAAGCGAATCTGCTGGGACAATCCTCGGGACTTCTTTGCCCAAAGTGGTCGTATTGATCTGGAGGAGCTCGAAACCGAGCTTGCGGTCGACCAACGACAGCTCCACTCCGAAAACTCGGTGCTGCGTGGCCAAACCCCAGTCGTGAGTGATACCTCAATCTAACTTCGGTATGTTGCACCCGACTCTGGTTCTCAATGTCGTGGGTCTCACCCCCGATCTGGTCGGTCCAGAGACGCCTCACCTTGCCGATTTGGTGAAACGGGGTGGAATGCGGCCGATTGCTGCTGTGACTCCCGCGGTGACCTGTAGCGCCCAGGCGACCTATGTGACCGGTTTGGCCGTGAGCGAGCATGGGATCGTTGCCAATGGGTGGTATTTTCGAGACCTGTCGGAAGTCTGGTTGTGGCGACAAAGCAATCGTCTGGTCTTCGGCGAAAAGGTTTGGGAAACGGCTCGCAAGCGCGACCCCAACTTTACGGTCGCGAAGATGTTCTGGTGGTACAACATGTACTCTACTGCCGAGTGGAGCGTGACTCCGCGCCCGATGTACCTAGCAGACGGGCGAAAGCTGCCGGACTGTTACAGCCACCCGACTGAGTTGCGCGACTGGTTGCAGAGCGAGTTGGGGCAGTTTCCTCTCTTCAAATTTTGGGGCCCTTTAGCGGATATTACTTGTAGTCGCTGGATCGCCGACGCGGCGCGGCTCGTACAAGAACGCTACGATCCCACCCTCAATCTCGTTTACCTCCCCCATTTGGACTACAACCTGCAGCGACTCGGTCCAAGGCACCCTGGGTTGTCCTCTGATCTACGAGCGATTGATGAGGTATGCGGAGACCTCATCAAGATGGCCGATGCTCGGGGTATGCGGACGATCGTCCTTTCAGAGTACGGCATGACCGAGGTAAACGGCGCTGTACATATCAATCGGCTTTTGCGCAAAAAGGGCTGGCTCAAGGTGCGTGAAGAACAGGGCCTCGAGCTGCTCGATGCTGGTGCGAGTCAGGCGTTTGCTGTCGCCGACCATCAAATCGCCCAAGTTTATGTTCAGGACCTGAGCATCGCGAACCAGGTGCGGACTTCCATTCTTGAACTGGATGGGGTCGAGTCGGTTTGGGACAAGAGCGAGCAAAGTCAAAGAGGTTTGGCTCACGACAGGAGTGGTGAGTTCCTTGCGATCAGTCGAGCTGATCGTTGGTTTTCCTATTACTACTTTTTGGACGACTCCCGAGCCCCCGACTTTGCCCGCACGGTTGATATACACCGCAAACCCGGATACGACCCGGTGGAGCTGTTTTTCGATCCTGATCTGAAGCTAGGAAAGCTGAGCGTGTTCGCCAAACTCGCTCGACGGAAGTTAGGCTTCCGAGGGCTGCTCGATGTGATCCCTCTCGATGATAGCCTCGTGCGTGGGTCTCACGGTCGCCCAACCGACCGCGCCGAAGAAGGACCGCTTGTGATTTCGAGTGACGCTGCTTTGATGCCCGAGTCGTCTTTTGTCGAAGCGACTTCGATCCGGGATCTGATCTTGCGTCACTTGTTTGATCCCACGTAACGCTGGTACCCCGCTGCGACGAGCAGCGCTGGCGCTAGACAACGAGTCGGATGACACCGAACCAGAGCGGGGTTATCCAGAAAAGGGCACTAATTCGGCCTCGCTCTGGAGAAGGGCCAGGTCGTCTCCGCTCAGCTCCTTTTCTTCAGAAAAAGCTATCCCCACGACGCCAACAACTTGCCCGTTGTGGTGTACGGGCAGGGCGACGGCCGCTTGGGCATTGACTGCTTTGGCGCCAGGCCGGACGTCACCGGTGGTGTCCGTCTTCAAGTTGCATGTTGAAACGGGCGCGTTTCTTTCCCAAGCTAAACCAGCCATTCCTTTGCCACGGGGAATGTGAGCGATGACTGAAAGCACGGGAGGAGGAATGCGTACATGTGCAAAAAGCTCCAGATTTCCGCCGTTTTTGCGAAGGTGGACAGTTCCGCTGGTAGCCCCGTGATGTTGGATAAAAGCTTCAAGCCAGGTTTGAACAGGAGCGCTATACACGGGGGCAGTAGAGCATAGGGAGACCGTTCGTGCTATGGCCGAAGACGCATCTGTGCGTCTAACCGCCTGCTTTGAGCTTGACCTTCCATGGCCGAACCCTATCTCATTCAACAAAGCTTCTCGGTGCAATTTAGCTACCCCGTCTACTTCGTTGTAGGCGTCTTTTCGCAAGCGCGGGGGGTGCTCGCTTCGGTTCTCAAGGGGGAGAGGTCAAGACGCGACGACAATGTAGAGCCCGTGTGTGCTCTTGCGGTGATCGACGACGGAGTGGTGCAGCATCATCCCGATCTACTGGAACAGGTCCGTACCGCGGGCAGCGGGAAAGATGGCTGGAGGCTCGTGGGCGAGCCCCTGGTGCTGCCCGGCGGAGAGAGAAGCAAAAACGATCCTGCCGTGCTCGATCAGCTCTGCTTCGAGATAGAGGCTCGGCGATTGGACCGGCATAGCTATATCCTGGCGGTCGGAGGTGGAGCGCTCCTGGATGCCGTTGGTTTCGCGGCGGCAATCGCACACCGAGGTGTTCGACTGGTTCGGATCCCCACCACCGTACTCTCTCAAAACGACAGCGGGGTTGGGGTCAAAAATGGCGTAAATCGTTTTGGGTCCAAGAACTATCTGGGAACCTTCGCTCCTCCCTATGCTGTCATCAACGACAAGAGTTTCTTGTCGACTTTGAGCTGTCGGGACTTTGCTTCGGGTATGGCTGAAGCGATTAAGGTGAGTCTGATCAAGGACGAGGAGTTCTTCGCGTGGCTCGAAGAAAGCGCTCTTGGACTCGTGGCCCGACAGTCCCGCGCCGTCGAGCATATGGTGCGTCGCACAGCGGAACTCCACCTTGATCACATTCGAAAAGGGGGCGACGCTTTTGAGTCGGGCAGCAAGCGCCCCCTCGACTTTGGACATTGGGCTGCGCATAAATTGGAGGTACTGAGCGAGCATCGCTTGCGTCACGGCGAAGCCGTGGCAATTGGTATCGCTTTGGACGTGGTGTACTCCATGATCGAGCATGGCCTTGCTCAGGCCGACTGCGACCGGGTGCTTCGGATGATCGAAACCCTCGGGCTGCCGACCTACGATCCTACCCTCGATCTCAAGCAGATGTCGGGTGAGCCGGCGTATCTAGCTGGCTTGGAAGAGTTTCGTCAGCACCTTGGAGGGCGACTCAATGTGACGATGCTTTCAGACCTAGGCAAAGGGATTCAAGTGCACAGGATCGACAACGCGATCATGGAAAGAGGGCGCGGGATTCTCAAAAGGCGGCGTTCTCAGGACGGCACCGCCCGGGTCGAGCCGAAAGAACACGGCGAGCCGTCTTTGGTTTCGAGTTAATTATGGAGTTGGAGGCCACCTATGAGGACCAAAAGGTCCACCTGGGCTACTGCACGAACATCCATCCGGGGGAGTCCCTGGAGGAAGTGATTCAAGCTCTGTCTACCTACAGCCGACGGATCAGAGACCAGGTATGTCCGGGCCGAGCAATGGGGATTGGATTGCGGCTTTCCAAGCGAGCCGCCGATGAACTCCTTCAGCCGGGGCAGCTCGATGCCTTCGCGGCGGGGCTGGAGGAATGGGGTCTCTACGTCTTTTCGCTCAACGGGTTTCCTTATGGGGCGTTCCATGGGGAGGTGATCAAGGAAGCGGTCTACCGGCCTGACTGGACCAGTGAAGCCCGACAGTCCTACACCCTCCTGCTCGCAGAGCTGGCCGCGAGACTCGTGCCACCCGGGCAGCGGCCGTCGATCAGCACGGTGCCGGGTGGGTTTCGTCCGTTGATGACCGGGGGCGCCAAGGACGAGGTTCGACGTCGGCTGGTCCAGACCGTGGGGAGGCTCTTTCAGCTTTCCGAACTGACCGGCCGTGACGTGGTGCTCGCTCTTGAGCCAGAGCCGCATTGTATGTTGGAGACGACCGAGGAGGCCGTGGAAATGGTCCTTCAGTGCCGGGATAGGCAGAGCGTGTCTTGGTTGATGGAAGCCACTGGTCTTGGGCGGGGAGAGGCCGAGGTCGTGCTTCAGAGGCACTTGGGTCTCTGCATTGATGCCTGCCACGCGGCTGTGGAGTTCGAAAACATGGCCGAGTCTGTTGCCCTGTGCAGGCGCTCTGGCGTCGAAATCGCGAAGCTGCAGGTCAGCTGCGGTTTGGCCGTCGACGCGATGAACCCGGCGAGGTCGGGCCAACTGAGGAAGTGGGCCGACGACGTTTACCTCCATCAAACGGTCATTCGTCGTAACGGCGTCTTGGAGAGACACCTCGACCTCCCCGAAGCTCTGCGAAAGTACTCTGGCCGTAGCGATGAGGAGTGGCGGGTTCACTTTCACGTTCCCATCTTCAAGGGCGAGTTAGGTGGTTTCCGGAGCACCCAGGCAGAGCTGCGTGAGCTGCTCCGTCTCCAGCAAACACGGGCGTTTACCGCCCACCTCGAAGTAGAAACCTACACCTGGGGTGTGCTCCCTCAGGAGTTGCGCAGTATTCCGATACAAGTAGCGATTGCGCGCGAGCTCTCTTGGGTCTTAAACCTCCTTTGACAGGGCCGTCGCTGCCGCCCTAGCCAGTGTTTTGTTATGAACCTTCAATTACTTTTGCGTCTTGGTCGCGTATCAAACCTTCCCACAGTTTGGACCAACGTGCTTGCCGCCACGATCCTGTCGGGGGCCACGCTTGTGTTCAACTCGGTCCTTTGGCTCTGTGTTGTCTTCTCGCTTTATTACGTTGGAGGCATGTTCCTGAACGATGCGTTCGACGCGGACTTCGATCGCGAGCATCGTCCAGAGCGCCCCATCCCTCAGGGTGAAATAAGTCGAACCCTGGTTTTCGTTTTGGGGGGCTTGTTGCTTGCGTTGGGCTTGGCGGGGATCGCCGGGCACGGCCTTGTCTTTGAAGGGGCCTTGAGGAGAGAGCCCTTGATGTATGGTGCGGCTCTTGCCGTGTGCATCGTTTGGTACAATGCCGACCACAAGCGCAACTTCTTCGGTCCCGTCTTGATGGGGCTCAATCGGGTTTACGTTTATGCAACCACCGGCTTCGTGGTGAGTTCTGAGCCGAACGTCGTTCTTTGGTACGGGGCAGTCGCTCTGCTGAGTTATTTGATAGGTCTCACCTTTTTAGCTCAACAAGAAAATTTGACCCGTTTGACCCGCTTTTGGCCCGCGGTGTTCTTGTTTCTGCCCCTGGGATACCCATTTTTCGCGCTCGCAAGTGGCGAAGCGGAGCCCAATTGGTCATTGGTGAGCGTGGTGATTGTCCTTCTCCTTTTGTGGGTCGGGCGCGCCTTGTGGTTGATCAGACCGAGTAGTAGTTCTCCAAAAATCCCTCTCAGTATCGTCTCTCTGATCGCAGGTATATCCCTTTTGGATGCTCTGGGGGCTGCGCTACTCGATGATGGGTTCTCCGTGATGCTCTGTTGTGCGGGCTTTGCGGTCTGTCTGGTCAGCCAGAAGGTCGTTTCGGGGACGTGAGCCGGGTCGGCTTCGTTAGCCCGGGGCGCTCGCGTCCCGGTGTCGAATAGCGTCGAAATCGGAGGGGAAGAGAATGAATTAATCCGTCTCTCATGGAAGTTTGAGCACATCTTCGTTTCTCTTTCCTGTGAGCATGCAAGCTGAGTTAGGCTGAGTGCTGATGGAAAGGGGGCGCTTATGTTCCCTGGAGAAGGAGAGAGGAAGTCGATGAAAGCAACGTCCACCTTAGAACACGTCTCACGATCTGCAGAAGCTCCGCCGCCGTATACCCAAAGGGGTGAGGAAAGCGTCGGCGAAGCCTTCTCTCGTAGTATGTTCGATATCCGCGTGCCGAGTTGCGCGCATCTCGCCACCCTGCGGGTGATGAGATGCGCTGTAGTTGGTGCTGGGTTACTTATTTGTTTAACTGGCTGCGAGGAAGACCAGCCTGTGAAGGCTCCGGAGCCTGTAGTGGAGGCGGCGACTCCAGAAAATGCGGCCAAGCCACAACCGGCCGCTCCCGCGAAAGACGAAGCGGCTGACGAGAAGGCGGCGGAAGAGGCGAAAGCTCAGGCGGAAGTGGAGGCTAACCCCTTGACCGAATGCTGTCGCGCCCTCGGTAAGCAAGCTTTCACCTTGCGAAGCCCGGAATACCATGGGGCGTCCAAAGCCTGCGGCGAAGCTCTTACCGAGAAGAAGAGCCTCAGCGCGGTGTTGCCAGCGATTAAAAAGTCCCTCAAGGACAAAGCGCTTCCCGGCGAGTGCAGCCCTTGAGGCTTCACGGCGACTAAGGCGAGACCAGGGCGATGTTGAAGTCCGTTGTCTTTTGGGTCGCCCAGAGGCGTACCCAAAGCGCCAAGAACATCTCTGTTCCTCGGGCCGTCGTGATGTCGCCTAGGTCGACGATTTGCTCCCAGCCGAACCACTCCTTGAGCACAGTGTTTTGAACAAATGCTTTTGCTTCGGAGTCGTTTCCGCTGACGAACACGGCTGAGGGCTGTCCGAGACGGGCTGGATCGACCATGACCGGGGCAGCCACGGTGTTCAGGGTTTTTACGAACCGAGTTGCGGGATAGTTCTTCTGTAGGGTTTCACCGAGAGAGCTGTCATTGCAGACGGAGAGCCGTGGTGGCATGCCCTGAGAAAAGTCGAGAGGGTTGGAAATGTCGATGACGATCTTTCCTTTGAGTGGCCCCGCACCGACACTACCAAGCACTTCCAGGGCGGCTTCGCCTTTGGTGGCGTTGAAGATCAGTTCGCTTGTGGCGGCAGCTTCTTCGAAGGTGTGGACGCTCGCCTGTGGATGATTGGTCTTCTTCAACCATCTTTGCCCTGCCTCACTCGTGGCGCTTCGCGAGCCCACTCGAAGGTCGTGGCCCAAGGCGAGTAACTTGTCGGCGATGATCGTGCCCACCATGCCCGTTCCCAATACAGCAATTTTCATTTGAATTTTCCTCCTTCGTTGGTCGCTCGGGGCGACCCATCTGCTGTGTGGTGAGTAGTCTATTCATGACGGATAGTAGCGGTAGGTCAGCTTAGGTTGAATAATTATTGATAAAAAGTTAATAAAGGGGGTGGATCCTTTCCTGAGCATTGAGGCCATTCTGGCAGCCGCTGAAGCTGGGAGCTTTGGGGGTGGAGCGCGCTCTCTTGGAGTTACGCCCGCAGCTATAAGTAAGGCTATTGCGCGTGCTGAAGACGAGCTACAGCTTCGCCTCTTTGACCGAACCACCCGGTCAGTGCAGTTGACACCCGAGGGCCGACTCTACGTGTCGCACTGTCGTCGAGCGATGGACGAAATGGTGCAGGCGCGCGAGCGGATGCAACAGATGCACCGTGTGGTGGGGGGCGAGCTCGTGGTGGCCCTGTCCAGTGTGCTCTCCGCGTCGTTGGGTCCGCGTCTTGGTAGCTTCACCGAGCTTTACCCGGGACTTTCGGTGCGTCTTGTCTTCGGAGATCGGAGAACGAGGTTGGTTGAAGAGCAAGTTGACGTGGCCTTGCGGATTGGTCCCCTTGGAGAGAGCTGCGACGTCGCGTTCAAGCTCGGGCAATTTCGCTGGGCCACTGTGGCCTCTCCAGCCTATCTGGAGCGACGGGGCTATCCGCCCGCTCCCGGCGCACTCGCCTCTCACGATTGTCTCGTCTATCAATCGGTAAGGGGTCAGCAGGTGGCGTGGGTGTTTCTCGACGAGCGAGGTAAGAGCACAGAGTTGAACGTCTCGCCTCGCATGCGTAGTAACGACGGGCGTGCATTGGTGGATGCTGCGCGGGGCGGTGCAGGTATTGTTCAGGTGTTCCATGAGCTCGTTGCCGAGGACCTAAGAGTGGGTCGGCTGGTACCTTTGTTTCCCGAGCTTATGCCCCTGGGACCGCCGCTTCATGCTCTTTGCAAGAGCGGTCAAAGGAAGAGCCCCAAGGTGCGCGCGTTTGTCGACTTTCTACGGGGTGCGTACCGAGACCTCGATTGAATCTCAGGCCCATCCAGGGGCGTGAGGCTGGCATAGCAGACGGGTTTTTTTCTCCCCGAGTCATGCTAGCTCGCTCCCCGTCTTGAACTCCGCAGCAACTGGTATTTTCGACCGGCTTCTTCGCACGGTGACTCTGATGGCGATTCGCCGGGCCAAGTGGGTCGTGCTGGGCTCGGCACTCTTTGCTGTTCTGGCGTGGACTTATGCTTCTGGTTTGCGCATCCAAGGAAGCTTCGTGGCGCTGCTACCGACCGACAGTGCCACAGGCGCCCGATTTAGTGAGACCTTGGATCGAAAGATAGGCGGCAACGCCACGCTGATCGTATTGGTGAAGTCCGACCAGCGTGCTGAAAACCAACGGGTCGTGGACGAGCTGGGTAAGTCGCTCTCGGCTGTGCCCAAAGAGCTCTTGCACTCGGTCGAACTTGGGCCCGGCGAGGCCAGGAGCTTCTTCCTCGACAACAAGTGGCTCTTCGCTCCGCGTTACGAACTTGAGCTTCTAGAATGTCGCCTCGAGCGCGAAGTACAAAAACGTCGCCCGGGGTACCTGGGGCTGGAGCAGGATCCTTGCGAAGAGGTCGTCGAGCCCACTCGGGCGGATGAGGCGGGCGAGGACATCCTCGGGTCGACCGCTTCGAAGAAGGACGCAGCTGAGGGTGAGGGACAAAACGCTGCAGGGGCCGTCTCTTCAACGAATGGGAAGGAGTCCGCCCTGGCAACGTTGAAGGCTCGCCTCGATGGAGAGCTAGAGAAGTTGGACCGGTACCCCACCGGTTATTTCGAAAACGCAGACGGAACCGTGTTTTCGATCATGATTCGCGCGCCTACAGCTGGCATGGGCGAATTTTCTAGTGATGAGCTTTTTCGTAGAGTTCAGGAGATTGTTCAGCGCACAGCTCGAGACCCGGCCGTCAAGATCGGCTACGCGGGGGACATTCCCAATGCGATCGCTCAACGAGATGCGCTTGTTTCGGATATGGCCACGATCTCCCTCATCGCGGTGGCCTTGATTCTGGGATCGATAGTCTTGTACTTCCGGTCGGTCTTTTCACTTTTGCAGATTGGCTACTGCGTTACGGTTGGCTGCAGCGGGGCCTTCGCGATCGCTATGTTGGCCTACGGTCGTCTCAATACAGCCACCAGCTTCCTCGGAGCGATCATCTTCGGCAACGGGATCAACTACGCGATCGTTTATCTCTCTAGTTATCGAGAACTCCGTACCTCGGGAAGCAACGGAAGGGACGCACTTTTGGGGGCGGCTTTGTCGTCCCGCAAGGGCACGTGGCTCGCTTCGGTTGCCGCAGGTGGGGCTTATGCCGCGCTTTTGTCCACTTCCTTTCGCGGGTTCAGTGAGTTTGGACTGATCGGTGGGGTAGGGATGGTCCTGTGTTGGATTTCGACCTTCGTAGTCCTCCCGGCCGCGATCACAGCTACAGAAGCTGTGGTGCCCAGTACCGCGACAAACATCAAGCCAACAGTAGCTCTGCACCTGGGTACCCTAGGGCAATGGGTCGCGGCTCACGCCAAATTCGTGATCGCGATCGCGACTGTCTTGACGATTGCAGCAGCGTACCCTTTGGGCGATTATCTTAAGGATCCGTGGGAGTACAATTTTTCTAGGCTGGGAAGCTCGAAGAGTAAGAAGAAGTCGGGCGCGGGAAGTTGGAGCAAACAGGCAAACAAGGTGTTCAAGTCGCGTGGTTCACCCATGCTCATGATGGCCGATGATGTCTCGCAGGTGCTTTCCTTGGAGACGCAGCTGCGCCAGCAAGACGAACTGCGGCCTGAGAAGAACTATGTCGAGCGCGTCGACACGATCTACGACCGCCTGGGCGGGCGGCCCGAGACTGTCCAACGCAAGCTGAAGGCGCTCACCCATGTGCGCGAGTTGATCGACGAAGTCCTGCCGCGCCTGTCCGAAGCGGACCAAGAGATTGCTCGCGAATATCGACCGCCGGAAAGGCTGCGCCCACTTACGGCCGAGGACCTGCCGGATCTCGTGCAGTCCCAGTTCAAAGAAAAGGACGGGACTGTGGGAACGCCCATGTACGTGTACCTTGGGCGCGGTATCTCCCAGAGCAACGGCAAGAACCTGCTGCAGATTTCGGACATCTTCGAGAACGTCAAGTTGGACGACGGTAGAGTGGCTCCCAATGCGAGTCGCTCTACCGTCTTTGCCGCGATGATCCGCGCGATGGAGGCGGACGGACCGTTTTCGACGCTCATCGCCTTCCTCGTCGTCGCTTTCGTGACCGCGTTGGTCACGCGCAGTTTGGGTACGAGCGCGGCCGTCTTGGGAAGCTTGGTGTGTGGAGTTGTGCTCACCGTCGGGGGAGCTGCCTGGCTGGGAGTACGGCTCAACTTCCTCAACTTTGTCGCCTTGCCGTTGACCTTCGGCATAGGAGTCGAATACGCGATCAATATCTTCGAAAGGATCAAGTTCAAGGGGGGGATTGCCGCCGGTTTGGACTCGATGGGCGGCCCGGTCGCGCTCTGCTCATTGACCACGATTCTCGGATATGGAGCGCTGATATTCGCGGACAACATGGCCTTGCAGTCCTTTGGGCGCTACGCGATGGCTGGTGAGTTTTCGTGCATTGT
Source organism: Polyangiaceae bacterium (assembly GCA_050300635.1). Taxonomy (GTDB): domain Bacteria; phylum Myxococcota_A; class Polyangia; order Polyangiales; family Polyangiaceae; genus NIC37A-2. The sequence goes on from JBNKYC010000070.1 coordinate 120,173, forward strand.
GACGGCACTTTTTGTGTTACCGGCGGCTTTGGGCCTGAGCAAGAGCTACCACAAGGGCTGATGTTCGCCCCCGAACTCGACTTTGCTACGCTGAGCCCATGATTCTCTCCGACCAAGATCTTGCCGCCCGTCTCGCTGCGGGGGATATCGTGATTGAGCCGCTAGACGATCCCGAGTTGCAGATCCAGCCGGCGAGCGTTGATCTACGTCTTGGAAACACGTTTGTAGTTTACAAGTTGCCTCATGTGGCGTGCATTGACTCGCGTGACCCACGGTCGGTGAGTGGCTACACGGAAGAGATCGTTATTGCCGAGGGAGAAGGCTTTATATTGCAACCCGGAGAATTTGCCCTCGGGAGTACGCTTGAGCGGGTCAAGGTCCCCTCGGACTTGGTGGCGCGCGTCGAAGGTCGCAGTAGCATTGGACGTATTGCCATTGTGGTTCATGCCACGGCAGGCTTCATTGATCCGGGTTTTGAAGGCGAGATCACATTGGAGCTTTCGAACTTGGGGCGTTGTGCAGTCAAACTCTACCCCGGAATGAGGATCAGCCAGGTCGTGTTTCATACGATGAAAAGTCCTGCACAACGCCCGTACGGAGCGGCGCGGGGCAGCAAATATCAGGGTCAAAGAGGCCCGGTGACCAGTCGCTTAGCCGTCGATCGACCCCTGAAAGATAAGTAAGTGGAAGCGACATCGCCGCTCATTTGAGCGAATCGCGGGGGCTTCGGCGTCCGGGTGACGAATGCGCGTCGAGAAACTAGACTCGAGACGGTGCAAGGACAGGTAACAGTACTACTCGTCTCCGTTGGTCAAGAGCCCGAAGGGTTGAACAAGGAGCTGACCCGCCTCGGGGTCCAGGTGTTGCTGGGCGCTCTCTACGATTGCGAGGAGCTGATTGACGAGCACCATCCCGATCTGGTGGTACTTGCTGGCTCGCGGGGGGCTATGGAGTTGGCAAGTCTCATCGAGGGACATGAGGGCGAAGACCCACCTCGCATGGTGATCGCGGCCGACCGAAAAGAGCTTGCCAAGATGGTCGGGTTGAACCGCGATGTAGTGGTTTCACTCTTTGCGACCGAAAGCGGTGATCGCGTTTTGGGGCAGCGCATCGAATCTCTCGCGCGTCGCGCGGCTCGCCGTCGTTCTGCCAGTATTCCGCCGCCCGCGGTAAAACCCACGGCCGTAGGGTTGCCTAGCGGCGAAGGCGTTTTGGGAAAGCTCGAATTGAAGAAGAGCCCCGGTTTGAGCAAGCCTGCGGTTGTGTCTCCGAAGGTTAAGGCACCAGTCGAAGTTAAGGGACCGGTGACTCCTGTCAGCAAGCGAGTCGCTTCCGTCAAGGACCTTCAAAAACCGGCCGCGACGAAACAGATGACACCTTCACCCAGTCTAAGTGCGGTCAAGACAGCCGCTATGGCCCCGGCAAAGGGCGACGGTCCGGCGGAGTCCGTCGGCAAAGGGGGAAGCTCACCCGAGCCCGAGGCGCATAAGACGCCGGGCCTCGGTGCTGTCGCGCCGGGCTCGGAGCAGGGGAGTCCGAAGGGACTGTCGGTCGGAGAAAATTCACAGGTGGCCCCTGTTCAAGTGGCAGGGGAGTCGCCGCAATCCCCTTCAGAAGCAGTGTCGTCTGACGAGGCTTCTTCGATGATGGAGGTATCGGACTCTCAGTTCCTCTCCCTGCGACCCTCTGACTATCCGGAAGCCGAGCTCGAGCTTGAGTCGATTCCTGCACCGGGGGAGTTGCCGAAAGGTGTAGGGGAGTCGGAAGATGCCGGAAAGCTGGACGAGATTTCCGAAAAGCAACCGGTGAGCGATTTTGATGTCTCTGGAGTCGAACGAGCTCTGGATGGTCTCGAGAGTCTGCTCGGAGGCGACTCACGCGCCTCCCAAGATCAAAACACCGAGACGTCGAGTGATGCTGTTGCGGCGAGCACAGACGAGACGTCCCAGAGCCAGCGCAGCGAGTCGATGAGTTTGGACGAGCCTACGGTCGTGGGGGCTTCATCTAAAGTGGATTCGCCCGTAGGAGCAACCGAGTCGGTGGCTGATGCTCAGGCGGTTGAAGGCGGGAGCGGCGAGGAGCCCGCGGGGGCAGCGGCCTTCGCCCAGACGATGCCGCTTGCGATGTCCCCCCTCACCGGTCAAACATCGGATGATTCCGCTCCGTCCGATTTACAGGACGTGGAGCCTGAAGGGGCCCAACAGGCCCCGGTGAGCGCCGGAGCGAGCCAAGAGAGGACGAGTGCTCTTGAGGCCGAGGCTGAGCATATATCGGGGCTGAGCTCCAAGAAGCAGTCGGGGGGGAAGAGCGTGGCGGCGCTTGCTGTTGCCCTCGTCGCCCTCGCCGCCGGAGCTGGGATCTACCTAGGGCAGGGTAACACCGAGGAACAGGCCAATGCTGAGCCACAGTTGGCGAGTGCTTCGTCTAACAAGCAAGGACAGGGCAAGCCTGCTGATGGAGCGAAGCTGGCTGAGGAGGCAAGCGCCGAAAGGACGAAGGCACCAACGGAAGCCGAGCCAAAGCCAGCGGCAGAGGGTGATAACCCCGATCCAGACCCTTCAGCTGCCGGGGGGGCCGATAGGGCCGAGGGGGAGCAGGGACAATCGCAGGCAGCAACGAGCGAGGGGTCTACCGTCGCACGTCCTGGTTATAAGATGCCCGCGGCAAAGGATCCTTTCCTGGTCGTCGACCGCAAGAAGCCGAGCTGTGAGACTTTACTCAACGGGCAAGTTCCACCGTCGGGTCCCGACATCGAGCATGACGCGGCGGTTATATGGGGCAAGGCTCGAAAACTGATTGTTCGGGGGAAGGTCGACGAGGCCCATCGACGGATGTGTGAGGCCGTGGCCATCAATCCTCAAAGCGCGGCGGTCGAGGGCTTGGCTGGACTGTATCGCGACATGTTTTCGGTCGAGCAGGCGGAAGTCTGGGCGAAAAAGGCGGAAGAACTGCGACCCGGTCAGAGGGAAACTATGTTGCTCATGGGGGATATCTATGGGATGCGCGGCGAACTCGAAAAGGCACGGGAGACATGGCTTTCGGCCCTGAAGATGGAAAACGCAACGAAGTCACAGATCCGCGCCTTGTCGCGCGACTATTCGACTTCGGCGGGAAAGCAACTGGTTGCCGGCGGCCTGGTGAAGGCCGAAATTTGGTACCGTCGCGCTGCCATCATTGACGATCAGAACTTTGCCGCGTTGATGGGTTTGGCCAATACCTTCATGCGATCGGCGCGACCGAAGTACGCGCTGGCTTTTGCCTACCGGGTGCTTGATATGAGTGAACTGGTTCCCGAGATGCAGGTGCTGGTTGGCGAGGTTGCTGCGGATGTCGGCGACAAGGAAGAAGCGCGCACTCGTTTTGAGAAGGCTCTTTCAATTAGGTCAGATTTTTATCCAGCCAAACGAGGCCTTTTAAAGCTCAAGTAAGGTCTGCATAATCCCCCACGATATTCGGCATGGAAGACTACGATGCAAGAGAAGAAAGGGACACGACTCCCTTCGATATCCCGATCGATGGAATCGCGGACATCGTGGACTTGATGGTCGTGGTAGCCCAGGCGGACGGGAAGATTGACCGGGTCGAGGCCGAGTCTTTGACTCGATTGATTAATACGATGAGTCGCACGGTGCTCGACCGTAAAGTGACGCAAACTATCGTCGAACAAAGCCTCCAGCGCATGCGCCGAGAAGGCGCTCGCAAGACTCTGGAAAGAGTGGGCAACACCTTGCGTTGCTTGGGAAAACTCCGGGACGCCCTGGGGTTGGCCCATGATGTTGCGACGAGCGGCAAGCAGATCTCGATGCTGGAGTGGACCAGCATGGTCGTCGCCGGTCGTGCTGGTGACATGGCGCCACAAGACATCCGTCGAATCATCGGCGAATGCCCTGACCACTGACCATGCTTCATGCTTCCGCAGGTACCTAGTGCTGCGAGCGTTTGAATTTGAGGGCTTCTTGGTCTGTCAGCGTTGAGAGACGGCTTGGTTTTCAGGAAGGGTCGCGGCACAAATGGGAAGAGAAAAGTGTAGCACTAGGCGAGTGCCGACGCGGAGTGGTGCAACCGGGTAGGATGTCTCCTTGGCCCGACACTGAGTCCAATCGACGCGAAGTCAATAGCTCTCGTTCTTCTTCAGTCGCGTCGGAGCACCCACAGTAAGGCGCCTCGCAGATGCCTCAAAAAGTCGTCCTCCACATAGGCTGCACCCTGGTGCCCCATGCCGGTGTAGAAGATCCGGCTTTGACCGACGGTGCGCGTCCACGCAATCGGGTGGTCGCCCATGTTACCGCCGCTATAAGAGTTTTCGTCGAGATTCAGGAGCACCTGAACACCGGTGACCTCACGCGGATTCGCCGAATAGTTGTACCACTCGTCGCTCCTCACCCACGGGTCGTTCAGGCCTTTCGTGGCCGGGTGGTCCGAGACCTCGACGTCCATCGACGCTTCTAGGTCCTGCAACGAGTGGGTCGTGACCACAGCGCCCAAGAGTTTGGTGTAGAAGGACCAATCTCTTTCTGTATCCGCCGCTGCATGAATGCCGATGAACCCTCCACCCCCCGAGATGAACTCCTCGAAGGCCATCTTCTGGGACGTGTCGAAGATATCCCCCGAGGTGTTCAAGAACACGATGGCGCCCACATCTGCGAGGTTCTGTGCGGTAAAGAACGTCGAGTCCTCGGTGACGGTCACCTTGAAGCCCTCGTCATCGGCTATCGAACTCATGGCTGTGAGCCCCGCCGGGATCGCGCTCGTGTGCCTGAACCCCTGGGTCTTGCTCATCACGACGATGTGCCCCGGGCGGGGCGCCGCCGTACCGCCGCTTCCCGTGTCTCCGCCGCTGCTGTCCACTGTGCCCCCCGTTCCACCTGGAGCACCGCCGCTGCTGTCGGCTGCGCCACCCGCACCATCCGAATCACCATCCGAATCACCATCGGCGCCACCGGTCGCGCCTTCATCCGGCTCACCACCACTACCCGGGGTGGAACCAGTTCCGCTCTCCCTCGAACCACCCGAAGCGCTCGCGATCGTCCCGCCTGTGTCGGGTTCAGCTCCGCCGAGCCCTTCGGTTTCATTTTTTTCCTCCGCTATATGTTCGCCGGTGACGGTCGAACAATGCACCAACCCCAGCAAGGCGATGAAAGACCATCTCCGAAACAATCGCGCGATCATGACGACAGGATAGGGCTCATCTCAAAGACGCGAAAGCGGTGTTGCATCGAAGTACAAAGCTGGCTCGCAATGAGATCACCGCCAACGAGAACCAGGCGCGCGAATGCAGGCGCTTGATTCGAACCCCACCTGAGCCCAGGTGGACATGAGGCCGGACCATGGAACGTGAAGGGCCGATTCACTTTTGGTGGGCGTACTCTTTCAAAAAAACGGCCACGTAGGAAAGTGGAGCGTTCCAGTTGATGGTGATCTCGTTGACACTCCACGCTTCGATATGATCCACAAAGCATTTTTGAGGAGGAAGTGAGCGGTCTAGACCAGAGCGCTTTGTTTGCGGATCTTGGAGTGAGGAATTGGGGCCTCCAGATACGGCCCCTTTGGGCGGTTTGGGGAAGCTGGAGCTGATGGAGTTCGCCCAAAATCGGTGGTGGGGATGCTCGAGCGGAACGTGACCCATGCCGGTGATGTAGCTTTGCAGTAGGGGGTTCCTTCCGAGCAGATAGTCCATGCCTTGAACGACCCCACCGGCAAAGCGACTGTCTTGGGTGAGGTCGGCTGCCAGAGCAAGGACAATCATGTTGTTGAGCACCACAGAGTTGGAGCCCCAGGGGTACTTCTTGTTTGCTCCCAGGCTCATCGGCAAGCGATACCCCTCGGATTCGATGGCAGCTAGGGCGTTTTCGGCCGCGGCGACAATTCCACCTTTGAGTCGATCGACTTCGCTTGTTTCGAGAGCATTGGGAACGATCGCGAGACTGATCCAACCGAGAGCCTCGGTGCTTTGCCAGGACATCGAGGCGGTGAGGCCATCGCCATCGACGGGGCCACGCGGGCGATCCAAGTTGGTGGGGAACTGGGCAAAGTGTTCACTGGCTTTGAGTGCTTCTCGGTAGCGCTCCTCGCCGGTGGTCACGAAGAGCTCAGAAGCGGCCCAAAAGAACTCGTCCTCGACATAAACATCGTCGTAGGGTCCGCCCCCTTGATTGTCCATTGGGGGTGCATACTTGTCCGGCGTTTTGAGGGCTGCGTTGTAGGCTGTGGTCGCGCCAAGGAGACAGCGCTCGGAAAAGGCGGGATCAATCGTCTTGAAGATGCGGGCCGCTTGGGCAGCCACAGCGGCCATGTTCAAAGTCGCGGCGGTGCTCGGTGGGTGCAGGGCGCGGCCTTCGGTTTCGGTCGGGGGTTCAAGGGCGAGCCCAGTCCAGGCACCATCATGGATCTTGTGATGGACCATCCCTGCGAGGGCGTGACCAGCGGGGACTTGCATCTTGAGCAAGAATTCGACCTCGAAACGAGCTTCATCCAAGAGATCAGAGACGCCGTTTCCGCTTTCGGGGATGTTGAGGAAACCATCACCCCAATCGCCGGCCGTTTTAGAAAGATGGACCAAACGTTCGTAGAGCGAGAGCAAGGTCCAGGTGCTGATGCCGCCATTGACGACATACTTTCCATGGTCACCCGCGTCGTACCAACCTCCGGATACATCCAGGGCGTAGCTACATTGGTCTTTGAGCCAACATTCGACGTGACGATCGCTGAGATGACCCGCTGGTCGGGAGTGGCGCTGTTCCACGTAGGGGTAGACGATCTCCACGCCACTGCGGTTGTGATAAAAATATTTTAGCGCCCAGGTGGGCAAGTCATCGTAGATCGCGTCCGAAACCGAAAAGGGGAAGCTCCTCGCGTTTCCCGCTCGCATTTCGAGTTGATCCGCTGGCTGTGAGTAGGCGCTGAAATCGATCCAGTGGACAGGATCACCAGAAGCTTCGTCGAGACCGCGGGGCTGGCTCATGCCGCTCCAGAGGACTTGTTCGTCTTTTCGGAGCTCGACCTGCACGGGGTTTTGGGTTTCGAGGCGTAGAGTCGCCCATTTTGGACCATGGGGGAGATAACCAACTTGGTTGATTCGAATCGCCGGGGCACCTGATTCAGCCCAACGCACTCCGCGACTGCCCAAGCATCCCGCGGTCGCCATTGTAGGAAGGAGTAGTATAGGAAGCAGATAGCGACGTCGCATGGGCTGACTACTTAAGACATTTCGACTCAATTGACATTTGCAATAGCTCCGATTTGCTCTCGAAATGCGCAAATTCTCACAGCGAGGAAACGTGGTCGACATCGACGCTCGGCAAAATTGACTCTAGACTAACTAAGGTAGGGCGTTTGTTTGCGTTAGGCGGGCAAGCGTTCGTGGGTGCAACTGGAGTTCTCGGATCCAGATCAGCCATGAAGGATGATCTCGCTCATGTAGTTCTCCACTTCTATCAGACAACGAGGAGAACTAAGTGCAGGATTCGGAGTTTTGCCTAGACCACGATCTGAGCCAATTCTTTCAAGAGTTGGTGACTCAAACTCTTGAGGGGCGGGCCCATCGACCCTCCCCACCGATTGAACAGTACCTCGTTGGATTACTCGAAGCCTCTGCCATTTCGATGGGCGATGGTTTCGTCGAATCGACCCTACGAGGACCCCTAGCTGTACAGTTGAGTGAGGCCCTGCACGCGCCGGCTTCGGAGCGTTTTGAGAGATTGGTGCGACTCGGTGATGGGATCTTGGTCGTGGGCGGTCTTTTTGAACCACACGTTCAGCGCTTTGGTCTGGACGAAAAATACATCTCGACTTTGGGGGCCAAAGCCTATTCGGCTGCTTCGAGTCTTCTTGCCCCCGTTTCGGATAGCCAACGGAGTGGAGTGGACGTGCTGGGGTACCTTGCTGCGGATTTCGGTCGTCTGCTGAGCCTACTTCGCGATGTCGCTGACACCCTGTTGGCGCGTTCTGCTCGCACCGCGAGCGATTGGGCGCGGCTCTGCGAAAAGTGGCTCAAGAAACGGAGTGTTCACCTAGAACGGCTGCTGCGGGCCCAAGGCATCACTCTTCATCATGTGGACGGCCTTCTGATTTAAACGGTCCTACCGGGCTCGTTTTTGAGTCCAGGCGCAAAACTCCTCGGCGTGGCGATGGAGCGCCTTCTGGAGAGCTTCGTCCTGAATCTTTCCAGAGTCGTCGAACTTGGCGGGGGCCCCTCCGACGCTGAGTTCCGGGCAGGGGTAGATGTCGGCGAGCATTCCCAAGAGAACTTGTTTGAGCTGGCCTTGGGCGCGGCTCGTGCCCACAGGGCCGGGCGAGGCGCCGAAAAGGGTCACTGGCTTGTGGGCAAACGCCGACTTGTAGGCCGGTCGAGATGCCCAATCGAGAGCATTTTTCAGCACACCAGGGATGCCGTAGTTGAACTCGGGCGTGGCGATCGCCACGCCATCGCTTTGGGCGATGCGCTTTTTGAGATCGACTACGCTGGCCGCGTCTTCGTTCAGATCTGCGTTGTACTGTGGGATATCATGCAACTCGAAGAGGAAGGCGTTGACGCCGGTCGGGAGGCTCTCGATCCACGCTTGGGCGAGTCGCTTGTTGATCGACGCTGCGCGGAGGCTTCCAGAGATAACGAGGATGTTCATGAGGGAGATGGTCCTTGGCTTGAGGGGGTGGGGAGGTCAAAGAGGAGAAAGTGCGCCGAGTCGGTGGAGTGAAAGGTGAGTTGCGGCTCGTCGACGACTGCTAGACCGTCTCCGGCAGCGAGCTCGAGATCCAACTCCTCGACGCGCATGCTGCCTTCGGCGACGTGTATCCAGGCCTGACGTCCTGGGCGTAAAGGGTGCTCGACTTGGGCCGAAGTGTTGAGCTTGGACGCATATAGGTCCACATCCTGCGCGATCTTCAAAGACTCGTCTCGACCATCGAGCGAGGCGACAAGGCCGAGCTGGTTTTGTCGGGCCTGAGCGAAGTTGTTTTGGAAGTAGCCGGGGGTCAAGCCTCGTTGATTCGGCAGGATCCAGATTTGTAGAAAGTGCAGACCATCTTCCTGACTCGGATTGTACTCGCTGTGAGTGACTCCGGTCCCGGCTCGCATCATCTGGACTTCGCCAGGCAAAATGACTGAGCCGTTGCCCATGCTGTCTTTGTGTTCAAGCCGGCCCGCTAAGACGTAGGAAATTATTTCCATGTCTCGGTGGGGGTGCGTGGGGAAGCCCGCTGCGGGGACGACTCGGTCGTCATTGATGACGCGGAGCGTTCCAAAGCCCATGAACTGGGGATCATGATAGCTCCCGAAGGAAAAGGTGTGGCGACTGGACAACCAGCCGAACTCTGCCTGACCGCGTTGTTCACTGGGGCGATGGTAATGCATGGGTGGCCTTGTTGGCTCAACGTGTCGCCTGCTGCCACTCAGGACAAGGAGCCGCCACGGAAAACCTCTTTGCGTCCACAAGTATAATCAGGAATTTGCTGTCTTTTTAGAGGTGTTGCGACCGAGCGGGGGACGGCTGCGCTGTGCGCGATGTTGACGGCTGACCAGGGACTCCATAGCTTGGCCCCTTGCGAAGTGAGCGAATCAAGTCGCCCAGTTTCGTCGAGGAGTTGTTCAAATGAAAAGCAAATTGTCGTGGTTGTTGATTGCCGTCGGTGCTTGTAGCGCCCTGGGTTGTAAGGACCCACCGAAGAAAGAAGACGCGAAAAAGTCGGCCCCCGCGCCTCTTCCGGTGAAGAAGAAAAAAAGCTCGGTGACGGCGCTGACGAGTGCCTACAAGCCGGCACTTCCCGCCGAATTCAAAGGGGACGATGCCGCCCAACAAGACGAGCGGATCACCCTGGGGCGGATGCTTTACTTCGATGAACGGCTGTCGAAGAACCACGATATCTCTTGTAACTCCTGCCATCAGCTCGAAAAGTACGGCGTTGATGGTCAGAAGACCTCACCCGGTCACAAGAAGCAGCTCGGGGGACGCAATTCTCCCACCGTCTACAACGCGGCGGGCCATATGGCGCAGTTTTGGGACGGCCGCTCTCCTCATGTCGAACACCAAGCGACCCAACCTGTGACCAACCCGGTGGAGATGGCCATGCCGGATGAAGCGGCCGTGGTTGCGGTACTTTCGAGCATTCCCGAGTACGTTGAGCTCTTCAAGAAGGCCTTTCCCGAGGCGGACAAGCCAGTCACCCTCGAGAATGCGGGCAAGGCAATGGGCGCCTTCGAGCGCAAGTTGGTCACGCCGAGTCGTTGGGACGAGTTCTTAAAAGGCAAGACAGGCGCCCTGACTGACGAAGAACAAGAAGGCTTTCGTGTTTTCGTGACTTCGGGGTGTAGCGCCTGCCACGCTGGGACTCTGGTTGGCGGCTCGATGTACCAGAAGCTGGGTGTCGTCAAGCCCTGGCCGAACCAAGAAGACCAGGGCCGCTTTGAAGTCACCAAGAGCGAAGGGGACAAGATGATGTTCAAGGTGCCCAGCCTGCGCAATATCGCCGAGACGGCGCCCTACTTTCACGACGGATCGGCCAGTACCCTCGAAGAAGCTGTGGCGAAAATGGCTGAATTTCAGATCGCTCGGCCTGTGTCGGAGGAAGACCAGAAGAAGATCGTCACTTGGCTCAAATCGCTCACGGGTGAGTTGCCCACTGAGTACATCAAGAAGCCGGAGCTTCCCGCGTCGACTCCGCAAACCCCTAAGCCGGATCCGACCTAAGCGCCGGGTTCGCATTTGAAGACAAACTTAAAGAGCCCTCTCGACGAAAAAACGGGGGGCTTTTTAAGCTTTCTTTCGAAACAGCTTGCAGGTGCCTTCGGGGTGAATGGGGCCCGGAAGGCTCGTGCATCCCCCGCAGGTCGCAGATCGCACGGGGGGCGTGTAATAATTGCAGTCTTTGCAGAGCGCGGTTCGACTCTCGCTTTGGTCCAAGTAACCCAGGCGCTGGCGCAGAGAGCGTTCCTCGGCACTGAGCTTTGCCGGGGGGCAGCTGCTGTCCGGAGCTCTTTCTTCGCAAGCCCCTGCTGAAAAGACGCTGGGCAACAAGAGCGCGGTACTTCCCAGGCCGAGGCTCTTGATGGCTACGCGGCGTGGGCGAGGATGATCGGTCGTCGACATGAGTGAAAAGTGCTCCGAAACTGGATCGGCGCGGCCGTGTGGTCGCATCCTTGGAGAGCCTGAAGTCAGTCGTGAACGACCACCATTGACCCCTTGTTCTCCTCGCGTGACCAGTTGCCATGAAATCCTTCGGGGAGTTGAGGGTCGGCGTAGTAGAACACCCACTTGGCGTCGAGGGGGGCAAGGTTGACGCATCCGTGGCTCATCTGCGTGCCGTAGTTGCGATGCCAGAAAGCCCCATGGGTCGCGTAAGATTTATGGAAGTACATGATATACGGGACGTCTTCGATGCTGTAGGGCAGGTCGCCAGCTGCGGAGCCATCGCCGTCCATCGTCGAGGCGATGTGTTTCTCTCGGACACGCCACATGCCGCGCGGCGTGCTGTGGTCCTTTTCTTTGATCCTGGACTCTTTCCCGCTTGAGATGAGCGTGGCGTAGACGGGCCGATCCCCCTCGAATACGACCAGGGTCTGTTCGCTGATGTCCACGTCGATCCACCGCTCGTTGGGCCCCACCTCAGCTGGTCGCGGTCCAGGGGTGGTCATGCGGACGAATCGATCACGGATCCAGTCGCCATCCTTCATTTGAAAGTAGTCGGTCTTGCCCACCCGATGATAGCGGTACTTGAGCTGCACCAGTTCGTGTCGAAGCTTCTTGCCCTTGGTGGTGACTTTGTCTTCTTTGGTGTCGATCTCGTAGGTGGGCGCAAATTGACGGACATTGATCACCCAGCCAAGCGGGAGGGTGATTTCCTCGCCATCGATTTCTGTGCCCTGAAAGTCCGAACCGGCCGTAGCCCAGAAACGGTCGGCTGGAGCGATCAGACCCTTGGTCGTCTTGTACCAAGTGCGTCCGTCCCACTTGAAGGTTTTGTCGACCGCGACGTAGAAGCCTTTCATCATGCGCGCGGCCAGGATCTCGTCCGAATCCTTGCGCAGGTCCTCCATGGTGACCTCGTGCAGGTTTTCTTCTCGTTCCCAAAGGGGCGTTTCGTCGTCTTCGCCGTCTTCGTTCGAGCCTGACGCGCCTCCCACGGCAAGCCCAGCTTCTTCCATTTGTAGGCGATCGAGTTCTTGTTGTTTTTTCTTCTTTTCGGCAGCTTCGATGGCGCCAGGCAAGTAGGGCTCGTACTTGTAGGTTTGCTCCCGGGAGGGAATCGACTTGTAGAGTGGGGTGCCGTTGTGCGCGTTCCGCACGTAGAGATAAGGTAGGATCTCGTCGATATTTGGCTGATTGGGCCGGAACTTTACGTCTCGGTGCGTCTTGTCCGTCGTCCCGACGTGAGAGCAAATATAACCGCCGGAGGCGACTTTGTACCAACCTCGCGGGCAGTCAGAACCTTCGACTTTACCGTCGAGGATAGGCACCTGCCCACCCCGTTTGACGTAACCCAGCTTTTCTTTGCGCTTAGGATTGGGGTTTTTGTAGATGGCGGCTGAGGACCGTGTCACCCAGATCCAAGGACCAGGATGCGGCGCACCTTCGCCTTGATGACTCCGGTGTTCGTCTGGGGGGCCGGCAAGTTCTTCCTCTTTGTCCGACTCGGATTCATCCTTTGGCTCTTCTCCGGCCAGTGCCGCAGTGGCGGTGCTGTCTTGGGGGGACTCATCTTTCGGGGAGGTTTCTTCCGGGTTGGCCGCCTCGACGGAAGGTGAGCTCTCGTCGGGATCGGCGACTTCGAGTTGCTCCTTGTCGTCTTGGTTCTTCCCGAACTGTTTGACCAAGTCGCAGGATGCCAAGAGCAGTGGTGCAGATAAGGACGTGCCGACGATGAGGAGTTGCCGAGTGCCTCGGCGGAAAGAAGGGAATGTCATACCGGATCTGGTCGTTCGGTTACTATCCAAGGGCCACTTTGTCGAATCTTCGTCCAAGTCGTAGAAGGGCTTTCCCTGTTGTAACGTCTGGGCTCGTGCCATGCTTCCCGCGGGAGAGCAGTTTGCCGGGCTCGCCGGCTGCCGTCCGTTATGAATCCAGGATCCAAAAGTGCTCTGCAAAACGTGGAACCGCGTGTTTCTTCGCCACACAGACGCTTTTTTCTGATGCTGGCAGCCTCGCTTTTGGTGCACGCTTTTCTGACACCTTTTCCTGCGCTCTTGGGCCTGATTGGCATGCTTCCGGCTCTAAAGGTTTCCGATGAGACTGAAGTTGTTGAAATCGAGCTGACGACGCTACCGGTGGCGCAATCCCCAGCGGATCCGAAACCGGACCCTCCGCCCCCCATTGAGCCACCGGATGCTGAAGCTGCGAGTCAAGCACCTCCGCCAGAGCCCGAAACCCAACCCGAGGTTGAAGCGCCCAAGCCTGCGGAAACCTCCGATCCGAGTCCGAAACCACCCCCACCGTCACAGGACCCCCCAGAAAAGATCGCACCGAACGAGCTCTATTCTGATCCGATCGCCTTGGCAGGGGACGCGGCCCAGGTAGCGGATTCAAATGCCAATGTGCGCCTTTTCATCTTCGCGGATGTGATTCGTGAACAGCCTCTCGGAGAGCGAGTGGGGGCATTGCTCAAACGCACGCCTCAGTGGAGCGACTTTTTCGGTACGGCGGACATCGATCCCATTCGGGATGTAGACCGCGTCCTGATCGCGGGGCCGCAACTGCGGAGTTCTTCTCAAGTGGTCGCGGTGGTGCAGCACCACATGTCGCCCCCGATTATCGATGCCGCATTCAATCAGCTCGTTCGGCGTAGAGGAGAGTGGATAGACCGTGAAAAGCGCATGGCCCGCGCCCATGCCGACCGAGCGCCGCGCATCTTTGCCGCCCCGAACGATTCGGTGGTGATTGTCGCGCCCCCACAGATGGAGGATCAACTCAAGGGGCTGGGTGAGCGGTCTAGGTTCGCTGAAGGTAAGGGTGACATCGCCCTGAGCGCTTACCTAGTGACGCCGTATCGGGTCGCCAGGGGGACGGGCATTGAGCTGCCTCGCACCTTGAAGTGGGCCCGTCTTGATTTAAGGCCTGCCCCTGACGGTGGGGGGGTGCTCAAAATACTCATTCAAGATCGAGACGTAGAAAGCGCTCGGCAGAACACGCAGCTCTTTCAAGTGTTGGTCGATCAAGTCGCGACCATCGACCTAAGTAAAGGTGGTGGTCTCGGCGCGATGGCTTCGATGCTGCTCGGCTCCAAGAAGGTGAAGATGCTCAAGGAGGCGAGCTTTGCAGCCAAGGGGGATCAGATTGAGGGGACTGTGGTGGCCACCAAGGCGCAGTTACTCAACCTGGCCGACCTCTTGGATGCCTTTCTTCCGCCGCCTGCGAAGAAGGACCCTGAGGAGGGGCAAGAGTCTTCCAATAAGGAGCCGGGGCAGCAACCGTCGTCGCCCGAGGGTGAGATTGACTCCGCTCAGCAAGGTGAGTCTCTTCCCGCGGAGCGCGGTTCTGAGCCGGGGCAGCCAACGAGTGATCGTTCAGCGAATGATTCTACAGTGGAGGAGATCGCTCAGCCGCGTAGCGACTCCCCCAGCGTTGATGGTTCCGTTGCCACGCCAGCTCTTCCTTGAACTGGGCCGGAGTCGGAGATGGCGTCTTGAGCGACTTTTAAAAACAGGCGGGCTTGTTCAACGCGCACAGCGCTGAGGACGAAGCCGCGTCTGCCGCTGACGACCGTCAATTGAGCGACGCCAGCGGGGGATCGGAAGGTTCTTCCAGAGCCGACCAAGTAATCGGTGGCGATGCCCACGGTGAGCAGCAAGAGCGCTACGATAAATAAGCTTCCCGAGGAAGTCGTTGCGGCATCGGTCAGCAACCAGACACCCAAAAAGGTGCCCAAGAACAGCGCCCCGAGACCGCCCGCGAAGCGCAGATCTTCGCCTTGGGTTTCAAGAGCGACTTCGTCGAGCCGATCCAGTGCAAAACTGCGTACTTGCTTTCCGAGCTGAACGCCCAACAGACAGCGTGTGCTGAGCAACCGGAGCTCCTGTTGGTGGAGCTCTAGCTCGGCGGAACGATGATAACGTAATAAGTACCGCGCGCCGCCTGCGAGCGCCGCGCGAAAGAACAACACGAAGGTTGCCGCTTCGAACAGTCGCCAACCCAGCGGAGCTGGTAAGCGTCGGAGCTCGCCTTCGAGTCGGGGTGGGGTCGAGCTCTGTTGAACTTGCGCGACGTCGTTCAATTCACGCTCACAGAATCGAGCACGGGCCCTGGAACTTCTGGGCTGTTGTCATCGATGATGCGATTTTCTTCGTCGACGCGAATGACTGTGGGGACGTGCTGCTGCGCTTCCTCGGCGGTCATGTGCCCGTAGGTCGCCAAGATGACCAGGTCGCCGGGTTGGGTGAGGTGAGCGGCCGCCCCATTGATGCAGATGGCTCTTGAGCCTCTGGGACCCGAAAGGGCGTAGGTGGACAGGCGCGAACCATTGGTGCAATTCCAGATATGGACTTCTTCGTGGGGCAGGATACCTGCGGCATCGAGAAGATCCTGATCAATAGTGACGCTACCTTCGTAGTGGAGATCCGCATGGGTGACGGTGGCCCGATGGATCTTGGCTTTGAACATTCTTAGCTGCACGTTTTTTATCCTCCGGCTTCGCATGGCGGCCCCGAAAAAGTCGAGGTCCCCCTGGAAGACCTGGGTGGAGGAAACATACGCACGCGCGGGCCTCGGGCAAGGTCCAAAGGGCGGTGCCGTCTTAAGATCGGGTTTCTTGGCCCATTTCGCCGAGCTCGGGTACCCAATAATTGCACTGGGGGTGCACCAGAACCATCAGTATCCCCAGGCAGGAGGAAATCGTGAGCATTCGTTTGGTGAATCAGGAGAGCAGTTCAGAAGCCAAGTCCGGCGAGCAGTTGGAGCGAGCCGCATCCGAGCTGAAGACCTTGCTGCGTGAACTTTTTCGCATGCGTCACGAAGGGGCCTCGTACGAGAAACTGAGCCACTTGCAGGGGATGGTCGACGGTTACATGAAGATGATGAGTGACGTTGGCTTCATGCAGCAGGCGGAGCTGCTTCAGCTCGTCGCTGAAGTGCGCCGTGGAAGTCACGGTCCCGCCGTGCGCCATTTGCGTCCGTCCGTTGGCTCCGAAAGTGCCGCCGAAGTCCGACAAGCGATCGCGTAGCTGATCCATCTTGCGGTGACGAGCTTTTTGCTATCCACTCGGTGCGGTGAACTTGAGACGCGTCGGGGAATTCGGCTCGGGGGTAGCCCTAGCGGTGAGCCTTTGGTCGAGCCCGACTCGAGCGCAAGCTACGCCCCTGGCGTCCTCGTTAGTAAAAGAGGCGAGTAAGAGCGAAGGGACAGCGGCTTCACAAGGTGAAGTCGGGCGTGAGGGCGACGCGAACAGCGCGCCTGAGCCTACAGAGTCAAGACAGGCGGGGGGCGATACTCCGGTGGGCGCCGAACCGAAGAGCGCACTAGACGCGACGGCGTCGGAGGAAACAAGGCCTCTCGTAGCTTCTTTGGACGAACTCAAGGTCCCGACGCTTGAGGAAGTAGAAGAAGCGGTCGCCCGGGCGCTCAAAGGGGGGGCCTGCGACGTCCACGAAGTCCGCTGGTTCAAGGGGCGTTTTCATGCGGCGTGCGGTGCCGGGGGCGTGTGGGTTCTACGCCAGATGTCCGCGGATGAGCCTGCAGCAAACAAGCACGCCACCTTGATTCGTTCGGAGTTAGGGGTCTTTCTGGTGGAGTCTCGGTACAAAAGCGTTTTTTCGGTCGTTTCTTTCGAAGAGCGTCTAGCCGCCATCGCCCAGTACTCGGTCCTTGTCTCCCCGAACCAACTGGACTCTGAGACTACAAGGCCCGAAGGGGCCGTCGAAGCAAGAGTCGTTCAAGTCGACGAAAACCGCATCGTTGTACAGTGGATTGGCGAGGGAGAGGCAGCGGTGGGGGCGCGTGTCCGGTTCTCGCTTGAAGACACCGAGGTCGTCGGCGAAGTTATTGAGACTCATCACGGCCGATCGGTCGTAGAAATTGGTCTGGCTGAGGCACGTCCGGGCCTAGGATCATACGCCGAATCGACGGTCGATCCGCCGAGTTCGAGCGCAGGCCGCCCCGAGCCGCGCCCTTTCTCACAAGAGGCAGGGATCGTGCTTCGCGTGGGAGCCGATTTAACGAATGACTTACCTTTTGCCGGAGCCGAGCTTTGGGGCGTTCAGAAGTGGCGCCAGTTGCGTATTCAGCTTCAGACGGGGCCGTTTGTTCTCAGCCGTGGGGCGCGAACCGCTAGCGCCGCTTTAGGAGTAGGCTATGTCAGCGGTCACTTTGGATTGAACGCCTGGGGAGGCGTAGCCCAAGTCAATTATGCCCCTCCTGAGTATCCAGGGGTCGCTCCTGTTTTCGGCGTAGGGGCGCACATCGGTTACGACGATGGCGTGCGTCTAGGTGGTCGAGCCCTTTTTACAGTTTTCCGTGAGGTATTGCTCTTGGCAGAAACACGGGTGCACTTAGATCTACCGCTTACACGGCGCTTTCGGTTGCTGTTACGCGGGGCCCACGGAAGGACGGGGGTCAGTAGCGTTGAGCTCGGTTTGAACTACCTTATGCTCGGCGACGGTCGTGGCGGAAGCTTGTTTCTGGAGGGCGCGGCAGGGGGGCTTCTTACCTTCCGTTCCGAAAACGGCCGGATCTATGGAAACGACCCCGACACCTGGGGCGCTGGCCCCATCGTGGCGATCGGCGCCAGCTACCGCTTTTGATTTAAGCGAGTTCAGGAAGTAGCCACGAAAGCTCGGCGCGCAGGTCGGCCGAGTACGGCCCGCTTGAGATCACGGCGTGTTTGAGAGCCGTGGTGACCGGGCTCGATGCCGCGGAGGGGAGGAATCGGGGAAGTTCTTTAATGATCGCTTGGCTCAGTGTGGCGTTGTCTTTGAGCACGCGAAGGACTGATTCGACAGAAACGTCATCTTCCTCTTCGTGCCAGCAATCGTAGTCGGTGGACATCGCCAGGGTGGCATAAGGGAGCTGAGCTTCACGAGCCAGTCTGGCTTCGGTGGCGGCGGTCATTCCGATCACCCCCACGCCCCAACTTCGATACATGTGGCTTTCGGCTCTTGTCGAGAACTGAGGCCCCTCCATACATAGATAGGTGCCCCCTTCGTGTACTGTGAGTTTTCGTGGTTCAGCTTGAGCGGCTGCTTGGGCTGCCTTCTGCGCGGCAGTTTTCAGGTGGGCGCAGACGGGATCAGCTAGGCTCACGTGTGCGACGACCTCTCGATCAAAGAAGGTATTGATACGGCTCTTCGTCCAGTCGATGTACTGGTCCACTACGACTACATCGCCCGGAGCGATGGACTGTCGCATCGAACCGACGGCGCTGATGCTGATAAGCTGCTTTACCCCCAGCATCGAAAGAGCACAGATATTAGCGCGGTAGTTGATGCGATGGGGGGCAATGCGGTGGCCACGCCCGTGGCGAGCCAAAAAGAACAGACGCGAGCACTCGTCTCCGGCGGGGTTTTTGGGATGCTGAACTTCGGCTTCGATAATTGGCGAACTCGGTGCACCATAAGGAGTGTCAATCCGATGCTCCTGTACCACCGTGACGCCCTCGATTTGATAGACGCCGCTTCCCCCCAAAATGCCGAGCCGACTCACGGCTGAACCTGGTCGACCAGAAGCGCTTCTGCCAGGCTTGCCGCGCGCTGGCGCCGGCACTCTTCCGCGCGGAAGATTGAGACGAGCTGGGTCGTCGCCGTTTCGAGATCGTCGTTGACCAAAACGTAGTCGAACATTCCATAGTGGGCGATTTCTTCACGAGCGGCGGAAAACCTGCGCTGAACCGTTGCCTCATCTTCCGAAGCGCGGCCGCGCAGACGTTTGAGGAGGATCTCCATAGAAGGGGGAAGAATAAAGATCGAGACAGCATCTGTCTGGCGGCTGCGGATTTGGCGCGCACCCTGATGGTCGATGTCGAAGATGATCCCCCTCTGTTCGGAGGCAAGCTCAAGTTCGTGACGGCTCGTCCCGTAGAGGTTGCCGTGGACTTCGGCCCATTCCAAAAATTCGCCTTTTTGGATGAGTTCCACGAACTCGGCCCTCGACACGAAGTGATACTCCCGGCCGTCTTCTTCATTGGCGCGTGGAGCACGCGTGGTGTGGGAAACACTGAAGCGGAGGTCCCGGATTTCATCGCGCAGACGACTGGTGAGGGTGGTCTTTCCCGCTCCGGAAGGCGAGGAGATGATCAAGGGTAGGGGGTTCATGTTACGCTACGTTTTGCACCTGTTCGCGAAGACGCTCGACCTCGCTCTTCATCTCGACGACGAGTTGGGCCACCTGAGTGTGGGGTGATTTGGAGCCGATGGTATTGACCTCTCGACCGACTTCCTGAAGCAAGAAGTCGAGCCTGCGTCCGACCTGCTGCGGATCATCGAGCAGGCCAGCGAATTGGTCAAAGTGGCTCTGCAGGCGCACCAATTCTTCTGTAATATCCGAACGATCGGCCAAGATCGCGATCTCGTGCTCGAGTCTTTCTGCAGAAACCGGGCTCGAGTCGACGAGCAGTTGCTCGAGTCTTTCTTTGAGTTTTTGACGACGTATTTGTACGAGATCAGTGGCGCCCGCCGATACCGAGTCGAGGAGCTGCCTGATGTGGGCGAGACGTTCCGAGAGATCCTGCTTCAGACTTTGGCCTTCGGCTTCTTGCATGGCACCGAGCTCACGGGCCGCTTTCTGCAGAGCCGTCTTGATAGCGGAGCGGGCCTCTTCGACGTCCGGTCCGCTGGTGATTACGACTTCGGGTAAATGGAGAAGTTGTCCGATATCGACGGTGGCGTCGGGATCGAGCTCGTGGGCGATTTCGACCAACGATGCGTAGAGGACACGAAGTCGACCCACATCAAACTGAGGTGCACCCCCGAGCGGGCCTTCGGTGCGGACGACCACATCGAAGCGTCCTCGACCTAGGGTTTCTCGGGCAGCTTGCTCAAGGTAAAACGAATGTTCGTGAAGCTCTGCCGGTACTCGGACGCGCACTTCTTGGTGCTTGTGATTGAGCGCACGTACCTCCACGGTCAGCCTCCCCGGACCTAGGGGAGCCGTGCCCAATCCGAAACCCGTCATGCTGCGCATGTCGAATGAGCCCTGGGGCTGGACCTTAGAGTCCCCGGCGACGACGGATTTCTTCCATCATCTTTTGGTACTCGATTTCCCACACGGGGCTGCCTTCTTCCACGATGGAGACCTTCGCCTTCACTTCGCGGTCCACCTTCTCGCGCTGCTCATTCACCTTACGCAAGGGTGCTCGCAGCTCGCGACGGATCTCGTGATCTTCTCCGTAGATCTCTTCGATATTGCTCGAGTTGAGCACCATCTGCAGTAGCTGCTCAAGGAGGTAGTCCATGCCCTCCTCGCCCACCTTGACGCCTTTTTGTTCGGCCAGCCCCTGAAGTACGCGTCCGAAATCTCGATTGGTTAAACCGCGACTCTCAAGCGTCTGGCGCGCACGGGTCACGAGATCTTGCTCGGTCTTGATGTACTGATTCAGCACCGCTTCTAGGTCAAGCTGGACCTCTCGAGGAAGGTTGGTCTCAATCAGCTCACTACGTTGGAGCGCTTGAAACATATCGCGAGCGACATCCGTTACCTTGTGTGGAGGCAAAAGCATGGGCCCTCTTACCAGATTTCTCCGACAATCGATCCGGCGATTTGGAATTTATAGCGGAATAATCAGCCCTGTGCCTTTGAGGCTTCGACCTGCGCTCTTACTCATGGGAGTTGTCACCCGTGCCGGGCGTTTCATCGCGGGACGGGTCGTCCGCCGGTGGTACCGGAGTAGCGAGCTCTTCATTGGTGAGAGCATGGCGCGTGCCGAGGCGTAGACGGCTGTAGACTGCTGCGCGCTGGCGCTCCTTATAGGCATCATGTGACGCATCGCCGACCTCGTTGGAGGCGTCAGTTTCCGCATCAAGCATCTGAAACTCACAGAGAACGAAAACGACTGGCCCCAGCGACTCACACCCAGGAGGCGCGGACTCGGCTATATGTTGAGGAACCCGCACTGGCACGTCTGCTACAAAGTGGATGACCCGGTAGTTGGCGGCGCTGAATGTATTGTCGCCAGGTACCAGGGCCTCATCAAGGTCACCCTGAAAAGAATCAATCATTTCATGGAGATGAGGATGGTTTTCACAGTAACTTCTGAAGTGAAAGAGGGTGTTCGTACTTTCTCCGGGCACGACGTAATTGAAAGGAAAGACGTGCTCGGCGAGGTAGAGCAGAACAGGAAGGATGTCGTCTTTGGTGCGTGTGACGATGCGGAAGCGTAACTTGTCGTAGAGGGCCGCGGCCGTCGCCTGCTTTTTGGACAGGAGCTTCGTATAGGTGGAGTCGAGGTTCTTTCTTCCGCCGATGAATTCGACTATGGGGAAGCCCGAACTGAGCATATTGCCGACGACGCGGTAGATCCGCTCCTCAACGAGCTGGAAGACATCCTTGTCCGAGACAGGCAAGCGAAAGAGGAGTTCTCGCCCCGTCATGTGGTTGATGATGTGCATCGTCTTGAGGATCGAGCAGGCGCACAACTGGCGATGCCCTTTCCCAGATGCCATCTGGATCAACTCGACCACCGAGGCGTTTTCGACCGGACGGGGAATTGAAAAGTTAAAGTGACGTCTTAGGTATGCGATCGCAGTATCGCGAATTTGCTCGGAAAATAGACGATCTTCTAAATTGTCCCACTGGAGCCCGTGTTGCTCGACGACGCTCTTGGCTTGCTCATGTGTAGGACAGTCGAGCCGGTGCCAGTCGATAACCGAGCTCCCGCGCAGCACGAGGCGAATGGACTCGATATCGTGAAGACTGAACTCGTCGAGGCCTTTGAGCTCACCGAGCTCTTGCACGCTCGACCCCGACGCTTGGTCCTCAAGCAAGCTGGGAGGAGGACCTGAATGTCTGGAAGGTGGTGTACTTGGGCGCGTGGTCAATGCTGATCAGCTTTCATGGGCGACTGAGTTGATAGGAATCAAATCTAACCGATCGCAACTCAAGCGAGACACGCAGTTTTGGGCCTAGAGCCGGCTGCATCGACTGGCGCCACATCAATAGGCGCTGTGGCAACAGGCGCTGCATCAATAGGTAGAGTGTGTCAGTGGCCCGGATTCGTCGTGGTGGCGTCCCCCGGACGGGCTCGCCCAAGGGATAGAGTCCCGAAAAAGATTCCTAGAGTGACGCCTAGTACTGCTAGCTGAGCTCCCATGGCGCCGGAGACGGCGAGTAAGGTGAGGGCAGCGGGGGCAACGAGATACCAGGGATTTAGATTCATCTATGACTTTCTCCGTCGGTTGTCAGTCGGGTCTTCAGCGTCCCCCCGGAGCTCAAGTTCTCGACTGGTGCTCTAAGGTGTGCTGTTATCCTACATCGTCGCACAACTCTTTGCATTGGCCAAGTTGTTACCTACTTCTGTGTTGGTGCTCAAGTGCATGGCTCAATCTTGCTAAATACTAGGCGTATCACGTTTCATGGTCCGCTCCGCGCCACAGCGATGCCCAGTTCTTGCCGCAAGGTCAGAAACTTGGGTCCCGTGGAAAAACTGAGTAAATCGAGAAAAATCGGCCCAGCCTGTCCCTCCACGGGAGTCAGAAGGTCACGTGCTACCGTCAGATCTTGGCAGAGGGTGAGTCCGACGCGAGCGGCCGTCTTCTGAGTCGCTAGACTCCATCGTTGTAGGTTCGTTCTTCCACCCTCTTCAGCGAAGTGCAGGTAGGCACTCTTGAGCTGATCGAGAGCAGCTGGTTCGAGAAGAGGTTCAATAGCCCGTGCAATCGGTTGTACACGAGCCCCCTTGGCTCCGCTCACCGGAAGGCGAGGGTTAGCGACGAGCAAGGCCGCGAGGAAGAGGTCCTCAAGATCTTCCGTGCCGGAAAACAGCGTGCGAACAAAGTGCTCACCTCGATAACCACTCATATGTTGCCCTACTAAGAAGGCGAGCTGGGGTGCCGTCTTACCCCTTACCGCATCGGCGCCCAAGATGGTCACAGGTGGGATTCCCGCATTGTGGACGTAGGCTCCACGGCGGTTTGGCTCGACATAAGTGCGGGGTACGGGGAGTCCCAAGAGCGCCGCGGCCCAGCTGAGGGCGCGCACGGACATGACGGTACTCGTAGCCGGGTCTTGTAGGGTGTCCTCTGCTGGTTGATGGAGCTGGTTGTCGCGACGCAGGGTGGTGACGCGTCCAACCAAGATGGCGGGCGCGACAATCGAGAAGATGGCTCCTGTGGAGGCTTCTTCTTCCGGGTGGATCAGTCCGCTGCGCCACATGCTGTCATCAATGGAACGACAGGGAGCGATGAGCTGAGTTGGGCGGTGAGCTTTGACGAATGCTTCTTCTTCGGGCTCGGCTTTGCCCAGGGCGCTCAGAGCGTGGGTGGCGAGGTACTTGCCGTCTTCGTCACCCGCTACGTCATAGGCGTTGACGAGTGCTCGGAGCGCTTCGGCGTCTGTAGGGCTATGGCGAACACGCTTCCATGCGTCTTCTGGAGATTGGGTTGCGCTTGCTTCGACATCAAGAGAGCTGAGATCCACTTCTACATTGATGGCAGCCTGTGCTTTTTCGAGGTCTTGCTCGAGCACGGCGATTTTCTGTTTGAGTCGGGCGTTTTCCTCCTTGAGCGCGAGGAGTTCCGGCGTGCGGGGTGTCGATACGGGAGGCGGTGCGCTGGCAACCACCGCTCCGGTCGGTAGGGGCGGTGCGTCCCGCAGCGGGGCGAGCGAAGGGTTGGGGCGCACGGAGTGGTCGACCACTCGTACGCGGTGGTGGGTCTCGTAGGCCGCAGTCATCGCCTCCTCGAGTCGAACGAGCCTTTCTTTGTTCAAACCCAGATTGGCCGCTGCCCGATGAAGGCGCGCCCTTTCGTCGGCCGTGATGATCCCGTCTTCGAGGACCTCGGCGAACAGCTCTTGGTACTGCATCTCCATGGGGCCGAGTTGGAGGGCACCCGTGGGCGTCGAGGCTTGAAAGCCCTCTGCGTGGTAGAAGGAACTGCGATCGTCCTCAAATTCTATGTCCGTCATGACGTCTCCTCGTGACTGGACAGGCGAGGGCACCCCTCTTGTCCAGTCGTCTCCTCGTGAATGAAGGGGCAGACTAGTCGAGAGGGGCGGGCGCTTCCAAGGGACGGGCGTAGGCGCGTCCTTTAAAGGAGAGAGGCGAGCTGGACCTCGGGGCGTGCCCCGTAGTGAGAGATGATCTCGGCCGCAGCGATCGAGCCAAGTCGAGCACATTCCTCTGGGGGACAGTCCCGCGTGTAGCCGAAAAGGAAGCCGGCGGCGTAGAGATCACCAGCGCCCGTCGTATCGAGTACGTGCTCGACAGCTACTGCGGGTACGCCCCCGGTCGAGTCTGGAGTAATGATGGCTGAGCCGAGGGGCCCTCGAGTGACAGCGATCCAGTCGGCTTGACCCCGAATGGCCTCGGCCGCATCTTCGAAGTTTTCGCGTTGAGTGAGCGCGAGCAGTTCGGATTCGTTGGCGAAAAGCAGATCGACGTGCTCATCAATGAGCTCCTGAAACGAATCACGGTGACGGTCCACACAGAAAGCATCCGACAGGGAGAGCGCCACCTTGTTGCCGGCGGCACGCGCAGCTTGGGCAGCTTTCCGCATGGCTTCTTTTGCGTGAGGCGGATCCCAAAGGTAACCCTCGAGGTAGGTGACCTTGGCCTGGGCAAAATCATCAGGGTTGATGTCGTTGGGGCCGAGTTCGACGCAGGCCCCTAAGTAGGTGTTCATCGTGCGCTGGGCGTCGGGCGTGACGAGAACGAGGCAGCGCGCCGTTGGAGGTCCGGATGCGTCGGCAGGAGCGCTCAAAAAGTCGACCCCGGCAGCTTTGATGTCGTGGGCGAAGACTTCGCCCAGTTGGTCTTGGGCAACGCGACCCACATAGGCTGCCTTCCCGCCAAGCGAGGCGACGCCTACGCAACTGTTGGCCACCGATCCACCGGAGCTTTCTCGGCCCGGTTTCATCAGTTCGTACAGCTCGTGGGCGCGCCGAGCGTCGATCAAAGTCATGCTCCCCTTGGCGAGGCCTTGGCTATTGATGAAGTCGTCGTCAGACTGAGTAATGACGTCGACAATGGCGTTTCCGATTCCGATCACATCGTACTTCATGGCTTTATTCTTTTTCGTCCTTGGTGTTAGGGGCAGTAGCATCCCCCCCTGATGGGACCAAGGCGGCGCAAACTCGGGCAAAAGGGGGGGGGCGAAAACCTGCGAATTAGGGGGCAGGCAGGCGCAGGATCTCGGTGTTGCCCTTCATCTGCAGGGCATGGGTCTGCTGAGCCAAGGACAAGGCACCATCCTCCCTGAGTAGCTCGGCTTCTATATCGACGAGATAGTCTCCGCTTGCGAGTTCGAAACTGTGAACCAGCCTTTCGGTGGGGTGAGTGGGACGTAGCGTCGTTCCTAGGAGTGCCTCTGGATCCCCCCCCTTAGAATAGGAGAGTCGGACTTGCTTGAGCTGATAACCGTCAGGGGCATGGACCTCAAGCCTCTGCTCTTCTTGCAGTGCCGGGAGAAACTGCGTAACCACAAGGACAAGGCCCCCCATTACACTCGCGCGGGCCAGCCGTTTCTTCCAGAAGGCCCATTTTCGCACGTCCAGGTGGGGAGGTACCGCTGTCTGGTTTGTGGTCTCGCTCATGGCGCTCGTGTGACTCAGGGATTGGAGGGGGGAGTTGGTCCTGCCGGCGCGGGGGACGGCGGAGCATCTGCTGCCTTTGGGGCCGCAGTGCTCGGTGGTGCTGCCTGTGGCTGCGCGGCTGGGGTGCCCTTGCCGCTTTCTTGGGGTTGGGCCTTCTCGGGTTCGCGCTTCGCATTCGGATCGGCATTGAGCAGCCGTATCAAGCGGACCAAGCCGGTGACCGTTTCGTCTGGAAGATCGGCAAAGGCGGGCATGCGGCCGCGGCCCTTTTTGATGGCATGCTCGATCTCGGAGTCGATGGCGACTCGTTGCCACTTGGGGTCGGTGAGATCGCGGGGGCGCACGGCTGCCCCTTGGGGACCATCGCCGCGCCCAATGACACCATGACAAGGCACGCAGCTTTGTTTCCAGGTGGCCAAAGCGAGTTCTGTGATGCCGTACTTCTCAAGATTGGGCATGGCGGGGCGATTCGCGGCGGGCTTGCCGGACTGGGCCGCCCCGGGGGTGCTGGCGTTGGTCTGATTGTCATGATCGGCAGGCGACCACTCGGGAAGGTCCTTTGGATCGGGCTTGTTGCAGGCAGGGAGGCAGCCCGAAAGAAGCGCCATAATCAGGAAGGGTCGGTGGAGCGCCGGTCTCATGGCGAGGGGACTTATCACAAAGCAGCCCCGAGCCGCATCGAATTGTGGACCACGGTTTTCCTGGCGTTGGGAGTCAGGTTGCCAAAGTGAGCGCTGGCGGTCTAATTCTGCCGTGTGCCCGCAGAATTCGCTCATTTGCATGTTCATACCCAGTATTCCTTCCTGACTAGCTCAGTGAAGGTCAAGGCTTTGGCGAAACGAACCGCCGAGCTGGGCATGAAGTCGGTGGCGATGACGGACAGCCACAACATGTTCGGTGCGATTCGCCACTATAAGGAATGTCGCGGTCAGGGCTTGTTGCCTATTTTGGGGGCGGAGCTCAACGTCGTCCAAGATGGGAGTCTCCACCACCTGGTGCTCTTGGCCTCTACACTAGAGGGCTATCACAATCTGGTGAAGCTGGTGTCTTTGGGCCATGCCGAGCCGGTGAGCAGTGATGGTCCGAGTGTGACCTTGGATGCGGTGCTCCAGAAAACCAAGGGGCTCATCGGCTTGACTGGTTGCCTAGGGGGCGTGGTGGCGCAGCGAGTTTTGGAGCATGGGCCCGAGCAAGGACTCGCTGTGCTGTCCCAAATGAAAGATGCGTTCGAGCCAGGACATCTCTTCGTAGAGATGCAGAACCACGGCTTCGTCGAGCAACCGGTGCTCAATGGGCTGCTCAACGAAGCCGCGCAAAAGCTTGAGCTGCCGATTGTAGCCACCAACGATGTCCACTTCATGAACCAGGACGACGCGGCGGCTCAACTTTATCTGGAGTGCGTGCGGCGCGGTCGTACTTATGATGAAGCGATTCCCACTCACCACGGGTCGAGTGAGATGTTCTTGAAGAACCCAGAGGAAATGGCCCGCGCCTTCAGCGATTATCCAGCGGCCATTAAGAACACCCTGCTCGTGGCCGAGATGTGCCAGGGAGTCGAACTCAAGCTGGGTAAACCGATGCTACCGAACTTTCCGGTTCCAGAAGGGGACGATACGGAGAGTTACTTCATTAAAGTGGCGCGCGATGGACTACAGAGCCGCTTCGAGCGCTTCAAACAGGTCGGCTTTGAGTTTGATTCTGAGGAGTACAAGCGGCGTTTGGAGCGAGAAATCGGCGTCATCACCCAAATGGGGTTCCCTGGCTATTTTTTGATTGTTTGGGACTTCATCAATCACGCCAAGCAAAGTGGGATCCCGGTGGGCCCGGGGCGTGGTTCTGGTGCGGGCTCTTTGGTTGCCTACGCTCTTGGTATCACCGACCTGGACCCCTTGCCGTACAACCTGCTGTTCGAGCGGTTTCTCAACCCCGAACGCGTGAGTATGCCCGATTTTGATATCGACTTCTGTATGTCGAGACGAGATCGAGTCATCGACTACGTCTCTGAACGCTATGGTCGGACGAGCGTCGGACAAATCGCTACTTTTCAAAACCTCAAGGCCCGTAGCGTCATCAAGGACGTTGCTCGTGCGATGGCTTTTCCTGCTCAGGAGGCGCAGCGCATCGCGTCGCTCGTCCCGGAAACCGGCCCCGGTCAGACGGCGACCATTGGCGAGGCGCTCACCATGGAGCCGAAGCTGAAAAACCTGGTCGACGAGGATGACAAAATTCGCGAGCTGATCGATCAGAGTCAGCGCTTGGAGGGGCTGACCCGTCACGCCGGCATGCACGCCGCCGGTGTTGTGATTAGTGAGGGCCCGCTCGACGACTACGTCCCCATCTTCAAGAGCGACACCTCTTTGGTGACGCAGTACGACAAAAATGACGTCGAGGACGCCGGCTTGGTCAAATTCGACTTTCTTGGCCTCAAGACTCTGACCGTCATCGACAACGCCCAGCGCTTGGTCAACATGCGTCCCGACCGAAAGGGCAAACCGCTCGATGTGAATCAGCTGCCCCTCACCGATGCGGCGACCTATCAACTGATTTCGAGCGGTGAGACGACGGGGGTGTTTCAGCTCGAATCAAGTGGCATGCAGCAACTGCTGCGACAGCTCAAACCCGACTGCTTCGAAGACGTCGTCGCTGTGGTGGCGCTTTACCGACCCGGACCCCTGGGCACGGGTATGGTTGAGGACTTCGTCAAGACCAAACACGGTCGCAAAGAGGCGCGTAAGCTCGACCCCTTGATCGACGATGTGCTTGCCCCCACCTACGGCGTGCCTGTCTACCAGGAGCAGGTGATGCAGATCGCCCAGCAACTGTCGGGCTACACTCTAGGAGGAGCCGACCTTCTTCGCCGCGCGATGGGGAAGAAGAAGGCCGAGGAGATGGAGAAACAGAAGAAAGTCTTCATCGAAGGGGCACAGCAGAAGGGCGTTGCCGCAGAAAAGGCTGAGGCCATCTTCAACGAAATTGAGGGCTTTGCTTCTTACGGTTTCAATAAAAGCCACAGTGCAGCCTATGCGCTCGTGACCTATCAGACGGCCTATCTGAAAGCCCACTATCCCACCGAGTTCTTCGCGGCGGCACTCACTACAGACAAAGATAAAATCGACAAGGTCGTCCGCACCATCGCCGAGGCCCGTTCTTGGGGTGCGAAGGTCTTGCCCCCGGATATCAATGCTAGCGCGACCGACTTCACGGTCGACTACGCTTATCCGAAGGGCAACGGCCCACACGAACCTGGCTCTAAGCTGAGGGACCCATTTGGTGCTCGTATTCGTTTTGGGCTTGGGGCAGTGCGCGGGGTAGGAGGAGCTGCTCTGGAAAGCGTGTTCGATATTCGCAGTGAAGGGGGCCCCTTCCGTGATCTCTTCGACTTCGCCTCACGAGTGGACGGTCGTAAGCTCAATCGCGGTGTGCTCGAAGCGCTGGTCCAGTGTGGTGCGTTCGATACGGTTTGCGCTCCCAACGGTATTCACCGCGCCCGAGCCTTTGCTGCAGTCGAGCGAGCTCTGGAACGAGCGCGATCGGCGACGAAGGATAGAGAATCAGGGCAGGCCAACCTTTTTGG
The DNA here is from genome assembly GCA_050300635.1 of Polyangiaceae bacterium. GTDB lineage: Bacteria > Myxococcota_A > Polyangia > Polyangiales > Polyangiaceae > NIC37A-2. The sequence continues at coordinate 149,406 of JBNKYC010000070.1, forward strand.
GCTCTTTGATGCCGCGCCGGCACAAGAAGGCGCTACAATCAGCGACGCTCAGTATCCGGAAGCCGAAGCCTGGGACCGCCTTGAGCTGTTGCGTCGCGAAAAGGCCGCTCTTGGGTGTTACGTTTCTGGACACCCGCTCTTTCGATACGGCAAGCAGGTCACCCGGATCGGCGCCGTGCCAACGATAGAACTCAAAGATGTGGAGCCTTGGAGCGTTCACTTGGTGGCAGGTATCGTCGAAAACTACCAAGAAAAGCTCTTCAAGAAGGGCGCGGCGGGTAAGGCCGCTTTCTTCGATATCGAAGACGTGCACGGGCGAGTGAAAGCGAAGTTGCGCGGCGACAAGATTGATACCTTCGGGCACCTGCTCAAAGGGGGCGAGCCGGTGATGGTGAAGGGAAAGGTGAGCTTTCCTATTACTGACGAGCCAGATGAAGAAAAGGAGCCAACGCTCTTCGTGGACTCGGTGGAGCCGCTTGCAGAGGTTGTTCTGTCGTCGACCGAAAAGATGACCGTGCGTCTCGCGGTTGATTCGATAAGCACCCGGCAGCTCGAACAGATGAAGACCACTCTCGGCGCTCATGAAGGGAACTGTGGGGTGGACCTACGACTTCTTCTCAAACAGGGCGAAGAGGCAGCTCTTAGTTTGCCCCAACGAGTTGCACTTACAGATGCGATTTTGGGCGATCTTGAGAGAATCTTTGGGGACACTGTGGTTGAGCTTGCATAATTTCGCCGCTTTCGTAAGTCCTTTGCTAAGATGCAAGGACCCATGACCAACAAACGCGACGAGTTGATTCGCATCGATAGCCACGGTGTGGCGCATCCGATTGGTGCGGTGGCCAGTCAGCGCATGCGGCCCCATGTCGGAGCCTATCGATTGTTGCCGTCGCCCGCCCACGTGGTGCTGATGAGGTACACGGGAGAGGACGGCGAAGTTGACGTCGAAGATGGAGCCGTCGTTCGCATCGCTGGCGAAATCGTCGCAGCCGGTACGATTTGCGATATATTAGCGCTGCTCGCCCAGACTGGGTGGCGAGGAATCCTGAGTGTACACCAAGGGAGCATTACCCGCGAGATCTACCTCGATCACGGAAATGTGGTGGGCGTAAAGAGCAGCGACCCAGAAGAGCGACTGGGGCGGGTGATGTATCGCTATGGACATATTAGCGAGGAAGACCTCCATGGCTTGGAAGATGCTGTCGGTCCGGGCCGCCGTTTTGGTGAAGTCGCCGTGGATCTCGAGGTGGTCAGCCGCGAGCAAGTCTACAAGGCCTTCGCGCAACAGATCACCGAGGTTGTGGTTGCGGCCTTACGAGTCGGCGACGGCACTTACTTCTTTTTGGACGGATTTAGTGAGTCGGCTTTGCCGACCCGCCAAGCCGTCAGTGTGAACAGTTTGCTCATGGACGGCGTGACCCGGATGGATGAGCTCACCTACTTCACCGAGAAGATCCCTACCGTGGAACATGTTCCTGCCTTGGGGTCTCAAAAGTCGAAGCCGAACGAGGACTTGCTTGACGTGTTTCAACACATTGACGGCAAGCGGAGCGTGCGCGAACTGGGACGCATCACTGGCCTGGGTGAGTTCGAAACGATCAAGAAGGTTTATGGTCTCCTGCAGACTCACCACGTGGTGATCAAAGCGCCGCAGCTGAGCGGCGGACCGGTAGCAGTGGTCGCAGCTGCTAACGATGTTCTGAAAGCCGTCTTTGCCCGTGCTGTAGCATCGGGGGTGGCCGAAGAGCTGAGAACGAGCCTTTCGACTTATGCAGTCGGGCAAGGCGTGTTCTACGACATGCTGCTGAGTGGCGCAGGACCAGACGAAAGTGGACGTTTGCACGCCGAACGCGTTGCCGACAATGCGCGTATGGTCGCGGGCGGCGAAGACGTGGAGCAAACTTTGCGTAAGTTGCTTTTCGATTACGTTAGCTTCGGCCTGTTTAGCCTGGGCTCGGCCATTGGATCCGAAGCCGAAAAAGAGCTCCAGGCCGAAGTCGACGAGGTACTCAGTGCCTTACGCCCGACCAACTGAGGGCACCGAAAGTCTGCACAACTCATGGTCCGAAAAATGCGCGCAGCGGGCAATTTGTTCAGTCTAGAAGGTTGCAGTCGAGGCAAGTGGGAGCTAGAAGCTGCGTCCTCCCCGGGTCGTTAGCTCAGTTGGTAGAGCATCGGACTTTTAATCCGCTGGTCCTCGGTTCGAGCCCGAGACGACCCACCCGAAAATACCGAGGGAGTTTAAGGGGTTACGAAGCGACGCTTCGGGCCCCTTTTCTTCTCCCATCCCATGGGCCCCGCTCCGAAGTGCTAGAGCAGAGATGGCCTACTCTTCCACCACCGCCCGTTTGAGGACCACGCCGCCCCAGACCAAAGCTGTGAGCATGCAGATGGCCGCCAGCCAGCTGGCGCGCAGTGGGCCGAATGCGAAGGGGGTGCCTCGACTGTACAGGATGGCGCGATCAAAAAGAGTCAGGGCCAAACTGAAACACAGTAGGGAAGTGGCGGGGCTCATCGAGCGCCAGAGAGTGGGGCGCTCCGAAGTGAGCGCGTAAGGGGAGCGACCTGAATCGGGCCGTGAGGGGCGGGCTCTGGCGGGCGAGAAATTCGGTGGCAAGCTTGGCTCAAGCTCGGTGGGCGCCTGATGCCTCTGACGCGTCCCTACGGTAGAGGGTGCGGCGCCCTCGAGACCCAGGGCCTTGCGGGGCGGCGGGACTACCGATTCGAGACCCGTCGTTAGGTGGTCTATTGAGCGTTGGCGTTGGGCGCTGACGTGACCTACCTCATTGATGAGGCCGAGGGCGTCGCTGAGGGTATCCCAAAATGCGCCGATGGATTGGTAACGCCCGCGAGGATCAACGGCCAGCGCTTTCTGAAATATCGTTTCAACTGGGTCGGTGACGGCGACCCCCTCTGCCCGTGGGGTAGGGCGACGTTCCGGATCCAAGATGGTGCCCATCATTTCGGCCTGATCCCCCTGGATCACTTCGTCGCCTTTGGCGCACTCCACCAGGGTGAGCGCAAGGCCCCAAACATCAGTCCAGCGTCCAGTTTGACCGAAACGGCGTGGGGCCCACTGTTCGGGTGCGCCGTAGGCCGGCGAAAAAGAAACCAGGGCATCGCGTTGTTGACTGGCGCGCCCCACCATTTGCCCGGCTGTGCCCTTTACTTTGCTAATCCCGAAGTCGAGTATTTTGGGGACATCGTGCCCTCCCATACGTGCGATGAAGAGATTTTCGGGCTTCATGTCGCGATGTACCACCATTTGGGGGCCGTCCTCGCCTGGGAGGTTGTGTGCTTCCTCCAAGGCGATAGCGACCGGAGTAAGGAGGTGTACCAGCGCGGGAAGAGAAAGGGGGGGGCGCCCCGCCTTTCGACGAGCGGCGATAACGGCATCGAGGGTGCGCCCCTCAAGCCACTCGAGGGCAATAAAGGGCACGAGCGGGGTGTTCGATGATTGGAAGGCGTCGACATGGAGCGGCCGTACGATGTTCGTGTTCTGTGCAGACAGGCGAAAGAGGACTTCGGCCTCACCTCGAAACTGCCCCAAGAAAGCCTTCCGTTGGGCTTCGCTCAGCTCGCTCGGAATCTTCAGGCACTTGAGCGCCACCTGTGCGCGGAAACCCCGGTGGTAGGCGCGGTAGACGACTCCAAAGCCACCTTCGGCCACAACCTCTTGAATCTCGTAGGTCCTCGCGATGACCTTGCCCAAAATGTCGAAGCGGTCTTCATTCATGAAAGTCTTCCACCGTTCAGTCTCGACGGTACCACAATGGCATTGCCGCCCAAGCCGAGGCAAAGCCTCTGGTGTATACGGGCGTTGAATCGACGGACAAAAGTCTCAAGGCCACTGGACCCTCCCTGGGACTCTGGCATCTTCCCGACCATGGATCTCGATTTGGACGAGCTGAGTCAGGGGGCGCGGTACAAACTTCTCACGGCGTTGGTGGTTCCGCGCCCTGTCGCCTGGGTTTCGACGCTCGACGAAAAGGGCTCTGTCAACCTTGCTCCCTACAGCTTCTTCAATGTCATGGGCAACCGTCCGCCTGTGGTTGCTTTTGGCCCTGGGTATCGCCCCGATGGGACCAAGAAGGACACCCAGTTCAATTTAGAGCGCACGGGTCAATTCGTGGTTAACCTCGTTGATCGCGATTTGGCAGAAAGCATGCACCAGACAGCCGCACCTTATGCGCGGGGCGCGAGTGAAGCCGAGGCGCTTTCGATCGCGATGACAGAAGAGGAAGAAGGGGCTACGCCGGGCGTGCTTCACTCGAAGGTGCGGCTCAGTTGTGAACATGAGCGCACAGTGCAAATTGGAGAAAACCAAATCGTGTTTGGCATCGTGCGCAGGATATATGTGGCCGAAGGCCTGCTCGATCCCGTCACTCTGCGGATTGAGCCTGGCGCTTTTTCGGGAGTGGGACGACTTCAAGGGCCGGGGTGGTACTGTACATCCGATGAGGTTTTCGACTTAGGGCGCTTTCCCGACCCAAAGTAGGGTCAGAGTTGGGCGCTGACTTTATTCGGCGACCTTAGCTTCGTCCGTCGCTTGGTTTCTGCGGTGAGGCGTGCCTTTGCTCTTGAGATAGCGGGTGGGTGGTGCTCCCCGTTCGGCCACAAACACTCGGTGAAACTGTGCGTAACTGCCAAATCCTGAGGCCAAAGCTGCCTCAAGTAGGTTCTCGGTGCCGGTGTTGATGAGCACATCAAAGCGCTCAAGACGCAAACGATTGCGGTAGTGGACTAGGGACATTCCCATTTCGTTCTTGAACACGCGTGCCAGGCGACTGAGGCTGATATTCAAATGGGATGCGAGTTCTTTACCGCCAAGCGATGGATCTTGTGTGAGCAGGCGGAGGATGCCGACGACAAGTGAGTTGTGAGGAGCCGTCACGGAGCGAGTTCCGGAGCGGAGGGATGCGCGGTCGAGCAGGACCCCTAGGAAGGAGCAGAACAGGGCAACTCGTGCCTGCTGTTTCTCGTTTACAGGTCCCTCGGAAAGGCCGACGTCGTTGAATAACATGCCGAGGTGACCTCGAGCTGAACGGATTGGCGTGCACGCAACCCAGCCTGTTCCGACGACGCGACTCGTGTTTCCCTTGTGCTCGATGATGGGGCAGCGCTCGATGACGGCGTAGGGGATCCCTTCTTGTTCTGCCCGACGGAAGACCTCACGGTCGCTGTCGCCGACTTGATACATCACCTGACGTTCGTCAACGGTGTTTCCTTCTAAGTCCGTGCCCCAGGTGCCAAGCATCAGCTTTTGCTGTTCGTTGAGTAGAAACAACGCAGCGCGCTTGAGTCCGAGCCGTTCACGGGCGAGCTCGACGGCAGTCTTGAGCAACAGATCCTCGTCATCAATGCCCACGACTTCTTCAAAGGCAGACAAGACCGAGACCAGATCGTCCTCGGCCTCGCTCTTCACAACGGAAGGGATCGGCTGTCCGGGGCCGAGGATCACTTCCCAATCGACGCGACGACGAGGGGCTCCGAGGTGAGGGACGATTGGGGTGCCAGCATTCATGTTTCTAATCCAGTGCGATGTAGGGTTCCGTGCAGTTGCCCGGCTTGAAGGGAAGCAAACCGAATCGACCACAAGTAAGAGCACCAATCCGCAGATCGTCTTTCAATCTCTTACATGGCCCTATTCCCCCGTTCTTAAGTTTTCATTTGTGGCGGACGCACTTTTTCTCATTTTCCTGAAATAACTGCGGCAACGAGGGTGAATCATCGTCACCCGAGCATCGGAGAGCTCTATGAACCTAGCCGTGGAAGCGCTTCTCTGGTGCGGTTTCTCGCTAGTCCAGTTGGGCCGGGGTGGGTACAACTGGGTCTGGCGCCCTCATGCACTTTAGCGGTTCACTACCGCAACGGCCTCTTCGCAGTTCGCAGAAATGGGCATCTTCAACATTTCGAAACGACTCGCAGAGGAATCCGCGATGGGGCGGGGCCCGCGGCGCAACATCGAGCGGGAGGCGCCGACTATGTTCTGTTCGAGCTCAAAGTGAACGCCTCCGGCGAAGCCACGTCGCGTTTTGGGGCCTGCCATCTGAGTTGAGCTTCTCTGGACTACGTAGACCTCGCCGGATACGACCCCAGAGACGCGCACGGTCATGCCTGGATGTCCGTCGGAATCTTGATCGTAGACGCGGGAATCTTCTGCTGAGTGCGGTAGCTTATCGTTCTTGGGGTTATCGAGATGCGCACCCAAGACGAGCGTTTTGCGAGAAGAAACGAGGTAGGGCTGATCCTGTCGGGTTTCTAGATGAGCCTCGAACACAATCGGTGGTAGGGCTCGAATGAAGGCTTTGGGGAAGGATGTATTGACCAACGAACTCGTACTGGTGAGTTGGAGGTGACAAAGTTGTCCTCCCCCGTAAAGCCGGTTTCCGTCTTGGTCCAGATCAACCAGCATCACGGCGCGTGTCGTGGCCACCACGTCACTGAGGATGGGGAGCTTTGTTTTTGAAACCGTGGTCTGCACGATGGCATATCGTCCTGCGGCGTCCTCGGTTCCAGTTGCGACAAGGGGCAATCCTATTGTTAAGGCGAGGAGCCCAAGGAATCCGAAGCGCGAAAGATAACGAAGTTTTTGAACAGGCGAGATCACGGCGTGTCGTCCAGGAGAAGTTGGGGGTGAGACCGGCGAAGCAGGGCATGAGCGGCCAACTTGCCCGATTGAGCGACCATCGGCACGCCGCCGCCGGGGTGGGCGGTGCCACTGGCTACGAAGAGGCCAGTGATGCGATGTTCGTTCGCCTGGCGCCGAAAGGCAGCCCTCATGCCGTTTGAGCTCGGGCCATAAAGAGATCCGTCGGAACCAGGATAACGCCGGGCGAGGTCCTGAGGTGTCCGCCACCAAAGAAGAGCATCGTCTCGGGCAAGTAGACCTCGTTCGACCAGTGTTCGACTTAGCCACTCGGAGAGGGGGTCGACGCCCGAATTGTTTTCGTCGCCCTGCTCAGTTTTCGAAGCAGGTGGAGCATTGAGCATCGCAAACAGCGGCAGTTGCCGCTCCCAACCCGATCGTCCATGGGCCGTTGATTGGTTGCAGAGGTAGATTGTGGGGGTTCGAGGGACGCGATGGTGGTCGAAGATGTCTTCGAATTCTTGCTCGTAATGTTTGGGCAAGATCACCGTATGGGGGACGTCGGGCGCGTGGGTACGCGAAGCTTTGTAGATGGCATTGTAGGCGGACATCGACGGCTCTTCCACAGATGTGCCTCTGGTCTGCACATCGCGGTGGCCGAGCAGGGGTCCCAGAGCCCGGACGTCTCCACCGAAAACCACGTGACGCGCCTTGACCACGCCGCCGTTGGCGAGAATCGCCCCTTGGATCACTTGGTCCTTGACCAGGATCTGTTTGATGGGGCTCTCGGTGTAGATTGCGACCCCTGCGCGATCCAGGGCGCGACGAAGCGCGAGCACGAGCTCATGCATGCCGCCTTGGACGCCGTAACCACCGAGGGTGAGCTCGACATGAGCGATACAGCCCAGAGTACCCGGCGCCCGGCGTACGTCCGAGCCGTTGTAAGTGGCATAGCGCTGAAGAAGGCTTCGCAAGTAGGGGTTTTTTACCTCGCTCTTGATCACCGCCGCCATCGTCCGAAAAGCGTCGATCTTGCTGGCTGCCCACCATGCGCGGGGACCGCCCAGCAGGATGCGATTGACGCTCGGCGCCTGACTCAATACAAAGTGGGGAGCTGCCGCTTCCCAAATGCGAGCGGAGCGCACGAGGTAGTTTCGGAGTTCGTCCGCTGCGGCGAGACCGAGGGTCGAGGCGACGGACTCAAGGCTACGTTCGGGGTCGTGGTAGATGTCGAGGGTGGGGCCACCTTGGAAGATGTATCGAAAGCTGGGGTTGGAGCGAACAAGGTCGATCTCATCGTAGAGATTCATGCCCACCGCGGCGAAAACTTCGACGAAGACTTCCGGCAGGGTGAGTACACTTGGTCCGGTGTCGACAGCGATCCCATCGAGCTCGACTTCGGCAGCCTTTCCTCCTAGCTGGTGGGCTGCTTCGTGTAGTTCGACCTTCAGACCGCGAGCGCCTAGATAGATGGCGGCGCAGAGAGCGCCAATGCCGCCCCCGACGACAAGGGTGTCTACCGCCCTCTTCACTTTTGGCCTTCCTTAGTGGAGTCGAGGTGTCCGAGTAGGCGAGCAAAAAACGGCACGCGTTCCGCAAAAAGATCGACGGGAGCCGGATGGATCACGCTCTGCACCCCCGTGGGTTCGAAGAGTGACCGGTCGATGAGAGCTAGACCTTCACTGACTCGCTGCTCGAGTTCTTTCAAGAAGCGGGAGGTCTTGAAGGTGGGTATCTGCGTGACCCGGAGAGCTGGTCCAAAAGCGACGGTCACCACTGCTCGGGGCCCCTCATGAAAGTCGTAGCGCAGGGACAGGGGGAGCACTGGAGCCCCAGTGAGACGAGCCAGGGCCGCCACGCCTGACCTGAAGCGCAGGGGGAGATGAGCGGGCCGTTGGGCCCCGTGAGGAAAGATAGCCAGAGCGCTACCCGGACCCTTGAGCTTCTGTAGGGCGCTTTTGAGTTCGCCCCTCAATAGCCGGGGAGAGCCAGGGGAGAGGGGAAGGGCGCCAAGATGTCTAAAGAAGCGCAGCCGCCCCAGGTTTTTTGCGTCCATGAGGCAATAGCCGTCAAGGTTGAAATGGTGACCCAAGCGAATCAAGACGAGCGGATCCCACCAGCAAACGTGGTTAGCCGCTATCACCACTGGGCCAGATTGTGAGTGTTCAAGTAGATGTGTCGCGCCCAAGATACGCACGTCATGAAAGCTGCGCTTGAGGCGATGGCGAATATAGAAATCAGCGATACGAGCAAAATAGGGACGCTGACTCACGAGTTTCCTCCGGATGAAAGAGGGGTGACTACTTTTGGATCGTAACTGCGTCCGGCCCACTGCACGCGCCCCAGGGCGACCTTCCATGCCGAATACCCGCTAAGAAACAGCAGCACGAGTACCGCGAAGGGGTGTAGGAGAGCTGACAATAAGCTTTGAGAATAGGCGCGAAGGAGGACCAAACGAACGACTGCATTGGCCAGGACGGCCCCTGCGATCAAGAGCAGCTCAAGCCCATCCTGAGACGAGGGAGAAAAACAGACGAAGGCGAGTAAAACAAAGGGAAGAATGAACGCTCCGCCATAGAGGACCCAGGCGATTAGGAGCGCGAGCGGGGACCCCAGGCCGAGGTAGAGATTTTTTGCAAAGCCGCTCCACACTTCTCTCGATGATCGGTACATGCGGCACCGCGCTACAAGCGCCCCGTCGTAGAAGAGGGCGAAGACGCCCTTGCTTCGGGCATGTCGAGCCAAGGCCACATCATCCACTAGGGAGTGTCGGACGGGGACAAAGCCACCGAGACTTTCCAAGGTGGATCTTTCGGTCAACAAGATTTGTCCGCAAGCCGCCACCGTTTTCGGATCGTGACGGTGGTTGGCCCAATTGAGCGGGAGCCAGCTTAGGTAAGTAAGGTGCAAGAGTGGAAGGATGAGCCTCTCGAAGAAGGTGCCCGTGACTTGGTGGGGGACGGCAGTAACGAGGCCGCCGCCCGCCTGGTCCAGCATACCCGCTAATTGCGATAAGGCGTCCCTTTCGAGACGAACGTCGGCATCCACGAAGAGGAGATGTCGACCAGTGCTCTCGAGGAACAGCCGTTCACAAGCGTATGGCTTACCGATCCAACCGCTTGGGATCGGGCCGGCGTTGATGAGGCGAATGCGCGGGTCTCTAACCGAATGCTGAGCAACGATCGAGGCGGTGTTATCGCTGGAGCTGTCGTCGCACACGACAACCTCGCGGACCCACTCGGGACGCTTGAGCGTGAGCAGATTTTGTAGGAGTGCCCCGATATTGTGCTCCTCGTTGCGCGCGGGGATGAGCACCGATAGTTCTAGAGCTCGATCCGAGTGGAATCGTCGCTTGACCCAGGTAACACGGTTGTAGACCACGAGTGAGAGCGGAACGAGGCAAAGAACAAAGGCGAACAAGGGGAAGATGGTCAATGTAGAAGGCCTCCCATCAGGGTACGGGCGAGGCGATCAGGGCGATCTGCGGGGAATCCGGTAAACAAAGGCAAAAAGTGCGAATTGGTCCCGCTTGGGTTCAAAACGTGGGTTTTCATGCGCACAAATGGCCGTTGCCAGGGGATGTCTATGCGAGGGGGAACCACTACCTCGGCGATACCGTGTCCTAAGTACAGGCGGTCGCCATGTTTGACCGATGCAGTGCGCCGGGCCTCAAGCACGAATCTTTGATAAAAAGGTCCATCGTCGACAAGGGCTTTCAGTCGCACTTCGTATTTTCTATCGTGGATCTGGAAGGTGAGAGCGCGGGCGCTTTCTACTCCGAAGGTTCCCCGCTGCTGGCGAGCCATCGTTAGGGTGTCGGAAAGAAACTCGTGGGAGCCATCTGCTTTCTGTAACAATAGGATTGGTTCGAGCTCTCGTCCCTTTGACTTGATTTGATAGTAAACGACGGTTTCGTCTTCGAAACTAAGGCGCCCCCAGATCCATGAATCTATGTTCTGATCATGGAGGGGACGTCGACTGACGTTGCCGTCGAAGTAGGAAGTTCCCTTCAGTGTGCGTCGCTCGTTGCCGTGAACCAAGTCGGCTACCGCGCGCCCACAGAGGCTCCTGGGCTGCCAGACGTGGTCCCCTTTCTGAGCGGTGCTGCGCAGCTGAATGCGAGGACCTTCGAACTCAATGCGACCTTTTAATTGAGAGTCCGAGCCGGGTATCTGTATGGACAGGTCGAGCACGGCCTGCACTGCCCCACCTTTTTCCATCACTTCAAAGGTACTGTTCCCTAGACTACCTGTTCCACAGCTGTTGGTAAGCTTGACCTCCGATGCGGGGTACTCTTGCAGTAGGTAAAAGTCGGGTCGGAACTCGCGATAGGTAGCGAGGTGGAGGGAGGGACGGTCAGTCGCTTGGGGAAGCTCGCGGCTATTGGGCAGGAAGGGTAGCCCGAGTGCCCACACCACAACAAAACCATCCCCAGAGGCGTTGGTGGTGTCGATGTACCACCAGGCGAATGAGCCAGGCTTGTGCAAAGTCTGTTCAAAACTGTCTTGTTGGATCTGAGTAATTTCAAGCATCTACGAATTCTTCTCGTATAAGAGTGTACAAACACCTTGCGTAAGTCAAGGTGTACGCATACAGTTTGTATACAATGTGTCGAGGGGAAAGATCGTTGTTGCCGGGGCAGAGCCCGCTGGGTTCGTCATCGCTCGCGAAAACTATGTGCACCTCGAAACGGGAGGCCCTTCACGACCCGATGGTGCGTCGAGCGCAAGAGACACGGGCGGCAGCTTCTTGTCTCGAAAATAGCAGGAGAAAACAGGATGAATGCCATTTTAACCCCGATACAAGCTTTGCGCCTCGAGCCGGAGCAGGTCGCCTACGTTGCAGACGACTTGTTGCCTGAGGTCGAACTGACCATGCGAGAGCTGGCCTCTTTGGGACGGAGCGACCTCACCGCTGAGATGGCGCTTGCCCAGCTCTCCTCGCCAGGCAAACGCGTGAGAGGGAGACTCGCCCTGCACGCTTGTTCGTGTTTTGGAGTAGAAGCCCGCGACGCCATTGCGTGGGCAGCGGCCGTGGAGATTCTTCACAACGCTACCTTGGTTCATGATGACGTGCAGGACGGGGACACGATGCGTCGTGGACGACCGACCATTTGGGCTGAGTATGGGCGGTCCCAAGCGATCAACGTGGGAGACTACCTGCTTATGTTGCCCTTCCTTGCGCTCCGAGCGGTGCGGCCGGAGTTTCAGGGGGGATTGAGCCAACTTGTGGCGGAGTACTCGACCCAGATTGTTCGAGGACAAGTTGATGAGATCGAGCTAAATCAGAAGAAGCGTGTAGGCCGCGATGAGTTTCTGGCTGCGTGCGAAGGAAAGACCGGTGCGTTGCTCGCATTGCCTGTGGTTGGCGCTGCTGCTTTATCCGGGATGGAACTCAAAGACGCCCTTCGGTTCGCCCGGCCCTTCATTCAACTGGGGGTTCTTTTTCAACTCCAAGACGATGTGGTGGACCTGTTTGGCGCCAAAGGTCGTGGCATCCTGGGGGGTGATATTCACGAGGGGAAGGTGAGTGCCCTTCTCGTTTCACTCTTGGAAGTTCAGCCCAGTCTGGGGCGTGAGGTAACGGCGATCTTGCGTAAGCCTCGGGGGCTCACGACCAAAGAAGATGTGCTCTATTTCAAAACGCTCTACCAAGAATCGGGGGCGCTCAAGAGCGTTCTTTCGACGATCTTGCACATGCGGGATCAAGTGCTTTCGTCAACGCTGCTCAGATCCGAGCCGCGCCTGATGAGCGTCGCGCAAACCCTCGCGGAGATGGCGCTTGCACCGATCGAGCATCTGTTTGAAGGAGCCGCCTGATGAGCCATGCGGTTGTTATTGGTAGTGGTTTCGGCGGGCTTGCGGCTGCTGTCCGACTGCGTCATCGGGGCTACGATGTCACTGTGCTTGAAGCGGGTGCGAGCGCCGGCGGACGAGCTCGAGTCTTCGAGAAGGAGGGGTTTAGGTTCGATGCCGGGCCCACGGTGGTGACTGCGCCTTATCTCTTTGACGAGCTCTTCGAGCTACACGGTCGCAGGCGGCAAGACTACGTCGAGTTCATGCCGGTCGATCCCTTCTATCGGTGTTCGTTCAATGATGGGACACATTTCGATTACGTGGGGGATGAAGATCGTCTTCTCACACAGATTGCCCAGTTCAATCCGAAAGATGTCGATGGCTATCGCAAGCTGGTTGAACATTCCAAGCGCATTTTTGACGTTGGCTACACCGAGCTCGCCGACCAACCCTTCGGTAAGGTGAGCGATATGCTCAGAATCATCCCTGATTTGGCCAAGCTCTCGGCGTATCGGAGCGTGTACGGTCTTGTGTCGTCCCATATTCGAGACGAACGTCTCAGACAAGTTTTTACTTTTGAGCCCTTGCTCATTGGCGGGAACCCGATGAAGGCTCCAGGGATTTACCTCTTGATTCATTGGCTCGAGAGAAAGTGGGGAGTGCACTACGCAAAGGGAGGTACTGGTGCGATCGTTGGGGCGATCGTGCGCCTTCTAGAAGAGCTGGGGGTGGAAATGCGCTTCAACGCCCCGGTCGAACAGATCGAACTTGCCGGTCGCCGCGTGAAGAACGTTATCCTAGCTAGCGGAGAGCAAGTACCCGCCGATGTCGTAGTCAGCAACGCCGACCCAACGCTGGTGTACTCTCAAATGCTCAAAGACGCCGGTCTCAAAAAGAACAGCCCAGTCAAGGTTGTTAAGAAGCGACAATCCATGAGTCTCTTCGTGGGTTATTTCGGCACCAACAAGAAGTACCCAAACACCCGTCACCACACCATTATCCTTGGTCCACGCTACAAGGGCTTGCTACAGGACATCTTCGAGCGACGCGTGCTTTCTGATGACTTTTCTCTTTACTTGCACCGCCCAGGAGCTTCAGACCAACAGATGGCACCAGCTGGGAAGGAAGCCTTTTATGTGCTGTCGCCGGTTCCGAACCAATTGAGCGGAATCGACTGGAAAGAAAAACAAAACGCCTACTTTGACGCGATTCTTGAAACATTAGAAGAGCGAGAGTTGCCCGAACTACGGACGAACTTGGCAACCCGCTTTGCGGTAGATCCGCGCTACTTCGAGAACTCACTGCGGTCCCACCAAGGCGCGGCTTTTGGGCTCGAACCGGTGATGGCTCAGTCGGCCTACTTTAGATATCACAATCGATGCTCGGAGGTCGGTGGGCTGTATTTCGTCGGTGCGAGCACTCACCCAGGAGCCGGGATGCCTGGTGTCCTGTGCTCGGCGAAAGTGTTGGGACGCGTGATGCCAGAGCCGGAAAACACTTCCGTTACTGTGGGGGCTCCGCCGTTGGCGGCCGAATAGGAGGGGCAGAATGAAGACTCTTGAGCAAAAATGTGAGACCGTGCTCAGTCGACACGCAAAGAGCTTCAGGTGGGCCGCGGTCTTCTTGCCGAGTTCGACGCGACGCGACGCGGCTCTCGCCTATACCTTCTGCCGACTTGTGGATGACACGGTGGATGAGGCGTCTTCTGTGGATGAGGCACGGGCGAAGCTTGCACATCTGGAAGCGATGGTTCGAGGTCGTGTAAAGGCGAATCAACTTGTGGGTGCCTACGTCTCGATGTGTGAGCGTCGATCCATTGGGCTTGAGCCTGCTTGCGACTTGCTTCGGGGGGTGCGTTCGGATCTGGCAGAAGTTAGGGTAACGGGAGCGGAAGAACTTGATGAATACTGTTACCGGGTTGCCGGGACGGTAGGTTTGATGATGTGCGGAGTTTTGCTTGTATCCAGCTCTCGGGCTCACCGTCATGCTATCGATCTGGGAAAGGCGATGCAGTTGACCAATATCTGTCGGGACGTACTTGAGGACGCCCGCCGGGGTCGTGTCTACCTGCCTCTGACGGACCTGGCCCGCCGAGGTTTAACGCAGGGAGCCGTTATCGCGCTGGCCCAAGGGCAACTGGGCGACGATTCCAAGAGAGTACGCGATGGCGTCGCTCGCGTGGTTCGTGGCTTACTTGAGCGCGCTGAGCTTCTTTATGAAAGCGGAAGTCACGGGCTGCACTTCATTCCCGGACGAGCTCGATTGGCCATCTTGGTTGCGAGCCGTGTCTACCGCGAGATTGGACGTCGGTTGATCCGACAGCGAGGAGCTGACCCCTTCGAGGGTCGTGTCGTCGTTCCTATGTGGAGAAAACTCTTTTTGACAGGAACTGCGGTTGTTCGCTATCTGGCCCCGAAGCGTCGGACGGCCGGCCTGCTAAAAGCAGCCCGTCTTTGGGGTGAGCCGTGAGCTATCGAATTAGTACAGTTTCAGAAATGACCGGGATACCCCGGAACACTTTGATCGCCTGGGAACGGCGGTACGGACTACTCAATCCTCAGCGTCAACCCAACGGCTATCGCTACTACAACGACCAAGACGTAGGGGTCCTACTTCAGATCAAGAATGCTCTCAACGCGGGGCTCAAGATCAGCGAGGCCGTCAGCATCGTCCGAAAGCGCGATGCTCCGGCCCCTGGTAACTTGCCGCTGCCGGAGACGCCCGGTACGTCGCTCTATCGCGCAGAGTCACCAGGATCTCCGTTTTTGAGGCTGAGGGATCAGCTCGTCACCTTGTTGGTTGCCTATCGCGGCGAGGAGGCAAAGACACTCATTGCTCAATTGGTCAACGTCCCCTTTGAGGTCAAGCTGCACGAGGTCTTCTTTCCGGTACTGAAGGAGGTGGGTGATCGTTGGGAAAGTGGTGAGATTAGTGTGGCCCAAGAGCATTTCGCCTCGGGGGTTATCCGTACGCACTTGGCGGCCCAGTTCGTGACCATCGCCCAACAACCCTTCGGTGCGCGTCACGCGGTGTGCACGACCCTCCCTCACGATGAACACGAAATCGGCGCGCTGGCTTTGGGGATCCATCTCAGCCAATGTGGTTATCGTGTATCCTACCTAGGGTCCAAACTGCCTATGGATGCTCTGGCGGGCTTTGTGAACAAGCAGCAACCAGACCTGGTGTGCGTCAGCTGTATCACCCTTCCTCCCGACGATGAGCTTCAGGATTATCTTCGTCAATTGAAGGAGATGAAGCGGGAGGGCCTGCGCCTGGTGCTTGGCGGACGACGACTTTCCGAGCGCGACCCCGAACTGCTCGCGGGGCTCGAGTTCTATACCGATTGGCGCTCCTTTGTAGCTTAATTCGACATCGATTCTTAGAGGGATTCACCCGTGGTTTCGTTGAGCCGACACAGAATTTCTGCGAGGGCACGGAGTCGCAATGGTTTGGTCAGGTAGTCGTCCATTCCTGCGTGGAGAAAGCGTTCCCGATCCCCGGGTAGCGCGCTGGCCGTAAGGGCGACGATAGGGGTGCGCTCTTTGCCCATGCGTTGCTCTTTCTCTCGAATAATCCGCGCCGCCTCCAGCCCTCCTAGCTCGGGCATGTTTCCGTCGAGCAGGATGAGGTCATAGTGCTGGCTGGTGAAGTGCTCTACGGCGAGAGCTCCGTTTTCGACGAGGTCGACTTCCTGGGCGAGGTTCTTGAGGACGAGCTCGACGACTCGACGATTGGTGGGGTTGTCGTCGGCCACGAGTACTCGACGAAGACCGGGGAGTCGACCGGGAGCGGCGCCCGGAAATAGCGAGGGATTCAGGCTGGGTGACGAAGCGCGCACGACGCGGGTTGGAATAGTAACTGTGAAGGTCGAGCCAGAACCAAGCTCAGTATCTACCTCGATCTGACCCTTCATAAGTTGAACAAGTTGGTAGACGATCGAAACCCCAAGCCCGGTACCGCTGTAGCGACGAGTCGTCGACGAGTCGGCCTGGACAAAAGCCTGGCCGAGTCGGGCCACATGATCCGCGGTCATGCCGATGCCGCTGTCCTTCACCTGAAGGATAAGGGCGCCGCCATGATAGTACTCGGGTCCGGATTCGAGGGTGGCGTCGATGTGAACCTCACCTTCATGAGTAAACTTGACCGCGTTGGAAACGAGGTTGAGCAGGACCTGGCGTATACGTTCCGGATCACCCAGGGTGTGAATATCGTCAGAAAGGTTACAGCTGCATCTAAGGGTCACAAACTTGCGAGCGGCATTTTCTGCGAATAGCCGTTTCACCTCCTCAACTAACTGCGCGGGTGAAAATTCGACGTTCTCGAGGACGAGCTTTCCGGCCTCCATCTTGGTGAAGTCGAGGATATCGTTGATCAAAAGAAGAAGACTGTCGCCGCTTGAGCGAATAGTCTGTACAAATTCTATCTGTTCATCGTCGAGGTGAGTCTCCGCCAAAAGGTCGGCCATAGCGATGACACCGTTGAGGGGGGTACGAATTTCGTGGCTCATCGTCGCCAGGAATTCGGCTTTGACTTTCGAGGCCGATTCCGCATCAGCGAGTGCCCGACGTAGTTTATCGTTGCTGTGAACGACGTCGGTGATGTCAGCGCTATAGCCATGCCAAGTTACCGAGCCATCGGGGTGTACGTCGGGTTGGGCCTGCCAGGAATACCAACGCAGCCGCCCGTCGGGATGTCGGTAGCGGAATTCGTCCTTCCATAGTTCTCGTTGGTCGGCCGACTCCTGCATGTGAGTTTGAAAGCGTTCCACGTCCTCCTCGTGGACGCGACCGAAGAAGCGTTCCGCGGACTCTTGAGCTTCGCTGGTTGATATCCCAAACAAGCGCTCCACCGCTGGCGACGCGAAGGGAAAGCTAGCTGCTCCGCAGTTGGAAACGTTGAGCGCGAAGATCACGCCCGGCACGTGGAACATGGTCTTGCGCATGAGGTTCTGGGTAGCTTGCTCCTTACGAAGGTCGCGCATCACCGTCGAGAGATGAGTAGGGCGACCGGACTCATCCTTGTGAAGTAGAACAACTTGAGATACCGGAATCTCCGCACCGTCACGACCGAGAAGTGCGTTTTCGCCGGTCCACTGTCCAGTCTTCTGAGCCTCTGGAATAGCGAGCGTCCGGACGCGCTCAGCCGCCCATCGGGGATGAACGAGGGAGACGGACTTGTCTTTGAGAGGCGTATCAGGCGCCCACCCCAAGAGATCGTAGGCAGCACGGTTGAGGAATGAAATCTGACCTTGCAGGTCCGCAGCACCGATAAAATCCGGTGTTTCGTTGATGATTTCGGAAAGGAGAGCCCTTTCGTCGACGACTGCTTTTTGAGCGGTCAAGTCATGCAGTGTTCCGGCAAAGATATGCTGCTGGTTTTCCGCGACCCCGGCCTCCACCACAGTGAGATCAGCAGGAAAAACTGTGCCGTTTCGGCGGACCACCTGGACCTCGCGTACCCTGCCAATCACGCGACCGTCGCCGGTTTCGCAGTAACGCTGAATGTAGCCGGTGTGTTCGGCGGCGATCTCCGGGGGCATGAGCTTGTTGATGTTTTTTCCAATAAGCTCAGCCCGAGGGTACAAAGTGAGCTTCTCGGCTGAGATGTTGCAATCGAGAATCACGCCCAGCTCGTTCACCACAAAGGCCCCATCCAGGTTGGCTTCGAAGACCGCGCGCATTCGGCTTTCTTGGATTTCTACGGCCTGCCGCGCCACTTCCAATTCACTGACGTCCCGAGCGATGCCCAAAAAGCCTGTCAGCTGATCGTTGTGCTCATCTCGGAGGGCGGTGATGGACAAAAGAACGGGGACCTTGACCCCGTCGCCTCGCACGTACGTCCACTTTCGCTCGTCCGGCGCGCCAGTAGCCAACGTCTCTGCAACGAATGCTTCAAACCCGGGCGCCACGGGTCGACCGAGGCTTATCGAGAGGCTATGTGCGCGAGCTTCGACTTCTTCGGGCAGATGAAACAGAGCAGGCGTCGCCTTTCCGAGCACCTGCGCAGCGTCGTATCCCAACAATTGCTCTGCGGCTCTGTTGAACACGGTGATCTTGCCCTCGGTTTCTGTGGCAATGACCGCGTATGCAGTGCTGGCAATGAGCGCGTCGAGAAGATTCTGCATCGGGGACTCCGACGGAAGTACGGCCGTGGCGCTGTCGTCTAAAGCGTATGGAAAAGAAGCTGACCGTAGCCGCACGAATTACGTCCAAGGCCCCCGGAGGCGGCACTACAATAAACAGTGACAGAAGGGCTCTCCTTCGCGAAGCTCTGCCCATGAGAAGCCGCTGGTTTCACGCACCTACCTTGCATTCTGGCCACGGACCCATCGAAAAGAAGGTGAGTTGGCTCGAACTCTTCTACGATCTGATCTTCGTGGCAGCCTTCATCCAACTCGGCAATGGTCTAGCCGAACGACTCGATGCGAGGGGCACGGAAGCGTTTGCTGGTGCTTTTCTAGCGCTATGGGTCATTTGGACGGGCTTCTCCTTCTTCGAGAACCGCTACACAGTGGGCGACTTTTTGCACCGCACGATGACGCTCGCGCAGATGTTCAGTGTAGCCGCGGTGGGGCTTTTCGCCGGTCGAATGATCGCAGGAGAGACTGAGGCGTTTTCGATTTCGGTGGCCTCAGGTCTGTTTCTTGTGTCGCTTATGTATCTGCGCGCGCTCGTTCAAATGAAAACGGGGCGGGACTACAGCAAGTATTGGGGCGCTGTATTCGGGGGGAGTGCCGTCCTGTGGGCGCTCGCGAGTCAACTCGATGCGCCGGGCTGCTACTACCTCTGGGGTGCGGCAACTGTGCTTGTTCTTCTAGCCCCTTTCATGCGTGCCTCGCGACAACTGGCCGAGCGTTACCCTCTGGACTGGGAGCACCTGAGCGAACGTTATGGGCTTCTCACTATCATCGTCTTGGGAGAATCCTTCGTAAAGGTGCTCTCGATGTTGGTCCAAGAACAAGCCGGTTGGGAACTATTGCTTTCGGGCACAATCGCGCTGGTGCTCACCTGCGGGGTGTGGTGGATCTACTTTGACGACATCGCCGGGGCAAGGATCAGGACGGAACGTGGTCAGTGGATTGTGTGGTTGTACTCCCATATCTTTCTTCATATCGGGATTGTGGCTCTGGCCGTAGGCATTAAGAAGGCCGTTTTGTTTTCGTGGGACGCCCCCGCCCCACCGGCCTATCGATTCTTGCTGGCCGGCTCTCTGGCCCTCGTTTTTTTTGCCGTAGCTGCCATTGACTCAGTGACCGAACGACGCAACGCGGAGTTGAGTGATCGTGCTCGCATCAACGCGCGTTGGTTGAGCGGCGTGGTTCTCCTCGTGCTTGGGGCCGCCGGGCGCGCGATGAGTGGCATGTCGTTTCTTGTTCTCGTTTGCGTGATCAATGTTGCTCAGGTCATCTTTGATATGATGATGGCTCCGCTCGAGGAAAGCGACGAGGTAGAATCGGTAGCGGTCCTTGGGGCGACCACTTTTGATGTTGCGGGAGGCGGAAGCCGTCAGATCCGACCCACGCGCGTCGGGGATGTGTCGCGAGCTATCCGAAAGGGCGCCCCGGCTAGCGTGGGGGCTGACTTGTACGCCTATTTCTTGCGGGGAAGCTGGGGGCGGGTGTTTGTCGGCTTTGGGTTCCTCTTCTTTGTATCCAACCTTTTTTTTGCAGCACTCTATGTCCTCGAACCAGGAGGCGTGAGCGCCTCGGGGGCAGATAACCTACTCAACGCATTCTTCTTTAGTGTCCAGACGATGGCCACTATCGGATATGGGGCAATGAGTCCTGCCACCCCCTACAGCAACGCGGTTGTTGTGGTAGAGGCGATCGTAAGCATGGTCGGTATCGCGATTGTAACCGGTCTCATCTTTGCGCGAGCAAGCAGACCCCAATCATCGATTCTGTTCAGCAAGGTTGCGACCATTTCGCGGTACCATGACAAGACAACCCTGATGCTGCGTATGGGCAATGCGAGGGGGAACGAAATCGTTGATGCCTCCGTCAAGGTGATGGTGCTCAAAGACACTCTTTCGCCCGAAGGGACCCACATGCGACGCTTTTTTGATCTGCAACTAGAAAGGTCAACCAACCCCTTCTTCTCGTTGGGGTGGACAGTGATCCATGTCATCGACGATTCCAGCCCGCTTGCCGATGTGGATCCGTTCGACATCGAAGGGACGATGGGGAGCCTCAGTGTGAGCGTTGTCGGTCATGACGGGACCTACGGTGCGACTACCTACGCCAGGCACCTCTATCAGCCCGAAGACATTCGAGTGGGGCATCGTTTCGTCGATACCATGAGCCGTCTCGAAGACGGGCGTATCATGATCGACTACACCAAGTTCCATGACACGGTTGCTTTGGAAGAGGGCTGATGCGCACCCTTGTTTGGTACCGCGGCAAGGATCTACGAATTTCTGACCACGCCCCACTCGCCGACGCGATCGAAAGGGGCGAAGTGATCACGGTCTTCGTGTTGGATCCCTTCTTTTTCTCTAAAAAAGGAGCTGAGTCCCTCGCTCATCGCATGCAGTTTCTACTCGAAAGTCTTGAAGCGTTGCGAGGAAATTTAGCCGCTCGGGGCGGTGAGTTGTTACTCGCCCCTGGAAGAGTGCAGGAGGTGATTCCTCGTCTAGCGCGCCAGTTCAAAGTCGACCGTGTGAGCGCGTACCGGTGGACGGAGCCTTTTGGGCGCCTGCGGGATGGGCAGGTCCGTTCGAGCCTGGATGTACCATTGGATCTGTTCGAAGGCGAAACCCTTCTGCCCCCGTCGACGGTCCGCACGAAGACCAATACCCCGTATTCCGTCTACACTCCCTTTGCCAGGGCCGCACAAGCCGAGCTGGGGGCGCTCACGTTCCTGCCGCCGCCGAAACGTATTCCCCCACCTCCGGTCGACCTGGTCCGCAAGGGACTGTGCGAGACGCTGCCGAATTTGGAGAACTTGGGTATCAAGAGAAACGGGCATCTTCTCCCTGGGGGCGAGGCGAGGGGACGGGAACGCTTCAAGACTTTCCTGGGCCGACTTCAGCACTACGAGAAGGAGCGAGACTTGCTAGCCGAAAGCGGAACGAGTCGGTTGTCTGCGGATCTCAAGTTCGGCACTCTTTCCCTGCGGGAGGTTTATAGGCGAGTTTCGATAACTCAGTTCCATTCGTCCCGTGAGAAGTTCATCGCTCAACTCCTCTGGCGAGAGTTTGCCTATGCTTGCCTCTGGGACCGCCCCGAACTTTCGAGGCTTCCGTTTAAGTCAGCCTTTTTGGACTTCCCTTGGTCTACAGATGAGGGCTTATGGAGAGCATGGAAGGAAGGGCGCACCGGATACCCTATTGTTGATGCTTCTGCGCGTCAGCTACTCAAGGAGGGGTACGTCCACAACCGGGCTCGAATGATCAGTGCTAGCTTCCTCACCAAACACCTTTTGATCGACTATCGTCTGGGCGAAGCCCATTATCTTCAATACCTCGCCGATGGGGACTGGGCGATCAACAACATGGGGTGGCAATGGTCGGCCGGCTGCGGTGTTGACGCTCAACCCTACTTTCGAGTCTTCAACCCCACCGCACAGGGGCAGAAGTTCGATCAGCACGGTGAATACGTGAAACGGTATCTTCCAATACTGGCGCAGCTGCCGTCCAAATACATTCACTGTCCTTGGGAGGCTCCGGCGCGACTCCTCCGAGAAGCGGGTATAGAGCTAGGAAGAGACTATCCTGCGCCAATCGTTGAGCATCGTGGCGCACGTGAGCGTTTTCTGTCCCTAGCCAAGCAGCACCTGCACCGTAAAAGCGAAGCTGGTTGAGTTTCGCCGACGGTGAGGTGGCCAGTTGTTTTAAGATGCTGGACCTTCTTTAGCCCTCAACCTGAAGCGAAGGGGAGAAAAGTGAGGTTCGAGGGCGCGATGGAGGTGGAAGCCAGCTGTAATGGCCGCGACTAAAACTATCACGTCGTAGCTGGGATGCCCTAATGAGGTAATTGCGGGACCGGGACAGTAGCCCCCCCAGCCCCAGCCCAAACCAAAAAGAGCGGCACCAACGAGTAAAGGAAGGTCGATTGCGCCGGTCTTTGGTAGATAGAAGCGTTCTGCCAGCAGGGGCGAAGGTCGACTCATGAGTAGACGCTGAGCGGGGAGATGGACCAGTATCGCAGCGAGGAGCGTGAAGGCGAGGCTCGGGTCCCAGTCGTTTTGGAAGGCAAGAAAAGCTTTTACCTTCTCTGGGTCGGTCATGCCCGCGATGATGAGGCCTGCTCCAAAAAGACAGCCAGCGAAAAAATGAGTGAGGAGTCTCATTCGCTGGCTCCTACGGTTCGGGCAGCAAGGATCGCGAAAGCCACGAACGTCAGGGTTGCCGCTAGGGAACGAGGCGATAGACGACTCAAGCCGCATACCCCATGGCCGCTGGTGCATCCAGAGCCGAGCCGGGTGCCGAAACCCACCAACAAGCCAGCGCCGATTAGTTCATAGGTAGAGCCTTGAACCGTGCCAAATTGCGCGGGCATCAGGGGACCGAGAATCAGTCCTGCCACGACCAAGCCCGACAAGAATACAAGGCGCCAAAGTCTTTCCGAGTATGGGGTTTCTGGAAAGATCGTATTTGCAAGAAGGCCGCTGATCCCGGCGATGCGGCCGTGCAGCCCTAGCATGAGCGTTGCGCTCAGGCCGATGAGAGCGCCGCCCGCGAGCGCGCCAATGTAATCGAAAACAAAATTCATGATTGGGGGGAAAGACGAGAGAGCCCCGTCTGTTTCTTGCCGAATTAGCAACTTGCGTGCCAAGTCGGGTCGTCCGCGCGAGAACTACGTATCAAGCTGAATTCACGAATACGCGCGGGTCGATTGCTCCGAATTCTCGTTGCACCGTGTCGCAGTTTCTGTTGCAACTTGTGTCAATGCCCTACAGTCGCGAGCAATGGATGTCCCGCAACAGACAGTTCTGCTCGAGGCTCTCGAGGCCGCATCGGGTCCAGCCTTGGTCCTAGACAATCAGCTTCGCATCATTGCTGCCACCCCTTCGGCGAGCTCGTACTTCTCTGGGAAAGTGCCGGTTGGAGTCAGGGCCCCCCGCGTTCTTTGCGGGCAAAACGAAGAACGTCCCGTCGCCGAGGCACTGGCGCGAGGCGAGTCCGCGAGCTCAGAGATCATCCTGCCCACGGAGACTGGTGAGGCTGTAATTGGGGTGCGCACGGTCCCGCTCAAGGCGTCGAGTGGTCAACTGTCCGGTCATCTGATCTTCATGACTCCCGTCGGCGAGGCCCACGAGGGAGTCTCGGAGGTAGAGGGGATCCTCAGCGCGAGCGAGAATATGCGGTCCCTTTTGCGGGTGGTCGCGAAGGTCGCCCGGGCTGACGCGCCCGTGCTCGTTCGGGGGGAAACAGGGTCCGGAAAGGAGCTCGTCGCGCGCGCAGTTCATGCACTATCCCCTCGTAAGAACCAACCATTTGCCGCGATCAATTGTGCCGCACTGCCTCCCCAGTTGTTGGAAAGTGAACTCTTCGGGCATGTCAGGGGAGCCTTTACAGGGGCTGTAAAAGACCACGATGGTCACTTTCGTCGCGTTGAGGGAGGCACGCTCTTCTTGGACGAGGTGGCGGAGCTTCCGCTCGAGGTGCAGGCGAAACTGCTCAGGGTGACGCAAGAGAAGTCGGTCTTGCCTCTTGGGGGCAGCCGTCCAGTTCCCGTGGATGTGCGGTTGGTATCGGCTACGCACCGTTCATTGCGACAAGCCGTCGCCGAGGGGAGTTTTCGTGCAGATCTGATGTACCGCCTTCGGGTGCTTCCCGTTTTTTTGCCGCCACTACGTGAGCGCCCTTTGGACGTAGAACTCTTGGCAAAGCGTTTCGTAACACGCCTCAATGAAGGGGAGACCGAACGGCGAGTCGAGCGAATCAGCCCGGGAGCACTTGGAGTCTTGAAGCGTTATGATTGGCCCGGCAATGTGAGGGAGCTTCAGAACGCGATTGAGTTCGCTTTTTGGCTGGGGGAAGGGCCGGTACTGCAAGAGGCGGATCTACCTCCCGAACTGAGGGAAGGCCGCGAACCACTGACACCACAGGGGTGGACCGAGCAAAATGGAGGGGAAGGCGTCCTCAGTGCCGAAGGGAAGCGAATTCTACGGGCTCTTGAACGTGCCTCCGGCAATCGCGAACGCGCCGCAAGTGCGTTGGGGATGAGCCGATCGACTTTGTGGCGAAAGATGCGCAAGCACGGAATCGATAACGACTAGAGGCGATGAACGCCCCCTTTTACCTTGAGGGGCCATCGCAAGTGGGCTGTGAGATGGCGTGGTTTCTGGTTGTACGACGTCCTTCAGTCGCGCCTACACATGGTTGGGTTCGTCAAATTCCTTCTCGCTGAGTCTTTAGCAGAGCTCCTGGGGTGCGTACTGCTCAAAGGATGATGGGGAGGCTGCCGGAACAGAACGCACGTCGCGACTTCGGTCCTGCACGTAGTGTTGGGGACTATGAGCTGACTCACCCCGTCGCCCTAGACGCGCTGGGCGAAACCTGGGTCGGACATGTGAGCGCCGGGCAAGAAGAAGGTCGCCAGGTGCTCGTCACCATATTGGATCGCAACACAGTTTCGGCGAGTCCGGGGCGACTACGCAAGGCGGCTGCTACCGCCCTTTCGTTTCGTCATCCTCAGGTGCTAGCAAGCCTGGAAGAACTGGGAGAGTCAGGCGAGCTGTTTTTAGTGAGCGAGTATATGGAGGGCGAGCCTCTATCCACCTTGCTTGCAGCAGCTGGAGCGAGCTCGGCGCCCTTTTCTCAAGGCGTTGTCTTGCGCATTTTGATCGACACATTGGACGCGCTCGCCTCGGTTGCGTGCCGCGGTCTGGAGCTTGAGTATGGGGCGATCTCCCCGGAAATGGTCTTCGTTTGCGCCCACGGCGACTGTGTCCTGCGTAACCCCAGCGTCGCATCGGTCGCCAGCTCGTTACTCAGTTTTCAGACTCATCCCGCTTCTCTTCCCTATCGAGCACCAGAACAAGTCAGGGGACAACAAGCCAACGCGACTAGTGATGTTTTTTCGATTGGCGTCCTAATGTGGGAGATGCTCTCGGGTTACGGTCTCTTCGGACCAAGATCATTGCAGCATCTTGGATGGAGGCGGAGTAGTGTTGGGTCTGAGCGGGCTCAGATCACTCAAGCGGTACTCAACCGCGCGGTTCCAAATCTAAACGAGGTCCACAGAGCAGGCGGCCAGGTTCATCCCCAGATTTGCGCCGTTGTAGAACGCTGCCTGCAGAGGCGTGTCGAAGACCGTTTCGCTGACTTGTCGGAGCTCAAGGGAGCCCTTCTCGCCTTGCCCCGTGGGCTCATCTCGGACAGCTCGGAGGTGGCCGCCGCGGTCGAGCGTCTCGCTGGCGAGGTCATTGGCGAGCGCCGAAGACGTACAACGCTTGAACCGAGTTCGGTGGCACCCAGCTCGCTACCATCGGACCGTGTCACTGCCTATCCGGGGAGTGAGGCGAACACCGCAGTGCGTATACCAAGAAGCGCAAGTGTTCCTTCTCTCGCCAGTGCGCCCCCTATCGCCCCGCCCCCGCGAAACCTGAGTCGAACCGGGGGGCCAAGCGACAGCACGGCACCGATGAGCGTACCTGCGCTTCTTGGCGTAGGAGAGCGGCCAGTCGAAACGTTTGAAGCAACTGAAGCGAGCACCGCAAAGGGCCCCCAAAGCCGTCGGGAGCTTGTGTCCCCTCCTCGACAAACCGCAATCACCATACCGCCGTCCTCCGGGCTCGAGCTCGAACAACACACAGCCATGACGCGGTCGGTGGTTGAAGCTCGGCAAGAACACGCAAGAACGGCTCGTCGACCCTATCCACTCTTCTACATAGCGCTCGGCCTCGCATCGTTGTTTTGCGGTGGCGGTTTTGCCTACGCAAAGGGCATATTGCCGCTCCCCTTTCTAGGCACGAGGGGCGGTGATGTTGAAAAGCCTAAAGAGGACCATGAAACCACCTCGGCTCCCGACCAAGAGACAAGTCGTCCAGCGCGTAAACCGGCGCCCGCCGTCCTGGTGGAAGAAGAGCCGAACCGTGCTGAGGATAATCAAGAGGGGACTACCGAGCCCAGCGATCTCGACAGCGCAGCGGACACGGCCGACCAGCCCGGTAAGAAGCCTCTCTTGAAAAAACTGGGCAAAACACCTCATGCCCCCGAGGCAAGGACGCCAGCCAAAAAGAAACCAGGCTCGCGACTATATCGGCCTTCGGGAATCTAACGCCTCAATTCAGAGAAGATCGCGATGACCCATGTTCAAACCATGAAGAAGTCCATTTTTGTCGCAACCGTGATAGCGCTTCAGACTTGGTCGCTGTCTACCCTGGCCGAGCCCGACGGGGCAGCGGATCCGGCCGCGCGCGCGGCCGCGCAAGAAGCATTTTCTGAAGGAGATTCGGCCTTCGACGTGCAAGAGTACGAATCCGCACTGCAGTCCTTTCGACGATCTTATGAGGTGGTAGCCAGTCCGAACTCTCGACTGATGGTGGCTCGTTGCCTGCTTGAATTGGGACGTCTAGACGAGGCCTATGACGAATTTTTGGGGGTAACACAGGACGCTCAACACAAGGATGAGTACGCGGACGCGCTTTCTACAGCAGAACGAGAAAGAGACGCTCTTCTCAATCGTCTTGCGTGGCTTTCGGTAGATATGAGTGCGTTGGGGTCAGAGGCAATCCTCACTGTTGCCGGGCGCGAACGATCCGAGGCGCAAAAGACCGAAGAAATCGCGGTTACACCTGGTTTGACCCTGGTCGAAGCAGTTGGAGCCGACGGCGTCGTCGCTCAAGCTGAGGTACATCTCGCCGCCGGCCGTCGAGCGTCGGCTCGGCTCATACCAGGACAGAAGGTGCAGGTGGGGCGCAAAGCGCCCCAGAACGCCGATTACGAAGGAAGCGAGTCTGGGCAAGAAGGGGAAGAGCCCGAGGCCCCAACGGCGCCTGATCACGAGCAGGCTCGCCTTCCCTTGGTTTTGCCCCTGGCTATCGCGGCTGCCGGCGTAGGAGTGGGTGGGGCCGTGATGTTTGGGGCTCTTGGCGCAAAGAGTCGTGCCGACTACAAGTCGCTTCAGTCGGCGTGCGAAGGCGGGATGTGCCCCCAAAGCGCGCAAAGCGAGATCGACCGAGGGCGCCGGAACCAAATGCTGGCCAATGTCGGACTCGGTATCGGAATCGCCGGGGTCGCTGCGAGCGGCGCACTCTTTTTCGTGTATAGCCAGCGTCGTACGGGGCTGCACGTGGGACTTTCGAGCATCGCCTATCGGGGGGAGTTCTGATGGCTTGGTTCAAATGGGGAAAGGCGGGGCGCGCGCCGCTATTGGCCGGCTTCTTGGCATTGAGTTGTCTCCAAGACTTTAAGCAGTTTGAAGCAACAGTTGACGACGAGTCGACGTCAAGCGGCGAGTACAGTTCCACGAGTAGTGATGCGGGAGCAGCGAGCACAGATGAATCAGGCTCAACCGGTGTCGACCCGGGCGACGGGGACGGGGACGGGGACGGGGACGGGGACGGAGGCTCATCATCGAGCGGCGGCACTAGCACCGACAATGATGAAGGCAGCGGGGGAGCCGAGGGTGGGACTGACACCGAGGGCGGCGAGAGTGGTGGTTCAGGAAGCCACAATACTGGCGGAGACGGTGGGGAGGTCACCACCGGCGGCGGGGAGTCTGGCGGTGATACCGGTTCCGGCGGCAAACCCTCCGTCTGCGGAGCCGGCGCGAAGCAATGCGGTATGGAGTGTGTGTCCGATAACGATCCGGAAACGGGTTGCGCAGGAGCCTCGTGCTCTGCCTGCCCTAGTGTCTCTCACGCCGAAGTGGGGTGTTTTGCAGGAGAATGCAGCGTCATCTCTTGTGATGCGGGCTATGTGACCTGTGACGACGAATTCATGAGTGGGTGCGAACACAGCGCCAGTTCCTTCGACGAATATGCCTGTGGCGGCTGCGACGCGAACTGCACACGTCTCGGACTCACCAACTGCCAAGGTGCACGCTGCGGTTGTGCTCAGGCTAATGACTGTGCCCTCGGAACAACGAAGAACGTGGAGTGCACCGACCAGTTATGTGCATGCAACGGCAAGACCTGCAATCCCGGCGAAACCTGCAGAAAGGCGACCTCCACTTCGTCGTGCAGTTGTGATGGAGGTGCTCCCTGCCAAGAAGGGTGGGTCTGTTGTCCCGGTAGTGTCGTCGGAGGAGGAACCTGCAAACAACTCGATGGCTTTGATGCATCGAACTGTGGCGCCTGTGGTTGGAGCTGTCCGGACGGTCAGTTCTGTAACGCCGGAAGCTGCGTCGCTTTTTGACCATACACGGGTCTGCAGAGTGCCTCGCCTAACTTGCGTCTTTTTTGGCCGCGGCGCACAACTCGGCCAGCCAAGCTTTGAGCCGCTTGGGATCTGGCCCTTCCGCCATGACTCGCAGCTTCGGCTCTGTGCCGCTCCAACGTACAAGGACGCGCCCCTCTTTGCCCAATTTTTTTTCGACCTGCGCGGTCGTTCGGCTCAGGTGCGGCATTTCTGAAAGTGGAAGACGCTTCGTGAGCGTGATACTTGAGAGTTCTTGGGGTACGCGCTGCATGACCGCCGCGAGCTCGCTCATCGGTTTTTGCTCACGGGCGATCACCGCAAGGATCTGCAGAGCCGCAACACACCCATCACCCGTCGTGGCGTGGTCGAGGAAGACGAGATGTCCTGACTGTTCCCCACCCAAGGAGAGCCCCTTCTTGCGCATCGCTTCTACGACGTAGCGGTCTCCCACTTGTGTACGCAAGAGTTTGCCCCCGGCGGCCGAAAGCGCTCGTTCAAGACCCATATTGCTCATCACGGTGGCAACGAGCGTCTTCTTGGCGAGCTTCTTCTCCCGCAGCATGCGAATGGCACTGAGGGCCATGACCGCATCGCCATCCACCACCGCGCCTTTCTCATCGACCAGAATCACCCGGTCCGCGTCGCCGTCAAGAGCGATGCCCAAGTGCGCCTTGCGGCGGAGAACTTCCTTTTGCACGTGCTGAGGGTGAAGTGCGCCGCAGTCTCGGTTGATGTTCCGTCCGTTGGGACGCACCCCGAGGCTAACGACTTCAGCTCCGAGTTCTTCGAAGATACGTGGTGCGACTCGGTAGGCGGCACCATGTGCGGCATCGACGACGATGCGTAGGCCGTTCAAAGTCAAATCGCCCGGAAAGGTGTTTTTGGCGTAAACGATATAGCGGCCCGCGGCGTCATCAATGCGCACGGCGCTGCCGATGTTGGCGCCCGTTGGCCCTTGGTCGAGTTTGGTTCCCGAAAGGAGCTCCTCGAGTTCCAGCTCGGCGCTATCGGGCAACTTGAAACCGTCGCTGCCGAAGATTTTGATGCCGTTGTCCCCAAAGGGGTTGTGACTTGCACTAATGACGATGCCTGCATCCGCCCGCATGGAGTGGGTGAGGTTCGCCACGGCTGGGGTAGGAACAGGGCCGCATAGCATCACGCGACCACCCATGGCACACACACCTGCAGCCAGGGCTTGCTCAAGCATGTAGCAGGACAAACGTGTATCCTTGCCAATCACCACGCGAGGAGCCGATCGTCCTCCGCGCCGGGCCGTCAGGGCAATGGCGCGTCCCAGACGGAGGGCCAGCTCAGGAGTCATCGGAGCAATATTGGCTCGCCCGCGAATCCCATCTGTACCGAAGAACTTTCTTGTTTCGCTCATAGTCGTCGCATCGGGCGCGTCATAGCGCAACGGCAGGATCGCGAGGAAGATTGAGGAGGTGCGCTCGTGCCGCGCCGACTAGAAAGGTCGACCCCGTCACGACAACCACACCTCCTGGTCCGACGATGTCTCGAGCCCGTTTGAGGGCGCTTTCAACGTCCGGGGCCACTTCGCCCGCAAGCACATCAACGAAGGCTCGGGGATCTTGAGCTCGTTCGACAGGTGGTGCAACGTAGACTCGATGAGCGGCGGCCATCTCGAGTCGCTGCAACATCGACCGGTAGTTCTTTCCGGCGACTGTTCCAAAAACCAAGGCGACGTCACGCCTCGATTCGACTTCCAGCAAACTGGGGTCGAGGGTATGTGACAATGAGACGGCACCGTCCGGATTATGAGCGCAATCGAGTAAGGTCAGCTCTTTGCGATTGCGGTGCAGAAGTTCGTTTCGGCCAGGCCAGTCCATGGTTTCGACGCCACGGGCGAGTGATTCCGGCGCAAGACCGAGAGCACGCCCCACGGTGACTGCCACCGCTAGATTCGTACCAATCATGGAGAGTCTCGGATAGGCGAGGGGGGCGCCGGGGATAGGTTCGGGACTACCCAGGGGGACAAGAGTGGCACCGACCTCTTTGCAACGCTCCGCGACGACAGCCATTGCTTCGGGATGAAGTCGTCCAGTTACGACTTGGGCGCCTTGTTTGATGATCCCCGCCTTTTCGGTCGCAATCTTGTGGAGAGAGTCACCCAGCACTTCCATGTGGTCGAAAGAAACGCGCGTAATCACCGCCACCTGAGGCGGAGGAATCACATTGGTGGCGTCAAGACGGCCACCCAATCCGACTTCGAGTATGGCATAGTCGACTTTTGCTTCCTGAAACGCCAAGAACGCGACGCAAGTTGTCGTCTCGAAGAAGGTCAGATCAGAACAAGTATCCATGACCCGATTGATGTAGCGGGCGAGTTGGACGTCCGAGAGCGGCACCCCGTCGATACGAATCCGCTCGGCAAAACGAACGAGATGTGGAGACGTAAAAAGTCCAACTCGTTTTTGGGCTGACAGACACATCGAACCGAGGAAGGCGGCCACCGTGCCTTTTCCGTTTGTTCCTGCCACATGAACCGCTCGGAAGCTGCGCTCAGGGTGTCCGAGGGCTGCACATGCAGCCTCCATTGCATCGAGTCCCTGCCGCTGCCCCCTGCCGATCAGTCCATAGAGTCGGGCCAGGGCGTCCTTCAATGCTGTTTGGTCGTCGTTAGTCACGGGCCTTCACCGCCTGCGTGAAGGTCCGCTGAGACTGTCCGCCATCGAGCAGTCGCAAGATGGTTGACAGCTGATCTTTCATTTCACTTCTCGCTACCACGGTGTCTACCATGCCATGTTCAAGCAGAAACTCGGACTTTTGAAATCCTTCGGGCAACTTCTGGCGGATGGTGCCTTCGATGACGCGCGGTCCTGCGAATCCAATCAGTGCGTTGGGTTCTACCATGTTGATATCACCCAAAAAGGCTGTCGAAGCGGCAACACCGCCGGTGGTCGGATGGAGACATATGCTGATGAAGGGTTTACGGACTCGTCGATAGCGTTTTAATGCTGCGACCGTCTTGGCCATTTGCATGAGACTCAAGATCCCTTCCTGCATGCGGGCACCGCCGGAAGCATGGAGCAAGAGCAATGGTAGCTCCTGGTTGGTGGCCCGCTCGAAGAGACGAGTGATGCGTTCGCCGGTGACAGAACCCATACTGCCTCCCATAAAGCGAAAGAGAAACAACCCGTAAGCCACGGGACGCCCATTGAGCAGACCCTTTCCTACTTCGATACCCTCGCTCCGTCCGGTCTTTTCCCGCGCAATTCGAATCCGTTCGGTGTATTCCTTCCCGTCAAAGAAGTGCAAAGGGTCACCGGTCGTAATGTGTTCGTCCCATAGCTCGAGTTTCCCTTCATCAAGTAAGAGCTGACGCCAATGGTCAGGTAACATCTGATGGTGGTAGCCACAGCGAGGGCAAACCTGCCAGTTGGCTTCGAGTTCTTCCGCCGTTAAAACGGCGGAGCAGCCGGTGCATTTGTGAAAAAGACCGCGGCCAACGGACTTCTTTTCGCTTTCGTGTTGTTGCGAGCGGGTTTTGGTAGGGAGTGCCAAGACGATCTAGAGAGTGGTGGGAGATCTGGTTATGTCCAGAGCGGAGCGCACTGATAGCGCAGAACTGGGCCGGGGTGAAATCTCTAGGCGGGCAATTCTGACGGAGCAAGCCCTCCAGCGCAGCGCTTGAGGCCGGCCACGCCCAAGCATATTGCACCCAGGGTGAACAATGTCTTGTCAGCCGGACGTCCTTTAGGGATGCTTCGCTGGCAATGAAGGAGATGCAGAGTCCGGCTGATGGGACCGAAGAGTTCGAGGCGCCCCTATTCGGACGGGAAAACGCCTTAGAAGCTCTTTTGTCGGCATTTCGCGAAACCGAGGAGCTCGGTTCCTTCAGAGCAGTGACCCTGGTTGGCGCACCAGGGCAGGGCAAATCGGCATTGATCGCCCGAGCCCGGAGGCGCATGGAGAGTCTGGCCCGCAGTCCCGTTCGCTTCGTCACGGGGCGAGCGCGGCATCAAGGGCTGAGTTATGGGGTCTTTTCCCGTATCTTGAGAGATCGTTTTGGCGTCACTGAGGCAACGCCAGAAGCCGATGCTCAGTCGCAGGTCGAAGCTGAGGTGCGGCGGGTGCTGGGCGTCGAAAACGTGAGTGACGTCTGTTTTTTTCTCGGACAGCTGATGGGGTTGACCTTTCATGAGAGTCCTCTCACGGTCGCTGCCACGACGGAGCCAGGTCACTCTCAGCTGATGCATCGCGGTGTTTTGCGGCGGTTTCTTGAAGCAGACTCGCTTCACCAGCGTCTGTGTCTGATGGTCGACGATGTCCATCGCGCTGATGGTGATTCTTTAGAGCTACTTCACTCCTTAATCACCAATCTGGACGGCCGGATTTTTATGATCTGCGCTGCGGAACGCGATCTACTCGCTTCGCGGGAGGACTGGCTCGGTCCAGACCCGTCCCGGCATCGACTGGTCGAGCTCGAGCCCCTTGAAAATCAAACCGCTGCCGAGATGATTCGTCGCTTGATGAGGCATTGTGAGGGCGGCGTGCCCGAGGCGTTGGTCCAGGCTGGGGTCAAGGCCGCGGGCGGCAATCCTGGTCGAATCGTTCAGTTGGTACGCAGCTACTTCGACTCGGGCGTACTTGAGTACGGCCAGGGACAACGCTCTTCATGGCGCGTCAATCTCGAGAAATTGGGCACTGTTCGACTCCCTATGAGTGTGGACGAAGCCGTAGCGCTGCGCGTCTCTACGCTGACGAAGTCTGAGCGTAGGATTTTAGAACACGCGGCGGCGATCGGAACGGTGTTTTGGCTGGGGGGGCTCATTGCCCTGGAAAGAATGGACGCCGAACCACCGGAGCTATGGGCTTCTTCAGTGCGCAAAGAAGTAGAACATTTAGAGGCAGTGCTCGAAGGCTTAGTCGAGCGAGACTATCTTCTGCGTTTGGAAGATGGCGTGTTTCCTGAGGAGCCAGAGTTCGTTTTCAAGCACAACTTCGAAAGAGACAAACTGGTGGCGCTCACGAGCTCAGCTCGGGCGCGGCGTTACCATCAAACGATAGCTGATTGGCTTGCTCAAAAAAATTCGGCTCGATCCAAAGAAGAGTACATGGGCCGACTTGCTTATCACCTTGAGCAAGCAGGCTCGCTGACTCGTTCTGGGTTTGCGTACATCGATGCCGGCGATCTTGCACGCAAAGGGTTTGCTTTGCGCAATGCCAGTGATTGCTACGAAAAAGGTCTCAATTTGCTCGGCGACGATGATGCCCGGCGCCGGATTGACGCCTTGCACAACTATGGCGACGTTCTGACCTTGCTGGGAAAGACTGACGAGGCGATGGCGGCGTTCAAGCAGATGCTCGGCATAGCATATGCTATGAACCTCGAAGGCAAGGGGGGGGCCGCGCACAATCGAATGGGTCGCCTCTATCGCGAGACCGGCTCCTTGGATCTCGCGGGTCGTCACCTCAATGCCGCACGCGAACTCTTCGTGTTAGCGGGTGATCAGAGGGGAGTAGCGGC
This sequence comes from Polyangiaceae bacterium, assembly GCA_050300635.1. Taxonomy (GTDB): domain Bacteria; phylum Myxococcota_A; class Polyangia; order Polyangiales; family Polyangiaceae; genus NIC37A-2. Next base: position 183,586 of record JBNKYC010000070.1, read on the forward strand.
AAGTCACGACGATATTGGCAAGCTCCTCTGGGTACGGGGCGACTATGATCAGGCCTTGCGCGAAATGCGCACGGCGCTGGATATGCGACGAAGCCAAGGAGACAGAAGGTCCATCGCTTTGTCCTTGAACAATATCGGCTTGGTTTGGATGGACCACGGCCGTCCGGCAAACGCGAAAGAAGCCCTGGAAGCGTCTTTGCAGATTCGGCGCGAAGTTAACGACCCAGTGGGTGTTGCGGACAGTCTCAACACCCTTGGTTCGCTTCACATCGACCAAAATCAATTCAGTGCGGCTCTTGAGTGTTTCCGAGAAGCGCACAAGATCCTCGTCGGTATCGGGGAAAGGACTCGAATCGCCGCTTCGTTGACGAATATTGGCCAGACACTCACACGTTTGGGGGAGCATGATGAGGCGGTCACGATACTGCTCGATGCCATCGAAACCTGCGAAGAGATCGGCGACAAGTTGCAACTCGCCGAGGCCAAACGTGGCTTGGCGAAGACTTACGTTCTTAAGGGCAATCTAAAAGAAGCCCGTCGCTGTATTCGAGCTGCAGTGGACCTGTTCGCCCAGGTGAGAAGCAAGGCGCACTTGGCAATCGCTTTGCGAACCCTTGGTGAAGTGACGGGAGCGGGTGCTTGGGGCCCGGCTCACGAGGGGCGGGCAGTGGAGTACTTCATGCGTTCGATCGCTATCGCGAAGGAAATAGGAAACGAGGTGGAAGTGGCGCGCTCCTATCTAGCGTTTTCGGGTTATGTGACCAGTTCTCATGCCTACGACGAAAACCACGAGATCCTCCGTGAAGCGTCGAAGCTCAAAGAGATGGCCGAAGAAATATTCGAGCGACACCGCATCATGCTTGCCAATTAACCAGTAAACTCCCCCAGGCAGACGGGCTCAGACGAGCGGCGCTGGGCCGATGGGCGAGCACTGGAATATCTGGGCGAGTCCCTCTATGTCGGAGGTATGAACCAGTCCAAAGAGGGAAGCAACGACGCGATTCTAGCAGACCAGCTGTCTAGAAATGGCGAGCTGAGCATGGGGCCTGAGGGCCTGAGCGTGAGCGTCCCCACGGGTCACGAGCGAGTCGATGCGGCTCTGGAGGCTCTCGCCTCGAGGGAGAGGGACCGATGGGTGCTTCGGGGAGTGGTCGCCGTCGACTGGTTGGGCTCGCTGGCTGATCGTTGCCCTGAACACTTTTGGAAGTGGCCTCATGCCGAGCACTTTCTCGGGTATTGTCGGAGCTTGGCTCCTGAGAGCTCGGCGACTTCGATTCGGGTAGAGAGGCTCAGTGACGACGCCCAAGAACTCAGCAAGTCGAGATGGAGCGACTCCGGCTATGACCTGACGATCATAGGGATCCGCAAGAAGTTTGGTGCTGTTGTCCTCTACGGAACGGGATTGATCGTAGAGCCGCCCGAGGGCTACTACTTTGACGTGGTGGCTCGGAGTTCCCTGATGAAGACGGGTTACATGCTAGCCAACAACGTAGGAATTATAGATCGAGCTTATCGGGGGGAGCTCATGATCCCTCTTTTTAAGTTCGACTCTGAAGCAAAAGAGATGATTTTGCCGAGGCGAGTCGCGCAATTGATTCCTAGGCCGATCGTCCATTTTTCGGTCGAATACGGCAAAAAATTAACATATACCTCAAGAGGTACCGGTGGGTTTGGCAGCACGGATCGACCCCCGAGCACAACAGAATTCGGAACGACAAAATGAATGTAACAGTCTTTGGGGTCGGCTACGTCGGCTTGGTTCAGGGTGCGGTTCTTGCTGAGGTTGGGCACAATGTCATGTGCGTCGACGTCGACGAGGAGAAGGTCGAGAGGCTCAAGGACGGACAGATCCCGATTTATGAGCCGGGCCTTACGCCCATCGTTCGCGAGAACTATCAACAAGGCCGCTTAAAGTTCACGACCGATCCGAAACAAGGCGTAGAGCATGGTGAACTCCAGTTCATCGCAGTGGGGACTCCACCGGACGAAGACGGTTCGGCGGACTTGAAGTACGTGCTTGCGGTTGCAGAAACGATCGCCACTCATATGGATGGTCCTAAGATCATCGTGGACAAATCCACCGTTCCCGTCGGTACCGCTGATCGAGTCAAAGCGAAGGTGCAAGAAACACTCAAAAAAAGAGGTGTCGAACTCGCCTTTCACGTTGTTTCGAATCCCGAGTTCTTGAAAGAAGGTGCGGCAGTTAGCGACTGTATGCGACCAGACCGCATTGTGATCGGAACCGAGAGCTCTGATGTCACTGAACGAATGCGTGAACTCTACGCTCCGTTCAATCGTAATCATGACCGGATGATCGTGATGGATATTCGCAGCGCTGAGTTAACCAAGTACGCCGCGAATTGCCTGCTAGCGACGAAGATCTCGTTCATGAACGAACTCGCCAATCTAGCGGAGCGACTTGGCGCGGACATCGAGCACGTGCGTCGTGGGATCGGGTCCGACGAGCGCATCGGTTATCACTTTATTTACCCCGGATGCGGTTACGGTGGTTCCTGCTTCCCGAAGGACGTCCAGGCCCTCGTACGCACGGCCGACTCTATCGGCTATCAGACTGAGCTCCTGCAGGCTGTTGAGCGAGTGAACTACGCTCAAAAAGAGGTTCTCCCGTCGCGGGTGCTCAAGCACTTCGGAAGCGAGCTCAAAGGCAAGACCTTCGCTGTATGGGGCCTATCCTTCAAACCGAACACCGACGACATGCGCGAAGCATCGAGTCGTGTCTTGATGGAACGCCTGTGGGCAGCGGGAGCGAAGGTGCAAGCCTACGATCCTGAAGCAATGGAGGAGACCAGCCGAATCTATGGTGAGCGTTCGGATTTGAAACTTTGTGAAGGGAGAGACGAGGCACTCGAAGGAGCCGAGGCGCTTATTGTCTGCACAGAGTGGAAAGCCTTTCGCGCGCCAGACTTTGAGGTTCTCAAGAACAAGCTGAAAAATCCCGTGATCTTCGACGGTCGCAACCTCTACGATCCTTCGAAGCTCAGGAAACTTGGTTTCAAGTACTTTGCTATCGGCCGCGGTGAAAGCATTGCCCTCGAGCGCTAAGCGCAGGTCCGCCACCGCTTGCCTCTCTCCTTTGGGTAGGCAGCGGCGGAGCTTTTGCTGGTTGCGAGATGGATTCGATTGGCGGCCATCTCGCTCTTTTTTTGACCAGTGAAAGCCAGCTATTGTGCCGGCTGTGGCGCTTCCTTCGATGTCGGGGAAGGTCTAGGTGACTTTGCCTGAAAGCGGTTGAAGTGAGTCCGCAGCTTTTGGAACGAAAACGGTCGACTGTAGTTCCAGAGCATCAACATGCTGAAGATCATGAACAGGTAACTCTGCACCGCGAAATTGTCGTCCACGAAGTAGAAACCGCTGACGTTAGTTGGAGCGTAGCCAATGTTCTTCCCCAAAAGAATCACGCTGGCGGCCCCAGTAAAGAGCAATGTGGATCCAAGGCCCTTCCTGGGCAACGCCAATACCGCCGCAGCGATGTACATCGAATAGTAATAGCAAGTCAGATCTGTAAGGCACATCACTAGGGGCAGGCTCAAGGCTGGGCCGATCCAGATCAGACGGCTCCGATGGACTGCCCAGGCAATCCAAAGGAAGAAAGCAACCAAAGAGCCATACTGAACGACCTTCAACTTGTCGACGCGTCGGTTGCGGCCTTCCTTCCAAGTTTGGAAAGCGTCGTCGAGATTTTGGTTGCGCGTGAAACGCATCCGCCCATCCCAGTTATGTGAAATGATCGTGGGCAAACCCATGTGGTTCGTCAGAGGCGTGTGCTTGTGAGTCTGAATGTGCGCGAAAAAGTCCTTATAGGCCTTGGGCCCGCCGGTGGCGGCCATACTGGCAGGTACAAGTACGGCCAAAGCGACGAGGGAGCCGGCTATCAAGCGGCGATGGTCCGGATGAAGCAGACCCAAGAGTCCCGTTTTGCCATCGACAGAAGGGCGGCCACGCAGCCGTTCGACGACGTGGATGAGCACCATAGCCGCCCATCCACCAAAAAGGGCCGCGGGAAAAACCCGTAGTAGGGCAGACCACATCAGGGCAGCTCCAGCCCAGAAGAAATAACGCTTTCTTGCCAAGGCCAGGCTAGCCACCAGCAAGAACATCCAATCCTGCCGCAGGAAGGCCCCGCCGGTCCAATAGAAGTTCGCGGCAGCGTTGCATCCCCAGAACACAGCCCCAATCGCACCCACGCGGAATCCGAAGGCCCAAAAGAGCAACATTATCATTCCCGCTTGAAGGACAACGTCGATCGACGCCAAGAGTTTGAAGTAATCCCCGTCGGCGGGATGCAGACTCGCCAAGGCCTTGCCGGTCATTGTCCAGACGGGAGGCGGGTTGTAACCGTGATCCTGCTGCATCCGCTCCCAGTACGAGCCCCGGGAAGAGTTGTAGAACCAATCAACGTCTTTTTTGAAGGCATCCCATCGTTCGGTCGAAAAATGCTTAGTGCAGCGTTCGGGCTCGTCAAAGATGTATGTGTCTTTTGCTTTCTTGATGAGATTGACGCGTAAATCGCGAAACTCTCTCTTCTCAATCTGAGAGCGCCGACCGTTTTCGATCTCGGCGATCATGGTACAATCGTAGAGTCTTTTGTATCCGAGCTCCTCTGAATACTTCGAGCCGAGATAGTAGTGATACAGCTCGTGTCGGTGGTAATACTCCGAGTATCTAACGTTTGGATTGCCAAAGTCGAAGTAAGCTCCGAAGCCCAAGAGCGCCAGGGCGATGGCCAATCCCTTCTTGATTCGTGCCGAGGTCTGTTCGCCCATGCGTCGTGCACGGACTTCGTAGATGAGCATCAGCGCCGCCACGAGACACAGGACAATGCGCAGCCCAAACATCAGGCCCACCCATTGGGGCTTTTTGAAGATCTGATTGTCCCAGAAAAATTCTTTGGACGCCTCGGCCGCTGCAGCCAAAATGCGTGGCCCCTCAACGGCTGCCGTCTCGGGCGTGGCAGTTGATACGAGGCTACTCGCCTGGTGACCGAGCTCTACGAGGGGCATGCGCCCCAACATCTCTATGATATGCATAACGGGTGAATCGAAAGGGTGCTGGTTTTAGAACAAAGCGGCGGCACTCCAAACACAAAAACGAAATACCCCAGGTGCAAATTGCACCAAGGGTATATGATTCAACACAATTTGGATTGGCCGCACGAGGGCCAGCGCAACCGAGTTGCCCACCCGCAAAGGGTGCTGCCATGAACCGTGCCAGCGCCAACGGTCAACGCCAGCTTCAGCTGGCTGCTTCGCTGGCCTCAGCCTCGGGCTGCTCGCCGTTCTTTCGGTCGATCGCCTCTTGCAGGCCGATGCGAGAACGCTTGCGACGGCTGAGGTACTTGCCCTTTTTGGGGCTGGAGAGTGATTCGTGGCGGAGACGTACGTTCCAAACTGCGTAATTTGCCATGGGCGGCGGCAGTTAGCGCACATCACTAAGGCTTGCAATAGCATTTGTAAGATCACGGCCCTCAAATCTGAGGACGGGGTTCCCAATGCGATGCTTTTCTTACTCCTTCGACTAGAAATTCACACGTGGGCGTGTTGCTAGACCTGAGAGAAACAAACGCCTAAATCATGGACAGAGCCAACGGATCTGGGCATTGAGACACAGAAGCGATCGAGAAAAAAGGACCAGTTCTCGGTTACAGCGACCCAGTTGGACTCGAGGTAATAAAGCAGCATGAGTGGTTTTGTCGTCTGGATGACTGGTTTAAGTGGCACGGGAAAGAGCACCCTTGCTTCCATGCTCACGACCGAGCTGACCGCGCGGGGGCTCCACGTTGAGTGTCTGGATGGCGATGAGGTTCGGAAGAATCTGTCGCACGGCTTGGGCTTCGCGCGAGAGGACCGTGACCGCAACGTGCGGCGGATCGGCTACGTGGCGCGTATGGTCGCCCGATCGGGGGCCTGTTCCATTACCGCTGCGATCAGCCCCTATCGTGCTCTGAGGGACGAGATCCGCAACAAGACAGAGAACTTCATCGAGGTCTATTGCGAGTGCCCTCTTGAAGTTCTGACTACGCGCGATCCGAAGGGGCTTTATAAACGAGCGCTAGCCGGAGAAATAAAAAACTTCACTGGGGTGGACGATCCTTATGAGGCACCGGAGCAACCCGAGGTGCACCTGCGGACGGATCTGAAGGGCCCGCAAGAATGTCTGGATGAGATTGTGGCTGAGCTTGATAGGCGAGGGCTCTTAGAAACGACGACAGGAGTGACTTCCTTGCCTCCACCTTTTGGCGGGGAGTTGTTTCAGGCGCGTTCGCTCGCCGAAGGCGAGTCGGAGCGCCACTTAGTCAAGATAGAAGTATCAGAGGATGAGGCAGAGGAGATCCACTTTGTCGGAGATGGCTATTTGAGTCCTGTCAGCGGGTTCATGACCGAACGCGAAGCCCACAAGGTCGAAAAGAGTGGTGCACTTGAACGTGGTACCCCTTGGTTCAAACGACCTTTCTTGCTCCTGCTGGGTGAAACATCTGTGGAAGGTCACGAAACGGCACTGATCACTCACGAAGGTAAAGTGGTCGCAGAAGTGGCCTGCGATGAGGTTTGGGATGAAGGTGGGCGCAAGTATCTGGCTGGGGCCCTCGTCGCCGTAACCGGTCAGCGTGACAGTGCGAGAAAGGTACGACGAATCCTGCAAGAGCGAGGTCGAGGTAGTGCGGCTTGTCTCTTCTTGGCGGGGCCGCCGAGTGATGCGCGCGGTAAGGAGCTGGCGCTCGCGGCACGTCTAGCTCCTGCACTGGCTATTGCCGTTCGAAACGAGCATCGAGAGCAGTGGCAAAGCATGCTGAGCCAGCTTAAGTTGAACTGCCCCGTGATTGGTGTGCCGGCAGCGGTCCCCCTCGAATCCGAGCGAGCGCAGACAGTCATTGCGCGGAGTATTGGAGCAGCGCATTTTGCGCTAGGGTGATTTTACCGAAGTCAAAAGCCCCGTTCGTTTTGGAACGGCGATCGACCGACTCGGACATAGGTGATGGGTTTCAGCATCAGAGTCCTTTGTGCAGCAAAGCTTCACAGAAATCAGCTTGAGCGTCACTTAGAGCTCTTCGAGTACATTCCGGAAGTGGAGAGGGTGACCGTGGTGCGTCGCCAACCGCTGCCGGGGCGACTTTCTAAGTTGAAGAACGAGAGCTTCAATCCCGGGCCACTGCCTATCGAGATGCTGCGTCTGTTTCGTGGAGTGGAGCGGGTGTGCCACAGCGAGTCAGTCGACTGGTTCCTTGGGTTCAATCCCGTGCCCTGGGGCTCCCTTGGGGCGGCCGCTGCGCGCCGCGCAGGGGCCAAGGTGTGTCTCAGTTTGATCGGCATGGACTTTCTGCAGATCCAGAAACGACTGGGTTACCCGTTTCTTTTGTCGCTCCGCGCCGCGGACGCTGTGACCGTCACTGGAAACAGTATGAAGTTGCGCCTTGAAGAGTTAGGGGTGGAAGGACGAAGGATTTTTGTCCTGCCCCATTCGGTCGATCTCGTCCGCTTCGGGCCTTCGATGGAGACACCCGTGTTTGACGTGCTGGCCGTGGGTCAGTTGATCGAACGCAAGCGCCTTGATGTTTTGATTGACGCACTTGCCTTGTTGAAGAGCCGAGGAGTTGTGCTTCGGGCGGGTATTCTTGGCAAAGGACCTTTGGAGCAGGAACTGTTTCGCCGGGCGGCGTCGAAAGGGGTCGCCCAGCAGGTAGAGTTCCTCGGTTATCGAGACCACGTCGAGGAAGTCCTTCGCCAGGCGCGTATTTTTTGCTTACCGTCGGAGTGGGAGGGCGTTCCCTTTGCTCTTATGGAGGCCATGGCTACTGGACTGGTGCCGGTAATGACGCGGGTGGGTACGATCGAAGACTGGATCGTTCCCGGCAAGACTGGCTACCTGACGCCCGTTGGAGACGTCGCGGCGTTGGCGAGAGCCCTTGAACACGCCGCAGGTTCCGAGGGTGAGATGATTCGACAGCGCTTGAGGGAGTCCCGAGAGCGACTCGGCTTGAAAGCGGGTGTGGACGTTTGGCGGCAGATCTTCGGACTCGAAGTCGAAGTCCTACCGCTTCCCGATACGCGCTGATTACTTCTTTTCTGGTTTGGGTGCGAAAACGGCATCGCTGATGACAAAGCTGCCGTCCTCTAAGCTATCGTCTTCCACGCGCTTGTGTGATTGGACGCGGGCTGCATCCAAGGGTGCATCAAGCACAGCTTCCGCCCGGGCGAGAGTCTGCTTGTTTGCCCGGAGAGCGAGGGTCTCAACGATGCGACCTGCCGAGACCTTCGCATCGGCTTTGCTCTTGTTGATCGCGTTGAGGGCATCGACCGCCAAATCGAAACTCCCCTCGTCCCGAGGAGCAGGTATCTGCTCGATCTCGGCAAGAGACGGCCAAGGCGCCTTGTGGATACTCGGGTGGCCTGTTTCTTCCGCAAAAACCCAAGACCAGATTTCTTCGGTGATATAGGGGAGTGTCGGGGCGAAAAGACGGAGCAATACGTTCAAACCGAGACGGAGTGCAGTAATGGCCGAGGTCCGTTGCTCCTCCGAGTATTTCTGAGCGTCGTTTTCGGACTGCCAGGCCCGCGGCTTGGCGAGTTCTAAGTAGGTATCAGTAAAATGCGTCCAGAAGAAGGTCTCCGTATCCGCGAGAGCCTGCGCGAAAATGAACTCGTCCTGACTTTGTGTTGCCTTGGTGATGAGTGTGCGCAACTTGGCCACGAAGGCTAGATCAAGCTCTTCTGTGACAGGACCTTGTTGGCCCTGGTGGCTCAAGACGAATTTGGCCGCGTTGAAAAGCTTGGTCGTGAGACGACGTCCGATTTTGAATACTTGAGGGTCGAAAGCTGTGTCAGCACCTAGGCGCGCACTCGCCGCCCAGTAGCGCACCCCGTCCACTCCGTGTTCGTCGAAGAGATGCATGGGGGTGATGACGTTTCCTTGACTCTTGGACATCTTCTTGCGATCCGGATCTAAGATCCAACCGCTGATGACCACGTTCTGCCAAGGGACTTTGTCTTCGTGGAGCAGAGCTTTAGCGATCGTATAAAACGCCCAAGTTCGAATGATCTCGTGGCTCTGTGGGCGAATATCGGCGGGGAACAAACTTTGATGACGTTTGTCATCCAGGCCCCAGTGAGAGCCGATTTGAGGGGTCAGAGAACTTGTAAACCAGGTATCAAAAATATCCGTCTCACCGGTAAAGCCACCCGCTTGGTCTCGTTGTTCGGGGGTGTAACCTGCAGGCGTATCAGCCATCGGATCCACTGGTAACTGGTCTTCCGTGGGCAAGAGGGCATTTTCCCAATCAGTTGACCCGTCCTCTTTGACCTTAAACCAGACCGGGATGGGCACGCCAAAGTAGCGCTGCCTCGACAGACACCAATCGAGGCCTAGGTTTTCGGTCCAGTCGCGATAACGGTTGTGCATGAACCCGGGATGCCAAGCGATTTCTTCGCCTTTTTGAAGGAGCTGCTCCTTCTTGTCCATCAGGCGAACGAACCACTGGCGGGTGGAGAGAAATTCGAGAGGGCGGTCGCCCTTTTCGAAGTACTTCACTGCCTGGTCGACTGGGGTTGGCTCCTGAACGAGTGGAGCGCCTTTGCCCGTGGCGCTTCCTTCCGGTTGTCGGAGAAGCTCTACGATGGCTGCCTTGGCCTGGTTTACGTTCTTTCCGGCGAGCTGCGCGTAAAAATCGTTCGCGCTTGGGGGATCCAGTGAAGGATAGGCTTCACTTCCAAAGGTGAGCGACTGCAAACGGCCCGATTTGCCGATGATTTGGCGCAGGGCCAGTTTTTCGCTTCGCCACCACTGGACATCGGTCTGGTCGCCGAATGTGCACACCATCAGGACGCCGGTGCCCTTTTCAGGGTCGGCCAATTCGCTCGGAAAGATGGGAACCGGCGCCTTGAAGAGCGGAGTAATCGCGTTCTTCCCGAAGAGGTGTTTGAAGCGTTCATCGTCGGGGTGCGCTGTCACACCGACGCAAGCGGGAAGCAGTTCGGGCCGAGTCGTGGCAATGATGAAGCTTTCCTCACTCCCCTCAACGCCGAATTCGATGTGATGAAAGTGGCCCTGCTTGGGTCGATCCTGCACTTCGGCCTGGGCGACGGCAGTCTGAAAGTCGACGTCCCACATCGTCGGAGCGAAGCTCTGATAGACGTGCCCTTTTTCGTGAAGGTCCAAGAACGAAAGTTGAGCCTGTTTGCGGCAACGGTCGTCAATCGTCGCATACGTTTGGCTCCAGTCGACCGAAATCCCGAGACGCGTGTAGAGGTCCTGGAAGGCCTTTTCATCGACGTGGGTGAGTCGGTGGCACAAGTCGATGAAGTCACTGCGATTCAGTTGTTGAGGAGGCGACCTTTTTTGCTTGGCCGTAGCAGCCGTAAGACCCGAAGTATCGAAAGGCGGGGCACTCGGCTCACAGCGAACGTGAAAGTAGTTTTGCACGCGACGCTCCGTGGGGAGTCCATTGTCGTCCCAACCCATCGGATAAAAGATGTTCTTCCCCCTCATGCGCTGATAGCGGACGATCAGGTCCGTGTGCGTGTACGAGAAAACGTGGCCCACATGCAAAGAGCCCGAGACGGTGGGCGGGGGAGTGTCGACAACAAAGGTTTCGTCGCGGCTGCGGGCTTCGTCGTACCGATAAATCCCTGACTTCTGCCATCGTTCGTCCCAGCTTTTTTCGGCCTGAGCGCTATCGAAGTGTTTGGGGAGTTGGGCGGGGTCGACGGTTGTGAAAAGAGGCTTGGTCATCGGATCGTCCGTACGCTGGCAAAGTGCAGGCGCTTGGTGGCCCTATCTGGCGAAAAAATGGTCTCTTCGCAAGCGGCAAGCAAGGAGCCCTTTCCCGGGCTTTGGGGGGCCCGTGCTACGATGACAGCGGGGTCTGGGTACCGCGGAAGCTCTGCGTTTCGGAGCTCGGTGGCGGGCGCAGCGACATGCTCTGGAGCGTCATGAGCTGGTCGATGCGCTGCAACAACTGGTCATTGTCGAAGGGTTTGGCCAGAAATTCGCGACCCGGCTCCAGAAAGAAGCCTTCATCCAGCGTGCCGGCGTCGTAGCCGCTGCAGATAAGACAGGGTTGATTGGGATTGATGTGCGTAACTGCTTCGCACAAGTCGCGGCCACCCATGTTGGGCATGACGGCGTCGGTGACAACGAGATCGATTGGACGATCGCTCTGCTTGTATTGCTCAAGGGCCTGTACTCCATCTTCTGCGACGAGAACGTCGTATCCTGCACGCTTGAGAACTCGAGCGATCCCCTTGCGCACCGCTGGGTCATCGTCGACAAGAAGGATCCGCTCACCTCCGTTGACCCTCGGTAGACGGTCTTGAACCGAAAGCGGCCCTGTGGCTTCGTCGATGTGAGGAAAGAAAACCCGAAACTCTGTACCTCGTCCTGGAGACGTATCCAGCTCCATGCGCCCCTTGTGTCCCAGTACAATGGAGTGAACCACGCTGAGACCGAGCCCGGTTCCCTGACCTGTTTGCTTCGTTGTATAAAAGGGTTCGAAAACACGCTCCTTTTGCTCGTCCGTCATCCCGACCCCGAAGTCGCGAATGCGGATGATCGCTTCGCTTCCCAGGTGGCCTGGTTCGCGTTTGAGCTCCGTGGACAGTTCGACCCGGCCCCCTTGTGGCATCGCATCTCGTGCGTTGATGCAAAGGTTCATGATCACTTGATCCACGTCGACGGGCGTCGCCTCAATCGAACGCACCTGGGGGTCGGGAGTAAACTCTAAAGTGATGCTGCTCGGGATGAGGCGTCGAATGAGCTGCAGGGATTTGGAAATCTCATCGTTGAGAGCTAGAGCACCACGCTCATTGATCCGTCTGCGCCCAAAGGCGAGCAGCTGCTGAGTGAGTCCAGTGCCCCGGTTGGCTGCTTCCCTCAACTCAACCAAGATTTCGTCTAGCTCTTCTCGTGGCGCATCCTTGGCTGACTGCGTCCCGCTTGCAATCACAAGAAGGAGATTGTTGAAGTCATGAGCAATGCCACCTGCGAGGGTTCCCAAGGCTTCCATCTTCTGCGATTGGCGGAGCTGGCGCTCTAAGGCCTGCTGCTTCTCAAGTTGGGTAATTCGTTCCTCCGTTTCTTCTCGGACAAAGGCCAGAAGATCATCTCGTTGGTCTAGGGTTTGCCTGAGTCTTGAGATGGCATAATCAACCCAACCTACGGCGAAGGTCGCGCAGACAGCGAAGGTGCCGGCCATGACAAGGAGCTGGGCGTGAAACCCCACCCCAATAGTGCTTTGGGCCCCAACGATTGTCGTTGCGATCCCAAGTAGAAGCGCCACCGCTCGACGGCTCCCGAGCAAGAGGGTCGAAGAAACTGCAGTCATGAAGGCGAGCAGCCACGGCGCTTGGGCCGTAGATGGTCCAGCCGCCGCAACCACCGAGGCTAAAGAGGAAAGCCCCATCAGGACGCCTGCGCGAAGACGAAAGGAATAGGGGAGGGGCAGCGCCAGGAGCGACATGCCAAATCCGAGGGTGACGAGGATGGCTACTGCCCAGTTGGGGAGACGGGCCGCATCCAAGAAACCGAGAACACCCACCAAAAAAGTAGCGAGACCACTGGCGAGCGCAGCGCGGGCACTAATGCGTTCCTGCCAGCGACGCGGTGCGACGGCCCGATCAAGCTCTCCTTTCGGCTGTGACTCCACGCTTGCTGACACGGCTCCCGGGACGGCAGCACGACCGTGAACCCGTTTCCTTAAGTCTCCCCCCGAAAGGAGATGCTGATTTGCTTCGTGAACTCAGGCTTTGAAAAAATCCTGCCACCAAAAGTTCATTTCCCCCTTGCGGGTGAAAACGAACATGGTACTAACCCTGCCCCCGACGGACCGGGTGGTCATAGACCCACCGAAATCGTCTGGGAGAATCGCATGCGCGGTTCTGGAGCGGTAGTTAAGTTGGTTATAACGCCGGCCTGTCACGCCGGAGGCCGCGGGTTCGAGTCCCGTCCGCTCCGCCAACATTCAAAAAGAAACCCAGCTGGAAACGGCTGGGTTTCTTCGTTTGTCAGGTCGGTCAATTGGGTTGGACGCTGCCTTTTGGTAGCGTCCAACCCATGAAAAGCGAAGACCTTCTCGTAGGCGATGGCGCAGAAGCTACCAAGGGGCAGCCGGTCAGCGTGCACTACACCGGAACTCTGACAGACGGCAGTAAATTCGATAGCTCCCTTGATCGGGGCACCCCATTCACCTTTGCCCTCGGTGGCGGTCAGGTGATTCGTGGTTGGGACGAAGGGGTGGTCGGAATGAAGGTGGGGGGTAAGCGCCGACTGACGATACCGCCCGAGATGGGATACGGAGCACGAGGCTTTCCGCCGGTGATTCCGGCAAATGCGACTCTGATCTTCGAGATCGAACTCCTGAGCGTCGGCTGAGGCTGGTTTGATTCACTCTTCGGTCCGCGCAGGTCCGAGAGGCTGCTCATACACCAAGATGAGCGCCTCTGTGTCCGGGCCTGCTCGCCGAAGGTTAAAGTGATGCGGCACACCTTGCGGACCTGAGTTGCACACACGAAGTGAAGCGACTGGAGACGCCTGAGCGCGCATGCTTCTGGCCGCATCTTCCTCGACTAATCTTAGGTCAAGAGACCCAGTATCGTCTCGGGTCGCCAGCGCAAGTACGGTACATGTAGCGCTCGGGACCTCGAACGAAAGAGGCGTAAGTTGCCCGCTCGGAAGATTTCGCGACGAGACCTGGGTCGGATGTGTGAGTTGTTGGACAGGCAGCTCTTCCGCAAGACGATTCAGGGCTAGGTTGAGGACCTGCGCATCTTGGGTGTCCAACGCGGAAGTTTGGCTCAGGCGGTAGGTCCGGAGCTCGACATCTTCTGTCCTGGCAGCTTCGACCTCCAGGTCGAGCTCACCGCTGCCGCAGGCGATGAGGGACGTACTGCCAGCTGGCGGAGTTGCCGCAATCTCGCGCCCCGTCTTGTCCCAGAGGCGGAGGTGAAACGTTTGGGACGACACGGAGTGGAGCGAAAGGAGTTCGCAGCCTCGGAGGCGATAGGGCGAGCGGTGGAGCTGACCGGAAAACAGCCGAAGCGCTCGCCTTCGGACAAGCGGGGCGGAATGGGGGGCTTCGATCCGTCGCGGCTCTTGCAACAAGACGGGGAGGTTTTCCACTGATGAATTGATGCGTCGCGCACCGCCTAGTTCTGAAACACTAAGAGCAAGGAGGACCAGCCCCTGTCCAGACTGGGGACGTAGTTCAATGTGCACGCGCTGACGTCGTTTCGGGGAACAGATGAGCGACGAACGCTCGTCGCCGCGGTCTCGACCCCGACTCACAACACGCCCCTCTTCTGTCACCACACTCAGGTCGACTTGGAGATAAGGATCATCTGGCAGCGCCAGAATGTCGAGGCAACGGCCGGCTGGGATCTCCGCGTCCACACTTGTCGGCAAGCGCGCGTCAACAGGCAACGCTACTCGGCGCAAATCAGTCCAAGACGCGCCTAGAGCCTGTCGGTGCTCAGCAAGACTGGCGTCGAGCGCCGGCCACACCGTGGCATTCGGTTCGAACTTTGAGTTCCGGTTGCCCGCGCCAACAGCCTGGGCCACCTCGTCTCTCTTGTCCAAGGCGACGTCATGCATTCCGAGAGCAACGAACCCTTGTCCTTGCGCCACGCGCGCCGAGACAAAAAGGCGCTCAGCCTTGGCCCCAGTACAGAGCATGAGGGTCGGAAGATCGTCAGATGCCTCATCAACGCCAAATTGAGTTCCATCGTCGGAAAAGGCGTGAAGATCCAAGTCCACCACCGAGTCACCTGAGCGCCCATATACAAGGGCGCAACGCTGGGCGGGGACGTAAACAAAACCGTCGAGACTTTCTCCGGCCCGCCGAGCTCCAGCGCCGATCACTTGCAGAGGACCCGCGTGAACACCTGTGGCGACTCGGGCGGTGTCCATGAGTAATGTGGTCCCAGCTGGGGGCGCGGAAGAAGTGACTTGGGCGGTCGGTGCGGACGGGCGAGGTGCTTGGACGGGGGGCCGACCGCAGGCGACCAATAAACCGACCGTAAAGGCCCAAGGGGCTCGGTGTCTCACAGCGTCTTTCCTCGGTTGACGGTCGAGACGGTGGGGTACTGCCACACCCCAAGGACCCAAGCTACGGCCGTACCCACCGATGTAACTCGCAGTGTTGCTGGTCCAGAGACCGGGGCGCAGAAAGTGAGGGCAGCTCCCGTCATCGAGTCCAAACTTTGCGAGCGACGTTCTGTCGCGCCTTGAACGACTCGGAGTTGGACCCGTGGCTCCTCTCCCCGAATCGGGGCGACCGCGACCAAGTAGCAGCTACGCGCCGCGAATTGAAAAGGAAACCGCGTCTCACCCCGGACCCCCATCTGCACGAAAACTGGTGGGGCGTCCGTCGAGGGAACGGTTGCTTCGAAAAGAGTGCGAGCGAAGGTCCGGCGAGCGTCATTGCCCCACTCGATAGGGATCCCAACTGGGATATCCTTTTCCAGATGCAAGACCATTACTTCGGTAGACGGATTGGCACCGCTGAAGTCGAGACGAACTCGGTCGCTCGAGGACGAGCAGTGCAGCACGCTGGCCTGTCCAGCCTGCTCGTCGTCGGAGGACAAGAGCGTTCCTTCTACAACGTGAAATAGACGGGCATCCAGATCAGGCGGCGCAGAACGATCCTGGGGAGCAAAGAGGTAGAAACGATGGCATCCAGGGCTGACGTTGAAGACTTTTTGTCCGCGCCCCGACTTGTCGCTCAGCACACTATGACGTGTAACGGAACGGGACCGTTCCAGTTTGAGCTGTGCTTCCTTGGCGAGAAGCCGCGTCCGCGCCGGAAGCAAGAAGGGGCGACGTCCAACCTGGGGCGAGGGCGGGGTGGGCCCAGGGTCGCGACCTGGAAGAACCTCAATCGCGGGTGGAGGGGGATTGGTCGACAAGAGAACCAGCGTCTCGACTACTCCCCTCCGTGAGCGCATTTGAACCTCAAGTCCACGAAGAAGTCGTTTGCGCGCCCCGCAGCGGGTCACCTGCGCCACCCCGGCAGCACTGGGCACGGGCCACGATCTTTGATGGGCCGGACTACTGCGGTCGCTGAAGGTCACAATATACGACAAGTTAGGAGCGGCCAGAAGCGCGATCGTTGCGCAACCGGGCGTCCCATCATCCATTGCCTCTGCGGCAAGGGGGACAACGCGCTGCGACCCCCTCTCGGCCAAGACTGGCGGCAGAATACTGGTTTGACCCTGCTTTCCCCAGATCCGCTCTAGCTCTTTGAGTTGGGCGCCTACCTCACCGGTGAAGCGCGCAGCAGCCCCCCCCATTGCGCGCGGTGCTTCGGCATGGCTTGTGGAAGAACCGAGCAAACAGCAGGCGAATATGGTTGGGCCCAGGGCAGAGTGCCAGCCTTTCGCCCAGACTGAGTTACCGCACCTCCGCGCTTTGGGCATAGCTCATCACATACCATCCTGGCGCGCCCGGCAAGAGGTGCTCCTCTTGAGGCCTCCCTTCAAGCTTCAAGGCTACGCGCTTCGGGCGGGTTCAACCTGAAAGGGACGTTCGACAAAGCTTCGAGTCTCTTCGCTGTAAATGAACAGCTTGTGTGCGGTCACCACGCCTTTGTCGACCGCGGTGACCAGGTAGCTAAGAGCATAGGTCGGGCCGGCCTCTCCGCCCATGGTCATGCTGGCGGCGTCTTCTTCCGAAAAATACGCGCCGCAATCGAGGTGAGAATGGAAGAACACTTTGACGGCGCGCTGCTCTGCCGATGCCGCCGCTATGGCCTTTTCGAACTTCAATCCATTGATCTTGAAGTACTCACGACCAGTTCGAGGATGACCTTCCGGATCAACTTGATGATACTTATTGGCCAGGTTTTCGAGTTCGACGGCTTGATCGCAGAAAAGCCCATCCGCGATAGGCCCTTCAAGGTAGCCGCAGGCCTCCTCGTCGCGCTCGTAGGCCGCACGCGCAGCCGTCTCAACGATCTGAATCACTTCTGGAGTGAAGCGAAGGTTTCCTTGAATCCAAGGTTGTGATGATTCTACCATGTGAACTTCTTTTCCCATCTGATCGGGTCAAAATAGCGATCGCCGCGGTCGCAAGCGACCGTGACGACGCAACCGCCGCCATCTTCTTTCTGGGCCCGCTCTGCTAACTTGATGGCCGCAGCTATATTGGCTCCGCCCGAGTGGCCAACGAAGAGCCCTTCCAATTCAGCGACGCGTTCGGCCATATCCCATCCCTCATCTGTGGTGATAGGCATAATCTCGTCGGGAAGTTTCGGATCATAGATATCAGGCACAATGCTGGAAGCCATGTGCTTGAGCCCTTCTAGGCCATGCATGGCTTCAGCCGGCTCGGCGGCAACACAATGCACTTTTCGACTATGTTCGTGGAGACGTCGCGTCGTTCCCATCGCCGTTCCACTCGTTCCCAAGGCGGCAACGAAGTGGGTGAGACGGTCTCCCACTGCGTCCAAAATTTCCTGGCCTGTGCCGAGATAGTGAGCGAGGGGGTTGGAGGGGTTTCGATACTGATCTGGATAGAAGTACTTATCGGGGTTCTTTGCGACGATCTCGCGGACAAGGCGAATAGCCCCATCCGAGCCTTCCATGGGAGAGCTATAGATGAGTTCGGTACCGTACGCCTGAGTAATGTCCTTGCGAGCTTTGGAGGCGTTCTTCGGTAGCACAAGCTGGACCCGATACCCCATAGCCGCTCCAATCATGGAGTAGGCTACGCCGGTGTTTCCACTGGTGGCGTCAATAAGAATCTTGTCAGGCGTCAGTCGGCGGTCTGCGATGGCGTCCTTGATCATCTGCAAGGCGGGTCGGTCCTTGACCGAACCGCCCGGATTCTGAAACTCGAGCTTAACAAACACCTCAACGCCCGGAACGTGCTCGGTGACCTTCTTGAGGCGGAGCAACGGTGTATTGCCGATCGCGTCCACAATGTTGGGCAGGCGTCTTGAGCGATGAAGTAACGTCGTCATTGTTTCTTGCTAAAACGGGGCTCTTACTGCTCGTCGACGAGAGCCAAGAGTACCTGCTGCTGTACAATCGCAGCGCCAACACCGAGCTTTTGCGCTGAGCTGTGGCGAAAGTGAGAAGCGATCTCAAGGGGGTAAGGGGCAGGGGGGGGACAGTTATCGGGCTGAGCAAAGTTGTCTTCGCCCAGCCCACAACGCAGCGCGTAAAGCTGGGCGAAAATCGTTTCTTCAGCACTGGCAGATGGGACGATTCGCAGAGGAAATCGGGCGATTCGCTGTTGGCCGCTGCTCCCCACTTCGGCCAGTTGTATCTGTCTAGCGAATCGCTTCATGAACAGGCTCCTCGTTGAATACCCTTAGCGTCCACCAGCAATAGCGGGAACGATGCTGACTTCCTCACCATCCTTGAGCTCGGTCTCGAGTCCATCCAGGAAGCGAATGTCCTCGTCGCCCACATAAAGGTTCACGAAGCGGCGAACGCCCTTCTCATCCATGAGGCGTTCTTTCATTCCAGGGTGGGCCGACTCGAGGCTATCGACGAGATCGCGAACGGACTTTCCTTCGACCTCGACGGACTCCTGTCCGCCGGTCAAGGTGCGCAAGGGGGTGGGGATTCTTACTGTGATTGCCATTTAAATAGGTTCCTTTTAGCTAGATGCGGCTTGGTTGATCGCCGCGCGATTTTGAGGGCCGCGAGGTGCGGCACCGTAGAGTTCTCGACTGATTTCGCGAATCGATTCGCTCGCCGAACGATCGCACAGGGGACAAGCCTTGCGCCCGCTGACGCGAACCTCGCGGAGTCGATTTTTCTTCCCGTCATACGAAAAGAGACTGCCCTGGCGGGTCTGGTCGCCAGTCAGGACGTCTAAGGCGAGATCGGCCATCAACGCGCCGACCACCCCAACGACCGGCCCCATGACCCCGGCACCCGTGCAGTTAGGGGCGTCCTCGGGGGGCAGCAAATCCTCGAAGACACAGCGATAGCAGGGGGCTCCCCTGGCTGCGACACTGAGCGCCGTGCCCACCATGCGTACAGCGGCCCCGTGAACGATCGGACGAGACTCGAGGTGACACGCGTCGGCTGCCAAAAACTTAGTCGCGAAGTTGTCGGCCCCTTCGACGACCAAGTCGACGTCGGCGACGAGGCTTCGTGCGTTTTCTGGGAGTAGCCGAGTTCTGTGGCTGATCAGACGGGTGTCTCCGTACTTTCGGAGTCGCTCGAGCCCAGCATCGATCTTGTGACGACCTACGTCCTCGGGTTCAAAAAGAACTTGGCGGTGTAGATTGGTGAGATCGACGATGTCATCATCACAGATATGGAGTTCTCCCACTCCTGCGGCTGCTAGCGCGATTGCCGCCGGGCAACCAAGACCCCCGAGACCAACGATCAGGACCCGTTGGTGAGAAAGCGGGGAGCACGCGTTGTCTGTGGATAACCCCGTCATGACTCCTCGAAAAACTCGTCGAGCGAGAAGTAGCGTTCGCCGGTGTCGCAAAATACAGTGACCACCGTCTTGCCCGGACCGAGTTCTTCAGCCACGTCCAAAGCGACTTTGAGGTTCGCCCCTGCGGATAACCCAACCAACACGCCTTCCTTTTTTGCAATAGCCTGCTTTGTATCGAAGGCTTGTCGATCCGAGACCGTGCGGATCTCATCAACCACGCTACTTTCGTAGTTGGCTGGGACGAAACCAGGGGCTAGCCCTTGAATCTTGGAAGGGCCAACTTCTCCTCGAGATAACGTTGCACTCGACTCTGGCTCCACCGCGATAATCCGTGCCGCGGGATGTACCTCTTTCAGGCGTCGACCTACTCCACTAATCGTCCCTCCGGTGCCAACGGCGGCGACAAAGGCATCAATCGTCTTGTCAGCAAAAGCGGCGAGAATCTCTTCAGCGGTCGCCCGGTAATGGGCCTTTGGGTTCTCTTGATTGGCGAATTGTCGAGGACAAAAAGAGCCTGGTATTTCTTCGAGCAGCTCCTCGGCCCTTTGTATTGCTCCGTTCATCTGGAGCTCCTCGGGGGTGAGGACGAGCTCAGCGCCATAGGCTTGAAGAAGCTGTCTTCTTTCCAAGCTCATGCTTTCCGGCATCGTGAGAATGCAGCGATAGCCTCGAGTTCGACAGACAAGAGCGAGGCCGATCCCGGTGTTACCGCTGGTCGGTTCAACGACGGTGCCTCCTGCGGTCAATTGTCCCGCCGCTTCGGCGGCTTCGATCATCGCCAGCGCGATCCGGTCCTTGACGGACCCTCCTGGATTTGCGTTTTCGAGTTTAGCGAAAACATCGGCCCTAGGACGAGTCGTGCCCAGTCTCGTGATGAGAAGCGACGGGGTGTCGCCAATGAGTTCGGACAGATCCTGGTAGATGAGATCTCGAGGATGAGCTTTGATCAATGGCGTCTTTTCGGCATGTGCGGTGAGTTCAGACATAGAGCGCTCTCAAATGAAATACATGTAACTGCCTTCACCAGGGCGGCGCACTCCCAGTCGATGCGCCTTGTCGCAAACGTCCGCGATGGTCACAGCATCCAAGCAGTCTTCGATGCGCTGACTTACGTCTTCAAAGATCGATTCAGTTACCTTCAAACCATCGTTCGTTGGGTCATTGGCACCGGAGACCCCAGAGCCTTCCCCCAAACTGACCGGTCCCTCGATGATACGAACGATCTCACCCAGGGGGATCTCTTTGGCTGGGCGAGCTAGGAGATATCCCCCTTGGGGCCCCCTTTTTGAACCGACGATGCCAGAGCGTTTTAAGTCCTGAAAGATCTGCTCTAGAAAACGCTGAGGAATCGCCTGTCGTTCCGCGATGTCTTTGACTTGGGTCGGCTGCCCATCGTTGTAAAACGCGATGTCGAACAGCGCCCTGACGGCGTATCTACCCTTGCTCGACAACTTCACGAGCAAGAAATGCTTTCTTACATCGGAAATGTCAAGAATGGCCTCTGCCGATGGAGCACTAGTGCTACGACCACTTAGAAATGAGCGGTTTCGAAGCTCTCCCCAAGAAAGTGAGGTCGGCTTCGCAACTAGCTAAGATTGGATCGCAAACGCCTGCTTCTATGGAAAAAAGAAGGGCGCCCGTCGGACGCCCTTCACCCCTCTGCTCCACATATGTTGGTCTTGCTTAATTTTCCCCCACAAGATCAACGGTGGTGAGGTTACCGGAAAACCGGTTACCGGGTGAATTGGCAAAGACAACGGCCTGCTGAAACGTATCCCCCCCGGAACACATCCAGCTTATCCCCCACAGATTGAACCGCGTCGTCTGCCTCATCGGTAAGTATAAGGATGCAGGTTTGATATTTTTGGTGCAAGCAAAATTTCAAAAGTGAACGATCTTTGGTAGGTCCGTGTAGGGCGCCCCCGCGGCCGGATCATAGGCATTGAGCAGTACCATTCGAAGCGAAAAGCACATTCTGCCGAGAATGTAACTAGGGTGAAGAACGCGCCCTTTGGTACAGATACTCAAGGGCGTCTGCCGATGAACGCCTTCGCTATCTGGCACTTGAATAGAGCGCCTCAAGGCGTTCCCCATAGACAGCGAGCACGGCCCGCCGTTTAATTTTCATCGAATGCGTCATTTGGCCGTTTTCGGTCGTGAAGTCATCCAAGGTCAGGGCGATCTTCTTGGGACGCTCGTAACCCTTGAATGACTCGCTATAGCGATCCAGCTCTTGTTGAATGGCTTGGATGAGCTTCGGGTTGTCCTCGGGCTGGTCAAAGTCGATTCCATTGTCGTTCGCATAGGCCCGGAGATTGTCGATATCGGGAACGACAAGCGCGACGTTATGGGGACGGTTCACCCCATAGAGCATGACGTTCGTCACCAGAGGCGAGAGCTTGAGTTGCTCTTCAAGGGGGGAGGGGACTACGTACTTACCGTTTTCGAGCTTGTATTGCTCTTTGATGCGTCCAGTGATGTGAAGGAAACCTTCGCCGTCGATAAAGCCCATATCGCCCGTTCTGAACTCGCCGTCAGCAGTAAAGACTTTGGCGTTCTCGTCGGGTCGGTTGTGATAGCCCTGCATGACATTGGGGCCTGAGACCACGATCTCACCTTGCGCGGCTTCGCCGGTGGCGGCCGTGTCGATGCGTACTTGAACATCGGGGAGGGGCTTTCCGATCGTTCCCACCTTTCGATGGCCGGGGTAGTTCACCGAGATGACGGGACTCGTCTCGGTGAGGCCGTACCCCTCGAACACGTCGATGCCCAAGGCGTCGATGAATTCGGCGACTTCGACGCTGAGGGCTGCAGAGCCGCTGACCACGAAACGCAAGCGTCCGCCGAACTTCTGCCGGATCTTCGAGAAAATGAGGCGGTCAGCTAACCGGAGGCTGAGGTTCTGGGTGAACGAGAGCGACTTACCACTCTTCTTCTGGGTGGCAGCGCTCAGTCCTGCTCGAAAGAGAGCGCGGATGGGTGCGGGTCGGCCGCTGACTTGTTTGTTCACGCCATCATAGATCCGATTGAAGATACGGGGCACAGCCACCAGGACCGTAGGACGGACCACCGGAAGGTTGTTGATCAGGTTAGGCACTTCGTCATTGATGGCGATGCACATGCCCTGCTGGATGAAGCAAATAAGCTCAGCGACCTGGCCGAAGGCGTGGGCCCAAGGCAGGAAGGATAGCGAGATATCACCACTGCGGAAATCAAAGCGTGCGCTCGACGCGCAGGCGTTGGAGGACACGTTACCGTGAGTGAGCTTGACCCCCTTGGGTTGGCCGGTCGTCCCCGAGGTATACAAAAAGGCCGCCAGATCACTTGGTTCTAGTTGGGCGACCGGAAGGGGTGCCGCACGGCCTTTGGCCCGCAGGGAGCTCAAACTATCCGGATGATCCTCAGGCAGCTTCATGCCGATAACATGGTGCAACTCTGGCATTTCTTGCCGCCGTGCATGGAGAGCGTCACAAACTCGAGCATCGGCGCCCACCGCCGCCTTCGCACCGCTATCAGATAGGATGAAAGACCACTCCTCGGGATGTTGCGCTTCGTACATGGGCACAACACAGGCACCAAGAGTGTAGGCGCCGAATGCGCTCACCGCCCAATCGACGCAGTTGTCGGAAATAATCCCGACCCGGTCTCCACGCTCGACACCGATGCTTGCCAGACCGGCTCGCACCTCGGCAACACGTGCGCCAAACTCGCGGTAGTGGATGTAGGACCAAGAGCCGTCGCTTTGTTTTTCTCCAAAGATCTCGTTGGGTGCGAAATCATTGAGAGAATTTTCGAGGAGCTCCGCGAGGGTGGAAAAGGACTTTGCCATGTCAGTGAAAGATAAGCAGGCTGTGAAACCGGGTCAAACGGGCTCGATCAGCTTAAAAATCATGCTAACTTCCGCGCCCCTCCGGCCCGAGCTGGCCACAATTCTGCGGCCGGCTCTTTAAGGCCTCCCTGTGTCGTCCCCCCCTTCCCACAGAATCGAGTATTTCCGTGCCCCAGTTTTGCGTCGTCACCTTTGGATGTCAGATGAACGCGCACGATTCATCGCGTATGGAAGAAGTGCTGACTCGCGCTGGCTATACCCAGACGCCTGAAGCGAGTTTGGCTGACGTGGTGATTCTCAATACCTGCAGCATCCGCGAAAAGGCAGAACAGAAGCTGCGATCGGAAGTCGGTCGACTGGGTCAACTCAAAAAGAAGCGACCAGAGTTGGTGATTGGCGTAGCGGGTTGCGTCGCACAGCAGGAGGGAGAGAGGCTCATGAAGGGCCTTCCGCAGATCGATCTGATCTTGGGACCGGACAACATTCCGGAACTCCCCAGCTTGCTTGCGGATATCGAAACAGGCGGCCTTCCGCGAGTCCGCACCGTATTCGACATCGATGAGCCTTCCTTCCTCGCGGCGACGCCCACGCCGGGACGGGCAGGAGCCAGTGCCTATGTCACCGTAATGAAGGGGTGCAACGAACGCTGCTCCTACTGCATCGTTCCCTATACCCGAGGGCCGGAGCGCTATCGAGCTTCCGCCGATATCATCAGCGAAATTCAACGTTTCGTTGCGGCAGGGGTGAGGGAGATCACCTTGCTCGGACAGACCGTCAATAGCTACCAAGACCCCAGCCATGCCCTTCGACCCGCGCCGGGCGCTGGCACTTGTCGTTGGAAACACACACGTGGTGCCATGGCGTCCCAGGACGAAACCGAGTTCCCGGCTCTGCTGCGGGCTATCGCCGAACAGGTTCCTGAGCTCACTCGACTTCGCTACACCAGCCCTCATCCCCGTCATCTCACGAGCTCCCTGATCCTCGCTCATCAGGAGCTCCCGCAACTGGCCCAGCACGTGCACATGCCCGTGCAGTCGGGAAGTGATCCCGTGCTCAAACGCATGATTCGACGCTATTCAGCGGCTGAATTCGTCGAGCGGACTCAGGCTCTCCAGGCTGCTGTACCTGGACTTACTCTTTCCACGGACATGATCGTTGGCTTTCCAGGCGAGACCGATGACGACTTTGAAAGAACTCTCGCTCTGGTGCGTGAAGTCGGTTTTGTTTCGATCTATGGGTTCATCTACTCGCAGAGGCCATTTACTCCAGCCCTGAAGCTCGCCGATGACGTGAGCGATGAAGAAAAGAGCCGCCGCCTCTCCCGGCTTTTTGCCACAGTCGACGAAAAGAAGAAGTCGCATTTGGAGAGTCTCCAGGGAACTTTACAGCAGGTCCTTGTCGACGGTCCGAGCAAGACTGGCAACATGAGCGGTCGCACCCAACGCAACGAGATCGTTCACCTGCTGCGCACCCAGCCTTCGGTACAAGCTGACCAGGTCGGGGTGGGGGCGATGGTGCAAGTCCGGATCGATGAGGCTTTCAAAAATTCGCTGGCGGCGACAGTTCTTGATGTGACGGCCCCGCCGACAGCGATTGCCGCTCCTCCTCAAGCTGTCAACAAGGACAAAGCCGGGCGAGTGCAGCTGCAGGTGGTGTGAAGCCCGTCAACCACCCCCAACAAAGTGGACAATCTCCAGAACATCGCCGTCAACAAGTTGCGCCTCCGTGTGTTCCGCTCGCGGTACGATTTCTCGGTTACGCTCGACCGCCACGGGTCCGTCGATTCCTAGATGTTGGACCAGCTGTGCGACGGTCAGTCCAGAAGGCACGGTTGATTTTTCGCCGTTGATAGTCAGTTCCATGAGCTCGGTGCGCCACTTTAAGCGAGGGGCAGGGCAGAGGAAAGTCTTGATCTGGGCGGAAGGGGCGAGGCAAATGCCCCAATTTTTCTACCCCGGGAGCCCAATTGGGCTAAACTGGCCGGGTGTTGCGTTGGACTCACTGGACTTGGGCCACTCTCGTGAGCGGCGGAGTTGCGCTTGCCGGGGCGATCGCCTTCTCTGCTCCGATCCGGCCAGAACTCGTTCTGAATGGTTCGACCTATCCTCTCGATTCGGCGGATCCCGACAGCACAATCGAGGACGCGGTCGTTGTACGCAGCCGACAGCTCCTCGACCACGATGTCTACCTGAGCGACGGTGAATCGACGTACCCCATAGCAGCCACGGCGCTGGGCTATGCAGTGGACGAAGCTTCGGCCACTGCCGCCATCAAACAGCGCCTGGAAAAAGCGCAGCGTCATCGGGACTGGAAGGAAGAGTGGGGAGCGAGGCTCCTACACAAGCGCCTCAAGCTGAGCTTTGAGCTGAAGGTCGACCACGACGCCGAGGTTGCACGTCCCTTGCTCGAGGGTCTGGCGACTCTCGTCGACCGCCCCCCGGTCGACGCGCAGCTCTTGATTGCCGAACACGAAATCGTTCCCAGCCGTATAGGCCGAAGGACCTCTATCGAGGCCTCGCTGTTGCGCTTGGCTCATCGTGCCGATGAGGAGCAACCCATCGTCGAGCTAAGTATCGAAGAGATCCCCCCCCAGGTCACCGAAGAACAGCTCGCCCCCGTGGACATCACCCAAGTCCTTTCGAGTTTTGAAACGAGCTTTCGGGGTAAGGCAGGCGCTCGTGCCGTCAATATCCGCACGGCCGGCCGCTACTTGAACGGAGCCGTGGTCCTGCCGGGAGAAGTACTGAGCTTCAACAACTACGTGGGACGAAGAGTGCACGGTCGAGGCTTTGTGGATGCGCCGGTCATCATCAACGACGAACTCGAAAAGGACGTAGGGGGCGGGGTCTGCCAAGTCGCAACTACACTGCACGGTGCGGCTGTGATGGGAAACTTGGAAGTAGTGCGACGCCGCAGTCATAGTCGTCCCAGCGGTTATGCACCCTTGGGGCTCGATGCGACGGTGATCGACGGCAAGGTCGATATGCGGCTGCGCAACCCCTACGACGAACCACTGCTTGTGCACGTCAGCTTCCCTTCGGATTACGTGATTCGGGTCGAGCTTTTGGGGCGCGCCCCCGCGGTGCAGGTGCGTCATGACTACTCTGTGACGGATACAACTCCCTTTGCCCGCCGCATTTGGCATAGGGCCGAGCAACCGCCAGGTACCTACGAAAAGAAGCAGAAGGGGATCCAAGGAATGGATGTGGTGAGTGTGCTTCGTATCACCCACCCAGACGGAAAGGTCGAGCGGCGTCACTATTCCTCTAAGTACTATCCGGTCCCCGAGGTTTTTTGGGTGGGGGAGGGCGTTGATCTAACTACCTTGCCTGACGCCGAAGCACCGATCACAGCGACGGTTCTTGATGGGGAACCTATCGATGCACCGCTCGAGGGCGCTACGGCCAACGAGACAGGTGAGGAGGTTCCTTCTTTGGATCAGCCCCGGCAGGTACTGTAGGCGCCTTGATCCTTGGGCCTGAGACGGTATAGGGGCCGGAGATCTCTGACCCAAGCTCCCTGTTTTTTCGTGATTTTTAGATTCTTTTGTCTGCACCCCGCCAGCGACTCCCCAGCATCGAGGAGGGGCCGCAAAGGCGCCTTCCTAATGCCCCTAGCCCTACTCATCGCTGGTCTCGGCGGTTGTGACGACAAGTCGGAGGCGAAGAAGGGGGAGCCCACAGCGTCGGCGCAGAAGGAAGACGCCGGAAGTGAAGGTGACGAGGCAGCTGAAGCCAAGCCGAGCGCACCACCGCTTTCCTCCATCGAAGTGGACCACGGCGAGCTCGATGAAAACGCCCCCGAGGGAGCGCCCCTAATCGCGAGCATTGTTGTGGCCGCCACCGTCTACAAGCTGCCGAGCGAAAGCGCTGAGCGACTGGGTTATATTCGTCTCGGCGGAAAGGTAAGTCGCGACACTGAGCCGGTGATCGGCAAAGGCTGCAAGAAGGGTAAGTGGTATCGAATCTATCCTTTTGGCTACGTCTGCACCGAAGAGATGACCATTGATCTCGAGCATCCGCTCGTGCGCGCCTCAGCCCTACGCCCCGACTTGAGCCAGCCGCTCCCCTACAAGTACGGCTTTGTTCGCGCCACCGCCCCACAGTACCTGCGGATCCCGACCAAAGCTGAACAGATCAAGTCCGAATTCGGGTTGGAAGACCATCTCCAATGGTTCGCGGAGCATAAGGATGAAGTGCAGGTGGTCGTCCCTGGGGCCAACGACGTTCCTCTCGATGAGCGCGGGATCGCTGTTCCCGGTCTCGAACACCCTCCTGGCTTCGTGAGCTCGCCTCAACTCAGTCGAGCTGAGATGTTCAACGCCAAGGGCCCCGACGACGGGCCGCCGTTTTGGTTAAAAGACGGCAAGCGGACGATCCCCAACGTGTCCGCCTTTAAGGTTCCCGAGTACGCCGTATTTGCCGACCGCGTGAGGCGTCACACAGGGCTGTCCTTTGTCGGGTCTTTCGATACGCAGAGCGAAGACATCCAGCGACGCTTTGGGATCACTGTGGACTTAAGGTTGATCCCCACCACCAAGGTTAAGCCCGACACTGGTTCCCAGTTTCATGGCATTGAGGTTCCGACCAAGATGCACTTTCCTTTCGCCTTCATCACGAAGAAGGACACGACGCTCTACAAGCTGCTCAAGGGCAAAGATGCCGTCGTCAGCGCAGAACCCGCTCCACATCGCGGCTTGATCGAACTGTCTGGCAAGGCCCGTATCAAAGAAGGAAAGCGATTTTACCAAACCCTGGGCAACGCGACCCGGTGGCTGAAGGATGACGACATCGGCATCGTGCACCACCCCCAGGAGTGGCCCGAACCCGCCGAAAACGGCGAGAAGTGGATCGATATCTCGATCGGCCAACAGGTGCTCACCCTCTATGACGGCAAGACGGCCCGCTATACGACCTTGATCTCAAGCGGCCGTGATCGTTTTGGCGATCCAAAAAAAGACTTGGCGACACCTCTGGGTGATTTTCGTCTGCAGTCGAAGCACATCGCGGCCGCCATGGATTCCGAAGAAAACTCAACGGTCTCTGGCGGAAAGAAGTCGCGGGCGGTGTCGATGGATGCCGAAGGGCGGGCCACCGTCGCCCGTTTGAAGAAGGCGGTTGCGGCAGGCAAAAAGCTCAATGACAAGGACGCTCGACGGTGGAAGAACGTGCAGAAGGGGCGTCATCCCGAATACGGTGTCACCCGGCGACGGGGCAGCACCGCCTTTGAGTTACGCGACGTCCCTTGGATCCAATACTTCTCGGCGGGTTTCGCTCTACACGGCGCCTATTGGCATGACGTCTTTGGTATCCCCCGGAGTCATGGTTGCGTCAACTTAGCGCCTATCGATGCCAAGGTGATCTTTTCGTGGACGGATCCTCCAGTTCCCGAAGGCTGGCACGGGATTAACGTGACCGACGACATGGGCAAAGGGACTTGGGTTCACATTCGGAAGTAGCCGTCCAGGTCGCTCCGCTCGGCAGGGTAGCAGGAGCCGTCATCACGCCTTCGGAGTAGCAGGGCTCGGTGATGTCGGTTCACTGTAGCGGAGCCGGGGTCGAGGTCGGTAGGTTCGCGCACCGGACGCGAGCGCTTCGACACTGCCCCCGGTGCCGCCCGTGCCACCTGTCTCACTCGCCCCTCTGCGCACTGATCCGCTCAAGTCCGTGCCACCACTTGAGTCGCCATCCCCACCGGGATTCGCTTCACCACCCAGCGCTCCGGGACCTCCGGTGGCGTCGTCGCCCCCGGAGGTCGCAGGGTCATCTTGTCCGTGGTCTGCGCCTGGCTGCAGGGCAACGATCAGGGGTGCCATGTAGTCGAAACTGACATTCATGTTCACTACGACCGCTTGCAATAACATGGAACGGGTTTGACATGTTTAGCGTGTGCATTTTGTTACCGTTTGCGGGGACATGCTATTGCAAGTTCCAGTAGACCGCGCCCTGTCGTCACACCACACACTCAGCACAAACATATCCTCAGAGCATAATGATATGAGCGAATTGCAAGATTCGCTTTTACTGTTAGCGTTTTGGGTTCTTGACCAGAAGCTCTCTTCCAGGCTAGAGCACGCCCTAAACCAAGAACATCCTGAACGGGAAGGTAGCTCGGATGAAGAAGAACGAATGGATAGTCGCCTGCGTAGTGGGCCTGGTCGGTGCCCTTTCGGCAGGCTGTAGTGGGGAAGACGGCTCTGGTGAGGACCAGACCTTAACGGGCGATGCCGTACGTGGCGGCCAGATCTACGATAAGTATTGGGCGGTGGACGGCGTACTGAGCGCCGTGGAGCCGACGACCAACCACCCCCTCTGGGCCAGCCGGCCCGACCAGACAAGCAACACTCGCACAGGTGCTGATACGTGGCGCTGCAAGGAGTGCCACGGCTGGGACTACAAAGGCAAGAACGGTAAGTACGCCACCGGCGGCCACGCGACGGGCTTTGGCGGTGTCCTGCAAACGAGTCTGACGAGCGAGCAAATTCAAGCTGCTTTGGCCGACCCGGCAGGGCATAACTATGGGGCTGTGCTGAGCGCGACTGATCTTGCCGACGTCGCCGCCTTCATCACAACTCGATTGATCGATACAGACCAGTACATCGACGCTGGGGGCGCGTTCCTCGGGGATGCTCCAGCCGGGAAGGCCGACTTCGACAACATCTGTGTTGTTTGCCACGGGGCCGACGGCTTGAGCCAGCAGCCTACCGGCTCGGCGGGCGGGTTTGAAGACTTCCCAGGCTACATCGCCGTGGACAACCCTTGGGAGTTCCTCCACAAGATTCGGTTTGGCCAACCTGGCACTCTCATGGTGCCTTCGGACAACAACCTGGACGCCACCGCTTTCCGCAACCTGGGCGCGTATTCGCAGACGTTGCCCCAGAGTTTGTAGGGCCCTGGGAGCACACACGCCGCCGGACTAAGCCCCTGGTTTCCGACGGCGTGTGGCAAGGACCGTGGCGTTTGCAAGACCGCGAGCTGCTTCGAGTGCGGGTCGCGTTCGTCGCCCAGGTCACCTTGTAGTCGAAGGTCCTGAGGCTCAGAGCGCCTTCAGTTGGAAACGTTGACTGACGGGCTTGGGGCTGCCTAATTCTACTGCCCTGGGTCCGGGAGACGCCGCGCCCGCCGTGACCCTGAAAGTCCCAGGCTCAAACACTCGCTTTCCAGCTGCGTCGATGAAGCTGAGTGCTTCTTGGGGAATCTTCATTTGTACCGTCTGGCTCTGACCCGGACTCAACTTCACTCGCTGAAAGGCGACGAGTTTCGCCCGGGGGACGCGCGCAGACGCTTGCTCGTCGGTCAGGTACAGCTGGACCACTTCTTCCAGCTCGCGTTGACTCGCGTTCTTGATGCGAACTTTGGCTGTAACCGGCCCCAGCTTGTCCAGTTCTGTGGTCGAAAGTTGCAGCTCCTCGTAGACAACCGCGCCAAAGCTCAACCCAAACCCAAACGGGTAGAGGGGCTCGTCCTTCATGAACCGATACCCGCGGTTTTGCATCGAGTAGTCATCGTAGGAGGGCAGTTGTGATGTGGCGTTGGGGAATGTCACGGGGAGTCGTCCGCTGGGAGAGACCTCGCCAAACAACACGTCAGCAATGGCGTGCCCGCCTTCTTGCCCCGGATACCAAGCCAGTAAAACGGCATCCGCGATGTCATGCACTTCTTGGATCGCGACCGGGCTTCCCGCGAACAGTACCACGACGATCGGCTTGTTGCCCGCCGCGCGCAATTTCTTCAAGAATTCAAGCTGATGCTTGGGTAGCTCCAGGTCCGTGCGATCGCCCTTGGACGACGAGGCGAGCGCCGCCCCCTCCTCACCCTCGATCAATCCGGTCAAGCCCAAGGTCACTATGATGGCGTCAGCGGAGTGAGCGTCACCCGTCGTCCAATCGATGGGATTGACGTTCTTGCGATCCTCGAGGAGGCCGTATTTGAATTCCACGCCTGAACCAGCATGCACGCGCTGCATGACTCCCTCGAGGAGCGTCGTTACGTGAGGCGGCGTCCCAAAGTAATTGCCGAGCAGCGCATAACCATCGGCCACGTACGGTCCGATCAGCATCAGGCGCTGGATGTTCCGGTTCAAGGGCAACACGTTCTTGTCGTTCTTAAGCAAGACCAAGGACTTTTCAGCCGTCCGACGAGACAGCGCGGCATGATCGGCTGAAGCAATGACGGATTCGGAGAGTGCATCGAAGTTCGTTTCTGGATCGAACAGCCCCAACCGAAATCGCGTCCTCAGCAGCTGCCTGAGAGCTTGGTCTACGTCGGCTTCGGTGATCAGTCCCTGCTGGATAGCCTCTTCGATGACCGTATAGGTTTGCCCACAGTCCAGGTTCACACCAGCCTTCAAGGCCATGGCCGCAGATTCGGGCTGAGACTGGGTGACCTTGTGATGCTTGTGAATGTCCTCGAGCGCCCAACAGTCTGAGACCACGTAGCCATCGAACCCCCAATCCTTACGGAGTAGCTCTTGAAGCAGAAACGGATTGCCCGAGGCTGGCTTGCCGTAGACGCGATTGTACGCGGACATCACGCCTTCAACGTGGGCCTCGGTCACCAGCGCTTCGAAGGCGGGCAAGTAGGTTTCGTAGAGATCCTGCTTGCTCGGCTTGGCATCGAATTCATGACGAAGCCCCTCGGGCCCGCTGTGCACGGCAAAATGCTTTGCACAGGCGGCGGTTTTCAGATGCTTTTCATCGTCACCTTGAAGCCCCCGCACGAAGGCAACTCCCATCCGGCTCGTCAGATATGGATCTTCGCCGTAGGTTTCTTGACCGCGCCCCCAACGCGGATCCCGGAAGATGTTGATGTTGGGGGACCAGAACGTAAGCCCTGAGTAGCGCCCTCGGTTCCCCAGCTTCCGAGCTGCGTTGAATTTGGCGCGCGCCTCGTCGGAGATTGCGTCGGCCACGTCATGGACTAGTTCATCATCGAAGGTGGCCGCCATACCAATGGCTTGCGGGAACACGGTCGCGCGGCCATTGCGCGCAACCCCGTGCAGCGCTTCGTTCCACCAGCTGTAAGCCGGGATACCGAGACGCTCGATGGCCGGCGTGTCATGCAGCATCTGCGCAACCTTCTCTTGCAGGCTAAGACGGTCGACCAAGTCTGCCGCACGCTGTTCGACAGGCAGAGCCGGATTTTGAAAAGGAAACTCGAAGCTCCGCGGTGCACGGGTGGCGGATGGCGCTGCCAAGGATGGTGCGGGCGCGCTCGTCGAGCTGGTGGCTTGCGGCGGAGGGGCAGCCGCGGGCGGGACAACTGGTCCACACGCTCCGACGCTGGATAGGAGTGCGGAAGCGAGCACGAATTGGGTCCGCGAAATCATGCGCGGAGTGTAGGCGAACAAAGAGGCAAGCCAACCCGTTTTGAAGGCTTTATGAACGCCTCGACTGATTGCGATGGGAAATATTACTACCTTGGGGGTGTGCTGCGCCGCTGGGCCTGGCTTGTTCGTGGTGTCTTTTCGTGAGGGCGCTCGATGTGCCCTGTGCCGGGTCTGCGTGCTTGCCGGGCTCTCGCGGAAGGTCAAATGGATCACTCGAGCGTCAAAACCAGGTGCGCATCACGATCTGTCGACAGGGTGCCCTCAATCTGATCCCCGGCGTCGTTGAGGCGCGCGTCGATCGCTATCGCGCCGTATTCCTTATCCACGTTGGCCAAGCAGGAGTCAGGGTCGCAGAAGCAAGGGCGGGACAAGACCAAATCGATCCAATTGCCGTCAAAAACCTCCCCCGAAGAATAGATGCAGGGTCCCATGGGCGCACAGGTCACTGATCCAACCGGATCAGTGCCGAGACCATAGGCGCACTCCCCCTCCGCTGGATGCACAACAGGATCTTGCAGCCCGCACCACTCATCGTACGCATGCCAAGTAGGAAGATGAATGGGCACTCAGGAGTGCGACACCCAGCTGAGCCACGTCGGCTCCGCCGCAGCGACCTGCACGACCTGGGAGGTCGTCAGAACAAGACTCGCCACTAAGCTGGTCCACCACCTCCGCGGCGCGTGCTTTAACTGCATCCCGGTCGCGACCATAGCCTAGCTTGAGGTGCGGGTGCAAAAGCAGTCTGGACACGCCGGCTGGCACGCCGCCAGTCCCGGAGGGGACTCATCTTGGTGACGGACTCGGAACCGGAGGCTCGAACAATCGAACCCCCGGCTCAGTGAGCAAACACGTCCTTTCAGTTACGAGACGTGAAATGCGGCTCTCGCGCCAGTTCCGCAAGATAGCTCACGATTGAGGTCTCTCCGGAAATTGCCCGCATCTGAGAATCCTTCGCGCGACAATCCCCTTCGCTCCCGTAAACGTAGCGCGCCATTGTGTCCGAGACGCAAGTGAGCACATTCGGGTCCGTCGACAGAGCCTGCATAAGCTCTTCTTGGCCGTCGATAGGTGTGTTGTTTGGGCGCGCCAAGGTGGCCGTCGCATCAATCGGGAACGTTCCATCGGGGGTCACTTCTTCGTCGCGATACCGTCCGACATGATCAATATGCTCGAACCCAAACCCCAAAGGATCGAAATTCTTGTGGCAAGTCGCGCAACTCGAACTCAGGTGTGACTGTTCGAGGCGGTCACGGGTGGTACCTCCCACCAGGGTGTCGGACCTGAGGTCAAAGTTCGCGGCTTGGGGCGGATCGGGTACCTTACAATAGAGCCGGCGGTAGATAAGAAGTCCGCGTAGCGTAGGAGAGGTGATGGCGATGGAGGCCATAGTCGTCGTGACTGAGCCTTGGGCAAAGACTCCCAGCCCCCAATCCCGATCGACCACGCTGCCGCCGTCCTGCGCGATATCTGCCGAGCCACCAGAAAATCCGTAATAGGATGCGAGTTCCTGATCCGCGACGGTAAAGTCTGCAGTGAGTAGATCCGCGAGCTTGCCCGACTTGTCAAAGAGCAGGGTGTCCAGAAAGCGTTCCGTTTCCAGGACCATCTTGGGCCGCACTTCTTCAAAATTATCTGGCGTGTTCGAACGCGATACAGTCAGCACGTTCCGGTAGGTCAACCATTCCTCGAAGAACTGTTGCAGTACTTCACGGCCGCGATCAGAGTCGAGAAGCTTGAGCGCCTCCTGGTAACGCACCTCTGGGTCATCGAGCTCACCGCTGAGCGCCTTGGCCAAGAGCTCCTTGCTCGGCGGACTTGCCGAGTAATCGTAGGAGAGTTCGGATGCAATCTCGTAGGGCGTGAGTTTCCCTCCGTCGCCCAGCTCCGACCGGTATACGGCGAACGGCGATTGAATCAGACCCACCAGAGCCCACTTGAGGCCCGTGTTGAAGTCCGAGGTGTCGGAGATCGAGGTGGACAGGGCCACGTAGCGATCTGTTTCGGCCGAAGTGAGGGGGCGTCGAAACAGCTGCTCTCCGTACTTGTTTACGAACTCGGTCGCGCAAGTCTCATCAGGGCTGTCTGTTGCGCAGGCGAGCGAAGCCGACAGCGTTGCGGGATCTGTAACCGTATCGGCAATCTCTTCGGCCCGTTCGAGGAGATCCTGAGCCATATCTTGGCCCATCACCAAGATGGCCGCGTCGTTCGTGAGTCGGATCCGGTCAACGGAATCCCCCGGTAAAGAGGTGCTTGCGTTGGTCGCGGCTTCGGCAAAGACGTCTGTATGCGAGTTCGTGAGCTCGCGACGCGTGAGGCGGCGCAAGAGCCGAGCCCCTGCCACCGACTCGTCGCACTGACTCGGCCCGACGGGCGTACCTATTGAATCGGCGCCTCCGCTGCCCGAGGTATCCTCTGAACCGCTCGAGTCTTTTGGGTCTTGGTCCTTGGGGAGCGGTTTTGCGCCGCAGCCCAGGGAAAGCAGCGAAGCGAAAGCAACCAAAAGTGCGAAACGTGATGTATGAGTTAGACAGTTCATGCGAGAAGCTCCCGAATGACGCCAGTGCTTTGGCTCATGCTGGTAGCGCTCGATCCCATCGCAGAGCCTAGAGTCAACAGAAGATCGGCGATGGGCCTGTTATCGACGGTGATCAGTCGACCGGAGGCCAGCGATCCCCCGCCGCCGCCAACGATGATGGCTGGGTAGTAGCTGAAGATTTGCTGGTCCTCGGGGGCCTGATACTGCCGCTCCAAACGCTTCGTATGCAGATTACCGTCTCCTATCTCGCTGAAACCGTAGATAATCGTGTTTTCGAGTGCAGTGTGCTCAGGATCAAAGGGATCAGGCTGATCGAGGATCTCGCACATGCGTGCCATGCGGGCGACGAACCACTGTTGCACCTTCGCGTAATCCATCCGGAACGAGTCTTCGAGATCACCGTTGTAACTGTGGTGAGAGATCTGTGTGTGATAAGAGTCAGTCGGGCGACTCGGGAGAATTTGTGGAACGGGGTAGTCCGCACTTGCCCAGCCGTTTTGAATGGTCACGATCTGGGTCTGACCGCATAACACCGCATAGGCCGCTAGCTCGGCCTGGGACTCGGCAAGTTTCGTGAAATTGGTTCTCAGGTCAGCGGATGGATTCTGCCAATCAAGGCTTCCAGATTGCCAATACTCGGTGCCGTCGTTAGCTACATAGCTAGCCTTGGCCTCGCGGAACTCGTCGAGGTGCACGATGGGAGGTGCGGAGTTACAGGCTTCACCAGATGCGGTCCCAAGCCCGTCGCTACTGGCCTTGATGTTTTCCAGAGCTGCGAGGTGAGCACTCAGCTTGTCCTCCTCTTGAGTCAATCCGGCGACTGCCTTTCTTAGTTCAGTGATCTCGCCCATCGTGAGATCAAGCACCTGTTTGCGGTAGGTATTGTCGTCCGGCCCGGTGGCTGTTGAATCGGTGGGGCCGACTTCGGCGAAAACCTCATCGTAGGCCTTGACCACATCGTTTTCGGCCGTGCGCCACCCGGCCTCGTTGCGTGAAAGGACACCGTTGGTTAGGTCGAGTTGCGCGTTGACCCGGGTGACCGAGCCCAAAAACAGGCTCTTCATGGCGAGCTCTTTCGCGACAATTTGGTCCAGCGAGGGGGACAAGCCATCACCCGTTAGGATCGCCCCGATGCTATCGTGGGTGCTAAAGCTTCCCGACTGGTACAGGCCGCGCACAATCGACATTTGGGCCCGGTAGGGCTCGAGCGGAGAAAGCAAGTTGAAGCCCGTCCGAGTGTTCAACGTGTAATCACTCGCCACGTGCACGTCCTTCACCGGCGACCAGGTCGAACTATTCGGATCGGAGCCGTGATTAGCGAACAGTGGGTTCGACGGCATCAGGTACGGCTCCATGTCCATGTGCTCGTTCGGGACACCATGCGGGAAGTAGAACAGAATGAGACGTTTGGGCCGACTTGTCTGCGCTGCGGCCATTTGCGAAAATTGAAAGGCTAGGGGTGCGCTCAGTCCAATACCCAACGCCTTTAGAAACACACGCCGCCTCAGTCTCGATTCACTACTCATAAGTCAACTCCTTGTCCGTTTCGCGGACCTTGGGGCGTCGGACGCCATGTGCCAATGCGCCCGAGCCAAGATTTACTCTGCGCGTATCTTTATCTCAATTTGGGGTGCTTTCCAGGGATTGTGAGAGAAGAGTCAGTGACAAATATTTTCCTGCAAAATTTTCCGGAAGAGGTGTTTCTGCTGGCGTCTTGCCATCGAGCTCCCGCCTCTGGACTTCATCGCCTGGCTCTGTGCGATGATTTCGCCGCCGCGGCCGAACATGATTCGGTTTCAAGGGGCGTTTACACCGGATGCGAAGCCGCTTTCGAAAGTGGTGAGCCTGTGCGCCTACCAAGAGCAACGCTCTCCGCGCATCTTCTGCGGGCTTATTCCAAACTCTAGAATGGAGCGCTGTGCTATCGGAACGGCATGATCTTGGATCGTGATCGCTCGACCTTGCTTTCCTTACTACTCATATTGGCCGGTCTCGCAGCGGCTTGTGCGGCCCCAGATCCAGCGGGACCCTCAGGAGCAGCTGGGTCGAAAACAAAAGGAGGCGAAGAAGCCACAACGGGTGGAGAGACGGGAAGCTCGACTATCGACTTGGACCCGGGAGAGAACGCGAGTCCTCCCGCTCAGCCAGATCAGCCCGAGCCGGATTGCACGGCAGACTGCACTGACTTTCCCGAGGAGCCTCTGATCGACGATCAAGGGGAAAGCATCAACACCGCTGAACTCTCAGCCTTTCAGTCCCAAGGGTTTTCAACCGGATTGTGTTTGCTGGAACCTCAACTCTCGGAGGGCTCGACGCCCGGGGCCGTCTTTCCCGCGAACTGGCTCCGACCGCGGTTCCGCTGGAACGCCCCAGAAGACGCGTCGCTCTTCGAAATTCGACTCTCCCATCCCGCCGAGAAGAACGATCTGGTTGCCTATACGAAGCGGACGGAATGGAAGATCCCTCCCGAGATCTGGACCCAAATGGGGAAGAATCTCCACACCCCCATCACGGCGACGGTGCGCGCGGTGACACCCGACGGCATTTCTGGCACGAGTGGCGAATTCTCCATTGCTCCCGTCTACGCGGGAGGTAGCCTCGTCTTTTGGGCCACGCGCACTGTGGGTAGTGAAAACGACAGTCGACTTCTCGGGTTTGAAGTGGGTGATGAGGGCGTTGCCCTGGCTCTCGACCTTCCCGACATCCAGATGGATGGGGTCTTGGCACCCGTGGGCGGCTACTACTACAACGAGGGCCATCCCGATTGCATGGGCTGTCATACTTCGACGCCAGACGGGAAGTCCGTCATCATTGGTGGTGGCTGGCCTTGGTACAAGATGGCCGTCTCGATCGAACCCGAGACGCGCGGTCAAGTTCCGGAATGGTTGACGCCTGGTGGGGAGTTCCTTCTCAAACTGCCTTGGCAAGGGACTCCCGCCATCTCGCCCGCCCATTGGAACGACTCAGACAGGATCCTCGTCACGAGCCTCGGGAATCGCTCCACTGCCTTCACAGACAATGGGCAGCTTCCCCAAGGGTTGGTCTGGATGAACCTCGGAACCAAGGTTGACGTCCCCAGGGACTTCCCCAGTCTTGATTGGCAGGTGCAGCAGGACACCCTGGCTACCTGGGAATCGGCGTTTCAAGAAAATGAGGGAATCATGTGGGGCACGATCGCTCGCGAAGGGGACCCCCGCGAAGCCGTCACGCCGGACTTCAATAATGAAGGCACCCTCATCGCCTACACCTCGACCACCGGTAGTGAAAACGGCCATCCGTCGAAGAGCAATGCGAGCGTTCCCGCCGATATCTATCTCGTTGACTACAACAAAGGTCAGGGGGGCACGGCCCGCCCGCTGGAGGGCGCCGATGATCCAGAGGCCATGGAGTACTATCCCGCCTTCACGCCGGACAGCGCCTTCATTGCCTTCAACAAGGCACCGAGTGGGAGCGATCACCCGTACGATAACGAATTTTCCGAGATCAGCCTCGTGCCCACGGAGGGGGGGAGCGCGAGGCGCCTTCTCGCGAATGACCCCCCGACCTGTTCTGGGCTCACCAGTCCTGGTCTCACCAATAGCTGGCCCAAATGGAGCCCCCTGGTCAAAAAACGAGACGGCTTGACCTACTACTTCATCGTCTTTTCTTCGCAGCGGTCCGGCTACGGTCCCAAGGACCTCGACCCCGATTGGGCTCAGCTCTACTTTGCGACCATCGTCGTGGACGACTCGACCGGCGCCGTGACGGACTACCCTGCGATCTACATCTGGAATCAGAGCAATCTGGTCGAAGAAGGAAACGTCCAGGAGTACCTCTCCAACAATCTCACTCCCGCGTGGGAAGACTTCGTCGTGCCATCCATCGATGTGGTCGTTCGGTAGTGCCGCTGAGCCTCGAGTACTTCTCACAAGCAGCAGAAGCTCCGCCGCCACTCGCCCAGTGGAGTGACGCAAGCGTCGGCGAATCCATTTCTCGAGGCATGTTCGATGTGCGAATGTCTTGTTGCGCGCCTCTCGCCACCCTTCGGCCTCGTTTTCACATCGCTAATTGCCGCTTGGCTGTCGGGGGGCATCGAGTGTCCCGAACCAGCGCGAGTTTTGACGCGCGCACGCACTCGCCCCTGCGGCCTGGGGGAGGAGAGGCGCGATCCTGGGACCCGGAGAGCTCGACTCCTCGAGCTCAGCTTTGCTGTCCTGTGGTTGGAAGTGCCTGTGGAGCAGCGGACCAACCCAAGGCAGAGCATAGGGCTTGAGAAGCCCCCCGTGTCCGAGGTGTTGGCGCTCAAAGTGCTGGGGAGTCACAACGTGACTGTGCACTTTGTTCGGATTGAGCTGTGAGATGTAGGCCTCAGTGGCTCGCGGAGGGGCGATGTCGTCATCGGTCGCCCGTAGGCAGAGCAAGGGGCGTGAAAACGAAGAGAAGTTCTCCCGAGCTTGAGGGACTTGTGAGAGGAACCAATCGTCGGCACGCCCCCACTCCGCCCATTGGCGTGCGACCCCACTAGGCAGGGATTCTCCGATCCCAAGCCAGCGGGGCGTTGCGCCCATCAGCGAGGAGAAGATGGGCAAGGTGACGTGCCAAGAGGCCCAGACGAAAGCCTTCATCTTGCCGTCGAAGAACTGGGGGGAGCCGAAGCCGGTGCCGATGGTGGCCGCTGCTTCGACTTCTCCCAGCTCGGGAGCCAAACCCAGCATCTGTCCCGCAAAACTATGAGCCAGGAGAAAGTGGGGGCCTGCGTATTCCTCTTGGATCATGCGTAGCGCGCTCACGGCGTCCATTTGCGCCCAGGTAAGCAACGAAGCGGTTCGCAGCCCTCGCTTGCCACCGGCTCCCCACATGCCTCGGTAGTCGAGGCTGAGTACACGGTATCCTTCTTGCGCCAAGTAGGCGGCGATGTGTCGCAGACTCCGACGGGGATAACCGATGCCCGGGAGAGCCAAGACGGTGCCTCGAGGAGCGACCTTCGGATCGACCAAAGTACCTGGCAAGCTCACCCCGTCGAGTGTTGGAATTTGGATGGGGCGACCGACGCGTGAGGTTGAGTGGGTGTTCATGAGAATTCCGATTCGTTGAGGGTTGAAAATGAAAGGGAGCCGATCAGTAGGAGGGAGAAGGCTGACTTGCAGGGGGGAGCGACTTGTCCGGTCCAAGGAGGAGATCTTCCTTTTGCCATCCGGCGACCGCTCCAAAGGTGGATCTCCGTACGCCCAACACGAAGAGGCTGAAGAGTCCCAGGGCACTGATGAGCGAAAGGGGGATCAACCAGGCGCCCTCGCTGAAGGAGCCGAGGGGCATCGTGCCGATGAGCGTCATTTGCAGGAAGGCGGCCCCCACGACCGTCCAC
Source organism: Polyangiaceae bacterium (assembly GCA_050300635.1). Classification (GTDB taxonomy): domain Bacteria; phylum Myxococcota_A; class Polyangia; order Polyangiales; family Polyangiaceae; genus NIC37A-2. The sequence continues at coordinate 224,029 of JBNKYC010000070.1, forward strand.
CTCAATGATTTCTTGCGATCGAGCAGAGGGAGCAGGATCACCGCCAGCCAGACTCCCGTCAGGGGTACGTAGTCAGCCCAAGCGCCGGCACTTGCTAGCGAAGCAAGCCCGATGGCTCCCATCCAGACCGCGGCGAGTCGGCCGCGATCGGCTCCCTCCAAGTTTGTGCCCGTCAGGTAGAGCGCGGGAAGAAGCGCGACGCTGTACAGAGTGGCGGCGCGCGCCGCCCAGGTGGAGTCCAAGAAGGAAAGCCCGAGGGCCTGCGCTTTGCCGACGATTCCGGCCACACCCTGATTGCCCGCCGTGACCAAATCAGCGACCTCGGGCCAGGCTTGCCCAAACGCAAACGCGGAGCCGTTCGAGAGGCGCGCCGTGTGCTCGCCGAAGAAGGCAAGATAGGGAGAAGGACCCAGCGTCAACCAACCGAGCAGGAAGTAGAATCCCGTAAAGCCGAGCGTTGCCACGATGTCGCGGTACCGCTTCTGCCCGAAGAGCAGAGCGAGGGCCCACAGGGGGAAGAGCTTCGCGGAAATGGCGGCGCCCAGGAGAGCGCCCCCGGCGATTCGCTTTTGCTGATGCAAGAACAGTAGGCCTAAGGTGGCCAAGGCGACTGTAGCGAAATGGAACTGTCCATATTGGAAGTTGTGCAGTACCGGGAATGCCACAGCCACGAGAGGCGCGAGAGCGAGTGGTTTCCAGGTGGAACGCCGGCCGATCCACGCTCCAAGGAGGACGACCGCACCGAGGCAAAAGCTCAAATTCAAAGCAAACCACACGCTGCGGATCGCTGCATAATCGTGCGACAAAGAGCGCGCGAACGCGGGCAACATCAGAAACGGCGGGGGGTATTGGAAGGGATCTTCCGGGGCCATTCCGACCATCTCTGTGTGGGGCTTTGCCTCAGGGTTGAGCCCCGGGTAGTGCGCAGGGTCGTAAATATCCGGCTCGCCGCGGTCGTGGAGCTCTGCGGCGTAGAAGTACGCATTGGAGCACTCGTGTTTGGCGTAGAATGGATGCCCCGTCGTGAGGAACCAATCCGTCTTCGGGTTCGAGACGTAGGTGGTCAAACGCGCCACCTGAACGACCGCTAGGATGCTCACAAGAACCCAAGCGATCTTGCGCCAACGCCGAGCGGTGAGCACGGCGACGAGCCCCGCGGGAATGCGTGGGGCGGTGAAGCGATGCAGTCCTGAAGCCGCCAGAGCAACAGGAAGGAGCGCCCAGGCGGCCAGCTGTGCGGCCGGATAACGGGAGCCGATGAACAGCGCCGTAGCGCTCGCGACTCCAGCGGAGACCGAGAGATCTCTCTTCTGGGATGAGGTTCGTCGAGTAGCAAAAAGTCCGACGCAAAGAGCTCCCCAGGTCAAGGCTGCGCTCGTTGGCGCCAGTTCGACGAAGGCAATCCCCAAAGAGCTGCGAATCATCGCGGCCACAGCGTGAGTCCAGATCAAGCTGAGGAGAAGTGTAGAAAGGGCGGCCAGTGCGCGGCTCCAACCCTTGTTTTGTTCGTCATGGTTCGCGGTCTCAATCATCTCTCATCCCTCGGATAAACATACCGACTAGTTGGTATGTTTATCCATCGAGATAAGCTCTAAGTCAAGGAAAGAACTGAGCTTCTCTGCTAATCCAACGGAATCATTCAGATTTTTTACATACCGACTGGTTGGCACTCGTTTCCTGGGCTAAACTCGACTCATGGGTCAGCAGCCTCGGAAGGACACCCGCGCGCGCCTCCTCGACGCCGCGGAAGAGATGATCAACACACACGGCTTCGCTGCGACCTCCATCGACAAAGTGATCGAGGAGGTGGGTGTGACGAAGGGCTCCTTCTTTTATCACTTCAAGAGCAAGCAGGCCCTCGCCCTCGCCCTCATCCAAAGATTTGCAGAAGGGGATCAGGCGTTGCTCCGCACCAACATGGAGCGCGCGGAAAAACTCAGCGATGATCCCCTCCAGCAGTTGTTCATCTTCATTGGTTTGATCATCGAGGTGGCGGAAGGGCTCGATGAGACTCCGAACCCTGGCTGCCTCTTTGCTACCTACTGTTTTGAGAGTGGGCTGTTCAAAGAAGAGACCAACCAAGTGATCTCCGAAGCGATGGCGGCGTGGACCGTTCGCATCGAAGGAAAACTCAAGGTCGCCAAGGACAAGCACGGCATCCGAAAAGACGTCGATCTGAACAGTCTAGCAGAGATGGTCACCGTCCTCTTCGAGGGGGCATACGTATTGGCACGCACTTTCCCGGGCAGGAAGACCTTCTCCCATCAGATGCGCCACTATCGGAACTACGTCCAGCTGCTTTTCGGATTGGAATAGACTGGCCTCAGTAGACGGCTCCACGGTCTACGATGCGGGTTCTGGCGCGATGGAGATCAGCGAAGGATACTCTTGCTTCAATCGCGAACATGCGTGCTATGCGAACCGCCAGCCCCGAAAACTCGACGAGAAAGACCATCATGTCCCGTGATTGACGCTTGGTCGTGGATATGGGCCTTCCAGCCCTTCATTTGCCTATGTTTGCCCGCTCTTCAGCGCTTAGCCGAGGCAAAATGCTGCATGTATCCGGCACTCGGGTGGTGCTTGTGGAGGAGATGGGTGTGGATGAAGTCGATGCTCTCGTGGAACTCTCCCTGAGTCAGTTCGGACCAACGGTAGCGTAATTGAAGGCGTATCGCCTTCATCGCGATGTTGCCGATATAGGGAACCATGCGACGAAGACGCATCTCGCGTTTGGTTTCTGGGAGCTTAGCCAACTTTCCGAGCCAGAGGTCTGCCTGGAGCCTATCAATGAGACGTACGAGACAAGCTCGATCCGAACCGATTTCGAAGTTGGTCAGATGAGCGGGAAAGGGCTGCGGTTGCTGATCCATGACTTCTTTCATCCGGTGCGCGACGGAAGAATCATCAAGGTCAGAAAAAAGCAGGTCACTCATTTCTTGAACGGCCGCTTCCCAGCTACGAAGCCCCACGCCGAATAACGTTCCGCACCCCGAAGCGTCTTCTGGAGCGCCCAATAGACGCGTAAAGAACTGGATCAGAGACGCTGTGGTCCAGATTCGCCAATATTGTTTGAACACATCGAACGAGCGGAAGGATTCGATTGTGCCGTGGACGACCGTGTCGATCATGCGTAGCTCAGACGAGTAGACCCGGTCCAGCTCGCGAAAGTGATCCGGTACCTTTTGCGGCGAATAATCCGGGTTGGCGACGAATTGCACAGCGAGAGGGACAAAGCGTGTCACGAAAGCCTGGATGATACCGAAGCCCGTGCTGTACAACGCGTCGACAAACCCTCCCGTGTTCGGCCCGAGGATCACACCCTCACTCAGTAGACTGCTACACGAATACTGAATACGTCCCGTCCGAATGACCGGACGTACGGCCTCCATTCCTTCGAACTGTGCTTGAACTGTCGGAAAGAGTTGAACAACTTTGTCAAACTCCTCCTGTGCCGTGAGCTGATCGTTAACTGGGTAGAGTCGCTCATCGAGTATGATTCCGATGCTCGTGATGCCGTTGTCGAAAGGAATGACCCAGATCCACCCTCCGCGAAAGCAGTGGTGAATTGTGCCAGCGTCTCGCGCATATCTGAACTCCTCGTTGGGAGCCACGACATCTTCCAACTTACCCACATTGCGAAAATGTCCGAATAACGCTCGCGTCTGTGTCTTCAGCTCCGGTTCGGGATGACGAAGCCCAAGATCCGTCGCAAGTTGTGACTTAGCTCCTGACGCATCGACGATCAATTTGGTCTTGACCGTCGTATGCCCTTTTTCTGTCGCAATGGTGCATTTGATCCCATCGCTTGCGACAACGTGATGTACGAGCTCGGCCTGGTCATAGTATTCGATGCCATACTTGGGATATCGCGAAACGAGGAAAGCATCGACGTCGGCGCGAAACATGTGCACGTCCGGTCCAATGGGTAGTTCGAGCGTTTCGAACATCGTCTGTTCGTGCGCGCTCAAGGGTTCTCCTGGTCGCTGAACAGCAAAAAAGAAGTGGGTCTTGGGGTAGGCCGCGCAGCCGAGCTCTTTTAGCCCTGGATAGCTAAAAATTTGCTCAAATTCCGGCACACCGTAGGTCTTTGCGAGATGCTCGAAGCCAGCGGTCGTGGTTGGGACCATTGCCTCTCCAATAGCAAAACGTGGGTGCGGGGTTTTGTCGACGACGAGGATACGTAGGCCCGCGCGACTGAGGGGCATGGCTAGGGCCGAGCCACTCATGCCCGAACCAAGAATCACGATATCAAATTCATCTGACTGCACTTTAGCCATCCTCTGTAACCTTCAATACTGTTGCCCCCCATCCTCGCAGGATAGGGCGCGATCGAACGCACGTGCAAGACACGTGCAGGCGACGCGAAGGTAACAGACTCGCGGTACGGTTCTTGATTCGAACGGTGGGTCGAAGTTTGTCACATTCGTGAAACCTCAAACAATCAGCGAGCAAGAGGATACCTACACTGACACCAGGTGACACACAAAACGCACACAAAATAACCAGTTCACAAAAAGGCAGTTTGGTACTGGAATCCCCAACCGTAGAAGACGAGCCCCATGGCTCGAAACCATTTCATCTCGCTGGCTCATTGAATGAAGGATATAGTTCGACTAACATGGCAGAAAACCTACGCGCCTAGGTAAAGGCATCACCAGTGATGTAGGTAACTGTGAATGTGTCATCCCAGAGGAGAAACCCGAAATGATCTCACGAAGAAGTGCTTTGGCTGCTATGTCTTCCGCCCTTGCGGTGGTCGGGTTCGACCCCGACACCGGCTCATGGGTGACAGAGGCCGCGGCTCGTTCATGTCGAGGGGCGCCTCGTTTAGACGGCGAGTTGGTGACCACCCCCGAGACTCTCGACGCCTTCGGCCAAGACTTGGGGAATATGGTGCACAACACCCCAATCGCCGTCCTCTACCCGGGTTCGGTGCGTGACATTCAAAAGATGATTCGGTTCGCGAAGCGTTTCGGCATCGAGGTCGCCGCGCGAGGTCAGGGTCATGCGACTTTTGGTCAGGCCCAGGTGCGCGGAGGTCTGGTCATCAATATAGGGTCTCTGAACGAGATTCATTCAATCGGCTCAGATTGCGTCGACATCGACGCGGGGGCCACTTGGAAGACACTGGTAACCGAAGCCGTACAGCACGGCCTGACTCCCCGTGGTTTGACTGGGTTCACAAACTTGTCCATCGCCGGAACGCTATCGATGGGGGGCGTGACCCCGTTCCTGAACGACGGGGGAGCACAAGTTGATCATGTGCGAGAGCTCGAAGTGGTCACCGGCACGGGGGAGCTGGTACGTTGTTCAGCGACTCATCATTCGGACATTTTTGAAGCGGCTCTGGGCGGTCTCGGCCAATGCGGCATCATCACCCGAGCGGTGATCGATTTGGTTCCGGCCAAACAAATGTCCCGCACCTATATGCTCGAGTATTCGGATAATGGGGAATTTTTCGCCGATCTACGGCTATTGCTCGAACGCAACGAGTTCGATGGCCTGTTCAATATCTGGATTCCCGATGGCGCAGGTGGTTACATTTATCAGCTCAATGCGGTGTGTCACTACGATGCGGGCGACACTCCGAACGATGCCGAACTGCTACGGGGCCTAGCTTACGAGAACGTCTCGACTCTCGATGCAACCTATTTGGACACCATGTTGAGGGTGGATGGCCAAATCGAATATCTCCGCTCTTTGGGTCTCTTCGACGACATGCGGCACCCTTGGTTCGACATCTTCCTCCCGGACGAAACCATCGAACAGTACGTTGGCGACGTTTTGCCAAGTTTGACGCCGGAGGACGTTGGTCCCTTCGGTTTCATGTTGCTTCTCGTCCTCAAGCGTTCGAAGTTGAAGCGCCCCTTCTTCCGTGTGCCTGGCGACACAGAATGGGTCTACCTATTCGACATTTTGACATCCAGTGCGACCCCGAACCCTGACGCTGACTACGACGCTCGAATGGTCGCACGGAATCGGGCCCTGTTCGAAAAAGGAAAGGCCATGGGCGGATACCGCTATCCGATCGGCACTCTTGACTTCGACCGATCCGATTGGCGGCATCACTACGGACGGGAGTATCGTAGATTCAAACACCTAAAGCGCCGATACGACCCGCGGGGGATCCTCACACCAGGTCCTGAGATCTTCTAAAAACACACGCGAGATTGATTATTCTTTTGTTGGGGGGGATTAAAGAACCTTCGAAGGAAACGCAATGCGAGATAGCTCAGCGAAACAAGTTCGCCGTTCAATTGATTCGTCACACAAAAACACAGCAGACAGCTTGGCGAGCTACACTGCTGAAAGGCTCAGTATGCTCTGCGAAGGGGCGGGTTTCGGCTCTGCCACCTCTCAAGTTGCCTCCACGTTCAGAAAGCTGGTGGAACCTTGGGCGCTCCGCCCCGTCAACTACGAGACAGAATGGGTATCAGACGTTGCTGATGACAATACGCCGATCGAGTTTTCGGTTGCGATCGCCGATAAGACTGTGGAGGTTCGGTCACTGTTCGAAACGCAGGCGGACGAACCTACACTCTCTGCATATCGTGAGGTCGGCCTAGCGTTTCAGGAAAGACTCGAGCGCGAGTTTGGAGCAAGCCTTGAGCGTTTTCGTAAAGTCCAGGACCTGTTCCTTCCAAGCAATATGCAGGGTGACTTTGCGATTTGGAATGCCGTGGTTTTCTCGAAGGATGGCGCTCCCCAGTTCAAGGCATACCTCAATCCCCAAGCCCAAGGTCTCAACGCGAGCGAGGAGCTAGTCAAAGAAGGATTAGCCCGTCTTGGGCTAAAGGACGTTTGGCAGACTTTGCAATCTTCTGTCCTCAAGCGAGGTTCACGGGTCGACGAAATGAAATATTTCGCTCTTGACCTCATGCCCGGAGCGGAAAGTCGAGTAAAAGTCTACGTGCGCCATCACGATGTGACAGCCAATGACTTGGAGTTGGCTGCCAGCGGTGCCGAAACGTACCAGGAAGGGGAAACACGTGAATTCGTGCAAGCAATGTGCGGTGAGGTTTCTCTTCTTCACCAACGCGCAGCGTTTACTTGCTCGTCTTTCATTGAAGGATGCAAGGAGAGACCCAAGGCGACCACCGTATACGTTCCGGTCTGCGCTTATGTCGAAAACGACGCGGACGTGTTGGAACGAGTATCTCAATATCTCGAAAGCATAGGTAGCGACTCTTCCCGCTATCAGGCGATCGTTCGGTCGTTTGCCAATCGCTCACTTCGGGTAGGCGTTGGGATGCAACCGTGGGTTGCCTTTCGTCGATACGGCGGAGTTCGACTGAGTTCTTATCTGGCGACAGAGGCGTATCACGTGTTCGAGCCGGGCTCTGTTCCTGCTCCTACGCAAACGGATTCTGCAGTTCGGCTGACGAGGTCAGCACCTATTCATTCGAACCCACTACCCGACCGAGATTGACATCTCAAAAAGAGGATTCGTTGGGGCAGGGGGGGGCTCGCATCCCCCCCTTCGGCCGATCAGGAAGCACTACCTTCGACAGATAGTTCGCGGCAGCTACGTGCCAACTCAGAGATGAAGTCCAGAATGTCCTCGGGGCTGTTGTGTACCGTAACGCTAAAGCGAATACCTGACAGCTCGCTCGGCGCGACAGGCGGGACCACTCCACATACATAGAACCCCGCATCGGCAAGATTACGAACAAGTCGAAAGGTCACATCTGGATCGCCGGTGTGAACGTAGAAGAGGGGTGTCTCAGCCGTGTCCACCAGCGGGATATCGTGAGACAAACTCAGCGACAGCACCTGCTCGATTCGGAGCATGAGGTCCGACTGAAGTTGGGGCAGCGTAGTCGACAGGTGAATATTGGCGGAAGCCACTGCAGCACCCAAAAGGGGCGGCTGGATGGCTCCTGAAAACATCGCTGCGGAGCCACGGGAGACGCGGTTCAGAGCAGCTTCGGAAGGCAACGCGACAGCTGCGCCTGCCGCACCAAATCCCTTGTTCAGAGATAAGACAGAAACGAGACGCGCGGGATCGATGTCGAGATCAAGAGCGATGCCTCTGCCAAACTTCCCCGTCCACGTGGTCGAATGAGCCTCGTCTACGTAAAGATGAAGCTTCGGGAATCGATTCACGAGTTCTCGCAGAGTTGCCCACGGTGCGATGCTTCCGGTAGCCGACGCGATACCGTCCAGCAGTAGCCAAACCTTGGAGCAGCGCGAGGAGAGCGAGGAGATGATGCGGCTCAACTCTTCGATATCGTCGTTGAGGTGTACCCGTTGCACGACGCCGTCGACCAGTTTCGCCGCCATGTGAACGCTGGAGTGTGCGCCTTCTTCAACGAGCACGGCGTCGTTTTTTTCTACCAAAGGAGGCAATGACGCGAGATGGGCTAGGGTCGTAGATGCCCCAATGAACGATGGACGCCCGGTTATCATCTGAAGCTGTTCGTTGAGCTCACGGTACAGCGCACACTCCAACATCGCTCTAGGAAAGGGAAACTGAGTGCCGTACAAAGCGGTGGCCGCAGCCGTTGCCTCCGCAAGCTCAGGACGCAACTCAAGACCCAAGTAGCCAAGCGAGGCAAAGTTTCTCATGCTGCCTCTTTCCGTTTCTACGGTCTTGCCCGAGTACTGATGGCGGGCCGCAGACTGAAAAAGGACACCTTCCTGTTTGGCACGCTGGACAGCTTCTTCCTCGTTGAACAACGTGATTCCTTTCTAGGCAGCGATCGTCTTCGAGCACAGCAGGCCTTCGGAGGTCATATCAAACGCAGAGATTGCGAACTCAAGCTCCGATACTCGAAAGCGGCGCCTTTTCCCTTGCGTGATGGCGCATGACATCGATTGCGTTCAGCAATCCTTTCGCGCGGCCGGCACGCGAGGAAAGGTGTGGCTCCAACACCGTGGCTGCTTCCCCTACGCTGGAAACGAACTTGAAAGGGAGCATCTGGGGCGCCAACGTCGACAGCGCAATACCAACGCCTCGCACCAGCGCGGCTCGAAAACCACCTCCTTCGGCCACGACGACTTGCTTCACCATCTTTTGGGCGTTTTCGCGGTAAAACGACGAAAGATCGCGGCGCAGCTCGTCTGCCGGGGCCGGTGAAGTAGGTTCGACGATGGCGAGCGAACAAATCGGAACTTGAGATTGGTCCTGAAACTTCCTTGTCTGGACGCGGAGATTGCTCGCTGCGAACTGAGTGACTGGGCCTCTCCAGAGCTGGATCAGAACTCGGTCCCAAGTAGCAAGGGCGTGGTTCTCATCGACGGTAAGAAAAACGAGGTTGGGATGCATGTTCTGATCTTTAAGTTATCAACCGATATGTATCTGAACAAACCAGTTTGGCTGACCTTGAGTTTCGATAGAACGGCTGGTCCCAGCCTTCCTGCACCCCCCAGCTGGGACCAATGAAATGGCGTCAGTTCGACGCTCGTTGACCGCCGCTCTTTACATAGGCCAACATATCGTCGGTGAAAGCTCGAAAGTAGCGAAAAGTCGAATCAACGAGAACGGCGAGCTCGGTAGCTTTCTCTTCAGTCAGCGGAATCTCCTCGACCATACCGTGAACACCCTCCTGTTCAATAGTGTGCTCACCTTCTGTGTCGGAATGGTGTCGACCCAGATACACGAGCCGCGCACCGGTTTCCTTTACGAACTCGTCTCCTACATCGGCGACATGGTCGACGGTTACCTTGCCTGCGGCCTCGATACAGTGAATGAGGACTAGCTTTTGGATGGAGTCAGCTCGATATCCGAGTCGAGCCATGTGGTACGAAAGCAATCGCACGTTGACCGTAGCATCGCTCCACACTGTTCTGAGAGCGTCGGTAAACGAGTAGCCTGGATTTAGATCCAGCTTTTCCAAATCTGAAAGAAACCACTTCCAGTGATTTTCGTCTTCCTTGGTGTGGGCGTTGACTAGCTCCTGGAACTTGTCGCACGGCGGCTCTTCTTTGAGCACATACGCGTATAGGTCCGCGAAGCTCATCACGAAATGGGCGGCACAGGGGGCGAAAGAGAGTCGCTCTCGCGCCGGCAGTTTATCGTCACGAAGGTACTCGAAAAAAGGAGCTTGCGCGAATTCCTCAGTTCGTTGATTGAGATGGGCAAGGACGCGCTTCATGACTTGCTCCGATGCACGGGTGAAGTGGACTCTCGGGGGGGGGGTTCAACTATCATGACTTATTTTTGACTCCTTAACTGCTGTTATCGTCACAGACGAAACCAACTCACTGGGAAGACCCCTTTCAGAGCCTCTCCACCTTCATCGGTTCGAATTTGTTCCGGGGGACGAAGAGGCGTCACCGTCGTTCGAAAACTTGAATGACCTAACGAGCTTTGAAAGATCATCGGCTTGCTGCTTGAGCCCTTGGGCCGAAGTCCGCGTTTGCGACGTCGCAACAGCTGACTGAGTTACGACGTCAGTCGCTTCGCGCACACTCTGCGATACTTGTTCAGTCCCTGTGCGTTGTTGTTGCGAAACGAGGGTGATCTGCCTTGCTGCTTCGGTGGTTTCTCGGGCCAAACGGCGGCTTTCTTCCGTTGCCATGATGGTAGCGGCGCTCGATTCGCGAATGTCGGAAATGAGGAGTTTAACGTCCTCGGTCGAAGCTGTCACACGCACAGCAAGACGTCGCATTTCAGCAGCTACGAGCGCGAACCCCTTTCCGCCTTCACCGGCTCGAGTCGCTTCCAGCGAACCGTTGAGAGCCAGCAGATCGCTCTTGTCCGCAATGTCGCGGATTGTGTCCAAAAGGTCCGAGATTCTTCCCGTATGGGTCGAGAGACTCTCGATGCGGTCGACCATACTGTCCGTAGTTGCCAAAGTTTGCTCGGCATTGCTCAACACCCCCATTACTGAACCGGATACGTGAGCTGCCGAATCGGAAAGCGAGTCCATCGTTCTGCTGATTTCAGTCATCGCTGAAGACTGCGATGTTGCTGCGCTTTCCTGCTCTTGTGTGGCGGCCAAGATCTCCGTGGCTGCCGAAGCCAGTTCTACCGAAGTCTGTCGGATTTGAGTGACGACGTTGGCCAAACTTGCGGTCATTGCACGAAACGCGTCGGGGAGTTCTCCTTTCCGTTGGATCTCGATATCGAGAGTCCCTCCGGCGATGGCCTGAGCTCCGGCACTCAAGTCGCGCATCATGTCCAGTAGGTCGTTGAAACGCTCGGCCAATACCCCCACCTCGTCGTGACGCATCGTGGGCAAGGTTCCGAGCGAGGTCTGGTTTCCTTCCTCGACGACTTCTCGGGCAGCGCGGGTCAAGCTCTGAATAGGACGCGAAACAGCAAAAGATAGTACGAGCGATGAAATGGGCGCCCAGAATGCGACGATGATAGAAAAGGTACCAGCGCTCCAAAGAAACTCGTTACTCTGACCAACGATCCCGGCAACACCAGCTTCTCCTACCGCCGCATAGACCGCCCGAGCTTGTGCCATATACCCCACGGCTGTCATCCAACACGTTGGCGCAAGAGCCAACGCAAGGGCAACGATTCCGATACGAACTTGGATACTGATCTTCGGTCGATTGAGCGCGATACCACGCGATCGCGCATAAACAGAACACTCACCCGCGGGCTCAGCCGTGAGTAGAATGGTAAGAGGGAACATCAAAGCGAGGCCCCCGAAAGGGTTAGCAAATAGGATGAACCCCATTGCCAAAGGGGCCTGGGGGAGCAACTGAAAGTGCTCTGAAGACATGTTATGTATAATTGCGAAGGGGAGACCCATCGCGACAACCCAAGTCCAGGCGTAAAACGTTGAGAATTCAGCAGGAAGGCGTTGGAGATCTCGGTCTGCCCGAGCGACAAGAGCCGTCTTTTCCTCCCCGGTTGCAAGCTCGTATGCTGAGTAGTTCTTGAGCTTTCGAGCAATATATGGCGCGAAAACTAGGATCTTGGGGACGATGAAGAGAGCGAAAATCCAAGCGGCATCGCCTGCTGGCTCGACCGCAAGGACCTTGAGCGCCGACATCACAAGCAAAGGTGCGAATGCGATGTCGTTGACGATGAATATGGCAATGAGCTTATTACTGAGTTTGTTCATGAGTCTCCTGGAACTCAGGCGACGCCCCGAATCGGTCGGGGTCGAGAAGAAGGGCCAAGTTCTCTTCTAGAACGATGAAGGCGATGGCTGGGCTGTCGGCGAAAAACCGAGCCGGTAAAGGGACGAGCTGTTCTGATTCAACTTGTACGGTATCGAGGCGCCCTCGAATACGCAGAGCGGTACGACCTTGAGCACTGTTCAAATAAAGAACGCGCGTTTGTGGGTCTGTCTCGTTGTCCCAAAGGTCGAAATCCGAGACTGACCGAACGGCCGTTGTTTCGCTGTCGTCAGCGCACTGTCTTACCTCCGCCACACAGTCCATGGGGAGCGCGTACCGTTTTTGTGAGAAGAGAAAGAAATCACGTATTTTCATTCGCTAGCGTGGCTCGCGGTGGGATCTTTCATCAAGGCTTTGAGCAAGGCCGGTAGGTCAAGACGATGTGCGGTGATGCCGTCATGCTCCAATCGAGCAGAAAGATAGGACCCTGGGCTTAAGTCTGTCTCGACGAAGGCGTCATGATCTGCAGAAAGGACGGCTCCAACTTGATCCGCTCCTATAGCAACCGTGCCTTCTGATGGACCCAGTATGAGGGTCCGCTGAGTTCCTTCGCCCATGTCGTCTAGAGACAAGCAGTGTTGTAACGAAATCAATGGAATAGCCTGCTTTTTCCACAAGAACGCACGCGAAACTCGATTGTCCGCACCGGGAATATCGATTGTCCGCATTGCGCCGCCGACTTCCATAACCAACTGAGCTTCGATGAGTAGATGCTGTGCACCCAGAGTAAACGGAAGCAGTTTGCAGCTCTCCATTATTTCACCAGACATAACATAAGCCCACGTGCTGCTCAAAGTAGTTGAGAAGCACGACTCGGGTTCTGAGTGCCTCATTTTTTCCTTGTGATGTCTACTGGTGCGCGTGCTTTTCTTAACAAGGACGCAACTCCCCTAGGTATATGTGATTGAACATCCCACCACCTGGGTTTCAGGCTCGTATCGTGGGCGTCATGAATGGAGAGACTTGAAGATTGTCGTTGCGTCGAACTGACGTTTCGCGACACTACGGAGGCAGGTGGGAAGCAATGGGTCGGAGGATGAGATTTTCAAGGAGAGTCAGGTGAGTCGCTCAGTGCTTGTTGTAGACGATAGTGAGATTGTTCTCGGCGCGACCCGCGCCATGCTGGAAGAGGGCGGCTATCGTGTTTCCACCCATAGTCGAGCCACAGGCAGTGTTGCCCTTATTTTGCAGACCAAGCCAGATATCGTTCTGCTAGATGTAAACATGCCCAGTTTGCGGGGCGATATGGTCGCTCGAATGTCGAGGGCGACGAACCAAGCGTCCGATACTGTTGTTCTTTTGCATTCGACGCTTTCCGAACGGGAACTAGAAGACCTGACCAAAGAGTCAGGCGCTCATGGCTATATTAGAAAGACGAACGATACACAGTCGTTTCTACGTCGTCTTCGGATTTTACTACGTGAGGCCAGGCCCGACTCCGAATCTCCTCTTCGAAACGCCGCCAAGAGCGAGCGAACCCCAGTTTCGGAAAAGAAGGAACGATCGGAGCGCGTTCTGTTGATCGATCAAGATATGATGGCTCTGTCTCGGCTCAGAACCAAGCTTCAGGACATGGGGTTTACGCCCTCTTATGCTCTTTCGTTCACACAGGCCAAGAGCAAAATCGCATCGGAAGATCCCGACTTTCTTCTCATAGGTACACACATGACGGGCATCGAAACCTTTTTGGGTTCACTGACCAAGGGCACGCTCGCCCGGTGTGTTTTGCTGCGCGAACGTGGAGAGCGTGCTCTCACTGCTTTTCGTGGACCGCAGCTCATCTCCCCGCTGTCGCCTGACGACCTGAGAGGTGCCATCGGACGAGTGATGGTGGAACGCGCATCAACTGGGAGCTAAAACTTCAATGGCGGGCGGTCAGGCGCTCTTCTTCCGGGCCATCGCCAAGAGGTCTGGACCGAACCCCTCGAGTTCGCAGGGCAATTTGGCGTGATACTCGGGGTTGTCTTCGAGTACGCGCACAACGTGTCGATATTCGGTGCGCGCGAGATCGGGCCGACCCATGCTCTCTAGGCACATTCCTTGAAAGACGGCGGCCAACCAAAGTGTGCCATCGAGAAGAGAAGCCGCGCGTAACTCATGTAGAGAACGTTCCAGATCGCCTGCCGTGTAGAGCGCGATCCCTGCCATCATACGAAGGTGAGGATCCATCGGCGCCGCGGATGCGTTTGAAAGTGCCTCATCCGTTTCTTCGAGGACTTCATCCGTGGGGGGAGGGGTATCGACGAGCTTTGCATTCGAAAAATTGAACGTCGGGATCACACTCAAGACGCGCGACCTTTTCTCGTGATCCGGAATAACCGGCGGAGATTGCAGTTGAAGCGTATCGGTTTCCCGAACGGGCCATCGGGTCTTGCGAAACAGAACCCGATTCTTTTCTGTTTGGGGGAGCAGCCCATCCACCAAGGTTCCGATCAATTCGCCAGCCCCGAAAAGAATGCTCCCGTTTTCGTGTAATTGGTGGCCCATTCGCGCAGCGCAGTCGCTAGCCGTTGTCTTCGAAAAGTAGATGAAGACGTTGCGACATAGAATGAGGTCCCATCCGCCAGGTGTGGAGAGGGCTGGCTCGAGTAGATTGTGACACTGGAAGGAGATCTGCTGATTTTCCACAGGAGCAATCTCGAAACTGCGTCCTACCTGACGAAAGTGTCCTCGAAATTCGGGGGGCAGCGCCCGAAGGCTAAAAGGGCTGTAGAGCCTTCGGCGAGCCATTGAAAGCGATTGCTCGCATAGATCGCTGCCGGTAATGCGGGTGCTCAGTCCGCGGGATGCCGCAATGAGTGCCACGCTATAGACATCCTCACCTGTGGCGCAGCCAGGAATCCAGATGTTGATCACCTGCCGTTTGCGAGAAAGCGTGGCGATCAAATCGCCCACCAGGTCCAGTTGCTCTCGGTCTCGAAAGAACCAGGTGTGCGGTACACTGATGATCTCGATGAGTCGTTCGAGCTCCTCGCCACCAGGGTCTTCGAGCAGCCGAATGTAGTCCTCGCTCCTCACCAGTCCCAGATCATGTATTCTCTTTTCGTAATAGAACTCCAGGGCATCGCGGAGGCCTCCTCGGACGAGCTCCACTCCTGTCCTTGCGGTGATGACATGGGCAAGTTGTTCAACGTCCATTGCTGGGAGCTCCCTTCGTTAGCGCCCAATCCAAGGCATGAGCACTGATTCCCTGCGGTGATAGAGCTCGTTCAGCCGCACCGGTATCAAGAGCGGCTCGAGGCATGCCCCACACTGCCGAACTGGCCTCGTCTTGAACCACACAGCTTCCTCCCCGCTTACGTAGAAGGAGAGCCCCGTCCGCTCCGTCTCGGCCGATACCGCTGAGAACGATACCCAGGGAACGCCCTGGGGCGGTTTCAGCCATCGTTTCAAATAGAACGTCCACGGACGGGAGGTGTCCTCCTCGAGCCGGAGTCCCAATGGGTTCCACCATATCGTCACCCACTAGGGCTAGATGGGCTTCTGACATTGGCAGATAAACATGCCCTGGTTCGATGTGCACCCTGCGCTCTACACCGACCACTTTTAATTGGGTGCGACTGCTCAAGAACTCGATGAAACCCGGCATGAAGTTGGGCGGGAGATGCTGCACAACTAAGATGGCTGCGGGAAACTCGGGTGACCACGACCCCAAGATTGACGCGAGAACGACGGGACCGCCTGCGGAGGAGCCGATCCCCACCACAGGTAGTCCAGCCGAAGGGGGAGGTGCGTAGCTTGAACGCCTTAAAGACGTTCGGTCAGCATGCAGCTTGCCGCCGACGTGACGAACAACGGGCACCGTGGCTAGACGACGAACGGTTTGACGCAAGCGAGCTTGTGCTTCGCTGTCGAAGAGACTCGGTTTCTCGGCAAGGTCGAGTGCCCCCTTTCGAATCGACTCGAATACGAGCTCTCGACCTGGACCAAGCGGTTGGCTCGTAACTACGAGTATGGGTAGAGGAGAGTTTGCCATCACTCGCTGGATCGTTTGGTGACCGTCCGAGCGGGGCATTTGAAGGTCGACGATGAGGACTTGTGGCAGTGAATTTTGTATCAGCTCGAGAACAGTCTCGCCGTTCGGGGCTTCGCCCACTACTTCGATATCGCGTTCTTGCTGCAGGAACGTTTTCAGCTGTTCGCGACAAATCGCCGAATCATCCAAAACTGCTACACGCAATAGACTCATGTGACCTCTGGGTAGTAGCGGTCAATCGTGGCGACGAGAGTGTCTCGCTGGAACTCACCCTTAGCGATGTATGCGCTCGCTCCCAGCGAACTCGCGCGATTGCGGTCCGCGGTCGAACTTCGCGCAGTGACCAAGATCACCGGTAAGGTCGACGACACTTCTCGAACGGCAGCGAGCAAGTCAAAACCATCCATTTCCGGCATTTCGACATCTGTGACGACTAGACCTGGTTGAAAGGTTTCGAGCACATTCATGGCCTGCTTACCGTTTTCGGCCTTCTGAACATCGTAGCCGGAGCTACTAAGAATTTCGCCGATGAGGTCGCGCACCACTACGGAATCGTCCACCACCAAGACTCGCTTGGTATAACGAGGAGAGAGAGATAAGGGCGCCTCGGCTCGAGGTGTCTGTCGCGAAGGGGAGTGGAGTTGTCGCTCCAAGTAGGCTGTAGAAAGGATGAGTAGCAGACGACCGTCCTCCAGCTGAGCGCTCGCGCCAACCCCCGTGCGGTCCCGGAGGGCTCTAGTGACTGCACGGCGAATGACTTCAAAATGGCCTCTGAGCCCTGCTGTTTTTAGCGCCCAGAGTCGCCCCCCCAGCCGGAGCAGCAGAACGTGTCGTTCGTTCCTTTCTGCCGGACTTCCGAGCAGCGACGAGAACGAGCGGACCGGAATGGTCTCATCGTTGAATTTCATGCTCGGTGCGTCGAGATCTTCGATCTCGGAGATGGCCACCACATCTTGAGCTGACACGCCATAAAGCGTTGAACCGACCTCGAAGGCCACCACATTCTGCTGCATCAGAAGAGCAGGCACGAAGAGTGAGAACTGTGTTCCAGAGCCGGCCTCGCTTCGAACCTGGACGCTCCCTCCCATCGCCTCGATCTTCTTCTTGACGACATCCAACCCAACTCCCCGCCCCGCAATCTCGTCCGCTTCCGTGCGGGTCGAGTAGCCGTGTTGGAACAACAAATCGAATGCCTCCGGATTGGTTTCCGACGATACCTCCTGACCAGTCTCCCCTAGATCGACACCACGACCATCGTCGGAAACGGTCACAATCACACCCGAGCTAGATGAACTGGCGGCCAAGGTGATGTGACCCGTTGCGTCTTTGTCTCCGCGTTCTCCCGGCCCTTCGAGTCCATGAACCACAGCGTTCGAGCAAAGATGTAAAATAGGTTCTCTGAGCACATCCAGCACGTCTCGCTCCACTCGTACACCGTGGGCTCGGACTTCTATCTCGGCCATCTTGCCACGTTCTTGGCACATTCGTCGCGTATGAACGCCCATGTCCGAGAGTAAGGTCTCGATGCTGGTCAGCCTCAAGTCCAGGGCCATGGACAAAGCATCCTTGAGTCTTGTCCCGAGTTCTTCTACGCGCGCTGCAGCATCTTGCGAACGTACGGCCCCTGAAGTGAACTCGACTCGATGCTTGGAAAAGTCGACCGACAAAGTTGCCAAGAGCTCCCCTAGACGTCTAACGACCGCGGCATCAACTTGCACCCAGCGAGTTTGTTCATCGGCATCGGCTTGTTTGTTTGAAGGCGAAGGCGTTTCTGGCATGTCAGGGGATTCCAACCCCAGTGCATGGCAAGCTGAACGCAACAACTCCGCAGAGTCTTGGTTGCTCGTTCCTTCAGCCATTGCCAGTGAGATGGCATCCACGATCGCACGAAAGGCTTCAAAATCGAGAGCCTCCGAAAGGAGCTGTTCTTCCAATGCGTGGCACAATGCGGCCAATCGCTTCAAGCCCAGCATTCGGCTCTCTCCCTTTAGGGTATGCAGCACACGGAGCAGGTTTTCTCGAGTCGCGTCGTCGAGCGGATCGGACGCAGCTTCTGTCAAACGAACAATCGATCTTGTGCGCTCCGCAAGTGCTGAGCGAAAGCGATTGCGCAATTCATTCTGGGATTCCACTAGGCGGCCCCCGGGGCATCGCCTCGTGCGCGTTTCAAAACCCGCCGGGTGGCGAGATGCGCGCAGCAAGGCACTCGCACATCGAACATATTACGAGAAGCAGGTTGTGTGGTGGATGCTAGTCGAGGCTGAGTGAGGTGAACTTCGGTTGACCCGGTCAAGTTGCATGGGGGCACGAGCCGAAGACTAAAGAATTCACGCCGATGAATCGAGGGCGCACAGCCGCCCTTGGTTTTTATGGAAAATGAAGGCTGCTTGCTCCGGAAAGCCTGGGCTACCTCTGCGCTTTCTTCACCGAAGGGGCACTTCCGAATCGAGCGACTTGAGGCCCAGGGCGCGCGCTGCGAGCTTGGGAAGATCGAGTACGGTGAAAATCTCTTCACGGATTTCAACTTCTGCGAGCGCAAAGGGGAGTGAATGAATGCGTACATCATTTAGGTTCTCTTTCGCGACTTTCACCACTTCGCCCACCTCATCGACTCCGAATCCCAGGGTCTCTTTGTCAACTTGAACCACCAGGGTGCGGACACAGCCCCCTTCAAGGGAGTCGGCATCTTGCAGATTCAGGCAACTGGCCAAGTCGAGTCGTGGTGTCGCTTGGCTGTTCCAGAGAAAGACTCCGGGCAGCTCACGATTGGCCTGCGGAACGACCAACGACTGAACTTTCCCTAGTATCTCCCGCACCAACAACGCATCAATGAGGAAGTTCTTTTTGGCGAACTCAAACGGGAGGAAGGCGAGATCGGTCATACCTCAGTTCATATCATGCGGTTCACTGCTTCCCCAAATCGCGGGCGTGCGTTTGGGGTCTTGCTCTCGAACGAAGTGCGTGGCCGTTTTTTAGCTCCCTCCGAGCTCTTGAATTTCGGCCTCTATCTCTTCCCATTGCTCCATGAGATCATCGACCTCCGCAGAAACCTCCGCCTCACGGTACTGCACCGATCGCTGTTCCGCCTCCGCCACAGTGGTAAAGAAGCTCGGGTCCGCGTAGCGCGCTTGAATCGCAGCTCGCTCTTCTTCTAGAGCTTCGATTTGCTCCATCAGTTGATCGCGCTTTTTGGGGAGACTCTTGAGACGGTTCGCGCGACGTTTGCGTTCTTCGTAGCTCAGCTTGAGCTCGGGCTCCAACACCCGGGGAGCCTCTGCAGATGGCGGCCCCTCGGTCACGACGCTGCCAGAGCCTTGCGCCTTTTTCTCTTTTTTCGCCCGCAGTACGACCTGCTCGGCACTCAAGTGGTCATCACCGTCTCGCTCCAAATACTCTTCGTAGGTTCCCGCAAAATCATGGAGACCATCGTCTTTGAGTTCGATGATGCGGTCGGCGATTTGGGACACGAACCAGCGGTCGTGGGAAACGAAGAGCAAGGTCCCTTCATAGGCGCGCAAGCACTCCGCCAGAGCCTCGATCGACTCAAGGTCGAGGTGGTTGGTTGGTTCGTCGAGCAGCAGAATATTCGGCTTCTTGACAGCAAGACTGGCGAAAATGACGCGAGCGGCCTCACCACCCGACAAGGCGGTCACCTTCTTTTCGACTTCGTCTCCGGTAAAGAGCATGCGCCCCAGCTGTCCACGGACATAACTGGTTGACTCCTGGGGGACAAGATCCCAGACGTAGGACAGCGGGGTCACCTCGGAATCATGTAGTAGGTCGTGATGGTCCTGAGCGAAGTAGCCCGCTTGGGCGTGCACACCCCATTCAATAGTTCCGGTGTCGCTCTTGAGATTGTCGGTTAAGATCTTGAGTAGAGTCGACTTGCCAATGCCATTTTTGCCAATCAAGGCGATCTTCTCGCCCCTGCGCACCTGAAAGCTAACCCCCTTGAGCACCTGCTTGTCGCCATATGCCTTGGAGATATTTTCGAGCTTGAGCGCGTCGCGTCCGGTGGGGCGCTCTGGAGCAAACTTAAACAGGGGCGCCCTGCGGGACGAGCGAACCACTTCTTTTACTTCGATCTTTTCGATCTGTTTTGCCCGGCTCTGCGCTTGTCGAGCCTTTGTCGCTTTGGCGCGGAACCTTTCGACGAAGGCCTGCTTTTCGGCGATTTTCTTTTCGGCTCGCTCGACTTCCGCGTCACGCTGGCGCCGGTTGAGTTCTTTTCTTTCGACGAAGCTCGAATAGTTGCCGGGATAATCGGTGATGGTCTGGTAGTCCACATCAAGAATGCGAGTGGTGACCCCATCCAAAAAACGCCGATCATGCGAAATGATCACGGCGCAGCCCGGATAGCCCTTGAGAAATTCCTCCAACCAGCGAATCGACAAGATATCGAGGTGGTTCGTCGGTTCGTCGAGCAGCAAGACGTCGGGCCGCCCGACAAGCACCTGCGCGAGGAGAACGCGAAGCTTAAAGCCACCTGAGAGGGTACCGAGCGGAGCGTCCAACCGATCAGCGTCCAGACCCAGCCCGACGAGAGTCTCACGGGCGCGAGCCTCGAGTGTGTAGCCATCGAATTGGGCGATCAACTCGTTAAGGTGGGCGATCTCTTCCGGGTCGGGCTCGTTCATGTGAGCGAGTTCGTCCACGCGGCGCAATGCTGAGTGCACTTCAGCGTCACCCTGCATGGCCACGTCGACGATAGGGAGCTCATCGGATGCGAACTGGTCCTGCCGGAGCACTCCCAGTTTGAGCTTCTTGCCAAAGGTGATCTGTCCTCCGTCCGCACCTTCGTCTTGGGTCAATATCTTGAGAAAGGTCGACTTGCCCGAGCCATTGGCTCCCACCAGCCCGTAGCGTTCGCGAGGATTGAGCTGAAGGGTGACGTCCGAAAAAAGGACCTGGGGGCCAAAGCGCTTTTCTAGGGAAGTGACGTTGATCACACGCGCTGCCTAGCGGAGCCACCGGAGCAACGCAAAGGCGGATAACTCACCTCAATTGAGACTGTTTTCCCTAGGGGTCGCCAACTTCTGTCGGAAGGGGAGAGATGGCGAAAGCGCAGTTGATGATCCCAACGTGGGAGTAAGTCTGAGGAAAGTTACCCAGCTGCATTCCCGTCTTCGGGTCCAAGTCTTCGCTGAATAGCCCCACGTGGTTCGCGTAGGAAAGCATGCGTTCGAAGGCAGCCTGCGCTTCTTCTTTGAACCCCAAGCGTGCCAACGCCTCAACGTTCCAAAAACCGCATACCGTAAAAGTGGCTCCATGATCGTCGCCCAAGCCGTCATGGTGGAGATAGCGATGCATGAGATGATCACCGATCAAGAGTCGCTTCTGCAATGCGCGCAAGTGCCTCTCTGCTCTAGGATCATCTTTGGTGAGGTAGCCCAGGTTGATCATCATGAGCAGCGCTGCATCCTCATTCGGACTCGTGAGCGAATCGGCATAAAAGCCGAGTTCTTCGTTCCAGGCGCGCTCCTCAATCAGGTGGTGGGCCCTCTGCTCGAGATTCAGTGCTTGAGCCGTCAGATGTTCATCCTTGAGCGCCTCGCCAATACGTGCCGCCACCTTCGCCCCGACCCAATGAAAGAGTAGGGAGAAGGTATGGATGCGATTGTCGTCCCTGATTTCCCAGACGCCAGCGTCCGGAAGCTCCATCGTCTCGTCAATGCGACGGAGAAGTCGTTTCAGTAGGCCAATTGCATTTTGGCTGCGGTGTTCCTCGAATCTAAAATCCAAAAAGAAGGGGGCAATGGTGGCGATCACCTCTCCGTATGCGTCGTATTGCACCTGGTCGGCCGCCCCGTTGCCAGCTCGGACCGGCCCAGAGCCCTCGTATCCCGCAAGGTGATCCAAGACGATTTCTTCGAGAGCGGTTTCTCCAGTAATGCCGTAGACAGGTTGGAGTCGTGGGTTTTGTGAGGCAACATTCTTAATGAAGCCCACAAAAGCTTCCAGTTCATCGACGTGACCGATGCGCCGCATCGCCCTCAGGGTAAAATAGGCATCTCGCAGCCAACAAAACCGGTAGTCCCAATTCCTGCCAGAACCGGGCCACTCGGGCAGACTGGTAGTCGCCGCAGCTGTGATTGCCCCCGTGTCTTGGTACATGTGCAACTTGAGGGTCAGCGCGGAACGTACGACTTCTTTCTGAAAGGCACCGGGTAGGGCGGTGTGTTTGACCCAGCGCTCCCAGTAGAGCCGAGTGCGTTCGTAGAAACCCGACACCGTTTCCTGCAGAGGGGCTTCCAAAGGGTCGCCCCAGGTGAGCACGAGTTTGGCTTCACTTTCGAGAAGGAACGGTCTTTCTTCGAGGACGTAGTTCAGGGCCACGTCCGTTGTGAGTCTCAGGTTCTCTTCCGGGATCGCATACTGAATGTGGTTCGAAGCCATTCGTGGTGGTGGAGTCGTCCGCCCGTAGTCGTAGGTGGGACGACAGCGAACAACGACCAGCGGTTCACCCGAAATCGGTCGCACGATGCGTACCAACATATTGGGCTTATAGTGGCGCTCGAACTGTCGAAATCGGGGGGCGAAGTCGATGACTTCGAAGGAGCCGCGATCACTCTGAAACACCGTGCGCACGATATTCGTGTTCGGCAGATAGTCTTGTTTTGAGCTCCACTCG
Organism: Polyangiaceae bacterium; assembly: GCA_050300635.1. Classification (GTDB taxonomy): domain Bacteria; phylum Myxococcota_A; class Polyangia; order Polyangiales; family Polyangiaceae; genus NIC37A-2. The sequence goes on from JBNKYC010000070.1 coordinate 246,720, forward strand.
TCCCCAGCGGGTTGGATCGAAAAGAAGCCGCCCTTGTCACGATCCAATAGCCCCCCAAAAACAGGACTCGAGTCGAAGCGCGGCCAACAGAGCCAATCGATCTTCGCGGTGTAGTCGACGAGAGCTTGGTAAGAACAGTTTCCGATGAGGGCGTGTTTCATTGATGCTAGTAAGGAGTGAATGTTTTGTTAGAGAAGCGCCTGAGAAAATTAAAGTTTACAGAAGGCGGTTAAAGTATCGTCAAAACTAGGCAAAATTGAAAGTCGCCAAACCTCGTTGATGACAGCATATCTAGTCGCGATGAAGCGCCAGCTTGTTTCTTCGACGTGTCGTTTACCCACTTCCGCTGACGGGCACGCGCTTCGAGGATGACAGCCCTGTTCATCTCAGACCAGGTGTGACATAACGAATTCCGATGACAGGAAAGTTGATCGTTGCCTCCTCCCGCCTACCTGTAACCATGACAAAAAGCGGAGGACAGTGGCATGTTCAACCGAGCACCGGGGGGCTCGTTACGGCTCTGGCGGCGGTGCGCGACAAGCGAAAATTCTTGTGGTTGGGGTGGCCCGGAGCAGATGTCGCCGTCCCCGAGCGCAGGGAAGTGACACGACAACTCACTCGCGCTGGCTCAAGTGCGGTCTTCATCGACCAGGATCACGTTGAGGGTTTCTACGAAGGATTCTCTAACGACACCTTGTGGCCCCTTTTTCATGACCTGACAGAGCGCGCGAGTTTTACCCCCAAGCATTGGGAATCCTATCGAGTCGTCAATCAAATGTACGCGGATGCCATCGCGCGAGCAGCTCGTCCGGGGGACACGATCTGGGTACATGACTATCAGCTGTGTCTGGTGCCGCAAATGTTACGTGCCAAAGGCCTCGGCTGCACGATTGGATTCTTCCTTCACATCCCCTTCCCAACAGCGAATGGATATCGAACGCTGCCTGTGGCGGAAGAGGTACTCAAGGGGCTGCTTGGGGCCGATCTAATCGGTTTCCACGCTTATGAGTACGTTTCTAACTTTCGGTCGACTGCGCTCAGGGTCCTCGGGATGGATTCGGACGCCAAATTCGTCCCTCTTCAGAGTCGTCGCGTACACCTGGAGGTGATGCCGATCGGTATCGAACCAAAAGAGGTTCGAGAGCTCTCGTCGAGTCCCGAAGCAAAACGCGAACTAACTGACCTGACTCACGCCTACATCGGGAAGAAGCTGGTCGTGGGTGTGGACCGTTTGGATTACACAAAGGGGATCCCTCAAAAACTTCTGGGTTTTGAAGAGTTGCTGCGACGCTACCCACAATACCGGGGGAACGTCGTCTTAGTTCAGGTCGCCGCCCCGTCGCGTACCGGTGTAGAAGAATACCAGCAGCTTAAGCGCGAGGTCGATGAGCTCGTAGGGCGCATTAATGGTGCCTATTCGACCCCGAGCTATACTCCCGTGGTCTACATTAATCAGTCCGTTGATCGGAAGCGCTTGGCGGGGCTGTATCGGGCTGCAGATGTGGGCCTGGTGACGCCCGTGCGCGACGGGATGAATCTGGTTGCTCTTGAATACGTCGCCGCGCGCAACGAATTGGGTGGGACATTGATCCTCAGTGAGTTCTGCGGGGCCGCGCACTGTTTGCCGGGTGCCAAACTGGTCAACCCCTTCAATATGACGCAGATCGCAGAAGCCCTTCATGAGGCACTCGTCGGGCGCCTCCCCAATTTGGAGGCCTTCGGACATATGGAAACTTTTGTAAACCGCAACACCAGCACCCGCTGGGCAGAGGCTTTCTTGGAACAACTTGAAGAACTCCGGGGTGATCCCTCGGTCAGCGTCCAGCTACTGGACATGAACGACGAACATCTCAGCTCTCTGGCCAAACGAGCCAAACGCCCGCTCGTCGTTCTCGACTACGACGGCACACTTCGCTCCTATGTGATCAACCCCCTAGACGCCGTGCCCGACAAGCGCATTTTGAGGACGATCGAGCACCTGAGCGAGTTGGCCCAGGTCTATGTGGTCAGTGGTCGCGACGGGGACACGTTGGAACGATGGCTCGGTCACCTCAACATCGGTCTTGTTTGTGAACATGGCCTCGCGATGAAGTTACCCGGCAGCCAGTGGCAGGGTAGCGTCAAAGTCAACATTGCCGGGCTCAATCGTTTGGTGCGTCCTTTGTTCGAAGAATACGTCCGTAGAACCCCCGGAAGTAGTATCGAAAGCAAGAGGGCCGCCCTGGCATGGCATAGCCGCGCCGCAGATCCGGAATACGCCCAGTTTCAATCCAACGAACTCCACGCTCAACTAGAAGACCTGCTCAAACGTCGTCCTTACCGTGTACTCAAGGGCAATCGAGTGATTGAAGTGCGCCACGAGCTCGTCACGAAAGGAAGCGCCATGAATCGCATCCTTGAGGAGCACCCCCGCACCGACTTCATCTTCTGTGCAGGCGATGACCGAACCGACGAAGACATGATGCGTGCGATTCCCCAGCGCTACTTGAGCAAGTCGGTTAGGTGTTGGGTGGGGGGGCCAAACGCCAACGCCGAATACTGGCGCGAATCCAATAGCAAGCTGCTGACCGAGCTCGAAAAACTGATCCAGCTGCTCAGCCCCAGCGAAAAACCGACTGTCTCCAAGAAGACAGTCAAAAAGAGCCCTGCGAAGAAGACGACTCAAGCAACGACTCCTCGTACCAAGAAGAAGACGGCGAAGAAGACGAGCAATCGAACGACGACCAAAACCGCAGCCAAAACTGTTGCGACTCGGGCGGCTCGCCAACGAAAGTAGAGCGAAACTCACCTTCGGCTTGGCGAGTCAATCGATCTCACGCCTGGGGTCGATGACTCGCTCATTGGTAGCTGGCTCTTCGAAGACGAACCTGAGTGCGTCGGTGAGAACGCGTCGTCCTTGTGGTCCGTAGCTCCCGTGGTGCACCCGAGGGAGTAGGAAAAAGCGAGCTCGGCTTCCTTCTTCAACAAGCGCCTGAGCGCCTTCAAGCATATGGCTATGGTCTTCTAGTTCGCCGCCCAACACCGCCACAGCGGTCAAGCTGCTCAGCGCCTCGTAGGTAGGAGCGGTAGGCGGACCGCCTAAGATCGCGCGGTCATAACGCCCCGGATAGGCGGCCACGAGCAGCTCGGCACGGTGAGCTCCCTGGGAATAGCCCACGATGGTGGGATGCTCCGTGCTCAGCAACCCCTCGCGCTGGTCCTTTACATGCCGGAGGGCGCGATCGATCCTCGCCTGAATCGCGCTCACATCTTTGGGCCATTTAAACCCCGGTCGGTCTCCACATGGCACATTGGCTCGAACCACGATCACCGTCCCGTATGTGCTAGCGAGATCGACCCAGGGATCGGCTCCTTTCGAATTGCCACACATGCCATGTAAGTAGACGATGGCGTGCTCCTGCTGGGGAGCGGCATGAGTGACGCGCAGCGAGCGATCTCCCGGCACAGAAACTTCGATCGGCTTGGCCAAAGGGAGTTCGGGAGGCAATTCGGCTTTGGGAACCTTCGGAGCAAGCTCTTGGGCCTTGTGGCGGCCTTCATTTGGGGGCTCATTTCGCTCCGGGCGGGGAGCAATCTCGTCGCCGACTTCAGGGTGGATCGGCGGCGCACTTGCCTCGATGCGTGGGTCCGAAGGCCCGCTTTGAGGTCTTTCGGCACCTCTTTTCGCCGGAGGCTGGCGTTCACAGGCGCTGAGGCTCAACGCCCCCACAAGTAGGGTGAGTCGAACCACAGTCGAGTCGAATCGCGACATAGTCAGGACTGGCGCGTCAGCTCAACACCCGTGGCAACAATACGAACCTCACGGGCAGTACCGTCAGGCAGTTTGTTGGGAAAGGTGCCGCCCTCGGATTCATAATGGTCCACCGCCTTCTTGGGGATCTCGGTGACCTGCACCGTACCGCTCAAACGGGCATGACTCCCTTGGGAATCTGTGGGAACGAGAAAGCCGTAGTCCTTGAAGGTGACTCTGCAACCGAGAGCGGAGGGGCCCTCGTTGGGTGCGATTTCCATCCAGCAGCCCCGACGAGAACAAGCACGTTTGACCTTTCCCGAGACCAAGACCTGCTTCTGATGAAACTCTTCGGGCGACTCGAGAATCGACTCAAGGGGAACTTCCTTGCTCGTCGACGAGGGAAGGGGCGAGCCGAAGAGCTGAGGGCTCTCGCCTAGCGGCGCCTTCTTCGCGCCCCCGGTGTCGGGGTGCGGGCAGGTTCCGCCGTCTTGGTGGGGACACCCCTCGTCGACCACCGCTTCTACCGGGTTCGTCTCAGCCTCTTTCTCTTTGGGCGTCGAGCGGGCCTGACAGGCGAGGGCCCCCAGGAGCAGGGTCGACACCGCGATCCTTCGATACAAGCAATCACTGATTGAGCTGGATGCCCTTGCCATGACTCTGAACTTTAGACCCGGGTCCAAAGTGTGTCCAATCCCGAGGCCGAACTAGGGACCAAAGCTCAAACGACTACGGTGGTGCTTGCAGATGAGAGGAGCGGTTCGAGCATTTGAGGCAGCGCCTTACGGTCCAACTTGCCGATCCCGAGTTGCGGAAGTTCGCGGAGGAACACCCACTGTTTGGGGATCGCGTACGCGGGTAGGTTTTCTCTACAAAACTCCTCCAAGTGCGGCCGAAGTCGTTCCGGCGGTTCGTCGCTCACCAGGGCGGCCACCAGCCGTGTTCCCCACCGCTCATCCGGAGCGCCAAAGAGAGCGGCCTCTCGGATACCCGGACACCGGCAAAGCTCCTGCTCAACAGCTTCTGGGTCGACGTTTTCGCCGCCAGAGATCAGGACATGGTCCACGCGCCCCAGCAGCCGAACAGTTCCATCAGAAAGGACTTCTCCCCGGTCGCTCGTCTTGAACCATCCATCAGGCTCAAATCCACTGGCGGGGGAACTATCCTTGGACAGGTAGCCCAACATGAGATTCGGTCCCCGCACCCAAAGGCGTTCGCTCTCGTCGACACGGAGTTCGACCTGAGAGAGCGGTCGGCCCACATCGATGCTCTGGGGACGCACTTGCGCGACATCGGGCTCTTGGGTCACGAGCTGCGAGCCGGCTTCGCTCATTCCGTAGGTGTAGATCACCCGCAAGCCTGCGTCGTAGGCCGCTTGACGCAGGGGCAGGGGAGCCGGAGCGCCTCCTACAAGGACCATGCGGAGTTCGCGTGGCAGATCGGGGGTTTGCTGCCGCAGGCCGATGAGATCATAGAGCTGAGTCGGAACAAGCGAGTAGAGCGTCGCTCCTTTTTGGTCGGCGCGCTTAAGTAGGTCTGCATCTTTGAACGAACCCGTATCCACCACGACGGGGACTTGAGCTAAAAGGCAACGCACGAGGACCGAAACGCCTCCCACGTGGGAAAACGGCAAAGAAAGCAACCAGCGATCTTCTGGCATCCAGCCTAGATTAGTAGCGCTCGCCTCCGCGGCCGCTTCGAGGGTAGCCCGCGAATGCTGCACTACTTTGGGGGTTCCGGTTGAGCCACTGGTCGGGATCAAGAGCACTGCGTCAGGATGCGGAGATGGCCGAGAGCTGGGGGGACTCAGTTCACGCTCAGTCTCGCCATCGACGACCGTTTCGGCGCCGGTTTGCTCCAAGAGGGATTGGATACGAGCTTCCGGCCACCGTGGGTGCAGAAGCAAGGTCGGCACCCCGGCGAATAAGGCCGCATAGAAGGCAACCAGCCCTTCGAGATCGGCTCGACAGCGCAGTGCGATCAGAGTGCGCCGTCGGGGCCAGGTCGAAAGCCGCTCCTCCACGAGGGAATGCAACTCGCCCCAGGTCACGTCGCGCTCGGGAAAGGCAAGCGCCGTCGCCCTAGAAGGGGCCGTCCTTAAGATCATCAAATCAAGACTGGGCATGGGCCTCCGAGACTAGGCAGCTAGGCCCAAACCCAGCGCAAATAGGAGTCCAAATACGAAGACTAACTTGGCTGTGGCCACGAGGACGGCATTGAGAGCTCGCCCCTCTTCGACCTGCACAGCTCGCCAGTTCTTCACAGCCAAGGGGAGCGAAATCCAGGGCAAGAGCACCCAAGGCGACGCGGCAAATTGGTAGTAGATGAACACTGGAACCAAATAACTGATCATCAATTGGCCCAAGTACTGAAGCAGCGCTCCTCTTCGACCCAAGCGGACGGCCAAGGTGCGCTTGTTGGCGAGCTCGTCCGTGTGCCGATCGCGCAGATTGTTGACGACCAGTATGTTCGTCGCCAAAGCCCCGATGGGCACCGCTGCGGTGAATGCAAAGGGGGACATGCCGCCGGTCTGCACAAAGACAGTTCCCGTCACCGCCACCAAGCCGAAGAAGAGAAAGACAAAGACATCACCCCAACCGTGGTAACCGAGGGGATAAGGTCCGCCTGTATAAGCAACCGCCGCGACGATGCTGGAAAGTCCAATCACCACGATGGGCCAGCCAGCCAGAAAGGTGATGTAGGCGCCAACGAGAAGTGAAAGTCCGATCACCACCCCCAGCCCTGTCTTCATCTGGCGGGAGCTCAACAAGCCCGCCTGGACAGCTCGCGTAGGACCCAAGCGTTCCCCCGTATCGGCCCCCTTTTCGAAGTCGAAAACATCGTTGGCAAAGTTGGACGCAATCTGAAGCAGCGAAGCACCCAGGAGCGTCGCCATCACTGCATCCATGCGCAAAGGCACCTGATGCAAGGCCACCGCGCAACCGACGAGGACAGGGGCGATGGCTGCGGTCAAAGTAGCGGGACGACAGGCAAGAGCCCAGGCACGCACCGATCCCGGGCGCGGGTTGCTAGGCGGAAGCGAGGCGGCTGGAGCGTCGATGGATGCGAGTTCGGTCATGGGTTGAGCATGAGGGAGCGTAGACGCCCTGGAGTTTCGAGCAGCGGATTGTGACCACAACCAGGAAGCCGAAGCACCCGACAGTGATCCACCAGCGACTCTATTTCTTCGGCGATGAGGGAAAACTTGCTATCTAGGCTTCCGACGATCAAGTCGCAGGGCAATTTGAGTTGAGGAAGCAGGGGCCACAAGTTCGGCATGACCGAGAGCCCCAAGGTGCGAAGCGCGTGGGCCAAGCCGAATGCTGTATGGCTCAGGCGTTCTTGGGCCTGTTCCTCGCGGGTGGATGGGGGCAGAGAGCCCTGAGAGTCAAAAAGAGGCAGAGCTCTCCAGCGACGTTCAAAAAGGGCGAGCCCATCTACCTCCAGCATATCGATCCACCGCGACTCCCAATCGAGCCGTTCCTCCCGCGCTTCTTCTGAGCGCAGTCCGGGATTGACCCCGATCAAGGTGAGTCGAGCGACCTGCTCTGGATGCGCCAGCGCTAATGCGAGCGCCACGCGCGACCCCATCGAATAGCCGAATAAATGAACGGGGTCGTTGAAGCGCGAAGCCATGGCGGCGGAAATACGCCGAACTTCGGCGTCGAACGATGCAGAACTCAGATCGGGATCGGGACCATGACCGCCGAGCGCAGGAGCAAAGAGTCCGGAGATCCGTAGACGAGCGAAGCTCTTCGGAGAGCCAGTAAAACCGTGCAAACCAACGAGAGCAGGGGGGGCGGCTGCAAAGGACGTCACCGCTCCTCCTCAGCCTCGAGAGCGGCGAAGAAGCTTCTCGTGGTGCTGGGATCAGTGCGTGCGACAATGACCGTGGGTCCAGGCCGCCGCAGGCCCTGCTGCACTTGGCGCCTTAAGTCCTCCAGTTCGCTGCACTGGTACGCCGCCATCCCCATCGAGCCCGCGATCGCTACGAAGTCAAGCTTGGGGGCTGTGAGAAAGAAAGGTGCGACTGCGGGTTGATGCTCCCAAAGTCTTGCGCCAGGCAGCTGTTCGAAGATGCGACCTCCCGCGTTGTCGATCACCACAATCACTAGGGGAGAAGTGAGCTCTCGCGCGAGCTGCAACGCGCCAAGATCATGAGCAGCCGCTACATCCCCAACGATTGCGAGTAGAGGCGCTTCAAGCCCGCGGGCCACCCCGCAAGCCTGGGCCAAAAGCCCGTCAATACCGTTGGCTCCGCGGGTGAGATAGACCTGCCACCGTGCGCTGGGAGCAAGAGGAGCCACCCAGCCTGCAAGTCGCACGCTCGTACTGTTGCCAATCAAAAGCGCTTTCGCCTCTTTTGCTGCCCCCAGGACCTCGACCATGGTTCTTGGTTCGGAAAGCCCGCCCTCGCCGGACGAGCCGCTCGAGGCAAGGGCATGTTTGATAGCGTCTACATCCACCGGACCTGAGCCGTCACACTCATTTTCGTTCGCACTTGGAGCACCTTCCTGTTTCTTCCGGGCCTGGACGAGCAGAACAGGGAGTAACGACTCCAGCTTGCCCACCAGGAGCTGCCGCGCTCGCGCACTCGGCTCAGTTACGGGCCGTCCGGAGACAACTAACTGCTCGATGACGCCGCTCTCGATGGCTCGTGCCCACGCGGAAGACGCGAAAGGCGGCCCCAGGTGAAGCACCCGGAGAGTCGGGCCATCGCCCTTCTGCACGCGCCGCCGTGCGAAAAGCTCCACACTGCGACTCAGGTCGCTGCGGCCGGGCATTTCGGTGAAGAGAGGGAGCCCGAGCGCAAAGGCCAGTTCGTAGCCTTGATCAGCCACGGCCGGTTCGACCGGTCCAAGCGCGATAGCGCAGTGGCCCGGGCGACCGAGAAACTCGTCCAGAAAACGCTCGGAGTCTCCAAGCCCGGCCGAGCCCTCGCCGGTGCGCCAGGGGGAGCCCGAGCCGAGGATTCGATCCACCAAAGAGTGCAGCTCGTGCTCCGCTCCACTTGCGGGGGGCAGAGGTTCCAAGGGCTTGTCGAAGGGTAAATTCAAGTGAGCGGGCCCCGGTGCGCTTCCCCGGACGGCTTCCATCAAGAGCCTCACCTTCTGGGCGAAATGCAGAAGATGGGGTTCACGGGCGCTGGGCTCGAGCCAGCCTGGCGTCGTCTTCGCGTAACAGCCGAAGATACCAGATTGAACGATGGTCTGAGGTGCGCCACTGCCTTGCAAATAGCCAGGGCGATCAGCAGACAAGACCAAAAGAGGGATCCCCGACTGGTGGGCTTCAATCACCGCCGGAAGAAAGTGAGCGACGGCCGAGCCAGACGTGCAGACCAAGGCCACCGGGCGGCGCCCGGCCCGAGCCAGCCCCAAGGCGAGAAAGCCGGCTGAGCGCTCATCGATCACCGAATGGCAGCTCAACCCTTCCTGAGCAACCGCCGCAAAGATGAGGGGCGCATTGCGTGAGCCCGGGCAAATCACCACGTCTTTGACGCCCTCTTGCTCCAACAACCCGAAGAGCAGTCGGTTCCACTGAAACAATACGGATTCAGAGCGCAGCTCGGAGGTGTCCATGACCAGCCCTAACTCGCTAGTCCCAAGGCACCTAGAATCGATCCCATCTTGAGCTCGGTCTCTTGGTACTCCCGACCGGCGTCCGACTCGGCCACGATACCAGCCCCGGCGTAGACGTGGACCTTGTCCTCAGCAATCAGCGCGGAACGGAGAGCTACAAGAAAGTGCCCGTCTCCCTCTTGGTTACACCAGCCAAATGGCGCGGCATACCAGCCCCGTTCTACTTGTTCTTGCTGCAGAATGAAGTCGACGGCCTCCGCCCGCGGTAGGCCACCCACGGCGGGGGTAGGGTGCAGACTCGCAACCAGCTGAAGCACATGGGCGGGCGTCTTGAGCTGGGCGACAATGGGCGTCCAGAGATGATACATCCTTTTGAGGGAGCGAATCTGCGGCTGCTTTGCAGCTCGCACCTCTGCAATCGGACTCAATAAATCACTCAGCATCTGAGCCACGAAACGATGTTCGTGCAGGTCCTTTTCACTCGCCAGTAGCGCAGCCTGGGCTTCATCATCGGGGGTGCCAGTGCCGCGAGCTACCGTCCCGGCGAGAGCTTCGGTTCGCAGGCGCAACCCCTCTTTTTCAATCAGGGTCTCGGGAGTCGCTCCAACAAAAATTCGATATCCGATACGCAGGGCAAACACGCTGCAACCAGGCGCTTGCTCCACCAATCGCTGGATCACCGCGGAAAACCGCGGACGATGTGATAGACGCACCGTCATGCGACGGGCCGCCACCACCTTCTCGAGCGTCCCCGCCTTCATCTGCTCTTGGGCGTCAGTGAGCATGGCTGTCCACGCACTTTGGTCCGCGCTATCGCGCAGCTGAATCGCTTGCAGCGACGCGGGGGGCGGCTCGTCCTCGGAGCCAAAGTCAGCCCTACCCAGGAGAGCCAACACGAAGCGAAGTTCGTCAAAAACCGTTTCGACGGTCTCGCGCGAGGCGACCACGATCAAGGCGGCAGCGCCCTCGGTCTCCACGAGGGTCACTCGTGGCAAGATCAATGAAGCCGCGCCGAAATCACGCCAACAACTTTCTTCGTGGGGCCGCCGAGGATCGAAGGCTCCGCCGCCGAAGTACCTCAAGTACGGCCGCAAACCCGACTCACAGATCACTTTCTGTTTTTCGAGATACTGCTGAACCTCCGAAAACGGCGCGCTGGTGGTCGCTCTCAGTTGCGTAGCGACCCCAAGCCCCACGCTCAAGGGACAATGATCACCGGCGCCGCTCGGTCGATAATAACTGGTGACCGCGAAGCGCTCGCTGGCCTCTGAAGCGAGCAAAGTCGAAGCTCGACCGGAAGGGCAGGCGAGAGCCACGGCTACCAACTGATCCCCATCTTTTGCCGCGTGCGCATGCTTAAGCCAAGCCAGTTTGGCCTGCTTGAGATCGGCGTGGAGAGCAAAGGGGAAAGTCACGATGCTAGCGGAGGGTAGAGAACAATGAGCGGGTTCAGCCTCGCGGGGTAGCCACGTAGAGATGAGCTACTCCGAAGGTAAGGGGGAGCACCTGGAGCACCTGCAAACCCGACTGATCCATGAGCTCGGCAAAGTCTTCGGCCGGAGGAAATGCAGCGATGCTCTTCTGAAGATAGCGGTATTCTTTACTTCCGCTGAGCAAAGCTCCCATCCATGGGACCACGCTATGGACGTGAAAGCGAGCCAGTTTGCCCATGATCCCCGCACGGGGCTCTGACAGCTCAAGGATAGCGACGCGTCCCCCCGGGCGGGTGACTCGGGCCATCTCCGCTAGACCACGGGCGCGGTCGGGGACGTTGCGAATACCGAAAGCAATAGTGGTACCGTCAAAAGAATCGCTGTCGAAAGGCAGTTGCTGGGCGTCGCCTTCGATGAGACGAACGCGGTCATTGAGTCCGACTTTGTCGAGCTTCTTGTGACCCACACCGAGCATTCCCACCGAAGGATCCACACCCATGACCTCCGCCTGAGAATGGAGCTGGGCAATCATGATCGCAAGATCCCCCGTGCCTGTCGCGAGGTCGAGAACTTGCGCTGGGGACGGCAATTGTAGCGCCGCGACCGTCTTCTTTCGCCAGCTCTGGTCGATTCCTAGAGAAATCAGACGATTCAGCAAGTCATAACGATCGGCGATGTTGTCAAACATCGCGCCACTGCCGCCTTCAGGTCGAGGGGGAAGGTTCACTGCTACGGATTCCATCTGTTTAAGCCTTAGAATGGGGGTCAAAGAGTAAGCTAGGATTGACGGCGCCTCCGTCGACCAGGGCACCCAGGAGGTTCTCGCCAGTTTCGCTCAGGTGACGGAGTCGGGCGAGGCGCTCCCGCTTGTAGCTGAGCTTGGCAGCCAGGTCTAAGTCTTCCGGAGGAGTGCCCTCGCGGAGCTGACTCTCCCTTTCCGAGATGTCGTTTTCGGCGCGAGCCAAGCTCTGGGTGAAGTCGCGCACCAGACCGAGTTCGCGTTCTCGCATGACCCTTTGCACTAGCTTCCATATGTCAGCTTCGGCGGAAAAATAGTCGCGCCGCTCCCCCGGGATCCAGGTGCGTTGAATCGCGCCCCATTTTTCCAGTTCGGACAGGGCCATGCTGATAGCTCCAGCGCTCATCTTCAGGGCTTCACCTAGGGACGCTGCGCTCATCGGCGTGTCGCTCAAGTAAAGCAGGGACCAAACCCGCCCCATGGGGCGCTTGAACCCCCAGAAGTGCATGAGTCGACCCACCACCTCGGCCACGGCCAACTCAGGGGGAGAGACCAATTCTTTCGGCAGATTAGGGCTTTCCTTAGAATTTGCCATCGCAACTTTCAGAACTTTTTGAAACATTAGCTCGACTAGCCTGGGAAGCAAGAAGGGGTCGCTTTTACAGAGGGGCGGCGCCTCAGCTAGGCTAGAGCTCAAGTCATACTGGACGGCAATGGGTAGAACTCAGGAGAAACATGTGGATTTGGGCCGTAACTGGCACGTCGCCATCGTCGGAAGCGGCCCCGCGGGCATGTACGCGACCGAAGCGCTCGTCAAACGGGGGGCGCAAGTGGATGTCTTCGAGCATCAGTTCGCCCCCTTCGGACTGGTGCGCTACGGCGTGGCGCCCGACCATCAGAAGATCAAAAAGACCCAAGTCGTCTTCCAACGAGCCCTGAACCATGAGGCTGTTCGGCTTTTTGCAGGAGTAGAACTTGGGCGACACATCTCGCTCGGTGAGCTCCAAGAGCTCTACGATCAAGTGCTCATCACAGTGGGCAGCGCTGGCGCCCGGTCTTTGAACATCCCGGGAGAGGGCTTAGAAAACAGCGTATCGGCCACCGACTTGGTCAATTGGTACAACGGTCACCCCGACTTCGTCGGCTCTGCGCCAAAGCTCGACCACGAGCGAGCTGTCGTGGTCGGCATGGGAAACGTCGCCATTGATGTCGCGCGGATCCTGCTCCGTGACGCGAAGGAACTAGCCAAGACGGACATCGCGCAACCTGCACTTGATGTGTTGCGGCGTGGAAACACCAAAGAGGTGATCTTACTTGCTCGCAGAGGCCCCAATCAAGCGGCATTTAGCGACAAGGAGGTGAGAGAGCTCGACGCCCTCGACGGAATCGAGGTGGTGGTTGATGGTTATGTGTCTAAGCGTAAGACGACCAAGAGCGACTTCATAGCGGGCTACCCCCGCTATCAGCCGCGGATGCAAAGCAAGCGACGCGTCGTCCTACGCTTCTGCGAATCCCCAGTGGAAATCGTGGGCGACAGCAGCGTGAAAGGGCTCAAAACGGAGCGAAATGACCTCGTGGAATCAGCGGCCCGCATGAGGGCGGTCGGGACGGGCAAGATCACGACCGTCCCCTGTGGCCTGGTCGTACGCGCCATCGGTTACCACGGAGTGCCCGTCCCCGATGTACCCTATCACCCCGACACAGGAACCGTGCCCAACGAAGCAGGACGCGTCCTGGTCTACCCCGATGGGCCGCGAGTGCCAGCACTCTACGTAGCCGGTTGGGCCAAACGGGGCCCGACCGGGCTCATCGGTACGAACAAGAGCTGCGCGAACGAAACGGTGGCTTTGATGGAAGAAGACCTCGATCAGGTGGGGCCGTATCGAGACCCAGAGGCGATAATAACCCTGCTTTCCGGTCGCACCCGTGTGTTTTCCAAACACGATTGGGCTCGACTCAACGAGTGGGAGTTGAAGCGGGGAGCTGAGTGCGACACGCCGCGCATCAAGGTGCTGTCGGCGGAGCAAGCTGCGACTATCCTCGATCAAGAAAGCTGAATCACCCGCCTACGCTTTAGCTTTCGGCTTCGCTGAGGACCGAAGCGTCTTTGTCATAGTGATATACGATTTGCTCTTCTTCGTAGCGGTACTCTCGACCTAGGGGACACGCATCACGCACAGCTAACCAAGTGCGCGCGTTCGAATTCGACGATCGAGTCTCCTCATTGGCATAAGGGGACCCAAGGCGCTCTTCAGCCGCCCGCGTCGATTTATTGAGCGCCGCCTGGAAAGGCGCCACGCACGGTTGATGGCACCCCGTACACGTGAATGGTGGGCCGAAAGGCACCTGAGAGAGAGGCTCGGTATCGACGAGAATCAAGGCGCGGAGTCCGATCCAAGGGCCGTATTGAGGGTGGACGACGAGTCCACTCGGTCCCAAAGAGGCAAGGCCACTGAGCTCAGCCAGACGTTGGATCGGAAGCGGACACGGATCCAGCGTGTGCGCATATCCCAGCCAAATGCGAGGGCAATTGTGGGGCGCGCTCCCGTCGCGGATTAGTTTTGCCGCTTCGGCAATCGACTCCCGCACATACCCGTCTAATGGTTCGCTCATGTGTAAACGAGTTGGGCAGCTTCGATACCAGGACAAGAAGGGCAACCAGAGCTTTCGTGTATTGGCCACCAAGATGCCCAGGAGCGAACCATTTTGGCGGAGTTGTTCCGTCGCCCAGAGCGGAAAACACTGATCGACCCAGGACTCGGAAAAGAGCGACTGCTCCGCGCTAACGCTGAAGTACTGTGCCAAGTCGAAGCCTCGCCGGTTTAATTCCTGGAAGAACCTGTGGTGGGACTCTGTGGTGACGGTTGCGGGCAAAATGGGAACTCGTTGGTTGCGCCAGGGCTCCCTCAGTTTTAGCCAGGGTGATCAAGGTAGCAAAAGGGGGGCACTCGCATTCCCCCCTTCAAGAGGCTGAAATCATAAGAAATTTAGCTAGACAGGAAGATTCTAGATAATCTCCAGATTTTGACGTGAGTTCAATCAACACCTACATTGACCTGGGCTCGTACACAGCAAAACTCCACGCGTTCAACCCAAATGAGCGCGCTGCGCCCCCCCTTTTCCAATTTCTTCAAGATTATGAAACGAATCACTTTCGCCAGCTTGGCCACCCTGGGCCTTTGTTCCGTAGTTTCCCTTGTTTTTACCGGCTGCCTCGAAGGCAGTGACATAGACAATCCGGACGCTCATGCGACCACCACCGCCGGAACGACCACCACGGATGCCATGACGACCACGGACGCCACTACGGGAATGGCCACGACAGGCACTACGGAAATGACCACGACAGGTGGGTCCAATTGCGATATGCCCACACTCATCGAGACGAACTGCGGTTCGGCCGCGTGTCACCAGGGCGACGCCGCCAATCCCGAGCCTTTTGGGGTTCTTGAGCTGGTCGCTGTCGATCCTCAGACCCTGGTAGGAAAACCAGCAGTCTACCCCGCAGAGGCTAATGCGAACGGCGATTGTCCGGTGGACGCCCCTGAGCTGATCATCGACCCTACCAATCCCGCAGCAAGCCTTATGCTCACCAAACTCAAGGACACTCAAGCCTGCGGAGAAGGAATGCCGAGCCCGTTTAGCTTTAGCTACCTCGGAGACGCCGAGTACGCCTGCTTCGAAGAGTGGGTCATGGGCCTCGCCAGCGCCGGGAGCGGTAACTGATGATCCAACGTCCCGCGCGATTTCTCGGCATCATTGCCCTGAGCGCCTCCTTCTCGACTCCTGTCCTCGCCGAGGACGGAGACGAAGGTGAAGTGGTCGACCTCGATGCCGACCAAGAGGAAGAGAGCGACGACGTTCTCGGAGAAGACGACGAGATGGGCTTCGACAGTGAAGACGCCGAAGAGGGCGCTTCGTCTGGCGGTTCATCTGTGGAACTCTCTCCTCTCGACTTCACTTTGGGGGTGGGCGCGATCAGTCGTTTTCTGAGGTATTCAGAGAACAGCGCGGGACTTCCTGCCGCCCCGAACGACAACACCTTGCCGGCGGCGGCCTTCGCCTCGCTTTCGGGGCACTGGTACTTCATCGACTACTTGGGGGTCGACTTTGCTTTTGCGCGTAGCCTCTCCAAAAAGACCAAGTACGCCGACGATGAGCTCAAAAGCGACGAGATTTACAAAGCGAGCTACCAAGCCTTCTCTGGCGGGCTGCGCGGACGCTTTCCTATCTCGATCCTGACCCTAGGAGTCGAAGCAAACTATGGCCGCGAATATGTCTGGGTGCGTGCTGTCGACGACAGCGAGGATGGGGGCCTGGAAGCAGACCCTCAGAAGTTTCCTGATGTGAACTACTCTTACCTCGAAGGGCGACTGGATGCGGCCGTGACCGTCAACCAACTGAGCCTGATGGGGTACTTCGGCTACCGCAAGGGGCTGACTGTGGGTGAGATCGGCGACGCACCCGAAACGAATGCGGCAGGGTTGCAGACGGATCCCGGTTGGTTCGAAAACGCGAAGGCGATGGCGCTCACTTATGGCCTCGAGTTCGGCTATCGACTCAGCCCCTCCTGGCAAATCGTGGCCGGAATCGACGCCACCTCCTATGCGTTGAACTTCAACACCGTCGAACCCGGCAGCAATCGAATCGCAGGCGGCGCCTCGGATTTCTTCTTGTCCGTCTTGGGTGGTTTACGCTGGAACCTTCCCGGATCCGGGGGCGATGAGGCGGCGGGCGGCTCCGGTGAGACAGAAGCTGAGTCTGAAAGCGATGGTTCCGGTTTCGATAGTTTCGATTGATCGAGAGAGCTCAGCTTCTTTGGGTTTCATTCTCCGAAGAGGCTGACCTGCTTGTAATCGCTACTTGTCGTTTTTGACGATGATGGACTTTCGGCGGCGGTTGAGGGCGACTTCACTGCCGCTTTGCCGTGCGGACGGGTTGAGCTCACATTGGGACTCAGTGATACGGCCGTGCCGATAGGAGGAGGCGTAAGGTCGGAAGTTGTTTTCGATTCGCGCTCTTGCGCAGAGCGAGCCGGATCCCTTGATGGGCGCTTCGGTGCTTTCCTTTCGGAGGCGTCTGGGGACACTCCGGCCGCATCAGTAGTCGCAGACGGCGCACCCGACTTGGTGAACGCAACGGACTCGGATGCGAGGGGGTGGGGCGCAGCTGATGCGGATGGGGGTGCCGGTTTCGACTGCGGGCTCGCGGCAGAAGCCGTTGCGCCCCCTTCTTCCTGCGCTGGTTGGGTGGCAGCGCGGGGCTTCTTTTCAGCTTTTTTCTTCGACTGCAGAGCGATCGGCGGCCGCTGTTTTTCGGCCTTCTTCTTCCCTCGGCCCTTCTTCGCCTTCTCTTCTTTTTCGGCCTCTTTTGCCTCAAAGCGCTCCTTGTCGCGCGCGAACTGCTCTTCAGATTGAGCTGCGATCGCCAGAGCTTTGTTGGTTTCGCCCCGCATCTCCATCAGAAACCGGCTGGGGATCTGTGGGCGCAGTTTGCCCCACTTGTTTCGATGTTTGCAGAAGCTGAGAGTGAGCTTCGTCTGCGCGCGAGTGACCCCCACGTAGGCCAGTCGACGTTCTTCGGGGATTGTACTGGCGTCCTCCAACAATGACCGCTTGTGGGGCAAAAGGCCTTCCTCCATACCCACGAGGTAGACTTCAGGAAACTCCAAGCCCTTCGCACTATGGAGGGTCATGAGGGTGACGGCATGCTCCTGTCGGTCATCGTCCTTGCTATCCTCACGATCCGAAAGAGTCGACTCTTCAAGGAAGCCGATCAAAGAGGGGTTTTCGTCCCGCTCCTCGTAGTTCACTACTCCGTTCACGAGTTCCTGCACCGCATTCATGCGCGCTTCTTGTTCGCTCGGGTCTTTGTATTGCCTCTCGATCTCGGTCTTGTAATCGAAGCGAACGATCATCTCCCCCACGAGTTCGGAAAGGCGCTCTTCGCCAAGTCGAGCGCGAAATTCATCGACCAACGTCCTAAAGTCCTCAACTGCCCGAGCAGCCGCTACTGAGAGCTCTGGGTATTCTTCAGCCAGAGGCAACACCTCCCAGAGCGGCCGGCCCCGACGGACCGCATCGTCGATCAGCACTTGTACCGTGCTGTTTCCAATCCCCCGTGGAGGGGTATTGATGATGCGCAACAGGGATACCTCATCCGACGGGTTGGCGATTACCTTCAGATAGGACAAGAGATCTTTGATCTCCTTGCGGTCGTAAAAGGATTGACCTCCGACGATTCGATAGGGAACTCCCGCACGTCGCATTTCCTGTTCGAAGGCGCGAGGTTGCTCGTTGGTACGAAACAAGATGGCCAGATCGCTCGCGGGGATGCGTTCCGGGTTGCGATGGTCCACCTTGTGGAAGATTTCCGAAACGACCGATTCGGCCTCGGCATTTTCGTCATCAAAGGCCACAAAACGCGGGGGATCTCCTTGCTCCCGGGCCGGACGCAGAACTTTGTCGTGACGGACCGTATTATGCCTGATCAGCGTATTGGCCAGGTGAATGACCCATCCCGTAGAGCGGTAGTTTTCTTCTAGACGGACTACTCTGGCTTCGGGCCATTGATCGCGAAAGCTGAGGATGTGTTCTACTTCTGCGCCTCGCCAACCATAGATGGATTGATCGTCGTCACCCACGACACAGATATTGCGGTGTCGTTCGGCCAGGGCGGCCACGATACGATACTGCAAGCTACTCGTATCCTGATACTCATCAATCAATAAGTGATCATAGCGCGACGCCTCGGCGAAACGCGCTTCGGGGTGCTCGTTGAAGAGGCGTTCGGTGTTCGAGAGCAAGTCATCGAAATCCATCGCTCCTGAGACCTTCAGCGAAGCCTGGTAACGTTCGTAGGCCTCAGCGGCGAGGAGCTCGATATCGTCCCGGGCTCTCTCTCTCGCTTCTCCTGGAGTGAGACCGTCCCCCTTCCACGAGCTGATCCGATTGATCAGATCACCGGGCTTGAGTTTTTGCGCACCCACACGAATGTCGCGCAAAGCGCCGCGGGCTACGCTTTCTTGGTCACCTCGATCGTAGATAGAAAAGTTGTCCGGATAACCGAGTTTTTTTGCATGGCGCCGAAGGATCCGCACGCAAAGCGAATGAAAGGTGGAGATTTCTGGCCCTTTTTGTCCCTTCTTCTTCCTGCGTCCCAGCAGTGCCATAGCGCGCTGACGCATTTCCTTGGCGGCTTTATTGGTGAAGGTGACCGCAAGGATACGATGCGGACTGATCCCGTCCTTGATCAACTCCGCGATACGAAAAGTAATCACGCGAGTCTTACCAGTCCCCGCACCTGCGAGAACCAAGAGGGGACCACTTAGGGTCGTGACGGCTGTACGCTGGGCCCTATTGAGCCCGTCTCCGGCGGCGTGCGACATCGTGGCTACTGCTTATCGAACCCAGCGTAAAACAATCAAGGGTTGACCTTTGTTGTGAACGAGGCGGGTGGGGCTACCCGAGGTGCAGAGCACCCAAGAGGACAACCCAGACCACCAACAAGAAGTCCCAATATTGCCTGAGGAGTCGTATGCCTTCGCGGTTTGAGCTCGAATAACGCATGTCGATAGAGCGACGGTGAGTGAGCCAAAGGGGGATCAGGCCAGCGAGTACGTGCACAGCGTGGAGTGCCGTCAACATGAAGAAGCTGTAGACGTATAAACCTTTCACTTCCACGCTAAGGGCAGAACGCGCGACCTGTCGCCAATTTTCGACCTGAGACGCACCAAATAGGCCCCCCAAGAGCAAGGCGATGAACAGGCGTTGAGTCGACCGTGCTGTCTGGTTTTTTTTTATCGCCCGCTCCCCATCAAACAAGGCCCATGAGAGCGAAAGTAAGAGCGCCGTGCTCAACCAAAGGCCCCAGGGCAGCTCTGGCAAGTCAACTGCTCGCCAAGCTTTTGCCTGGGCCCGTGTCACGAAATAGCCGACCAAACTGGCTCCGAAGAGCATCGTCATGGACCCGATGCCCACATACATCGCCAGCTGGGGCGCGCTGAGTCCATCGGGGTGGGACAGAGAGCCCGGGCGGGCCGCAGGGCTAGAAGTTGAGTCAGAGGGAGACAAGGCGGCGGGAGTGTAGCCTTCTTCCACCCCGACGCGTATCCTAAATCTCATCGAGGCAACCCGCGAAAATCCCGATGCAAACGGTCCAAATTCGACCGCTTCCGCCCTGGCCCCCAGCAACTTTGGGACAGAACCCGACGAGTCTTCCATCGACATCGTACTTGGCTTGGCCGTCTCGGGTGCTCTCGCCGGGGCGTGTCTTCTAGTCGCAGACCTGATTTTGCGGCCGAGTTGGGATTTTAACTGGAGTGACCATTTCAAGGGAGCGCCGATTCTCTATCTCGGTCCCACGGCCCTCTTAGGACTGCTGTGGTCACAACTGAGCTACCTCAATCGAGCCCTCACGGGACACTGGCTCAAGAGTCGACAGCTTCGAGACTGGGCGCGCGCGCTGGTAGTGGGCATCGCCGGAGCGCTTCTTTCGATCCCCACCGCCTTCAGAACCTTCTCGGGTCCGGCCATCTCAAAAACCTCGATGGGCGCGATCGGGCCTTGGATTTTTCTGTTGGTCTTTGGAGGCGCGGCAACCTGCGCCACCTTCCAGATTGCCGCCGCACAGCGCTCGATCCTGCGCGCCAAGTGGCGTCGCCCGCTGCTCGGCGCCGGCGGTTTCTTCTGCCTGGGGACGGCCCTTTTGTGGATCGATATCTCGGTCTATCCGAGTCTCTACCGCTACCTCCATCACTTTTTGGAGTATTGCGCCTTCGCCTCCTTTTTTGCCCACTTCCAGTTGCTCGGCTTTTTGCTCATTCATCAAATGCCGGCAGCACGCGTTGGTGCTCGTATTGTAGGCGGACTTTTCATCGCCATGGGAGCAACCTACGTGGCAGTCGCTCCCCTGCGCGTTTGGGTCGACACCCAGCTTTCTCACGCCTGGGTCGACGAGTTCTACGTCGGACGCTCACTGCGACGCGCAACCCAGGTGGAGCTCTTATTACGCGGGAGCGAAAGTTTACCGATGGAGCGCGTACGCGTCCTGCGGCGACGATTCGGTATTCGAGCCGCCGACCTGCGTCCCGCCTATCTCAAAGCGGTCTCGGTCCCGCCCAGACCGGACCCGCCCAAGCGTCCCCTCAACACGGTGGTCTTTTATGTTGACACCCTGAGAGCTGATGTCGCAGCAGATCCAGAATTGATGCCTCATTTGTCGCGCTTTTTTGGCGAGTCGTGGCGTTTTACGCGCGCCTACGCGACGGGTACGGATACCTTGCGTTCCCTTCCCGGCATATTACGCGGGAACTACTTCCTGGACCGGACCCACGCCGGGGAGCTGCTCCGCCTCTCTTCGGATAAGGGGATTCATTCTCGTCTGGTGATCTCCTACGCAGCCCACGACTTTCTCAGCAGATTGTTGCCCGGATTCGTTTTCGCTTCGACGGATATGATTCAGGATGTCCAAAAGGACGAGAAAGTTTGGGGTTACGGCGCGCACCGCCCCACCGCTCGCCAGGTCGTTGATCAAGGGATCGAGTTTCTTCATCAAACCGAAGACCAACCCTTTTTTCTGTGGCTCTTTCACTTCGACCAGCACGGCTGGAGAGAGATGGACGAGGGGTACATCTCTCGGCAGGCTGCCCGTCTTGGAGTCGAAAAAGAAGGCGGTCTCGCCTTTCGCTATCGAGTCCTGGCCAAGTCAGTGGACGAACAGTTCGGCCGATTTCTCAAAGCCCTTCAGGACTCGGGTCACGACAAAGATACGGCGGTGCTCTTCCTCTCGGACCACGGAGAAGGCCTCGGTCAAGGCGGCTTTTGGGTTCACTCTATCTTCCTTTGGGAGAACCTAGTCCGGGTGCCCCTCGCTCTTCGTGTTCCGGGAGAGCCCCCGCAAATCTTTGAGCAACCGGTATCGTTGGTGGACGTCGCTCCGACTCTGGCCGGACTTTGGGGTGGCGCCCGGGCAGTCTATCACGGGGACGATCTGGCCCGGCAGCTCGAGGGCAAAAGGCGGCGTTTTCCGATCTTGTTTCGCGGAGGTCAGTTTGATGGCTTAGATCGAATTGGTGTTCTCGGACCGGAGGGTCACGAAAAGTTCGTGCTCCGCCTCGAAGCCGTCCATCCCGAGCTGTACGACCTTCGAGCCGACCCCCAAGAAAAGCGGAACTTGGCTCGCAGCCATCCCGGCAAGGTCCGCAGTTTCATCCGGAGGCTCGCTCAGACTCCCGTGTTTCCCCGTTCGACTCAGGATTTTCACCATATCGAAGCTTTGGAGGAACTCACAGCCCAGATATCCGCGTTGACGCCAGGTGATCAGCCGGCACAACCTTCACTCAGGTAGACGCAGGAGCTCGACCTTCAAAGCGATCGGATCCAGGTCGCTGACGATGATCGTGTCGTAAGGAAAGTAGCCGTTCTTCTCCACGGTGAGCCGATGCTCGCCTTCGGGCACTCGGACCCCCCGCGCCGCAACAGCCGCTAAGCTGCCAATGTATTGCCCATCAATGTAGACGAGTGCATCGGCTGGAGTCTGCTCGCCGGGCTTCACCGTCATGCTGACCGCGGAGCGCAAGCCCATGGTGGCGCAGCCCAGGGGCAACGCCAAAAAGAGCGCAAGACAGCCAAGAGCTCCCACTCTTGGCACCCACGCCCCAAGGCTGTTTGAGCTAAGTCTCATTGCTTCAGTCCCCCCTGGAAGGTCACTCCCACTCGACTGTGGCGGGCGGCTTACTCGAAATATCATAGGCCACTCGATTGATGCCACGCACTTCGTTGATGATGCGCGTACTCATTCGAGCCAGCACTTCATGGGGGATCCTCGACCAATCCGCAGTCATTCCGTCCGTTGAGCTGATGGCTCGAATCACACAAGCTTCCTCATAGGTACGGTCGTCGCCCATGACCCCCACGCTCTTGACTGGCAAGAGAACCGCAAAAGACTGCCAAATGCTTTCATAAAGACCAGCCGCACGGACTTCCTCATCGACGATTGCATCCGCCTCTCTTAGTGTAGCGAGGCGTTCGTCCGTCAGATCTCCGAGGCAACGCACCGCCAGACCCGGTCCAGGAAAGGGGTGACGCCACAGTACGTCATGGGGCATACCTAGTGATTCTCCGGCTGCGCGGACCTCGTCCTTGAAGAGTTCACGCAGAGGCTCGATGAGTTTCAAGTTCATTTTTTCGGGCAGGCCGCCCACGTTGTGATGGCTCTTGATCACAGCGCTGGGACCGCGCACTGAAACGCTCTCGATCACATCCGGATAGAGCGTTCCCTGTACTAACCACTTCGCGTTTTCGATCTTCTTCGCTTCTGCGTCGAACACATCAATAAACACGCGCCCGATAATCTTGCGCTTTCGCTCCGGATCGGTCACTCCCCTAAGCTCATCCAAGAAACGCCGACGCGCATCGACGGCGATGAGGTTGAGATGGAAGTTCTTCTTCATCATCTGCACCACGCCCTCGAATTCGCCCTTACGGAGGAGCCCGTTGTCGACAAAAATGCAAACGAGACGATCTCCCAAAGCCTGATGGCAAAGCACCGCGGCAACCGAGGAATCTACCCCACCAGAAAGTCCGCAAATAACGCGCTCATCCGGCCCGACCTGATCTTTGATTTTGGCAATGGCCTCATCAACGAACGATCCTGGGGTCCAATCGGGTTCTAGCCCCGCGACGTCGAATAGGAACGAACGAAGGATTTCTGCACCGCGAGGCGTATGGGCGACCTCCGGGTGAAACTGAATGCCATAGATCTTCCTTTCGGCGTTTTCGATGGCGCAAAAAGGAGCGTTGGGGCTCGTAGCCACCTTGCGGAAACCGGGAGGCA
Source organism: Polyangiaceae bacterium (assembly GCA_050300635.1). GTDB lineage: Bacteria > Myxococcota_A > Polyangia > Polyangiales > Polyangiaceae > NIC37A-2. Next base: position 270,036 of record JBNKYC010000070.1, read on the forward strand.
CCTCGGTGAGCCGATCACCATGACTCATCCAGACCTGCGTCTCTTCGCCGGCGTGGAATGAGGAGAAGATCCCTGCCGCCTCTTCGATCTTCAGATGGGCGCGCCCGTACTCACGGTGATCCCCTTTGTCGACCTTGCCCCCCAGCTGATGTGCCATAAGCTGCTGACCGTAGCAGATCCCCAAGATAGGCACCCCCAGCTCGAGCACCTTCGGATCACTCTTGGGCGAGTGTTCGCCATAAACGCTGTCAGGACCACCCGATAGAATGAGAGCCTCCGGCTTGAGCTCCTTGAGCCGCTCAAGTTCGATCGTGCAGGGATGGATCTCGCAATAGACGTGGCTCTCGCGCACACGACGAGCGATGAGCTGGGTGTACTGCGATCCGTAGTCGAGGATGACGACGAGCTTGTGGGCGGCGCTACTCATGGGGCGCGAGCTAGCACGCGGCGCCCGGCTTTTGTAGTTACTTTCGACGCTTCACCAGCACTACCCGATGCAAATCTCCCGCCAACTGGGTGCTCAAAGCCCGGAGTTCTGCTGCGGTTGGAGCTTTGGGGGCGGGGGTTTCCCAGAGCTGAATGAGGCGGCCCATCGGGAGCTCGCTCAAAGCGGCTCGTCTGCGTTCAAATGTCTCCCCGATGGCTTCTACAGCCTCGGTCTTGAGTCCCCATGCAGAGAGTTCGTGCAAGGCGAGACGGGTTTGCTCAACCTTTTCTTCTAAGGCGGCAGCGCCTGCTCCAACTCGCACAATGAGGGCTCCCCCTTGATCATTGCCGCGCCAAATCAAATCCAGAGCCGCCGCGGTTGGCTCATTTTCGCTTTCTGTAGGCTCAGTATCGCCCAGTCCCCCGGGAGGAGGCGGCGGAGGGGGCGCTGCACCCGAAGGCGAGAGCAGAGAAGGATGTGCGTGCAGGAAGTCGGCGAAACCAAACCCCACTTCCTGTCGGACGGGAGCCCAGACACCAATGTAGGCTCCGGTGCTGACGGTTTCTTCGAGGGTCTCTAAGGTCCATTGACCAGGCTTGGCCGGCGAAGATCCCTCGGTGGAGCAGGGGCGAGTATGCTGTCGTTCGGAAGCTAACCACTGCGAGATAGAACGCTCGGCCACAACGCTCTGACCTGGGGCAGAGTTGTTCAGAACCGCGAGACGCAATGGCTCTTGAGCTAGCTCTTCCCGGCTACGTTCCACATCATAGGTTGAAAGCGTGGAGACCACGTTTTCGTTCCCCTGGGGGGCAAGGGCGGATACGGCGTCGCCGCCGAAAATGGAGAGGATTAAGGCCTCGCCCGGATCGCTGCCGATGGCTTTGAGTTGCTCGGCCCGCGCCTCGGCAACTACACGCCCGTCGACGTCACGGCCCGAAAGAGCTCCGGCTAGGGTGCGGGCCAGGCGAGCGGCATGTTCGTCCGAAGATTCGCCGCGCATCTTCGCACCGTGCGCGACGAGCCCCACGCCGTGAGGCTGCACGTAGGGAGCGAGCTGGACGCCGCGAGTCCCCGTGAACTGCTTGGCCAAAGTGCGCACAGTCAGAGCACGGAGCCCTGTTTCCGATGAGGCCTCAGCCGAGGTTCCACAAGGGCTCGCGAGCATCATATAGAGCTGGGGCTGCCCTCGTTCATCCCGTTGCAAAAGCTCTAGTTTTTGCTGGGCCCAGGACTCTTCAGCGCTCTGGATGGCCTCCGTCAGCTGTTTTGTATTGGGGCCTGAAGAAGACGTGGCCCCTCGGTACTCGACGAGGCGCGCGGACTTGGCTCCCGTGAGAGTCGAACGTACCGCAGCCCAAGCGGCAAGAGCAGCTGTCTCATCCACAGTCTGCGGTTCGATCAAGGCCAAGCTGCGTTCCTCTTCACTCCAACTTTGAGCAAGCGTTCCTTCGATCTCCTGGGAAATGAGTAGCGCCACGGCTGCCAATTGCTCGGTACTCGGTGCTTCAACTTGCTCGCCCAGTACCAAACGCGTCGAAACACAAGCGCCCGCCGGGCGCAAAGTCACCCCTACGTCAGAAAGGGCATAACTAGATGAAACTCCGCTCAGACGGGCGTGGATCGGGTGAGCCGACTGACGAAGAGCCCGTGCCGCCGCAAGCGCCCCTTTGCTATCGGCCAGCCTTAGTGCAACCCGGAGCTCCCGTGCACCCTGCAGTGGCAGGACCCTCGTCGAGAATGTCCCATCCCAACTGTCGTCAAGGCGCGCCCCCGCTTCCCAGGGCAGCTCGTGCAATGCGACCACTGCGCGAGCGAGCTGTTCGTCCCCGACCGCCGAAAAAGCCAGGCGTCTTGCTGTGACGGCGCGCTTTCTTACCTGCTCCAGCCAGCCGGTCCTGTTCGAGCCGGGGATCCCGTCCCTGAGAAGAGCTTCCCCCTCAGCGCCTAGTTCGCCTGCGCAAAGTCCTACCGGACTTTCTTCAAGGGAGGCTCCATTGAGGAGCGCGTCCCAGTGCTGGGACAGACGCAAGCTCTCCACTTCTTCTGCCGTCACCTCTGTGTGGAGGAGAGTATAGAGGGCTTTGAGCAATGCCTTGAGTCCCCCCTCGTACTCGGGGTGGACCACGAACACGGTCGCCAGAGAGTTGGGTTGAAACGAAGCTTGAATGCTCGCCCGGGCAAGCCGTGCTCGAAAGAGAGCCGTGAGCGCAACCGTTTCCACACTTCCGCCCTCGGGAAACACTGCGACTCCAAGCCCCGGGCGAGGATCGCCTTTGCGCCGCACGATCTGCAAAGTAGGCCGATCCGGGACTTCGACCAGCTCCACCGCGTCGGACTCCAGAACCGGTTGGTCCTGGTTATTCAAGATAGGGTCCGCTCTTTCCGCCGGAAGGCGCGGGCTGCAGCTCAAGAGAAGGAGTGGTGCATATCGAACACAGAACCGTGCCTGATTCCATCTCTCGCCGCAAACACCCATATGCTTCGTTGCCTCGTCTCCTACTCAAAGACGATCTGATACTCGTAACCTGAGTGCAGGAGGTCAGATGGATCTGTATTTGGACTCCCTTGGACCGCTATTAGATTGACCACGGTCAGGCCTGACTCTCTCTGCATTCGAGCGGGGATGGCCGTACTGTGGCAGTGGGCGACCCCCGCAAGAAGAATGAGCTTTCTGAGAGGTTGGTGTTCCGCCAGCCAACTTCGCCCCTTTTTGGCCATCGCCTCGTCCCAAACCACCTGAGCCTGATAGAAGTGATCCAGCTCGGCTTCTTCCGGCAGGGGGTGACTGCCCATCAAGCTGTCGAAGAGCTCGCGATGCTGCTTGTTATCGAGATCAAGAGAGGGGATCTGGCGCTGGTCTGATTCTGAAAGCCCCCCGAGCCCGTGATGGGCCACGGCGTGACTCAGGCTCGAAGGTACGCCGAGTCCAAATGTATGAATCGACGCTTTCGAAGAGAAACGTAGCTGTGGATCATAGTACTGAATGGGGAATCCCCAGGTCTTGAACCAATCGGTTTCTTCGATGAACTGCGCGCGTGTCATGCGACCGCCGACATACTCGGTGAGCTCATACTGGGAGCCAGATTGCACCATTTCCAGAGCCAGGCCGAGCTCGAAACCGCGCAATGTCCGCCTTTCGGCAAATGCCTCCAAAGTCCTCAGCTGGACGTAGTGGTCCAAAGCCGAATCATGACGCTCGCCCACACAAACGGCATCGGCCGCGGCTAGATGAGTGAAGAGCTCTTCCTCCGAAAGCGCCAGGCCGTCCGCGCTCCGATAGCCGGTAAAGGGACGAGCCGCCTTTTGGACCGCGTCCTCGGAGGCAACAGGGGGCGTCCAGCTCGGCTCTTGCTCTTCGTGCTGGCTTTGATCCACGTCCTCTGACGAGCCGATTGCGCTCTTTGCATGCTGGTTTGCGCCAGTGCACCCCGCGGTGAAGAGCAGACAACTGCCCCAGCAAACAAATAGTGAGCCCAGGCGGCTCTGGTGACCCATATGCATCAATAACCTCTTTCTCTCAGTGCTTCAGGCAAGAGCAAACTCGGTTTGCCGTTCGACATCACCCAAAGTTGGTGAGCCGCTCGCGTCGCTCCGATGTGCAAGAGGTGCCGTGCATCCGTTTCGACCGGATAGGCGCTCTCGGTGACTTCGACCAAGATCACATAGTCGAACTCGAGGCCTTTCACCTGGCGAATGTCGGTCACATCCACGCCTGGTTTGAAGGGAAAGTCCTGATCGGCGATGCGTCGCAAATAGGGCACGTCTCCTCGCTTGAGGCCATCGTAGTAAAGGTCAGCCTGCTCGGGATAACGGGCCACCACCGCCACCGAAGCCCTCGGTTCGGCAATCGCCAACTCACGCAAAGCTTCAGAAAGGAAGGCCACGGAATCGCCTGTATCCGCGCTCTGGAAGAGCTCAACCGGAGCACCGTGTCGTGTGGCCACCGGCGCGTCTTCAGGAGCCAAGGGGCCGAGCACATGATTGGCCACAACGAGGATTTCCGCCGTCGATCGATAACTCAACTTGAGGGGCTCGACCTGAACGTGGCTCAGTCCCAAATGACCGATCACTGTCTTCCAGTCGCTGAAGCCGTTGTCCATATGCAGACGTTGAGCAGTATCGCCGGCCAAAGTAACGCTTTGTCCTTTGCTCACCGTCCCAAAAATCACAGAAAGCTCGACCGGACTGAGGTCCTGAGCCTCATCCACGAGGACATGCTCGTAAGTCAGCGCCTCTTTGCCCGCTTGTCCCTTCTTCAGTGGGCCAGAAATACGCTGCAGCAACTTCAAGATCAGGCTGTCGTCTTCGCGATCGAGAGTGGCGCGCTCTTCGATATCGAGACCGTCGACCGCTCGCACATCGTCGTCGTCCCGCTGACCCCGTTCTTCTTCTTCAGCCTCCGCGATGGCGGCGTTGCATTGTTTGACGCACCAGCTGTGCGCCCTTTCTAGCTCTCCGGGAGCAAACTCTCCTTCAGGTGCATGCTCGGCAAAAACGCTTTTGATCAAGGGTAGATCTGTTAGCGCTTCTGCCCAGATATGACTCACATCCGAGACGCGCTGCAGTTCTCGCTCGAGGATGCGGCGCGCCCCGTTACGCACGTTGAGGTCCAAGGCGTCTTCGTAGTCTGAGATCCAGCTGCGGAAGGCATACATCCGGTGGGCCAGGGGACGCATGGTCGCGTGTTCAAAAGTCACGATCCCGGTCTCGAGATTCGGGTCATTTTTCGCAAGTTCGCGCATCTGCGAAACAACTCGAGCGGCGAGCTCTTCTACCCGACGTTCGAGCAGTTTGAGCATCGCCGGGTGCTTTTTGAAACGGGTCACCACGCTGGGGGTGTCGTCACTATAACGCCGTGGAAGCCGGGGCAGGGCTGTAGCGCGCAGCCTCGCCGCCCAATCCTGGTAGGTGCGAATCGACACTCCCCGCAAACCGAGGGAGGGCAGCACCTGGGAGATATACCGAACAAGGGCTTCGTTGAAGACGACCACCAACATACGGTCGGGACGGAATCGACGGGAGTCGTGGTACGCCAAATAGGCGAGACGATGTAGACCGATTGTCGTCTTACCGCTTCCGGCGCCACCTTGAATCACCACGAGTCCCGAATCGGGGCTTGTGATCAGCTCAAACTGTCGCTGATCGATAAGTGGAGTGATTTCCTTGAGGTGTTTGTCCTCGTTTTCGGTGATCGCGTCACCGACACCCAGCTTGCCTCGCGGTGCTTGGGCCCGCGCCGCCGTTCCCTGGCCACCAGCCAAACGCAACGCGCCCGAGTCGAGTTGGATCCAGCCTTCGGTTTTGCTTCGCGCAAAGTTGCCTTGAGGCGTCGAGATTCTCTTGAGCTCCCGTTCGACGATGGTAACGCTCCGTCGAGAAACCACCTCACCTACGACTTCGCGTTCGCCGAAAATTTCATCGTAGTCGTCGCCCTCGGCGTAGCGATAATAAAGCCGGCTCACTGGCGCGTCGCGCCAGTCGACGATCCGCACCCCACTCTTGGTGTCGATATAAGTGCCCCGACCGATCAGTACTTCGCGTCGACGTCCTTCCTCGGCCAAAACCATCCGCCCAAAGTAGGGAGACCGCGCGTCAACGTATTGCTTAGTACTCTCGGTCTGCCGAGCCGCTAGCGCTTGAAGTCTCTCCATCTGCTCGAGCAGGGGGGGAATATCTTCGTTCCGGGCATTGGAGATTTGATCGCGAAGAGAGACCAAATCGGCGTCATAGTTGGTGCGAGTCGGCTCGCTGCGGGTACGGTTGTCTAAGTGCGAGAGTACTCGGTTTAAGCACTGCTCTTCTTCGCTGGTGATGCGTTTTAGTTCACCGTCGTCTTGGGGATTCGACTCGTCCACGTCTTATTTGCTCCGGCCCGAAAGGCAAAGGGTCGAAAAACGGCCCAACTTCGGGGACCGCCTGGACTACCGCATCATCTAGGCGGATGCGATATCCAGCCGCGAAATTTAAGAACTTTGGCTCAAAAAATCGCCCAATCCACGCAAGACTTCTGGTCCAATGCCGTGGCCGCCCCGGAAGCTCACCCAATGATGACGAACTCGGGCACCCTCGAACAGGCCCCTTAACTCTCCCGCTAGAGCATAGGGCAAGACCTGGTCATCGGGTGAGTGGCTCTGAAACACAGGAAGCCCGGCTCGACTCTCCAGGAGTTTCGTCCAAGCGGGAGCACGCAGGACGGTGCCCGAAAGCTGAATCAGCCCGGCCAGCGGGCGTCCTTTTTCAAGGGCCCAGTTACAAGTAAGCATCGCACCTTGGGAAAACCCACCGACGAAGGTGTTTTCCCCGTCAACACCGGTTTGTTCCGCCAAAGTCGAAAGCGCCGAGTCGAGAAGGTCAGTGGCCTCATCCAAACCAGGTGGATGACTATCGCTCAACAGTTCGTAGCTGCGCGTCATCATGATCACCTGAAGTTGGATCATGTCGATATCCCACCACGCTCGGCCCGCATTGGGCCCCGAAAGACCGGGAAGGATGTGGGGAGCCTGAAAGAAAACAAAGCGCGTCGGTCGTTGAACAGGGATTTCCCGCGCCAAGCCAACCAGATCGGTACCGGGAGCCCCATAACCATGAAGCAGCACAACGTTGTGCTCAATCTCTTGCTCGGCTTCTTTGGCAACCTCGATCACAATCGCCTCAAGCCCGCCAATGTGGACGCTCTTCATGGTCGATGCATCGCAGGCCTCGCATGGCTCCGCAAGTTTTTGGGCCCCCGGCTTGTACGTCTTTCCAGAAGCATCCTCATGGGCTAAGCGAGCCACCATGGGCGTAGGTTCCTTACCCAAAAAAGCAGTTCTGGCCGTCGGTGACTATCTACGGCGACATCCAGAAGAGTTGGTTCGTGCAGCAAAAAACGCACTGTCTTTGAAAGTGGGCGTTCCCGTTGGGGCGCTCACTTGGCTCGTCGAGGAGCTCGGAGGGTCCAAAGTCCCCCAAGATCTGACTTTTCAGGCTCGTAACCCCGGACTTTACGCTTCGGCAAGTGTCAACTTGATGAATACTCCGCTCAAAGCGGGGGCGACCATCATCGTTGAGCGCATCGAGATGAACGCTGACTCGATCTTGGTGGACGTACGTCTCGAGGACATTTCGCTCACCGTGACCGATACCAACGCGGGTACTCCGGTCGCGGCCCTCCTGCAGTCCGGGGCTCTTGATCTCAGCCGGCCTGGCGATCTTCTTGCCTACTTCCCCAAGCGCCCGGAAGTCGTCGTCTCGGCCCGTGGCAACGTCTTGACCCTCGATCTGATGAAACACCCCAAGTTGTCCAAAGAACGAGCGCGGCGCATCATTGCGGTGCTGGTCGCGGTTTTTGGGGTGGATGGGGTCCGCACCGAGGGACAGCACTTGGATGTGGCTTTTGCAGCGTTCCCACATGGGCCCGCCGAGGCCCTCGCACAGGTTCGTCACCTGTTTTGAGCCGCGGCGTTTAGTCTCCGTGCTCGGCCAGGCAGCTTTGCACGAAATGCAGGAGCTCACACCGGACGTCTTCTCGTTCGACATCACGGCTAAGGATGTGGTGCGAGTGGGGGTAGATCACGACTCGCTTGCGTCGAGCGCCGAGTAAAGCCGAGGCCTTCCAGGCGTTTTCAACAGGACAGACTTGGTCGAGGGCACCGTGCAACAACAAAGTTGGGCGATGCAGGTCCCCAAGGCGTCGGCGCAGTCGTTCACCGGCGCGCAGCACCTCGATACCGCCTCGCACCGGCTGCGCAGGGTAGGTGAGATGGCTCGCTCGTGCCTCTGGATCGCCGAGATCCGGGCCCTTCTTAGTCAAGTGAAAGTTGGGGATCCGAAGGCGGTCCACTGCCCGGAGGGCCCAGGCAGGGTAGGGGCTTTTCAGCCAAAACGCGTTTGAAAGCAACACGAGACCCGCCACATCCCCCGGGGCGTCCAGCGTGAGCTCAGTGGCCAAGAGCGAGCCCATCGACAGCCCCACGAGGACCACCGGCCCCTTCTTGCGCAAATCATCGAAACTACTGCGAGCGGCGCGGAGCCAGTCCTCATAGCCAGTGCGAGCCAGCTCCAAGGGCGAAGTGCCATGACCAGGAAGCAGTGGCGCCTCGGCTGCCAATCCGAGCTCTTGGGCGACCCCCACTGCAAGCTCGACCTCCTGAGGGACACCCGTAAAGCCATGCAGACAAAGCAGCGACGGCGTGGCACCACTTAGATGCCGCGGACGGCTTCCTTCCACGTCCCCCATCTGGTCCCGAAGCCGCTCCAAAAAACGCGCAAAGACAGGTCGCTCCACGAGGGTACGACGCACAGATTCGGGCCAAAGCGGATGGGGACTCACTCAGCATGAATTATGGCGCAGAGCTCGAGCCCTCGCCACCAGGCCCTTCGGAAGCGCTTTTTTTGGACGATGGCGAGGGAACCTTCTTTGAGGCCATCGCCTCGGGGTGATGCTTCCTTACGTAGGCGAGGAACTTCTTCGCCGGAGCCACAAAGGGTGAATCCTGATACTTGTCCACCACGATTTGAAAAGCACCCACAGCTTCCTCGGTGTCGTGGTTCTTTAAGTAGGTTTCGCCAAGCAAAACCAAGGCTTCGGGTTCGAGCCCCGTGTCTTTAAAGTTAACCAGAGCGTACTCAGCACGGGCAATGGCCGCTTTGTAGCGATCTTGCTTGAGGTAATACCGCGCCACGTACAGCTCATGCCTGGCGAGCAGTCCGCGTACCCAAGCGTGCATATACAAGAGGCGCTCGCGTTTCTCGTAGGTGGGGTAGTCCTTCAAGAAGTCCGAAATAGAGCGGTCGGCATCTCGCACGTTGACCAGATCCCTCTCCTCGAGTGGGGGAGCCAAAACGCTTTCCCCCCGGGATTCGAACAAGCACTCAGCCACCTTGTAACGCGCGTAGACGACCTCAGGATCGTTGGGAAACTCGCGGAGAAACTCGCGATAAGACACAACCGCTTCCGTAAAGGAAGCCTGATGAAACTCAGCATCCGCAACGCGCAGATGCGCCAGGCGTGCCCATCTCGTGCCCGCGTAGTTGCGCTTCACCTCTTGCATCTTGGGTACGACACCGACCCAATCCCGATCGTAAAAGGTCTCCAGCGCCTTTTCGTAAGCAACGCGCCCTTGCTCCTCAAACTCGGCCGCGGTCAGAGGCGGGACGATTTTAGGGGAACAGGCCGAGCCGGCCAGTGCCAGTGCAACGAGAAGGGGAGCGCGACGCCTCATGGGGGGTCGTCTAGCCTCGACCGCCTAAGCTCACAAGGAATTTTGACCTGTCGCTTCCCTGTCCCCCTCCTCGAATCCGGACAATCCGTCCCGACTCGCTGGGGCGCTCAGGTACTATTCAACAACATCAGTTGTGTTAGTCTCGCCATCCGACCCAGCTGCAGCGGAGTAGGCCCACCGCCGCTCCCCACGGCTGGTTGCGGAGCTGACCGAACCCAGGAAGCCTGTTTACGCTTCACTTTCGGAGATACCACGATGGAAAAATTCCCCATGACCCCTCGAGGGGCTGCCAAACTCGAAGCCGAACTTCAAAGACTCAAAATCGAGCGCCCCAAGATTTCGAAGGAAATCGGCGTCGCCATCGAACATGGCGATCTGAGCGAAAATGCTGAGTACCATGCAGCCAAAGAGCGCCAGGGGATCAACGAGGCGAAGATTCGCGATCTCGAAGCCAAAATTGCTCTCGCCGAAATCATCGATCCGAAAAAACTCTCCGGAGAAAAGGTAAAGTTCGGCGCCACCCTCACGCTGACCAATATCGATACCAACGAAGAAGTGAAGTATCAGATCGTAGGCGCGGACGAGGCCAACATCGACGAAGGGCTTCTTTCCATTTCGGCCCCGCTTGCCCGGGCGATGATCGGCAAGAGCATTGGAGATGAGGTCACGGTCAAGCTCCCTGCTGGGGAGCGCACTTATGAAATCGGCAACGTCGAGTACATCTAAGGCGCCTCCTCGTTCAGGTTCTTCTGGGCCCCAATTCTTGCAGCTCGCCGCCCAAATGACCTTGGGTTGGGTGGGTGCGTTTGTCTTCATGCTGGCTCAGGTGCTTGTGTTACTCAGCATCCGACGACGCAGCGTCTCGAGCATTTGGGAGCTCCAGGTGGGGCTACTTGGTCTGGCTCCGTCTTGGCTGCTTTTGGCGCTTCCGCCAGCCATCCTCGCGAGCGCGTTGATGCGCTTGCTTGTGCTGCGTCCGGATCGGGTTTCGCTCAACGCCCGGCTCCTGGCAGCCGCTCTCGTCGGCGTGGCGGGGGGACTCGTCGGCTGGGGAGTTGGCGGGGGAAGGCACCTGGCGACCCTTCCGCTCCGGGGCAGCTTTGCTTTACTCGTCGCGTGCCTTTCTGCAGTGACGACCTTCCTGATCGCTCGCTGGTCGGGTCACGCCAAGCGCTCGCTGCGGCACGACTATCTGCTCATCATGGCGCTCTTCCTGGGAGGCATCTTGGTAGAGCTGATCAACCTGAGCGTACTCGTTCGCCTCTATCCCGCTTTTCACTTAGGACTGAGCGCCTTTGCCCTCACGCTAGTGGCAGCGGCTGCTGTTGGATGGGGTTACAAACATGAGATTTTACAGTTAAAGTCATTCTTAACCGTATGTATTCACTATTCTTTTCCTGTTATTCTTTTGCTGGCGCTTGGTCTCGTTCAACCAGCAAGCCAAGCCGTTTCGGGTTTCGATAACTTCCGTTTTCTCGTGATCGAAGGCCCCCCTTCCCCTGCTTGGGGAGTCGAGCTGGCGGCGCGGATCGCACCACCTCCCAGCATCGATGCGGGCGCCACGCAGCTGCCCCTGGGCGCCCCTCGAGTGAAAAGCGGTGACCAGTTGAGCTTCCGCGGACAGACTGTCCTTTTGATCTCAGTTGACGCTCTGCGTGCCGATCACCTCGGGGCCTACGGTTATCAAAGAGCGACTTCTCCGGCGATCGATCGCCTGGCCCAGGAGGGGGTGCGTTTCAACGCTGCCTACGCGCCGACCCCTCATACCTCCTACTCAATCAGCTCGCTGATGACGGGCAAGTACATGCGTCCCCTGCTCTTGCAGGGCGCGGGGCGGGATTCGGAGCTCTGGGCCACCTTGCTTCGTACCTTTGGTTATAAAACGGCCGCCTTCTATCCTCCTGCGGTCTTCTTCATCGATCGAGCCCACTTCAAGGAGCTCGAGAGGGATAAACTCGGATTTGAGTACGCTTGGGTCGAGTTCTCCGAAGGGGCCAAACGCATCGCGCAGGTCGAGAAGTACCTAAGTAACCAGAAGCGCGAGGAGCCGCTCTTCCTTTGGGTTCATCTCTTTGGCCCTCACGAACCTTACGAGAAGGACGCGCGCTTCGACTTTGGGGAAAGTGACGAAGATCGCTACGATAGCGAGATCCGCACTGCAGATGAGACGGTCGACCAACTCGTCCGCCTCATCCGCGAGCGTGACCCGAACGCCTTGGTCGTTCTGACGGCAGATCACGGGGAAGAATTTGGCGATCATGGAGGTCGCTATCACGGGACTTCCGTTTACGACGAACAGGTCCGGGTCCCTCTCATCGTATCGAGCCCGGACGTGGAGGCGGGACGGGTCGTGCACCATCCCGTTCAAACCATCGATATCCTGCCCACCGTCCTGGACGGCCTCGAAATCATGGTGCCGCCTCGCATGCGCGGAAACTCGTTTCTCAACGACCTAAGTGGACCGGAACCCAAAGAGGACTTCCCAGGTCTCGCCGTTGCGGAAACAGATCATTATGTATTGCTCGCCGAAGCTCAAGAGCGGCTGATCTGTGAGCGCAAGAGTGGTGCCTGTCAGCTCTTCGATATTCGTAAAGATCCAGCTCAAAGGCGCGATCTGTCGGGGCTGCGTCCCGAGCGACTCGCCCAGATGCGAACACGTTTGAGACAGATAGCCTCCACCCACGGACGTTTCGAATCAGAAGGTCTCCGAGCTAGTGGACAGGGTTGGCCTCAACCCATTGTCCTGGGCATGTCGGGCAATGCCGAAGTCGCTCCGGAGCTTGCGCTGCTCTTGGACGATGCTGATCCCTCCGTGCGCCGCAAAGCTGCTGAGCTGTTGTTCGAAATCGGAACCACTGCCCAGGGACCGGCTCTGCGCTTGGCACTGACTCGCGAGGAAGATCCCGAGGCGCAAGCTTGGATAGCCCTGGCCATTACGCGACTAGGGCAGGGGGCTCCACTCGTCGTCGAGCTATTGAAGTCCAAGGATCCGAAGCTGCGCCGTCGTGCGGCCCTGGTCCTGGCCGAGCAGGGCAATGACTTGGGGGAAGCTGAGCTCCTCGCTTGGTTCATGGCAGCTGAAGAGCGCGAGCACAGCGACGCTTTGGCGATCCTCAAAGCTCTGGCACGCCTCAAGTCTAAAAAGGCGCTCTATCCACTCATCCAGCAGTTGGGAGACGTACGCCTTCGAGCCGCCATCGCCGAAACTCTGGCAGCCATCGGAGACAAGGACGCCAAGGGTCCTCTGACTCTGGCCCTGCGCAAGGAACGCTTCCAGCTCGCTCGTGGCCCCCTGGCCCAGGCTCTGCTGGATCTGGGGGCAAAAGAAGAGCTCATCCTGCCCCTTCGTCGTTTTCTCGGTGTGCCCGATCCGATGAACAATGGACTGGGGATCGCGATGGAGGCGGGTATCCTAAGCGACGTGGGGGGCCCCAAGGCCCGCGATCTCCGACGCCTCCACCAGCTGAGTGACAGCGGGGTCCAACTTCAGGTCATCGTTCCACCACGCCCGAAGAAGTGGAAGGGCAGCGAGCTGGGGTGCCGCTTGCTGCTCCGGGTGCGCTCCCGTTCAGAGCAAGCAGGAGAGATCTATGTTCAAAAGGGCGCCATCCGTTGGGGCAAGAAGAAGACCTTTCGCAAGCGCCCCGAGATCTCGACAGCCGATTCTGCCGCTGTGAAGTGGGATGCAGCCGAACTGGGTGAAGAAGGTTGGACCGAATACCGCCAGCTCGTGGTGGAACTCCCCACCTCTTTCGACGCCCGGCCCGGATATCCCCTTTCCCTCGAGCTGTATGCCAACTCGAACCTCGAAATCAGCGCTCTAGCGGTCGTCCCACTCGCTCCGGACCTCCCGCCGCCACCTCCCGAGCCCTGGGAGGGGAAGAAGCCCCAAGATTGAGCGATTGTGACGCCCCTCCGCCTGCAATGATTGCTTTCTGCCTTCGATGGTCAGGAAACAGTGGTTGTCGGGGGCGTTTTTGGTATAGAGGCGCCGGTGACTGAGGAAGAACGAGACAACGAGCAAGAACCCCAATTGACGCGCCGCGAGCGACGCGCTCAAGGCAAGGGCGGAGATAGCTCAGGCACGGTTCGCGATCGCAACCAAAGACTCCGGTCCGAGGCGGCTGCGCAACGCAAGCGCCAACGAGCCGAGGAACGCGCCGCGGCAATGGGAGAAGGGCTCGATGCGAGTGAACGCGTGGATGACGCCATCGCTCGAAGCGCCGACGCAGCTGGGAAGTTTGTACGGAACAACTTCGCCTGGATGCAGTGGGCGATTATCCTCGGAGCTGGAGTAGGAATCGCCACCTTGGTCATGCGCTATCGCAACACCACCCTGGGTGAAAAGCACGGTCACGTACTCGCCTCGGTGCTCGACGCCGAATACGGAAGTATCGCAGCTGAAGAGCCGGTCGAGCCCCGCGACCCCCGACTCGTGGACCCCCGGACCGAGTTCGAGAGCGCAGAAGCAAAGGCAAAAGCGGCTCATGATGCTTGGGCGGGACTGAAGAAGGGCCAATCCCCTGAGGTGTTGGCAATGGCCCAGCTCGCCGCTGCTCACGCTCTCTATGACCAGAAGAAGTACGCAGAAGCGCGCAAGGGCTATCAAGCGCTGGTCGGTGATGCGCGAGCCGTATCCGTCAAAGAGCGCGCCATCGAAGGCGTAGGCTTCACCTGGGAAGCCGAGGGCAAACTTGACGAGGCGCTTGCTCAGTTCAAGAAGTTGAGCGCCGTCGAGCAGGTGCCCCAGAAGCGCTTAGGCCGTTTTCATGAAGCCCGGGTTTTGCATCTTCAGGGCAAGGACGATGAGGCAAAAAAGTTACTCAGCGAACTGAACAGTAAACTCTCCGAGGGTGCTCCCGCCGAAGGACCGCGCGACTATCTGGGGGCCGCTGTGCGCGACCTTCTGCGCATCGTGGATCCAGAGTTCGCGGTAACCGAACGTCAAGAACTGGAGAAGAAGCAAGCCGAAGAGCAGGCAAAACGTCTCCAGGAAATGATCGAGCAGATGAAGAAGAAGAACGGCAACTTCTCCCTGCCTGGGCTACCTGGAGGTGGCTCGCCAACGATACCGTCTGCGCCCCCAAGCAACGAAGGAGCAACCGATTCGGCCTCCTCCGAAGAATCTTCCCCCGAAGCAGATTCCGAGTCCGCAGAAACCTCTTTGGGAGCAGCCACACCGGAAGGCCAGCCCGCAGAACAAACCACTGCAGCGCCCCAGGCCCCGAGCCCTCCAGCTCAAACCAGTCCGGCTCCAGTGGCGCCGGCCAAAACTCCTGAGAAGTCATCGGCGCCCCAGCCCAAGGCTACCCCGAAACCAGCGAGTCCCGCTGCCCCAGTGGCGCCTGCTCCGGCTGTACCGGCGCCCACACCCGCTCCGGCTGCACCGGCGCCGGCTCCTAGTGCACCGGCAGGCCAATGAGGGCTAAGTATTTTTCACTCCTAGCGCTCTGCGCCTCGACGAGTCTGTTCGCTCTGGGGTGTGATGGGTTGCGCAGTAGTGTCGATGCTGAACTGCCCGTCTGGAAGAACCGAGCCGGCTGGGTGATGCAGCTGGAGTACTCGCGCGCACTCATGGCTCCAGGACGAAAGACCGGTGAGCCCTATGAGCGCGGCGAGCCGGAACTCGACGCCCGGGGCCGCCGAGTCTTCGTTGGATCGGCGGACGGAGCCCTCTATGCCCTGAGCGCGCCCGAGGGGGATCCGCTTTGGCGCTTTCAGACGCTGAGTTTCGTTCAAAGCACTCCGCTTTATGAGCCCTCAGAAAACGTAGTCTACTTCGGCTCGCACGATGGTGCCTTCTATAAAGTCGACGCGGACTCGGGCGAGATGATTTGGCGTCTCTCCACGCGCGCCGAAGTCGCACGCAGGCCCATCTTGAGCGCGGGTTTGCTCTACTTTGCTAATGCGAACGACACCTTGCTCGCGGTCGATGCGGGCAGCGGAGAGATCCGCTGGACTCAGCACCGAACCCCCGCCATGGGTATGGAGGTGGCCGGCTATTCAGGGCCGCTCCTGCACAATGGTCTCGTCTATATGGGATTCAGCGACGGAACCGTGACTGCATTCGACGCGATGAGCGGCGAAGAACGCTGGCAGGCGGTCAACCTCGCAGCCGAGGCAGAGGAAGCAAGCGGGGAAATCCCCAAGTATCTCGACGTCGATACGACGCCCGAACTCGTTCAGACCAGTGGCGGCTCAGCCGTGGTGGTCGGATCTTACGAAGGCGGAGTCTATGCCCTTGAACCCTTGGTCGGCACGATTCTCTGGGAAAACGGCAATATTCAAGGGGTATCCGACGTGACCCTCTATGAAGAGCCGGTTCACGAGGTAGACGGTATCGAACGCCCAGCTCGGCGCCTCCTCTTGGTTTCGACGGGCAGTTCGGGCCTTTGGGCCCTCGACCCAGAAAACGGCGCCGTGATCTGGCAGCGAGATCTTCCTGCCGGCGGCGTGTCCCGTCCGGTCGCGGCCGCCGGAGCCATCATCATGAACGCGAGTCAGCAAGGGACTTATCTACTCTCGCCCGTTGACGGCAGTCTGATCGACGGCATTCATCTTGAGGATGGCGCCTCGGGAACGCCGGCAGCGCTCGGCTCCCATGCTTTCGTCATGACCAATGGCGGAACTCTGCTCGCCCTGCGCCTGGCCGTGCCGACAAAAGAAGTCCCCACGCCTCCGTCCTATCATCAGCCACTCCAGGGGTTCTGAGCCTCGGGCTTTCCTCCGCATCTCGCGGGGCGGCTCTCCAGCGGAGTCCGTCACCTCGAAACAGCCCTTCTAGGCCTTATGCTCAGCGCTCCAGGGCAATGTTGAGGACGACGACGCCTTTGTCCTGAACACGAACAACACGCAGCTGCGGCGTGTAGCCTTCAAGTGAGAAGCGCACCTGGTATTTACCTGGCTTAAGGTCAACCGAAAAAGAGCCGTCCTCGGAAACCGGTACAGCCTCATCCCCTGGGGCAACCGTCACCGTTGCCATCAAGGGCTTTCCACTCAGATCGAGAACACGCCCCTTGACCTGCCCAGCAGGCAATGACTCATACATGGTGTACTCGAGCTCGGCTTCGCCATCCTTGATGATCTCGACCTTCTTGGTTATCGAATCATAACCCGGGGTGACCACCTTGACCTCAATCGGTCCGGTCAGGAGCTCTGGAAAGACAAACTCACCGTTTGCATCTGTATAGAGTTCTTGAGGTGCGCCCTCACCATCCGCTCGCGCCACAATCACCTGCACATCAGAAAGGGGACGCGCCCCTTCGTCCTGCACACGCCCCACCAAACGTCCCTGGTCGGGGACCACAACTGGGGGAGGGGGAGGAGGAGCCTTCTCGACCGCAGGCGTCGATGTCGCCTGCGACGCCGTCTTTGGCTTCGCCTCTGACTGTCCGATGCGGAAAGTAAGCCCCAAGCCCACACTGAACCGTGGACGGGTAGCGATCAAGACATCTCTAGGAAAGGGCGACACCTGGGTCGAGGGAGAGTATTCAAAGTGCCCCCTCAGGTTTAGACTGGGAAGCAGGTCATAACGCGCGCCCAAGCCGAGACTGATCGGCCCATGGACGAAAGACGGTGCGTCTTTTCCAAGGAGAATATCAGCGCTCACTTCACCCAATAGCTCCCAATCGCCAAGACGGTGGGCCGCTGCTAAGCCCATTTCGAGCGCATCAAAAGAGCTCGCATGGAACACCAGACGGTCTCCCGTCTGGAGCCGCTCGATGTTCTCGAGAGAGCGCCAAGTGTTATCGATACGGTATCCCAGTTGCGCCCCCAGCCAAGTACTAGAAAACAACTGGTGGGCGAACAGGGCACGGAAAGTAGGGGTAGTCGAGCCCCAATTGATATCGGGAGCGTCGGTACCGACCACCCTTACTTCTGCCTCTGCACCGAAGTAAGTTTTGCCCCAGCCGTATTGCGCGCGTACAGCCAACTCGGGTTCGCCGTAGAAATCGCTATAATTGTCGTCGCTGTCGACAACGTGGCGATTGAAATCGCCACGCAAGCTAAAACGCGCGGCCACATACTTAATCGGCGTCACCGCAAGTCCAAGTTGACCAGTATACTGGTGGCTAGAACCCGTATCCGCTGTGACGGACGCGTAGTTGCCGTACTGCACTTGTCCCGTCGCCGACACTATGTTGGAGGCCGGCACCGGGGCCCCCAGACGAATGAAGCCAGGTAGGCCCTTGTAGCTTTCTCCGAGCTGCAGACTGGGCGTCTCGTCTGGGGCAGCCTCATTGACCCGGGCTGGCGCTTCTTCTTCTTGAGCCTGAGCCTCGGGAGTCCAGCTCAGGCAGAGCGCGGCTGATGCACTGCAAAGAAAGCTCGTGAAGTAAGCAAGGCGTGGCCCGTTGGGCGTTTGGCTGGTGCACGCCGAACGACGGAAGCGCAGACGGGCGGCCAAATTGGGGTTTCGATCACTCAAGGTCTTAGTTCTGAAGTCAGGAGCACCAATGCGCTGCGCACATACTAGCTAGCTCAAACGAAAGTGGGCTAATTTCTTCGGCCTGGGTCCAAGAAATTCGATGACGCGGACAATACCTGTGCGACGCCCGGCTGCCCAACTACCTTTGGGCGATCAGTGAAAGGACCCTTTGAGTTAACATAATATATCTTATGCGCGTTTTATAGAATTGGAAAGGGGGGTATTTACGGAAATACAGCGAGATTCCAAGCTCACTCAAGCACGCGCGAAGTGTTGTTGGCTCATCACTTTGGGACTTCCCTCGGGGCGCGCTATGATCACACCATCTTGGCTGTTTACTTCCGACCTACCTCTATCTTCGCTTCCGCCGCTCTCCTGACGGGCTGTGGTCTTGCCCTCAACCTTGACGACTACAGCGTGGTCGAGACGGATGACATAAGTACTTCCGGTGATAGTGATGGAAGTACGAGCTCCGGCACCACAGATGTTAGCTCTACCGGCGACGGTGACACCACTGGTGACAGCTCTAGCGGGGCCGAAACCACAACATCGACCGACGGTGATGGCGACTCCACAAGTGGCGGCGACTCCACGGGCGGCGCCGGTTCGGGTCCTGACGGAACGGCAGGTGAAACGTCGGTCGTCATGGGTGATTGTTCAGACACCGAAACGGGAAACGGAAAGGACGAAGGTTGCTCGTCCGCGGCCCCCATTTGTTCCGACGGGACCTGCGTCGCCTGCGTCGTCGACGACGATTGTGCCGAGGATGGGCATGACTGCAGTGAAGAGATCTGCGACGCAGGCACGTGCATTGTCGCCTACCACCACAGCGAGTGTTCTGGTTACGGCGATCCCTGTCTGGACACGACCTGCGGAGAAGACGGTTGCAGCGTCGAGGATATCTCCTACGAAGTCGATCTACTCGACGGCCAGGGCGATTTCGAAAACGACGACTTCTGGACCGTTGAAGATTCGGCCGACCTCGATACCCCGTCTAGAGGCACGGCACACGGTGGAGATCAGGTGGCTCAATTGACTACCTGGGGCAATCAGAAAGGAAACGTCTACGCCAGGGTCGACGTCCCCGCGGGCACTCAGTGGGTCGAGGTTAAGGGCTTCTACCGTTCCATCGGCAGCGGAGACAACCATAAAAATGACTTCCTTCGAGTTGGCTTCTACGACCCAAAAACGACAGTCTGGTACGCAAAAATCCTCGATACCAAGGGTGATGCCGATCAGGCCGTTGCCCCAGATTGGACCGAGTTCAAAGCCCGAGTCGTCGCCGACGAGTTCGACGACTTTCTCGCTGATGAGGATCATCCCGGGACTGTAGAGTTCGATCTATATGGCCAAGCTACCTTTGTGAATTTTCAGGAGCCGCCGCGTCACTTTGTTGCGGACGACATTACGATTACGGCAAAGATCTGCGAGCCGTAACACAATACACAGAGTTAGGTCGCGCCCGTACCGTAAAGAACAGTGTGAGCCAACACAAAAAGCTCACAACACGAATCGGTCGTCGAGGGCGGTGACGGCTAGATTGACCCCCTTGAGCTTTGCGCACTGCTTTTCGACTTCGCGCTGGAACACCGGCTTGATGTGGTACAGCAAAGTGGGCACGTCTTTAGGGTTGGTGAGCTTTTTGAGGTCCTCCACCAGTGTTTGTGGTGTATGATGTCCACTCACCGTAGCCAGCCGCTGTTCCCTATCTGGAAAACTCACCTCAAGCAGGAGGGCCTTTAGATCTGGAACTTCGTTAAGAAGCTCCCATAAACGATCCGTTGGCCCAGTATCGCCGCTGTAGGCAACTGCCCCACGCTCTCCCTCGAGAATGAAGCCGCTCGTATCGATCGTATGACAAACGTTGACGGCACGTACCTTGTACCCAGCAAGCTCCACCGGCTTTTCGGGTTCGAGTTCGATGAACTTGATGGTGGGTTGGTCCCCACTGGGGATCTGAGAGAAGTCCGGCCAAATGATATTGTTGAAGAAGTGTTTCTTCAGGGCATCGATGGTGGCCCGATTCGCGCCAACCAGAAGAGGCTCTGCTTCTGCCTGACAGCGATTGTCCGCGATCGTCGCCAGATCACGGATATGGTCGAGGTGTGCATGACTGACGAGACACGCTTCCAAGCGCATCTGCGCTGCCAAATCGAGCCCGCTCGTGAGGGAACCGGCGTCCAAAGCTATCTTTTCGTCCAGCACAAAAGCACTAGTTCGGTGTTTGGGCGTCTCTCCACCGTGGCATCCGACCACTTTCAGATCCATTGGACGCTGATCGTATCGTGCCTTATCCCGCTTGGCCAACGATGCGCCGCAAAAAGAAAAAACCAAGCCGAAACGAGCTACATCTGTTCCCGGCGCCGATCATCACTCGAAGCTCGTTCACCTGCTCTTTTGGATGAGAGTTCGTTGAAACTCGGGATACCAGGTTTCGAGCTCTTCGGGGGAAAGCGCCCAGAGCTTCGGGAAGGTCCACAGCGAGTAGACGACGCCTGTGAAATAAGGAAGGGTCCATCGCCGGTTGTTCACGTCGCGCAGAAGGCACAACCCTGCCCGGTGCATGAGATTGCCGACAAGTCGTCGTTGCGACAACTTCAAGTCGCTTGAATGCTTCCTATGAAGGGCCACGGGGTTGAGTGCCGCCAGAGCCGCGACGGTAAATGGCGCTAGTCGACCACCGCTGGCGTGAAGATGACAGAGACGCGCATGAACAGCGTTGACCAACGCCCCCTTCCGGGAAACTCGGTAGCTGAGATCCTGATCCTCGCCTGCCGCGTAGCGCTCAAGCATTTCCTCAAACTGATTTTCGACTACCGCAGTACGCCGGAAAGTCATTGCATATCCGGCCATGTAGCGAATGATACCAATGGTGTTGCGCGGCACTGTCTGTGGAATCGGTCGCTCAGGAAAACTCGGATCATAGGGAACGAAGTCCGCGGACTTCGCTCTAAGCAATCGCGCAGCCAACTTACGCACCCCCTTATGTTCGCGTGCTCCTAACGCTTCGCCCCCCCCACTGCTCTGAACATCGACATCCGGAGGTACTGGGACAGAGACCGCACTTACTCCCATGATCATGTTTTCGGTGTCTTGATCGTACACCTTCATGATCTCTTCGGCGCAGTCTGGGTACATCAAAGAATCGTCGTCGATCAGGAAGACCACGTCCGCGCTCGCTAAAGCTATTCCCTGATTCCTTTGGTGGGTCAGGCTAGCCCTATTTGCTTTAACGAAGGAAAAGCGCGTATTCGGTAGCTGGCCAAACTCCCTTCTCAACTCCTCCGCCACCTCGTCACTGTCAGGGCTCGCGTCGACAACAATAATCTCACTCGCAGGCACCGTCTGCTGAGTCGAGGCCCGAAGACAGCGTCGAAGCATTTCGTGCCTCTTGTAGGTCGCGACGACCAAGCCCCAAGTCTGCCTCTCCCGCATTGTACTCCTAGCTTCTCATTGAAAAGGTGAACAGAAAGTATCCGCAAGCTCGGACAATCCTCGTTCGAGTTACCAGAGGGACCACTGCCAATCAAGGTAGCCCTCCGTACGGCACCAGAGTACTTAAGCAGCTGCTTAGAGATACGTGAGTCGAACAAGCGAACCAGTAGCCGTAGTCCGTTCCCCTCTTCTATCATCGGGGCGGCCCTTCGCAGCAGTCGGCATCAATTCCTAGGTGCGCCAGCTCAAGTAAAAAAAGAAGGGCCCCAGAGATGGAGCCCTTCTTTCGTGGATATGGACTAGCTGCAAAAGCTCATCCCATGGGGAATCCGCCCATGCCGCCCATGCCGCCCATGCCGCCCATGCCGCCCATGCCGCCCATGCCGCCCATGCCACCGCCAGGATCGGCAGCGGGAGCTTCTGCGACTGGCTTTTCGATAATGGCTGCTTCCGTGGTCAGCATCAGCCCGGCGATGCTAGCTGCGTTCTCGAGAGCTACGCGAACCACCTTAAGAGGATCGATCACGCCAGCTGCTTCGAGGTCAGAGTACTCCTCGCGTCGAGCGTCGTACCCATGAGCAGCATCGAGCTCTTTGACTTTGTGGACCACAACTTCGGGCTCAAGACCAGCATTGCTTGCGATCTGCCAGAGCGGCGCAGCTGCTGCCTTGACAACGATCTGCGCGCCCAGGCGCTCGTCCTCGCTCGCGAAGGTCATATCAGCTACTGCAGCCGAAGCGCGCAGCAAGCTCACTCCGCCTCCGGGGACGTAACCTTCCTCAACGGCCGCGCGTGTGGCTGCCAGGGCGTCATCGACACGATCCTTGCGCTCGCGCACCTCGACCTCGGAATGCCCACCGACTTTGATGACGGCAACACCACCGGCCAGTTTCGCCAGACGTTCCTGGAGCTTCTCCTTGTCGTACTCGCTGTTGGTTTCTTCGATTGCACGGCGGATTTGCTCGATGCGACCCTTCACGTCCGCTGAGTTACCCTTGCCGTCGATCAGCGTGGTGTTCTCTTTGTCGAGTCGGGCGCGGCGCACCTGTCCGAGGTCGTCGAGGGTGGCGCTGTCGATCTTGCGCCCCAGGTCCTCCATGAAGGGGGTCGCGCCCGTTAGAGCCGCGATATCCTTGAGCATTTCTTTACGACGATCGCCGAAGCCCGGTGCCTTGACGGCTGCGACCTTGAGCACACCGCGCATGCGATTGACCACGAGGGTGGCGAGAGCCTCACCGTCGATATCCTCGGCAATGATGAGCAGCGGTGCCCCTGTCTGGTTGACGGCTTCAAGTACAGGAAGCAAGTCGGCCATCGCGCTGATCTTCTTTTCGCTGATCAGGACGTAGGCGTTCTCGAGTTCGACCACCATCGCCTGCTGATCGGTAATGAAATAAGGCGAAAGATAGCCGCGATCGAACTGCATACCTTCGACGATGTCCACAGTAGTACTGAGACCCTGGTTTTCTTCGACAGTAATTACGCCGTCCTTGGAAACCTTCTCCATCGCTTCGGCGATAAAGTCCGCGATCACGTCATCACCGTTGGCGCTGATCAGGGCCACGTGACGAATACGCTCTGAAGAGGACGCGTCCTTGCCCATCGCCTTCAGGCTTTCCACCATCTTGGCCGTAGCGGCGTCGATGCCGCGCTTCACACCCATGGGGTTGATTCCGGCTTCGATCAGTTTCAGTCCCTCCGAAAAGATGGACTGGGCCAGAACCGTGGCGGTTGTGGTTCCGTCTCCGGTGTCGTCGTTCGTGCGAGACGCCACCTCTTTTACCATTTGTGCACCGAGGTTCTGGAGTTTTTCATCCAGCTCGATCTCCTTAGCTACACTAACACCATCCTTGGTGACATTGGGCGCGCCCCAACTCTTCTCCAAAGCGACATTGCGGCCGCGTGGTCCGAGGGTCACTTTTACGGTGTTCGCCAAAGCGTTCACACCAGCCAACATTTGACGACGTGCGTCGCGACGATATGAGATTTCCTTGATGCTCATTGCCGGCGCAACTTAAGACGGAGAAAAAGTGGGTCAACCCCCAGGCAGTCGGTAATTGAAACAAATTTTCGAATCTTTTTTCTTGCACAACGGGCCTGGGCAAGATAGTTAGCCGTCCCCGCCAGTTCCGGGCCCTACCCGAAATCGGGCGCCCCTATTGGCAGCCTTGCGAGAGAAAGTCTCGCGGGATCCCATTGGGGAATCGTCTAATGGCAGGACTTGGGTTTCTGGTACCCACTATCTAGGTTCGAATCCTAGTTCCCCAACCATCTCGGACCTTGTCCGGGAAACCGAAGAGCCTTTCCAGAATCTCTTCAACCGAATACCCATCCAGATGGGTCATTCAAAAAAGACGGCCCCATCGTCTAGTGGCCTAGGACACTGGCCTCTCACGCCGGCGACACGAGTTCGAATCTCGTTGGGGTCACAAAAAAAAGCCTCTGCTCTTTTGCAGGGGCTTTTTGCTTTCCATATTCAACATCGACCAGCAACACCTAGGACATTGGCCGGCGACACGAGGCGCGAATCTCGTTGGGGTCACAAAAAAGCCTCTGCGACTACTCCACACCCATGCCAGCACAGGCGGAGGTCGTCGGTTGGCTGTAGTCTTCGGCAAAGGTCGGCTCCGCCTCGATGGAACCCGCGCCCCACCCATCGGCTTTCCAACCTTCGAGTTCGTACTCCTCACCCTTGGCGCCGGAGCTCTCTGACGAGAAGTACCGGATGCGCATCGGGCCATCGTCGCGAAAGTAGCAGTTGTTATTCGCTGTGAGGTTCACCCCCTCATCGTACTGCTCGTCACTTCCGTATCGCCAGATGTCAAAGAGCGAGTTGTAGAAGACGTTGTGATGCACATTGGCATCTTTCGCTCCGAGGCCAAACGCGCCCATGTAGCTGCCGTCGTTGCTTCCTGCGCGCAAATTGAGCGAACTGTTGACGAAGGTATTGTTGGCGACGGTGACGCCGTAGGTGAAGGGCGGCGATGTGCCGTCTTCGTTGTGAACCTTCAGGCCCGGAGAGTCGATGAAAAGGTTGTTGGTTATCTCTGCTCGATTTTGGTTGAGGCCAATAGCATCACCGCTTACGCGGAAAGTATTGTTGTGAAACTTCGTGTAACCGCCACTGCCGTCGGTGGTCTCGCCGTGTTTGAAGTAGATACCGCTACCTTCGCCATCAAAGAGATTATTGCGAACCGTTACATCCTTGGTGCGATAGAACTTCAAGTAATAGCCAATTTGATCACTACCCTCTCGTGGAATGTAGTCATGAAAGTGTGAGTCTTCGATCAGGACATTTTCGTAGCTGTGAACGTAGACGAAGCCCGAGTCGTCCACATACTCAGTTTGTGAGACTTCAATATCGCGGAGAGTGATGTTGCTACCTGGAAGGTCGTAGCCAATGCGAACCGCTTTGTTCAGACAGTTTTCGATATGAAGGCTGCGGAAGACGAAGTTGGACACTCGGTCAACATGAACGCACGAGCTTTGGCGATCGCCGTGAAGGATCGCAGTGTGGCCCGGATGTCCCGAAATGGTGATGGGGGCGTCTACGGTTGGTGCTGGCTCTGCTAGCTCCACGGCCTTCTCGAGGTTCAGGAGGGCGTCAACATTCGCCACGCGGTAGTGGTCGGTGTACGTGCCTCCGAGGAGGTAAAGAAAGTCGCCTTTACTAAGAGTCGGTACCAGAGTCTCGATGCTACCGGGCGCGTCGAATGTGCCCGGACCTGTGCCGTCCGGTGAAGCGTAGACGCACTTCGATTGAGGCTCGGCTTCGCAGACTGGCTCGCTGGGGTCGGCGTCGTCGGCAACGTCGTCGGAACGTGGGTCAGGCTTTGTCTTCGAGTCCGAGCAGCCTCCGATCAGCGCAAGCCAGAGAAAAAACTTGAAGGGATGGGGACGGAGACGTGAATGCGATGACATGTGGATTGTAATTGTGTCACGAGCGCACCGCTTACCAAACGTCGCTTTGATCCCGTGTATGAAACAGCTGCGTCGCCTCGTTGCGCAGCTCCGAGGCTATCAGTCCACCGCTTGGGTACGTGTCGGTCCACCTGATGGACTTACTGGTTTTAGCCAATGCCACCCCAAGGAGTTGCGGGCACAAGAGTCAGCTCGATCCTGAGGTAGTGAACATCGAGCTCTGCCGCTCCTCGGAAGTCCTTGGACGCCGTCGACAATGAGAGCGGTATTTCTGATGAATCAGGTTAAGCGGTCGGGGTGATAGGATTTGAACCTACAACGTCCGGCACCCAAAGCCGGCCCTCTACCAGATTGAGGTACACCCCGAGGGGCTGAGCTTCTGGCACAGATCGCCCCCCGATTCCAGACCAAAAGCCGGCCCTCTCCGACAAATTGCGCGGGGTCCGAGAAGGTCCCACTCTGGGCCCGGTTCTACGGCGACTCCCCCTCCAATGAAACGGCCCCTTCCCCGAAACTACGGTCCTGTTGCAGTGAGCGATACATCTCAATGAGGTAGCCCATACGATCCCGCAGGTCGGCCCAACTGTTGTCCCCGACTCCATGCTCCGGGCCATAATTGGCATCGAAGCGCTGAAACATCGCAATCAGACGAGGCTCCGTCAAATCACTCAGATCAACAGGAAACTGCCGAAAGCGCTGGGGAGCAGCGTCACCTAAACTCAATTGAGAAGATTGGGGAGTCGACAGTTTCATCGCAAGTCGAGGCGCGATGCGGTGATAGAAGGCTTGGATCATTTGGGGTATCCCGCGGCTTGCCCAGTGCGCCAGCCATCCCAATATCTTCTTCCGGATCGGGCCCAATTCGAAGGCCAGCTGTTCTCGAAAAACAGTGCAGGCAGAGACCTCAAGGGACTGCCGCAGGTGCCTTTCAAGACGCCCTTGCTCGTAGAGCAACATATGACAGTTTCCTAAAAGAATCAGTTGCGCCTTTTGGGTCGGAGAACTCGTGTTTTGAGCTTCGGTCCAAGCTAAAAAGGCCTCCCTGATGGCATCTTGCCCCCCACCCTCAGCTGATCCTTCCCGCAACTGGTCCGAAAACGTTCGTATTGCGATCGTACTGCCTTCGCTTTCAAGTAACTGCAGAAAATCGGCAAAAGAAACCGCGAGCTCTTCGAATACTCGACGACGGCTCGTCAATACGAGGTGGGCGCAGCGCTGTAGACAGGCGCGAGCGGCTCGCTCCACAGGTGCCGAGAGACCAAACAGCCGCAGCAACCACCGCCTAGCGGCCTGGGGCCCATCCCATTCCGGAGCTTCCTGCACGAGTTGCACCAATCCGACGTCCTTTACATCGCTTGCCCCCAGGGCATGAGCCGTGTCTTGAGCGATAACGCTGGCAATACCCGCGAAGCTCCAGTTCTGGTTGTCGATGATTCGACTGAACGCTTCACTCAGGCGCAAATAGCCAGCGCCGACCAAGAGGTGCATCTGCGCCACACGGGAGCTCTTCGCCGCTTCTTCCGCCAAGCTCCGCACCTGCTCAAGAAGATCGTCAGGGACCCCTTCGGTCGGATGAACGGAAAGCGCCCGCTTCTTCCCCAGGAACTCGAGAAACCCGTCGCCACCGGCCGTCCACTGCTGAAAGTCGAGCGAGGTCAAAAAGGCCCTTTCGGGACATCCTTTGAGAAAGTGCTGACTCAACTCCTCGTTGTTGGAGTCGAGAACGTGGCTGCTCTGAATCTGAGCATCAAGAGCCAGAATCCGTCTGCGTTCCTCCTGAAGCACCTCTAGGGCCCGATCTGACTGCCCCGCGCCCCGAAGACCTTCCGCCGCGCACACTCGGACCAGCGACTCGCCCACGGGTAATCGCGATTCGTTCGTAAGACCGTCCATGGCGACTTCTGCCTGTTGCAAGGCCTCTTGAATCGCCCCCTTTTTCGCAAGAATAGCCGCAAGCAGCGCTTGACTGATGCGGCGCATGGCTGGAACCTGATCATGAATCGCAATTGCCCGCCGAGCGGCATCTTCGGCAGAGGCGAGATCTCCTTGGGTCAAGGCGAGTTCTGCCAAATAGACGCGAGCCATGCCCGCCAAGCGCACATTCTTTTGCCGGTCGAAAGTGCTCGCAGCTTGCTCAAGTAGTTTCTCGGCCTCTTCGACTCGGCCCAGGCGCCCCAAGGCGCGCCCCCACTGCGCCTGCCCTACAGGAATTGAGTTTTCGAGCCCCATGCGCTCGGCAACGCGAACGGCCTCGGCGAGGCTCTTGAGAGCACGCTCGTTTTCCCCAAACTCGACCTCGGCGAAGCCCTGGCTCAGACGAAGAAAACCCGCGTTTCGATAATCGCCAGCTAGTTCGAAGTGCTGAACACCGGCGTCAGCATGGACCACCCTCCCAATAGGATCCCCTCGGGCACCAGCAAAAACAGCGCGAGCTTCTTCGAGGAACCCGAGCACTCGCGGATCGGGTTCGATGGTCCCCGTCGAGATCTCAGCGGCGTCGATGAGCGAACAAGCAAGTTCCGTGTTGCCCATCAGGCTCAGTTGGGTCGCGACCCGGCTCAAGGCGATGCGTCGTTCGTCGAGATCACGTCCGAATTCAGTGGAAAGGAGCTTACTCCCTAGATCAAAAGCAAGGTTGCGCTGTCCTAGTTTACCCGCGGCTACCGCGGATTCTGCGAGTGAACGAAACCAAAGGCCGGGTTCCAATTCGCTGGCCTCTGCCGCCTTGCGTGCAGAAGCCAGCGCCTGGGCGTGGTCACCTCGCCACTTGCTCGCCTCCGCGTGAATCAGATGAAGTCGGGCCGCTTCGCTGCCTTGTGCCCCGCAGGATAACCCTTCTTCGGCGCAGGCGACGGCGTTGGCCATGTCATCGCCACTGAGAGCCTGTTCTGCGGCTCCCAAGTAGTGAGGTCGGGCCCGATCAAGTGCTCCGCCCAAGGAGAAGTGCAGAGCGATCGCCAAACGTTCACCATCCCCCGCGCGCTCTAAGTGTTCGGCCGCTTTGCAGTGCGCCTCTTCGCGCTCATCCCCGTCGATCAGTGAATAGGCGGCGTCGCGGAGTAATCCGCTCGAAAACTCATAGAGCAGCTCTTCTCCCTGCGTCCGGCTATCACGCTGAAGTAGTACCTCCGCGTCAACGAGTTCGCGCAGAGCCTCGCGCACTTGCTGATGACTCGCGCCGGCTTGAAGAACGGACAGCACGCCGGGTTCCGAAAACCGACGTCCGTACACGCTTCCCGCCTCCATCACGCGCCGCTCAAGTAGAGTGAGTTGTTCGATCCGTGACTGTGCCAAGAGCACCACCCGATCAGGAACGGACTCTCCCTGACCCGCCTTTTCAGCCCGCAGC
The DNA here is from genome assembly GCA_050300635.1 of Polyangiaceae bacterium. Lineage (GTDB taxonomy): Bacteria > Myxococcota_A > Polyangia > Polyangiales > Polyangiaceae > NIC37A-2. The sequence continues at coordinate 298,799 of JBNKYC010000070.1, forward strand.
AGTTCTTCGATCCAAAAGGGGTTACCCTGAGCCCTTTGCACGACTCGGTCGACCACAATATCGGAAACGTCGTTACCCAGGATTTCTTCGATCATCTGTGTGGCGGCTCGCCTGGAGATACCCCCTAGCCTTAGCTCAGTCACTCCTCGCCTTACCCAGAGTTTAGGGAAGAGCTCATGAACATCGGGGCGCGCCAAGCAGACAACCACCAGGGGTGACTCTGCGAGATTACGCAACAGATTGTCGATCATCTTCACCGAAGCGAGATCGCCCCACTGAAAATCATCCAAGACCAGGAGGACCGAACTTCGCTGACATTCCGCTCTCAGCCAATCTTCAACCGCCCGATAGATCTGGTCACCACGCAAGACAGCGTCCCTCCGGGCAACTCGGAGCTCCTGGCAATCGAATTCGTCGGTGATGATGCCAAGAAGCTCGGAAAAGAAGCCGGCGACCCGCGTGAGCTCTGCTCCGCTCAGGCAACGCGACAGCCTTTGTTTGAGCTTACGCACGCGCAAGGGATGGGGGTCATCGTCCTTGATATGGCAGGTCCGCACGATGGCTTGAGAGACCACCGCCAAGGGCGCACCCGATGTCAACGACTCGCCGTTACCTCGGAGCACCTCAAGCTCGGTTCTATCTCGTCTGGCAAAGCGTACCAATTCGTTTGCGAGGCGAGTCTTCCCTACCCCCGGCGACCCAGTGATCAGTACGGAGCTCGCTACCCCATCCTCAAATGATTCACCGAGCGTCGCCTGCAACATGGACAGCTCGCGCTTGCGACCAACACAGCGTGTTCGGCGCCCTAAGACCGTCCGAGAGGGTTCATGAGTTTCTCGCAAACCACGCAGTAGAAATCCCTGCTCGACCAGGCGGACTTCGAAGCGTGAGTCCAGGAGGGATGCAGTGTTTTCGTCGAGCCACAGAGCCGGCCCCCCCACCGAGTCCGCTCCTCTTCGGTCTTTGAGCAAGAGAGAAACCAGGGCCGAGTCAAAGGCGCGTCCGGAGGGGGCTTCTCCGTTTTGGAGGAACAAGCCCGTAGAAACGGCGATTGTTGGAACGCGAGTCGCTCTTTGTATCGACAAAGCACACCGAGCGGCCATGGCAGCATGATCGCTCGCCGTACCTCGACCTTGAGTTGAGGCTACGATCGTCGCGTCCGAGGCGGCATAAACGCGCAAACCATAGGGTTTGCCGACTTGCCGCACCTTCTCCGCCAGGCCGCCATCCGTATCCCGTAGTACAATCACACTCGTGACTTGCTGAACGCTGGGCTCCAGCCGACTCGGTCGAGCCGAATCCGCGACCACCTCTACATGTTCGGGGATAGCGAGGAGTTCGGCCCAAAACTGCTGCGCGTCCTGGGGACGGAGCTCTGGGCTCTTCTGAAGGCAACGCAGAATCAGACGATCAAGAGCCGGTTGAACGCTTGGGTTCAAAGCCGCGGGAGGGTCCGGGCTCTCCGTGAGGATCCGGTTAAGGAGCTCACGAATTGTTGGGGCGGAAAAAGCCCTCTGCCCAGTGGTGAGTTCGTAGAGAACGCAGCCAAGAGCGAACACATCTGCTGCTTTTCCAACGTCCGTGGCGCCTTCTACCTGCTCCGGCGCCATATATCCTGGCGTACCGATTTGCGTGCCCTCGGCGGTGAGGGGCAGTTCCTCGGACATGAGGCGCGCCACCCCAAAGTCGAGCACGCGCACGTCACCGAGATTATCTCCGACTAAGAAGATATTGCTCGGATTAATATCACGGTGGATCAGCTCCAGCTCGTGTGCCGCCGATACAGCCTCGGCCACCAGTTTCATCAACTCGATGGCTTCCTGTACTAAGATACGCTGCTGACGGAGCCGATCGGCAAGGGTGATGCCCTCCAACCACTCCATGACAAGATACGGCCCTTGCTCCGCCCTCAAGTCGTGCGCCACGTACCGAGGAATCCCCGGATGTTTGAGTTGAGCCAAATGATGGGCCTCACGCTCAAAGCGGCGCACACCCACACCTCCGGCCCTGAGCGTCTTTACGGCGACATCTATGCGCTCAACCAAATCGGTCGCGCGATAAACGTCCCCCATCCCGCCGCTCTGGATCAGCTCCCGAATCTCAAAACGCCCACCAAGAAGCTCTCCCTGCTCCAAACCCAACCAAGCCCGTCGGCGAGCTTCGGCGACTGAAAGCCTTGGGGAGTCGGACGTTACGGTCTTGTCACCGAATGAGACGAGGGTCCCACCTTTTCCGTCAAGAGTCATCGAATGCGCTCATCGCCGTGGGAAAACGTGCGGAACCACCGACTGGACCAAAAGGGGGAGATGATTCGAATACTATGGGGCACCTAAACCCCATAGTAGCGTGGGGCCCCTCTTCGAGGTCACAAAACCGAAGCTGCGCGCTCGATTTACGCCACACCGGCGCTGCTGTTCAAGATCTCGGAGAGCTGACCGGTTTGGTGCATATCCATTACGATATCACACCCCCCCACCAACTTACCGTCAACGTAGAGCTGGGGGAAAGTGGGCCAATTCGAGAGCTCCTTGAGGCCCTGTCGGAGCTCGGGATCTGCGAGAATATTATGAGCGTCGAAGTCGACCCCCAATTCTTTGAGGATTCCAAGTACCTGCGCAGAAAACCCACACTGAGGAAACATCTTGTTCCCCTTCATGAAGAGCACCACTCGATTACTTTTGGTCATGCCGGTGATGCGGTCTTTCAGAGCTTCATCCATTTTCATTTCTCCTGTTTTGCCCACGCATCGGGGGTATAGGTCTTGAGGGCAAGGGCGTGGATCGGCCCTTTCATTTCATCGGCCAAGGCAGCATAAACGAGCTGATGCTGGGCTACCGGAGACTGTCCTTCAAAAGCAGAGCTCACGATTCTGGCCTGGTAGTGGTCCTTGGTTCCGGTCAGATCTTCGAGAGAAATCTCTGCATCCGGAAACGCAGCGCGGAGTTTGGACTCGACATCTTGTGGTTCGATCACTTCGCCAACTTAGATGCACGCGGCTCTCTGTCAATTCCTACTTTGGTCTAGCTGAGGTTCCGTCTCTGCGGCCCGCGAACGCAGCAATCGTAGACTCTTGGGGTCAGCCCCAGAGATGGTCGCCTCGGCAGCCTGATGTATCGCTTCCACCAGGCCCGCCGAAGAGCAAAGCGCGGCGGCGCGCGCAAAGCCCAACCCCAACGCCTCAGCCTGGGCCCGCGCTTCCACGTCGAGATCGTACAGGGTCTCAATATGCTCAGCCAAGAAACCAATCGGCGCGACCAACACGCCAGCTTGCTCCCGCCTTGAGCACTCCTGCATCACTTCGAGCAGGGTGGGACCCAGCCAATCCGCTCCATCCGCCCCTTGACTCTGGTAGCAAGTCTCACAGCGCACGCCGAGATCGGCGGCCACGAGATCGGCGGTCGTCTGAAAGAGACGAGCATATTGGTCACCGCTTCGAATTACCGCGTTGGGTAAGCTATGCGCCGTCAAAATGATGGTCACCTTCTCCGGGTCTGTGCGAGGAAAGTGGGCATCACGAGCCGCCTCAATACCCGCAACGTATTCTCGGATCAGCGCCGGATTGGTTCCCCAAGGCTCGACTGCCGCCAATTGCGGGCGGCGCTCGGGGGGAACCTGCTCAAGTTCGCGTGCCGCCGCGCTTGCATAAACACCAACGCTGAAAGGAGCAATCGGGATCAAACACACGCCGTCGTTCGGTCCGAGGTCGGCGACTACATCAAGCAGTCGCGGCTCCGATAGTCGCATGGCTACTCTCGTGGGCCGCCCTGAGAGCTGCTGTAAGGCACGTGCCTGAGCCTCAGTGTGCTCCAATAGGGGGGATTGTCCGATGCGCTCATACCTTTCGCGCATCTCTTGAAGCAGCTGGTCTGGCACTGGCCGCCCCCTCCGAATTTCGAGAAGGAACTCGGGGAGTTGATCCAGTGTTCGAATGGTCCCATGAGCTACCAATATGTTGATCCATCTCACGAGCGCGAGCATGCAACACTTGTTGCGCCTTGTCTCCAACTAAGCTCGACGAAACGAAGAGCCTCGACGCCCCCCGGCGCGAGTCGCAACCGCGCCAGCTAACTCATTAGATTTCTTACGACAATCGAAGAATACCTCTTGGGTGCTGACCCACTTGTCCGTAGAGTAAGAAAAGCTGATTTCGATGCGCGTTCGTTCTTCTCCAGCCACCCTGTTGCTCCGACTCCCCCTTGAGCAGGACGCGAGTCAGCAGGCAGCGATCTTTCGACAAGCGATGGCGGGGATGGAGCAGGCGACCTCGGGACTGGGACCGCCCCCCTTGGATGGAGTCGATCCCGTCGCCCTCGAGTCAGCCACTCATATCGCGCTCGAAAGAGGCTATCTCGATCAGATCCATTCCGTCGACGCTGGACGCGGAGCGGTAGCGCTTTATGAACTCTCGTCCGCATTGCCAGCGGGTAACGTCAAACGCGATCTACGTCGCAGGGTTTTCGATCGCCTTTACAAGGGAAACGCCGGGACCTTCGTCGCCGTCGCCGCGCGCATTGCGCTGGGGGCGGCTCGCCCCCTGTTGACGCCCACCCTGCGAGCTCGGGTGGTCCTCTGTCTCGAGCTTCCCATCGACACGGACGTCAACGTCGCGCCATTGGCGCTCGCTCTCACGACGCGCAGTGTTACCCACCATGATTGGATCGATGTCCCCTCCACGGGCGCTCTCACTTCCCGACGCATGGCGGCGTTGCTCTACGAACATGCCGCGCGCGAAGCTGTCTTTCGGTTTCAACTGGGCGACCCTCAGCCACGCGATCTTCTGCTCGGAGGGCGCTGGGGAACCGCACTGCGGCGGCTCATCGCCGACAGGGAGCCATTAGTCTGGCAGCATGCGGCCGCGGCGCGCGGACTGCTGGCGTCCATTTCCCCAGAACTCAAGCATGATGTCGAACAGTCGCTCGACCCGGCCCTCAGTATAACAGAGTGGCGCCGCGCCGCCGTCTCACTCGTCGCCAGTGCGGCTCTGGGCGACGAAGAAACTCACCGCTCAATCGTTTCGGTGCTCCAAGGCCCCCTGACCGAACGGGATCGCGGCCTCTGCGCCGCCATGATAGGCGGACTAGCTCGGGTGATCGAAATGGAGCCCGAAATCGCGGAGGACATCCTTGAACACGCAGCACAACTCCGCCGTGTCGACGTCGCCCTCGCCGTCGGAGAACTCTTATCACGTCTCAAGGACCGAAACTTCGCGATCCGTCCGCGCATGCTCCTTCATCAGACGCTGGTGGAACACGGCAAAACCCAAAGCAAGATTGAACGCTCTCTGGTTTCGCGCGGGCTCCAGTTCTTACGCATTGAGGACGGCTCCGATCGCGATTTGCCTGTATGTGTGAATCAAGCGCTGAATCAATTTGAAGAAGTCGGGGCGGCCGATGCCTACCAACAAGCCCTCTTGGCGCTGAACGAAGCGCACGAGATCGCCGGTTTCATCGAGTCGAATCCCCCCGCCGACAGCCCCGCCCTGGCCCCCGCCATCGGTGGACTGATCGAACTCGATCGCGGCGCCCTTGAGACGGCCACCCTGCACAACATGCTCCTGCTCGGCAAAGCTCCAGGAGAACCGGGGCAGACGATGGAAGCCTACGAACGTCTTCAGAATCGGGTCAGTCGTTGGATTCTCGATGGTGTCGAACGCGCGGGGGAACTCGATTGGTCTCGAGACATCGCCCTCGCTGATCAGCGCAGGTCACTCGTCCTTTTGCATCTCGTTGATGTCGAAGCTGGAGCAGGAAGCGACGCCGAGCGCAAAGAGACTCATGTGCGATTGAAGCGCTCGGTAAAGATCCTCCTCAAACGCCTGGAAGACGGTCCCGATGCGATGCTCCACCGAGTGCTCTGCGCCGCCGTCGCGCGCTCGTTTGACGCAGCAGCGCGAGAAGGTGTGGTTCAGGCCAGCGACTTGCTCTTGGTCGTGGCAAGCACTCTGACGGATAGCTACACAATCAAGGTGATCGCCGACGCATCGACCACGTCCGACATCGCCGACCCCTTGCTGGCGCTGGCCCACTTCATGAACCCAGACGAGGATGGGGAACCCACATCCTCGACCGGTTTGATTCTCGACCCCTACCTACTGCGCGACGAAACAGCTGCCGATTCTTTGCGCAAAATCGGTCGTTTGCGGGCTCTGAGTCGCGGCCTCATTGGAGGGGGCGGCTACCACGCTGAAGCGCTACGTCGCGTTTTCTTCGGTTTAGGGCGAGCACTTGAGCGCATTGCGGTTGCCCAAGACCAATCCGAACTTGTCCAGGCACGCGATACAGGGGCACCCGTCCTAGAAGACTTGACCAACGCCTGCGAGGACCTAGCGCACATGATTCGCAACGCACAGCGACGCGTGCTGGGCTCAGAGCGTCCCATCGCAGCCCCGAGCGACGACGCTGGCCTTTATGAGGTCGTCGAACTCGGAATGAAGTCCGACCATCCGCCCCGCATGGACGAACTCGGCCCCGCAGTTGACGATATGACCCTAGGCCTTCCCGAATGTCTCGCTCGTGTGGTGGAGCAAGTTGTCTTCCGCATCGAGACTCTACCGTTGATCTCCGAAAAGCAGGAGCACGAAACGCCCCGGTCCACACGTCGAGCCGCCCTGCCGAATTGGCTACTCCCTCGCCGGACTATCGGCTCTTTTCATGTGGTTCGACCGCTCGGAGCGGGAGGAGTGAGCTCGGTTTTTTTGGCGCGTCGACTGGAAGAACGCAACAATTCGAAGGCGGAAGCCTTTGCGTTGAAAGTCCCCGAATACGATCCCTCGACTGCTCGGAGCATGAGCGAGCAAGAGTTTTTCCAGATGTTCCGGGACGAGGCTGGCGCTCTGCTTTCCCTTCCGTCGCACGACAATCTCGCCCGTTTTGTCACCTTTGATCTGAGCGCGCGGCCGAAGCCAATCCTGGTTATGGAACTGATTCCGGGCACCCCATTGGACCGACTCATTCGCTCAAAAGCACTCACCATGCCGCGCGTAGTCGCTCACTTGGATGGTATCCTGGCGGGCCTTGAGGCCATGCACGCCGTGGAGGTGGGGCACCTCGACGTCAAGCCGTCCAACGTGATCCTCAAAGACGGGAACACGCCCGTCCTGGTGGACTTCGGGTTGAGCGGCCGCACCTTGCGCCCCGGTTGTGGCACGATTGAGTATACGGCCCCCGAGGTGCTCGGCGTCGTGCCCGACGGCGCTCATCCAACGCCTCCGCAAGCTGATATCTACGCCTTCGGATGTATGGTCTACGAAATCCTCACCGGCGAAGTCCTCTTCGACGCACCCGACGAGATCGCCATGGTGACGGCTCACGTTTCCCACGATGGCTGGATCACCTCCCTTCAACGCCTCGCTCGGCTACCTCGACTCGACCGCCTCGCGAACCTCATCGGTAGTTGCCTGCGCCATGACGCCCGAAATCGCCCCTCGGCGACCCAGGTCCGCCAGGAGCTGACGCCAGCGCTCCTGCCCTTGACCGAGCAAGAGTGGCCGCTTCAGCTCACTGAAGCAGCCAGATCCGCCGCACCCGGCTAATCGACTTGACCGCCACCTACGCTTTCGGGATGAGGAGCCCCATGAGCTCGCACCGAGCACTTTGGCTGCGAACAGCGCGCGGACGGAGACGGATACCGATCCTCTTTGCCTTGTGCGTCACGGCGGGTTGCAATGAGCCACCCAACCAGGAGTTGAGCCTTCAGGTCGGTCCTGATCGGATCCTCCGTTTTTCACCCACCTCTGGTTTCGCCCAGTACTTCGAAGTCCCCGGACAAGGTGATCTCGTCCGTGTGGTCCTTTCGAATTATCCTTTGCGGTGTCCAGTTTTCGAGCCGCCGAAGCCGGGACAGGTATATATATCTATCACGATACGCGCTGAGACAGGTCAGACGATCATCGGCGAGAAAATCCCTTGGAATGGCATACCTGCAGAGTTCTTGCCCCAGGAAGACGATGCTCTCCCCCGGCGCTCACCGGTCACGGAGACACCAAAAGTGTGGGCGCTTCCGATGATTCGCCTCTTTGAGGACGCTCGTCCTCTGCCCGCCGGCGGCTATCTGACCGTCTCTGATTTATCGCGCGAGCCTTATGGAGTGCTCGAAGGCGAATTTCACTTCTCTGACGCTGGCGAAGGGGAAGCCGCGAGCGCAGCCCTGCTCGGTCCCTTTCGCGTTCAGTTCTGCCATACCGAACTCAGCCCTAGTCGCGGTGATTCGGACGCTGAACCCACAAAAAAACAAAAAGAAAAGTAACTCAAAACGCCCAGCTTGACACCGCTCGGGCGGCAGAGGACGACCCCTTGCCATGTCTTTCCCACTCATTCGAAACAGCCGTCTCCACACCGCTTTTCTGATCGGCTCCTCAGCCCTCGTTCTCGCCTCTGCATGCGGCGGGGGCGGTTCCAAAAAGAAGGAAAGCCTGACTCCTCCGCTGCTCGAAATCGTCGCTTTCGAAAACGCCGACGGCCAGCGCTTCGCTCCCGGGGATGCGATTAACGTCGCCTGCGACCGACGACTCACCATTCATCTGGGACCGAGTGAAAACATCGAACACTTGCTCGACAATTGGGAATTCCGCCCCCCTGGCTTGTGCGGTACCCAGGACAAGGAACAGTGCGGTTCGGTCCGGCTTACCCTCAGCTACGAGGACGGCGTCACCGAGCTCGTGCACCGTGCAAGTTTGGCCATCGTGCTCGAGGAAGAACTCGTTCGACCCGAGCTGGTCGAGGTCACCGCCCAACTTCTGGAGGGCGGCCAAGGGGAACCCTTCCTCGTGGAAGGAAAGGAAGTGAGTGCCTCCTCCGATCTGGACCTGAGCTTCCAAAACTGCACGCCAGAGGCGATGGGGGGCGCAGGCGGAGCCGGCTTTGCTGCTGGAGGCGAAGGCAACGCCGAAAGCCCCGAAGGCGGCTCCCACTTTGGGGGTGCCGGACAACCGTAGAAATCACTCGCTCGGGAAAGAGACCCGGAGCAAATCCCTAGGACAAAAAGAAGGCAGCAGACCGGGCGGAGGGGGGGGAAGCCACAGTCTGCTGCTAAAAAGACATAAAGCAAAGTGTGTGCCACATTCACCGTCTGTAATTACAACAACTTAGCAAACATCACCTCAACAATCCTGCAATCACAAGGTCCTGTGCATTTCATCTTGGAAACACAGAGACGTCGTCAGCGCTAACCGCAGAGCTTGGTCCGGAGTCATCTACTCGACGATCCCTTAACAAGAGTCTCTCCTGTTCCCCCGTTTCAGCGGGTTCTTGCAGGTCGCCGGTTTTTTCTGGCTTCTCAGCTTTCTTCAGCCTCTCGGGGAGCGCGGCCGCCCATTCCGCAGCCTGTTGAGCATTGGGCTTATCGACCGTGGATTCGTTGCAAAGCATGAGTTTCTCGAGGGGAGCACCCATTGGGGGCAGAAGGGTCACCTTGAGCACGTCCCCGGCCTTACAAGAGACCTGCCCCCCGTAGGGCGTTCTTCCCACCCTTGTTCCACCGATGAATACTTGCGAGCGTTCCGGTCCCCAGTCGACCACGATGCGCTTCGTCTGCGTCGGGTCTTCTAGTGGCGCGGCCAAGTCTGCGCTGACTTCTTGCTCCGCCTTCAATCGAGCTAGTTCCTTTTCCCGCTGCCGGGTCGCGGCTTCGATCTGCTCGATTGGAGAGCTTTCCCTCCCAGCCTTTGCCTTTTGAGCAGGAGGAAAGCTGCCCAACCAGGCAGCTCCTTGGCTCCATGCATATTTGCAAGCCAAGACTAGAAGCAAGGCGGAAGTGGCGTAGCGAAGCAATATCAAATTCGACATATCACCCGGCCACCCGCAATACTTCGCTCACACTCGTCTTACCTTTGCGCGCCAACTCAAAGGCGGATTCCAAAATTGAAACCATGCCTTCGCTTTGGGCCAGCCTCTCGATCTCGACTCGACTTGCGCTCCGCTGAATGGCTTCGCGGATCGACTCGCTCATCACCAGTAGCTCGAGCACCGGAGCCCGACCCGCGAAACCACTTCCACCACAGGACGAACAGCCCTGTGAACAGTAAAACTCGGCTCCCTTCACACCACAGCCCAACTCTTGGAGGCGCGCGACCTGACTGGCCGAGGCGGTCCCCTTCTTTTTACAAGCTGGACACAGAGTTCGCACCAATCTTTGGGCCACGCATCCCAGACACGAGCTCGCCACCACAAAGCGGTCCACCTCGAGTTCTATCAAACGTTCGAAGGTGGCTGCCGCAGACTTCACGTGGAGTGTCGTCAGGATCAAGTGCCCGGTCAGACCGGCCTGGGTAGCAATATGTGCCGTCTCTTTGTCCCTCACTTCCCCCAACATGATGGCTCCCGGGTCCTGACGTAAGACGCTACGAAGCGCCGTCGCAAAACCAAGCCCCGTTTTGGGATTCATTTGTGTCTGCGTGACGAATGGAAGCTGCATCTCGATTGGGTCTTCGAGACTCACCAGCGAGGTCATGTCACCGCGTTCCAGGTAGACCTCTTGCAGGGCGCTGTAGAGCGTCGTCGTCTTGCCTGATCCAACGGGTCCACTCACATAAACCATGCCTTCCGGTTTGGTCAGTAGCGCGCGCAACCTATCCGCCACGGCGGAAGGAAATCCGAGTTCATCTATGGTGGGTACCGATGTCGAACTCCTGACCAGGCGTAAAACCACCCGATCACCATGATTAGCCGGCAAGGTCGAGACGCGCGCTTCTATATCGACATCTCCAACCAATCTCCTCAAGCTGCCGTCCTGAGGAGTCAGCGCGTTGGGGTCCAAATGACTCAGTACTTTGACGCGCGACACCATTTGGGCCGCAAAGCGCCCCTGAACCTCACACACCGCATGAATCACGCCGTCCACACGATAACGAGCGCTGAGTGCTTGAGGACCTGGGTTCAGATGAATATCACTCGCTCCACAGATGAGCGCGCCCCGAAGCAGCTCATCCAAAGCCAAGGGAAGGTCCGGGGTCTTCCCTTGTAGCGACGATTCTACCCCCTCTCGTGCTTCTCGCACCGCTTGAGCGACGGTGGATTGAACCCGCGCCGAAGACACTTCTCCCTGCCTGACTCGGCGACCACTGAGGGCATGGAACAACGAAAAAACAACCTGGAAGCTCACCCCTACCCCGCCCGCAACGAGCAGCCATTGCCAGGGGCCAGGGGGAAAGACCGCGCTTATATCGGGTGCAGAAACGCCCTTTTCGACAACCAAACCTCGCAGGAGCAGACCGACGGCCAATATCACTCCTGCAATCAGGGCCACCGGAGAGGAACGGTCTGTTAAGCCGCCAGAGTTCCGCATCCTGACCGTGATAACAAGATTGTAAGAGGCGAGAAAGCACAGGGCTTGCTGTGTTGCAAAATCACTGTTTATCCTCAGACCGAGGAGGCTTATTCATGAGCAAATTCAGGAAGATTTCTAGGCAAGCAACGGGCCTGGGAGTCGCAACGTTCGTGGCACTTTCGAGCTGGTCCGTCATCGGAACAGCACAGGAAGCAACCCCAGCAGCAAAAGCAGCGGCACCGGCGGTAAAGAGGGCGCCTGGAGCGGCAGCGCCCGTCGCAGCAGAAAAGAAGGCGGCAGCTGAGGTCAAAAAGGCCAAGGCCAAAGCCAAGGCCAATGCGGCAACACCGACCTTGCCGGCACAGGCAGCAGAAGCCAAGGCGGATGCGAAGGCCAAGAAGCTCGATCGCAAAGCAGGCGAAGATAAAGCAAGCAAAGAATCCGACGCCGACAACAAGGGAGCCACAGCCAAGCGTCGCAAGCTCCAGAAAGTCTCTCGAGAAGAGGCTGTCGAGCACTATCGCAAGGCCCAGCAAGCGCTGGCTCAAATCGAACGTCCCCAGGACCCCAAGTCCGAGGCCGCCGTCGAAGCACGCAAAGCGCGTCGCGAGGCAATGCGCGAACTGAGACGGGCGCGAGACGAAATCTTGCGTTCGCACAATACCGCTCGTCGCTCGTTCCAGAAACGCGATCCAGAAGAGGTCGAGGCTCTGCGTAAGAAGGTCGCCAAGCGGACGGCCAAGCTACGCAAGGATCGCAAGGACCGCGCAAAGACGAACCGCGAGAAACTCGCCAAGATCGTTGGCGAAGATCCGTTACACCCGTCCGTGCGCGAAGAGCTTCGTTCCCACGCCTGGCGTTTGGCGCGTTTGAATCAGTTGGTCTACTTGGCGGAGCTCGATAAGAAGGAGAAACTCGGCGAGAAGGCCAAGGAGCTCATCGAAAAAGAAAACGAGTCCCACGACCGACGTCTCAAGGCACTGCTGGCAAAGCCGGAAGTCAAGAACTACAAGCCCCCTGCCCAGGGCAAGAAGGCTCCGCCCCTCAAGGCTAGGCCAGCGATCCCCAGCAAGTTACCTGCGGGTCATCCTGCGATTCCGTCAACGCCCCCCAAAGCAGCACCAACGTCTGCGCCCAAGCCCTCGGGAGATAAACCATGAAGCGATTGATGATGATCTTGTTACTTCTCACCGTTCCAGTTGGCTGCGGAAAAAAAGAGGAGAAGCCGAAAGACGAAGCCAAGTCCGAAGAGAAGGCGCAGGAGGAAAAGCCCAAGCCGAAGAAGAAGGTGCGCATTCGTGGACTGTCTCCCGACAGCCCACGCAGCCGCGGGGATGAGATCGCCACGCCTGAAGACTTCGAAGAAGAAGCTTCGCGCACAGTTGCACTAGAAAACCTGGAGGCGGAACTCGACCGGCTCGAGGCTGAGATTGTCGGCGCTCCCGACTGATCAAGGGGTGCGGGTCCATGAGCCCGCGCCGGAGGCCCGGCCCCTCTTTGGGTCGGCCTTGAGTAGAAGAATCATCGACGCTGGTCTCGCACTCGGGTTCGCTCGGGTAGGGATCGCGTCGATTTCTTCGTTTGTCGAACAAAAGCAGCGCCTCAAAGTCTTCAACGAGCGTGGGTATGGTGGCTCGATGACCTACCTGAGTGAGCCCCTCATCGACGGAAAGTGCGAGCGCGGCTCAAGCCAACGAGTGCTCTCGGGAGCGCGCTCCGTCATTTCGGCGGCGCTTCCTTACGGACGGCTCAACCAAAGGAGCGTAAACAGCGAGCGCAATCCCGAGCCCTGGTCGCCCTATGTCGCCGCCTACGCCCGCGGAGCCGATTATCATTACGTTCTACGCGGGCTCCTGGAGCAACTCGGCGAACACATCCGAGACTTCGTGGCCGTGAGCTACCGAACTCGCGCCTGCGTGGATACTGCCCCGCTGTTCGAACGCGATATCGCGGTGGACGCTGGCGTGGCCTTCATTGGGAAGAACACCCTTGCCATCGCTCCAGGCGTAGGAAGCCGCTTCTTGCTGGGAGAGCTCTTGCTCGACCTTGATCTTACCCCCTCCTCGGCTCCCGTTTCGGATGGTTGCGGCCGCTGTCGTTCCTGCCTCGATGTCTGTCCCACCGGCGCCTTCGTGGCCGACCGCCTACTCGATGCCTCCAAATGCATTTCTTACCTGACCATTGAGCATCAAGGCTCCATCCCCCGTGCTCTGCGGCGCGCCATCGGGGCGCACCTTTTCGGCTGCGATCTTTGCCAGAGTGTTTGCCCCTTCAACCAGAGTTCCAAGTCTCCTCCGGCCTATGCCGAACTCACTTCGAACCGCTACGAAGATCTCCAACTCGAGGAGCTCCTCCTTATCGGTTCGGCCGCCTTCAAACGACTCACCCGGGGCAGCGCCCTGCGCCGTATCAATCGCGGCCAACTCTGTCGCAACGTCGCCATCGTGATGGGCAACTCCGGCAGCGCGTCGTTCGTGCCGGTCCTGCGTCGGGCGCTATTCGAACACCCGGTCGACTTGGTGCGCGACCACGCCGCTTGGTCGCTGGTGGAACTCGCTCAGTACCACGCGGTTTTTGATGCTCAACGAACGGTGGATCAAGTCATGGAAGAGGGCGGCGAGGGTGCGAAGCGGCTTCGCGTCGAACTGGCTACCCGAAACGAAGACATCTCGCTCAACCCCGCCCCCTAGCCGTCTACATACGCTCGAAGAGTCCAGCCGCTCCCATGCCGCCCCCGATGCACATACTTACCAAAGCGTACTTGCCCTGCACTCGACTCAGTTCGGCCAGGGCCGTTGCTGTCAATTTCGCACCTGTACAGCCCAAAGGATGACCCAAAGCGATAGCTCCGCCATTGGGGTTCACCTTCTCCGGGTCGAGACCCAGCTTGCGTACGACTGCCAAGGCCTGGGCGGCGAAGGCCTCATTCAGCTCGATCACATCCACATCCCCTAGTTGCACCCCGGTTTTGGACAGTAACTTCGGGATCGCCTCGACGGGCCCAATACCCATGACCTCGGGGGCGACTCCTGCCACAGCAAAACCAACATAGCGAGCAATGGGCGTGAGGCCGAGTTCTTTGGCCTTTTCTTCGCTCATCAATATAGAAAACGCCGCGCCGTCGCTCGTCTGGGAGGAGTTACCGGCCGTGACCGATCCGCGCGCTGCAAACACCGGCCTCAGTCGTGCCAGAGCCACAAGCGAGGTGTCGCTGCGCGCGCCCTCGTCTTGTTCAAACAAGCGGCCCTCGCTTGTGGTCACGGGCACAATCTCGTCTTTGAAGCGTCCGGCTTCAATAGCAGACGTAGCGCGACGGTGACTCTTGAGCGCAAACTCATCCTGGTCTTCTCGCGAGATCTCAAAACGTGCTGCTACGTTTTCGGCGGTTAGACCCATATTGATGTAGATTTCGGGGTGCTTTTCGACAATCTGTGGATGCAGCCGGGTCACGTGACCGCCCATAGGCACCAAACTCATGGACTCGACGCCCCCCGCTACCCCGACCTCGATCGCGCCCGTCATGATTCTCTCGGCAATCATCGAAATCGTCTGCAAACCCGAGGAACAGTAGCGATTGACGGTAGCGCCCGGCACAGTATCGGGCAGACCCGCATGCAACACGATGTTGCGCGCGACGTTAAGCCCTTGCTCAGCTTCAGGCATAGCGCACCCGACGAGCACATCCTCCACTAATTCGCCCGGCACTTGGGCGTCCTTGAGCGTCGCTCGCAGTACTTGCGCCGCCAATTCATCCGGACGGGTCGATCTGAGACTCCCTCGCGGTGCCTTGGCTACGGCACTACGACGACTTGCTACTAAAACGGCAGTTTTCATCTGGCTCATCTTTCGCCCTCAGTTCCTCAGTGGTTTCTTGGTCTTGAGCATGTGGGTAATGCGGTCAATGGTTTTTTGCTCACCGCACAGGCTGACGAAAGCCTCTCTTTCCAAATCGAGAAGGTGCTGGGCGGTCACTTCGCCAGCAGTCGGAGCCATTCCCCCGGCCAGAACGTGCACCACCTTCTGGCCAATGTGTTTGTCATATTCTGAGGCATAACCTCCCCACTGAAAGACTTGGACTCCCATCATAAGATTGGCTCCTCCTGGGGCGCCGATGACCGAGATGGGCTCATCTTCGTCCGGGGGTACCCAACCCCGCGCAGCCAAAGCCAGCACCCGACGTTTCGCGTCCGCAATGATGCGCCGCTTATTAAAACTCACCCCATCAGTTTGCGCGAGAAAGCCCGTCTCTTTCGCTTCGAACGCCGACATCGACACCTTGGCCGTCGCGACCGCCTCAAAGCCCCGTCGCACCCAGTGGTAAGGATCTTGGCCTGGAACTTGAGTGGCCCAAGCCGAAGCGCGACGCGCAATTTCCTTGAGCCCACCACCCGCGGGAAGCACACCGACCCCGACTTCGACGAGCCCCATGAAGAGGTCCGCGCCGCTTTGAATCTCGGCGCAATGAAGACAAGCTTCTGTTCCGCCCCCGAGAGCTTGCCCGTTGGGAGCAGCCACCACCGGGACCGGCCCGTGCCTCAAGTTCATGAAACTATCCTGGAGCAACTTCACTTCGCGCTCCACGCCGTCGAAGTCCTTTTTGCCAATCATACCGGCGATGTGCATGAGATTTGCGCCTCGACAAAAATGGTCCGCCTGGTTGCCCAACACCAAGCCAGCGAAGCCTTTGTCTGCAAGATATTGAGGAGCCTCCGCGATCAATCTCATCACTCCCTCATCGAGAATGTTCGCCTTGGACCGAAACTCGAGCGCGGCTACCCCATCCCCGATGTCAATCAGCCGCGCCGTCTTGTTTTCCTTGATGACGCTTTCTTTCGGGGTGTCGGACAGCAAAATCACCCCATCGGGCTCCACCATCTTCTTGTAGCCGCGTCCTCGAACGAAGAGCTGTCGCCCCTGCTGCGAGACGCGATACACTCGAGGCTCCGATTCCTTCTCCAGATCCATCAAGAAGGGGGCCACCTCCTCTCCCCTTGCGCGGAGCTGCTCGACCACCCAACCTACGCCAGCTGCGTCGAGTAGCTCGAAGGGGCCAAGCCCCCAGCCGTAACCCCAGCGCATAGCTTCGTCGATTTGTGCCGCCGTAGCGCAAATGCTTCCCGCCAAATGAGCCGAGTAGTTGAACAGGGGCAGCATCACATCCCTCAAGAAAGCGCCCCCCTTGCCCTCGCTCTTGAGCACTTGAGGCACGCGCGAGTTGAGATCGAGCAATTTCGCCGCCTGCTCCAGCTCGGCAAACTGTGGCTCGATACGCCCACGGTACTCTCCGGTCGCCAAGTCCAGGCTCAAGATTTGACTCTTGCCGCCCTCCCCCCTTTCCTTGCGATAGAAACCCGCGCCAGTCTTGTCGCCCAGTCGCTTGTTGGCCACGAGCTCTTCCACCACAGAAGGCACCCTCATTAGCCCATAGAGGGGATCGAAATTCTGAGCTCCCGAATCCCCACTAAGCCCATCCTGCAGATTTTTGACCACATGTCCGATGACGTCGATCCCGACGAGATCTCCAAGCCGGAAGCTACCCGTCTTGGGTCGTCCCAGCAGCGGACCATTGAGAAAGTCGACCTCTTCAATCGTCAGCTGATGCCGCTCCGCCGCTTGGAAGGTGAGCAACATCTCTGCAATTCCGATACGATTACCGACAAAATTGGGAGTATCCTCGCAGAGCACGATCCCCTTGCCCAAAACGCGATCGCAAAACTCGGCCGCCTCTTCGACCACGCTCGCCTTCGTCTGCTTTCCGGCAATGACCTCGAGCAGATACATCCAGCGCGGCGGATTAAAGAAGTGCAGCCCCAAGAAGCGTTCTGCCGCATCCTGAGCGAGTCCCGAGGCGATCGTGTCGATCGAGATACCCGAGGTGTTGCTGGCAAGGATAGCATCAGCGCTCGCAGCGGCTGCGACCTTTTTGAAGAGTTCAATCTTAATGTCAGCCCGTTCGACGACCGCCTCGATCACAAGATCGCTCTTCGAGACGGCTTCGGCCAAGTCGTCCTCAAGATTACCAGGAACCAACCTCTTGAGCACCGACGGACTCATCAGCGCGGGCGGTCTGGACTTCTTTAGAGAGGCGAGCGCCTTTTGCGCAATGCTCGATCGCAATTTCGGCTCGTCCTTCGCTCCCGAAGGGACAATATCCAGCAAATAGGTTTGGCATCCCGCCGCAGCCAGGTGCGCTGCAATGCCTGCACCCATTGTACCGGCGCCTAGAACAGTGGCTGTTACTTTGTGAGGTGGTTTACGGAGTGTCACGGAGGCAGCGTACCCCGGCGCAACGCCGACGTCGAAACGCCGTTCGAAAACAGCTTCAATTGGCTATCAAATCGCTACCACGCGCGCCATAACCCCACGCTACAGCCCTTCATTGCACCGAAGAGACGACTCTCACCCCACGAAATCGCTTCCACCTAGACAGGGGTGATCTTCGGACGGATTGCAGGCGCCGAAGGACTCCACACTCTCGCGGCGGCACGAGACGCCCACCAGTCCTAGGACAAAGGGCTCAATCGGAACTCGACGATTCGCCAGAGCTCGACGAACCCGACCCCGAACCTGAACTCGTCCCGGAACTGCCCCCGGTAGAACTATAGAGGTCAGAATACCAACCGCCGCCCTTGAGGATGAACCCACCTCCTCGCGAAATCTGTCGCTTTGCCTCAAGGGCATGGCAACTGGGACACTCTTTGATTGGGTCCTCGGAGATCGACTGTTGAGCTTCCCAACGGTGGCCGCATGATGCGCAAAGGTATTCGTAGGTCATCGATTTGCGAGCTCAAATTGTGTTCCTGTGGTCCAAAGTCAAGAACTTCGTGTCGAAATTCCCCCTGAACACCTGCCAGCGTTCCTACACTCCCCTACAGTTGGTCGCTGAACGGCCGCTCGGTATCAAAAAATAAATGCAAAGATTTCTGCCACTTAATATCTGCCCCTCCGATTAGCTCTTGTACCCATCCGTTCAGGGGCGTAAACACCCCATGTACAGGCAGTTACCATACGTGACGTGAGGTGACCTTTCCTGCGATGCCAATAGGTGTCACTGAGACTTTCATAGAATTCGGGCCATCGAAGGGGCTCTTCGAGCCTCCCTCCTCTCGAACCTGAATTCAACCGAGGGCGGAACATTTCCTTCGCTTCCGGTGTGAGAGGCTCAATTTGTTTGCAACATTTGCCAAGAATGCACCTCCACGGGAGGACATTTGAGCTAGGCAATGAGAGGCTCAGTCCTCCAGGGGTTCTAGATGCATATCAAGAAGCTTGAAATCAGCGGTTTCAAATCCTTCGTGGAACGAACATCGATTCAGTTCGATCACGATGTCATCGGCATCGTGGGACCCAACGGCTGCGGCAAGTCCAACGTCGTTGACGCCATTCGTTGGTGCATGGGCGAACAGAGCGCCAAGCACTTGCGCGGTCGCTCCATGGAGGACGTCATCTTCAATGGCTCGGACTCACGTCCGCCGGCCGGCTTGGCGGAAGTCACAATCACTTTCGACAATACCGATCCCCATTACGCGGAAACTCTCCCGCTCGAGTACCGGGACTACCCCGAAATTGCCGTCACGCGTCGCCTGTTCCGAGATGGTACCAGCGAGTACCTCATCAATAAGGTCCAGGTGCGATTGCGCGACATCACCGAGCTCTTTCTCGGAACGGGTGTGGGCACCAAGGCGTACTCAATCGTCGAGCAGGGACGCATCGGCCAAATCGTTTCGGCACGTCCCGAAGATCGACGTCTTTTTATTGAAGAGGCCGCTGGCGTAACTAAGTACAAGCAGCGCCGCAAACAGGCCGAGCGCAAGATGGAGCTGACCCGTCAAAATCTGGCGCGCGTCCACGACATCGTTTCCGAGATCGAGCGCAATAGTGCAAGCCTGCAGCGCCAGGTCGCGAAGGCCGAGCGCTACAAGTCCTACAAGGAAGAGCTGGAAGATCTCGTCCTCCACGATTCGGCACACCGCCTACTCGAACTCACGGTGATCGATCGAGTGCATCGACAGGCACGAGACGAGGCAGCCGACGCACTCGAACAACTCCGAGCCGAACTCGAAGATGCAGAAGGTAGCCTCGCCACGGCTCGCGCTGCCGCTTCTGAGATTGAACACCGCACGGATGATGCCTCTAAGCGCGCCTTCTCCGCCGACAACGAGGTCAGCGCCCTGCAGTCCGAAAATCAGAGAGCCAAGGATCGGATCATTCATCTGGAAGAGCGCCTGCAGCGCGCCGCCAGCGGTCAGGACGAAGCCTCCGCTCGTATCCACGAACTCCAATCTGAACGCCGCGAGTTCGAAGCCCGTCTCGAAAGCCTCGCTGCCGACGAAAACGCTCGCGAGTCGGATGCCTCAAGCGAGGACGAGGCTTTAGAGGAGCTGCGCCTGCAAGAATCCGAAGCCGCACAGACTCTTGAAAAAGCACGCGCCGAGATGGCCCAAGCTAAGACTCAAGCCGCCGGTGCTGAGGCCCGCCTCGATGGTCTTGCCGCGCGACGTCACGATGCTGCAACCCGCACCGATTCTTTGCGCTCCGAACAGCAGGACAACGCTGGAGAGCTCGAAGAACTCACAGGCAAACTAGCAGCACTTCAGGCCGCCGTCGCCGAAGCGGAAAGCGGAAAGCAGCTCACCGAAGAAGAGCGCATGAAGCTCGAAGCCGAAATGGCCGAGCTCCGTACCCAACGTCTTGAGTCCGAGAAGCTGGTTGACTCCGCCAAGAACGATCTCAACCTCAAGCGCAACCGCCATCGCGTACTCGAAGATCTCCACCGTCGTCTCGAAGGGGTCGGCGCTGGAGCCCGCGCCCTGCTCAGCAACGACAACCCTTCGGTCTTGGGATTGGTCGCTGACCGCATCGAAGCCCCCGAAGAGTTCACCGCCGCTTTCGCTGGTTTGCTGGGTGAGCGCCTCCAGTATGTCGTCGTCGACAACCCCGAACAGGGTCTTGCCCTTCTAGAAGGCCTCAAGGGACGCGGCCGCGGGCATGTCATCGCCCAAGATCCCCGCGCTACTGCAGAGCTTCAACCCTGCGTCGAGGGGCCCGGCGTGCTTGGCCACCTCGCTGCTCGCCTGCGCTATGAGGAAAGTGACGCGGCCCTGGTCAGAGCCCTGCTGGGCGACGCCGTGCTTGTCGAAACTCCTGAGCTCGCGTTGCGCTATGTTCAAACCAACCCCGGGTCCACGGCAGTCGCTCTCGACGGTACGGTGGCACGCCCCGATGGTGTGATTAGCGGAGGTAACGGAGACGACGTTGCCGCTGCGATGGTGGAGCAGAAGCGCGAAATGCATGAGCTCTCGGCCGAGATCGAGCAGCTCACTATCGAATTCGAGGCCAAGAACGAGCGCTTCAATCAGATCCGCTCTCGCCTTTCAGAGCTCGAAACCCAGATCGAGCAAGCTCGCCAACAGGCGCATGAGGGCGCCCTGGCCCACGTCTCGGCCGAGAAGGATCTCACCCAGACAGCTGGAGCCATTGAGCGGGTCCGCGCCCGTCAGGCCACAATCGAGAAAGAACTCGGTGAACTCGACGCCACAGCCCAAACAGCCAGCGTCACCGAAGCCGAGTGTGAGCGAGAACTCGAGGAGGTCCGACGCCTCTCCGAGCAGCTCGAGGTTGTCGCCCAGGAAGCCGAAGTGCAGGTATCGAACTGGCGCGAGCGGGTTTCAGTACAGGCAGCCTTGGTGACAGAGCGCAAGGTCCGTCTGGCTCAAGTTAAGGAGCAAGCTGGCTCGGTGCGGTCGGCTCTGGAACGCATCGACTCCCAGGTGACGGACCTAGTCGAACGCCAACAAAATTTGGCTGTGGAGGCACACGAGGCCGCCCACAGTATCGGAGAGACGGCGGCCCAGATCGTCTCGTGTCGCGAGCGACGCATTCTTGCCGCAGAAGCCTCACAAAGGGCTCATGACGATCTTGAGATCGCGCGCCAACAGCTCGAAGAAACACGTGCAGAGTTGGGCCGTTCTGAGATGAACATGCGCGAGTACCGCGTAAAACAGACGGAGCTCGATAGCACGCAGCGCGAAAACGAAATGGCCCTGCAACGCATCGAGATTGGAGTGGAACACCTGCTCACGAGCGTCCGGGAGAAGTTTCGCGGCCTGAATCTGCACCGGGTCGTCGGCGACTACCACTTGCGTCCTGCGCCCACGGAAGAGCAGCAAAGCCGCATGGCGGAGCTCACTCGCCTTCTTGATCGCATCGGTCCCGTCAACCTCGATGCAGCCCGCGAGTACGAGGAAGCCCAGAAGCGATTCCACGAGCTCTACGATCAGAAGCTCGACATCGAAAACGCCTTGGTGGAGCTCGAAAAAGCCATCAAGCACATGGACAAAGAAAGCAGGACTCGCTTCCGCGACACCTTCAACTCGGTCAACGAGCTGTTCAAGAAGTCCTTCTCGAAGAACTTCCGCGGTGGACGGGCTGAACTCAGGCTCACCAACCCGGAGGATCTGCTCACCACGGGTGTCGACATCATCGCGCAACCACCTGGCAAGAAGCTCGGCAATATCGAGCTCATGTCGGGTGGTGAGAAAGCCCTTACCGCTGTCAGCTTGATCTTCGCGATCTTCCAGCACCGTCCGTCGCCCTTCTGCGTCCTCGACGAGGTCGACGCGCCTCTCGATGAGGCGAATGTTTCTCGCTACAACGAGGCTATCAGGCGCATGACGGCGAACTCTCAGTTCATCCTCATTACCCATATCCGCAAGA
Organism: Polyangiaceae bacterium; assembly: GCA_050300635.1. Lineage (GTDB taxonomy): Bacteria > Myxococcota_A > Polyangia > Polyangiales > Polyangiaceae > NIC37A-2. The sequence goes on from JBNKYC010000070.1 coordinate 320,777, forward strand.
CTATGCAGAGCGTCGACGTGCTTTATGGGGTCACCATGGGCGAGCCGGGCGTTTCACGTCTCGTAAGCGTCAAGGTCAACGAGGAAGCCAAGCAGCGGAGCGAAGCACTTCAAGACCATATCGAAGATCGTCAAGAAGGCGCAGGCGGATCGCAAGTTGCCTGACCTTCGCGCAGGCGTCTCCTCGTCCTGATAGGAAAGCCTCTGGCCCGATGGGTCGGAGGCTTTTTTCATGCGCGAAAGTCACAAACAAGGCTCAAAGCGTTCCTCCCGCTCCCCCCTGGCCTACGGACGAGCAAGCTTCGCCGCTCGCGTACCCTTCTGCGTCACTCACCCGGCCCCACTGCAGCTCGATCGAAAACACATCGCCCGAATCAAGATCGGGGGTAGCGTCACAACGCACTAGCCACTGATCCTTGGTAGAAAGTTCGCCCACGCTCGCTTCCCAGGCTTGTCCCGGATCAAAGCCCACCTGACCAAAGCTGTCGACCAACTTTCCATCGCAACGCACTTCAATTGCGTCGTTGCCATTGAACGGGCTCCCGGAAAGCGTGGCCTGACAGCCGAAACTCTCGCTCGCCTCGCGCTCTGTGCAGAGGGTGAGGGAGGCTGCCGGCTCCGGTATGGGCTCCACGGAAATGCGCCGCCAGGGCTCCGCTGAACCATTGGCATAGACCAGGATCTGGCAACTCCCCTCCACCCCAGAGCCCCGGTTCGTGATCTTGAGGCGCTTGTCCGAACCCGAGCCCTCCTTGTACTCACTCAGAAAAAGGAGTGGGGGCATCCTTTCTCTATCACCGGATGCCATCTCGTCCAGAGCTTCGCTTTCGCGCCCTCCTTGCCGGTCCACGTCGCTCTTGGGTTGTTCGTTCACGTGGCCCGGCGACCCCGGTTCGGCGGCGTCGCCCTCAATCGGTGCGCTCCCCCTCTTTTCGAGCTGAGTTTCCACCTCGCTCGCCGCCCGGGAGCCCCCCACTGCGCCCCATCCCCCGAGCCAAGGGTTCTCTCCCTCACCTGGGTACGCTCCCCCGTAGCCGGTCTCAATTGCAGGAAACACAGCGCTTTCCTCATTCGGCCGGCCGCCTCCACCTTCGTCCGGCCCCGCTCCCTGCGGTTTGCAGGATGCGAAGAATGAGAGGCAAAAGAGAAGGGCGTGACCAATAGCGCAATGACGACTCATGCCCCTGTAGTCGGCCCACCCCAACTTGTGTTGCAAGAAATGAAAGTGAGGGGCGCTGTCTCACCCCGTTCGCTGGGCTACGCCGCTCGCCCCGCTACCCGGTCGTTGTTGGCCATAGGAATCACAAAACGGAAGGACGTTCCCGAGCCGCGCACCGTCTTCACGTCGATGTGGCCCCCTAAGGCAGAGCAGGCCTCTCGAACTGCCCCCATCCCCACGCCGCGACCAGAAAGTTCGGTCGTTTCATCTTTACTGCTGATCCCGTCATGAAAGAGCGCTTCGACCAAGTCGGCTTGAGTGTCACAGGGGAGTCCATAGCCCTTGGCCTTGTTTTTGAGCTTGTCCCAGTCGATTCCGGCTCCGTCGTCACTGAGCTCGATCACAAAATTTTCCTTCTCAATACGAGAAACGAGGACAATGGTACCGACCTCCGGCTTGTTTTGGGCGACACGATCACCTGATTCTTCGATCCCGTGATCTAAGGCATTCCGGACTAGATGGATGAAAGCGCCCCAAAAGCCGCTCCAGCGGTCAGCTGGCAGTCGCACATCATTGTCCTCGATAACCACAGCCGGCTCCTGTTTCTTGAGCTTCCGAGCCAGCTGACGCGCTTGTTCACCAATCCGTTCAAAGCGCACCGCGGTCTTTTCGCAACGCATACGCTCGATCAACGCAACCACTTTCGCCGCGGGCTTTCTCTCACTCACAGCCTGCATGAGCTGAAGCATCTCCTGCTCAGGAACAAGGAGAGCATGCTCCTCTTCTTCCCCCAACAACTCGCCTACCTGGGTTTGGAAGTGACCCCAGGCTTCGTCGAGCTCCACAAACTGTGCTTCCTCTGGCAGAGCTTGGTTTTCGACCACCCAGGATTCCAGCTCATGACAGGCCTCAGCCACGGAAGTGATACCGAAGATCGCACAATTGCCCTTCACGGTATGAACCAACCGCATCATAAGTGCTAGGCTCTGAACTTCGCCGGAACGGATCTGAGAAACCATCCCTCTGACTTCCTGGAAGAACGCCCCGAAACCATCGCGGTCCTGCATCACCCGCCGGAAAACAGCCATCGCCTGTTTCTGCTTCGCCTCCGCCCGCGCCGCCGCGAGTTTTTCGGTCACATCGGTGATGATGAGCAGGGCCCCCTTCAACTGGGCCTCTTCTGCTCCTTCGTCCACAATCGGCTTAAAAGCCAGGTCGAATGAACGCCCACCGGTCACCAGTCTGCTCGGCAACTGATCGAGCGCGACGTCCCAGGGCAAGAAGCCGTCCGCCACTTGCTCCCATCCAAACTCAAGTCGCGCCTCAAACGACTCTTCACCAAAGACCTCCCAAACTTTCACGTCGTTGGCTGGAGCGACGAAGGCTCGTTTGAAGGCTGCAGAACATTCTTTGCTCAAAGTGCCGTCAAGCGCCACGGTGACCAGACCCGCTTCGACGTTATCAAGCACGACCCGCATTTCCTTGTTCCGCTCAGACAGCTCGGCCGTACGTTGAGCCACGGTTTCTTCGAGCCCACGATTCATGCGCTCCAACTCGGCAGCCGAGTACTCCAGGTCCTCGATCATTTGGTTGAACGCGCCAGCGAGCAGTTCAATCTCGTCACCGCTGTGTACATTCGCCCGGGCCCCACGGTTTCCCCGCTGAATTTGCTCGGCGGCGTCGGTGAGCAATGCGAGAGGTCGGGTGATTAACTTTGCTTCTCTAAGAGCCAGTACAAGTCCAAGCAACATGCCGCCCCCGGCCAAGGAGGCAAGCAAGATGATCTGCGCCCGCATCTTCTCCCGAGCTAGTTTTTTGGCTTTTCCGAGCTCGCTCCTCATCAACCGAATGGATACGCCATAGTGAATGGTGCCCAACACCTCGCCATCACTGATCACTGCCTTTGAAAATGCAAGCACAGGTTCGCCGAACCAGGTCCGCGAGCTAATACGCATCGTATCGTCTTTGATGGCCCCAGCCGCAATCCCCAACTTCTTCCAGGCGTCCGAAGGGGGTCCGGGTAACCCTTTGCTCTCCGAATCGGGAGGAGGGTCTTCGGGCGAGAAAAAGGCCCAGGGCTTGCCTTGTTCGGGTAGATAGAGCCCGGTGATGACCTCAGAGTCCTCACGGATGGTTCGAGCGACCAAGGCCTGCACGTCCCCGAAGGCGTTGTCCTCTACCATTCCTCGAAGCGCCAAAGCATGGTTTTCGGTCAGAACTCGACCCTTGTCTTCCAGCCCTTTCTTGATGAAGCGCGCAATCGCAGCCTGTTGATCAGCCTGGCTTTCTACCTCATGCTGAAAAACCGTGACCAGGGTGAGCCCCGAGACGACAGCGAGGATAACAACGACAGTTCGAATTAGTTTGTTGCTCAGCCTCCCCTTCGGCGGCGCAGTTCTCTTTGAAAATGGAGGAATTGTGTCTTTGCGCATCATCCCCTGGCTCATGGGGGAGAAAACGGCCGACCCGGCCCTTGGCTTTATCCCAGGTGACGCACGATCAACCACCGAAAAGCGTCAAAACACGCTGCGGTCAATATTCGCTCTTGCCTCGGGGAGAAGGTGCAAGCGCTCGGCCTGATTCATGTCCACAACGGTCTGAACCGAGAGAGGCAGTTTTACGGTGTTCTTTTCGATCACCCAGTCCTCGTCCCAGAGATCGAAAATCAAATTGGCAGCCTGAACACCAAGGGCCTCATGGTCTGGAACCACTGCAACGCTGCCGAAGCTCAACTGTGAATTAACCAAAGAACTCACCCCTACAATCACCGGCAAGTTCGTGTCACGGAGCTCGGGAAGCCAGCCACCGCGCAGGTTACTTTCAGAAAGTAGGATGTTGTCATTCAGAACCCAAACAGCATCCACCTTTTCGGCATCGAGGAGCTGCCGTAGTGCAAGCCGGATTTTTCGCGCCCCCGGCTTGCCTTCGATCATACGAGGTACGACTTCGACTTTCTCCATCTGAGCGAGCTCGATCTGCTTCTTCATGAAGCGCTCAAGTTTAGGTCGATAGAGTACCCCCACCCGATGGGTTGGTCTGTCGAACAAGCTGCGCAAAGCGACAAAACTGGTGACGCCCGGCACCTCGTAAGCGATCCCAACGCCGCGTCGCAGTTGATCTACCATTTCTTGAGCAAAGGAGGCCATGAGCACGACCGCCGGTGGAGCATCAGCGTGCTTGCTTTGATAGGATGCGTAGAGCCGCGTCGCGCGATTGCCGACAAGGACCACGCAACTTGGAGAGCTCTTCTTGACGGCCCCGTCCAGGCTGGGCTCATCCATCTGATCGTCCACCTCCATAGTGAATACATCCAGATCGTCCATGAGTTCACCCTTCATCGACTCCCACAACTGAAATGTGTTGTCAGAAAAAGGCGTAACGACCAAAAGGTTATCGGCTTCCTCCCGATCAGCTTCTTCCGTGAATTGTGAGCTCAACTCGGTCTTTGAGGTAGGCACCTGGACGACGGGCTTGTCACAAGCGCCAACGCCAAAGGCACACAAAAGTGCGGCCACTTTAAGACGCGCTTGACTCAGATGTTTCATTTCCATCCGTCTACCCCCAAATACTTACGGCTCGATGCGTCCATCCCTTTGACGGCTGCAGACACGACCCCCGAGGAGCCAGCATCGCGAATCGCCACTGCCGCGACGCCCAACTTACCGTTTGGAATATTGTTCACCACAAGCTTGAGCTGTGAACGCCCAGTGATCAAACCTGTATAACGCTCTGGAAGCACTACCCCTTTCGCTCCTTGAAACTGCAGAAGCGGCAACAAGTCTTCGTACTTCGTCACGGTCACCACGTCCTGCTTTCCTGTTCCGAGCAATTGCCCATAAAGCGACTTCATGCCGCGACGATCCAAGATACCGAAGGCTCCTACCGGATCATTGCCCAATGAGCTCGGCGTACGCGCGGTATCAACCGTGATCAGCACATAGGGTTCCTTATTCGAGCCCCCTCGTTCGCCCACAATCGACGGCGAAAGTCCCAGGTCATTGAGATTCGGTGGAAGCGCCATCACAGCGGCTGGATCGCGGTTTTCCACTGCCCGAGTGAAGTCCCGCGCCTTGCCAAAAACGGTGACATCGAGGCTCCCCATGCTCGCTTTCAGCGCGCGCTCTACGGTAACCGATTTTTGGTCCGAAGGTACGAACACGAAAAGCGTCGGCTTACCTCCGGCGAACACGTCCCCTGCACTCGCGAAAAGAGTCGCGATGCAAAGAAGAAGTATTCTGAGGTTCCTACTGTTCATTCGAGTCATGATTGGCGCCAAAGCTGGGATGGTAAGGTGAGTGAGGCTCCGCTTCTGAGGAAGAACGATCGTTCCTGACTAGGATCTTACGACCTATAACTCCGAAGCATCTAGAACATCTACGATCTCCCCTTCTTCGACCTTCCAAGTTCGAGTACGGCCCACACGTCGATCTCCGCAGGGGCGCAACACCATGGGCCCCGTAAGCCCCGAGTAACTTACAACTATTTCGTCCTGAGCTCGTTCGACCCCTTCCTGGAGCTTGTCCCATCCAATCGCTTCGCCGCGGGTACTTGCCGCACTTGCGATGGCCGAAACGAGGTCCTCGTGTTCGAAGTGATTAGGGTCTTCGAGGAGACTCAAAGATATACTCAGAAGCCCAACCGCATCGAAAAAGAAGAATGCGCCCTCAAGCGGTTGCTCCCCCTGCCAACGATCAGAATACGCGTCTGGGAAAGCCCGAGATTGATCGAAAATCTTCGGCGCTACCCCAATTGCCCCTTCGACAAATTCCGCCTCAACGTTCTGAATGAAGAGCGGGGTCTTGAGCAACGGAGAAAGCCCCCACACTAGATCGCTCGCACCAAGAAAGCCCGCTTCGTTCACAACCAGCGCCCCTGCGGTGGGGGAGGCGGAGAGCACCACCGCATCGGGCTCGGAACGGAGTACTTCGCGAATCTGACGTGAATAGCTAGAAGCGCCTTCGGCTAGTTTCGTTTCGGCCAAGATCTCGCCCCGAATCACCGGCCCCGTAAACTTACCGACAAAGGCGGAGCGAAACGCCGTGTTGTAGTCCCCTTCCCCATAGAGGACTGCCACCTGCTCGTGACCTTCTGCGGCAAGATCCTTCGCAAGGTTTTCTCCCAAAGATTGGGCTGATGGCGACAGACGAAACCACGGATAATCGCAATCGATATCCTGTTCTGCTCCCTCTCCGACAAGTGGCGAAAGGAGCGGCACTTTCGCATTGTTGAGCGTCGGAATGATGGCAGAAGCGGCCTCAGGGCTCTCGGGGCCGATAATAGCAATCGCCCCCTCGTCGATTAGCTTTTCTACCGACTCAACGCTTCGCTTCGCATCCGAGTGTGTGTCTTGCGCGACGATCCGGAGCTTCTTTCCTGCGATGCCCCCGGCGTCATTGACTTGATCGGCCGCAAGATGCACCGCGCGCTCGAAGTTACTCGCCGTCGCAGCACTCGGCCCGGTAAAAGGCAACAGGAGACCGATAGTCAACGACTCGTCGGCAGAAAGACTATCTTCTTCGGGGGCGCAAGCGGTGGCTGTTGTAAAGGCAAGCGCCACCGATCTCAGGAAGAGTGAACGAGTGAGGGTTTCTTTCTTTCTCAGCATCGCCATCCCTCAATACCTGTGTGAAAGTTGCACAAAGAGTTCCCTCGGAGCAAGAGGATACTCGAAGCCAGAGAAACCCGGGTCTGGTCCAGCTTGACCCAGTAGATTCTTCACTCGAACTGAGATGGTCGAATACTGGCGGTAAAACAGCCGCACCTTGGGAAAGTTTAGCCCAGCATTGAGAAGCAGATAGGGGTCGAATGTGAGATCGTCTCCCCTTTGAATGATTGTCGAATCCGCTGCACGGCGAGGCCCCACGAGCACGGCCTGCGCGGTCAGCTCCACTGGGAGGCTCGAGGCCGACGGAAGGCCGACGAATCCCCCCGCACGACCTATCCACGCGGGGTAGACAATCATGTCGCTCCCCACCAAGTCGGCGGTATATCCCTCACGGCCCAGATCGCGAAAGGAGCGCGTGAGCTCGAAAGAGCCGTAGCCCCCGTAGTGATTGGATTGTTTGAGATCCAATCGCGACTCCCATGTAAATGAGTTCTGGCTAGCCGTGTTCTGTGCGGTCTGATTGATTCCAGAAGGAACAAACTCGGCCTTATCTTGCAGGAGGCTATAGGACACCCCCGTAGTGGCCGAAAAGACGCGTGACGGCTTCCAAGAAACCTGGCCTTCCCAGGTATGGATGTATTGCGGCTTGAGGTCCTCGTTGCCAATGACATCCCCCGGGATCAGCGGTTGGGCGTACATCAGAAAAGGAGAAGGCGCCTTGAACGCGCTGCCGTACAACACTTTGGTAACGAGCCCCTCTGACCACCGGGAAGTAATGCCGAAGCGACCGGAGACCTGGCTTCCATAACGGTTGTGATAATCGTAGCGCCCGCCCGCAGTCAACTTGAGGTAGTTTTCCACGACCTTCAGGTTGGTACTGACAAAGGCGCCCAGATTGAGAAAGTCAGCGTCACCACGGTACTCACTGTGTCCGAGCACGTCACCGGTTTCTTTGCTGATCCGGTCCACGTGGGGGAGTTCTTCGACATCGTAGACGGCCTCCATTCCGGCGATGAGGTTAAAACGACGGTGGGGTGTCCAGCGGCCCTCCATGTTTGCATCCACGCCACTGTAGGCCATGCTGCGATCCGCGTAGTAGAGGTCGCTGGCTACTTCAATGCGATCCTTGGGGAGGACGCCGCCTTGAAAGTACATCGCCTGGGCAGAGAGTGCAAAAGTATCAGTGGCTTGGTAGAGACCGTCTAGATTGATCCGAAACTGGCCGAGGTTCACCACCGTGCCCACGTCCCTGCCCTGATCATCTACACCGCTGGTGAGCTGCGCCCAGTGGGCGAAATCGCCCCCCCGACGGATCCCAGACGCATAACCTGCAATATTGAGATGATGTCCGCGATCAGGGTCGTTGTACCCCCCACGAGCCCCCACAACGAGCGAACGTCGGTGCAGGTCCCGAGCATAACGATTTTCGCCCTGATAGGCGGGAACAAGAGGCGACGGAGACTCCGTTGGAATGGCCAGCCCCGAGCGATCTTTCCACTCTCCGGCGGCACTCAACATGAGATCGAAGTTTTCGCTATAGGTCCCACTCACGACATCAAAACGACCCGCCGGGTTCGAGGCGCTCGCCCCACCAGCGAGAGTCGCTCCGACTCGTGGCACGTCTTCGGGAGAGAGGGTGATGATATTTACCACGCCCAAGAAGGCATCGGCGCCGTACAAAGCTGATGCGGGGCCGCGAATGACTTCGATTTGCTTGACGATAGATAAAGGTACGAGCTCCGTTCCGAGCCAGTTACCGCTCGTCGTTCGAAATGCAACGCTGCGGCCATCGATCATCACCTTGATTACGCTGCTTTCCGCGCCCAAGCCTCCGGTCATTCCTCGGACAGCAGCATTGGGCAGAACGTGATCATCAATGAGGTAAAAACCAACAACGTGCTTGAGCACCTCACCCACGCTCTGATACCCCCACCGCTGAATGTCCTCTGAAGTAATGGCCGAAATAATCGCGGGCGCCTCCTCTAGGCTTTCGCTAGTTTTTGTGGCCGTGGACACATCGATCTCAAGAAGCCCCATGAGATCGATGTCGTCCATCGAGGCCGATTCGCTAAGGTTGGTTTGCTCAGACACGAAAGAACCCGGCTTCGCCTCTGCTCCGGGCTCCTGAGCCCAGGTCAGGTGGCTCAGCAGGAGAACGCTCAAACTTGCCCCACCCGCCCAAGCTCGTCGGAACAGTTGGTCAAAAGGCGGGCAAGACCCGGCCCGGGCTTGTATCGACATGAATCCCTAGTTTCCCCTTGTCCCTCTCCGGCTCAGTTGCCGTAGATGCTCGTCTTAAAGAACTCCACCAACGCGTCTTTGTCAAAGTCGGTCGCGAAAGCCAAGATCTCGTTGTCGACGTCCTCCCAACTCGGTGTTCTCATCACGACCTCGGCACTGTTGAGGTCTTCAAGACCAGCCTTGGCGACAGGAGTCAACTTGTCCTTATCTGTGTCGAGACGAACAGGAGTCGAACCCTTGATATTATTGAAGGCAGCTTGACCGTCGGACGAACCGAGAGTCCTCAAGAACTCAATGGCCCCCTCTGGGTTGCCTGCATCAGTCGGCATCGTGAAGGTATCAACCCCGAAGAGGAAGACCTCGGACGCACCAGGCGCTCCGATAGACCCGTAGTCACTTCCTGCTTCCCAACCAAGCTGCTGCACGTACCCAGCCGCCCAGTCGCCATGGTAGAAGAAGGCCGCATCGCCGTCGAAAACCGCTTGTGATGCCTCCTGCCAACCGAAGCCGTCTTCTTTGAAATCATCGTGAATGTAGTTCTTCAGGATGGTCTCAAAATTATCGATGGCGGTACCGAGCGAGGGATCGTCCACATCCCCCTCTCCGCTGAAGTAATCGCGGTACTCTTCACCACCCATAGTTCCCATCGCAACGGAGTGAAACATGATACGCAGAATCCAGCCCTGATATCCTGTAGCGATGCAGGTGACATCGTCCGCCTTAAGCACGTCACAGGCCGCCATCAACTCGTCCAGAGTCGTAGGAGGATCGATATCGTACGAGCCCAAGATTGCCCTGTTGTAGATCAAGGCGTTTTCGCGATGTACCCCGGTGGGCATCGTATAAATGTGGTCATCAATGGTGATCTCGTCCATCACTTCGGGCAAGAAGCTATCCTTCCAACCTTCTTCCTCGAAAAGATCATCCAACTGAGCGAAGCGGTCCGGAAAGTTCTCCAAAGCTTGGGGGATGTCGTGAACGTTCTCCTGATAAAGGTCGGGAAGCGCTTCACCCTCGTTAACGCGACGCATAAACTCCGCTTCCAAGTCATCAGCATTGTCAATCCCTGGACGAGTCACCCGAGCGTCGGGATGGAGATCTTCGTGAAGCTCAATGAGAGCTTGGAGGGCTTCGGCCTCACCGGGTCCCACCCACCAGGAAAACACCTCGATCACGTTTTCGCTGTCGCCGTCACCCGCTGTTGCATCGCCGTCACCCGCTGTTGCATCGCCATCCCCGCCGCCTCCGTCTTCGCTGTCAGAACAGCCAACAACCAAACTCATTGCGCACAGTGCTACCGACGCCCCCAGCAAGAATCTCTTCATACGATATATCTCCTATCCCTTTCCCCATTGGATGATGCCACCCAATACGAGAGTGATGAAACGGACACTTTAACGCAAGCGCAACAGGCCAAGAAACGCACACGAACAAGAAATAGCCAACCAAACACCTTACTAACACCCACATAAAAGCTAGCCAATTATACCGCTACCACGAGCACCACCACCCCTCACGGTTACAATAACACTTCACTCACCACAGCAAAACGACGGGGCACTTGGGGCCGTATGACACCCACACCGTATACACTGCACGCACCTTGGGTGCTTTTGCCTATTCTCGCCATAAACTGTCGGGCATTAATAAAAGAAAACGAACCATTCCCCCTACAGCTGGGCCTTTTTCTTCGGCGACTCTGACGTTCACTCGTCTTCGCGTAGAATGACCACAGGACGAGGAGATGAACTAAGCACGTGGACATTGATGCATCCGTGGCACCGACGCAGACCAAAGGTTCTGTAAGAAGAAAACTTCTTCTCCTCATGACCGGAACTCTTCTCTTGGTCGGGGTGGCGACTGGAGCTCTTGTCTTGTGGACGACCGACTCGACCATGAAGGCGCGCCAACGCGAGCTCGAGGAACAGATCAGGCAAAACTTGAGCGACAAAGGCAGGCTCCTCGTGGAGAGTCATGCTATCGCCCTCGGTCCTCTCGCGGCGGACAACGCCTTCAGCGATGTGAGAAAGCTCGTGTCGAGCACCGTGGCATCCGACAGCGATGTCATATACGGGCTGTATTTGACGAACGACAACATGCCCTGGGCTTATGTGTCCCCCACCCATCCGGACGATCCCAGCAAACCGATCGACCTGAATGCCTTCAGAGAGCTCGAGATCAAAGACCCCCACGCTCAGCTTCGTACCGTCGACTTGTTTGGACAGCACATCGTCGAACACACAGCGAGCACGAGTACGGAAGACGAAAAGCTCGGAACGATTCGCTACGGGATCAGTGACGCTCGACTGCAAGGACTACTGCTTCAGGCTCGCAATGAGGCAGCTGGTGCGCGTGAGCGCCTGATTCGTATTCTGGCGCTCATGGGGGTGGGCATCTTCGTCGGCGCTGGGTTACTCGTACTGCGCGCCTCCCAGAAGATGACAGCTCCGCTCTCAGAACTCACAGCTGCCGCACGACAGATCGCAACAGGCGACTTGTCCCACCGCGTCCATGTAAAGAGCGACGACGAGATGGAGGTCCTCGGTGCTGCCTTCAACCACATGCTCGAGGAAAATCAGAAGCAGTTTCTGGCGCTTCAGGAAACGACAGAACGAGCCCTGGAGGCGTCACAGCTGAAGAGCGAATTCTTGGCGAATATGAGCCACGAGATTCGAACTCCGATGAATGGGGTCCTGGGGCTGATTCAGCTAATGCTGCGCGAACCTCTTGGAGACAAAGCATCGCGCTATGCACGCACGATTGATTCTTCGGCCAAAGGGTTGATGACCATCATCAACGACATCCTCGACTTTTCTAAAATGGAGGCAGGAAAGTACAGCCTCCAGGATGCCCAGTTCCATTTGGGCCAGATTATCGAAGAATCGTGCGAGTTGCTTTACGCCCGCGCCGCTGACCAAAATGTCGAGCTGATTCACCGCATCGACCCACATATGCCAGAAAAACTGATTGGCGACCCAGACCGTTTTCGGCAAGTGATCAACAATCTCGTAGGCAATGCCGTCAAGTTCACCGAAAGAGGAGAGATATTTGTAAGCTGCGACTTCGCCGTCAGGGACGAAGACATTGTCGAAGTGACACTCTCTGTTTCGGACACGGGCATTGGGATCCCCAAAGAGGCACTTGAATCACTGTTTGACGCTTTTTCACAAGTCGACGGGTCGATGGTGAGAAAACACGGAGGCACCGGGCTTGGGCTCAGTATCAGTCAGCGCCTCTGCACCTTGATGGGCGGTGAGCTCGGGGTCGAAAGCACATTTGGCGTCGGGAGCAAGTTTACGGCCAGTTTCTTATTTCGCGTCGCGGCGTCAGAGGGCTCACTGGATGGGCCAGAAAAGAGCTGGGCGTTGGGAAAACGGGTCGCGGTATTCGAACCCCATCATCGTTGGTCGACCATCGTACGAGAACAACTTGTGGCTTGGGGGCTCACGGTCGAACTCTTCACGCGCACCGACGCCCTGACCGCCGGCCTGAAAGCGGCTAATGCGGAAGGTCTATTTTTCGATGCCCTGCTGCTCAGTTTACCTCCAACTACCGAACAGCGTTCTGAAGTGATCCGTGCTCTCGCCGAGGCGGGCAGCCCCCCCTCGCTGGTGACTCTCACAGAATACGGCGCCTCTACTGGCTTCAGTGAGCCGGGTGCCGTCGTTCACGACCACATTACCAAACCACTACGCATCAACGATCTCCGCTCCGCCGTTGCCTCAGCCTGTCGCACCCCCAGTCAGCTCCCTCCCTCAACCGCGAAGGTTGAACACGCAATGGATGCGGGGGCTCCGATCTTGGTGGTGGACGACAACGACGTGAATCGCTTGGTCGCAGTGGAAGAACTACGTCATATGGGGTTCGAAACCGAGGAAGCCGAAAACGGAAATATCGCCTTCGAGAAAGTAAAAGCCAACGAATACTTCCTGGTGTTGATGGACTGTCAAATGCCCGTCATGGACGGCTATACCGCCACCTCTGAGATCAGAAACTTCGAAAGAAACACGGGGCGCCATACGCCCATCATTGCGCTCACCGCTCACGCCATGGCCGGGGAACGCGAACGCGTTCTCAAAGCGGGAATGGACGACTACCTCTCTAAGCCCTTTCGAACCGAGTCGCTGCAGCAACTCATCGCCGAACACGGAATCTCTTCGGTCAGAGCGCGCAAGGGCACTTCGGTCGCACCCTCGGAGAAGGGGGAACGAGAGGAGGCTCCGCTGTTGATCAAGCCGAAACTTTCCGCAAAAATTGCAAAAATGGCGTTACTTCAGATCCCGGAACAGTTGTTGGAGATCGAAAATGCCCTGGCTAACGCGGGACAAGACGGTCGAGCACATAGCCATAAACTCAAAGGAACTTGTTTGGCCTTGGGAGCCAAACAAATGGCCCAACTCGCTAGCGACCTGGAAAAGGCCTTCGAGCGGGGAGATCTCGACTCGGCCCAGAATCTATTCCCCCCCCTCAGCGAGTTTTATCAACAGGTAGAGCTTGCTCTGAAGCAAGCCTCCAACCAGATGTCGGCTTGATCTTGGTCGACGGCCACGCTGGAGCTCAATGAAAGTTGCGAACCGGAGCCCTAAGGGAAGCAGCCGAGTTACCCCAGCGTTCTATGTGACGGACAATCACATGAATCACGGGGATCGGTGATTCGTCGGAATCACTCATCGTCATCGCTGGATGTTTCCTGCTCTGCCCTAAGTGGTCTTCGTCGATCGGAGGCCGAGCTATCGGCAGCTGAGAGTCGCGCTCCACCTCACCGACGACCCAGAGCATCTGGCTGTGCCGGGCTACGTGGTGGTACTGCTCAAAAACGCGAGCGTAAACAATGAGGTTCGCAGACCCCGTCTCATCCTCCAGGGTCATGAACACAACTCCACTTGCCGTAGCCGGACGCTGCCTCGCCATAACGAGCCCGGCCATAGCGACACGTCGTCCCTTGGGAAGATAAAAGAGGTCGCCGGCTCGAACGGCTCCCAACTTGCTCAGCCGAGCGCGGTGATGACGCAAAGGGTGATCTGATACGCTCAACCCCTTACTTCCATAGTCGAGCACGAGTTGTTCGGCTTGCTTGAGCTCCGGCAGCGCCACATCGATCTTGTCGCCATCTACGTCGGCAAAGAGTCCGGGCGTTTGTGGGGCTCTTGCCTTCCACAGCGCCTGACGTCTTCCAGGTGAAAGTCGCTCAAGTGCGCCAGATTCGGCCAAAGCTTCGACTTCGTCCTTCTTCAGTCGAGCCCGGCGCATCAGATCCGCCACGGACTCGAAGGGAGCGCTCTGACGACAGAGAATCAATCGTCGGGCGGTCGTCTCACCTAGCCCTTTGATCAAACGAAGACCCAGACGCAACTGTCTTTGAGAAACGGGGCCTTCCAAGGTGCAGTCCCAGTCACTCGATTGAACGCAGACATCCAATACCTTCACACCGTGAGCCTGAGCGTCTTGCACCAAACTCGTTGCTGGGTAAAAGCCCATCGGCTGTGAGTTGAGCAAAGCACAGGAGAAATGAGCTGGATAGTGCTTCTTTTCCCACGAAGACGCATAAACCAAGAGGGCAAAAGATGAGGCATGAGACTCTGGAAAACCGTACTCACCGAAACCTTTGATCTGCTCGAAGAGAGCCTCTCCAAACTCATTTGATATCCCTTTGCGACGAAACCCCTCAAGCAAACGCTGACGATGCTGCATCAAACGCCCGTGCTTCTTCCACGCTGCCATGTCGCGCCGAAGTTGATCGGCTTCGCCACCAGAATAACCTGCACCAAAAATAGCTACTTGCATCACCTGCTCTTGAAAGAGCGGTACTCCCAGGGTGCGTTTCAAGATGGGCCACAAATCAGGATGGGGACAGCTCACCGGCTCTTCGCCGTTGCGACGCCTCAAAAAGGGGTGAACCATACCACCTTGAATGGGCCCGGGCCTTACGATCGCGACCTCGATCACCAAGTCGTAAAACGTTTGGGGACGCAAGCGAGGTAGCATCGCCATCTGGGCTCGACTTTCGATCTGGAAGACACCCACCGTATCTCCCCGAGAGATCATTTTATATGTGGAAGGGTCTTCGGCGGGAATGCGAGTGATGACCTCTAAAGGATCGAAATCGCCACTTGGAGTCGATGCGCCCAGTTGTACTTTCGACGCAGGTCCAAAAGGAGCAGCCAATCCACCGTCCCGATGGATGAGTTCGAGAGCCTTTCGAATAGCGGTCAGCATCCCTAACCCCAAAACATCCACCTTGAAGAACCCCAAGGCGTCAATGTCGTCCTTGTCCCAGGGAACAACGGTACGTCCCGGCATCTTTGCCGGTTCGATGGGAGCCACTTCGTAGAGAGGACGCGCTGAAAGCACAAAACCGCCCACATGAATCGAGAGGTGGCGCGGGTAGCCCCGCAGCTGCTCAGCAAGGAAAACAACCTGACGAATCCGGGCGTCTTTGAGATCGAACCCGGCTTCGACGAGCCGTTTCTCGAAGGTTTCAGGATCTTGCTTCCAAACAATGGCCCCACTCAGCCGCCCCGCCTGCTCCTCGCTCAATCCGAAAACGCGAGCTACTTCTCGAATAGCGCTCTTCGAGCGATAGCTGATGATTTCCGAAACCATAGCGGCCCGCTCTCGACCGTAGGTGTCATAAATTTCTTGAATCACCTCCTCGCGTCGCTCATGCTCAAAGTCGAGGTCAATATCAGGAGGCTCGGCTCGTTCCTCGCTCAAAAACCTTTCAAACAAAAGCTGTGAGCGACTTGGATCAACAGCAGTGATCCCTAACATAAAACAAACGGCGCTATTGGCCGCACTACCTCGTCCTTGACACAAAATTTTGCGTCGACGAGCCATTTCAACCACCTCCTTGGTCGACAAAAAATAAGGAGCCACTCCAATCTTCTGGATCAGCTTCAACTCTTTTTCGATTTGTGTCCGCAGCTCGGGTGAAATCCCTTGTGGATAGCGACGCCCCACGCCTTCCCACGTGAGCTCAGCCAATCGCTCGTCTGCGGTCTGACCTTCAGAAAGAGTGCACGGAAAGTGGTACTTGAGCTCGGATAGAGAAAATCGGCATTTGTCGGCTACTCGGGCCGTTTCCTCGACCCACTCAGGATGATCTCTAAACAGCCGCAGCATCTGTTTTTCGCTACGTAAGCAGGCCTCGCTATTTCCAGAAAGTCGAGGCCCAGCGTCATCTAAGGTGCAGCCCAGACGAATGCAGGTAAGCACATCCAAAAGCATCTTCCGCTCCGGCTCGTGATAAAACGCTCGGCTGGAGGCAACGACCGGCACCCCTCCCAGGGCCGAAGCGGTCTGCTCGGCCCAGCGATCGCGCCGCTGATCCAGGCCATCGAGATGACGATAGGTCAGTACATAAAGCTGCTCTTTCCAAGCTTCCTGCATGAGCCGCAGCAAGTCACCGATCCCCCCTTCGTAGCGAGGAAATCGAAGCTGTCTCGGGTCGCGAGGAGCAACAACACAGGCAAGCAAACCGTCGTGATGATCGAGAAACCACTCTGGCTCACAGACACAAACTCCCTTTTCTTGATCCTGATGGCCCAGACTCAACAAACGACACAGATTTTCGTACCCCCGAGCATTCTGCACCAAGAGCAGCACACTCAACGTTTTTTCTTCGTCAGGGGGCGTTGCTGCTTGACCAAAAAGACGACCTTCGTTCGCCAACAGAAGTTCAGCCGAAACGATGAAAGGCACCCCATACCGCTGAGCTGCCTCGTGAGAACGAACCGCACCATACAGCCCGCAGAGATCGCTGACGGCAATTGCTGAAAGCTGCAGGGATTGAGCCGCTTCCACCAACTCGGCGGGATGTGAAGCGCCTCGAAGAAAGGAAAAACAGCTACGAGCGAGGAGTTCCGCGTACATAGTCCCCGCCTTCTCGGGTTACTGAACATATTAGCAGCACTCAAAAGCAGAGCAAGTCCCCCGTTTTCTGAGCTAAAGTCCCTGCTCCCTAGTCTTCGAAAGCTCCGTGCTCTTGATAGGCTCGGTAAATCCAACGCAGCATCGCTGTAGTTTGAGCCAGCCGCTTGAGCCCTCGCCCGGCCCCGTGAACCTCGCCCAGACGGATTTCTTCCCGAACAAGAACATCATCTAGATCGCCCGTGTGAAGAGGTAGGGCATGTGAGTGGTCTCGAAAGTGAAGATAGCGAACGAAGTCGCAGTAGGTCGCTTTGAGCGGCAAGGTTTGAGGCACCAGTACTCCGAGTTCTTCTAAGATGCGGACGCTCGAGTTGTTCCAAGCGCAAACGACGTCATCCTCACCAAGAAACTGCTGGATTCGAAGGCGGGCCTGTTCGGGCGAAGCCCGCAGGGGGTGTTCGTTCAAGGCAAGATGCTCGACAAGACGCTCGGGCGGTGGGAAGCGGGTTTGAAGCCCCATCTGCAAATATGCAGCGCCCGAAACAAAAGGTCGCTCCATGGCGAGGTACAGAGGTTGACGTTTCGCGCCAGGGTGTTCTTGGGTCGCAAAGCGACTCGTCCCTTCACAATAGACAGCCACAAAGCGTTCGGGAACCTGGCGTAAAGACTGAGGAAAGCGATGAGCTCGATGTCGACTTCGGTTTTGAAAGCGCACCGTGCGCCCTTCGGGACGGCGCGCCTCCATATTCATGCGGATCATCGCGCGAAAGGCTTTGAGCAAGCCATCGAGGCCAGCCGTCTCTGGCTCCAACGAGCTCAGGGTGTGGTGTACCGATTCGACAGTCGACAGGTATTCTTGTTTAGGCTCCTTACGGATCTGATATTCGCTCGGATGGTTGCGCACGAAGCGCACGCGCCGCAAACGACGAATCAGCGGAACGTCGCGGACCAAGGTTTTCGCATGATGCCAGGTTCCATCCAGCACAAGCACCTGATTCGGATGTGCGGCAGGTGGGATCTCGCTGAGAAGCTCGGCGTCTTCGCTTGGATAAAGAACAGCCGTCTGATCATCCACACCATGACGCAACAACGCTTCTTCGAGACGCTCGGTTTGCTCAGTCACCCGCACACTCTTATTCAAGCATCTCTCAACGATCCGAGCCGTGCCCAGAGGGTGAAACTCCTCTCGTGGATGCTGAGCAATCACAATGCGCGTCCGGTTTTCGATCAGAACGATATACTTGCAATAACAAAGAGCGAGCGGGCAAAAGCAACGATAACAGGTTGCCCGCCCCGAAAGAGATAGTGATAGTGAATCAATCAAGGGATGGAGAGGGTGCAGGAGCTTGGGCTCGGTTTATCCTCCCCCACTTACAGAAACAACCTCAGCGACTTTCAGTTGCGCATTTCTCTTTATTAGAGACACTGGGCGCACTCGACGGCCAACCCAACTACGCCCGCTCGTTTGGAAAAGCATTATGACCCCCCCCTTTAGTCCCACCAGAATCGTCAGGTGTCTCGTTTTACTCTCCGCTTTCACCTCTTCTTGGGCACACGCCGAGGACGAGGACGACGTCATCTTCGAAGAAACCGAGGAGGATGAAGAGGATAAGGACGACTCCGAAGAAGAAGTCATCGAAGAGGACGGGCCGGGCAAAGACGAGAATGAGGAGGACGAAGAGTCGAAAAAGGCGGGCGACGACTCGACCCCGGAGGAGGCCACCTTGAACGACGCGGTGACCAAGGCTGCGCCTGAGTTAGAAGATGCGCCGGCGCCGTCAACACCCTCAACCAAGAAAACTCCCGCTGCTGAAGGCGTTCACAGCCCCGAGACAAGCAAAGAGCTCACAGGCAAGCCCACTCTCACCAAAACAACACCGGAGGATGAGGCGCTCGCCGCCCAGGCCGCCGAGGCGGCGCTCGTAGATGCCCCTAGTGATGAGATCTCCCTCGCTCCCCTCACCTTCACCACATCGACCTTCACACGCTTCGAATATCGAAAAGGATACGAAGAGCTCGGGGTCTCTCGAGGTCGCTTTTCAGAAGGTGATGCCTTCGTCTTCCGTGCACGTCTGGGCATGCGCACTCAGCCTTTGCCGATTGGGGACGAGAGCGATGTCTTGGTTCAGTTCACGCCTCAAGCGAGCGGTATTTGGGGAAACAACTGGGGCGTCCATCCCACGATCGGAGAGGCGAACCTTGGCATTTACGAGGGCTACCTCCAGTTTCGCACCCGGCGCTTAGACGTACAGCTGGGGCGCATGATGATGAACTACGGTGACGCGACCCTCATCGGCAGTCTTGGCTGGAACCAGGTGGGCCGTGCCTTCGATGGTCTGCGCACCCACTACAAGATGAAAGAGGGCTATCTAGATCTTTTCGTGACCCAGGTGGCTCAAAGTTGGGGCACAAGCGGAGGAGGGTTCCTTTCGGGAGACGATCTCTTTTGGGGGGCCTATCTGGGAATCGGTCACTATCTCAGCGACTCCCTCGACTTCGATGCTTACTTTCTTGGTCTTTCCGACTTCAAAGAAGAGGGTCTAAAAGACGCCCAGACGGGTGCTACCTACGACACCGAAGGGGCCCACCTCTTCACGGCAGGACTCCGCCTCAACCAACAACTTGAAACCTTTTTCTACCGAGTGGAAGGAGGCGTTCAATTCGGTCGTCAAACCGAGGTTCCCGATCCCGGATTTTCTGGAACGCAGGTGGAAGCGAACCAAGTCTTTGCCTACCAAGTCGATGTAGAAGCCGGACTTTCCCTGAGTACGCGGACTCGACTTTCTCTCAATGGTGCGCTCGCTTCGGGTAACGATCCCGACACGAAAAAGAACGAGGGCTGGAACCATCTTTACCCCACTGGTCACAAATGGCTCGGTCTCATGGACGTCATTGGTGCGCGAACCAACCTGGCCACGGGTAATCTCAAGATCAGACAAGAACTGTTCGGTGATCTCAGCGGACAGATCGATGGTCATATCTTTGCCCGTCTTCAGGATGGCGGCCTCGGGAGTGAAGGCGGATCCGGTCTAGCTGGCTCAGAGGTGGACGTTCAGCTGGTCGAACGCCTCGGAAAGTATGCTCAAGTACGAGGGCTGTACGGTTTGTTCATTCCAGCCTCGGGCCAGTATGCTTCGGATGACATGACCCACTATGTGGAAATCGAAGCGGGCGTCCGTTTCTGAGGGTGTTTCCCCGAGGTAGTTGGTGGCGGTCAGGACACTTGGAATCTTAGCTCACGCGATCAGGGAAACCCTGAAGATCAGCGTTCCCGCCGTCTGGGATGCGCAGCGAGGAACGCTGAGTCGACAGCTCTGCGACGAGCGCTTGCGCTCCTGGTCGAAGAACCTACTCGACAAGGCTCAGCTCGAACTCGTGGTCAGCGGGCTAGAGCATCTAGGGCAAGTAGAGCCGCCTTTCGTGATCGTCTGCAATCATCAGTCTCTCTACGACATCCCTGTGCTCTTTCAGGCATTGCCTCTTTCAATCACCATGGCTGCAAAGAAGGAGCTCTTTTCTGTTCCGATTTGGGGTAAAGCTATGGAGGTAGCCGGCTTCGTAAGAATCGATCGAAAAAATAGTGATCGGGCCTACGAAGCCCTGCAAGCCGCTGGACAACGCATGTCTAACGAAAAGCTAAGTCTCGTGATTGCCCCCGAGGGAACCCGTTCTCCTACGGGTCGACTTCTCCCTTTCAAAAATGGGGCGTTTCATATTTCGAAAGTCACGGGGCACTCTATCCTTCCGGTCGCTTTGGATGGCACGATTCGGGTTCATCGGACCGGTGAAAACGTCGTACATCTCGGACAGGAGGTTCGAGTTCGGATTGGAGCCCCTCTGCATCCGACCGATTATCCGACGGTCGAAGAGTACCGCGATACGGCGCGTGCCAGCATCGAAGCCTCGTTGGCTTCAATCTCGTAGAGCCTGAACGAAACCCTCGCCGTTCTTCCTGTCCACAAAAAGCAAAGCCTCAGTTCCCCCGTACTGATTGCGCAACCAAGCCCAATGGTAATCTCGGCTCAAACTTGCCTCTTCCCACCACTTGGCGTTTTCAAGTCGTCGCATGAAGCGTAAGCGTTCGATAACGTAAAACTGTGTTCCTAGAGCAAAGGCTTCCCCCACTCGCAAAGGGACATTGATTTTTTGAGGGTACGGCAAAATGCGCGTCAACCGATCCAGCCCTGGACAAAGACCAAGCTGTTGAGCCGGTGAATTGATCGCCGATGCCCGCTTTCGAGTCGAGAGGCGCGAGAATGACTTCTGGGAAAGCGGCTGAAAAACAGAGCATTCTTCTGGGATATGACTTGCTTGCACCTGCAACAGTCCAACCTGATCTGTCCCCAAATCCGACTGCAACTCGGCCACTAAAACAGGAAACTCTTGGGCCCAAGGTCCGCTTGACTGAAAACTGCGTTCTGTTTTTCGACTCAAGCCGAGTTGATGCTGGCTCTGCGCCGATAGTTGTCGAAGCCGCACCCTGAGACCTACTGTCGGAGCCCGAAGCTCACAGGCTTCAAAACGAGTGCGAATGACACGCTCCAGATCACCTTCTTGATACAAGGGTGACGCCAATTCAAACTCAATCACCGTTGTTTCTAAGACTTGAAGGTGTCGAGCGATGGCCCGATCGTGCATCAGTTCACATTCGATACTCGAACAAGCTTCGCCACGTCCTCTGAGGCGAGCACTCAAACGACTAATGATCCCATGCAAAGCAAAGAGCAGAGGAGAGAGCCCTTCTGCGGGTTCATCCCACAGGCTTTCCTCTTGCAAACTGCGAGGAAACTCACCTGGGCTAAGCAGGCTCAGATCGATACCTTGTACCAATTGCAAGATAGAAAGCGCCTGAGGACCCAGGCGAGAAGAAGCCGCGGCGGGGGGCAAATCAGCTAGTTGCCCCACCTGAAAGATGCCCAAACGCCCCAAAAAGAAGATGCGCTCCTGATCCAAAGGCAAAGCCGCCAACGGTAAATCAGACAATGCTCTTCCGCCGTCTCCTTCTTCGACAAGCTGCACTTCTGTATGTCCAAAGCGAGCCACTGCCTGAGCAAGGCGAGGTCCGGAAGCCACCGCCAAACGAACCCGATGCCCCAAGAAGCGCACTTGCTCAGCGAGCTCTTCACCCAGCTGCTCTTCGTCTCCATACAGGTGGCCCACTCCCGTGATGTCGAGCCAAACCGTATCGACGTCCTGATGAGCGTTCCAACTCGGAGTTGTTCCGTACTGCGCGGCAACTTCTGCAATCGCGAGAAGTCGTTCCTGCACCTGCGCATACTGAACCACATGAATTTGAAGACCAGCTAAAAGCGCATTGGCTTCAGCCGGCGTTTGTCCCGGACGAACCCCAGCACAAAACGCTCGAGCATCAACCGCCACCAAACGGTCTTCTGGACGAACCTCATCCTTACGATGAGCCAACAAGACGCCCATTGGTTTTGCCTTGGGTTGGTCTTCGAGCAGAGACATTTGCTGCTGACCTCGAGCAATTTCGCAGAGGATTTCTGGCAAAAATAAAGCCAATATGCGTCGAATTTTCATCATCGCCCCCCTTTAGTTGAGCGCACTCTGCGCATGTGCCAAAGCTGGTTGGCGATGTCGTTCAGGCAAACTCATCAATTGCTGAGCAGCCAAACGACAAGCCCCCTGACTCAATCCCCCCCCTTGACGCCCCACACCAGAAACGCGCCCCACCTTGAGATCGAGTTTTTTGATTGAGCTTCTCGTCAGCTCAAATCGTTGAGCAACCGGTAAAGGCAGAGGGCGTTTGACGCCCTGATCGGTCAGCAGCAACACCGTGCTCTGTGTGCCTTCCACCGCGCGTGACAGGCGGCGCACAATGGGGATCCATCGCGTTAAAGACACCTCCACCCCCGCACCGGGGACCCCCATCGTATCGATGATGACGACCGGAAACACCTGCGCCTCCACCAGGCGTAAAGCGACCCGAGACAAATTGGACTCCTCAGGTCGCACCACCAACAATCGACTCAGATCAACGCCTAAAGAGGCTGCACCAGGAGCATAGAGAGACCCTCGTGGATCAACGAAGGCACACCATACGTTTTGCCCATAACGCTCCTGCGAACGCACCTGAGCATAACGACAGGCATGAAGCGCCAAACTCGTTCCCAATGCGGCTCCTCCTGAGATACTGAGCTCAACAACGCCCCCCTGCAGTAAGCGCCCTTCATGAAGAGAGGTTTCTAAGGTCTTTGAAGAGTCGTCATTGTCTTGGGGCTGAGGGGACAAAAATGACGCACCAGCAGCGTCAGGGAGACGAATCAGCCCATTTTTCAGTAATTTTTGAGGGATACGCTCGATACGTTCAGCAGGCAGTGCCATGACACTGAACATGGTATCAGCATTCTTCCGACCTGGCAGAGGGTCTCACCTCACCCAGGACATATCTTGTCCTATCTCAATCAAAAACGTGTCTCATCTCGCCTAGCTAGAGCTCCTATGCAGTCACAATAAAACGGCATTCATTTATAGTTCACCCCGACGACGATTTTCCTCAAGCATCAACCTCCCCCTCCGTTCTCCCTCCATACAGCGGCGAGCCCCTCGGAACCTTCCAATTGCCAATCCGAGGTATCGATATGCGACCTGGACACTCACGTATCGAACTGGACTTCACCGCATAGGCCGTCAGGATCACCTGGCGGCCTTTCGCCTATTTGAGCCACAAGTCGCACACATCACTCCCGCTTTGGTCTTACCCTCCTCATGCTAAGACCTAGTCGTGTCTTCCAGCACCACCGTCGACGCCCAACTACATGCACTTCGCTCCCTTCTTCGCGATCTGGGTTCGGTTCTCGTTTGTTATTCTGGGGGGATCGACAGCGCCCTTCTGCTTGCGGTGGCCCACCAAGAGCTCGGTTCTGAGCGAGCGGTCGGCATGACCGCCCTGAGCGCCAGCCTTCCCCAAAATGAGCTCAGAAGTGCAGAGCACCAGGCTCAACTCATGGGAGCAACACACCGCACCGTGCAATCTCACGAGATCGAACGCCCCGACTACGTAAAGAACGGCCCCGATCGCTGCTTTCACTGCAAAAGCGAGCTCTATGCCATTGCACAACAAAAAGCCGAAGAGTGGGGCCTGAAACATGTCCTCAACGGCACCAATCTCGACGATCTCGGCGATTACCGCCCCGGACTCGAAGCCGCCACCCGAGCCCAGATCCGCTCCCCGTTTTGCGAACTCAAACTCGGCAAAACCGATGTGCGCGCCTTGGCTCGACACATCAAGATGCCCATCTGGGACAAACCGGCTGCCGCCTGCTTGGCGAGTCGCATCCCCTACGGCACCTCTGTGACCTTTGCCCGCCTCCGTCAGGTCGAACAACTCGAAGCGGCCCTGCAAGGCCTAGGTTTTCGTCAGGTTCGCGTGCGCCACCACGAAGAAATCGCCCGCATTGAAGTTCCACAAACCGAGCTACCCCGCATTGTCGACCCCACCATCAGTACCCAAGTTCAAGAAGCGGGACGCGCGGCAGGTTATCGATTTGTGACGGTCGATCTCGGAGGCTACCGCACCGGCTCGCTCAACGAGCTTTTACCTGGACGTAACCTGCGCGTTATTTCTTAGCTCTTTGGGTGGGGGCCGCCAGCTGAATCCATTGTACCGGCACCTCCACCCGTGCTGCTTGAGCGGATCCGCAGGTCAGTTGTTACAACCAATGTGTTCAGTACCGACAGCGATGTCGTCGAACCACGCTTCAGTGCCCGCGATCTCAGCTCCAAATCGCACTGCGTCGAGCGGAGGGGCAGGATCGAAAGTCCCGCCACGTTCGAAGGAACCCATGACACTGAGAGCGGGGACTTCCACGTCATCCAACCAGACTTGTACCGCCTTTTGGCCAGGGTCGTAGCTCATTTCCAAGCAATGCCACGTGTCTGTCGACATAGTGACGTCGGGCGCGATCTGGTCCTGATCTCCCGGCCAGTGATTGACCTGAAGTACCCCTTGGTGAGCGCCCAATCGAATCTCACTCATTTCGTTCGTAGCAGCCCCCACCTCAATCCAAGACGCATGATTTTCAGGCCAAGTCGCCAGCTTGATGAAAGCGCGCACGAACAGGACGCTCCCGCTAAATGGAAAGACCGAAGCATCAGCGAGTTGGAGGAACGCCTGCCCGTCATTGCCTTTGACTACCCTAATCGCCCTATTGCCGCTATGCGCCTCACCTTCCACGACCTCGACCACGCCCATGCTGTCGTATTCAGTGGGCAGCGTGGTCGTCCAAATCGCCCCACCCGTCATGACTTTGCCCGTCTCGTCAGATTCGAAGTCGCTCATGAAGAGAACTCCGCTCGGGGAACCCCCGTCGCCGCCACTTCCCGATGGGCTGCCCCCGGCTGACCCGAGTGCGCCTCCGGCACCTACTCCGCCACCCGAATCGGAGCTACCGCCACCTGCTCCAAGATTAGGCCCGCCAGCATTCGAGTTGCCTCCAGCCGCTCCCGGATCTGTACCGCCGGTGTTCGCGCTGCCTCCGCTCCCCACGGCGAGCGCGCCACCTGTACCCACATCATCCTCCCCACCTGGCTCGGCCGTGGTGGGGCCGCAAGCACTAGCGAATAGAGCGGCGAGTAGAAAAAGGGAACTAGAACTTCTGAAAATAAGGGTATTTTGCGCCATATGGAAAATCGAAGGAATCAAGCCGTGTCTTGTCGATAATTGAGGCACAAAGCTAGCTCGACTTGAGACCTGCGTCCAAATCTTCGTACACCGAGCCAACCAAGTCAGCGCAGAGCCAGGGGCGGACGCCCCGGCTCCGGATGGGTACCCGCTTACCGCGCGCTACCTCTCACCCTTCAAGCGGCATGGACACCTGCTGGCTTGCCCTTGGTTCCGTCTCCAGAGACAAAATTACGAGCCTTATCCGAAAGCTCACGGAACTTCCCGCTTGCACTCGTCAGCTTCTCGTCCCACTCCTCGTTGATTTCCTGACCTTGAACACAGGAGTGAAACTTCACCATCACCATCGTCAAAAAGAGAGGACGCAAAAACGCAGACCTTACATTGGCGGCAAACAGAACAGCCACGAAAAGCATCCCGAAGCTCCCCGCTCCCACCATAGACTTGGGCAACATCAGACTGATCACAAAGGCAGGAGCCAACATCACAACCCAGGACACAGCTGAAAAAACATAATCCAGGATCACGATATAGATCCCCGTCTTGAGTACCTCTTTGCTGTTCTGCGCGTAGTAGATGAGCCCCTCGCGCGAGCTCCTCCACACGTTTTCGTCACCCCGGGCCAAGTTGTACGAAAAGATCGTCTCGTCGACATAAGTCGTCGCCGAGTAGATCACCCGATTCACCAAAGAAGTCACACCTTGAAGCCCCGGAACTGGAATCAAGCTCGTGATCCAACTCAAAGTCCGATTGAACGCTCGCACGATCCCTTTGATCAAAAGATCGAGACCAAACATCACATTGACCTGACCAAACTGATCTTTGACCACCTTCTTACCGTATTGAAACATCCCCTCATCGCCGGAACCAACGGTACCCTTGGTGATCAACTCGGTCAGAACAGCAATATGACCCGCCTTGAGTAAATGAAGGCCATAACGAACGATGGTGTGCCAAACCCAACCGTAACTCGCGAAGCCCACGATGGCCCATATCCATCCTAAAGCAGGCGCCTTACTGCCAAAAAAACCCATACCCAGCACGGTGATGCTCAGCCAAATGATCGAAATCAAACTGACAGCCACCAAAATCCCAAAACGAGCCAAGGTGTAAGGCATCGTTTTCATCATCAAACCCACCGCGGTCATCAGGCCATCGTCTGTTATCGAAAGTGGGTAATTGTGCCGAACGCGCGCGCCCTTTGGGCCCGTCCCAGAAACGGGAGGCACAGTGGGAGCAATCTCGGCCGAATCCGACGTCACCACAGGCAAAGCCGGCTGCGCTTGCATCACCTGGGTTCCCCCTGGAGCCGTCACAGGCGCCTCGATTTTCACAACAGTGACCCTGGCCCCGCCGAGGCGCAGCTCTGTTCCTTGCTCAAGAGTCACATCACGAGCGAGGCGCTCTTCACCTAGAAAAGAGCCGTTCGTTGAGCCAAGGTCGCGATAGATGATCCCTTGAATACTCACCTCAAACTCACCATGCCGACTGGACACCTGAGGGTCTCCAATCACCACATCACCCACTTCTCGTCCTACGCTGTGGCGACCTTCGGACAAGAGCACCTCTTGTGGCCCGGCAGCAGTCACCACTTCTAGTACCAGTTTCATATTCCTCCCACTTGACTCAACTCAAGGCAGGGCCGAAAGCGCCCCTCGGTTTCAAGGTCTCACACTGTACGCAGATACAGAAGAGTTTCTTCCAAAAAACGCAGCTCAGAAGCCCCCTTCCCCAACGCGGACGCAAGGATAGCTCCCAAAATCTGTTCCCAAAAAGAAGGGTGGACCGCAGCCCACCCTTTTTTTGCCTATATTGACGAAGAGCTCAATCGTCTTTGTTTGAGCCCGCTGCAGCTTTCTCGCGCTCAGCAGCTCGCTCGCGCCGACGACGTTCACGACGTTCACGACGCTCGCGCAGCTCCTCCTCGGTGGGTTCCCGACGAGGCACATCGCGTTCGCTGCGCTCCGGACGCTCAGCACGTTCGCTGCGCTCCGGACGCTCTTCGCGACGAGGACGGTCCTCACGGGGACGGTCCTCACGAGGACGGTCCTCACGGGGACGGTCGTCACGAGGACGATCCTCACGAGGACGGTCGTCACGTTCGCGACGATCACGGCGTTCGCCCCGATTTCGATCACGGTCACGCCCGCGACCTCGATCACGGCGGTCTCCTCGATCTCCACGGTCACCCCGCGAACGTTCGCCGCGCTCAGAAGGCTCGCGCTTGGGCGGAGGCTCGTACCCCTCGGGAACGGGAAGCAGCGCCTTGCGACTGAGGCGAGTCTTGCCATCCTTTTCGACGCTGAGGCACTTCACCTCGATCTCTTGGCCTTCTTCCAAGACGTCAGAGGGATGCTCGACCCGCTTGTAGTCGATCTCGGAAACGTGCAGCAGGGCCTCATTGTTCGGGAGGATTTCGACAAAGGCTCCAAAGTCAACGATGCGCTTGATGACGCCCTTGTAGACTTTGCCTGCTTCTGGTTCAGCCGTGAGACCTTCGATGATCTCAAGTGCCTTCTTTACACCCTCAGGATCATTGCCGGCCACATTAACTGTACCATCGTCCTGGATGTCGACGGTGCATCCCGTCTGCTCGGCGATTCCCTTGATGGTCTTGCCGCCCGGTCCGATAATGACTCGGATCTGGTCGGGCTTGACCTGAATCGTGGTGATGCGTGGCGCCCATTTGCTGATCTCGTCGCGCGTCTCAGGCAGAGCTTCGAGCATCTTGTTCAGGATGTGTAGACGGCCTTCACGCGCCTGCTCCAACGCCTGCTCCATCACGCTGCGAGCCAGACCCTTGATCTTGATGTCCATCTGGATCGCCGTAACGCCGCGATCGGTTCCGCACACCTTGAAGTCCATATCACCCAGATGATCTTCATCACCCAAGATGTCGCTGAGAATCGCGTAGCGGTCGTTACCCTCACTGATGAGCCCCATCGCGATACCCGCGACTGGCTTCTTGATAGGCACACCAGCATCCATGAGAGCGAGAGTGCCGCCGCAGACCGATGCCATCGAACTCGAACCATTCGATTCGAGAATCTCGCTCACGATACGCAGAGTGTAAGGGAAATTTTCATGATCGGGGATGAGTCGAGCTAGAGCACGTTCGGCGAGAGCACCGTGACCCACTTCACGACGACCAGGACCGCGCATCGGCTTCGTTTCACCGGTGCTGAAGGGTGGGAAGTTGTAGTGGAGCAAGAATCGCTTCCAGCTTTCCCCCGTCAGGGCATCGATCTTCTGCTCGTCAGCTGTGGTGCCGAGGGTCGCAGTCACGATCGCCTGGGTCTCACCACGCTGGAAAAGTGCTGAACCATGGGTTCGATGAAGAAGGCTCGTCTCGCAAGAAATAGGACGAATCGTTCGCCCGTCACGACCGTCGATACGCTTACCGGTGTCGAGCACCATGCCGCGAACGACCTCAGCCTTGCGATGATCAAACTCACCCTTGATGAGCTTTTCGTTCTCTAGGAACTTCTCTTCGCCCAGCTCTGCCTTGAGCGTTTCGACGAGTTCGGTCTTGATCGTGTTGTAGGCGTCGTAGCGGTCGTGCTTGCCCTTGATGACACAAGCCGTAGCCAACTTGGCGTCACAAATCGCGGACACTCGAGAGGCTAGAGCTGGGTCGATTTCGGGAATCGAAAATTCTCGCTTCTCTTGACCGACCGCAGCACGCAGCTTGTTGATCAGGCCAATGATGATGCGACACTGTGCATGAGCGAACTCCAGAGCGTCGACGATTTCGGACTCGGGAGCTTCTGCAGCACCACCCTCCACCATCATGATTGCGTCCTGACTGCAGGCCACGACGAGATCGATGTCGGCTTTTTCGATCTGCTCGAATGTCGGGAAAACGACGAACTCTCCGTCGACGCGTGCGACTCGCACACCAGCAAGCGGTCCCTCCCAGGGGATGCTTGAAATGTGAAGCGCAGCGCTGGCACCACAAAGCGCCAACACGTCCGTGGGGTTTTCCTTATCGGCACTCATCACCGTGGCGATGACCTGCGTGTCCTTCTTGTACCCCTTCGGAAAGAGAGGACGCAGGGGGCGGTCCATGACACGACAGGTGAGAATTTCGTGATCGCGCTGTCGAGCTTCGCGCTTAAAGAAACCACCAGGGATTCTGCCCGCTGCGTAAGTCTTCTCGAAATACTCACAGGTCAGGGGAAAAAAATCGAGCCCAGGTCGTTCCGAGGTCGAAACGACGGTGACAAGAACTTGGCTTTCGCCGTAGGTCACCATAACCGCGCCGTCAGCCTGCTTGGCGAGACGACCGGTTTCAAAGGTTAACGGACGATCTCCTACAAGAATCGACTCACGTACAAACATATTTTCATGCGCTCCTTAGCGCGACGTACCACTGCGTGTGGTGTGACGCCGACGGCGAACGCTGTGACTTCAGCCTCGATTCCTAGAGCCGATCGCAGACTGGTCTCTGTGTTGTTTTCCCACCAGTCGACTATCGCCCCCACGAAGCGAAGTTGAAGAAATCCGCAGCCCGTCGTCGGAATGATTCAAAAACAAACGTAAGGCACGCCCCATCGAGTCAACCACCGAGCCACGTCACCTCTGATGTGAGGATGACGCGACTTGGAGTAACCAAAAAAGGACGTACGCGGCGCCGCTTACTTGCGGATGCCGTTAGCTGCGAGGACAGCCTTATATCGATCGACGCCGATCTTCTTGAGGTAGTCGAGCATACGACGACGGCGACCGACGAGCTTCAACAGACCACGACGAGAGTGGTGGTCGAGCTTATGGGTCTTGAAGTGCTCGGTCAGGTAAGTGATGCGCTGCGTAAGCAGAGCAATCTGTACTTCAGGAGACCCGGTGTCGGTCTCGTGCGTCCGGCTGCTTTCGATGAGGCTTTGCTTGGCGCCAGGTGCGAGAGGCATTTCGTATGATTCCTATTAGGTCTAAATTTTGGTGAGGGCGAAGTGTACGTGTGAAACATCTCTGGTCAAACGAAAAATCCCGCTTTGTTCAGTAGTTTCGGGCTCTTTGCCCTCAAATTGCAAACTTACTGCAACTTTTATATAAATATCGGGTTTCAGACAGGATCAAGGATGTCTCGGAGAAGGGCGCCGAAGCGCTTTTTCAGCCCCGACTCCAGCTCATTGGCGGTGGTCGCCTCAAAAGCGAAACCAGCAGCATCCTCTGCTTCTTCGAGCGAAACCCGCGAAAGCGCCGCCTTGACCTCCGGGATCGCACTCGCCTCCATGCTCAGATCGCGCATCCCCATCCCAACCAAGAGGACCGCCGCCAGAGGATCGCTTGCCATGGCACCGCAAACAGAAAAGGAACGCTTGCGGAAAGTCGCCGCCTGAATGACCCCCTTGATCAGACGGATCACGGCAGGATCAAAATAGCTAGCTAGACGGGCGAGCTCCTGACTCGTGCGGTCGACCGCCAAGGTATATTGAACCAAATCGTTGGTCCCGATGCTGAGAAAGTCAGCTTCCCTGGCCAACTCCTCGGCCATGATCGCGGCGGAGGGCACCTCGACCATACAACCGAGTTCGATTGTGTCGGCATGCGGATGACCTGCTCGGTCGACTTCCATCACCGACTCAGAAAGCAGCGCCCGCACGGCCCGCACCTCAGTCAGCGATGCAATCATCGGAACCATGATACGAATCCGCCCATGCGCCGAGGCCCGCACCATAGCTCGCAACTGAGTCTTGAGGAGCTCAGGCTGCTCGAGCCCCAGACGAACTGCCCGCAACCCCAAGGCTGGGTTCATGTCGCGGGGCATCTTAATAGCCGAGACGAACTTGTCACCTCCGATATCGAAGGTGCGCAAGGTCACCGGAAGCTTGCCCATCGATTCGACCACCGAGCGATAGGCCTCATATTGCTCGTCCTCGGTTGGCGGGCTCTTTCGATCGATGTACAGAAACTCGGTCCGGTAGAGCCCAATACCACGAGCACCGTGATTTTTGGCGATCTCCGCCTCTACCGCCAGCTCGATATTGGCTAACAAACTGACCGACACACCATCGCTGGTCTGGCAGGGGTCATGACGATGCTCCCTCAGGTCACGAGCGACCTCGTAGTACTTCTCCGCCTTGGGCTGAAGAATGTCGAGCATATGCTGGGTCGGGGAGACGACCAGCTTTCCGTGAACGCCGTCAACGACGAGGGTGTCACCATCGCCCACATGCTGAAGCAAATTCTGCACGCCAACGACGGCTGGAATTTCCAGAGCACGGGCGAGAATTGCGGTGTGACTCGTGCGCGTCCCAACCGAGGTGACCAGCGCCAGGACTTTGTCCTTGGTGAGCGTGGCCGTTTCTGCGGGACTCAAGTCCTGAGCCACCAAGATCACAGGTTCTTCGGTTTCTGGAATCAGAGGAGTCTCGTTGGTTCCGCTCAGACTTCGCAGCAAACGGTCGCGCACGAACTCAAAGTCGTGGCTCCTCTCCGCCAAATAGGGGTCATCCGTGTGTCGCAACTGCCGACACATGGCCTCAACGGCCGTCTCAAGCGCCCACTCGGCGCACTTGTGCGAGCCGCGCACCTCTTTTTCGATGTCATCCCGCAGAGTCACGTCAGATAACATCAAGATATAGGCATCAAGAATGGAGGTCTCGGCGACTGCCCTTCCCTTTTCCTCCTTGACCCGGGTCGCGACCGCCTCAAGCTCGGCGGAGGCCAAAGCAACCCCACGATCGAAACGTGCTAGTTCTTCGGCGGCTTCGGCCGCGGTGATCCGTCGATGCACAACACCCGCGCGCCCCGAATCCACTACCAGGGCGCGACCGATAGCGAACCCAGCAGAGCCACCGATGCCGTCCAATTGGGTCGTGCGATTGACCTCGACAGTTGGTTCTTCGAGCGGATCGAAGGGAGCGTGGGGATGGCTCATGTCCGGTTCAGTCCTCTTCACCAAACTTGTCGCCTATCAGCTTTCCGATCGCGACGACGGCCCTATCCGCGTCCTGACCTTCGGCCTCGACGGTTACTTTGGCCCCCTTGGCCCCGCAAAGCAGCAACACGCCCATTACGCTCTTCGCGTTGGCCACCTGCTCATCACGGCGCACCGTCACCTGACACGGAAACTGGCTCGCTACCTGAACGAGACGACTGGCAGCCCGAGCATGCAGGCCAAGTCGATTGATGATCTCGAAAGTCCCAGTCGCTTCGTTGTCACTCATGAATCAATCCCATTTTTCCACCTCGAACTCTGGCCGACTTCCCTTGCTTGTGCATCAGCGCCAATGTGTTCGGCTCGTCCCATATCACGATGAACGCAGTCGAGTTCGATACCAAGTCGGTCCCGCAAAGTTCGGTGGAGCCACTCGGACAAAGCAACCGAACGATGCCGTCCGCCCGTGCAGCCAATCGCCACCGTGAGGTAGCTTTTACCTTCCTTTTCGAAGCGGGGAATACAGAAATGGACGAGCTCGAGAACTCGGTCCATAAATCCCATGCAATCGTCGCTGCCAGTTACATAATCGGAAACTGCAACATCCTTGCCCGAAAGCGCCCTGAGCCCGGGCACGAAGTACGGGTTCGGCAAGAACCGCACGTCAAACATCATGTCCGCATCGTGCGGAACACCGTATTTGAAGCCGAAGGAAACGATACGCACAAGCAAAGACGGCATTCCATCGGACCCGTCCTGGGCAAATAGGCGCAAGACTTGCCTGCGGAGGTCATGAACGGTCAAACCAGCAGTGTCGAGCACGTGGGTGGCCAGCCCTCGCAAGGGCGCCAACATTTCGCCCTCAAGCACAATGCCGTCCATCACTGCGCGCACCTCAGTTCCTGACTGCTGAGACAGTGGGTGCGGTCGTCGTGTGGCCGAATAGCGCCTGGTGAGGAGCTCGCGCGGTGCGTCTAAGTAGAGGATCTGGGTACGTAAGTCGGTACGCCCCATCAGAGTCACGAGTAGTTCACCAAGCTGAGGCAAATACTTGCGCGCCCGCACGTCCATGCAGACTGCGATCTTCTTGTGCTCCGCGTCCTTGAGGGCGTCGATGGTGTCGAGAAAAACCGGAGGTGGAAGGTTGTCGATGCAAAAAAATCCCAAATCTTCAAGCGCATTGAGTGCCGTCGACTTGCCTGCGCCGCTCAAGCCTGTCACGACCACGACCGACACAGCCCGTGACGACACAGCCCCGGGCTCCTCGAGCACTAAAGACGAAGAACCCTCGTCGCTCATTTTCGCTCGATCTCCGCTTTGTGTAATGCCATTCCCTCCGGCGAATGAGCGGGGGGAGGAGCGGAGCTTTCATTCGGTGTTCGTTGGCCAGGAGGACGACTTCGATGGGGAGACATCGGCTCGTGCCCGGCTTTCTCAATCCTGTCGATGAATTCTTTGGCCGGGTGGTGACCAGCTCGTCGCAGCAGTTCGGCGCGAGCAGCGATTTCAATAATGGAGCTCATATTGCGCCCCGGCTGAATGGGCAGACGCACTGTTCGGATCGGCACCCCTAAAACACGGGTGTGCTGATCCTCGACCCCAATGCGGTCGTACTCGGCGTTGGGCGCCCAAAGCTCAAGATCGACCACCAAGTCGATTCGCTTTCGTTCGCGAACCGACGTAACGCCATAGAGATCCTTCATGTTCAGAATCCCGAGCCCACGCACCTCCATGTAGTGTCGGAGCGGCCGCGCTGGTTCTCCAAACACCATGCCAGGCGGCCGGTAGTCACATTCAACCACGTCATCCGCCACCAGGCGGTGACCACGCATGACCAATTCAAGAGCACATTCGCTCTTGCCAATGCCGCTTTGTCCTTTGAGCAGGACCCCGACCTCGAAGATGTCCACCAAGACCCCGTGAAGTCGCGCGCGGGGCGCGAGCAACTCATCCAGGACGGTATGGACAGCCGTGATTGCCAACGACGACTTCTCGTCGACCAGCACCAAGGGGGTGCTTTCGCTATTTGCGTAATCGATCAACGCCTGAGGCACACGCACCCCACGAGAGACGAGCACGCACGACAGGTTGCAGGAAAACAGATGACAAGCAGCTTTGTTCTGATCGGACGGCGCCAGGCTCTCAATGTAACTCAGCTCTGTCTCACCAAGAACCTGAACTCGCGTCCCCACCACTCCGTGGAGGTGCCCCACGAGTGCCAGCCCCGACTTCTGCACCCGAGGATGATCAATGATCCGATCCAGCCCGGATTCGCCCGCTATGATCCGATAGCTGAGGGACAGCGCAGGATCAGAAAGGATCGCCCGCACAGTCACGCCGCTGACGGCATTGTTCACGGGGGGATCGTAGACGCTCATGGCGGAGAGGTTTCTTGTTCCTCGATTAGAGAATAGGCCTGCGCTGGTTGCGATGAATCAAGCAGACGTCGACGTGTTTCAGGACTTTTCAAAAGACGCGAGAGTCGCGCCAAAATTTTGAGGTGCTCGCTTGCGGCACTCTTTGGACCGATAACGGCAAAGAATATCTTCACAGGTTGCTGATCGATAGCCGCAAACTCAACCCCTTGCGGGCATAGCACCAAAGCGGCCCGCTGACTCTCCAAACCTGGCACCGGAGTGTGCGGAATGGCAACACCGTCTCCAATGCCAGTGCTGAGCAGCTCTTCTCTTTCTCGAAGCAAACGGAGCACCACTTCGCTCTCGCAGTCGCCGGTCTCTGAAAGCATTTCGGCCAGCTTATTCAGAACCTGTGAGCCCTGAGGCATTTGGTCGCCCACCGCGTCGATGGCGATGCGACTCACCGAGAGGATCTCCGATAAATGCATAATTGGCTCTCTATAAGCAGCAAAAGGCCCGTCACAGCGACGAACCTTTTGCAATCGTGGCAGGTCAACCCACCAGGCGTAACGGCCGCTTGGCCCGCCTTCTAACGGTCTGAGGCGGCCATCGCAAGCGGCGCGACCTCAACTTCTGTAGTATGACGCAGATCAGTTTCGCGACGGCGGCGTGAACCCGCCATTCCCTTCGCGTCATGAATCTGCCTCTCGACCTTGTGCACAGCGGAATCGATTGAACCGTACATGTCGCCGGAGGTCTCACGCGCTTCGTAGTGACCGCCGCCACTTTGCAGCTGCAGCTCGACAGTGTGCTCGTGTTTCTCGGCGGAGAGGGTGATCCGAGCCGTCATCGGTTGTCTCAGAAACTTCTGAAGACGGCTCACCTTCTGGTGGGCATAGTCGCGCAAAGCGTCTGTGGGCTCGATATGCCTAAAGGTGGTGGACAGATCCATTTGTACTCCTTTTCTCAAAAGACCAACTGCTACATGGCCACGAATGGCCCAACGAACCAAAGGCTAGACTATTCCACCCCAGGTTCTGAAACTGCAGCCGCAATCCCGGTCTCGTCGGCCGGGCTTCGCTGTCGGCGGGCGAGGACGGCTCGGCCACGCCAATGCCCCCTGCGGAGCTTGGTTTCCAGCGCAACGGCCCGTCACCGTTGGAAGACTGCTGGAGATCCACAGAGGTCAACACTGTCAATATAGACCTCGAGGCGCGGTCGGGAAGCCCCAATCGACCGCCGTGGAAGCGCTTTTCTGGTATGATTTATGAATACCGAAGTCGAAGCGCCCTTCTCCTTCGACCAGGTCACCGAAGCAAGTCAGCCTGATTTCAAATCTAGCTTCACATCGGAACCACAGCGCCTTCACCTGAAGCTTCTATTGAAACACAAGAGCATCGCGGACCGACGCCCGCTTTTTGCTAGAACACGACTTTTCGCTTGGATGAAGCCAAAATTCCTAGCATCTCTCGATACTTGGCAACCGTTCGCCGCGCGATCTTGATCCCCTGCTGTTTGGCCAGTTGTTCAACAATCGCCTGATCGCTCAAGGGCTTCGACTTGTTCTCGTCGTCGATCATCTTCTTGATGGCCTGTTTGACGCTCTCGCTGGCAATGTCCTCATCAGCCATCCGGCGGATGCTCGAATTGAAAAAGTACTTGAGCTCAAAGAGACCTTGAGGGCTATGCAGATACTTGCCGGAGGTGACGCGGGAGATCGTCGACTCGTGCATCCCCACAGCGTCGGCAACATCACGCAGAATCAACGGCTTCAGATGGGCAACGCCCTTTTCGAAGAAGTCGTGCTGCTTCTCGAGGATGCATTCGGCGACCTTGATGATCGTCTTACGTCGCTGTTCGATCGCGCGAATCAACCATTGAGCGTTGCGGAGCTTCTCGCCAACGAACTCTTTGGCTTGAGGATCGGCAAGGAGTCGCTTGGTGAGCGCCTCGTTGATAAAAACCCGCTGCATGCCGCGGTCGTTGTCCACGATGCGAAACTCGTCACCATCCTTGATCACATAGACGTCCGGCGTGATCCCAATGCTTCTTTCGTCATGGTCGACGAAGTTGCGCGCCGGGCGACTTTCGAAGGTTTGGATTTCTTTGACGATCTCGTAGACCTCTTCGAGAGGCAGTTTCATCGCACGAGCGATCGCCTGGTAGTTGTGGCGCTCCAACTCTTTGATGTGATTGCGAATCACCTCAAAAATAGTGTCGCCCTCGTTGTAGCCGGCGATCGATGCCTGAATCAGTAGGCATTCTCTCAGATCACGCGCCCCGACCCCCGCTGGATCGAGACGTTGAATCATCTCGAGTACGAGGGGCGCGTCATCGCGGTGCAGACCGGCTTCGTCCGCGAAATCGTCAATCGTGAGATCCGGCATCCTGGTGCCGTCAGGTCGCTCGACTCCTTCAAGGTCCAGGTAGCCCCGTTCATCAAGGTTGCCGATAACGAGCTCCGCGAAACGACGCTCGTCTTCGGTGAAGTCGCTCATTTGGAGCTGCCACATCAGGTGTTCCGTTAGGCTCCCAGGTCGGGTGAGGCTTTGTTCGATCGGGGGGAGCTCGTCCGTCCCGGCAGACCCCTTCCCAGGACCGCCACCTGTATTTTGCAGGGTACGGTTTTCGAGAAACTTTTCCCAGTCGACTTCGCGGGTAGCTTTCTCGGTAGCTCGGCCATCCTCCGTTCGCACCACGCTTTCGAGTTCGCGCACCGTGTCCTTCTGGCGAGCTGATTCGCCGGGATCACGGAGCCGCGCCGATGGATCTTCCTCGGAAAGCACCGGATTGTTTTCGAGCTCTTTTCGAACCTCGTCGACCAGCTCAAGCCGAGAAAGCTGCAGCAGTTTGATCGCCTGCTGCAGCTGGGGTGTCATCACCAGCTGCTGGGACAGACGTAGTTGCTGTTTGATCTCCATCGCCTGACTATGACGTATCAAACCTTATGCCCGCGCAACAGTCTTGACAGATCCGCCGTGCCGATTGTTCGCCTCCCGCTCCATCGAAGTAAGGCGCTCCTTATCGCTCTGAGGCGATGCGAACCGACACGAACTCCCCCACAAACGCACAGAACCCCTCCCCGCCCCCGGAGATCACGGCTGATTCTTCTCCCCTTGACCCCGGCGCCGACTGGATTGAGCATTTGGCTTTGGAGCCGCACATCCTCGCGCAGAATTCGCACCACTTCACTCTTCGAACACCGCCTGACAAAACGACGGGCGAATCGAGGTGTCTCGTGAGACAGGTAGTGATGGAGCGTACATGGTCATAAGAGCGGGAGAAACCACCGACACCTTTCGCACCAAGGCGCTCTACCTGTGTGTGCGCTCTCTGAAGGGAAGAGAAGGAGCCACCGCTTTCGTCCGCGGCGTCGGAGCGGGTCGCATCTTCGAGGACGAAACCAAACCCATCTCGCGTGAACTTTGGGTACGCTCTCTGGTCGAGTTTGAAAAACTCGTGGGAGAAAACGGTTTTCGGCGCCTCAGTCGATACATCGTTCACCCCAAGAACCTCGGAGTGTGGTCCACCATGCTGCGGGGCGCGCACTCGCCGGCGGAAGTCTTTCATCGTTTGGACGAAGGGGACGCCGATGGTGGATGGCTCTTTCGACAACGTCAGATTTCCCCGTCGAGCTGGTCGGCAGAGATCTCCTTCTTGGAAGCAGATACGAGTGCGGATCGCGAGCGCATTCGAAAAGCTCTGGTCGCCGAGTTGCGTGCCATCCCCACTCTTTTTGGTCTTGAACCCGCGACGGTCAGTACCACCTGGGATACTTCCGATAGAGACGCCCCCGAGATGATCCTCGACGTGAGTTGGCGTTCGGCCAATAACATGACCTGGCGAGCGGGCGGGCTCGCCATCGCCCTGGCGTCGCTGGTCGGTATGATGGCGGCTCGAGTTCTGGGACTCACGGGATGGAATCAGGCTCTACCCGCACTGTTGGCCGGGGGGATCTGCACGGCCGTGACCTATGTCGTTGCCCGCGACATGCAGTACCGCGCAGCAAGTCGGGCCCAACACCTTCGGATCTTGGCGCTCGAACGAGAAGCCACCCTGCGCAAGCTGCAGAGCAAAGAAATCTCGCGCCCGCACGAAGAACCGGTGCTCGCCGGCAAGTATCGCCTGCACGAGCAGCTCGGCTACGGAGCCGCGGGAGCCGTCTGGAAGGCACGGCGTCTGACGGACGGTGCCTCCGTGGCAATCAAACTGCTGCGAACAGCTCTGGCTCAGGATCCCCGTGCGACCGACCGGCTCCGCCGCGAAGCTCAAGCCTTGGGTCTATCCTGGCACCCCCACGTCGTCGAAGTGCTCGATGAGGGAGTGCTCCCCTCAGGCGTCGCTTTCCTGGTGACCGAGCTTCTGCTGGGAGAGACCCTGGCGCAACGACTCCAAAAACAGGGGCCTCTCCCCCCCGCAGAAGTCGCACGCTGGGGGGTTCAGGCGGCCGACGCATTAGTGGCCGTCCACAGCGCAGGTGTGGTGCACCGCGACATCAAACCCGGTAATCTGTTTCTTCACAAGAGCTCCGCCGACGGCGAAATCCTCAAACTGATCGACTTCGGAATCGCTGCGGTCAGTTGGGCCGAAACTCGACTCACGCGCAGTGGCGCTCGAGTGGGTACCGCCGGCTTCGCTGCTCCCGAGCAAGAACGTGGCGAAGAGATCGACTCGCGCGCGGATATCTTCGCTCTGGGGCAAACGCTCAAACAAGCCCTCACCGGCACAGTGCCCGCCCCGTCAGAGTCAACTGATCCCAGCCCGATAGAGGGAGTATCTAAGGAGTGGGCTGACCTGCTCTACAAAATGACTGCCCCAGAAAGAGATTCGAGGTTCGCTTCGGCCCGCGCAGCTCGTAAGGCACTTCAGGATCTGCTCGAAGGTGACGATCGGACTGATCCACGCTTCGCTCGAGAGAGCCTGCTCCCCCCGGCTCCTGCTGGACAAATCGATTGAACTCAGTGTTGGCGAAGCACCACGTATTGCCCCGCGGTTGCCGGAAGAGGGAGCAAGGCCACCGCCTTCATATCCTGCGCGGCACCAGCCCGCAGGAGTCGCAGATCGGTTCCATAGACCGGATTGAGCTCCCTGAGGTCGTCACCCAAAGCAAATGACCTATCGTTGAGCCGAATCACCCAGGCATCAATATCGCGGTCTGAAAACAGTCCAGGAGAGATCAAGCGATTGGTATGTCCCCCCGCTAGCCTTCCAATCCGCGGATCGGTCACGCCCCCCAAGTCAGTCACGATCGCAGAAGTGGCCAACCCCACCCACCCAATATCGACGGCCGCCACATTTTGTGCTCCAGCAAGGGGCTTTCGGCCGCTGTCCACGAGCGCCAAGCGACGTTCGACGACCGCTCGATAATCGGCCCCCTGCTGCACCAAGAGCAAAGTTGGCATAAACGGCGCCCAAAGGCAGGCAGCGCCCCACCTGATCCATCCCAAGCGACTCAAGGACGCGAAAACGAGCGGCGCGTCGAACAAACGAAGGAGCACAAGCGGATAGATGGGCGCCCAGAGCCGTAGGGCCGGCATCCAATCTCCTCCACTGAGAACCACCGCGAGCCCATGGCTGGCCACGCACCATCCGACGCCCTGCCATCGAAAGGCTCCAGGTGCGACCAACGCAGCAAGGACGAGTCCCCCCCAAACTATACTGATCGCTCCATATACGACGCCGCTTTCCAAGTTTGGGGCCTTGGCCGTAGCAGAAAGCGGAAGCCAGCTCCCAAAGGTCATCCAGCGCCAACAGGCGGTCAACAAGATAGGACCAACAAACGCGCCCCAGAGCTGCACCCACCTCTCCCAAGAAGCACGCCCGCGGCCGCACGAACCTCCGAACATCAGATAGGTTGTGAGCAACGCCAGTTCAGGACGCCAAGCTACAGCGGCCCCCCAACAAACCGAAGCCAGACGATCCCGGCCCCAGCGACGGGCCCCCTCGCCCGCGGTCAAAAAGAGACCGCACCATGCTGTTGCCAATCCGGCTCCTGCCCAGACCGCCGCTGGCAAGCATCCTCCCACCAGCAACAAAATCGGCCAAGGGCGTCGCGCCTGGACAAGGCCACCGGCTAGGAAAAACGAAAGGTGGTACGCAATCAGCCCCGAAGTACGGGCTGCACGGAATAGTTCGAGTGCCTCATCCTGGCCTGACCAACGTCCCCAGGTTCCAAGCAGGTGAGCGAAACCGAGTGGCGTCACGGCATCGGTTTCAACGCCTAAATTGTAGTGATACTGCCCGAAACGCGCCCCATGATGCGCCACGCGGGAGACGATCCAAGCGTCGTCCACACAAAACCCCCAAACCGGTCCCAGAAGCAGCGCCGCGGCCACGGCCGTCAGAATCGCATATTTAAGATTGAACCCCCCTTGGGGCGGGGGGATACTCGTTTTGTCGTCTAGGACACGATTTTTTGATTTCAACTGCCCCACGCGAGCTCCGGCCCGGCGGCTAGCCTCTTGTCACCATCTTGTCCAATCTCTGACGTTTTCTGTGGAAAGTTGGGGTGATCCCCCCACTCTTTTTTAGGATGCTGACAATGTCTCCAGTTGACGTGGTTTTAAGACAAGCGCAGAAAGCGTCCGAAAACGCCCACGACCTTTTCGGGGTTCTCGATATTGTCGTGGATGGGGTGAACATCACAGCCCGCGCCGGCAAGACCCAAGGCCTGTCCCTTCTAGCTGAGCTCGCGTACGCCCTCGCCAGTCTCCTACGAGGAAGAAGCACCCGAGCTACCGCGCGTCTGTGTCGAGATGGCGAAACTTGGGAGCTGGGCCTCGAAGCAGACGGTGCGGAGCTTTTGCTCAGCGTGTTTCGCGCCGGCCCTTGCCCCGAAGTCGCCGTCCACGAAAGACGCGTTCAGATGAGCGAACTTCATGAAGCTCTGCAGGAGGCACTCTCATCAGCTCTTTCGGGTGCGGTCCCGACTGGTCATCGCTCGATTCTGGAAGCAGCCTCGGCTCAACTTTCGCAGGGACGACGCAGCGCCAAGCCGCTCACCCGCGGTCTCGCCCAAGACCGGATCTCGGTCAAAAGCTCGGGGCCTCTCGAGCTCAGCGCCGGGGCGGCGTTTCGGATCGGGCCGGTTCATCTTCCGGATCCCGACACACGGGTTGAGCGATCAGATTTGCATGCACTTCTGGCGCCTGGTCATGTGGAGCTCAAGTCGGGTCCGCGACGAGTCAAATTGAAGAACGTCCATGTCTTTCTCATGGCCGAGCGCCTTTTGTGGCTGGCTGAGGACGCTTTGGATGCGTGGCAAGCTGCTCGTCCCCTTTTTCGTCGACTGACGGTAGAAGGGGTTCGACTAGGAATTCGACGGGGCCCAGGCGATGCGCCGGTTTCGCTCAGCGTCTCCCAAACCGACCCAGGGAGCACAACACCACGCTCTGAATCTCTTTCTGATCTGCCCACGGTCGATTTCGTCGAAACAGCGGCGCAATTCGCCGAAGCGGTCTGCGGCCGCTTCGTCCATCACGATGCGCGCCAAAGCACGAATATTCGCCTTTCGGTACTCGCCGAAAATGCCCGCCTGCTCCGAGACCGATTGAGCGAACTCCGTTCGAATGATTCTCTGACCAACAAAGAGCGGGAAAGCTACAAGAGCTACGGCCTACCCAGCGTGGCGCCTCAGATCGAGGGCACCTGGAGCCGCTCCGGCGCCCTACGTTTCACTCCACGCTGGGTCGCCGCCGTTCCTCACATCGATCTCAAGTCGACCTTCCTCTACCAAGACCAGCTCGTCGTCGGCTCCGCTCGCGAGATCGCCTCCATATCGCCTCAGACTGGCGAGATTGTCTGGCGGGTCCAGAGCGAACGAGCAGCCACCGTACCCACGCCAGTTGGTCTGCTCCGCCTCCACAGTGACGGCCGCCTTCGACTGCACGATTACTCCTCTGGAACCCTACGTTGGATGATCAAGTTGTTACCCCGTGCGGGCGGCGGCGCTGCGGGAGCCCTCGTCAATACCCCTGGACTACCTTCGCTCATGCTCGTAGCAGAAGGAGACCGCGCCATCACCGCCATCGATTTGCTTTCGGGCGAAGTCCGATGGCGCCATTCCGCGAGCCGTCCGGCCCAGTTTCGACTACGCCGCGCAGGGAGACTCGTACTCATGTCAGGCGGAGACTCAGCTCTCACCGCATTGGACGTGACGAATGGCGAAGTGGTCTGGCGGGTACGGGATCGCCTGCCCTTTTCGGGCGACATCGCCGTCAGGGGCGACAGCGCCTACGCGCTGTCCAGTAGCGCGGTGGGCGCTGCACGTCTCCACCACATTGATCTTTGGAGCGGCGTGACTCAGTTCAGCGCGTATGTCGATGATCAGCCCATCTTCGGTCACGCCCCTCTATTGACTGACGATCACGTGGTCGTCCCGGTGCGCGATCGCCGCGGCACTGGCCTGGTGGCCTTCGATCGACAAACCGGTGATCCCGTCTGGGACCACGAGCCGGGCTACGCCGCCGCGGGCAGCTCCTTCTTAGCTCTCGAAGATAGCCTCGTTGTCAATAGCGCATCAGGAACCCTGCTCTGTCTCGAAGCCGAAACCGGCTACTGTCGCTACAACCATGTCTTCTCACGCCCTGTCGAAGGTGACCAGCCCCGTCGCCTCGATCCCGTGTTGGTCAACGGCGCTCTCTTTGTCCCCCAGCACCAGGTTCAGGTCCTCCGCCCGGCC
This sequence comes from Polyangiaceae bacterium, assembly GCA_050300635.1. Lineage (GTDB taxonomy): Bacteria > Myxococcota_A > Polyangia > Polyangiales > Polyangiaceae > NIC37A-2. Next base: position 364,211 of record JBNKYC010000070.1, read on the forward strand.
ACAGGCGAGCTCATCGGCGAGGTCCCTTGCGATCTGATCCCCGATTTGATGAAGGTGGATCAAAGCTGCAACGTCTACATCGCGGAAGAAAGCGGTCATCTCGCCGCATACGGCGCAGCTCCACGCCTGCAGCTGGTCCAGTGACCTACCTACCCTCGCGCCCCCTTGAGTTCGGGTCGCTGTGGCCCGCCTCGAGGCGGACGCCATGAGAGCGTACGAGTCGAGCCAAACCTACCAAAGGCACGCGCTCAGGACAGAGGGACTCGGCTCGACTAAAAACCGTCTCATCGAGCTCCGACACGGAATACGCCACCGCTCCCATTTCCGGAAGGCTCCGGGGGGCAGAAAGGGCAAACGCCATCATCCCCTGGTAGCCCACTGAAGAAGCCAGGATCAACTCGGCCTGACGAGCATCGCAGCGACCACAGGCGGTGCATCTTCCGGACACGGCAAGAAGCTTGGCTTCTTCCTCAGTGACAGAAAGAATGTTTTCACCGCCGTAGACTTCGTTGAACTTTTGTACCGCGTTACCCGAAGGAGTCAGGCGAAGCAGTAGCGTCTTGAGCAAACCAAGCGCTAACATCAAAAGGGAGAGAAGACGACCCGTCATCCCTGCCTTCTCCCCCATTTCGACACTTGCGAGCCCTTCGGTGGCGTGCGGGTCTTCACTACACTGGCTCCGCTAGCGGGCTGGATGGTCGCCCCAAGACGGGCAACCTTCGCTGCCCCAACTCACCCCGATACACCTGCATTCTGTGATCCACGGCGACAACCTCACCCTCTTTGAGCTCGGTCCAAACGTTTTCACCTTGAAGCACCTCGCTCGAAACGATGAAGTGATTGACGAACCCCGTCCTACTCGGCGCTTCACATTCGGCACTGAAGCTCCGACATGAATCTCGCTCAGAACAATGGTGCTTGTGCGTTGAGTAGTGCAAGGGCTTCCCTCCATGAACGGCCACGAGACACTTGCCGTCGGTCACCATGAACGTCAAAAGGGAGCGGTGCCCGCCTTCGTCGCAAATGGCACGCACCCTATGCACGGTGGCCGAAAGGGCTGCGCAAACATCGGCGATAGAATGATCTCGGGCTAAAGGACCGTATTCAGAAAGGCGACTTACAAACTGAAGGAAGATAAGCTCACTGTCGGTGTCCCCCAATACGAAACGCCGATAGCGTGGTGATATTTCGGCCAGGAGCGCGTCCCGACAACTGCCAAGATTGGGCACATCACCATTATGGGCGCCCACCCAATGACCATACTGAAAAGGGTGGCAGTTGAGGACGTTGTTCACCCCCTGGGTTGCTTGACGCACATGAGCTAGGACTGTCTCGGAAGAAACGACCCCGCTGAGTCGATGGAAGAGCGTGTCACTCAACGCGGTCATGGGGCTCTTCGTCAAATGGGGGGTCCCCTCGACAAAATAAGCGACACCCCATCCGTCAGGGTGCTTGCCGCTTTGACGGCCCAGCGCATTGTCGGCCGCGACGAGGGAGGAATGCACTTGACTGGCGATGACGCTTCTGAAGCCAAAAAGCCTACACATGTGCTAAAGATTGTCGCAGATGCTGCAAGATTCTCAATTGCGTGAAACTTACAGCATGTTGAGAAGGTACCTGAAGACGATGACCGAAACGACTTCGCCCCTTTCGAAACTCATCGAGCGTCGCCGCTTCATTCAAACGGCGGCCGCCGGTACCGCGATCTCCGCTCTCGGCGGCGGACTTTGGACCCTCTGTGATTCCCAGTCTGCGCTCGCCCAAGCCGCCTCCACTCTCGCCGATGGGCGCCCGCGCTTACCTCCAGGACAGCGTGTGATCGAACGTCTCAAACCGATGGGCGGTCAGCAAGGGGACCCGAGCCCGCGCGCCTTTCGCCTGCGACTTCACGGCGAAGTCGAACGTCCCGCCGTTTTGGATTTCGCCCAGCTCCGCTCGCTCCCCAAAACCAAGAAGCGACTGGACGTCCATTGCGTCACTGGGTGGAGCGCCTTCGACGTTGAGGTCGTCGGCGTCAACCTGCTCGAACTCGCCAAGAAAGTCGGCGTGAAGAGCAGCGCCAAGCACGTCATCTTTGAGGCCGCGCACGGCTATACCGCAAACGTACCCCTCGATGAGGCGCTGCGTCCCGATGTAGTGGTGACTTGGCGACTCGATGGTCGTCCCTTGGCCCGAGCTCATGGATCTCCCGTTCGATTGATCAACCCCCATCTCTACTTTTGGAAGAGCCCCAAATGGCTCACCGGAATTCGCTTTCAGAGCACGGATGAACCCGGTTATTGGGAGGTCCGAGGCTACAACAATCACGCTGATCCCTGGAGGGAGGAGCGCTACGCTTGAAAGCTCGCCCACCTGAGCGCCGCCTGAGCTCGATATTTTCGGCCGCAAAATGGCGCCGATGGCTCCGCGCCCTTCACCGCGACGCCGGTTTTCTCGCCATCGGGCTGACCTTCGTCTACGCATTCAGCGGCTTGGCCGTCAATCACATCGCCGACTGGGATCCAAACTTCCGCAACATCGACGATAACCGGGAGCTCCCAGAGCAGGTGGCTCCCCCCCAAGAAGGCGAAAGCGACATCCAAGTGGCGCGTAGAGTTCTTCACGGTCTTGAGATCGACGAAGAAATTGGGGACGTCTACCGCCCAAGTTCTGGTGAACTCGACATCACCCTCGAACACCTCGACGTCCATGTCGACTTCGACGACAGACGGGCCTTCGTTTCTGGACAAAAAGAGAGATTTCTCCTGCGCGCAGCCAACTTCCTGCATCTCAACCGCGGCAAACGGGCCTGGACTTGGATAGCAGATGGCTACGCCGTCTTGCTGCTCGTGCTCGCATCGAGCGGTCTGTTTATGGTCAAAGGGCGTCAAGGATTTCTAGGGCGAGGTGGCCTCATTTTTGTTGTTGGGGCCAGCATTCCCGTCCTGTATGTCGTACTGAGCTCTCCTTGAAGCGCGAAATCTGCGTAAAATCCGCTTAGGGTCGATGTTTCTGCCCCCAGACTTCAGCCACCAACCCCAATGAGGACAGTTGGTGGACTAATGCGAAGAAATAGCTGTTCCTCACCAGCGCCGCGTCTGATAAGTATCGGCCCGTCCGAAAGGTGGGAAGCCTCGGACGGACATTCTTAGCTTCTCTCATTGCCCCCAAAAACTTCTCAAGGGAGCTCAAGGGAAAGCGAACCGTTGTCGTGTTGAATGTGGCAATGGTAGACGATGGATACACTATGCGGAAACTAACAACCTCTCTCTCCCTCCTTGTGCTGGCTTCGCCTGGCGTAGCGTTCGCACAAGAAGCAGTTACCCTCGACGAGATCCCCACGGAAGAAGCGCCGGCAGGGGAAGAAGCGACCGAAGAAGCCGCCCCGACCGAGGCGTCGGCCAGCGCATCGGGCGGACTTGCGCTCTCCAACACGGGCACCGAGGCGACCTCAGCTACCACGGCAGCAGCACCTCCCGCACCCGCAGCGACTGAACCCGCTCCCGCCCCCGCACCTGCCAAGCGTCGTCCACCCACGACTCGCGGTGGCGGAGATGGTGGCGGCGACAAGTGGGAGTTCAGCTACAGTGGTTACTTCCGTGCCCCCATGCGCATCGGTATTGCCAACAACACCGGGCCCCAGCACAAGGCCGAAGCACGGAATCGCAACAAGGCAAACCCTTTGGAAAACCCTGAGGGGCTGCCCCTGGAGCACTACTCCAACGCGGGAACGAACCCCGATGGTAGTACATACGAGGACGGCGATTGGACGGGGAATTACGTTAAGAAGCGCACCACGCTCCACCGACCGGTCATCCCGGACGACCAGTACTCAAGCTGGCAGTTTACGAGCCACAACAAGAACGCGTGGGCAGAAATGTTCTTCGGTGTCGGAAACGGAACCGTCGCGGGCTACTTGGCGGTGCAGGCCTTCCAGTTTACCGATTCGACTTGGAAGTTCGACAACACTCAGTTCGGCATCGGACAGGGTTGGGTCGAGATCGACCACGACCTCGGCTACGAAAATATCCACTTCAATGCCAAGGTAGGTTCCCATTGGGCTCGCTATGGTCTGGCGGGGATCTACGACGCGGGCGAATTCGATACCTACATCATCGGTCGTACGCACTTGATGGGTGGTACCGCTCGACTCGATATCACCCTACCCACCTTCGACCTCGGTCTCGAAGGCGGTATCGGTGGTAACGAACCCAACCCCAAGATGTTCAACCGCACCCGCTTCACTATGGCAGGGCACGGGCACGTCTTCTTCAAGCTCCCATCGATCGAGGTAGGGCTCCACGGTATGCACGCCTGGGCCTCGGCGAGTACTACACCTTCCTTCCCCAATGTGCAGCCCGGCTCCTCGGGTTGTGCCTGGAACACTTATCCCGGTGCGCAGTGTACCTTGAACGACAACCAGATCGACCGCCCCGACGGAACGGAACTCGCCGGTGGTGTTGCTCCCCCCGAGCTGGCAGCTGCTGGCGTCGGCAACGGCATCCACGGTCCGCTGAGCGTCTGGGGCGAAGAATACCCCACGGGTAAGCAGACGATCTTGGGTGTGGACAGCAAGTTCGATCTCGGACTCTTGGGTTACCTCTTCTTTGGAGCGTCGCACCAGATCCTCTCGAACGCCCTCACCGTTGGTGACGCGCTTGAGTCGATCCACAGCCTTGGCGCCGGCGAGTTCAATCTCGGTGTCGTCGACAACTACCTCGAGTCGCCCTTCTGTCACAAGGACGCACCGAACGAGTCTTGCTCGAACGGTGACGGTTCGGTCACTAGCGCCATGCTGCAATATGAGCTTGGCCTGGGTAACTTCGGCATCTTCCCCGGAAGCATGGATCTCAAGACCAAGCTGTACGGCATGCTCAACTATACGGCTCTGCACAACAAAGAGCTCGAGCAGTATCGCCTGAGCCAATTGTACGGCCCCTCAGCCCCTCTTGATGATATGAGTGCTGATGGTGACCTGCGATACAAGTTCGGTATCGACTTGGAGTTCTTCCCCTTGGATTGGATGAGTGCCGGCCTTCGCTTCGACCACCTCAATCCTACCAACAACAAGATCATCTCTGGCGCTCAGAACTTTTCGGTTCTTTCGCCCCGCATCACCTTCCGCACCAAGATGGTCACCCACGAGCAGATCTCGCTCTCTTACTCACGCTACTTCTACGCTCAGCGTGAGTGTGAGGATAGCGCCGGCAACGTCGCTAGCCCTGCCGACGATCGTTTCCGATCGGGTGACAGCACACCGAACGCTAACATCTGGGGCACGGCCAGTGCCGATCCCGAGCACCTCGGACTGCCTCTGCGTCACTTCTGTGTCCAGCCGCCTCCGGCAGCTGTTCCGCCCACGGGCTTTGGCTCTAACTCCAATACCCAGGACCCGGGTCTGCGCGGCGCCCCCACGCTTCTCCCCGACGAGAACGTGATCAAACTCGAAGCCAGCATGTGGTGGTAATCACAGCCTTCGGTTGAAGAGCTCGAACCCCTCGGCCTGGTCAGGTCGGGGGGTTCAGTCGTTTTAGAGCTATCTTGAGCTTGCCGCGCCTGCGAGGCGCCTGCGAGGCTCCTGCGGGCCCGCTCGAGGCTGCGCTTGCTCCCCCTTACCTTACTACCACGGAAAAGGGTCAGTCCTCCCGGACTGACCCTTCGTATCGTTTCGAGCGCTGTCTTATTCAGCGAATGATATCGATCGGTGTGATGACCTCACAAGGGAAGCCTGCAAAGAAGTCCTTCGTCGACTCAAGCAACCATAGGTTGCACGAGTCGCCCAGTAGTTGGATTGAGCTCGCCGTGGGCATCGTCCAATCCGAGGCAGGGATCTGGTTTTCGAGATCCCCGACGTAGATTTCACCCAACATCTCAGAGCCCTCGCTCACCTCAAAATTTACATCAATGGTGCAGGACTTGAGTTCTTGAACTTGGGTAAGAATTTGTTCTGCCAGTGCAGCAGGATCGGAATTGAGAAACGCCTCGGCCGTGCCACCAGTGGCATCGTAATGCCCCGCTGGCAGGAAGCAGCTGGGCTCCCCTTCTGGAGGAAGAGTCGCACAGGTAGCCGGATCCGGAGCGTTGCCATTGAGCTCTCTCAACTCGCTCCAGAGCGGATTGACGTTCTTGCACTGTGATTCGATCGTCCCGTTGTACGCCGCCACATTAAGGCCCTTGTCAAAACTAGGCATTTGCCCCTGCCCGGCTTGGGCATAATAGTTAAATAACAAGGGGTCGACCGAATCGTTTTCAAGTCCGAATACCAAGGTGGTCACCCCAGCCTTATGGGCTTGTTGCAGCGAGGCCACGGTAGCATCTGTGGAGCAGGCTGGATCCGGGTCGTCGCAAAAATCAGGCTGCCCATCGCTCACCAAGAGGATGTACTTCTCGCCCGCATCAACCTCCATGTCCTTCACCAAAATGTCAGAAACCTGTCTAATGGCTAGAGGTGTGGGCGTCTCGGTTTTTGTTCCGGGGTGAGCCAAGCCGTCATAGGCCGCCTTAATCGCAGCAAAGTTGTCCCGAGCGATTTCCGCGCCGGGGGTAAGGCCCATGCACGTCGCGTTCGTTCCCGTATAGCTTCCAAATCCGAAGCGCACATCCGCCTGGAGTTGTTCCACCACCTCAAGCACGCCCTGCTTCATCGGGTCCCAAAACATCTGCTCGAACATGCTCGTCGACATATCAACCAGAATGTAGACCGTGGGTGTCTGAGGTAAGTACTCGATTTCGAAGTCAGCGCAAAAGTCGCCATCCACCCCCATCGGCCCATCGGTCGTCTCGGCGGTAGTCTCCATCACTCCAGTAGTCAGATCGCTGATTCCGGTTTCTTCCGAGGTGGAGGACGTCACGCCTGTCGTGGAGCTCGAGCTCTCGCTACCCGTCGTTCCGTCGGTGGTCGAAGACGACGACGTCGTCCCAGTGCCGCCATGATCATCAACGGCAGGCGCACCACAGGCCCCCGCGCTCACGCCCGCAACGAGGGCCGATAGACCAGAGAGTGCAATCGGCGCGCGCCAATTGCTTAAGCGAAATTGTTGAAAACGGGATAAGACCATGTCGCTAGCATAGCTGGCACGATTTGAGCGATCCAGGCGTTCTGCCTCCCAGTCGGCCCAAAAATGACAGCTCAACCTTTCAAAACTGAATCCTTCGTTTGGTGGCCCTTTGTTTGAGTACCCCCAAATTCCACTCAAACACCCACAATTACACCAAGGGCGAAGACGGGGAGCTACTACCAACTCAGCGACCACCTGCTCCCCCAAACGGCCCCCTTCCCCTCCGGCGAGAAAGGAACGCCCCATAGGACCCGTCACAGGCAGACCATCCACAATCTGCATAGGGGGCCCCAGTCATTGACTGAGGCTCCCCTGCCACACCACCCGGCATGCGGGTCCGCACCGGGCGTCGATGGCGGATCCATTTCGGGCTCAACTGCCGTTTCACTGGCTGTGGTCGGTACTTCCCCCGAAAGCAATGGCTCTCGAAGCCCGGGCTTCACTCGCTTCAATGTGGCTCGTAGCGCCCTTGCTGGGCGCACAAAGAAGACAGGCAGAACCTATCGGTCCTACCTGTCTTCCGTATAACGAGCCTAGCTCACACTTCGCACATCACATCGACAGTAACTCCGGCCTTCGCATAGGGGACGAGGTTGCCCTCAATCGCCTTACCATCAACCGTGAGCTTGGCTAAACCAGCCTTACCACTGTTCTTGACTGTGATGTTATAGATAGCTCCGCGAGCACGACGCACCACCTTGTATTCGGGGACTTCCTTGCTCATGCAGGGCTGCACGAGAAGCCCGTCCCACTCGGGACGAACGCCAAGCAAATACTGACTGATGGCTACAAAGTTCCACGACCCGGTCCCTGTGAGCCAGCTATTTTTGGCTTCACCAGGCTTGACGGCGTCCTTGCCCGCGATCATTTGCGCGTAGACGTAGGGCTCGGTGCGATGCAGATCGCTGATGTCTTCGAGATAAGACGGCGCAATCTTCTTGTAGTACTCCCAAGCGCGCTCGGGACGTCCAATGACCGTTTCAGCGATCATGACCCAGGGGTTGTTGTGGCAGAAGATGCCTGCGTTTTCTTTATAGCCGGCGGGATAGGTCGAAATCTCGCCGTACTCGATGACATACTCCGTAAAGGCGGGGTTGTTCAGCACGATGCCATAATCGCAGTCAAGGTACTCTTTGACTGAGTCGAGAGCCTTCTTGGCTTCACCCGTCTTGACGCCGATGCCTGCCATCACGCAGTAGCCCTGCGGCTCGATGAAGATTTTGGCTTCCTTGTTTTCTTTGCTGCCCACCTTCTTGCCGAAGAAGTCGTAGGCACGGAGGAACCAATCGCCGTCCCAACCCTTGTCGAGTACGGCCTTCTCCATCTTGGCCACCTCATCGCGGACGCGAGCTGCCTCGGCCTTGTCGCCCTTGCGTTCGCACATGTCGGCGTACATCGGACCGATCGAGACGAACATGCCGGCGATGAAGATTGACTCAGCCGTCTTGCCCTCACGGTTCTCGGTCGTCTGAAAGGACTCACCGGGAGTATCGCTGAAGCAGTTGAGGTTGAGGCAATCGTTCCAATCGGCGCGACCAATCAGGGGCAGTCCGTTGGGTCCGATATTGTTGATGACGTGATCGAAGGATCGCTTGCAGTGCTCAAGCAGCGACTTCGCCTTGGATTCGTCGTTGTCGAAAGGCACCTGCTCGTCCAAAATTCCAAAGTCGCCCGACTCTTTGATGTAAGCCGCAGTGCCGAGAATCAACCACAAGGGGTCATCATTGAAACCCGAGCCAATGGCGTTGTTTCCACGCTTCGTCAGAGGCTGGTACTGGTGGTAGGCGCCGCCATCCTCAAACTGAGTAGCGGCAATGTCCAAGATGCGCTCCCGCGCGCGCTCGGGAATGAGGTGCACGAAGCCGAGCAAGTCTTGATTGGAGTCGCGGAACCCCATACCGCGACCGATCCCGCTTTCGAAAAACGAAGCCGAACGAGACATGTTGAAGGTCACCATGCACTGGTACTGATTCCAGATGTTGACCATGCGGTCGAGCTTGGCATCAGTCGACTTAACCGAATAACCCGTCAACAGATTGCTCCAGTAGTCCTTGAGCTTGCCCAGCTCAGCGTCGACCTTCTCTTTGGAGTCAAGCTGAGCAATCAAATCGAGAGCGGGCTTCTTGTTGATGACGCTCTTGCTTTCCCATTTATCCCACTTCTTGGCTTCGGGAACGATGTCGCGGTCGACGTAGCCGAGAACCCAAACCAGGTTCTTTTCTTCGCCGGGAGCAAGAGTCACCTCGACGCACTGGGATGCCACGGGAGACCAGCCGGCAGCTTTTGAGTTACTGCTCTTGCCCGCCAAAACCACTTGAGGCTCGTGGAAACCGTTGTACAGACCGATGAAGGTCTCGCGGTCAGTATCATAACCCGCGACCGGAGCGTTGACATGGTAGAAGGCGTAGTGATTGCGGCGCTCTTTGTACTCGGTCTTGTGGTAAATCGTCTGACCTTCTCCCATAATCTCGACTTCACCAGTCGAGTAATTGCGCTGGAAGTTGGTCATATCGTCTTCCGCGTTCCACAAGCACCACTCGATGAAGGAAAAAAGCTGGAAGGACTTGGGCTTGTCGCTCTCGTTCTTCAACGTGACCGAATGAACCTCGCAGGTCTTGCCCATCGGAACGAAGAACAAGGTTGAAACGCTGAGGCCGTTCTTTTTTCCTGAGATTTGCGAATAGCCCAGACCGTGTCGGCACTCGTACTCGTCGAGATCGGTCTTAACGGGGCCCCATGAAGGGTTCCAAACCGTGTCGCCCTCTTTGATATAGAAGTAGCGCCCCCCATCATCCGTGGGCACGTTATTATATCGATAACGGGTCAGGCGACGCAGCTTGGCATCCCGGTAGAAGCAATAACCACCAGCCTGGTTGGACACGAGCCCAAAGAACTCTTCGCTACCCAGGTAATTGATCCAAGGATAAGGGGTTTTGGGGGTATTAATGACGTATTCTTTGTTCTCGTCGTCAAAATGTCCGAAGCGCATGGGGTGATGTCTCTCTTATGTTTTCTAAACCGGGCCGCTATTACACGACTCAATCGTTCTTGGGTGCTCCACTGACCGACTCAGTCGAGCCCCCCCGGAAGCTGCCCTTCAAAGGAAGCCGCAAGAAGCTGAGGGCTAGTTATTTGCGGTGCCACAATAGTGAGGAGGCGAGCCGGGTCCAGCCAAAAATGGGAAGGTTGTGCATTTAGACTGGTGAGAGCGCGCACATGCAAACTCCCACCATTTCAGGCGTTTTGGTCACCGAGATGGGGTCAGATGGGGGTGCCGAGTCTCTCTCAGAAAGAGCCCCGGCACCCCGCATCCGTCTTCTCTCGCACGCTTACTTGGCCTTAGCTTTTGACGCGTTCTGATCGATCCAGCCGGTCACCCAAGCCAAGGGTGCGTTCCAGTTGATGGTGATTTCGTTCACCGACCAAGCTTCAATGTGGTCCAAGAAGCACTTCTGTGGCGCGCACCCCTTCAAACCAGCTGCTTGGACGTAGGGATCTTGCAGGCCACTGTTGGGTCCTCCGGAGAGAGCCCCTGGTGCCGCGGGTGGAAATCTACCGTCTACTTGTTCGGACCAGAACCTGTGGTGCGGATGACGCAAGGGGTTCGAACCGTATCCGCTCACATAGGACTGTCCCATGGCGTTGCGGCCAAGGAGGTAGTCGAGGGAGTGGACCACGCCCTCAAGATACTTGTCCTTCTTCGTAAAATCATAGGCGTACGCAAGAATAATGGCGTTGTTGATCACGAAGGAGTTCGAGCCCCAGGGATACTCGTTCCCGCTCGCGGCGAAGGGCGTGCGGTAACCCTGCTGGTCGATGACGGCAAGGTAACTATCCGCAGCCGCCACCACCCGATCGCGCATCGCTTTTCGCTCCCCGGCCGCCAAAGCGCCAGGCACCAAGGCGAGCGATAGGGAGCCAAGGGCGGCAGTATCGCCCCAGGTCATGGAGGTGGGGAAGCTTCCGCTGAGCGTCTGGAAGTTCTTGAAATGCTTGCTCTTGCGGACCTCGGTGCCGTACTGGCCCTTCTTGGTGGTCACGAAGAGCTCGGCTGCGGCCCAGTAGAAGTCATCATCAACAATCTTGTCGTCGTAGGGTCCGCCTCCTGATGAGCCATCCTTCGGGTCTGCGAAAATGGTAGGCTCTTTCTTGGCAGCTGCCCACGCTGTTTCGGCTGCCTTGAGGCACCTCGTCGCAAACGCGGCGTCAAAAGGTTTAAAGACACGCGCTGCCTGAGCGGCAGTGGCGGCTAGGTTCAGTGTGGCCGCCGTCGATACGGGCCGTAGATGACGCTTCATGACCTTTTCGGCTTCATGAGGAGCGAGCCCCAAGGCGGTCCAGGCGACATCGTGCATCTTGTGATGCGCCATGCCTGCGTGCGGCTGGCCCGCTGGAACTTGCATACCGAGCATGAACTCCATTTCCCAGCGTGCCTCATCGAGAATATCCGGCACCTTGTTGCCGCCTTCGGGGATATTGAGCTTGCCGTCGCCAAACGCGTCCACCCCACCCTGCAGCTTGAAGCGCTCATATTGGTTCATGACAGTCCAAACAGAGATACCACCATTGACCACGTATTTTCCGTGGTCACCGGCGTCGTACCACCCCTTGGAAACATCGAGTTTGTACTTACAGCCAGCGTCAGGCGCACAGGGGATGGACTTGTCGCCCAAGTGTCCCGCCGGACGCGCCCACTTTTCTTCGACGGCGTAGGGCATCGCGATCTCGATACCGCTGCGGTTGTGATAGAAATAGTGGAGGGCGTCCTTCTTCAGACTCGAATAGATGTCGTTCTTGATAGCAAAGACAGGACTTTCATCGTCACCCACTTTGAGTGTGTAGCCTGCACCCGTCTCTTTGAAGCTGGTAAAATCAACCAAGTGGAGGTGGTCGCCACTGTCGGCATCCTTTCCGAAAACCTCGGTCTTGCCTTCTGCCACCGTCTTTCCCTCTCTGATGAGAGACCAGGCCAAAGGTTGTTGGTTGGAGTTGACGACACTGGCCACCTTCTTCGCACCAGGAAGGTAACCCAGCTGATTGACTCTGACGGGTGACACCTCGATCTTTGCCTCGCCCTTAGGCGGAACGAAGTCGGGATCGTTCATATAGATATCGTCGATACAGATCGTCACCGGAGCTGGGGTTTCGCGCATCATGGCCCCGCCCATATGAAAGGCGAACTCGACCGTAGGGTCGTCGGCCGACTGCATCACGAAGCCACCTCGCACCTCTTGCGGTGTGGTCGTGACCTTCACCGTCTGGTTCCAATACTCCCTGTAAGGAGGTCCAGCCATGCCCACCTTGGGGCGCACCATGGTCGGCTTGTCTGCCCAGATCTTGAAGGTCACGTTGTAAGTATGACCCTCTTGCACGACCATTTCTCGATGTCGGATCTGCGCATCCCAATTGTTCGAACCACCTTCGTTGATCGTCACGCAGGCGGCCCCGTCAGTCACAACGAAAGACCCATTGGCTGGCGGCGTAAACGACGTCGTCCAGGGAAGAGTCGCCCCATTTTCGAAAGTGGCGTTCTTGAGCAAGTTGCCGCCAACTGGGATACCTGAAGCGTCTGCCGCTGCTGACCCTGGCGCACCAGAGGACTTGGGCACACATCCGGTCGCAGTCAGCGCCACCGCGCAGCACAGGAGACTCAAATTGCCGAGGATCGTTCGTTGCTGTTTTCTCATCATGTTCTCACTACTGGAGGGTCGCCGACACGCGGAAGGTTCACCGGGGGAGTCACTTTCGTCCGCGGAGGCGAAGGATACAGAAATTGGGTAGAATTTATACAAAAACAGCGCTCAAAACCGGGGTTTTGCGCGCTGTTTTTAGGCGTCGAATGTGCGAATCCAAAGGTAGACGATTAATCTACACAACCCGTGAAACGGATCTGGTCTACCCACATGTCAAAGGGCTTGCTCGAATCCTGGATCTGGAACTGGATCCCGTAGATCGCCGAGGTATTGACGCTGAAACCGCGTGGTTTACCCCACCCTGGCATTTGGGTCATCTTGTTGAAGGGAATGACATACTTCTGCCACTCAGTGGTCAAATGCAGCGTCATCCCAAAGTCGTTGAAACATTCGCTGCATTTGCCCCCATCGGGATCGGTAAGATCGTCCGGTACCTTCAAACGCACCTCGGTCACTGAACCCGGGCCAGCCTTGGCCCAGAAGGAAATCCCCCTATAGGCAGAAGCATCGTAGCCGCCCTTGGGGTCGACCATGTTCACCCCCATACCGGCAGAGGGGTATTCACCCGGACCAGCACTCACGACCTGACCCTTGAAGCGTGCCGCGTAGGGGCTGTTCTCGGCACCACCTGGACTCATTTCGAAGGTACCACCCTTGGCGCCCTGCAAGGGCCAAACTTCGGTACCGAGGTTGTCGGAAAAGGTGTACCAATAGCCACCGCGACCGCCGACGACGGCGCTCTGATTGTCGTTGTCGTCGCCGTCACAAATGAGAGCTTCCGGGGAGGTGCATGCGCGACCCGCCGCGGTGTTCTCCATGCTGGGGTCCGTCGGATTGACTTTACAGCCAACGCTAGACACAGCACCTGCGATGATGATTGAAGTGGTAGTTGCGGTCCAAATATTGCGGGCCAGTTTAATGGTCATCGAGCTTCTCCGATATTGTTGAGGGAGATTGTGGATTGTGGGACGCCAGCGACGAATCTCCGCCGCCATCGAGCGAGCCCCTTCTATCAATTGAATTGCAGCAGTTTCAAGCCAGAACTTGACTAACTACATATGAAATAAGTCAAAATCATTGGTCGCTACCGCCCATGGAAGCACCCCCAGAGTCACCGCCGGCCCCCCCTGCTCCCGCCATAGGCAACGCAAAACAGTCGTCGGGCCAACAGTCGGCTGGCTCGTCGTCCTGGGTCGCCAAGGCGGCAACAAGGGCGTAGATGAGCGCCGTGTTCCAGTTGATCGCGATCTCGTTGTGGAAGTAGTTCCCAGTCGAATCCTCCCAGTCCAACGCCGGATTGATATCGCAGGAGTCGCGAGATTCGCATCCCTGACCGTGGGGGCCACCAATGATGAGACCAGGCCAGGGTTTTCCGGCAGCATCTGCGGTCGAAGGGCGATGATGCGGAGCCAGCACCGGATTGGGACCGAGCTGGGTCACATAACTGCGACCGAAACCATTGAGCCCAAAGACGTGGTCGAGCTGCACGCTGATGGTGTTGAGAAACTTGGGGTGACTGAAGAAGTGGTTGGCCAAGGCCAAGTTGTACGAAGTCCGCAAAATAACGCCGTTCGACCCCCAGTAGTAAGAGCGACTGTCTCGCCCATACACATCCCGCACAGCTTGGTTCGTCAATCCCTCAGCGGACAGACCAATGCTCGTTGTCAGCATCGCGACGATTTCTGGATCGCGGCCCGGACGCTCGGAGCGCAGGTAAGTCCCTAAGGCCAGATTGGTCGAGTTCGCCCAGTCGAACTCGCCGCCGAAGCCCCCATCAATGCGCGCTTCAAAGGCCTTAAGGTAGTCATCCTCTCCCGTGGTGGCCCACAGCTCAGAGAAAGCCCAGAGGCGGGTGGGGCCGTCCGGCGCTTCGTAGGGCCCCGTACCGCCGGGGGTCAGCTTTGACTTGATCTCCTCGGGATGTTCGTCGAGAAACGCTTGCCCCTGGCGAGCCGCGGCTAGGCACTCGTCGGCGAACGCTTCGTCAAATTCTCGGTAGACCCGAGCGGCTTGGGCAAGAGCAGCCACTGCGTCCCCGGTGGCTGCAGTACTCGGCGAATAAAAAAACCGCGGAGCCCGATCCGCCGAAGGCATGATCTCGGCCTCGAAACCGCGTGCAGTGACCTTGTGGGCGAAGGAGCCATCATCGAGTTGCGTCTTTAAGATCCATTCGAGTTCGACGCGAGCCTCATCGAGGATGTCGGGGATATTGTTGTCGGTTTCTGGAATGAGAAAAGCGCGATCACGAAGATACTCGGGGAAGTGTTCGTAGGCGGCAACGAGGAACGCTACTGCGAAAGCACCGTTGACGACGTACTTGCCGTAGTCACCCGCATCGTGCCAACCGCCCGTATCGTCGGCGAAATCGCCACCGATATCCTCCAGACTCGCTTCGTCCAGATGACACTCTCCATGGCGATAGGTCTCACCTCCGTACTCAAACTCGACCTCTTCGCCACAACGTTGACCATACATGCCCAACATAGCCGCTTCGAGAGCCCCCTCAAGCGGAGAAGCCCCAATCTCGAACTCGGCGGACTTCTTCCCGTTTTCGAGCTGCACAAAGTAGGTCCCTTCTCGCTCGAGTTCAGTGAAGTTGGCGAGATAGACCTTTTGGTCCGTATCCCTGGCTGACTGGGGCCCAACGCCTTCACCCGAAAACACCGTCTCACCGGACTCGGCATCGACCACTTCGAATGAGCTGTCTTTTCCTCCGAACACGGCGTACTTCGGTCGGTTCGACAAGATACCAACCCCGTTGACCGTCACACCGAGATCGTCGAAGCACCTTCCGCTGCTGAAGATCTGCCCCTCTTTGCAGGCGGTGGTACTATAGCTTGAGCCACACCCCGGCATGAGGAGAGATGCCGCTGTGAGGGAGGCGGCACCAATAAGCAATTTCCGCATGAAGCTCAGGTATCACCACCTCCGTGCTCAGAAAAGCGAATTGTCCCGGGGCCCCCTGGCCTGAGAGGCTTTGTCGAGAAATGAGAACCCTCGAGCCAGCCTGTTTGAGCCCCTCGCGACGGCCGCGAGTCAAGACCTTTGGCACACCGAGAGTCGAGCGCGACAGCACTGTCCGACCTCTTGCGCCGCAATCCAAGAATCTACGTCGCGGGGACGGCGCTTCCGGCAGGAAATACCGTATTCGTCCCTCCTGCGGCTTGATGGCATACCTGATGCATAACGAGTGAGAGGGATGACCTTCGACGTCCCGCCACTTAACTTGGCTTGCTTAAACACCCCTGAGCTGGCCGATGGGGGATGCCCTAGGGGCACATCGACCAGCTCAGGGGTGTTCTTCCTTGGGAACTCCTCGATGAACGATCAAACCGGCCATCAGTCGGCACATTCGCCGAGCCCAGCGATTGAAGTGCGAATGATAAAATTCGACGCAAGCGTATGTCGCTCAGCGAAGAAGATGTCGAGCGGATAGGTCCCTCCTGGCACGATTCCAATTTCATCCGCATTATGGTCGAGATTCACGTACGCGCTGATCGCATTGTGCAACCCTCCCAAATCAATCACGAGCTGGCGGTTGATGAAGACCCACATGTCGTCGTCACCCTCGAAATTGAACTGCTGTCCTTCGCGGTAGACAAACTCTTCGTGGGCTTCGAGCGTGAAATGAAAATTGTGATCGTTTCCTTCGTTTCCTAAAAGTTGGTCATCTATGGGAAAGAACCCGCGGTTGACGTACTCGTAGAACTCGTCGTTTCCGGGCTGCTGGGTGAGCACCATTTCTAAAGTCGTCTTACGCGACGCTGGGGTATCATGATACCAGTCGTAGAAGTTCTCCGGCCCCGTCGTCGCACTGCTGGCGTGCCCATCCGCGACGTAGACAGGGGTATTGTCTTCTCCGAGCATCAGATCGACGAGCCCGAACTCTTGCCCGCCGCCGGTTTTGAGCTCCATGTCCGGGTGCGAGGACGAAAAATCACGCACAGTCGCCCTGATCACCGACTTCGTTGGTCGGGGAGCGTCGCATTCGCTCCAAGCATTGTCCTGGCAGGAGCGCATCCCGTCGCCGCATCCAAAAGAACAAAGCTCTTCGACGGGCTCCACCAAGCACTCGCTCCAAGTGTTGTCGGCGCAGTGTTCGACCCCCACCCCGCAGACGTTTTCGCAACGACGACTCACGGGGTCGACATCACAGGTCGTCCAGGCACCGTCGATGCAATGCTGGATACCGACGCCACAATTGTCTTCGCAGACTTGGCTTTTCGGTGCGAATTGACAAGCGGACCAAACGCCGTCTTCGCAGACCATCTTTCCTTCTGCACACCCCTGAAAACAGTCCTGTACTTCGCCTTCAAGCCCACAGGGAAACCCGCCATGCAGCGGTGTGCGGCCTCCACAAGCCCCCGTGGCGAGCGCCCAGAACAGGAAGGCTCCCCACCGGACAAAGCCCCACCTTCGCGACGGCTCTCTTCGGCCTTTCATTGGAGGCTCCTTTCGGTTGGATCGACGGATCGACCTTCGGCCACTTTTTGAGCACCAGGGGTTTGCGCAAGACGAGCCAACCATGATCCCCCGCCCGAGTCACTGAGTGCAGAGGCATCGAAAGCTTGGGGCGGAAGTGCCCAGCGCCGCAGAAAGCGCTCGACGCGAGCTTCTGCCTCCACGAGACGTTCGGCAGAAACCTGTCCAGACCGACACGCCTCCACCATCGCGTCGATGGCCTGATGCGCCGCCTCAGCACGTCTGCAGACCAAAAACACGTCCACCCCAGCGGCAAGCCCCAAAGCGGCTGCCCGCCCCACCCCGAAATGATCGACTATCGCCTTCATTTCCAAATCATCAGAGACAAGCAACCCCTCAAAACCGATCTTGTCGCGCAGCAACCCATCGAGGACCGACTTGGACATCGTCGCTGGCCAGTCTGGGTCCAGAGCAGAAAACACCACATGAGCGCTCATCACCGAGGCGAGCAGTGAATCGGCCCAGGCGACGAAGGGCGCGAGCTCCACTTGCCGCAGGCGCTCGATTGCATGCGGCAACACTGGGAGAGAGAGATGCGAATCAAGCTCGGTATCGCCATGTCCGGGAAAGTGCTTACCGCAGGCAGCCACGCCTTCTGATTCGAGACCGCGACCCAAAGCGACTCCCATTGCGCTAACCACTTGCGGATCGGAGGACAACGAACGACTGCCGATCACAGGGTTTTGCGGATTGGTATCGACGTCCAAGACCGGAGCGAAGTTCATGTCGATGTTTACCGCCCGAAGTTCGCGCCCCATGATGCACCCAAGCTCCCAGGCCATTTCGACCGAGGCAGTCGCTCCGACTACGCGCATTGGAGGAACCCGGGTAAACCCGGCTCGTAAGCGCTGCACCACACCGCCCTCTTGATCGGTGGCGATGCAAAACGGGCGGCCAGCGTAAGCTTTGATCTCGTAGGTGAGCTCAGCCACTTGCGCGGCAGATTCCACATTGCGCGAAAACAGCACTGCCCCCGAGACCCCTCGGTCGATCAGTACGCGGAGTCCGTCGGTGAGCTCCTTGCCTTCGAAACCGACAAAAAGAAGACCAGCGGCGCGCTGGTCGAGATCACGATCACCGAGGCTCACCCCTTGCCCATAACCGCAAGCGCGCAAAAAGAAAAACGCGAAATCGGCAAAGACTTCGCGTTTTTACTCAAAATTCCCCGCGCGGATGAGGCAAGCCTCATCTATTTACTGCAGTGCCGAGGCGATGTCGGCCCCCAGAGCATCAAGACTGTCGATACTCTTTTTGGTGTTAACGGGCTTCTTCGCCGGTTTCGGTGATCCAGACGAACGAGAGGGAGAGGGCGAAGGAGCCGCGGCAGCTTGCTTGCGCTGCTGCTCTGCCTTCTTTTGTTTTTCTTCTTCGGCGTCGTCAGCTGCTGCCGCCAATAGCGCCGCTTGCGTCTTCTTCAGGTGGGCCTGCCTTTCGGCGATCTCAGCTTTCGACATCCCTTTTTTTGCGTCAGCAGCCTCTTCGGTCTTACTGACTTCGGCCTGACCACCGTCGTCGCCCCCCGAAAGGGCGAAGAACACCAAACCGAGAATCACTGCCGCGCCAACACCGGCGGCGACCTTGGCGACAGGACTAGTCTTTTGAATGGGCAGCGCGTCCTCTGCGCCAACCGCCTCTTTGGTATCTTGAGCCATCACAATTAAAGGTAGCCCGCTTCCATCGGCTTAACAATTCTGACGGCCTCTTTGTGGGGGTGGATGTAGCACCCTGACCGTCTTGTCATGGAGCCAAACTTTTGACGCCTCCCTTCAGACGGTGGGTCGTGAAAAAGTGTCGAGCTCGACCCCAACACCCACAAAAGACCCAGGCTAACTCAAATTGAGGCAATTGAGACGCCGTCTCGTCCCCTCCACCTGTGAGTGGCACGGCTTGTGCTTTAAATGTGAGAGTGAATCGGACCGGAGACATACCACTTCATGATGAGCAGTTGGCTGCACGCTTGCGCCAAGCTGCGCGTCAACGGCGTCGTGGGGACTACCGCCGAGCCATGCAACTGCTCAAGCAAGCCGCTTTCGATGAGGCCAAAAACGCCGGAATCTGGACACGCTACGCCCTGTCTTGCATGAGCACGGGCAAGACAGAGGACGCAGCACGGGCTTTTGCTCAAGCAATCTGGCTGCAAGAAAAGGCCGGGCGTGAGCGGGGAGCGCAAGTCACACGCGAACTAGCCGAACGAGTCGCCCAGGGTCAGCTCCCCACAAATTATGATCGCACGGGAAAGGCAACTTGGAGCGCCTTTGCTCGAGGCACCGCTGGCTATCGAGTGACGCCCCCCGCGCAAAAGCAAGAAGGGGCTCACCCCTACCGTAGGATGCGTTCACGTAAGAGAAAGGGCTAAGCCCAGCACCGCCACCGGCCGGTTCGCACATCCTTCGGGTCGTGAGGAGTACACTTTAGGCGGCTGGTTCAGAAAAAACGAGCGCGCCTCGATAGAAGCTGCGTACGGTGTTGCGACCACAGTGGGGACACAACCAACCGACCTGAAACTGCTCGCTCCCCGCGCCTATCGCGTTGGCTGGAGCATTCCTGGGCTCCCCCCCGCGTACCTGAGCGCTCCCGTCTCGCACGAAGCCGTCCTCTTCCACGAGGGCACTCAGCTTCGCCTGGCATTCACAGCGGGTTCTGATCACAGCGGTTTTCATCGGCCCGTTGGTTATCCGAAGCAACGGCGCTCGGTCAAGGGTCAGAACGAACACCCACAGAAACCGGCTTTTCTAAGGAGTTTATTGATGCTCTTGGGACCCCTGTCGACCTCTGCTATCCGGGCATTCCCCGGCCGCGGCCTGCGGTCCACCTATTGACCCCATTGCCACTCGCCGAGTAGCAGCCTGTCCCAGACAGCGCACGGCCCAGGCCTAGCCCCTCATTTTTCCACAAAGATACGATCTATGACCGAGAAGAAGCATAAAGTTGCATTGTTGACCGCTGGCGGCCTTGCCCCCTGTCTATCCTCCGCCGTCGGTGGGCTCATTGAGCGCTACACTGACTTGGCTCCCGAAGTGGAGGTCATTGGCTACCTGGGCGGTTACAAGGGCCTGCTCAAGGGCGAAAGCCTCAAGGTCACCGCCGAAGTCCGCGAAAACGCCCACGTGCTCCACCGCCACGGAGGTAGCCCCATCGGCAACAGCCGCGTCAAGCTGACCAACCAGGCCGACTGCGAAAAGCGTGGACTCGTCGCACCCGGACAGTCTCCCTTGGAAGCGGCAGCAAATCAGCTGACCAAAGACGGCATTACCATTTTGCACACGATCGGTGGCGATGACACCAATACGACTGCCGCCGATCTGGCCGCCTACCTCAAAGAGAACAACTACGATCTCACAGTGGTTGGTCTGCCCAAAACCATCGACAACGACGTCTTCCCCATCAAGCAGTCCCTCGGAGCTTGGACGGCAGCTCAAGAGGGCGCCAAGTACTTCGAAAACGTGGTCAACGAGCACTCCGCCAACCCCCGCATGCTCATCGTCCACGAGGTCATGGGCCGCAACTGTGGTTGGCTCACGGCCGCCACGGCAGAGGCCTACCGAAAGCGTATCAAGCGCATGGACTTTTTACCTAGCTTCAACCTCCCCCGCGCAAGTAAGGACGTACACGCCGTCTACGTTCCAGAGATGGAGTTCGACCTCGACAAAGAAGCCGCCCGTCTTAAAGAACTCATGGACAAGACCGACTGCATCAACGTATTCGTTTCTGAAGGCGCCTGTGTCGATCAAATCGTCAAGGAGATGGAGTCACGGGGCGAGACCGTCCCCACGGACGCCTTCGGCCACTACAAGCTCGACACCGTGAATGTGGGCCAGTGGTTTAGCAAGCAGTTTGCCAAGAAGCTCGGCGCCGAGAAGGCCCTGGTTCAAAAGTCGGGCTACTACTCTCGTGCAGCGGCCGCCAACATCGACGACCTCCGTCTCATCAAGAGTATGGTCGACTTGGCTGTCGACTGCGGTCTCCGAGGCGAAGCCGGCGTGATCGGCCACGACGAAGATAAGCAGAACCGTCTGCGCGCTATCGAGTTCCCCCGCATCAAGGGCGGCAAACCCTTCGATATCGATCAGCCTTGGTTCAATGAGCTCCTCAGCGAGATCGGTCAAGCAAAGGGCAAAAAGGTCGAAGTTTCACACTAAGCCGTCGAGGGCCTCTTCGCCCCTCCCTCGCTCTAGCGAGCAACGAGGGGCCTCAACCAGGGGCCGATAAAAAACCGGGAGTCAGAGCACCTCTGAACTCCCGGTTTTTTTGGGGGGACTCTCTCTGCCTGACCCCATCACTGAGATCAAAGCCACCGAAGAGGTCAACCCAACAAGCCCGCGGTGCCGCAGGGGCTCAAGTCGCCCCCACGCCTCAAACCAGCCCGTCGAGCGTCCCGGTCGTAAAGGCTGAGTCCAGCCCCGAACCGAAGCTGTCAATCTCAGCCCCGAAAGCCTGCGCAATCGATACCAGCAGATGGTTGTTTGCTCCGCTGGCAAACTCAACATCGTTGATCATGCAAGAATCGTTGGGAGGAGCGCAATCGGGACTCATACGCAAGCGGCGTCCGAAGCGGAACGGCACGTTTGAGCCACCGATGAGCACCGTGGGTACCGCTGCGGAAGAATGGGCAGCCGGATCACCCATTTCACTCGTTGCGTAGACCAGAGTGTGGTCCAGAGCGCCCAACTCATCGAGTTTTTGGGTGAAACGCGCGATCTTGCTGTAGATGTAATGGTTGTAGGTCGCCAAGGGGAGCCATGTATCTGGGCTCCCAGTGCCTCCCAACTCGCCTTGCCAGTCGAATCGATAGGTTTGGTAGGTGTGGGCCACCTGGTTGTGGAAGTCCGAGGGAAGTCCATAACCGAGGGAGTCGGTCTTACCACCGCCTGGGCTATCCCAAGGCAGATCGGTCATGACCATGGTACCAAAGCGGGTGATGTCACAGGCCATCGCCTGGGCCATCAAATCAATGAAGAAATTAGTCACCGCATCGAAGGTCGGCTCGCCCCCGTTGTATACCATCAAACCCTGATTCGTATCGGGAAAGACGCCGTCAGCCGGGCGGTCGGGAAGAGTACATGACTGCCCGACAGTCGCCTCCGAGTACTTCTTTTCCAGGTCGCGGATCGAAGCCAAGTGCTGATCCATCTTCTGCTGCTCTTCAGGGGCAAGCCGCGCGCGCAAACGAGCGATGTCTTTGACGATGGCATCGATCGAACTCTTTCCCAGTCGGTTGCGACGCAGGAACGCCGCTTGGGCATCGGGATCATCCATCGGAGCAAAACCACCGAAAACGTAGTCAAACGCCTCGTAGGGGGAAATGATCTTCCCGATCCCAATCCCACCAGTACTGTAGGAGATAGTCGAGCCCGCGTTGGGTGCCGGATCCCCGACCCCAAGCACAACGTTGCTCTTCCTCGTCGCAGCGCCCAATCCCAGTTCTACGGCGAGATACTGGTCCAAGGACGAGTTGGAAGGAGAGCCACCACTAAAGGTACTGCCGGTCAAAATACTCGAAGGCGCGTCGTGGCCGTTAATGGCCAAATCGAGACCTTCGATCAAAAGCAGGTTCTCTTTGAAGCTACGACCATAGGTCGCCGCGTCATCGAACGGCTGCAGGCTACAGTTGGGATAACTGATGTCGAAGTCGGTCTCGGTGTCTGCTCCCCTCAAGGACGCGCCCTCCACCATCACCTGGGGGCCGTCAGCTGATCGCATGTTCCAATATTCACGCGCAATGCCATGCGGGTGTGAAAACACCATCAACTTCAAAGGGAGCGTCTCGCCTGCCGCGTAGGCAAACGAATCCTCAAGAAGCTTGTAAAAAGGCAATGAAACAGCTCCGGCGCCTACCGCACGGAGAAAGGATCGGCGTGTTGCGCTCATCTTCGCTCTCGTCTTTCTGTCGGTTTTGCTCATAGCGCGTTCCTCCTTACAAATAGGGGGCTCTTCGCAAAAGCGACCAGTATTTCCTCGAAATGATCCTGTGAGGATTCGGGGAGCTGCTTCCACTCTTCCAGGAAGGCGTCCTCGATCCCTTCAGCACTCTTGCCACTTCGTCCAATTGAACTTCGTACCAGCTGAGAGGCGAGGCAGGACTTTACCTTTTCGCTGTTCGCCAGCGCTTGGATCATTTCTTGGCTGTTAGCAAACTGTCCATCGAAGTCGCGACCAAGTGCGATCTCGACGGCTGTATCGATGTTCTTTCCGTTTTCGGTTTCCCGCGCCCGGCCGATAGCATCAAAGGATTCCATCGTGAAGCCAAAGGGGTCGATTGCATCGTGGCAGTTGCGGCAAGCATCGTCCTTTGAGTGTTGAGCGAAGCGCTCTCGCGTCGTCGCTTGATCGTCGGTCGGAGGCAAAGTCACAACCAAACCCAAGGCCCCAGGATCCGGTGTATCCACACAGGCGACACGTCTCATCACAGCCACCCCTCGGAAAACCGGATGGCTTCCGTTGTTCGTCGCGAACACGGACAAGAAGGCTCCTTGATTCAGAATCCCGAGACGGCCAGTCCCCTGTAGGGATACCCGACCGTCGTCTCCAGCCGCCTGGGCGCCATACATTTGAGCCAGGGCCGGTTCCGCGATGGTCCAATCGGCAGTGAGTAGTTCACCCAAGGTCCCCGTCGAATTGGCAAGCACCTCGTTCACGAAAGCTCGGCTCTCTTTCTCCATCAGGTGGCTCAACTCGGGATATTCTGGATACAAGGTCTGCGCCTTCTCGCGCCGAGACACATCCGAGATACCGAGCCACTCAAGGATCACATTCACGGTGCGTTCACGGCCGTGAGCTGTACTGAGAAGTCGTCGAGCTTGGCTTTCTCGACCTTCGGGGGTGAGCAAATCCCCACTCGCCGCGGCTGCCAAAAGGTCGGCATCGGGGGGATGTGAGGTAAACAAGTAGGCCATGGCGTCGGCTACTTCGTCCGCGGTCAGTTCCACGTCTCCCGCTCCCGGTCCCTGACCTCCGAGCTCGGTGTGATAGAGGAAGCTCGGCATCTGCAGAAGCGTCACCGCCACATGGTCGATGGCTTCCTCGTAGGACCCTCCATCCGATGCCACATGAAAAGGCGACTCCTCCCCGGAGACTAGGTCAGCCAGTTCTTCATCCGAGACAGGACGGCGATATGCCTGTGCGCCAAAGCTCCGTACGAAGGCCGCGGCACACTCTTCTTCGGCGCCACCGTCGCAGGGAGCCAGCTGATCCATCGTCCCGTTTTGTCTAGCTTCTTGCACAAAAGCCACGGCCGCCGT
Source organism: Polyangiaceae bacterium (assembly GCA_050300635.1). GTDB lineage: Bacteria > Myxococcota_A > Polyangia > Polyangiales > Polyangiaceae > NIC37A-2. Next base: position 388,661 of record JBNKYC010000070.1, read on the forward strand.
TTCTAGTTTTTCGGCAAAAACCGGATCGACACGCTGGGCCTCGTTCACCGAAAAAGCCGGTCCGGCGGGCGCATTCGAAGGGCCTTGGCGAGCGTCGGGGGGAAACCCAAACTCAACACTGGCTACGACTTGGCTCGAAAACAAGTCTTGGAGCGACGCGTCGTACTCGGCGTTAGAGAGTCGACGGATCCGCGCTGGAAGTACGCTCGGAGCGGGCCCCCCAGTCTCTCCTCCGGTGCTTCCAGTAGTAGTAGTTTCGCCGGTTTCACCGCCGGTCTCTCCCGAGCTAGCGGAGCCGGAGCTCGCCCCCGAGCTACTTTCTTCTCCGCTTTCGCCTTCCTGAGAGAGCGGACCGGCGGCACAGCCTTGGCCGGCCATGGACACGAAGAGGGTACAGAATGAAATAAGATAACGGTACGATAGGGTCATACAAGGTGGGGCCCAGTAGGTAGACCGCAAAGACGGGCGCTTAATGAGGGAAGCGGTCACACGCAATGTAGCTTCGCTTCTCGAATCTGGCGAGCCTGTCGCTCGAAATAAGAGAATTTTTGGCCCTTCTTTTTTAGCCTCGCCAAACGATTCGGCCCACGGTTCAACCATTTTTGATGAACTGTCACCCCTAGCCCCCTACCCAAAAGCGTGAGCCGTGCCCCTATCCCTGGGTACCCCGGGTTCATCCTTGAAGAGACTCGGCGCACGAAGCGGAACGGTTACAGCGGGCGCACCCGGTCCAGAGCTCAAGGAGACAAAGTCCACGGCTCCTTCGAAGAGGGAGCCCGGTGTTCTTTCAGCCAATTGAACACCACTTTTGCCCACTGGGCGCGCGCCTCGGTCGTGGGGTGAATTCCGTCTGAGATACGAGGCATGTGCTCCACATCGATCAGACGGTTGCTGTCCCAGTACACACAAGATCCGACGTTATCCTTGATCACGTCCATGAGTCCGTTGTGCTTGCCGTCCCAAAGCGGGATCGCCACCCATAGGCAGGGGCGGTCCCCTACAACACTCATGATCTTCTTGATCGTTTTCTCGCGTTGAGCTGGCTCGGAAATAGCCAGTTCGTTAGCGCCGAGTGTGATGATGAGTAGGTCGGGATTGTACTTCCAGAGCATCTTCTGCAGCTCTCCGTTCCAAGCCCAATCGGTCAAATAACTTGAATCCGTATGCTTGAGCACCGATTTCACGCCTGCTTCTTCGAGCATCTTGCCCAGGGGCAGACCGAGTGCCCCTGCGAAACTGTCCCCAACGTGCAGAACCTTGGTTCCCTCTGGAAGCTTCTTTGGTGGGGAGGCGGCTTCGGGACCTGCCGCAGGAGCCTTCTTCTCGCCGGCTGCGAGACCAACCTCTTTCTTCTCGCTTGGGGAGCTAGCGGAGGGCCCTGAGCCTTCGGTTTCTGATGAAACCTCAGCTGCTTCGCCGCTCCTTGTGGGTACGGCGGCCAGCTCAGTGGGGGCCTCTGGGCCGGCCGGGGCCATCGAGGCACAACCCAAAAGGGCCCAATTCAGTCCGAACATGCAAAAGTAGCGTTTCATTTCTTCGTCTCCGCTGCCTCCAACTCGATCCCGGCTGGGATTTTCGTGGGGCTCCTCATACCTGCCATCTCGGGCTGGTCAAAGGCCCCGCTTTTGACCATGCTCCGCCCCCATGAAGACCAGCCCTCTTTTTACTCGTCGCCCCTTAGGCCTCACCGCCTCGGCGCTTGTCATCGCTACTAGCCTGCTCGGCGCCTGTAAGGCCCACAAGACGCCCGAGCCCGAACCCGAAGCCCAAGAAAAGCCGAAGGCGGCTGCAAAGCCTGCCGACAAGAAGGCAGCTGCAGACGCGAAAAAGACGGCAGCCCGTCCCGAGAAGAAGGAGCTTCCCGCTCCCAAAGACGTGGCGGCCCCCCCAGCCGGCGCAGAAAAGACCTCATCGGGTCTCGCCTCGGTCGTGCTGACCAAGGGAAAGGGAGAGCGCCATCCTGGCCCGACGCATAAGGTCTCGGTCCACTACACAGGTTGGAGCAAAGACGGAAAGATGTTTGACAGCTCGGTGACCCGCGGCACGCCAAGCAGCTTTGGACTCAACCAGGTGATCAAGGGTTGGACCGAAGGCGTGCAACTCATGGTCGAAGGCGAAAAGCGACGCTTCTGGATCCCCGGTGATCTGGCGTACGGCGATACTCCGCGTCGCCCCGGAGCCCCCTCTGGGCAACTGACTTTCGACGTCGAATTGATCAAGATCCTGACTCCGATCGCACCCAAAGACGTGGCCCAACCTCCTTCCGATGCGAAGAAGACGGCTTCTGGCCTGGCCTACAAAGTGCTCAAGGAGGGGGACGGCGCGAAACCCGGCCCCACGAGTCGAGTTAAGGTCCACTACAGTGGTTGGACCAAAGACGGAAAAATGTTCGATAGTTCGATTGAACGGGAACGTCCGGCGACCTTTGGTGTCGGTGGAGTCATCAAGGGTTGGACCGAAGGACTCCAGCTCATGAAAACCGGGGCCGAGTATCGCTTTTGGATCCCCGCTGATTTGGCCTACGGCGAAAAGCCGGCGCGACCGGGTGCCCCGTCAGGTCAACTTACGTTTGATGTTGAACTGTTAGAGGTAAAGTAAGTGCAAAACCGGGGAAGAGTGCGTCAATTTGGTCTAGGTCTGATTCTCCTTCCCCTGCACTTCGCTTGTGCGCCCGCGGCCAGCACCAACATGGCCGCAAAGAGCGCCCCGCCTGCGGACGAACCTGCCCAAGACCTCTCGACATCGAGCGGCGAGAGCGACGTCGAAACGGCACCACAAGGCCCTCGCGCCGATCTACTCTACCCCGCGCCCGACGCCGTACCCTCCCCCCCCACTAGTTGCCAGCAAGCGGGACCTCTGCCCCCGGCGACCCCCTGTGAAAAAGCACGAGAGCGACTCGCTGAAGCGCTGGCTTTGCCGCCGCAAGAGCGCGACGGCTCTCTTGCGAAACTCGAGGCGTGTCAGGAGTTCGAACCCGGTTTGGTCCGCGCGCTGCGCGCTGACTTAGATGGAGACAACTGCGCCGACCTCCTCGTGGCGAAAGTGGTGGGCGAAAAAGCGAAAGACAGCGCACCGACCCTCTCGGCTGATCTACAGGAAGCCTTGGTTGGACTCGGCTTGGCCGCACGCTTGCGCCGCCTCGCCGGAGAGCCGCCCACTGCTCCTCAGTCCCGAGAAAAGGCGGCTCTCGACGAATACTACAAGACAGAGCTCTTTCCTTGGGTCGAAAGCCAAGCCTCGGCGATCTACGCCGTGGCTCGCCAAGGCAAAGAACTGCGTGGTTACGGTAAAGGAGTCGTCGCCCTCGAAGCTGGCAACGCGGACATGCGGTTTGTGGAAATCGTTCGTGCGGCTCCCATTGCCGAAGAAATCGCCCAATACCAGGAGGCACGCGATCTCTACTACGCGACCCTGGATGAACAGCTTGAACCACGCAAAGCTCGAGGCTCTGCAGCGGCTTTAGTTGGCATGCGACACATGGCTCTTCTGGGAGTTCGCAGGAGCCCGCGCGTCGATGCAGCGCGAGGACTCCTCTCGCGCGCGTATGGTGGAAGACGAGTCAATGCTCTTGATACCTTGCTCCTGCCGCCGGTGCCGGCGGAAAAGGCGCAAGATGCAGCCACCGCCATCGCGAGTCGTGTACCCACTGTTTACGCGACGGCCTTGATCGGTCCCGCCCCCGTGAGCGCCGCGCTGGTGCGCGCGCATTTGCAAATGGGGATGACCACCGCCCTGCGCCGGACGGTAGAATCTGATGCGAGAGATCCGACTACCCTGTTGTACTTGGCCCGCGCGCTGTTCGAGCAAGGTCGGACTTACTTCCGCGCTCAAGACTTTCAAGACGCATACAACCTACTCACCCAAATCCTCGATCAGACTCCAGAAGCCCCAACAAAGCCCGCCGCGCCCCGGCTTTCTCGACAAGAGCGCGATGACGCGGTCTTGCTGCGAGCCCTTGCCGTCGCCTTGATTGCCGGCCCCAAAGACGCCGCAGAAATGATCGCCCAGGGCCCACGCTTCGCCGAGGCTCTCGGCAATTTGGCTGTGTTAGACGGTTTAGCCGCCGGGCAAGGAGAGCTTGCGGCTCGTGCCGCTTTCAACGCGGCCTACCTGCGTGAATTAGTCGTCAAGCCAGGCGACCCCGAAGCCTGGAAGGACTTGTCGATGCGCTATGCAGCGGCGGCCCAAGGCCTGAAGGGCGACGAAGCGCGCTCTGCCCGAGATCGCGCTTCTGCATGCAAAGCGATCGAAAAAACGGTACGGGCAGAGCTAACGCGCAGGTAGGCATAAACCACGCCTCAGTCTTCGGCGGCGGCGCCTCCGAGGGCTGCCGCGTCCACAACCGGCTCCTCTTCTTCGAGTGGTGGCTCTTCGGCGTTCGGCGGGACTTCGTCGGACGCCCTGCTGGACTCAAGGCGCTCAATCCGACGACGTTTGATCGGATCAAAAATCGGAAGTTTGGGGCGCCGGCGACGGGAACGGGCGTCCTGCCCAGCTTGATCCCGTTGCACTTTCTCATCCAGCCCCGGACCCCGGCTGCGCCTGGGCTCAAAATCCCGTGATGACTGTTTCTCGGGACGGGCTACGTGCCGAGCCGGAGCACCGGGCTGCGATGCCTCTTCGGGCTCTTCCTCCTCCGCGGCTTCCTCGGCAAGAGCAGCTACCTCCGCAAGCCCCTGTTGTCCCGAGGCCGAAACGCGGGCCGCCGCGATCCGAGGTTGCTCCGAAGAGTTCAGCAGGGAGCTCACCAGCGCCCAGGATCGGCCCATCACGATGAGCAGGAGTGCCCCCAGGATCAGCACCATGGAAACCAGAACTCGTCCCAACAAGTGCGTGCTTGAGCTTGGCCTCCGCGCGTCTGCTTGGTCCTTCACCACACCCTCCTCCTTTGATTCGCCCCGCGGGCGGAGCTGCTCTGCCGTGGAGAGACTACTCCTGCGGGGACTATCTCACACCCCCGTCACACGGCTGAGCAAAAAATCAGATTCTGGTCGCTTCCATGTTCCTCGAAACGCACGTCACCGCCCCAAGCGGGTTTATGGCACAGATGACTACGAAAATAGGCTCCGCCGATGCTTGCCTCCCCCCTTCAGCTAAGCGGCGGCAGAGCTTCTGCTCTTGATGAGATGTACTTTATGGGCAACAGGAGGAGTTGAAACCAACCCCCACATCACGATTTTTGCAGCCCATCGACTTGCCCACCGCGTTGCGCGCCAAGTGGCCGCCTCCCTCGAAACGATAGGCGTGAGGGCGTTGGGGCGTGTTTTCTTGGCAATCTGCGTCAAACTGAGGGGATCGCTTGCGCATCACGCTCTTGGTGTCGAGCTTGGTCTGCACGGCGCCGCTCACTCGCTCACGCACACACCCATAACCATCTTCCTCGTGGGTCCCCGGTTTGCAACGCCTTTTATCTTGGGGCAGTGCGCAACGCACTCCGTTCCAAACGGCGCGATCGAGACACATGACCTCCTCCACCCCCGCCTTGCACGACCCGTCTTCGGTCTTTCCGTAGGGACACTCGGCTCGGGGGTCGTCCTTGACACAGCGCACGCCTAAGTGTGAACCCGCTTTTTTGGGGTCGAGACGATTGCGCAAACTGGGGCGCATCCATTTTTCGAAGCGGCGGCTCCAGCTTCCCCCACGGTAAACCCGCTTATTACCGTCGGGAGACGGCCAGGGGTAGCGTCCCCACCACGAAGAGGTCCATTCCCAAACATTGCCGACCACGTCGTAGAGTCCAAAAGCGCCCCGCTCAAAGCTCCCTCGCTCGCAACTACCAGCATGCTTCCAGCAAGTGTGACCATCCGGCTGTTCGCTTCCCCAGGGATAATCGCGCATCTCAGCCCCGCCGCGGGCCATGTACTCCCATTCGATCTCCGTGGGTAGCCGAGCGCCCCGCAGGCGACATACCTGCTCGGCTTGCTCATAGGTGATGCAGTTGATGGGGTGGTCCCCTCGCCCTTTACTCACCCGATTGCAGGTCTTGTTGTTCATGGTGAGAGCATCACACTTGCCCGCTTGGACGCAGCTTTCGAACTCCTGAGTCGACACTTCCTTCTCGTCAGCGCAAAATGCCTTCACCTTGGTCGAAAACCTTGGATTTTCCTCCCGGTCGTAGACTTCCCGCTCGGTGCCCACCCAGAAAACCCCTCCCGGCACCTCTTTCATGCCCGAGGGACAGCCCACGGCCACGGTTTCCGGCTTTGCTTCCTTCGAGTCGGGCTGCGGCTCTTGCTCAGCCACCTCTGACTTATCGCTCGCCCGTTCTGCTGCGGGAGGGCTTTCCGTCTTCGGGTGATCCTCGCCAGAAGCGGCCTCCGTCGAACTCTTCTTGTTGTCGTGATTGCAGGCGACCTGCGAGCCACCGAGCAGAATAATCCAAAAGGCGCAGGCGTACCCAAAGACTCCGCGTCGCAACATCGAGAGCACCGTAGCGAAAAACCCGGTTTCAATCTACCAAGGGCTCGGCCTGACTCGCCCAACGACAGCGCTCAATGAAGCGAGCCCAGTGGGGGTTGTCCGGATCAGGCTGAACCTCCTCACCGTAGTCACGAGCCGCGCCGTCTAGGGGAACCTGGTTCCCCGTCATCATCGCTTGCTCACACGCAGCTCGAAGCCGCATGCGAACGAACTCTCTACGGAGAGAATCGAGCTCAAGGGCAGCCGGATCGACTTCCTCCATCCAGCTGCGCGCCTCTTCGAAACGCTGCTCGGAAAGCGCCACTCGAGCTAACAGATACCCGGAAAAATCGCGCGTTTCTGGTTCTTCGTGGAGCCGAAGCAGCGCTCCCTGGGTGGACCACCCCTGCTCCGACCAGGAAGTAAAAAGACGCAAGAGGGGTTGTTCGACCTCGATGTCTTGAGAGGTCGCCCAAGTCCTCACTTCGAGTTGCCTTTGTTGATCTGGATCAGTCGCAAGCTCATGAGCTTTTTGGTAATGGAGACGGGCCTGGTCGACCTCTCCCTTGTGCCAGGCCACATCGCCCAGGAACTCTTCGGCCCGTCTCACTTCGTGGGGTTCGAAGGTATCTTCCTCTTGGAGAAGGAGTTCCATCGCCCTCCCAGCTTGCTCCACGTTTCCTCGACGTGCAGCGCAGCGCGGCAACTCCAAACGAAGCCCCTCTCGGTTCGGGTCCCAGCTGAGCAGTTGCTTGACCAACTCATCGCTCTTGGCACGGTCACGGCCACAGCTGTTTGTAAACTCGCCCATCAAGCGGTCGCTGGCATGAGGGCAACGGCGAGCAAACAGGCCGGGCCGAGAGAACTTCGGGCGAGCCGCCACGAGAACGGCCTCGGGAACCTCGATTCCGTCCAGGTGCGCAAACCACTCCGACTCCAGCTCGGCCAACGACTTGTCGGTGAGACGGGCAAGCGCCCCCCCTGCGTACCACTTTCGCAAAAGGTCAGGTCCGAAACGCTCCCTCAAATAGCCCACAAAAGCCCCGGCAGCCGTGTAGGAGCGGGCCGCGGATTCGCCGAAAAAACCGAGCTGGAACAGTTGCCGCAGCGGAGGCAAGCGTTTGACCTGTTTCATAGCCGCGGCCCACTGCTCTAAAGTCCCGAAGGAACTCTCACGCAGTGCCGCCGCTTCTGCGAAGCCCTCAACCCGTCCCGGATCCATGATCCAGCCCCCCAAGGAACCAGCAACGCGAAAAGGACCGCGACCGAACGCGCCGCTGACCGCATGAGCGAGCTCGTGACCCAAAATGGGATGAGGGAAGCTGCTCGCGGTGATGTAGACCTCGCGCCGCCAAGGTTTGGCAATATTCGTATTACCCGCGCCCATGAGTCGCCGCTTTTGCTCCGTGTCCGAAAACAGGTAAACGCTCACCGGCGCGACTTCGTCCAGGCCGAAAAACTCCGCGTGTTGACGCAAATGACCGCGGCATTGTCGAGCAATCCGTTGAGCGCGCCTCAGCGGTAGCGTCGCAGCAAAATAGACGCGACAGGGCCCGTCCTTCAGCTCGCCACCAAGAGCCTGCTGAATCGAACTCGCCGTGCCACGATGGCCCAGCTCTTCGCCCCGCAATTGAACGTACACAAAAGCGGCCAGCCCTATCGTCGAAAATGCCCACACCTGCACTTGGCTCTTCCACGGCAGAGCACGGAGTGAAAAACGCAATGGCCCCGGTCGCCCAGCCCCCCGATCCACTCGCTGCAAACAAAAGAGACGCCCCAGTGTCAGCCCGGACAGGATGAGCGCCGCTGTACCTGCACGAAAGCTCGCCAAACGAGGCAAATCGTAGACGACCGTATCGTAGAGCGGGCCGGAAAAATAGCCGGCAAATTGGTCGTAAGCAAATACCGTGGGGGTGCGATAGAAGCGAACCACCGCCCAAGCGGCGCTGATCAAAGGCCCCACAATGCCGAGGGCGAAAAGTCCGCGGGGAACTCTGGTGGATCCTCGCGCAGCAAAAAGCGCCGCACCCAAGAGCGCGCCCCATTGGCTCGAAAGCAAAAGACCTAGGCCTGGCCCCAGGACAAGCAGCGTGTTTCCTTCTTGGGGTTCGCAGAACCCAACGAAGAGGCCAAGAAGATTCTGCGTGACAAGCAGGGCTACAAAAAAACGGGCTCCGTCCCCGAGGGCGAGCAAGAGCAAACGAGCGGCCGACTTCCTTGAGCCCATTCGACGCAGACGCCTCGCCGTGCGCGCCGCACAGGTGACCGCGACCCACGACGGGCCGAGCACCCCACAGGCCAAAGCCGCTTCGTAGCGCGGCCCCCCCAATAGGGGCAGGATCCCCACAAGCAACAGGGTCGCGCAAAAGAGCCCGAGGGAGATCACGAACGGGCTTCAGAAGAGCGATCGCTCGGATCACCTTCTGGGTCCGAAGGGGCCGAGGCGGCAGGTTCCGGTTCGGCGAGAACGAGAGACAAGATTTCGTCTACGCGGTGGATATATTTGATGTGCAGATCGGCCAAGATTTCTTCGGGCACCTCGGCCACGTCGGGTTCGTTGCGCGCCGGGAGAAGCACAGAACGGATCCCAGAACGGTGCGCGCACAGCAGCATTCCCTTAATCCCACGAACGGGAAGGATGCTGCCACGCAAAGTCAGCTCCCCGACGATGGCCACATCAGATCGGACAGACACGTGCAGAAGCCGCGAACATACCGCGGCAAAGATGGCTGCCCCCATTCCAGCAAAGTCGCGCGCAGCTCGTGCTCGCGGGATATGCACATGGACATCGATACCTTTGATCCAATCATTCGGAAGGTGCATCTTGTCCGCGCGCGAGCGCACAAAAGACACGGCAGTGTGCGCGGCCTCCTTGAGGACCGGACCCAAGCTACCTGTAACGTGAACGTTTCCCTTGCCAGGCATCTTCGATACCTCGACCAATAGCAGCTCGCCGCCTGCGCCGCCTATGCCCAGTCCGGCCGCGATCCCCGGTGCATGGGAGGCCTCCGTCACCTCGGGTTGGTACTTGGGGGGACCCATGATCTCGAGCACGAGCTCCTTTGTGATCTGAACGTGATCCACCTCTTTTTGTTCGGCGAGACGGACGGCCATCTCTCGACAAACAGATGCAACCTGGCGCTCTAGACCGCGCACTCCGGCTTCTCGGGTGTAGGACTCAACCAAACAGTCGAGGCCCTCGTCGAGAAACTCAAGATGCCCACCGTTCAAGCCATGCTCTTCCATCTGCTTGGGCACGAGGAAGTTGCGAGCGATGGCCCGTTTTTCGTCCGCGGTGTACCCGGGCACCTCGATGATCTCGAGGCGGTCCGCCAAAGCTTCAGGGATCCCCCCCCGGTAATTCGCCGTGGCCAGAAAGGTCACTTTGGACAGGTCGAAAGGCAAGTCCAAGTAATGATCGGTGAAAGTATCGTTCTGCGCCGGATCGAGCACTTCCAGGAGCGCAGAAGCAGGATCGCCGCGCATGTCTTGTCCCATCTTGTCAATCTCGTCGAGCACCAAGACGGGATTGTTTGTTCCTACCTTCTTCAAAGCCTGCAGGATTCGTCCAGGGAGAGCTCCCACGTAGGTGCGGCGATGGCCTCGAATCTCGGCCTCGTCGCGCACCCCGCCCAAAGCAATACGCCCGTAGCGGCGCCCCATGGCTCGGGCGATACTACGCCCCAACGAGGTCTTCCCCACCCCCGGCGGCCCGAGGAAGAGCAAGATGGGACTGCGGTTGTCCTTGCGCAATTGACGTACAGCCGAAAACTCGGCGATGCGCTTCTTCACCAGCTGAAGACCAAAGTGGTCTTCATCCAGGCACCTCTTGACGTGGGCCACACTCAAAGTGTCCGGCGTCGACTGAGACCACGGCAAGTCGAGAATCCATTCCACGTAGCTACGCGCCACTTGGTACTCGGCTGACGAGGAGGGCATGTTGGCAAGCCGCGCTAGCTGCTTGGATGCCGCGCGACGTGCTTCCTCCGAAAGTTCCATCAGGGCCAGACGCTCGCGCAGCTCTTCGACCTCGTCGTCCTCGTCCGGGCTTTCGCCCAGCTCTTCGCGGATGGCCTTCATTTGTTGACGCAGCACATAGGCGCGTTGATTGCGCGTCATTTCGGTTTCGACCAGGTTGGAAATCTCGGCCTTAATCTGCAAGCCCTCCAACTGTCGATCCAACATCTTGCTCACAATGAGCACGCGCGCAGCATGGTTGGTCGCCTCAAGCACACGCTGCCGGACAGCAACGCTGGCCAACTCTTCCGGAAAGTTAGAAGCAATCAGATCAGCGAGCGACCCTGGATCTTGAACGTTATCGAGGATGCTCGCGGTTTCTTTGGGCAAGTCGGGCATAAGCGATAGCGCTTCACGCGTCTTGTTCCGCAGCTGGGTGGCCAGCTCTTCGATATCGTCCTCATCATCCGCTGGCTCTTCTTGCTGGCGCATGATGCGCGCACGCATGTAAGGCTCAAGCCCCAAGGGCTCCAAGACATGGAAGCGACCGACGCCATTGAGTACAACGGAGTAACTATTGGCGTTGATGCGAATGACCTTCACCACTCGCGCTAGGGTACCCACCGAATAGAGGTCGTCGAAACTCGGCTCTACGACACTTGAATCACGCTGAGCGACCACCCCCACCAACAAGCCTTCGGCCTCGAGTTCTTCGACTAGTCGTACGCTACGTGGTCGCCCGACGTTGATCGGAACGACGGACATGGGAAACAACACCGAATTACGAAGGGGCAGAATAGGCACACGCTCGGCCTGTCGGGGCTCTGAACCGCTTGGCATGACGGTTCCAGCGTAGTCGCGAACGGTCGAGGGTCCACAGCTGCGACGCAGATCGCTTCAATCAACCACGATCTCCCCGGGGCCGTGCAGCGCGAGACCCTCGACTTTGGGGCCGAGAGAGCCTGATGTATGCTCCCTCCGCCATGGAGAGCCCCCCTTCCCGTCTGGTTTCCGCTCGCCCCCTCCTGGGGTTTCTTCACGCCGGGGCACCCCTGCTCGTCGCCCTGGGCGCCTCCCTAGGGTGCGCCCCCACGACCCCTCGCACCCCCGAGGCCGCTTTGCATCAATTCGCCGAGGCCGTTGATCAGAAGGATTGGGACCGTGCTTACGCGTTGCTTTCAGACGAAACGCGGGCACAGATCAGCCCAGAGGAGTTCCGGCGGCAGCTCTTGCGCCACCCGGGGGAGGCAGAAGAGTTCGCAGCGCAGGTCCAGCGATCCCCAGCGGCCGTCGTCTCGGCCCAGGTGACCACACCAGACGGTGATCAGCTCAATCTTGTGCTTCAAGATGGCTCCTGGCGGATTGATGAGTCAGCGATCGACTTTTATAGCCAAAAAGAGCCCCGCCTGGCGCTCGGCTCCTTCGTCCGGGCCTACGACTTCGAACGCTACGACGTTCTGCTGCGCTTCGTCCCCGAAGACAAACTCTCGGGTCTGAGCGCCGAGACACTCAAGACGAGCTTTCAAGGGGAAATGAAGGCTGAAATGGAGCAAATCGTCGAGGGTATCCGCGCCAACTATCTCAAAGCCAGCATCGAAGTCCTGGGCGAACACGCTGCGATGAGCTATGGCAGCGGCGCAGCCGTCGAGCTGATTCTCGAAGACGGCGTGTGGAAAATAGAGGATTTCAAGTGACAGCAGCGCGCATCGCCCGTGTCTCGCGGACCAGCAGTGAGACTGACATCTCCGTCGAAATCAACCTCGACGGCACGGGTCAACACTCGATAGAAACGCCCCTCCCCTTCTTGAGCCACATGTTGGAGCAGTTGCCACGACACGGTCTCTTCGATCTGACAGTGCACGCTAAGGGTGATACCGAGATTGATGGGCACCACACAACCGAGGACTTGGCCATTGTACTCGGCAAGGCGTTCCTGGACGCCTTGGGCGACCGAAAGGGCATTCGTCGCTATGGTTGGGCCCAACTGGTGATGGATGAAGCCCGCGTATCTTGCAGCTTGGACTTGTCCGGGCGCACCTACTTCGTCTGGGAAGTCGACCTACCCAAAGCCAAGATCGGCAGCTGGGATACCGAACTAGCCGAAGTCTTTTTCGAGGGCTTCGCCCGGGGAGCCCAGATCAACCTCCACGTCGTCAAAGAAGCCGGCACGAATCTTCACCATATCGTCGAGATTTCCTTCAAGGCCTTGGCAAAAGCGCTACGCGCTGCCGCCGAACTGGACCCTCGAGCCCTCGATATCGTCCCCTCGACGAAAGGGATGCTCGACAAGGCCTGAGGTAAAACCGCATGAAGATCGCACTAATAGACACAGGACATGCCAACTTTCGCAGCGTAGAGCGCGCATTGCTCGCCGCTGCTGATCGCTTGGGAACCCAGGCAGCGAGCCGCATTCACGTCCAAAGAAGCCATGACCCCGAGTTCATTCGGAGCTGCGACAAGATCGTTGTACCGGGTCAGGGCGGCTTCGGCGATTGTGTCGGCGGACTCAAGTCACGGGCCGTCGACGAATGCATCATTGAGCTCACAGGCCAAGGTACCAGCTATTTGGGAATTTGCTTGGGATTGCAGGCCCTGTTTGAGTCGAGCCCTGAAGCTCCGGGTGTTGCCGGGCTGGGACTCATCCCCGGCCATTGCGAAAAGCTAACCGTTGCCGAGGGGATCAAAATCCCGCACATGGGCTGGAACCGACTCGAGCTCACTCATGGCGGCCATGCCTGCTTGGAGGCTGCCGGCGGCAATGATGCCTGGGTGTACTTCGTACATTCTTATCACGGCATCCCCTCGTCACCAGAAGCCGTCAAGGCGGTTGTCAAACACGGCCCCCATACTATCACAGCGGCCGTGGCCCACGAAAACGTGTTTGCGACGCAGTTTCATCCCGAAAAGAGCCAGTCCGTCGGTCTCAAACTTCTTGCCGAGTTCCTGAACCAATAACGCTCATTTTCGATTCTCGTTCTGTCGACGACAACCGTACAGCTCCCCCATGGCCGAGCCCCAAACACCCAAGAAAAGACCAAGCACCTCTTCGGTCAAACGTGATGCTCTCAACATCCCTAACTTGATGACCATGGCGAGGATCCTCGTCATCCCGCTCGTGCTCTGGTTGATTGATCGAGGCACACCGAAAGACGGCGTCTACGCGGCGCTCGTTTACGCCGGAGCCGCGATTACGGACTTGCTGGACGGGATCATCGCCCGGCGGATGGGAATAGTGAGCGTCCTTGGCAAGTTCTTGGACCCGTTGGCGGACAAGCTATTGGTGGTGGGCACCTTGATCTGGATGGTACCCATGGGTCGGATGCCCGAGTGGGCCGTCATTTTGTTGATTTCTCGCGAAATCAGCGTCACCGGTTTGCGGAGTATCGCCAGCAGCGAGGGCCTCGTCATTGCCGCTGGTGGAGGCGGAAAGAACAAGACAGCGCTGCAAATGATTGGCATCTTGTTCCTTATTTTGGGCTACCCCTATCACTTCGACCTCTTCGTTTACGACTTTGGGGTCGTCGACTTCGTGGTGGTGGGCCGGGCCCTGGTCTACATTTCGCTCGGATTTTCTATTTGGAGCGCCATTGAGTACACCAAGTTGTTTTTGTCGGCTCTCGACGCCAAAGAGCAAGCAACTTGAGGGCGCGCAAATTGCCTGTTAAGTGGGCGCCATGAACTGGACTCCGGCTTTCGCTTCGTTGATCATCACGGCCAGCCTCTTCGGCGTGGGTTGCTCTCGTCAGGCCGAGGGCGAGAGGTGCTCGCTCGAAAACGGCAATATCGACTGCGAAGGCTCCTTGGTGTGCACGGACCACAACAAGCTACGAAAGGGTCCTGAGGACGGAGTTGACCGCTGTTGTCCTGAAGAACTCGGGAGCAGCGATACCCCAGAGTGCGCACAGCGAATCAATTCTGACGTGGGCGATGGCGACAGTGGTGGCGACGGCGGCAGCGGCCCCGGAGGTTCGAGCAATGCCGGCGACAGCAACGTGCAAACGCCGGATGAGTTGGGAGATTCTTGTGACTACAATAGCGACTGTTCGGCTCCGCTCATCTGTGGACCGTCGGGCAAGTGCCAATTCGAATGCCGCACCGACCGGGACTGCCCCTCCGATCAGATCTGCTCAACTGAGTTGAGCTGCGTTTCGAACTAACCCACCATGGCCCCGGTGCTGAGCCCGGCAGAAATCGGTCCCCTGACGGAAGGGAAAACCTTCAGTGTCGGTGGGCGGATCGTCTACGCAGCTTCCCAGGTGGTTGTCTTAGCTGACGCTCTGGGACAGGTTTCTATCGAGCTGGCTCCAAACGTTGCCCCTTCCCTGAACCCCGGCGATCTAGCCGTCGCTTTGCTGCATCAGGACGGAGGGATGCTCACGCTCCGCGAGCTCAAGCGCATCGGTAGCCATCCCGAACCTCATGCCGGGTCAGAGTTCGGCAGGCGAGCCCTTTCCGAGCGAGGTCGCGCTCTTTTGGCACGCGCCCGAGCGAAATCGGCAGTTCGTCGCTATTTCGAGGAACAAGCATTCGTTGAGGTCGACACCCCTGCCCTCGCCTCTTGCCCCGGGCTGGACAGTCACGTCCACTCCTGGAGCGAAGTGAAGGGCCAACGGGGAGATGTCTTCCTCGTGACCTCTCCCGAGTTTCATATGAAACGCCTGTTGAGCTCTGGGTTGCCTAGGATCTACCAGCTTGGCCACTGCTTTCGCGCCGAAGAAGACGGCCCCTGGCATCAACCTGAATTCATGATGTTAGAGTGGTACCGCGCCTTTGCCGACTGGGAGTCGACGATCCACGATACCGAGGAAGTCGTACGTCGGGCGGCTGACGCCATTGCGGACGAAGAGACAAAAGAAGGTCTTGAGGCCCCCTTTGAGCGCATCACGGTCCGGGACGCGTTTTCCACATTTGGAGGCGTCAGCGACGCCATCGATCTTGCTCATACGAACGAAAGCCTCTACTTCGAAGTTCTGGTGGATCGTGTAGAACCAGCCCTAGCTCGGTTTCCTCGCCCTATCTTTCTGACTCACTATCCGCTCAGCCAGGCCGCTCTGGCTCGCCCGAGTTTGACCCACAACGACACCGCCGAACGTTACGAGCTCTATTTTCGAGGGCAGGAGCTCTGCAACGGTTTCTCCGAATTAACCGATCCCCGCATGCAGCGCGAACGTTTCGAAGCAGAGCTGGCCCGAAGGCGACTGCACCACGAGCCAGAGTATCCCATCGACGAAGCTTTGTTGGCCGCCCTCGCCGAGGGAATGCCGCCGTCCTCGGGCACCGCAGTCGGCTTTGATCGCCTCATTGCCACCTTGCTAGGTTTCGACGAACTCAAAGCCGTGCTCGCCTTTAGCGAAGAAGAACGCTAGGCGAACTTAGGTCCCCGCGGCGCGCCTCGCCCTAGGTAGAGGAGGCTCGCCGCCCGCTCCCACTCAGGGGGCAGGAACCGTCGGAGCCACTCCGTCCACGAGCGCACCCAAGAAGCCGATCACATCATCGTTCGCTTCGCTTACCTCATCGGCAACGAAGTGCCCATCGTTTACGGGAGCGTACTGACGGCACACTAGGGTCGCGGCATCGCCCTCGGTCGAGACATTGAGGCTGATTGGATCGGTCGAAAATGACATCCCCAAGTCGTTGTCCCCTTGGGCGTTCACACCAGGAGCAGGCGAGGCCAAGGCCATGAGCTCAGTGGCATGAACGTAGCGGGCCAGGGTTGCGGGAGGAGAATAGGTGTCGTCGAGACCGAAGGTCTGAAAGACGGACTTCAATCCTTGTCCCTCTTCGGGACGAGCTGCGAGCAGCGCAGCAAAGTTCACCGGATCGGCCGGATCGATGTAGTGCTGCAGAAGTGAGAGAACGGGATGTTTGTCCCCCATGCGCAGTTGCCCCTGGTCATCGGCGTCCTGAACCACGAAGGGGATGGCCCCCGCGATATTAACCGGATTGGTCTTGTTCATCAGGGCCTCTGCCAGACCCCCTCCATTGCCGCTCAGCACAGCGCCGGGCAGATCGGAAAAGGGCAAGGCCATGCTGGAGTGCGTCGAGCCCTGAGAGTGCCCGTAGAGCACAATTCTGTCCGGATCGATCGAGATGGCCTCAGCTCCGGTATCGCTCGCGTCAGCGAGGTCACCCTGGGCCACAAAACGAAGCACGCTCAAGACGTCAGCGGCCCCTTGCAGCGGATTGCCGCGAGCCGCGTCGGGGTTGACGAAGTTGAAGAACAAGTTGTCCGGATCTTGGTCGGCCCCCTCGCCATCCCCTCTTCGAGGACCGTGCTGAACCTGATCAAAGCCCAAACTCGCCACGCCCTGCGCACTGAGTCGGCCAGCCACTGTTGCGCTGAGATGGCTGCGATAGGAGCCCCCCGTACCGTGCCCGTAAACAACAAGCGGGAAGCCCTCGCTCGGGGGGGCCGATTTGGGGAGGGCCAAACTCATGCAGACTTTTTCCGTGCGCTCCACCTTGTTACTGATGGCGCCCCCTTCGTCCAAATAAGGGGCCTCTCCCTCCTGAAAAATGGGCAGCTCAAGTAGCGCCTGGTACTCATCGTAGTCCTCTGTCCCCGAACCACAGGCACGCCCTTCGCTTTCTTCGCTCTGGTCACAGGGCGAACTCGCTCCGCCGCCGCACTTCACCCAGTCGCTGGCCTTCGGTACGTCCGCCTTGCCTACGGTTTTGGCAAGTTCCCGCATCGGATCGATCACTTCACCCGCGGTGAATACGGTCGCGACAGTGATTTCGTTGGGAGACAGCTCGTGGCTGGATCCCTTGTAAAAGTCGATCAACTCCCGAAGAGGAGCGTGCGCTGCATGGGCCTTCTTCAATGCTGGATCAGAAGGCGCGCTTGATTTGAGCATCGCGGAAAACTGCGGATCCTGCAAAATGGGCGAACCGTTTTCTTGTTTCCCGCCCTTGAGGAGGACGACATAACGGTGGCCAGGAATCAAAGTATCGCTCGGGCTACGCACGGCGAACCAGTTCCCACAGACATAGTTCGTGGCGCCGTTATTGAAGTAGAGGAACCGAGAGCTATGGTGCCGCACCCCTTCCTCGGGATCATCGGGCAAGGCATCGACGTCGACGATGTTCACGCCGCGGAATCCCTTTTCGGAATCGCTCTTGAAGGAATCGCCGTCGTAGAGCCCCGAAAAGCGAAAGATGATACTCGGACTTGTACTGAAGCCGTCGGCATGAGCCTCAATCGCGTCGATGTAGCGCTCGACGATATCCACGCCCAGAAGCCCTGGCCCCGGCGTCGGAAAGTCACCCAAATCGGGTCGCCCGTCATCCCCCAAGCGAAAGTCATTCGGAAAGGGAAACTGAAAGTAGTCGGCGTTCTCGGGCGTGTCTGGGGCCCCTGGAACAGAGAAGTGAGCGATGATGTCTGTTTCATCGTTTTTGGGACACTCCACGCCCTCGAAAAAGGGAGGTGTCAATGAGCAGGCGCCCTCGGTACAAAAGAGGCCCTGCTGGCAGTCGGTTTGCAGCTGACACTCCTGCCCAATATCGGCTTGTCCTCCCTCCAGGCACTGCCCACTGAAGCCCACAAGTCCACAGCGCAGCCCGGCTTCACAATCGACGTCTGTCTGGCAGCCGTCCCCGACTTGCCCCGCTCCGGCATCGACGCAAACAGGACAGACTCCGATTTCTTCGATCGGACAGGGCCCCACGAAGCAGGTCAGACCCTCTTTGCACTCGGCGCCAATCGCGCAGCGCTCGCCCGCTTCAGCGGACATGGACACCTCACAACGACCCTCCACACACTGAAGGCCCTCTCGACAGGACGCATTCGAGCAGTCCTCGCCCAACTTAGTGCCCGTGTACAAGTCATCGAGGCTTCCCGCTGTGGGAAAGACCACTCGACACCCAGGGGTATCTTCACAGGGAAGGAGACCATCGCATCCCACGCCAAAAACCGCTGCGCCCAGGCTTCCCATGACCCCCAAAGTGAGACTTATTCGCTTCATTCAGTGACTCTCCGTGGCTCCGATCCCGTCGGTCCACGGCAAGGGTACCGCAGTGGCGCGCGGCTGGATACCGCGCCAAGTCGGTTTTCGCGCCAATAGCTCGGCGGTTTTTGGGGTAGGTCCTAGTCGTACTGCAGCACCGAGACGACCGGTGCTGCCCCAAGACGGGCTCGCCCGTCGAGTGCCTTCAACTCAATAACGAAGGCAAACGCCAAGACAGACGCCCCTTGTCTTTCCACCAAGGACGCAGCCGCAGCAGCTGTGCCTCCTGTAGCCAGCAGATCATCGACAACCAAAACCTGGGCGCCCTCGCTCAGGGCATCACGATGCATTTCGAGCTCGGTTTCGCCGTACTCGAGCGAATAGGACACTCTATCCACTGCCGCCGGAAGCTTGCCGGGTTTGCGCACGGGAACAAAGCTTGCGTTCAGTCGCGACGCTAGGGCAGCACCAAAGATAAAACCACGACTTTCGACGCCAGCAACGGCATCGATCTTTTCACCAATGAATCGATGCGCCAAGGCATCGAGGGCTATATGGAACCCCCTAGGGTCAGCAAGCAAGGGGGTGATGTCCCGGAAGAGGATCCCCTCCGTAGGGAAATTAGGGACTTCACGAATGAGTGACATGAGATGACTCATCGCGTCGAATTCTTGAGTCCCCACCAAAGTCACGCCGGGCCTGGCTACGTTTTCCCGCTCGAAACCGCGTGGAGTCGGTTGAGTTCGAGCTGGCAAGGGGGGTGTCCGCTTCCGTTGCGCCATGGGGTTACATCTATCTCAATCTGCTCAGCGAAGACAGTTACTTTTCGCTACTGCTCGCCTGCTTTGCACAGATCCGCTCGGCGGCTGCGCTTAGGTTCGGCGACCAAAGATCCAAAATGAGGGGCGTCACCCCAACCATTCCTCGGTCAAACGCGGCTGTATCTGTGCCATCGTCGCCTTCGTGGTGCACCTGATCACCCCCGATCCAAAAATAGGGGCGCCCGCGAGGGTCATGGCGCGCCACCAGGCCGCCACTGTAGACACGACGCCCCGCGGAGGTCGCTCGATGGGTCCAGTTGTCGCCAGGAGGGTAGTTCACATTGAAGAGACAGGGCTGTCCCTCGAACAAGTCAATCATACTCCGGGCCAATCGCGCAGCGTCGACACACGCGGAGAGCAAATCAGCCTGAAAGTGGGCCGAGACGGCCAACGCGGGCACCCCCTGCAGAGCGCCCTCCCGAGCCGCCGCCACGGTGCCGCTGTAGAAGACATCTTGCCCCAGGTTGAGCCCATGGTTCATTCCCGACACCACGAGCGCCGGTCTTTCAGACAAAATAGAGGCTTCGTGGAGGGCAATGTAGACGCTATCGGCAGGAGTCCCATCAACAGAAAAGACGCCGTCGCCCCGATCAGTTAACCGCAGTGGTCGGTTGAGACTCAGCGAATGGCTTGATGCACTTTGCTCGTTGTCCGGAGCACAAACCACGACCCGAAAATGCTCCCGCAGGGCGTCTGCGAGTTGGATGATCCCTTGGGCGCGATATCCATCATCGTTCGATACCAGGACGAGGGGTTGCTTCATTGCTCCCCAGGTAGAGCACCATTTGCGGCACTTGAAAATCGGGATCGAAAAGCAGGGCTCAGCTGGCGTACTCGCCCCCTTCGTCTGAAAGAAATGCCCCAACACCACTTGGTGCACAAACAGAGCTATGGGATGCTCGGAGCTACATGGGTGAAGGGGACTCAACAAAGCGCACGCATACCTACGGCAGCCCGGAGGAGCCGGACGCGCAGACGCCCCCCACGCCTGGTCACGAGCGAAGTACCCGCCTGTTCGGGAGTCGCGACGAGATCAACTCCGATCAGGTTCGGCACCAACGAGCCTCCCCGCATGCATCGACGGAGCTGGATCCCCTGGGCTGGGTGGAGCCCCGCAACGACGACTCCATGCCCCTGCTCCCCGTAGAAGAACCCAACCGTGATCGCTCCCGGACCGAAATGAGTCGAGCAGTCCGTCTCGCAGTAGCCCGCTGCGGAATCGAAGGACAAGTCCGCCTCGAAGGCGACCACTTCGTTCTCGAAACGCCGCGCGGGACAACTCGCGTCTCTGCACGTTTGCACCTCATTCGTTGGGATAGACAGAATGCGCAGGCCAGAAAGGAAAACGCCGTACAGGTGGCACGGGAGCTGGGACAGCGAGTGCGCTCCTCTCCGCCCCCGACTCAAGCCTCAGGCTTCCGGCTCGATGGTCCTACCTTGCGTCTCGCTGGGGTCGGGCTCGTCGTCGCCGTGGCCGCCTACTTTGGACTCTCCGCGGAGCTCAAGCCGGCACCGCAGCCGCCAGCTGAGGACAAGGCTCAGCCCCTCAGTGCAGCTGTGAGCGCCTTGGAAGCTCAGAAGACCTGCGAAACCACCCGGACGCGCGTCTTTAGAGGTGGACAGATCAGCATGGCGGATGCCGAAGGCTGGGTCGTGGAAGTATCCATGCTCGGGGCGGAAGGGGCTCCTTCCCAGCTCAGCAACCCGGCCTTCGACGAATTTTTCGGCCCCCTCGACGGCGGAGAGACCACCTATACCTGGAAGGAAGAGCCCGCCCTGGCCTTCACCCCCCAATCTCAACCTCCGGTGAGAGTACGCAGCTACGCGCTCAACGACGACGAGACGCCGCGCCCTGGCCTCACATTGACCTTTTCGGGAAGTTTCGTCGAAAACTACTTCGACGAACTCGGGCGCGAAAAGTATTTTCGCCTAGCTCACGCTTTGACTCAAGCTTTTAGGCCCGAATTTGCCGCCCTCTACGCACGTTGTGGGCATGACCAAATCCACACCCTAGGAAGTTGGTTCATGGGCAGGTCGGGATCCGAGGCCGCCAGCTCCCTGCTCTACTACTTGGGCCTTTACGCTCGCCCCCGGCACATCGACGCCATCCACTACCTCGATCCACGCGGTGATGCGCCCAACCTCGGTCGCGCCCTTTCCGCGATTCGTCGCGGCACGACCCATCTCGATCGCGCAGCGCTATCGACCCTGGTTGGCAGCGAAGGAGGAATGGCCGTCGGCGGAGACGAGGCTCCCGTGATCGTCACCTTCCCCTTTCGAGACGGAAATCGTGGCTCGCGCGTCAGTCGAACCATCGCGCGGGTCACGAGCCTCAGTCAGCAGTAAATTAGCTCTTGGCAACGGGCCGCAGCTGACTATATTCGTCGCTCCCAGGGCGGCTTGGCCGCCTGGCGCTTCTCCCAAGGAGCGACTGGTGAGCCATCAAGGCACGTCAGATGCGGGAGTAACTCAGTGGTAGAGTGCAACCTTCCCAAGGTTGAGGTCGTGGGTTCGAATCCCATTTCCCGCTCAAAAAAACACAACAATGAAGACCGGTTAGAGCTGATGCTCTAGCCGGTTTTTCTATTTGATCGCCACCTCCGTTGCATGCTCACCACTGCCTTCTTCTCCAATTCAACTGTGGAGCATGAACCTGCTGATTTTTCGTTCATTTGCCCGAACGGGTGTTCAGGTAACGGAGAGTGCGTTGAAGGTAGCACCCCCGGTGAAATGGAATGCGCGTGTGATCCCGGATTCTCGGGAGAGTCTTGTGCCACGCCAACCAACGTTGAGCACATCACACGGTCCCCCAACGACGTTGTCGATCCCAGCAGCACCCCTGCTGACGCAATCAAGAACTTCCTGAGGTACGCATTTTCTGGTGGTCCTGTGAATGGAACAATCGCAACATTGCGAGCCGTTAAACCTGAGGTACTGGCTGCCGAGCTCCAGAACGCCCTCGATCGAAGCGAAGGGCCGGTTGAACGCTACGCAGTCGTGTACGCCGCCACGATGGCGGAACACAAAGAGCTCCTTCCGTTGTACGCACGCGTACTCGAGTACGAGATTCCATCAGAATAGCATGTCTTCGATATTGCTTGCAGACCGCGAACGTAGACCTTCCCCGGACCGTCGATCTGCCCTAGCCCCTCCTTGGTCCCGGTTCTATCGGTAACGCCAATGGAGCTCTGATCCACTGCGACAAAGACAAACGAAGAACCTTTTCCGCGTCTCCAGCTCGCGGCATGAGCGCTTGATGCAAGCGCCTCAGCGCTCACCTGCTGGTTTCGCAGAAACCGGAAGCCACCCTCTTTCTCCGCAGAATCAGTCACTACTTCTGTGACTGTGCCCCCCCCGGATTTTGAGCAGCAGCGGCCGCTAAGATGACCGCTCGTTTCACCCGGCGAGGATCACCCAGCTGCGCGTCTCCAAACTCCTCTTCAGCCCATCTCGCTACATCCGTCATGCCCTCGAAAACCGCGCTGAACCGT
>JBNKYC010000071.1:0-46285 GCA_050300635.1 Polyangiaceae bacterium
TCGAACAACTAGTGCTACGACCACTTGGAAATGAGCGGTTTCGAAGCTCTCCCCTAGAAAGTGAGGTCGGCTTCGCAACCGCGCTCGGCCCTCTCTGTCTCCGCACTTTTCTCTTCCCATTTGTGCCGCGACCCTTCCTGAGAACCGAGCCCTCTCTCAACGCTGACAGACCAAGAAGCGCTCAGATTTAAACGGTCGCAGCACTAAATGCTCAAAGGCCTCACCTCTTGAGGTGCTCCCTTCGAGTTCAAGTGCAGTTAGCGCGAAACAAAGCGATAAAAGGCGACCATCCGTGCTCCGCCCACCGGGGGCGAAAACTTGGAGGTCACCTCTACAGCTACATTCTACCGAGGAGCAGTAACATACGTGATGCTCGCTCCTCGAGGATGCGCAAAGTGGACTTAGGCGATCTTGTAGCCGTGCTGCTTAGCGAATGCGAGTAGGCCGATCTTGTCAACCGTGCGCAAGTCGCTGGTCGCCAAGCGAACCGTCACATACCGATCCAGCTCAGGTACCCACAGACGGCGGCGCTGAACGTTGACGTTCTGCCAGCGAGGGGTCTTGATGTTGGAGTGAGAAACGTGGCGCGCGCGAAGGCGTCGCTTTCCTGAGATTTGACTCTTGGCCATGGGGCGGCGAAAGCTAGCCGAAGTGTTTACGGTCTTCAATAAAAATAGACGACCGAACTTCGTATTTTTGGTAAATTGAGCGACCGAGTTCTTTCCCTGCTAGAAATCGACACCGTTTTGGGGAGCTACGCCCTCATTTTGAGGTTGAGCTCACCCAGAGCACGTACGAGTTGAGAACAGTACTCACCGCACCGGGTAAAACCGTCGTTTTTGGCGAGAGTTGACTCGTCCATGTAGAGCCGCCGCGACAACTCAATCTGGATCGCGTGAACGTGGGCGCCGGGGCTGCCGTAGTGCTGAGTCGAATATCCGCCCCGGTAGGGAGAATCGTGGGCCAAATCGTAGCCAGCTTGTTTGGTCACCTGCTCGGTTGTTCGAATCACCGATCCATGGGCCGTCGAATAACCTTGGGTACCAGGAACGACGTCGGCGCGTCGCTCGCCCAAACGACCGAAGGAGGGCATCGAATGACCACAGAGCAGGATGACGAAGCCGAATTTTTCCCTTTTCTCGCTAATCAACGTCGAAAGGCGATCATGGTACGGGCGATAGATCAGATTCAATCGCCGTTCGATTTCTGCACCTGGCACGGGCGTCGAAAGGGCAGGGCGGCCCTCGGTCGTCTTTCTCCAGACGACACCGTGGGGTGAGGAGTCGGCGGCACCGTTGGTCGATGTATACGCGTCGACGTCCGTGGGCTCGCGATTCAGGTCGCAGACGTAGCGACTCATATGGGAAAAGATGAGATGAGCGCCCAGGCTTGGCGCAGCGGAAAAAAGGTCCGCCACATAGAGGTCCGCATCTCGACCGATACTCCGTGTCGGAGCACTGCAAAGGGCGAGAGATTGGGGGTCCATGTGGATCCCGGCGTGAGGCACCTCGACGATCACGGGTACTTCAGGAGCCGTAGGCTGACTTACGGTGAATGTTTCGTTGGGCAAACTCACGAATCGCAATCAGTTCGAGGGATCATAGTGTGCTAGGGCTTCCGACTTTGCGCAACCTGCGTGGCCGGTGTTTTGCCGGCGCATCAAGATTTGTTGCGTTCGGGTCGAGCTGAGTCGAGCGGCGTGGGGGGGGGCGCTCGAGGATGTGCCTTTTCATGGGCGATGCGCACATGGTCCTGGCTGACGTGGGTGTAGATTTCGGTTGTTGCGATAGAAACGTGGCCTAGGAGGAGCTGGACACTACGTAGGTCCGCCCCCCCTTGCAGCAAGTGGGTCGCGAAGGAGTGCCGAAGGGAATGGGGGTGAAAGTCCGCCGGGAGCCCGGCGCCCCGAGCGTAACGCTTGACGAGCTTCCAGAAGCCGACCCGACTCATGGGGCGCTGGCTCCTACCGAGAAAGAGCGGAGCCCGTTCGTCCTTCGGAGCATAGGATGCGAGGTAGGCCTCCAGGTGCTCCAGAGCGATCTTGCCGATAGGGATCAAACGCCGTTTGCTTCCCTTGCCTAGGACCGCCACCGTTCCGGCGCGGAGATCGACATCGAAGATGGAAAGGCTCAAGAGCTCGCTGACTCGCAGGCCAGCCGCATAGGTGAGGCTCAACATGGCTCGATCACGTAGTCCACGGGGCGTGGACAGATCGGGGAGAGCTAGCAGGGCCAGAAGGTCGTGAGGTGACGCAGCGGTTGGGAGACAGCGGCCCAACTTGGGGCCGAGCACATTGTCGCAAGGGTTCTTCGCCAGATGGCGTTCGTCCAAGAGGAAGCGGAAGAAACCTTTGAGTGTTGAAAGGGCACGGGCCGCCGTCCTGGCCTTGGCTCCTTGCTGGCTCAATGTTCTTAGATAGGCGCGGACATCTTCCTCTTGTAGGCCATCGATCTGTCGGGAGTCGTTCTGGCTGCGCGCGGCCCAAAGCGTGAGGTCGCGCCCGTAGGCCTGGACGGTGTTTTCTGACAGGCCGCGCTCGACGCGCAGGTGCGTGACGTAGAGGTCTATTGCATCATCGACACGCATGGTTGAAAGAGGATAGAGCTTAGCCGCAAGCAGCCCGCAGAGAGGCCAAGGTCGAGGCGGGGTTGTCTTGTCGCATCAATAGTTCGCCAATGAGGGCGGCGTCCGCTCGTCCGGAGGCCACTTGGCGTGCATGCTCTGGCTCCTTAACGCCAGAGAGATGCGCTGCTGTCACCTGGGCGGGAAGGGACTGGACGATGCGATTGGCCCGTTCTGCGTCCATCTGAAGTGTATCCAAGTCGCGTGCGTTGACGCCAACGAACTGCGCCCCAGCTCCGAGGGCCCGTTTTGACTCTTCTTCGGTAAACACCTCGACCAGAGGGGTCAGTTGTCGCTCTTGAGCTCCCTTTATCAGAGCCGCAAGCTGAGCGTCATCGAGGCAGCGTACGATCAAAAGGATGGCAGAGGCCCCGAACGCGCGCGCCGCATCGAGTTGCACCTCGTCGAGCACGAATTCTTTACAAAGAAGCGGTAGGACGCATCCCTGTCGAGCGAGCCTGAGGTGCTCATAGTCGCCATCGAAAAACGGTTTGTCACACAAAACGCTAATCATCGAAGCACCGTGCTCTTGGTAGATTTGAGCGCGAGCTTCGATGCTGAGAGCTGTCGAAAGTAGACCAGCTGAAGGTGATTTGCGTTTGATTTCGCAGATGAGGCGCAAGGGATCAGTCGGTCCGCGCCTGAGATTGAGCGGCACAACCGTGCTGGGAGGGGTCGGTAGTTTGCGCGCGCGGAGTCCTGGGAGCTCTGCGCGTTTCGACTCCATGATCTTGGCTAATACACCCATGTTATCTGAAAATCCTTGTGTTGCTGGTTTAGGCGCGCTCGATCCAACTCTTCATCATTTGCATACCGTCTTCGGTCAAAATCGATTCGGGATGAAATTGAACGCCCTCGATATCCAGCTCTCGATGCCGCACGCCCATGATTTCTCCTTCGCTGGTTTGGGCCGTGACTTCGAGACAATCGGGAAGCGTCTTCGGTTCGATCACCAAAGAATGGTAACGAGTTGCGACGACAGGCGAGGAAAGCCCCGCAAATACGCCGTGCCCATTGTGTTCGATAGGGCTGGTTTTGCCGTGCATGAGACGGGGAGCGCGCACGACGTCGGCGCCGAAACTTTGCCCGATGCTTTGATGGCCCAAGCAAACTCCGAAGAGAGGGATCCGGCCGGCGGCACGTTGGATCGTTTCCAGAGTGATGCCGGCGTCATCCGGAGTCCCCGGGCCGGGCGAGAGCAGGATTCCGTCCGGGTTCTGCTCGACGACCCACTCGGCGGTTGTCTTGTCATTGAGAACTACATCACAATGAGCTCCCAACGTACGCACGTATTGGACCAAGTTGTAGGTGAACGAATCGTAATTATCGATGACGAGGATGCGCGACTTCATGGGGCGGGATGCAAAATCTGGCAGGTGGAGGTTTGTTGGTCAAATCAAAGCGTCGGGGAAGCGGGGCGATAGCGATTGGGGCACCTAGAGGCAAAAGGAAGGGCGGACTAGGCCTCTGGATCGCCGAAATACCCCGACCAGAAGGCACGCATACGTTCGGCGACGAGGCGAGGATATTCAGCTGGGGTGTAATGCGTTCCTTGTGGGATCACATACAATTCGGCGCCGGCGATGCGCTGAGCCATATGCCTGGCCAGGTGAGGGGGCGTGAGAACGTCCTTGCTTCCTGTGACCACCAGTGTTGGCACATCGATGTGCGGCAGAATTTCTTCGGCGTTGTGGGCGCCGAGTTCCTCCAGAAGCTCGAAGTAGACGTCCAGATCAACGTGTTGGAAGTCGCCGATCATGCGATAGAAGTGGTCTTTATCGAGCCCCGGCGCAGCGATTCCCAGGCTCCGCACCGCTGCGTAACTCAAGGGAGAGCGACTGACTGTGGAGAGCACCCGATTGCCCCACTTGCCCAAGATCCGCGCGCGAGGAATCAATGGACCAAGAGTGAGTTCCGCGAAGGGGATGGGGACCCCTCTCAAAGGACGACCATAGGTCCCATTGAGGAGTGACAGGCTGGCGATGCGTTCTGGATAGCGCGCGTAGAGCTCGAGCCCGACTTGGACACCCATGCTCCAGCCAACGAAGTGAATTTTTTCAACTTGGGCAGTATTTAATATTTTCTGTAAATCTTCAGCGTGGGCGGCAACGTTGAGGGGGATATCCCTTTGGGGCAGTAATGATCCGTACAGTCCTCGATAATCCCAACTCATCAATCGATACTGCCCACCTAAGGCCTCGATGTAGGGGATCCACGCTGATGCGGGGCCTCCGAGACCATTGGCAAAAACCACTGGAATAATTGAGAATTTGTGTTCGTTGTCTCCTGTGGTCTTGAGTTCTGGACAAGCTGATCCGGTGTCGAAGTAGCGCAGACGAGTTCCGTCAGGCGCGTTAGAAAAATGACTAGTGAAGGCGATGGTTCTTGAGCTCCGCTGTTTTCATTCTTGCCCAGGCGGAATCCAGAAGCTAGTGTCCCGCGGGCTTGGCGCGCATTTTCAGCTGGACGCGCGCTCAAGGAACAGTATCCCGAACGTCCCCAGCACGAGAACTCGATGGCCGAACAACAACAGAACAAGCCCAAGATTGACCTCCGCGCCCGCCTCGGAAAGAAGACGGTAGGAACGGCAGGACCCTCTATTCCCCCTCCCATGGCTACCGGTGCGAGTCCGAGCATTCCAGCTCCACCATTTGCGTCTCGCCCCTCGCAGCCCGCACCGGCTTTTACGCCATCGACGGCGCCAGCGCCGCGCGCTGTCGAGCCCCAGGCCATCAAGATCGAGATGAGTGAAGAAGTGGTCGCCGCCCAAAAGAAGGGCAAGACCAAGATCCTCATCATGGCAATCGCAGCTGGCGTTGTCGGCGGCGTGATCGGCTACGCTTTCGGTTCAGGTGTGGAGAAGGGCAAGAAGCACACGATTGCCCTGCAAGGCGCGGAGATTCTCGCCGGAGACATCGACAAAGCGAGCCTTGAGATCAACAAGCTCGACGAGACTCTCAA
This sequence comes from Polyangiaceae bacterium, assembly GCA_050300635.1. Classification (GTDB taxonomy): domain Bacteria; phylum Myxococcota_A; class Polyangia; order Polyangiales; family Polyangiaceae; genus NIC37A-2. Next base: position 5,584 of record JBNKYC010000071.1, read on the forward strand.
GAAGATTGGACTTTCCCTGTCTGACGGCGAGTTCCCCGCTGATCACATCGGCGAACTGTCCGGGATCTCAGTTCCTTTCGACTCGAGCTACCTGCTCGGCAAGGGGACCAACCTCATGAGCGCCAAGGTCAACGACATGCTGCTCGACTTCTCATCCCAGTCGGTGGAGGCGAACGAGCTCAAAGACGAGATTGCCCGACAGCTCAACTCGATGAAGAAGGATTTTGAGGAGCACGCCAAAGAAGCGAAAAATCCCAAGTTCCATTGGTCAATCTACCTCCAGAACGGACCGCACGGCCCGATGGCGACCATGCAGAAGCTTCCCGAGCCCTTCCTCATGGCGAACAAGGAAAAGAAGGATTACAAGTGGCCCGAAGAGATCGAAGTCCCCGACGGCGACAAGAAGGTAAAGCTGAAGCTCTATAAGGATGGGAACCCCATCGCTTCAACTCCGATGTTGATTCCGGTTGATCCGTCGAGCCCCGGTACGACTTTGCTCGATGAGTACAATGTGAGGTACTACGAGTTGCGCAAGCGCGTCATGTCGCTCCAAGAGGTGCTCAAGGGCGACCATTCTGATCCGATCAATGAGACAACAGGTCTTGTGGACTTGGGCAAGAACTTGATCGACGAGTTGAAGTCGATCGGTACTGCGGGCGGCTGAATCCTCTTCGATCCAGAGCGATTCACCCGGGAAAAAAGAGCGCCTTCGATAGAAGGCGCTCTTTTTTAGTTACGGAAAGCGACCCACTGCGGTGGCCGCTGCGGGCGGGCAAGAAAGGCTCCGCCAACGTATTCTAGGCAGCGCTGGCCGGTGGGCGATTGGTCGGATTGCGCGGTGAACCTGGAACTTCGGAGAGTTCCACCTTAGAGACATGGCGCTGATCGCCTTCAAGAATGACGACCTTGAATCCGAGCATTTCGTGGCTCGTTCCTTTGCGAGGCACCTTCCCCAGGTGTTCGATGATCAGGCCGCCCAACGAGACGTAGTCGCCTTCTGGGAGGTCTGTTCCGATCGTGCGATTGATATCTGCAATCGGGGTCGACGCGTCGACCCGCGCTGTATGGGCGCTGACCATCACGATGCGAGCCGCATCGTCCTGATCGTGTTCGTCTTGAATATCGCCCACGATTTCTTCGAGCAGGTCCTCGAGGGTGAGGATGCCGGAAACGCCACCAAACTCATCCAATACGACGGCCATATGGTGTCTGCCTGCTCTCATATCTTTGAGAACTGAGCTCGCGAGTTGACCTTCGGAGACGAAGGGGACGGGCTTTCGCGCGAGATCAACCAACCGTCGGTTCTGGGCCGTTTCGTGCACCATGGCGTGGAAGAGATCCTTTACGTGCAGAATCCCAACAATGTTGTCTGTTGAATCGGTGAAAACGGGATACCGAGAATGCTGGGTGCGCGTGACTTCGCTCAGGGCGTCCTGAATTGCCAGTTCGGCGTCGAGGGCGTCCATCTGGGTACGTGGAACCATGAGTTCCTCAGCCGTTAGTTCGCCGAAGTCGAGCACGTTGCGAATCATCTCGGACTGATCATGGTCGAGGGCGCCGGACAATTCGCCCTCGTTGACCAACATTTCGACTTCGGTTTCCGTCAGGGTGGGACTGGCGTCTCGTGGACTACTTTCGCCACGGCCCCTCGCGGCGATCCAATAAAGTGGGTCCGCAATGGGTGCCACGAGCCACTCTCCGTAGCGGGCGGCCGAAAGGAGCCAGGGGAAGAGATTTTCCGCTCGAGGCTTGGCCCATTGGCGGAGGAGCTCACTGGGAACGGCGTAGGCGGTCACCGTGAGAATCCAGGCCAACAACCAGGTGGTTGCTGTCTGATCGTAGAGCTCGGCGCCGAGCAAGACTGCAGCGGCAGAGACTCCCCCGACTCGAAGTACGACCCAGCGAGTTTGGATTTTCTCTTGAGCGGCGAAAAAACGGTCGACGATCCGGGCGGGCTCGCCCGTCAAGGTATCGCGAATCGCCGCTTGCCGGGACGAAGAGAGGCTTCCTACAATGGCCCCAATCACCGAAAAGGGCACCGCGAGCAGAGCCGGCAGAACGGAGAGGGCCAGGATTATGAGAGGTTGTGGAGGTTCGGATTCCAAGGTTCGTGACGCGTAACTACGCTCTCCTTAGCGACGGTGGGCTCAATAGTTGAGGGAATGAGCCGCTGCCGGAGTGGGGACCATTAAATGATAGTGTGGCCGGGGGTGCAAGCCGGGGACGGAGTCCTGTGGCACCAGCGGAAATGATTGCAAAATTCGTGGGTCTACTCCGAGGCCTCTGGTGCGCTGGGGGGGCCGTAGGACATGCCCCGTCTTACTTTGTACTCAGTTGGGCTCATCTGATCGATGAGGGCGATTAACCGGCCGGCGTGAAAAGCGGCGCAGATTTCGGCCCCGGCCGCACTTCGCGTTTGTGGCTCACTTATCGAAACGATACGGCTACTCTCCAGCCGCTTGCCCTGGCTGATGTGCAAGGCGCCCTCCGCGTCGACTTCAACAGCGACCAGGCAACGCCGGGCTGCTTCGTCGAGCGAGAGCAATGGCATGCTTGAGGAGAGGGGCAATGGGTGGGTTTCGTCGATCGAAAAAGGACCACTCTTCGTTCGTCTGAGCGAGCTCAAATGTCCGACCGTTCCCAAGGACTCTGCCAGATCGCGTCCAAGACTCCTGACATAGTAGCCTTTGGAGACACTCATTTCGAGTTCAATCTGGTGTTGATCGAAGGACAGAAGTTGTAACTGGTGGACGGAGACCACACGGGGCGCCAAATCGACGGTGACGCCTTTGCGGGCCTGATCATAGGATCTCTTGCCGTCGACCTTGATGGCGCTCACCTGGGGTGGGATCTGCGCCTGCCTCTGGCGTTCGGCTTCGAGAGCGTCTTCGATTTGTTGGCGAGTGAGTGATGAGGGCAGAGGTGCTCGTCGAACGATCGCGCCGTCGGCATCCAAACTATCGGTGCTCGTTCCCAAAGATACCACCGTGCGATAGGATTTTTTGTCGGTGGTCAGTACGTTGGACAGCTTGGTCGCCTCACCCAATAGGATGACCAAGACGCCGGTCGCCATGGGGTCAAGCGTACCGGCGTGGCCCACCTTTCGCGTCCCGAAGGCACGACGAGCCTGCGCAACCACGTCGAAGCTCGTCATCCCCGTGGGTTTGTCCACGAGCAATACCCCGTGTATCTGTCCGCTGGGGCGGGCAGCTTTCGATTGGGACATGAGCTTCAGCCGAGCCAGACGCTCTTGCGGCGGCGAAGAGCGGTTTCTAGCATGTTGCTGATGTTGGTGCGAACTTGCTCTGCTAAGCGCCCTACCAGGACGTGGTCGGACGCTGCCTGGGGTCCGTACTCGTCGACAGAAATAGGTTCGCCGAAAATGATACGCCACTTGGTTGGAGCGGGAACCAAACCCAATGGGCCGAGGGCGGGAAAGGTCGGCGTGACGGGCAGGTATTCGAGGCCGAGGACCTTGGAGAGATTGTCGAATCGATAGACAATCGGGTTGGTTTCTTCGGCGCCCACGATGGCGCAGGGAATAATCGGACTCTTCGTCTGCAGACACAGGCGAACGAAACCGCCGCGACCGAAGCGTTGCAATCGATAGCGGTTACGAAATAGCTTCTTCGTCCCCTCAGCTCCTTCTGGAAAGACGCCCACCAGGTGCTCTCGCTCAAGGAGGCGCTGGGCGTTTTCGGGACAGGCCCGTACGGCTCCCATTCGGTTGATGAAAACCCCGAGGAAGGGAAGATAGAAGCTGAAGTCCTCGGCGAGCCAACGCAGGTCGTTTCGAGTTTTGTGACGAGTTCGAATCGCCTCTCGAAGCATCACTCCGTCCCAGGGCAACGCACCCGAGTGATTCGCCACGATGACGCCTCGGCCCGTTTCGGGAATATTCCTGATCCCATCCACCTCGACACGGAAGTAACGCTTGAAGAGAAACTCGACCGCGGGCCGCACCCGCTCTTCGAAGTCGGGGTCGAGACCGAAGTCGTCCACTTCAAAGGTTTGTTGACGAATCGCACTTCGTCCCCAGTTCTTTCGGAAGTATTCGCTCTGCAAGACTTCCCGAGCGGAGTCCACTGCCGACTCACCGGAATCGGGGGTGAGCGTTTCGACTCCTGGGGCCGGTCCTTGATCGAGATCGTCGGGCAATGTGCTCGACATGAGACCGTCGAGACGTTCCTGAAGCTCGCGAATGCGTGCTTCCACGCTCGTCGTGTCATCCCAGGCATCGTTCGGCGAAGAGGTCTCTTCAAACTGGTCTTCGAGGTCAAGATGAGCTGAGGGGGGGAAGAGGGGGGAGCCGATCCCAAGCATCCCTACGTCATCCGCTGCTCCGGTTTCCGATTCCTCGTCGATCCGAGGATCGTCAAGTTGTTCGGTATCCGCTGCTGTCTCTTCTGTGCTCACGAAAGTCGTGTCCTTTTTGTCCGGCCCTTGTAGATCGGCCGGGGTCGCTGGCTCTTGGGTTACCACGCTTCGACGTCGAGGCACACTGATGAGACTCGGAGCGCTGGTCTCGAAATTTTGCTTCTTGGGTCGCTGCGTTCTTACTGAAGCGCGCGCTTTCGAGGCGGAGGTTTTCTCTTGCTTGGGGGCGAAGTCGCCTTTGTTCAGAGTCGCGGGGTTGCCAGTTTTCGACTGTTTCTTATTGCCCCTCTTCAAAGAAGTGGCGGTGTCGGTGCCTCGACGCCGCTGTCCAGGCATGTCCCTGTTGCCTGTCCTGCGAGTTTCGACTTTTTTGAGTCGTTGTGTTCCTGTGCGACGCTGCGTTTTGTCGGTCCGCGAGACGCCGCGCTTCGTTTTGCTTTTTTTCTCGCTCACGCAGGAGTCTCCGACAAGAGGTGCACATCCCGAAGCTTTTGCGCCGAGGCGAATTCCACGATCGCCTCTCGGCTCGAATGCAAGGGAACGAAGCCGAGCACGCCGCGGCTCCGTTCTGTGTCGGCAACACAGGCGTATTGGATGTAGTCGAGGAAGGTGGGAGGGATTGCCCCGGCGCGGGCTACCCATAGGCCACCGAGCAAGAGGTGTGCAGCGGGGCGAGTGAGCGGAACCTTGATCCGCCCCAAGAGTTGGATGGCTTTGCTGAGTGGCAGCACGCCGTCCCCGGCGATGTTGAAAACCCCTGGAGCATCGATGTCGAGCGCCCGCTTGAAGGCCGCGACGGCATCGGCTTCGTGCAAAAATTGCCACAGCGGATCAAAGCCAAGCACTGTGGGAATATAGGCGCGCTTGAAATAGCGAGTGAAGTAGTTGTTGACCTGGGGGCCTACGATGGGGGCCGTCCTCAAGATAGTTGTTACGCGCCCGCGCCCTGGTTGCCCAAATTCAAGCGCATCGCGCTCGGCCTGGAGCTTGTCCCTGAAGTAGGTTTCTGTAGTGCTGGCGCAAAGAGGACGACGTTCGTCCAGATAGCATGGGTTTTTCGGGCTCGCTCCATACAAGCTCGTTTGACTCCACATGACGAACTTGGTGACCCCCGTGCGACGGCAGGCATTGAGTACGCGCATCGTGCCGACGCTTTCCAGATCGTGCGCCGCATCTGGGTTGTGGGTGGGACTGTCTTGAAACGCAAGATGGACCACGGTGGTGGCGCGCTCGGACTTGAGCACCTCGGCCAAGTGATCTTCGGCATGGTGACGAGTGAGATCTGTGGGAAAATGACGCGTTTTTTCGCCAGCGGTCGCAGGTTCGCGCCGGTCGAGACTGATGATTTGCGTCACCCGTGGGGAATCTTCGAGCACTCCAATGAGATGAGAGCCCAAAAATCCGGAACTTCCGGTGATGGCGACGGGCCCTGTCAGGTCTTCGGGGTTAGATTTAATTCGGTCACCCATGTGTTCTTGCAATACCGCCTGTTGAGCCAAGACTGAAGACCTGGGTGGACGAATCTGGCTGACTGGGTTGGGCAGTTCGTCCCTTGCCTTGGCGCACGAACGCCGCTTTTCGTGTGGGCTCGCCGACTACAGGGGGCTTCGGGGGTATTGAGAGCTCCCCCCTATCTGGCGTGGTTGCCTCGGATTGACGCAGCATTTCGGTATTCATTCCGTTATACTGGACGAGGGTGACTTACGCGCTTCGAACACAGAATCTTGGTTCCTACATATTAGGCGATCGGCTCGGATTGGGGGGCATGGCCGAGGTATTTGCTGGGGAACACGATCGCCTTGGCCGGGTGGCCGTCAAACGTATCTTGCCGGGGCTGACGCAAGATCCAGAGTTCTCCGACATGTTTTGGGACGAGGCGCGCATCACAAGCCGCCTCGATCACCCGAATATCGTGCGCGTCCTCGATTATGGACGAGTCGACGGGCAGCTGTACATGGCGCTTGAGTTCGTCGATGGTCCGCCCCTGTCTCGGGTTCTTCGGAAGGCGGCCAAGATGAAGAAGCCGCTCGGCTATCCGACTCTGATGACCTTGGTTGCCCAGGTGCTCGATGCTCTGAACTATGTTCACAATGCGGAAGACGAACGAGGGCGTCCACTTTCGATCGTACATCGTGATGTCTCGCCGGGTAACATCATGCTGACCAAGTCGGGACAGGCCAAGTTGGGTGATTTCGGCATCGTTCGCAGCCAGGCCGTCGTTCGCCGGACTCAACCCGGCGAGCTCAAGGGCAAGGTGGGCTACATGTCTCCTGAGCAAGCAATGGGTGAAACGGTCACCCGGCAGACGGATATCTTCTCGGTCGGCATCATTTTAGCGGAGTTTTTGACGCTGCGCCCGCTGTTCCTTGGCAAGAACGAGATGCAGACTCTTTCGCGTACCGTCAACGTCGATCTGAGCACCTGGCACCGCTACAACGAGAACGTTCCAGTGTCTTTGCGAGCTATCGTTGAAAAGGCTCTGTCGCGGGACCTCAAGAAGCGGTTTCAGACTGCCTCTGAAATGCGCGACGCCCTGCTTGAGATTGCTCGAGAGAAGGGCTGGGTTCTTGATCCGAGGTTAGTGGTTGATGACCTCTGTGAGCTTGAGTTTGTAGAACGTGAGTGTGACAAGAGCGGTCAACGCCGGATCGTTTCGCGGATACCTCGGCGACTCTTTTCTGGCGAGCGAAAAGAAGTCGTAGAGCCCGCGTTGATTGAAGTCATCGGGCAACCTCGACGTCCCCAAGGTAAGCCGGTGTGGAACGTCGAGTTTCGGCAGGTGACCCTGCCGTTTCAACTGTTTCTTGCACTCAAACGGGCTCGAACCGGCGTGATCGAACTGAGCGATGGCGAGGCCGTCTTCATGCTTGAGCTCAAAGAGGGACAGGTGATTTCGACTCATGATTCGACCGGGCGTGCGGCTTTGGGGTACTTACTCGCCGAAGAATCATTGATAGCTTCGTCCGATTTGGTGATTGCGATTGGTGAAAGTCGTCAACAAGGGTTGAAGTTGGGCGAATACCTTGTGCTCAACGGGCATTTGAGAGAATCAGTGCTGGCGCGCACTTTGAAGACACAACTGCAGACGAGGCTCATTCCTTGGATGGCGAAACCGCGAGGTAAGCTTGCCGTCTACACGCGCGATGGTTCGGGAGGGCTCGATAATTACTCTCAAACACCATCCAGCTACGGGCAAGTGGTCTCGGCGATGCGCCCCGCCTGGGGCGAGGCCGACTTGGAGCGCGTCCTTCACGGCGTCATGGATGCGATCGTGCTACCGAATCATGGTACTTCGATGCTCGAATTTGGCCTTACCGACCCTGAGGTGAGGGCCCTGAACACCGTGATGCCCGGCGGCGCCTACGAGGGGTATTCCTTGCGGCGCGTTGTGGACTCGGTGGCCGAGGAGCGCATTGCTCGCCGCCGCGACACACTTTTTGCTCTCTTCATCGGGCTCTCGGCGGGGACGATTCAGGCGCCGGGCTTTGGACGTTGAAAACTGCACCCTCGCGGGAGGCTAGGTCCTCAGTGCGCGGGGACGCCCGTCTTGGACCGATGAAGAGGGCTAGACGTGCTTCATTTCCTTGACGTCATCCTGGGTTTTTTTTTCGAGCAATGCGAAGAGATCGCCGACCGCAATCGGCTTGGCCATCGTAGGACAACCGGCGTCGGCGAAGTACTGCACGTCTTTGGAGCTCACCGGGGCGCCGCTCACAAAGACGAAGCGGGGGGCGATCTTGGGGTGATTGACCACGGCCTTTTCGTGGAGCGCTCGGCCGTTTGTTCCAGGAAGCCAAAGGTCGCAAATCACCATGTCTGGTTCGTAGCCCGCCTCCATGAGCGCTATTTCTGCATCAGAAGCCGTGCCACAAACACGAACGTCATGGGGGCTCAAGGCGCGACGGAGCGCTCGGGCAAACATCGGATCGTCGTCGACGAGCAGGATCTTCTTTGAGCGTGGGATTGCCGTTCGGGGATGGATGCTGGGGGCAGCGTAGTTCGGGAAGACCACCTGCAAAGCGCCGGGCGAGGTGGTGAGATGTCCTCCATGGGCTTCGGCGATGCGAACGCAAGCCGCGGGCGGAGCCGGCGCGGGGTTCGCCGTGGGCGCGCGCGCAAGGACCATGATGGCGCAACGTTCGTCGTCGCCATCGAGTTGGATTTCGATCACGGGTCGACGGGCAGCCAACTTGTCATCGCGCGTCCAGGTGAACAGCAGCCCCAGGGCAAGATGCAAGAGCTCGTGTCGGTCCCCGTGGAGGTACCCATCGCGGACCACACGCTCTTGGACGGTGAACCCTCGGTGTTCGAGCTCGGGACGAGCAATGACGGCCGCCTCGTGAATGAGCCGGCTGAGCTGTACTCGCTCTTTCTTGTCTTCCTTGCTCGAAAGATCAGAAAGGCTGGTGAGTTCCTTGCGGACGAGAGACGCGGCCAAGGTGATATCATCCAGGGTTTGGCTCAGTTCACCCAGGGCGTCAGAGAGTGCATGATCGCTGGGATCTGCCAGTAGACCTATTTCGTCGGTGAGACGGCGGAGTTCGTCGATTTGAATCAGCATCGACGAAGATGGCCCGCGTAAAGCAAAAAGAGAGCCATCGAGCATCAGGCCGAGGGACGCCAGGCGGTTGACTTCTCCGAGCGAGGTGAGGGCGCCTTCCGGCGAGACCGCTCGGTTGTCCCGCTCGAAGGCGAGGGTGAGCATCTGACGTACTGCGCTGAGGATATAATTAGCAGGTAGGGTGGTTGGATCGATCTCTTCATCGAACTCCTCTCCGAACCATAAGACGAGCCCCCCGTGGTCGACTCCGCGATGGCGGAGGGGGACCGCGATGGCACCAGTGTAGCCGAGCTCCGCCAACTGCTCGCCGTCGCCGCGGCTCAAGAAAGGCCCTTGACGGGTGTCGTCCACCCGTACGGCTACGCCCTTTTCTGTAGCGAGTTGGACGAGCAAGACGGCTGGGCCGTCACTCACCGCTTCATGATGAGGATGCTGGTGCCCATCGTGGGCGGTGACCTGTCCGGACTGCACCGCTGCCGCCGCTTTTGCTCCGAGAAAACGACGCAAATAGCGCAAGGCAGTCGCCACCTGGCTTCGCGCGGGGTGATCGATGAGAGCTTCCCCTAGCTCTCGCAGCTTTTCGTCCCAATTCTCCATGCGGTCCAATTTCGCCCTACGGACCGGGCGCGCTTTCCACTTTCATGCCGAATAACGGCGCCGCCATGCCACAAATGAAGGGTGCGACCAATTGCGCCCAATTACAATGGCTTGGCATCGGGTCGGTTGCTTTTCTTCGTTCCGCATCGCCATCAATAAGCAGCGGATTGCTGCTCGCCTTGCTCCCGGCGGGGGCGCCTGATAACGGCAGGAAGCAAATGACCATCACGCGGAACGAAGTGCTGACTGTAGCGCACCTGGCGCGTCTCGAACTCGATGAAGAAAGCGCCGACGCCCTGACCCATGATCTGACCAAGATTCTGGGCTACGTCGAAAAGCTCAATGAGCTCAACACTGACGGCGTAAAACCCACTGCTCAGGTGAGCGTGAGCGCCACGAAATTGAGGTCAGATGTGAGGCAAGAGGGGCTGAGCAAGAAGGTAGCCTTGGAGCAGGCGCCTCGAGCCGACCAAATCGGATTCTTGGTTCCAGGATTTGTGGACGAGTCATGAGTTTCGTCGACAAGAGTTGCATCGAAATCGCCGAGGCGGTGACAACTGGTGCTGCCTCGGCATCATCCGTTGTCGAAGCCTTTCTGGAGCAGAGTCAGGCGGCTTCCGACCTGAATGCCCTGACTTACATTGCGACGGACCAGGTGCGGGCTCAAGCCCAAAGGCTCGATCAGGCTCGCGACGAGGGGCGAGCTGGCGGACGGCTTTCGGGGGTCCCTATTGTTGTCAAAGACGCCATTTGTACAGAGGGTCTACCGACGACCGCCGGCAGTCGTATTCTTCAGCGCAAGACTTCAGCAGGGCTAGTGCCGTGGAAGGCACCGTACACCGCCACAGCTGTGGCCCGGCTACAAGCGGAAGGGGCCTTGGTGATATCCAAGGCGAACATGGATGAATTCGCCATGGGCTCTTCTAACGAAACGAGCGCCTATGGTCCCGCAAAGAACCCTGTGGATCCGAGTCGGGTGCCAGGAGGATCGAGCGGCGGAAGCGCCGCGGCGGTAGCGGCTTCCTTGGGGGCCGCTGCTCTTGGCAGCGATACCGGGGGCTCGATTCGCCAGCCTGCCGCTTTTTGTGGAGTCGTTGGCGTTAAGCCGAGTTACGGACGCGTTTCGCGATATGGTTTGATTGCCTTCGCCTCTTCTCTGGATCAGATCGGTCCGATGACCAAGGATGTACGCAGCTCGGCGCGCCTGTTGGAGGTCATGGCTGGAGACGACCCGAAGGACTCGACGACCTCGCCTGAGCCAGTTGGAGCCTACGAAGCTGCCTGTGATCGACCCTTAGGAAAGATGACTTTTGGTTTGCCTGAAGAATACCTTGGTGAAGGATTGGACCCGCGGGTTAAGGCTCAGGTTGAGGCGACGGTCGAGAGGATCAAGTCGGCCGGCTGTGAGGTCAAACCGATCCATCTACCTCACACCCACTATGGGGTCGCTACCTACTATATTCTGGCTACGGCCGAAGCCTCGAGCAACCTGGCGCGATTCGATGGTATCCGTTACGGCTTCCGGGCAGAGGAGCAAGGAGCCGATTTGGCGCAAATCTACGCTCGTTCGCGCGCCGAAGGCTTCGGCGCCGAGGTGAAGCGTCGGATTTTACTCGGAACCTACGTTCTTTCGGCAGGCTACTACGACGCCTACTACACCAAGGCACAGAAGGTCAGGACGCTGATTCGCCAGGATTTCGACCAAGCTTTCGCTCAGGTGGATGCCATTGTCTCGCCCACGAGTCCGACCCCAGCCTTCGGACTCCACGAAAGAACCGACGATCCGCTCGCGATGTATCTAGCGGATGTCTACACGCTTCCCGCGAGTTTGGCGGGGATTTCTGCCCTCAGTTTGCCGGTAGGGACGGTGGATGAGGGAGGGACTCAACTGCCGGTCGGACTTCAGATCATGTGTCCTGCCTTCGCTGAGGAACGCCTCTTTCAGGCGGCTTCCGGCATCGAACAACTGGTCATGTAAGCAGGCCGATGTCATCCGAACCTGTTTCTGCCGCTTGGCTAACCAGACCAGCCGGCGTTTCCGACTGCGCTGTGGTCGCTGAGCTGTTTCGAAGCTGCGGCGTTTCGTGCTTCTGCCAATATTACCAGTTCGACGGGGATCATCGACAGTGGCAGATGCGCTGCGCTGGCCAGCCCGAAGCGAATGAAGAGCAACTCGGGCGGGACCTAAAAAGCGGCCGTTGTTTGGCTGTCCTCGCCTTCGATAACTCAGCCGACGAAGTCGGGTCCAATGTGGATGGCCCAGGGCGAGTGATTGGGTGGGCTCGGATTGCTCCCTGTCATGAACTCGGAAAGCTTTACCAAAATAGACTGTATCGCGCCCTTCCGGTGCTGCAGGAGGGGGACCGTGGCTCCACCTTCGCCTTGAGTTGCTTCTTGGTGCACCCCGATTTTCGGCGTCGCGGGGTGGCTTCCGCTTTGCTCGCCTCTGCGGAGGAGCTCGCCCGAATGAAGGGCGCGACGGCGGTCGAGGCCTTCCCTCGGGGGGCGGTTGACGTAACAGACGCCGAGCAGTGGACAGGGCCAAAAGAGATATACCGCCGTGCGGGTTACGTTCGGGTGCACGACTTCGCGCCGTACCCTGTGTTGCGCAAAAGTTGGGCCTAGCGTACCGGTTCGTCTTTGGAGGGCGGGGGGCTTATTCCTCATCGCTCGAGTCCGTAGAAAGCTACAGGCCCAAGTGGTTAGAATTGCGTCAAAAAATTGACGCGAAGGCTGACTCCTCCGTGAAGATTTCTGCGTCCCTCTACAGTCGAAATGATCGACCCGTGCAGCTCTCTGCTCTCCACCTGGACCGTTTTGCGGTGGACGCATTTCATATCGACTCACGGGATGAGCTGGAAGTCTTCGACGATATCCAATCGATTCGTGCGGTGAGCGCTACGCCCGTCGATCTTCATATCATCTCGGCTGCCCCTGAAGCTTACTTCGACGGCTTGATCGAGAAAAACATTGAGTACGCGGCGTTTCAGTTCGAAGACATGGAAAGGCGCCCTCAGTTTCCGTCCGAGTTGGTGGAAAGAACCCAGCTGGGTCTTTCCCTCTGCATTGATACGCCCATCGAGGTGTTTGACGAATATCGAAGCGACTGTTCGTTCATCATGCTCATGACGACCGTGCCTGGCCAAAGCGGAGGTCAGTTCGACTCTCGCGCGTTGGCGAAGATCGACGAGGTGCGTCGACGTTATCCGATGGTGAGTGTCCATGTGGATGGGGGCGTCAATCAAGTTAGCTCGGAACGTCTGCGTCAGTTGGATGTGGAGTGGGCTGTGTCTGGCTCCTACTTGCTTCTCGCCGATAGCACTCCCGAGGCCCTCCTGAGACTGCGGACTCGCTTGTCCTCGGGTGAGGCCCCCATCGGCCACTTCATGCGCAAGGTCAATGAGCTGCCCCGTTTGCCCCTCAAAGACGCGGAAAACCCGGTCAAAATCCTAGAAACTATCGATAGTCGCCCGCTCGGGTTTTGCCTCGTGATCGACGAAGATGACCATGTTCAGGCTGTGGTCAGCGACGGGGACGTGCGGAGGGCTCTCTTGCGGAGCATCGAAGAGGGAAGCCCACTTGCGTCCGAATGGCTGCTGAATCGTCGACCACTTATGGTCAATCAGAACACTACCATTAATGAGTTGTTTCAACTGGTTGAAACCCATCTCAAGCCCTTCGGATTTGTTCCGGTCAACGACAATGATGGTAAGCTCGTGGGCTGCGTGTCTTTAGTAGAACTCATGCGAGGTGTGGCATGATCTTCGTTCTTGGCGAGCGTTTTGATGCGAACTTGTTTGCCGAATTCAAGCAGAAGTACGATCCTCTTTCGCTCAAGCGAGATGGTCGAGAACTCGTTGTCACTTCCTCGAAGGGACCGCCGGTCGATGAACGTTACTTTGATTTGTTCGAGTCGAGGGTGGAAGGCGATGGCGATATTCAACTCGCTAGTCGAAAGTTCCAGGCCCAAACTGCGGAGGTCGGCTTTGGTTCGGTCAAAATCGGAGGGGCGACTCAAAACACTGTATTGATGGCGGGGCCTTGTTCCGTTGAATCAAAAGAGCAGCTCCGTACCGTTTGCCAGAGTCTCAAGGCGATGGGCGTGCAATGTCTGCGGGGCGGCGCTTTCAAACCGAGGACAACTCCTTACGGCTTTCAGGGTTTGGGGGCCGAAGGCCTGCGTCTCTTGGCCGACGCTCGCGCCGAGTATGGGCTATCGATTGTCTCGGAAGTACGCGACTCGACCCACGTCGAACAGGTGATTGAAGTCGTGGATGTCGTTCAGGTGGGAGCGAAAGCTATGTACGATCACGGCATTTTGCGGGCCTGCGGTAAGGGCGGAAAACCCGTATTGCTCAAACGTGGTTTTGGTACGACTTTGCAGGAGTTCGTTCAGGCGGCAGAGTTCATTCTTTCTTCGGGTAACCCTCAGGTCATGCTCTGTGAGCGTGGGATCCGAACCTTCGAGACCAAGACGCGGTTCACCCTCGACCTGTGCGGAGTGGAGTACCTCAAGCGGCATGTCAATTTGCCAATCATTGTCGATCCGTCTCACGCGATGGGGCATCGATATGGGGTACCCGGTTTGAGCTTGGCCGCGACGGCTCTTGGGGTAGACGGTCTCTTGATCGAGGCCCACCCTGAGCCCGACTCTGCTCTTTCGGACGCGGCCCAACAGATCGACCTTGATACTCTCGGTCGCCTCAAGTCGCAGGTGACTCAAGTCGCCCAAGCTGTGGGGCGCTATGTGGTCTGAACGAAGACTTAGCCGGAGACCGCTTTTGTCAAGTCAGTTCGGGAGAGGGAGGCTGGTGCGATGACGACTTCCATTTGTGCCGTGATCCCTGCCAAAGCCACCAGTCAGCGCACTCCTTCCAAGAATCAAAGTCCGATACTTGGGGTGCCCCTTTACCTATGGGCAGCGAACAACCTCAGTCGAGTTCTCAGTCGTTCTTGCATTTACGTCGATAGCGATAGCTCGGAAATTCGGAAAACTGCAGCCCGACTGGGGTTTTCGACGATCGAGCGACCCGCCGACCTCGCAACCAATGCCACAGACGGTAACGCGTTGATGCGCTGGGCCGCCCAAAACACCGACGCGGAGCTGCTTGTTCAGCATATGGCCACCATGCCCTTCCTCCGCCGCTCCACGCTGGAACGCGCCATCGCGCTAGTTGAACGCGAGTTCGATAGCTGCGTATCCATGATCGAGGAGCCTCTTTATTTGTGGAACGAACGAGGGCCGACCTACGATATCCGGCATGTGCCCAACAGTTTTGATCTGGTGCCGACCAGGATCGAAAGCATGGGGCTTTATGTAACGCGGCGGTCTCTCGTCGAGGAAACAGGGCTGCGATTTCCAGGGAGAGTGAGCACTGTTTCTGTGGATCGCTTTGAGGCGATCGACATCGACACACCTTCCGATCTTGAGTTCGCCCGGACGGTGGCGCAGGGGCTGTCCGCCCGGGGACAGAGTGTAGGCGGCGCCGCGACCGGGGAGTACTTGCTTGGGCTCGACGAATTGCGCAAGGAGCTCTGCCGGTTATGACTGTTGGTGTTGGTACGTCGATGCAGATGCCCCCTCTTCGCGACGAAGGCGGCGTTCTCTCTCGCGACTTCGATCAGGAATATTGCAGCGGCGTTTTCTCTGACGAACTCGACCTTCTTGGGTTGAGGGGACAAGTTGCCTGCGGGTTGTTGCCGAATCGAAGGGACTTACGCTGTTTTGGGCAGGTGAGAACCATTCGACTGGCGGAGGCTCCGAGCGATGATGAAAGAATCGAGCTCGGTCTCGGTTTTCTGGGGAACCTCAATCCCGGAGACATACTGGTTGTTCAGGGGTCGCAACACTTCGCCTATTTCGGCGAGCTCATGACTCGGCTCGCCCTCAGGGGCAAGGTCGGGGGCGTCATTGTTGAGGGACTGACCCGCGACAGCGCCTTCACCCAACATACAGAGCTGCCCATTTTCGCTCGGGGTTACAGTCCCGTCGATATCAAGGGTCGAGGGCAAGTTGCCGCCGTGGACGAAGAAGTCCGAGTCGGGACGGTTGTATGCCGGCCGGGTGATTGGGTTTTTGCCGACGCAGATGCCGCGGTTTTTCTTCCTGCTGAGCACTCTGAGCTGTTGCTCCGTCGCGTGCGGGAGGCGGTTGCTCACGAACAGCACCTCAAGGAATGGATCGACCAAGGGTGGAGCGTGAGCGAAATACTCAAGAGAACCAAGGGGTTCTAGGCTCAGGCACCTACGCTCAGGCACCTACGCCTTGTTACTGCGCTCGGGCTTGTCCGGGGGCTGACTCATGGCTGGCGCGACGATTCTTGCAACGCCCAGGCGCGGCGGCCGATAAGTCTTTTGAGTTCCTCAGAGTTCCACTCAAAGCAATTTGAGCTTGGCTTATCGCAGCCGCAGCACCATCAGTTCTTAACTGATGGTGAAAAATTATGGTAAAGAAAGAATCTATTTTTGTGGGGACACACCTGTAGGTATGCCGTCACCACAGGGGTATACCTGGGAAGACCGAGAGCAGGACTGTGCGTTTTAGTTTAGGTGAGCAACTGTCAGCAACTCCGTACCGCGCTGTAGGAAACGTGGGTAGCGGTGGCATGGGAAGCGTGTTCGAGGTTGAGCACATCGAGTTGGGAAAGCGCTTCGTTCTGAAAGTGCTTCACCACCATCTTGCCAGTCGAGAAGATCTGGTCGCTCGCATGCGCAACGAGTGGAGAGCTCTTGCAAAATTGGAGCATCCCAACATTGTGCAAGTCACAGATGCCGGGAAGTTGCCTGGCGGTTTGCCCTACTACGTGATGGAGAGATTAGAGGGGAGCAATCTCTCACAATTGATCGCGCGGCGAGGCCGGCTGAGCCCGGTGGTGGCAGGATGCATCATGGCGCAGATCTTGGACGCCCTTGATGCGGCTCATCAAATGGGCGCGATTCATCGCGATGTGAAGCCACAGAACATCTTTGTGGTTGAGAGGGGGCATGCAAAGCTCCTGGACTTTGGAATCGCTAAATTGAGAGATCGCGCGGCACGCGTCGTCACGGCGGGTGGAGTCTCGATCGGAACGCCCCGGTACATGGCCCCTGAGCAAGCAGAGGGGCGCAAAGTGGACGGTCGCGCCGACGTTTATGCCACAGGGCTCGTTCTGTACGAGGCGATATGGGGCAAGGGCCCATTTTCTCATATTCAAGACCCTAATCAACTAGTGCTTGCCCATATCGGGGTGGAGCCGACGCGCCTCGATGTTCTCCTCCCCGGTATTGCCCCTGAGTGGGCAGATTTGATTCAACGTTGGTTAGCGAAGCTCCCTGAAGATAGGCCCGCTTCTGCGTCTATGGCAGCGGCCGAGTTGCGAGCACTCATCAAGAGTTTTCCTGGGCCTGAGCTGACGCAGGAGGACGTGACGATGGGGGGGATCTACGCGGCCGAAACGATTGGCGCTCCCTCCGCCGATCTCAGCATGGAGCAGCCCCCGGGGCCTGTTCAAGGGGAGCCGCCGCGAGGCTCTTGGCGGGCCGCAGCCGTCGAGTCGCAAGGGAGCGTGCGCGATGACAAAAATAAGCACAATGCGCTATCCCGGCCTGGCGGATCGCTTGAGCCCACTCGTGCGCGACTTGAACAAAAGGAAACCCTGGGCTGGGGGTCTCCGCCGAGCGAACTGACCTCGACATCGACGATGGAGGCGCCGCCTCCACCACCGGCATACAGCTCCAACGGATCCGGGGGCAGTCGGCCGTACTCGTCTCGGGCTCGTTTGGGTGGACTCCACGAATCAGAATCGTCGCCCCAGCGTCTGATGACACCACCCCCTGTGTCTAGTTCGCGCCTTTTCAGGATGGATGGGGGCTGGTGGGCTCGTTTAAGTCCGTCACAAAAAAACGTCACCACGGTAGCTGGTGCCCTGGTTGGTTCGTTCTGTCTGGCTTGGGTCGGGCTGCAGGCCTTTGAATCAATGCGCGACGACATGGCCCAAAATGGCAACGGCCCTACTCAAGAGCTTCCACACGACAAGTTGATTCAGGCGGCGCGCGCGGAGGTGACCGAGACGGATGCTGCTCCTACAGCCAGCTCGGCGACGCTCAAACCTTCGAACCAGCAATCGAGTGCTTCAGATGATGGTCCCTCGGAGCCAAACAAGGAGCAGAATGCTTCGGACCGCTCCGATGGTCCCGACGCCGCGGAAACTGCCCAAATCGAGGGAGGTGTGGGCTCTAGGCCCACAGTTCGTGACGCGTCTCGCCCTCAAGGGGCCGATGCCTCAGCTCACCAGGGCACGAGCGAAGCGGCGCCTGCAGCTGAAGTCTTTAGGAAAAAGACTGTAATACCCAACGATTCTCGTTCGGCGCCTGCTCCCTCATCCGCGTCTCGCTCTCCGAGGGAGACGCCTGCCTTGCCGGGCAGCGGTTTGTGGTGAATTTCCATAAGAATCTTCTTTACTCGGCCCAATTCGTCTGGCACTTTTCGCGCCCCGCTTGGCACGTCGCCCTGCGGTCACCCAAAAAAACACACGCCCCGGCGCGAAGGTCGGATACTGGTGCCCGAGAAGTTCTCGGGTTGGTTCGATCAGGGGCGGAGGACTAACCAAAAAAGGAGAAGCGCAGATGAACGATCAACTCAGCGAACTCACCCCTACCCCCAAGGCCCCCGCCGACGCCAAGCGTGCTGACTTCGAGGTGCCCGAACAAGGCGCCGCCAGTCCCGTTTCCGACACGGCCATGATCGCAGGCGAACTCGCCCGCGCTGAAGCGACCGGTGAGCTGACGCAGCCTAGCCGTGATCCGAGCAACCCACTCACTGTTCGTGAACTCTTTGATGCTGGTGTCCACTTTGGTCACCAGACGCATCGCTGGAACCCCAAGATGCGCCCCTTCATCTACGGCGCCCGTCAGGGGATCCATATTCTCGATCTCGATCAGACGGCCCACCTTGCACAGAAGGCATGCAAGTTCGTCGCTGATACCGTTTCTCGTGGCGGCAACGTCCTTTTCGTCGGAACCAAGCGTCAAGCGCAGGATATCGTGCGCGGCGAAGCTGAGCGCGCCGGCATGTTCTACGTCACCAATCGCTGGCTCGGTGGCACTCTCACCAACTTCCGTACCATGAAGACGGGTCTAGACCGCTTGCGCACTCTTGAGCGCATGCGCGAAGACGGCACCTACGAGCAGCTGCTGAAGAAGGAAACCGTTCAGCTCGACAAAGAGCGAGCTCGCCTTGAAAAGCACATCGGCGGAATGAAGGGCATGGCGGGCGTTCCCCAGATCATGTTCATCGTCGACCCTGCCCAGGAAACAATCGCCGTCAAGGAAGCGCGCAAGTTGGGGCTCACTATCGTCGCCATCACGGACACCAACTGTGATCCGGACCTGGTCGACTTCGTCATTCCCGGCAATGACGACGCGATCCGTTCAATCCGTTTGATCACGGGTGCCATGGCTGACGCTTGCCTGTCAGGCGTTGCTCGTCGTCGTGATAACTCGCGTGACAAGGCTCCAGCTGCTGGCGGCAACGAAGCTCAGGTTGTCTATTCTGGACGCAAGAGCTGAAGCGGGCTTCGCTGGCAGATTCTCACATAAGCTTCCCTCAAGAGAAAAAGGAAAGAACAAAATGGCTCAGGTGAATATGGCTCAGGTCAAGGAGTTGCGTGAACGCACCCAGGCTGGGCTCAGCGACTGTCGCTCGGCTATGATTGAAGCCGAGGGCGATATGGACAAAGCTGTCGACATCATCCTCAAGAAGGGGCTCGCCAAGAGCGCCAAGCGCGCTGGCAAAGTGGCAGCGGAAGGTATCGTTTCCACGCGCGTTGCCGCTGACGGTAAGAGCGCTGTTGTGGTCGAGGTCAACATCCAGACTGACTTTGCCGCTCGCAATACTGACTTCATCGCTTTCGTTGAGAAGGTCGTTGATGTCGCCGAAGGTGCTGATGACGGCGTTGATCTCCTTACTTTGCCCTTCCCGGGCGGTGAGGGAACGGTCGAAGACAGTCGTGCCGCCCTGGTGGGACGACTGGGCGAGAATATTACCGTTCGCCGTTGGAGTCGGGTTCGTGTCGAGACGGGCCGTGTGACGAGTTATGTGCACATGGGCGGAAAGATCGCTGTTCTGGTCGGTGCAAGCACGGACAGTGACAAGACGGCTGGCGCCGTGGAGTCCTTCCTCCAGGACGTTGCTATGCAGGTCGCCGCGATGAATCCTCCTTACCTTACGGCGGAGGAGATCCCCGAGGCTGATCGTAAGGCTCAGGCGGCCATTTACGAGGCTCAGCTCAAGGAAGAGGGCAAGATCCCCGAAGCTCGCCACCCTCAGGTGATCGAGGGTAAGTTGGGCAAGTGGGCGAAGGAAGTCTGCCTGCTCCAGCAGCCCAGCGTTTTGGAGTCGAAGAAGACCGTCGACGAGATCCGTGCCGAGGTAGCTAAGGCTGCTGGTGGCGAGGTAGCGCTGGTTCCCTTCGTGCGCTTTGAGCGAGGCGAGGGTATCGACCTGCCCCAGGGTGATGACTTCGCATCTGAAGTTGCCGCCATGGCCAAGAACTAAGTATCGGTCTTTGAGACGATGCGAAAAGGACGGGAGCCATCTCCCGTCCTTTGTTCGTTTGGGGGCTTAGACGAGCAAAGCCCTGGATGGGGTATGGGGCGCTTCAGAGTTGGTATTGGCGCTCGTACCAACGGACGAGCCGCTCGATGCCTTCTTCGACATCAATTGAGGGGTGATAGCCGAGCAAGCGGCGCGCTTTGTCGATACTGGCCCAGGTTCGGGCCACATCCGCCGTGGGCAAGGGCTGGCTCTTCCATCGAATGGAGCGGCCTGTTTTCTCCGCAAGTTTGGATACGAAGTCGCGGAGAAGTACCGGCTCTCCTCGGCCCAAGTTGATGATTTGATAGCCCAGTCGCCTCGAACTGGCTCGAACGATGCCATCGGTGATGTCGTCGACGTAGGTCCAGTCGCGCCAGAGTTCGCCGTTTTCGTAGAGGGCGAGTTCCTTGCCCCTATAACCTGCATCAAGAGCCAAGTGGGCGAGCATATCTGGACGGTTTCTGGGGCCATAGACGGTAAAAAAGCGCAGGGCCGTAAAGTCCATGCCGTGCACGTGATGGTAACTGTGTCCAAGCAGTTCGCAGGCACGCTTGGACGCAGGGTAGGGGGCAAGGGGCGTGTCGGCTTGGTCGGTTTCAACAAAGGGGACTCGTTCGGTGCGCCCATAGGCCGACGAAGTCGAGGCGAATACAAAGAGGGGACGGCCTTGTTCCCGAGCGCTTTCAAGAAGGTTGAGGGTGCCCCCCACGTTTACGTCGTAATAAAGCCGAGCATCCTCTACTGAGGCGCGTACCCCTGCCATTGCGGCGAGATGGACGACGGCATCGAATCGGTAGGTTGAAAAGAGCCGATCAACGAGTTCGCGGTTGCGGATGTCTCCCTCGATGAGGGTAAATCCAGCCGACTTGTGCAGCTCTTGGACGTTCGTTTTCTTGAGCTGGGGGTCATAATAGTCGTTGAAGTTGTCCAGTCCGATCACGCTATCGCCCTGCGCAATCAGTTTCTCGGCCGTATGGCTTCCCACCAGTCCGGCTGCTCCTGTGACTAAGACGGTTCGTCGCCCCATTTGGTTTTACTTCCTACCCGTCTCGGCGTGTCGCGACAATCAGAAGCTCACTGCTTGATGCCGCTGGCTTCAAAAAAAGCGCGAGCTAGTGGATGTTGGCCGCGAGCCAGCTCTTTGGGGGTGCCAGAGGCCACGAGTTGTCCTTGAGAAAGCAAGTGGATCTGGTCCGCAATCGCGAGCGCCCCAGCCATGTCGTGAGAAATAACCACGCTCGTCACTCCGAAGTGGTCTCGCGTCTCGGCGATCAGGCGGTCGACGAGACGCGCCGAGAGCGGGTCGAGCCCGCTCGTTGGCTCATCATAGAAAAGCGCTTTGGGTTCGAGCATCAAGGCTCGAGCTAGGGCGGCTCGCTTACGCATACCGCCAGATAGCTGGCTCGGTAGTCGATCTTCTGTCCCCGCGAGACCCAAGATCGCAAGCTTCTCTTTGACTCGCGAAATGACCTCTCGTTCGCTCAAATCACGGCGATGTTCCCGCAAAGGGAAGGCGACGTTGTCCAATACGTTCATCGAGTCGAGGAGGGCAGAGTATTGAAACACCATGCCGAGCTTCTTCCTCAGCCGGTTGAGTTCAGTTTCGCTCATTTTGGTGGCGTCTTCGCCGTCTACCAAAATGTGCCCCTGGGAGGGGCGGTCCAAGCCGATCAACATTTTCAGCAAGGTTGTTTTACCGGCCCCAGAGCCCCCAATGATGACGGCAATCGAGCTGGGCTCGATCTGCATGCTCACCTCCGAGAGTGCTGTAAATGTGCCAAACCGACGACTGACCTTTTCGATGACGATTTTGGCCCCTTTCGCCGCCCGAGCTCCTAAAGGCGCGGTTGGTTCCATCGTCCCAGAAGATGCGCCGCTCGAATTTCGCTGCATACGAAGGTGATCTACCAGAAGACTTGACTCGGAGGGCCCCCCCGATGACGCTTTTCCCCATGGAAATAGAGCACCTCAACGCCCTCTTGGAGTTGGCCGGCACAGACGATGAAGACTCATGGCGCGTTATCCATGACGAACGCACCTTGACCCTGCATGCCGCAAGCCAGGGGGTCGGGCTCAACGTAGCTAAAATTCGTCGCATTCGCGTCGACGGTCCTTTGCTGTTTGCTGAAAACCAAAATGGAGATGCCTTTGTTCTTCGCTTAGATGATGTCTTTGCTGGATCGATGGACCCGTCGAACAAGAGCAGCCGAAAGGCCGGTTTTCGCTAGCCCATAGCTCACCTTTGCTTGTCAGCGGGGACTTTTCTATTCGAGGTGTCGCGGCTATCAAACGGCCATGAGTAACCCAGCGTCGCAGAACAGCAAGGATACACTCCGTCTCGGCAAGATGGAGTTTTCGTCTCGTCTCATTGTTGGGACGGGCAAGTACAAGAGTGTCGAAGAAACCGAAACTGCGCTCGTGGAGACGGGCGCAGAGGTAATTACCGTTGCGCTCCGTCGCGTCGATCTGAAAGAAAAGGGAAGTGGAACTTTGATGGGGCTTCTCGCGTCCCGTCGATGGACGGTACTTCCGAATACAGCGGGTTGTTATACGGCCGAAGAAGCCGTGCGTACCTTGCGCTTGGCGCGCGAGTTGGGCATTGCCGACCTCGTCAAGTTGGAGGTAATCGGTGACCCCAAGACCCTCTACCCGGACAACGAGCAGACTCTTGAGGCGGCCAAAGTATTGATCAAGGAAGGGTTTACCGTTCTTCCGTATTGTATCGACGATCCGATTGTGTGCAAAAAGTTAGAGGACCTTGGCTGTGCCGCGGTTATGCCGTTGGCGGCGCCAATTGGATCTGGGCTGGGGATTAGAAACCCCTACAATTTGCAGATCATCATCGAACAGGCCCAGGTTCCGGTGATCGTAGATGCCGGCGTGGGTACTGCCAGTGATGCTGCCGTCGCGATGGAGCTGGGCTGTGACGGGATTTTGATGAATACCGCGATCGCACACGCCAAGGACCCTGTTCGGATGGCGCGAGCGATGAAGGGAGCCGTTCAGGCGGGCCGTGACGCCTTCCTAGCTGGCCGCATGCCAAGACAGCTCTACGCCAACGCCTCAAGTCCCAATGCCGGACTCATCGAATAATCACAGATGGACGGCTTCTCCGTACACGGGGTGGCTCTCTTCGTTTGTCCCATCTCTCCTGCTTACGGGGACCATCTTCTTTCTCGGGTTGTCCGCTGATGGCCCCGATGTCGCTTTGCCCGTTGCTTGGGCTGATAAGGTGAAACACGCTCTGGCTTTTTGGGTTTTGGGCTATAGTTACCTCCGTACCGCAAAAACCGTACTGCCCCGGTGGGAGGTGTCGAGGCGGCGACGACTTGCGGCGATGGTGGCAGTATCGGTGGGTGCCGTTTTGGAGCTGCTCCAAGCCCTTCTTCCTTACCGAACAGCAGAATGGGGCGATCTGTTGGCCGACATCCTTGGCGTAGGTGCCGCGCTCTTGAGCGTTCGGTTGGTGGACGGGGACAGCCGGTGACTACTCATAAGCCACTCCGGCCGCGCCTGATTGTTCTCACTGACTTCGCGCAGTTTCCTCATTCGATGGATCAGCTGAAGCTGCTCTGCGAGGACGTGGCTCCGGGCCAGTTGATGCTTGTGCTCAGGGATCGAAATCTTTCAGTCCGACAGCGCCTCGTGCATGGTCGCGAGCTTCGGGCAGTGACGAGGAAGTGGGGGCACTCTCTGGTGGTTGTGGACCGTTTTGACCTGGCTGAAGCCCTTGAGGCCGAAGGGGTGCACCTGGGCACCTCGGCTGTCCTGCCTTCCCGGATCCGCGAACGAGTCCGGTGGCTTTCTCGCGCCGCACACGGCACCGAGCGCGTTTCTGCTGACGAGCTGGTCAAGCTAGATGCGCTGCTTGTTTCTCCTGCTTTTGCTGACCTCAAGGGACGAGCAGCGCTTGGGATCGATGGGCTTAAGGCGAGCCGTTGCCTCCTCAAACGTCAAGTACGGCCCCACCGAGTACCCGAGTTGTACGCCCTTGGGCGGGTTGACGCGAGCAATGCCGTCACACCACTGTCCCTGGGATACCAAGGAGTCGCGTGCATCGGCGCTGCTCTTGATCCGCGAGCGAGGCCACAGCTGATCGATGCCTTGGAGATTGGACGCGCTTCAAAAACGGAACGGCCCTGGTCGAACTGACCTGAACCGTTTTGTTTACCCCCCTCCCAAGTTTTACTTGCCGAGAGACTTGAGGAGAAGTTCTCGATAGTCGGTTCCGGGAGCGAAGTAGGAGGCCAAGACAAGTTTGGTCTTGTCGTTTCCGGTGTCGGAGCGGTCTACGGCTACCTTGCCACCCCTGGTGACGGCAACCGTACGCAGCTTGCCGGGAGAGATGCGATAGATCACGCGATCTCCCTCATGAAAGCCGCTGTCTTTCAGAGCCTGAAACCATTTAGGCAGACCGGCGCTGACTTTGGCGCGGAGACCTCCGTCGATGAGTCCAGCCTTCTGCGCCTTCTCGAGGCTCTCGCGTACTCCGTCGATCCATTGGTCGAGGGACACATCTCGAACGAACTTGAGCTGAATCACAGCTGTGTTCGCCGAGAGAGCTGCTTGAGCGAGCTGCTTTTCGACGGAGGAAGAGTACGGCTTCCCTTTCTTGATGTCAGCGAACCGTTTTTCGGTCTTGGGATCGACTCGCACGTCGATGGTCGCCACGTCGACTTTCAAGATCGTTTTCTCGAGCAACATATGCATTTTCGAAAACGCTCCTTTGCCCAAATCAGAATCGTTGAGCGAAGGAACTCCGGCTGCCCAGGCGGTGGCACATACGAGCGATAGGCCGAGGGTTGTTGCCCAAATCGTCTTGATTAGCGGCTTCGAATTATTTCGGTTCACGATCATCCTCTCCAATTTCTTGATTCAGGAACTCACTTTGAGATGCGCGTTAGCTCGGCGGGTTTCCCGAAGTTGATCTGCAGTACCAGCATTCATTTCATAGCTGGTCTGTAGCGCTGTGTCTTAGCAAACCCGGAAGAGTCCAAATTTTTTGTACAAATGCGCCTAAATTTCTGGGCTTCTTTCATGCCCAGGATAGTCACCTTCTTACGAATTCGGCCGATAGACTCTTCCCCTGTTTGTTAATTGTCAGTAATCGATACTGGCTTGATCGGCTGAGGTTCCAGCGTGAAATGTGCTGGTCAGAAAAAGATACAACGGAATGAAATATACGATAAATCGAATGGCCCGCTTCTACCGGGTCCTGCGCAAGGTCTTTCATATTCGCGTGGTCCCGCTCTTCCTCGGCCTGCTCTTCGGCTTCTTGCGGACCATGGTTTGGGCATTCATGGCCTTGGATCGGCTCTTTTTTTCCAAGCTTAGGCAGACCAAAGTTGAGCGTCCGATCGTCCTGGTGGGCAACCCCAGAACTGGGACCACTTTCCTGCAGCGCTTTCTTTCCGACAACGGCTTTGGGAGCGGGATGGAGCTCTTCTTGATGCTCTATCCGTCTTTGACGCTGCAGGCGCTACTGAAGCCGTTTCTGCCTCTTCTGGAAAAGTTGAGTCCAGCCAAGTTTCACGCAAGCGAAGCTCATGCGACGAGTTTGACATCGGTTGAAACCGACGATGTTTCCCTGCTCTTCCGCTACTTGGATGGGTTCTTCTTCTACGGTTTCTTTCTCGCTTTTGATGAGGAAGACCTATGGGAGAACTTTGACCCCAAAGTACGCGACACCTCCCAGCGGGATTTCGATTGGCTCGATCGTCTGTGGTCGCGCAGTTTGATCAAACATGGTGGTGAGAGAAACGTGGCCAAATTGTTTTCTCTGTCGGCTCGACTTCCGCAATTTTTGGCCCGCTTTCCAGAGGCGCAGATCCTCTACATGGCTCGAGATCCTTTAGCGATCATTCCCAGCACGATGAGTTTGGTTACGGGGCCTCTCGACAAGGCTTTTGGATTTTGGTCACAGCCCGAGGAACTCAGGCGTCGCTACTTGGATCGACTCTACGCGGGATTGGTGATGATTCTACGGCGCTTTTACGAAGACTGGACTTCGGGCAACATCGATCGAAGCAAAGTCTACATCGTGCGCTATGATCGCATGATGGGAGAATTTGACACCGTGATGAACGAAATGTGCGAGTTTCTTGGTCATCCCATCGACGCGGAGCTGCGTTCGACCATCGACAATCTGGCGGAAAAACAGCGAGCCTACTCGTCTGGACACAAGTACAAGCTAGAAAAATACGGCCTGACCGAGGAGCAGATTCGGAAAGATTGCGCCTTCTTCTACGATACATTTCTGCCCCCTCTCGATATTCGCAAAGATGGCAAGCTCACTCAGGGGTAGCTTGCTCTCAAGGCTCCGCCGACGCATGCCTCACTACTACGGAGTGAGCGGCGGCGGAGCTGCTTTCGGTTGGGAGAATCTATTTTAGGGGCGCTCAAGATACCCGGTAGTGAAGTACTCGTTCTTGGTGTTGGGCGTGTTGGCGATCTTGGTCGTCTCGAAGATCGACTTGCGACCGTTCTGCTTGTTGACCATTTCCATTTTCATGGTGCGGTAGCGCTTCTTCGCTTTGTCGACCAATTTCACGTTATTGGCCGTGAGTACTTTGAGAAGCTTGCCTTTGAGGTCAAAAAACTCGCCTTTGCGCACAGCGTAATTGGACTTTTCTACCCAGTAGAGCTTCTTTGAGTAGCCTTCGCTCTTACCAACTGAGCTCGACTTGGGGGTGACTTCGATGACCCAACAGGCCGCTCCGCTCACACGGTCTTCCTTGAGGACTTTGTAGTTGTATTCTTTCAGCTCGGGGATGTTTAGGTCGGCGTAAGAGAACTCGCTGCCCATGAAGCTTTTCGAACGTTCCGAGCTCACAACACGTCGAGATTTGCGAAGAGCTGGAAGGAACACCCAAATATCATCCGCCTTATCCTCGTAGTCGTAGACGAGGACGCCAGTCCCCTTCACATCGGCGGGTGCCAAAAAGCGGTAGATCCTCTTCTCGGTTTTACCGCCGTCAAAGAGCTTGGTGGCCATGCTTATCTCTCGTTTTCGCGCGTTGCCTTTGCCATCAATGATTTGCATTTTCACGACAGCCTCCGAACCGTCGAGCTTCCGCGACTCGGCCCATTTCGTCATGATGTCTCTTCCGCTTGGGCCCGCATGGACGTTCGCGGAGGGGGTGAGGACGGACAGGCCGATCGCTGCAAAGGTGGCCAAAATTGCTACTCGTCGATTCAATGACATCTTAAAAGGTTCCTCACTCTCGCTGTTTGAAAGGTTTGCCGCATTGGGTGGGGTCTTTCGTCCCATGTGGGTTACGCGCGGCGACAACGAAACTCCCCCGGATTGCACATTTATTCTTCTCATCCCCGCGCGACGGCGGGAATCACACCAAGCGGTTTCTCCAGACCCACACATTGGTTCACCCAGTAGCTTGCCTTTCGGAAAAAGTTTCAAAAATCTGTACCAAACCTGGCATCGGGAAAGCTGGTTCCGAGCCCTGATAAAAACCTCATTAGAAAATGCCGTTCGCTTTAAATTCACTGACCGGCTTTGGCGCCACTTTTGTTGGCCCGATCTCTACCCGCCGAAGCCCAGCTTTGTTTAGTGCTACTGTAGAGAGTATAAGAATAAGTCCGCAAGTCTTGATGAGTGCGGCGCGCCGGCTTGGCTAAATGCAATGAGTTCCATTTTACCTTGAAGATTGTCGCGTTGTTATAACTTTCCGAGCGACTTCCCAGTTCCTTCATTGACGTCGCCCTTCCCCCCGGGCGAGCGAGAGGACACTGCGCGAAGAACGGAACTCTCTATCGTCTGAATATTTTGAGGAGCAGTTTTTTGAGCCTGCCAGAGCTTTATCTTTCACGTCCCGGCGTACACTTCCCAGAACAAGGATTCGACAACGAAGCGATCATTAACCTTGTTCGTGACAAGTTTCGCGGGACCTCCACCGAGTGGAAGTCGGTTCGTTCTGGAATCGAGCACCTTTTCGGCCTGTGCGGGACGAAGTACCGCTACTTGGAGACGGATATTGATGCCCGAGTCGCCGATTACGCGGTGGCCGCAGCGCGAAAGTGTCTCGAAGAGAATCAAACTGACGAAGAGGACGTGGACTTGCTCATTTGTGGGGGGATTCCGCGCCAGTATTTCGAACCCGCGACAGCGATGGAAGTCGGGGACAAACTTGGGCTTTCTAGCATTCATGCCTTCGACGTGACCGCGGCCTGCGTCGGGCATCTCGAGGCCGTCCAGTGCGCAGCGGCGTACATGACGATTCACCCTCATTACCGAAAAGCCCTCATTTGTACTGCCGAGCTTTCCTACGACTATCTGAGTTATGATATCCAACATCCCAAAGATATGAGGATGAAGGGGGCTGGTCTTACGATTGGAAACGGCGCCGCCTGCCTGATGCTCACACGACAGCCTTTGGCACGAGGCGGTTTGCGCCTACTAGGGACCGATACCTATACAGACCCGTCCCATTGGGAACTCTGCACGGTGCCCATCGGCGGGAAGTTCAGTTCGTCGTCGGTCGAGCTTATGCGTCTAGGAAAGCTGATTCCGCCGGTGACTCAGCGGAACCTGGACGCTCTGGGCCTGAGCCCCAGCGACATTGCGCATTATGTCTTTCACCAGCCGAGCGAGATCATGGTGCGCAAGATCTTGGAAGACATTGGTGCCGACCCCGAGCGAGGAGTCTACACCCACCATCTGTATGGCAATACCGCAAGCGCCAGCGTTGCCATTACCTTCGACCACTTGCTCAAAGAGCGAGACGTTCGAGCTCAAGACCGAATCGTTTTGGGCAGTGCCGCGGCTGGTTTTTCTGCAGTCATGGCGACAGGACAGTGGACCTTGCCTGTTTAGGCGGCAGAGGCCTCCGCTGTTTTTATATCACCTAACGAAATTGTCATGAATACGACCGGATTTGCGAACCTCGTGATTAGGGTGCGATGGATCATTATTGCCCTATTCGTCGCGATTACTGCCTATTTTGCTCTTCAACTGCCGAAGTCCGAGATGGACACGGAGATGAAGAACCAGCTTCCAAAAGATCTACCTACCCGCCTCAATCTGAATAAGATTGAGGAGCTCTTTGGTGGTACCGACATGGCCATGATCGTCCTCTCGGCCGAGGACATCAGCAGGCCGAGTACTCTTTCTCGCCTCGAGAAGCTGTCGGATGGAATGACCGAGGTCGAGGAGTGTCAGCGCGTTGTCTCTCCTTTCACCGCGAAAGACCTGAAGGGCACGGGCGGCGACATGGTTGTTGAACCCGCTATCCCTGCTATCCCAGAAAACGTTCAGGAGCAGACGGAGCTCCGCGACCGTTTAGCAAAAAACCCTTTGGTACACGGCAACTTGATTTCTAAGGACTTCAAGTACGCCGTCTCAATTTGCTTTTTGTCACCGAAGGCCTCCGACGAAGTCTTGGTTCCCCGGCTGCGTCAACTGATTGAAGACAATCCGGGCGATGGCGAAGCCATGGTGGGCGGTATGCCGGTGACCCGGGTCAGCCTCACTCAGGATATGCGCAAGGACATGCGTCGCTTTTTGCCGATCGGCTTGGTGATCATGCTCATCTTCCTTCTGGTCTGCTTCCGTCAGGCGAGAGGGGTCGTCTTGCCCTTCGTCATGACTGTGATGGCCATTGTTGTATCGATGGGGCTGATCCCGCTCATGGGATGGAAGATTCATACCGTAACCATTTTGCTACCGGTGATCCTGCTTGCGGTGGCGAACGACTACGGAATTCATATCGTCGCACGCTATCAAGAGGACAATGCGCCCGGTAATCATCTAGGGGCTCGTGAGCTGGCTCATCGAGGTATCGTTGAACTCACGCGACCTGTGCTGGCCACCGGGATCACTACGATTGTGGGGCTCTTGTGTCTCTTGTCCCACTTGATTCTTCCGGCCAAGCAACTGGGGGTACTGGGAGCGGTCGGTGTGTTTTTCGCGATGGTGGGCAGTTTGCTCTTCATTCCCGCTGTTCTCGCAGTCTTGCCGAAGGCGAAACCAGTGTACGATGCAGGAGCCGCCAACCAATCAACCAACGCTTTAGATAGAGGCCTCGCTTGGATTGCTCGGGCTATTCCTGGTCATACCAAGGGCATCTTGGTCGCCGCCGTGGCGGTGTCAGCCGTTGTGGGTCTGGGCGCCACCAAGATCGTTGTTGATACCAATCCGATGAGTTTCTATGAGAGGAGTGAGCCGATCTGGCGGTCGACTCATCTACTCAACGAGCATCTTGGAGGATGGGCGGGTGTTTCGGTGGTTGTTGACGGAGACATCAAGGACCCTGAGGTGTTGCGTCAAATCGACGGGCTCGAA
This sequence comes from Polyangiaceae bacterium, assembly GCA_050300635.1. GTDB lineage: Bacteria > Myxococcota_A > Polyangia > Polyangiales > Polyangiaceae > NIC37A-2. Next base: position 35,989 of record JBNKYC010000071.1, read on the forward strand.
AAGCACCTAGCCAAGCACGAGCTGGTGGGTACAACGAGTTCGCTTGCCAATGTGCTGCGCAAGATGAATGTCGTCATGCACGACGGGGACCCCAAATTCGACCGCGTACCCGAGACGCGGGAGCTCGTGGCCCAATACCTGCTGTTGTACTCCATGAGCGGGGACGAAAAGGACTTCGAGAAGCTGGTTGATTTTAGCTACGAGCACGCCCAAGTCATGGCCAAAGTGACCGACAGCGGGACGCGCGCGGCTACAGAGGTGCTCGCCTATACTCGAGAGTATCTGAAGCAAAACCAGCTCGACGACAAGACGATGGCAGGTGGGTTGCTGGATGTGATGGCCGATATGGTGCACCACATCGTATGGGGGCAAATCGTTAGTCTCGGTCTGGCGGCGGTGCTCGTGACCGGAGTCGTCTCGCTTCTCATGGGGTCTCTTGCTGCGGGTCTCATGGCCGTCTCGCCCCTCATGTTGGCGCTCGCCATGATCTTCGGTGTCATGGGGTTTTTGGGTATTGAGCTCAACCTAGTGACGGCGTTGCTGTCGTCGATCATGATCGGTGTGGGTATTGACTACAGTATACATTTCTTGTGGCGTTATAAGGATGAGAGAGCGCTTGGCCTCGATCCGGCGCCCGCGATCGAGAAGACGATGATCACCACGGGACGCGGGATCGTGTTCAACGGCCTATCAGTCGTTGTGGGCTTCTCGGTTTTAATCGTATCCGCGTTCTATCCGGTTCGTTTTTTCGGCCTGTTGGTGGCGATTTCGATTCTTGCTTCTCTGGTTGCGGCCCTGGTTATCGTGCCCGCAATTGCGCTTGTTGTGCGACCTCGGTTTCTTGAACCTGGGAAGAAGAAGCAGGACGCCGCTCCTCAGCAAAAGGCGGCCTGAAACGCATTGGGAATGCCGCAGGAGTTTGGAGCGCAATTTTCTGAACCCCAAGGAGGGGAGCACGACACTCCATGGAGGCACTTGCGTCGATTGTTTATCAAGAATCGGCTGAGTGTGGATTGTTTTGAGTCGACTGTTTCGTTTCGTCTTTTGATGTGCCGATAGGTCGACTTGAGGTCAATCTTGTCTCAACTAACTGTACACTTAACGACGACATCACATGTTATTGTTGCCTGCTTCTGAGTGCTCACGGTCACTAACAAACTGTACAAGTTTCGCTGACAGTGAGAACAGGCGTCGATAGCTTGAAGCGGACCGTAGGTCGCGCGGGCACAAAACCCTTTCTACGATCCAACGAGGACCAAGTATGAAATTGAAGAGCAATACCCGCCGCTGTATCCTCAACCGTTCGTCTTCTCTTGGATACTCTTCTGCGTCGCTCCTTTTGGGTGTAGGTGCTTTGGTTGCTTGTGGTGCTGGGCCCGAAGATAATCAGAACTACCAAGCCGGAGTGATCGACGCGAACAACGATGGAATTGCCGATGACCTTGTCGGTACGCCCCTCGATACGAACAATGATGGCGTCTACGACGGCATCGACAAAAATGGCGACGGAGTAGCTGACGGTGCCCTTCTAGATACGAATAACGACGGCATCTTCGACGCTATCGATACCAACTACGATGGTCAGCCCGATATCAACTCGGACTTGGGTAGCGGCGGGGCGACCGGCAATTCGGGGTCTGGCGGCGGAGCTGTTAGCTCAGGTGTTGGAGGGGACTCGTTCCAGGGTGGTGGCGGAATGGGCGGCCCTGGCAGTGGGGGCGGTGGAGTCGTTGGTGCCGGTGGCGGGCAGGCTACGGGCGGAAACGGGTCGGGAGAGGCCGGCCCGGGCGGATTTATTGAATCCGGAACGATGGCCGCCTGTACCTTCACGGTCAATGGTAGCCACGCCGAGCAGATGCCCACGGTGGGCGTCGTGGACTTCAGTGTGATGGGCCTGGCTGGTGCTGTCACCGGGGCCATGATCGAGTTTGGGTTGGATACCAATTACGGAATGCATGCGCCCGTCGATCTTGGCGCATCGGGATACAAGACGCTTCTGCTCGGAATGAGGAAGGACAGCACTTACCACCTGCGTGTGGCCGTCTCGACGGGCACCGAATTCTGCTACAGCCCTGACGTGATGATCGAGACCGGTAAGTTCCGCTCTGGCATCAACGAGATCAACAAACAGGTCACTGGCACAGTTGCTCCCGGCTTCTTTGTTGCGGCGGCGGACAACACGGCTCTGATCTTTGACCAAGATGGTGAGGTCGTATGGGGTTATACCTTTCAGACCGGTGGCGGCATGGGGCTCAGCGGCATTTTTAGCGCCAAGATGAGTTACGACGGAAAGTATATGCTTGCCCGCGATCTGGGACCGTTCAACGACGGGCGGGGAGGCAGGTTCTTCCGCGTGGCGATGGATGGGAGCGACTATTCGGACTTTGACGTTCCAGGTGGCGACCATCACGATTTTACGATCACCCCGACGGGTATCGCTTACATTGCCAAGGAAGCGGCTGGCGGATACGACAAGATCTACACGGCTAACGATGACGGGACCAACGCACAGGAACTTGTTGACCTCAAACCCATCATCCAAGCCTATCCTCAGGGCGAGGGGTTGGGGGGCATGGGCGAGCTGTCGCACTTCAATGCCATTCATTACTGGGAAGATCGCGACGTCTATACGGTTTCGAACCGTGAGTCAGACGTGATTGCTGTTGTGAGTGGCTCGGGCCAAATCATGAGCGGGGTCGGAAAGTCGGCGAATGCGTCGTTCATGACCGTCCTCGCTGAAGGGGCTGAAGGTGGCGGCGGAAACAAGGTGTGGCGCGTCCAACACGGGCACGACATGTACGCCGAAGACAAGCTGCTCGTTTTTAGCAACGGTGATTTCGGCGCCGGTCGATCACGTGCTCTCCATTATACGTTGAATGGTAACACAGCCACCCTCGACTGGGAGTACAGCGCAATGGGGGAGTCGATGACACAAGGGGATATTCAAATGCTCCCGAACGGCAATGTGGCGATCACGGCGAGCAACGCTGGCACCATTCATCAGATCGACTCAAATCAACAGCTTCAGGCTAGTTACACCAATGGAGCCAATGGCTTCGGCTACGTCTCCTTTCGTGAGTCGCTCTACGGGGCACCGGCACCGGGGCGCTGACGCCGTCCAAATCACTCTCGGTCAGACCCAAAGAAGCGGTTGACCGAAAAAGGGGGGCTTGTTGCTACGGCGACGGGCTCCCCTTTTTCTACGGGCGTGGTTTCGTGCTATCCCTTAAAGAACCGCCGTCTTCTTACTTATTGGCTTCATGAACTTATCAGTGAAAATGGGTTGGGTGATTCATGTCTTCGCGCGACGCCGGGCGTACCTCGGTGCCTTGGGAGCTGGACTCCTCGCCTTTTCGTTTGCTGCCTGTCGGGGCAAAGTCAGTATTCCCGACCCAGATGGACAAGGAGGAGAGGGGGGCGGGCCTGGGGTCGATACCGGAAGTTGGGGCGCCCCAGGTGGGGCCGGAGGAGCAGGTTCAAAGAATGTCTCCTTCGTGCCCACCTTTGAGGAAACTGGCTCAAAAACGGCCTGTTCCATCGACATCACGGCGGCGCTCGCTGTGGACATGCCCACCGTGGCTCAGGTGGAAATGATAGTTGAGGGGCTTAATGCAGAGGTGACGGGAGGAGTGATCCAATTTGGTTTGGATGAGCTCACGATGGAGGCGCCCCTTGAGGTCGGGGAGTCTGGATTTTCGACCCTTCTTTGGGGCATGAAGCCCGAGCGCGAGTATTCGTTCAGAGTCGGTCTTTCGACGGGTGATCAGTATTGTTACAGCGAGACCAAGACCATCCGGACAGGAGGGCTGCGGGCCGGAATTTTGCCGCTCCGTACGATGGAGGTCACCGATACCGTCACGCCGGGATTCGTGATCGCGCCTCAGGGCCCGCGCGTCGTGATATTCGATCAGGATGGGGACATCGTTTGGGGTTACTCTCTTGCGCGGTTGAAGGCTTTTCGAGCTAGCTGCGGTGGAGGGGCTACTGTCGGGAACATCTTCGCAGCCAAGCTGTCTTATGACGGTAGGTATATGTTAGCTCGGGATCTCGGGCCTTTTGATTGTGGTGATGGGGGGACATTCTTCAGGATCGCGCTTGACGGCAGCGAAGCTCTACCAATTGAGTTGCCCGGCGGCGACCATCACGATTTTACGGTAACCCCCGATGGGATCACCTATATCGCGAAACAAAAAAACGGTGGATTTGATCAGCTGTTTACAGCCAAGAGCGATGGCAGTGATGCACGGGCGCTCCTCGATCTGCGGCCCCTTGTTGACGCCTATCCAAAAAGCGGAGGACCGGGCAAGGAGCTTTCCCACTTCAATGTAGTCCGCTACTACGAGGACCGTGATATCTACACCGTTTCTAATCGTGAATCTGACTCGATAGGGATCATTAGCGGAAGCGGAGAGATTGTCGCAGGTATCGGTAAGACCGCCGAGGCGGAGTTCGAAACCATTCCTGCCGAGTCTACTGACTTTGGCCCGGGAGAGCAGTTATGGCGCGTTCAACACGGTCACGACCTATATGCCCCCGATAAGTTGCTCGTTTTCAGTAACGGAACTTTCGTCGACGGTCGCTCCCACGTTTTGCATTATTCCATTGAAGATGGCCTCGCGCGGCTCGATTGGTCCTACGATGGAATGGGGAGTTCATCCACCCAAGGAGACGTTCAGATGCTCCCCAATGGCCAGGTGCTTGTCTGTGCAAGTAACGCCGGGACGATCCACCTTTTGGGCGAAGCTCAAGTCCCAGTGGCCAAATATCGAGCTGCAGAGGGTGGGTTTGGATATGTCACCTACCGAGAATCGCTCTACGGTGCTCCCCCCAACGGCCGTTGAGCTAGCTTTCTTCTCGAGGCTGGTCTTCGAGGCGTGTGGTCCAGGGAGGCTGCTTAGCGGGGCGATAGAAGTGATCAGAATCGATACAGCACATCCAAATTGAGAAAGTGGTTTTGTGCGTTGTATCTGCCGTTGTTCACTGTTGGTGAGGGTTGGCCGGGAACCGGACATACCGGAGCTAAAGCGTTGGGGTCGTTTTGGTAAGGGGGGGTGCACTTGGTTCCAGGTGTAACCTGGTAGATCTTGCCAGAGTCGTTCTGGACGGTGAGCTGCTTTCGATAGGTGTAGGCCAGAGCAATTTCGGCTCCGCCGAAGAAGACAGAGCCTCCGAGGGCTCCGCTTATGTGGTGCCCTGTCGGAAAGTCGACTTGTGCGTAGGCAGGATCGGCGATGGCGGTTTCGAACCCTGCTCCGGCGCGCAGGGTGAGCTTATTGGGAAGCAGCGAGTAGTCCCCACCGAGCTGTACGGTAAGACCGTTCTTCCAGCTTTTTTGAACGTCAACGTCGCCGATTTCGAGGGAGTCTTGAGGCAGGGCCGCGATGAGTCCGTCGGACTTGAGGTTGAAAGCTTTGACGCGAGACCAGGTGTGGTAGGTGACGTCGAGCTCGATGTCGTAATCAAGCTCCCCAGCGTCCTCTTTAAAGTACCTAAGGGCGAGGCGCGCCCACATCGGCAAAGGAATGGAGAGCTCCACGTCGTCCCCTGGTTGCTGCTCTAGCGTGTTACCTTGCTGACGGTAAGTTTCGAGTTGCGTCCCGCCGTTGGTGGGCGTGATGTCTATCGTGCCTTTGGCATTGATGCGGCTGGGGATCACTTGGCCCGACAGAGCGATCTCGACGGAGGGGGCGGGGCGAACCCAGGCCCCTAAAATCGCATTGAAGGTGAAGGGCGCGGAGGCTTCGATCTCGGTCAACATGTCGAGGCCGGCACGGACAGGGTCGCCGCCGTTTCCGAACAGGATCGGCGCGACGACGAGCGAATAGTTGAGGCGGGGTACGTGAATCCACTGGGCGGTGGCGCCGACTCCAAAGACTTCTTTGTACTTGTAGGCAGCGCTTAGAGCATAGATTAGGATTTCCGCTTCGCGCTCGACCATCATGTAACGTTGGCCGCCTGTGCTCCGGTAGTCGTAGCTGCAGATCTCGGCTGAGGGATTGGCGGTGCAGGTGTCTGTCTGACCCATGGGCGCGGTCGCATCACCCACAGGAAACGCCATACGAGCTGCACCCGGTGGTGCGTAGGCGACCAACGCTGCCGCGAAGTCATCTGTTCCAAAGTTGCTGCCTACTCCCAAGAGCGGATCAAGGGCTTGCCAGGGTTTTTGGTTGCGAACTTCGTCGAAGTGCACGCGTTCTGCGTAGAGATCAGGTGTGATGCCTGTGGTATCTAGCGCCGCGTCAAAAGTCGCAGGAGAGCGCTGATAGCTAACCATGTTGTAAGAAAAGCGGTTGCTGAGCTGCAGGGTGGTCGTGCCCAAACGGGTCAGGCCCGCCGGGTTGTATTCGACAGCCGCAAGATCGTCCGCTTTGGCTCCATAGGCTCCTCCTCGCCCGGCGACGCGAGCGCCTTTCGAGCCGGCAAATAACCCCTGGGCGGAGGCGACGCCTGTTGTGGTCAGAGCGAGAGCAAGGGGAAGAAGCGTACGGGGCGAGAAGAGGTGACGAATCACGTGTTTCCTGTTTCGAAGAACGTTGGGGGCCGGTACGGGGAGGGAACCCGCCCAAGCAGAAGTAACATTGTGCCAGGGTGAAGGGCTAGTGATTGGTCGTTCTCAATCTTGATGCGGCTGTCTTGTTTTTGACAACAGGCGGTCAAGCGAAGTTGAGTAGGGCGCGGGCTGGAAGTGAGTGTTCTGTCCCCCTGGCTCATGTTTACGTCCGATTTTCAAATTTAAATGACACTGGGCTGATTCGAAAAGACTCTGCTTTCCGACTAGGTATTTCTCGGCTTTGCGTGAGCGGACCCTCCTGCGGGCGCCAGAGACTCAATGAGGATTCAATGTTGGGTGAAGAATTGCTGTTCGTTTGCAAACTATCTGCGCAAGCAATGCGAATGAGTGGCAAGTCGCTACGAAATAACAAGAAACGGGGGAGAGCTAGATGAGAGCCCCTCCGTCTACCTTCACCTTGTCTTTGCTTCCGACCGTCGATACTCGGTACTATCCTTCGGCAGCTGCCCACCATCAAATCGGAAAAAGGAAACTGTGGCTAAACTATCATCTCGAACTAAATTCAGTCCTTATGCCGTAGCTTTGAGCTTGGCATCCCTCGTGGGACTTGGCGCCTGCGGTGAGCCTCCCGACGAAGAACCCGGTGTGACCACGGCAACCGGAGCCGAAACGAACACTTCTGGTACCGGCGACCCTGAAACGACGACCACGGGTGCAACAACTGAGGACTCGACCACTAGTGGAACCACGACGACATCCGGTGGAAGCGGAGATGGACCCTCGGCATGTGGATCGGGAGATGCTCCGTTTAGCATCGTGCCCACTGCCGAGAATAACATGATGCTTACAAGTAAGATCACCATCTCGGAGGTGGCGATCGCTCCAGGGTCGACAGATATCACCTTCGACTGGAGTGCTGTTACGACGGACTTTTTTAAGCATCCAGTTGCGCCTACCGATTTTGTGCAGGTGACCTTGATTCCCTTTCAGGCCGATACGGCTACGATCGAAACGGGCATCAACACGGACGACCCGGCTTTGGAAGACCTGGCGGATATTCCGGCCTTCTTCTACCCGAACAAGAGTGGGACTCCTGTGACGTCGGCCAAGCTGACCGACTTCGAGGACGCCGGTTATGTGCCTGTTCCTGAGGACATCTTGCTTGACTACATGAATCCGGATAAGGGTTATGTTCTGCTCTTTATCCTCCAGGCTGGTTCTGGGCCTGGGGTCGACGCACGCATCATCAAAGCCTTCAGGCCTACCGTTGGCGAGGTAAACTCTACGGTCACTCTGGACGATACCTCAACGAGTTTGACCGCTTCAGCCACCTTTGGTTCACCTCTGAGCGTTCCAGCGGGGGTGTCTGATGTTTCTTTCGACTACGGGCAGCTCATGACGCGTAGTTTCGGAGGAGAATTCCGCAGCGAGGTCTTCGAAATCATCGTCGGCAAGTATCCACTCGGAACAGACCTGGCGGCAGGGATTCTCGATATCGACTACGTTTACGACAAGTTCTGGCGTGGGCCCGGTCCGGGTGTCGGCACCTCCATCAACCTAAGCTCTCTGAAAGACGAAGCCGGGGAGGCTTTCCCCGGGGTCGATGCTTCTGCCGAGTACCTTGTTGGTGTGACTTGTCCCGGTTGCACCAATCCGAGCCCGTGGTTCTTGACCCCTTTGCAGGTCTGCCCCTAACAATCGGCTCTGTTTAAGCTCTCGTTGCTGGGCGCCCGGTATCCACTGGGCTGCCTCGTTTCTTGGCTTTTTCGCCGTGAAGCGGGGGAGGGGACTCAGAGTCGAACACTTTGTACATGACCGAAAGGGGGAGAAGACGCAGTGTCGAATCTCCCTCTGTCAATTTTCGCCTTTCTCGTTTTTTCTATCTGACGCCGACTCGGCCTCATGACTCTTTCGACGACCTTCTTCAGTTTGTTGGTCGATTGATTCCGCGACAAGACGGCGAACTCCCACAAGAAGACAAGCTGCTGCTCTTGAGCATCAAAGGATCACTCCCCTCGTGAAATGGACCCTGAGAACAAGCCTCCCTTCCCCAACCTATCTTCCTGCTCTGGTTCTCCTGGGCATATCAAGCGCGCAAGTCCGCGCGAGCGCCCAGGAGGAGGTGAGCCCGGCCGAGGGGCTTGACGAAGAGGCCCAAGGTTCGGCTGAGCTAGGGTCCGCTGAAGTCGAGGAGCTCGATGTCGTGGAGTTGGAGAGCGATACGTCGAGTGACGACGCTAGCGAGTTAACGAGCGACGGCGAGTTGGTCGTCGAGGAGGGGGGCGGTGGCCTCTTCGAGTCCGCAACAGGCTCGGACGATCTGGGCGGGGAGCAAGAGGAGCTGAGCCTGCAGTGGGGCGGTTATGCGCGTGGAGACACCTTTGTCGGTGTATTGCCAGGGTCGAGCGAACCCGGCATCAACGCTGCCTACGCTGAGCTCAGCCTGCAACCCCGCGTCAAGACGGGGAGCTGGGGGAGCGCCTTTGCCGATTTGCGCTTTCGTTATGGTCAGCAGCTTGAGGTGAGGGATCTTTTTGTCGATCTACGAGAAGCTTATGCCAGCGCCTATCTCGGTCCTGTGGAACTGCGTTTCGGCAAGCAGGTCGTTGTCTGGGGTCGGGCCGATGGCTTCAATCCGACGAGCAATATCGCGCCGGTTGACTTTAGAATCCGTTCACCCATCGAGGACGATCGCCGCATCGGCACGGTCGGTGCGCGCGGATTTGTGACGTGGAGCCCGTTCAAGCTTGAGGCAGTTTGGATGCCTCTTTACGAGCCCACCATGTATCCAGAGTTCGAGATAGGTGACGGGGTGACTCACTTCGTTGACCCTTATTATCCGAGCTTGAGTCTCCGCAACTCTCTGACTGCAGCCCGCCTGCACTTGGAGCTTTCGTCCTTTGATGCGTCGGTTTCCTATTTGTACGGCAATGCTCCTTTGCCTGGGATCGACCTGGAGAGTTACGCCATCGGAGCCATGAGTCAGGGCTATCCAGAAGACGCCTATGTCAATATTCGTCGTCGTGCCTATCGGCATCATGTGATCGGGGCCGACTTCTCCACGACGGTGAGGGATTGGTTTGGCTTGCGAGGTGAGGCGGCCTACCGACATCCCGTGAAGTACAAGAGCCGGCCTTGGGCGGCTCGTCCTGACTTGCAGTGGGTGGTGGGGATAGACCGCGAGTTCGGCTCCGTAGGCATCATCGCCCAATATCTGGGGCGCTACACCTTTGACTGGGAGCCGAAACGCCAAGTGGACCCTCGCGGAACAGCTGGTCTAGCTGTGCTCGACCCCAACAGCGACACGGATCACCAGGAAGCACAGGAAGCGATCGCCAACACACTGATGAACACCAACCGGATGCTCTTCAGTCAGCTACATAAGACCCAACATTTGGCGTCGTTGCGTGTCGAGTGGAAGACCTTGCACGATACTCTTTCAGTTTCGGCGCTGGGTCTCTACAACTTTATGACCGATGAATGGCTACTCGCTCCCAAGGTGGGTTACCAAATCGGCGGTGGTCTGACCGCCTATGCCGGTGCTGAGATCTACAACGGCAAGAAGGGAACCCTCATGGATCTCATTGACGAAAAACTAACGGCTGGATACTTGGAGCTGCGCGCTTCCTTCTAGTGCTACGACCCCTTAGAAATGAGCGGTTTCGAAGCTCTCCCCAAGAAAGTGAGGTCGGCTTCGCAACCGCGCTCGGCCCTCTCTGTCTCCGCACTTTTCTCTTCCCATTTGTGCTGCGACCCTTCCTGAAAACCGAGCCGTCTCAACGCTGA
>JBNKYC010000072.1:0-86220 GCA_050300635.1 Polyangiaceae bacterium
AGCGGGCTTAGCTTTCGGAGCGGGCTTAGCTTTCGGAGCGGGCTTAGCTTTCGGAGCGGGCTTAGCTTTCGGAGCGGGCTTAGCTTTCGGAGCGCCCCGAGTTTTTCTTGCTGAGTTGAGTCCTTGACGTTTGGACGGGCGACTTTGAGACTTTCCCACTGAGAGCTCCGATTTTGAGCAAGGGTCGCCGCGTTGATTCTGGCGATCCCGATCGATTTCAGCGAAAAGCTACAGAGATGGGCGTCTTTGTCCAGGTTTGCGACAGGACTTGGTTCAGAACGGCTCTCTGCTCGATCTCCGGGAGGAAAGCTGGGCGAGCTTTGCGGTCAGGTGTAAGATCTACCAATGAAGCGGCGGTCCGTAGAGTCCCGTGCCCTTACCAGTGTCGGGTATGATTCCGAGGAGGGGATTCTCGAGGTCGAGTTCAGTTCCGGACGGATCTACCAGTATCTGAGGGTTGAACCCTCTGTCTACGAGTGGCTGATGCGTACGTCCGGTAAGGCAGCTTTCCTCAATCGGAAAGTGGTGGGCCACTATCAGGAAAAGGAAGTGACTCCTCTCCCTCCGGAGCAAGATCTCTTGGATGCGCTTCGAGCGTCCGTTCATGAGCAATTAGGGCGAGAGAGCTAGCCCGTTTTCTTTGGACGCCCTGAACGCAGGAGCATCAGTTCTGCTGATGTGTTCATCAGAACGATCGAATGGCGCCTGTTTCTAGTTCGTTGCAGATTAGTAACGAAACAGAGTTGTTCCTGCCAAGAAGGAGGCAAGCGATGAAAAATTGGATGAAGAGCTGGGTGCTGGTTACTGCAGGCTGGGCAAGCTTTGGTTGTGCGCAATCGGGGCAGGCTCCTGTCGGGACTGCCCACGATGTTGAGGTTTCGTGTGTTCGTCCTGCACGGCAGTCGGCGTGGTATCATGGCCAGGGCGCACCGGCCGGTCAGGCACAGGTTGGGTACGGAGAGTCAATGGCGCAACTGCATCGTGACTTGGCGGCAGCAAGCCTAGCTCGCGCCGATGCAAGTTGTCAGTCTACGGGCGGCTGGTCCCAGGTGCGCTAGGATGACGGCTTGTTAGCCGAAATCGAAGGGTTCGGGCATGGAAGCGGAAAAATGCTATGCTTGAGAGATTGTTCTCATGCAGTTTCCCCGATACGCAGCCCCGGACTTCTCTAGCGACCTCTTGAACAACGCACCTCTCGCGGAGTTTCGACCAGCGCCAGTGCACGGTGTTGCTCCCGAGGGCTTTCATGCCACGTCGAACCACCCTGAATACATTCATCTCTCTTCGGGCTGGCAGCTGCTTTCCCAGAGTCGAATGGACTCAGTCATCGTCAACCGCTCAGGTGAGCTCGATGTCGTGGAGGCAAGGCGACTCCGCCAGGGCGATCTAGTTGCCGTGGGGCGTCGCGAAGACGGGAGCGAGGGGATATTGGTTCATGTCGACGGGTTTAGGTCTGACCAACGAGGTGGGGATCGCTTCAGTTTTCGTTCAAGAGGGACGCGGGAGAGCGCTTTTTCGGCGAGTTATGAATGGCTTTATGAGCTGATGCGCCATGAGCGGGAGCACGGCTATATCGTTTGGGTTGCTGGACCCGCTGTATCCTTCGACAAGGACAGCCGAGAGAGTCTCGGTGACTTGATCAGAGAGGGCTACTGCGATGCTCTACTCGCAGGCAATGCCCTCGCGACCCACGATCTTGAGGCAGACTACTTCGGAACGGGTTTGGGGCAGGACGTCTACGATCAGCGGCAGCATTCAGGGGGGCACTACCATCACCTTGATGTGCTCAACCGAGTGCGAGCTCATGGCTCCATCGAAGCGGCCCTCGCGGCATGGAAGCAGGAGGGGGAAGGGCGTTGTCGACCAGGTATCATGGCCGCTTTGACCGAAAAGCAGATCCCCTTTGTGCTGGCAGGTTCGATCCGTGACGATGGGCCTCTCCCCGAAGTGATAGCCGGAGCCTATGACGCTCAGGATAAGATGCGCACGCACGCGCGGCGAGCGACCACTGTGATCGCTATGGCAACTCAGTTGCACTCCATCGCATTTGGTAACCAACTCCCTGGCTATCGGCTGCTTTCTGATGGGAGCGTGCGGCCCGTCTATCTCATTGTGGTGGATACGACTGAGTTTTCGGTGGACAAACTCGCCAATCGCGGTTCCGAGCAGGCGCGCGCGTTTTTAACCAATGTGCAGGATTTCTTGATCAATTTGAAAAGGAACCTCCTTCAATGAATGGGCATGGGCGAAAGGTCGAAATCATCGGAATGCCGCTCGACTTGGGACAAAGCGTTCGCGGGACGGACGTGGGTCCGACAGCGATTCGTTATGCCAGATTGGTTGAGCGACTGTGTGCAGAAGGACATCAGGTCGAGGACCATGGCAATCTAGAGGTGCCGGTTTTTTCCAAAGTGAGCGACCAAGAACGACCTCTCGTTATCGCGGACGTCAATCGCCGGCTCTACGGGCGGTGTGTGGAGATTCAGAAGAGGGGTGCGGTGCCATTGGTGCTCGGAGGCGACCACTCCATCGTAATGGGCAGCGTCGCCGCATCTTGTGCCGTTGAGCGCACAGGGCTCCTCTGGGTTGACGCTCATGGTGACTTTAATACCCCCGATACTTCGCCGTCGGGTAACGTGCACGGAATGCCCTTGGCGGCGTTGCTCGGCCGGGGAGACCCGCGGTTGACTTCGATCGGTTCATCGATGTCGCTGCACGCGGAGGACGTAGTATTGATTGGTGTGCGACAGTTGGATGAGCTCGAAAGAGGGGCCCTTGTCCAGGCGAAGGTTCGAGTTTTCTCGATGCGTGAGGTGGACGAACGAGGCATCCACTCGGTCATGAAAGAAGCGCTTTCGATCTTGAACCATACGAAGAATCTACATCTGAGTCTCGATATGGACGCGCTCGATCCTGATGAGGCGCCGGGGGTCGGCACTCCTGTTCGGGGGGGACTCAGCTACCGGGAAGCGCACTACATCATGGAAGACGTGGCGGGTTCGGGTCGGCTGAGTGGGATGGATGTTGTTGAAATCAACCCCATGCTCGACGTCCGCAACCAAACCGCGATCACCGCGGTCGATTTGGTCCTGTCCGCTTTGGGGCAAAGGATTCTCTAGCAACGAGATGTCACTCGACTCACCCACGTTTTTGATGACTTGACAGAACTTTGTCTCCTTGCCTGGCTCGTGCAGCTTCAAGCTTTGTTGCTTGTTAAGTGGTTGAAATAAAAAAGAAAAACCACGGTAAGTTCCGGTGCCTTCTGGCTGGGCTTATCCCAAAGAGCAAGTGGCTCGTACATGTCAGTGATGTGCATCGAAAACTACGTGTGTGAGCGGCTGAGGATGGCGGAGCTTCGTTTGCGACCGTTTCCTCATTTGATTGTGGATGACTTCATACCCGCGTCCTTATTCGAAAGGCTCAAGGCGAACTATCCAGACAGCGAGTCGTTTTCCGAGGCTCAGCTATCGAGTCGTTCACGCTTCAATCTGATGTTCCAAGACGCTGCGTTTGAACTGTTCCTTTCACGGAGCGACGACTGGCGCCGTCTGAAAGCGTTTCTTTGCTCGGATGAGTACCGAAGGTCTTTGTTCGAAGCCTTTGGGGACACACTCTTGCGGGAGGGAGCAATAATCGAGGAGGGGGATCAGTTCCGAACGAAGTTCGACATCGCCTGGGCGGGCGAAGGTTATACCCGGTCGTGTCATCTCGACCGTCGCAACCACGCCATCGCTTCGTTGCTCTATTTCAACAGTCGGGATGAGTTTGGTGGAGAGGGTGGAGATCTACTACTTTTTGGGACCAATCTTGAGCCCCCCTACGACAAGTTTCCGTCTCCCGGCTCGGTTCGGGTCGATGCTCGCGTTGAAGCCGCGCCTAATCGATTTGTTGCCTTCATCAACTCGTCCAATGCCTATCATGGCATTGAATCACTCCAGGCGACCACGGGCCTGCGGAAGTTTCTGTATATTTCTGTGGATAACAGTTCGCGCGAGGATATGTGGCCGCAGGTGATTGTAGCCTCAGAAACGCGGCGTCAATCCTTTATTTCGGAGTGAAGACTACAGCGCATCGGGCGAGCGGCAGTGGAGCTTCCGTCGTTTGTGAGATGCTTTATGCGTCGAGCCAGGCCTGCAGGGCGGCGAAGCGAGCATCGAGAGAAACGGGGCAGCTCCCGTCGAAGCCAGAAATAAATTCTGCGAGATCAGAAACGCTGTGCACTACGGGTACCTCTTCATTTTCGGCATAGAGGAAGTGTTCGAGTAAGAACGAAAGGGCTGCTTTCGCTCTTACTCGGTATTGAGCACGTTTTTCCTTCGACTGAGCTTCTTCGAGCGCATCCTTTAGGTCACCGTTTTGACATCGAACATAGGGATGAAACCGTCCAATGGGGGTGTCTCCCACTACGACTAACGGCTTGTCGAGCAACAATGCCTCGTAAATGGCCGTCGTAGAACCAAAGCTCACGATGACATCTGCGAACGGGAGCACTTGATGGAGAGGCCCCTCATTGAGCTCCAATATGTTGGACGGAACCCTGGTAGGTCTTTTTTCGACGCGGTTGATGGGATGATCTCTGAACGCAACTTGCGCCGACCCTGCCGCTTCGACGAGCCTTTCGAGCGCCGCTTCGAGACTGTCGAAGTGAGCAAAATTGCGGCGGGCAGCGCGGCTACTGCGCGGATAGATCCCTCCGCCATGAGCTTGGCTCAAGGCGAGAACCAGAGGACGCCCCGCTTGCTTGTGTGCATCTAGCTCGCGAGACTGTCTTGCGAGAGCATCTTTGCTCCCCAAGCTGTACTTCGCGGGCCGTTGTTTTTGATAGTAGGCGGTGTATTGCTCGAGGAGCTTCTCGTTGGGCTCGTAGGCTTTTGCGACATGAGCTAGGGTTACACTATTGTTCAGTTCGCTTTCCGCGTTATTGCGCAGCCGATCGAGCATGAGCGTGTCGGGAAGAAATCCACGCTCAAAGGTAAAGGTGGGGATGTCTTGCTCTTCGCAGAGGAGTTGCACGATGCGACTGTGAGGAAAGAGGGCGTTCCACGGGGCCACGAAGTCCGGCTGCAGGTGTTGGAAGAGTTGCTCATAAAATGAGCGACAGCAGCGTGCGCCGCGTCGAACGTCCACTTCTGGAACATCTCGAATCCAGTGGCGCTCCACTGCTACCAGGAGATCCTCATTGGGGAGGGGACGGGGTTCGACGCCAATGCGGTTAAATTCGCTGAAAGCGTAAGGGATCTGGAAGTAGAGTGTCCTCAGCTCGGGGCACAGATTCGTCGTCAAAAGCAGGAGGCGCGTGTCACGCGCCTGCAGTGCTTCCGAAAGACGATTGAAGCGGGCCGCTTGGGTTGGGCCCATTAGTTCGAAGTTCGTGATTATGGCCAGCCTCATCCTCCTCAGTCACCCGCTTTCTCATCCTGCTACGGTCAGTGGCTGGGATTATTGACCCTCAGATCACCTCTTCTTAGTCCTTCAGGCGATGGCCAGTCTTGAACACCCAGACAATGGCTCCGAGACACAGAAGGCAAAAGAGCGCCGTCATTGTGAGGCTCGTTGTGACCTGTACGTCGCTCTTTCCGTAGAAGCTCCAGCGAAAACCACTGATCAAATAGACGACGGGGTTGAGGAGCGTGATCTTCTGCCAAAGCGGAGGCAACATTGAGATCGAATAAAAGCTACCCCCCAAAAAGGCCAGGGGAGTAACAATGAGCGCCGGAACTATCTGCAACTTTTCCCAGCCGTCGGCCCAAATGCCGATCAGAAACCCCAACAGAGCAAAAGTGACTGAAGTAAGAAACAGAAAGGCCAGCATCCACAGTGGGTGCTGGATCGAGTAGCTGACGAACATTCGAGCGGTCAGAAGAATAGTCAAACCCAAAAGCACGGATTTGGTGGCGGCAGCACCCACGTAGCCGCAGACTACTTCGAAGGCAGAGATAGGAGCTGAAAGGATCTCGTAGATGGTGCCTGAAAATCGCGGCATGTAGATACCGAAAGAAGCGTTAGCGATGCTTTCTGTCAGCACCGAAAGCATAACGAGCCCGGGAACGATAAATGCTACGTAACTTACGCCATCTATTTGTTGGATACGCGAACCGATCGCTGACCCGAACACGATGAAGTAGAGGGATGTCGAGATGACCGGCGTCGCAATGCTTTGAAACAGGGTTCGAAAGAAACGCGCCATTTCGAACCCGTAGATGGCATGGATGGCTCGATAGTTCACTGTACTGCCTCTGTTTTTTTCTCGCCTGGTTTCGTGTGCACGAGACTCACGAAAATTTCTTCAAGCGAACTCTGTTTTGTTTCTACGTCGGTGACGATGACCTGCGCTTGATCTAGTTCACGCAGTATTCCCAGGGCTGGGGAGTCTTCCGCGCTACTTGGGAAGGAATACTCTAGGGAAGAACCGCCCTTGTGCAGGCGGATCCCGAGCTCTTGGAGTTTTGAAGGCAACCGAGAAATTGGTTCCTTGAAGTGAATGCGCAGTGTCTTCTTGCCGAGCTTCTTCATAAGTTCGGTCTTTTCTTCGACAAGTATGAGCTTTCCCTCGGAAATTACGCCGATCCGATCAGCCATTTCTTCGGCTTCCTCGATGTAGTGAGTTGTGAGAATGATCGTAACGCCCCGTTCTCGTAGTTTGGCCACCAATCGCCACATGTCGCGTCTCAGTTCTACGTCTACGCCGGCCGTTGGCTCGTCGAGGAAAAGAATCGAAGGTTCATGTGCGAGCGCTTTTGCGATGAGGACGCGGCGCTTCATGCCCCCCGATAGAGTCATGATTTTCGCTTCTCTTTTCTCCCATAAGGACAGTTCGCGGAGTAGATTTTCTAAGTAGTCGTCATTGCGACCTTTGCCGAACAATCCACGGCTGAACTTGAGAGTGTCCCAAACCGTCTCAAACATATCTGTCGCGAGTTCTTGAGGAACGAGGCCAATCTTGGTTCGTGTGGTGCGGTAGTCTTTGATGATATCGTGCCCATCCGCTAGGACCTGTCCCGTGGTGGAATGAATCAAGCCGCAGATGATGCTGATGAGAGTTGTCTTGCCGGCGCCGTTGGGACCTAGTAGCGCGAAGATCTCTCCACGTTCGATCTCAAGGTTGACAGCTTCGAGGGCGACATGACCAGACTTATACGTCTTGGATAAATCGGATATTACGACAATGGGGGAGCTCACGTTCCTGCTATCGCTGTTGGGTTCGGACCTGGCAAGCTCAGGCCTTTGGTACGTGAATTTGGCGGTTGTTCTCTGTGGGGACTGTGGAGCCCCAGGGCGAGGTGCCCCAGGGCGCAGGAGTTGCTGTTGGTGTCGGACGAACCGCAGGTTTTTCCGAGTCTAAAGGTACGTGAGCTCGGCTACGCCAGATGGCGCGTTTGTGAACGGAGTGCTTCCAAGTCGAGACGACGAAAAACGTATGAGTTTCAAGGTCGCAACTTTATTGGTCTTTTGAACGGCGTGCTCAAGCCAGGCTCGCTGGGGACGGTGATATGTTGCAATGATGTTTCTCGGTTAAGGGCGAGTCGAGCTCCCTGGGTTCATGGAATGTATATTGCTCGAGGAGTTTTTGTCGTGAGGAGTAAATGCTGATGAATGCTGAACAATTGCTGAGCGAGTTTTCTCAGGAAAGAGTGATAACCACTGCGTATCACTCTTTACTCATGAGGGTGCAAGAGCTGGCGCGAAAGAACGGGGTTCACCACGTTCCGGTGATGAAGGGAGAAAGCCTGGTTGGTGTGGTTTGTACCTGTGACATGATGCTGGCTCCACCGGACACTCAGGTGGCCGCGGTCATGAAGAAGCCCGTGACGATCGAACACCACAGAACGGTCGCTGAGGCGGCTTCGCTCATGAAGGAACGTTCCGTAGGTTCGGTCGTCCTGATGAGAGGCACCACGCCTTGTGGGATTCTTACTCGAGGGGATGTCTTCTCGGAGGCGCCGGACGTGGCCGACGCAGTCGAGCTTCCGCGTTGCTCCTGTTGCGGTGTGGCACGGCATCTACGGAGGACCAGGCGTGGCGCAACGCTCTGTATCTTTTGCGTCGGAAGCATTGATTCTTGACCGAGATCGAAGGGACTTTGGTCAAGAATTGATGGGGTCGAGGACTTTCGCCTTTTTGGGCACCTCTGGAAGAACTCGACTCAACTGCGTTTCAATGATCTCTGAAAGGGCGTCTGTGACCGAGCGTCGTAAGGTAGCTCTAGCAGTGACCAGGCCAATTTCTCGAACGGGAACTGGGGCGGTAAGAGGCCTGATTTGTTTGTGGCGTACCTTGGCGAGTCGCTGGCAGACAAGCGAAGGAAGGACTGTCGCTCCAAGGCCCTCGTCTACGAGGCGGATCAGCGTCTCGAAGCTACCGCTTTCGAAGAACACGCCGGCGGCGAGCTCCGATGTGCGGCTCGCTCCTCGAGCCCGCTTGTTCAAGTCACAATAGGATAAAACCTGTGAGCGAAAACAATGGCCCTCGGGCATGACCCAGAGCTTTCGCTCAGCAAGCTCTGATTGGGTGATGGCCTTCTTTTTGAGGCTGGGATCACCAGGTGGCAGGTACGCCTGCATGGCTTCGAGTCCGAGTGGCACTTCGCTCAGGCCAGAGACGAAAAGAGGCGTCGCAGCCAGCCCCCCGTCGAGGGTATCGGTTTGTAATCGTGCAATGATTTCTTCGGTCTTGAGTTCTTCGATGATCAGTTCGACTCGAGGGTAACTGGCCATGAAGGACTTCAGGAAGAGCGGGATGATGGAAGAGGAAAGGGTGGGAATCACCCCTAGACGGTAGCGACCTGCTGGCTCTTGTTCTTCCTGCGCGAGTTGGGCGAGCTTTTCTGTTTCTCGAAGCACCAGGCGCATTTGGGCGAGAATCGGGTCGGCCATGGGAGTCACCAAAACAGGTTTCTTGCTCCGGTCGAAAAGCTCGACTTCGAGCAACTCCTCCAGCTTTTGGATCTGCATGCTCAATCCGGATTGCGAAACATGAACTGCTTCGGCTGCGAGGCGAAAATTGCGGGTTTCGGCGACAGCGACGGCGTATCGCATCTGGGTCAGTGTGACTTGGCTGAGGTCCATGGGGTAGATTATCATTTATTTTGATGAAGTAATCAAAACGTTCGATTGGTGCCATGGTTCGATAGAGGGCATGTTGAAAACACAAGGCGGCCGCAAGACAAGATTAGGTCGACTTTTTACAGTGAAACAAAAGAAGGAATGCTCCCATGGCACTCATCAACACCAAAATTAAACCTTTCAAAGCGACGGCCTATCATCAGGGCAAATTCGTCGATGTGTCGGACGAGACTGTCAGTGGCAAGTGGTCAGTCTTCGTTTTTTATCCGGCAGATTTCACCTTCGTCTGCCCTACCGAACTAGAGGACCTCGCAGACAACTATGCTGAGTTCCAGAAGTTGGGCGTGGAAGTTTATGGCGTCTCTACCGACACCCACTTCGCGCACAAGGCGTGGCATGACAGTTCGGAGGCAATTAATAAGGTGAATTATCCTCTTGTCGGAGACCCGACTGCAACCTTGGCTCGCAACTTCGAGGTGTTGATCGAAGAAGAAGGCTTAGCCCTGCGTGGTACTTTCTTGGTCGACCCTGAGGGAAATATCAAGTTGTACGAAATCCACGACAACGGCATTGGTCGCAACGCTTCGGAGCTCCTGCGTAAAGTGAAGGCGGCCCAATATGTGGCTTCCCACCCCGGAGAGGTTTGTCCTGCGAAATGGACTGATGGGGAGAAGACCTTGAAACCGTCCCTCGATCTCGTTGGCAAAATCTAAGGGACATACCTAATCGAATACGGCCAGGGGTGCTCGCGACAGTGTGCTGCTCCCCTGGCCCGGAGACCACTATGCTCGACCCAGATTTAAAACAACAGCTCGTTCAATATCTCCAGTATCTTCGTGAACCGATCGTTCTGTCGGTTTACTTAGATGGGAGCGATAAGTCGGAAAAACTTCTGGCTTTTGTCCAAGATGTAGCCTCCGCCAGCCCCAAGGTTCGGGTCGAACGGCCGGGAGACACCCGAGGAGAGCGAGTCCCTAGTTTCGGCGTTCATCAGGAAGGCGTGGCTCCACGTATCAAGTTCGCAGGGATGCCTCTGGGGCACGAATTTACGTCCCTGGTGTTAGCCCTCCTCCATGTCGGTGGTCACCCGCCGAAGGTGAGTGAGGAGGAACTGAAACAAATCGAAGCGCTGTCTACGCCGATGAAGTTTGAGACCTATTTTTCGGCAAGCTGCCAGAATTGCCCGGAGGTCGTCCAATCCCTCAATCTTATGGCAGCGCGCAACCCTAATATCGAGCATGTGGCGATTGATGGGGCTTTCTTCCAGGACGAAGTCGAAGCGAAGCAGATCATGGCTGTGCCCACGGTGTTTCGAAACGATGAATCCTTCGGTCAAGGGCGGATGGAGCTCTTCGAAATTATTTCGAAGGTCGACAATCGTGCGGCGGAGAGTCAGGTGCAAGCTCTCAACGACAAGCCGGTCTACGACATGTTGGTGGTGGGTGGCGGTCCGGCAGGGGCAGCGGCGGCGATCTATTCTGCTCGAAAAGGGATCAAGACCGGGGTCATAGCGGATCGCTTCGGTGGTCAGGTGCTTGATACCCTGGCGATTGAAAACTTCGTTTCTGTCACGGAGACGGAGGGCCCCAAGTTGGCCGCTGCTCTCGAAGCCCACGTGGCGAGTTACCCGGTCGATATCATGAAACACCAGAGAGCCAAAAAACTCACAGGTGACGAGACGATTGAGGTGGAACTCGAAAGCGGGGCCATTCTTAGAAGTCGAAGCGTGATCTTGGCGACGGGCGCTCGCTGGCGCGACATGAACGTACCCGGTGAAGCGGAATACAGAACCAAGGGGGTCACCTACTGCCCTCATTGCGATGGCCCCCTGTTCAAGGGAAAACGAGTTGCGGTGATCGGGGGCGGAAACTCGGGAGTCGAAGCAGCTATCGATCTAGCGGGCGTCGTGGATCACGTTACCGTCTTGGAGTTTGCTGATCAGCTGAAGGCCGATGATGTGCTTCAGAAGAAGCTGGCTAGCTTGAGCAACGTGGATGTTGTTCTCCAGGCGAAGACAACCGAGGTTGTTGGCGATGGGGCGAAGGTGGTTGGCCTCAATTACGAAGACCGCGTTTCAGGAAAGCTCAAGGCTCTTGAGGTAGCGGGGATTTTCGTTCAGATTGGGCTGCTGCCGAACACCGATTGGTTGAAGGGGAGCGTGGAGCTGTCTGCTCACGGCGAGATTGTGGTAGACGCAAAGGGGCAAACGTCCCGAAAGGGCGTCTTTGCCGCTGGTGACGTGACGACGGTTCCTTTCAAGCAGATCATTATTGCAACCGGCGATGGCGCGAAGGCGGCGCTTGGAGCATTTGAGCACTTGATGCGTAGCTAGGCGGGCAAGTCGACGGTCCGAGGCCGATAAGAAAAGCGGGCATACGGACTGGACAGGCCTAGTTTGGTTGGGGGATGGTCGCTGCAGCCATGACCGATGGGTGCAGCGACCATAACTCTTGCGATTCATCCCGGGTGCAACTGGGGAGGGATGGATTTCTTTGGTCGGAGGATCCAGAGCCCCATGCGGCCCGTCGGAAAGCGATTTTGGCCCTGCATCCATCTGTCCGGCAGCTCTATGGTCCGTGTCCTCGCACCAAGTATTGGTGTGTGGCGATGGTCATCATCCAGCTAGCTTTGGCCTTTTCGTTGCGACAAGCCCCCTGGTGGCTTGTCTGTGCTGTAGCCTACGCCGTAGGTGGGATCCTTAACCAGGCGCTTCTGCTGGCGATTCACGAGCTTAGTCACAACCTTGCTTTCAAGAGGCCGCTCTATAACCGTCTGTTCGGACTATTCGTCAACCTGCCTATCGGGGTTCCGGTGGCGGCTGCCTTTCGCGAGTATCACCTTTTGCACCATATTCATCAGGGGGAGCCGCGCTTGGATACTGACCTTCCGACAAGTTGGGAAGCCCGTCGGCTTAGGGGAAGGTGGGCAAAGCTGGTTTGGTTGAGCTTTCAGGGAGTCGCCTACGCCTTCCGACCTCTCTTCGTCCTACCCATGAAACCCTCGGTCTGGGTGGTGGCCAACTTCGGGTTACAAGTTGGTTTCGACCTTGTGATCTACCAACAGTGGGGAGCAAAGAGCCTGGCATACTTTCCGATCAGTGCGCTGATCGTTATGGGTCTCCATCCTATAGCTGGTCACTATATTTCAGAGCATTACGTAACCCATCCCCCTCAAGAAACCTACTCGTACTACGGACCCCTCAATCGCCTGGCTTTCAACGTCGGCTACCACAACGAGCATCACGACTTCCCCTACATTGCCGGTTCACGACTTCCGCAGCTTAAGGCGCTTGCGCCAGAGTATTATGACCATTTGGCGTTTCACCGTTCTTGGAGCAAGAACCTGTGGGACTACGTCTTTTGTGACGATCTTGGAGCGACGAGTCGTATAAAACGCAAGAGCGGCGTGCGCCCTTGATTCGTTCGAGGTGCTGGTTTTTCGGCTGAAAACGGCTGAATTGACGCTCAAATGCTCTCAAAAAACGAAGGGGAGCAGAGCTTTGCGTCGTGGGGGGTACTCTTCGCGTCCCGACTTTCCGTCGAATTCTGAGCGATAGGCTTTGTGCCGATTGTAAGCATAGCTTCCCAGTATCCCCGCTCCGAGGAGCCAAAAGACGAGTGATGCAAGTAACTGGGTGGCGAGGAAAAAACCACACCACGAGAGAATCTCGAAAAGATAATGTGGACAAGAGACCAGATCGAAGAGTCCACCATGGGGGACTCTTCGATCGCTTTGTCCTGCCTCAGCTCGGAGCCTTTTTAGTTTTTGGTGTGCCCATGTGTTTCCGAACTCTCCTAGAGCGAAAACACCCACGCCGACTCCGAATGTAGGCCCACTCGGTAGAGACCACTCCTGTCCGCCGAGGGACCAGCCCACCCAGCCTGCAACCCCCCAGTAGTAGAGGTACTCGACAAGAAAATCAGCTGCCTTGATTGGACGGCCGCTGTAGCGATGGACAATGAGTGACTCGACAGTGCGTCTGCCGAAGTGAAAGATCCAGAGTCCCCCTATGAGGGGGACTCCTGATTTGTGCCAAGGTGCAACCAGGGCGAAAACGAGGGCCGCAATGAAATAGCTGAGCGTATTATGTAGGCGCGGGGGCATGATAGGAGGGCGGGGCGTGAAGCGAGCTTCGAGGAAGGTCAGGGAGCAGTCAGGTGGAGTATTGCGAGAGCGATGCGCCGGATTCAAGTCGTCTTGTTGCTGACCTAGGCTTGGATGGCTCATTTCTGCTGGTCGTGGTTGCGCAGTGTAGCCATCTTGACGCGAATCGAATACGTAGGTGCAAGTCGTGACCGAATTCGATGCAGTAGTGGTAGGTTCGGGGCCTAATGGGCTCAGCGCTGCGATTCGTTTGGCCGAGCGTGGTTTTTCCACATGCGTGCTCGAAGGCCGCGAGTTCGTTGGGGGCGGTATGCATAGCCTCGAACTCGGAGAAGCTGGTTTTCTTCACGATGAGTGCTCTGCCGTCCACCCGATGGGAATCTTGTCACCCTACTTTCGTTCCCTGGGACTAGAGGAACATGGACTCACTTGGCGAGCGGGGGACAGCTCCGTAGCGCACCCTCTGGAGGGACGACCGGCTGCCATCGTCTATCGCGATTTCGATCGTATGCGCGATCGCCTCGGCGAACGGGACGCTCGGGCTTGGCGACAGATTTTTGAGCCATTTTTACCTGTAGGTGAGGGACTGCTCGCCGATCTGATGGCTCCTCTCGGGGTTCCTCGCCATAAGATGGCGGCTCTCCGGTTCGCTTGGTCGGCACATCGCTCTGCCCACGGACTTTCGCGAGCTCGCTTCAAGGAGGAGCCGGCTCGCGCGCTTTTCGCTGGCTTGGCTGGTCACTCGATCATGCCCCTCGACCATAAACTTACTGCTGCTTTCGGTTTGATCTTCGGTCTGACTGCTCACTTGGTCGATTGGCCTTGCGTTTTTGGCGGCTCGCGGGCTCTCGCTCTGGCCCTACGTTCCAAGCTTGAGTCGCTTGGGGGGGAAGTGCGACTCGCGACTCGGGTCGAATCCCTCAAAGAACTTCCAAGCAGTCGAGTCGTTCTTCTCGACCTCGCGCCCGAAGGCGTCAGTCGTGTGGCCCAGGAGCACCTTCCCTCAAGATATACGAAGCGACTGGGGCGCTATCGCTACGGTCCGGGAACCTTCAAAGTCGATTTTACCTTGGATGGACCTATCCCTTGGACTGATCCTGAAATCAATCGCGCGAGTACGGTCCACGTTGGGGGAACCCATCTTGAGCTCTTGGCTTCGGAAAGGGCTGCCTGGTATGGGGAAGCTCCGCGCTCGCCGTACCTAATTGTTTGCCAACAATCCGAGTTTGATCCGTCCCGTTCACCTCCGGGTAAGCATACGGGATACGCCTACTGCCACGTTCCTCACGGCTATCCCCATGACGTGAGCGAGCTCATCGTGACTCAAATAGAACGTTTTGCACCTGGCTTTCGCGACCTGATCCGCACCACCAAGTGCACCTCGCCGGCTCAATTTCAGCGTCTCAACCCGAACTACGTTGGCGGCGCGGTGACTGGGGGTGCGGCGACCATTACGCAGCTTTTCACTCGACCTGTGTTTCGTCTCGACCCCTACTCAACCCCCAACCCCAGGCTATTCATTTGCAGTGCTTCAACCCCGCCTGGGGGGGGCGTGCATGGCATGTGCGGTTTCTATGCGGCAGAGGCCGCGATTCGACGTCTGCGCTCAATGAAAAAGGCCCCAAGACAACTCACGTTCTAGCACTACTTGATCAGCCGTCTTCCTGGGAAACGTTCGAAGGCGCGACTGCAGGTGGGGCAGTGCCCGACCCAACGGATCAGGACCTGCGCGACGGCTCGGTTTTCAGGAAGGGTCGCCGCACAAATGGGAAGAGAAAAGTGCGGAGACAGAGAGGGCCGAGCACGATTTCGAAGCCGACCTCACTTTCTTGGGGAGAGCTTCGAAACCGCTCATTTCTAAGTGGTCGTAGCACTAGTTGTCATGGGACGCATCTCGGGCGCATCGCGGAGTCGATCACTCCACGATGATCTCGACGCGTCGATTATTCGCCCTTCCTTCGGGGGTGTCGTTACCTGCGACGGGCCTCGACTCACCGAGACCCATTGCCTCGATCTTGGACGCCGTGATGCCCTGACTAATGAGGTGGGTTCTCACTGATTCTGCTCGTTTGAGGCTGAGGCTTTCGTTGTTGCGTTCGCTTCCTTGCGAGTCGGTGTGGCCTTCGACGAGGATCTTCTTGTAGCCCTGATCAACGAGAGCTTTTGCTACGTCGTTGAGCTTGTCCTTCGCGATCGGGAGAAGTTTGTATTTGCCTGTTGAAAACAGAACCGACCCCGACAGAGTGATCACCACCCCTCGGGCTTCCTCTTTGACCTGAGCCATCTCTTTTAGACTGGCGACCGCAGACGCCAACCTGGATTCGGCGGCTTTTCGGGCTTCGCGTTCAGCGTCGAGTTGAGCTTTGGTTTGTTCGAGGCCGGCTTTGGTTTGCGCAAGGCCGGCCTTTGCTGCCGCGAGTTCCTCACGCGTCATGGTGAGGTGTTTCTTCTCAAGCTCGTCGTACTCTTCCTTCAGCTTCTTGATTTCGAGCTTGTGGTTCTTCTCTTTTCCGCGAATGGTTGCGATCTCCGCCCGACGAGTCGCAATGTAGGCGGCCACTTTGGCGGCTTCGCTCTTGCGGTCCTGCTCGAACTTATTTTCCGCTTCTTCTAAAGCTTGACGTGCTTCTTCTAGGCGAGCTGGTGCTAGCTCCGACGCGGGGCCGTTTTTGGCCACCTCGTAGGCGGTTCGAGCCTCCACTAGCTCGGGAGCCGGAGGAGCTGCGCTGCAAGCGACGGTGCCGGAAAGAGCAGCGATGGCCAGGGTGGCGAGTGGGATCCTGAAAGTGGACCGGTGGTGACTGGTTTGCTTCATCATTGATTCATCAACTCCTCAATGCGCTCCAGCTGTTCTTCGGCCAAAGAGCGTGCTTCCTCTTCCTCGGCCAAAGCGAGAGCTTGTTCCGCGTCGACTGCTGCCTTTTCAAGCAGTAGCGTGGCTTGTTCGTGTTCACCCTTGTCCATAAGAGTTCGGGCTTCTGCGATCGCGTCTTTGGCGTACTTGAGATGAAGTTCACCTTTGGGAAGCTCTTCTGCTCCACCGACTTCAGCTGCTCGGACGGCTGATTCTGCAGTCGTAAGTTGGTGGTTTGGCGCCGCGGCTCCGCCGCACGCGATAGAGAGAGAGGCGACTCCGGCAAGCCATACGAGTCGAGCACAGCGAACCAGACGGATCGGTGTGGGTGTGGGGAGTGCGATTTGAGTGCGCGCACACTTATCTAATAAGGGCATGTTTTGCTCCATCGTTGAACCCGAGGGGGGTGCAGTATACGGAGGTGAGTCGAGGCCTCAAAGCCAAGCCGCAAGGATTTTATGACTTTCTGGCGAGAAATTGCCGAACTCGCCTTCTTTGTCGTTCGAGCGTGCTCTCGACGGGCCATCGAGGTCCGTAACTATTTGCCGAAGTGAAACCCGAGATACGGGGCGATGAAGTATTGGGCGCCTCTGAAAACGGTGACTTGACCATAGCCCTCCTCGATGGCCGTAAGGGCGCTATCGATAGCGGGATCACTTCCGATCAGGCTGCTGGCACTACCCAATTTTGGCGTGACAGCGATGGTCTTGGAAAATTCGACCCAACCCATGACGCCGAGATTGAAGAACTTGCCCAAAGAGAGAGTCAGATCGGCGCGAACCACCGGAGACTGATAACCCTCCGATGAGCCATCAAGACTACTTACGTTGCTGTAGACGTGACGAAAGACGACGCCTCCTCCCACGCCTGCGCTGACGCGAATTCCGTGGTTGTTCATGACACGAATGCCCCCACCGAGGGCACCGCCGAGGCGTCCAACCTGCATATCTCTCGCGTAGCTCGGCAGCGCGACGGCGGGCTCTTCCCCTTCTAGCTTTCCGGAGCTGAAATCGCCGGAGAAAAAACCGAAGCCTTCGATTCCAAAAATGCCGAAGCGGAACCCAAGGTTGCTCCAAAGCATGCCACCAACTGGCTTTGTAGTCCGGCAGGTGGGGTTCCAACTCTCGCTGCCGGTGGTAGCGGTGAGCTCGGCAGGATAGGTTACGCTGGGACAATCTGTTTTCCACTCGTGGGTCGATCCGAGTCCGAAAACGGCGGCGAAATTGAGGTCAAAGTAGAGCCCGCCATCAAATTTCTCTTGCTCCTCGGGTGCGGCGACCGGCGTGGTGTCTTGATGTGGGGACGAGGACGATGGAGGGGAGGGGGGCTCTTCAGCAGGCGAGGTCGTACTCTCGGACGCTGGCGCTTTCACGGGAGTCTGGACGGGCGGCGCGGCCGGCGACTGAGGTGCAGGAGGGGCTTCGACGGCAGCGGGTCCGGGAGAAGCCTCGGGAAAACCGGCACTGGGAGGGAGGGGCAGAGAGACGGGATCCGTGGGGGGGGCGGCAAGCGGGGGATCGGTAGGCTCAAGAGGGGTTTCTTCTTGTTCTTCTTCCCCCGCATTCTTGGCGGTCTCTGTTTCTTCGCCCGCCTTTGCTTCTTCTTGTGAGGTGTCAGAAGCTGGCTCTGTTTCTTCCGGTAGGGGGGCTGCCGAGTCGTCGGGCTCCTGGGAGGCTAATGGTGCGTCCTTGGTGCTGTTCTCGCGGAGGTCCTCCTCGACCTCTGCTGCGAAGAGCGAAGAGCTCGTGGAGCAAAGCGCAAGGCTTGCCTGAATCAACCGGCGTGACAACTGGAGGCGAACCTTGTTTGGGCGCATTTTCAAATTCACAAGCAGAAGCTTCGCACGGGCTGTTTCCTTGAAGCAAGCCGGGTCCTTGGCTGGGGGGGGGACGGCGACTTCAGTTCGGTGCCTTCGAGGGGCTTCGCCGTGGCTGAGGCGTCTTAGATTTACAGCCGCTTGCAATAACATGGAACGGCCTTTCCTAGGCCTCACCCCTGTCTGAGCGAGGGCTCGACCTAGGAAAAGCCTGCGTTTGACATGTTTAGCGTGTGTAGTTGGTTACCGTTTGCTGGGACATGCTATTGCAAGTCCCAGTAGGCCATCGAGGCGGCTGTTATTTAAGGACACCCAGGCAATACCAGGGCGCCTGGGTGATCTCATACACCAAGCTACATTGCGCTTCTTACCGACGACCGCAATGATCCCTCCCATGAAGTTCATGGCTCGCCTGGGTTGTTTGGTTGCGGCGCTTTGGGTGTCAGGGTGTGGTGGGCTGACCGTCACTCGCGTGAACTCGGCTCAGGAAAAGCCAAACAATGTTTGGGTGTTCTTTACGGTAAAGGATGGCGACGAGCCGGTTGGAGGACTCGAGGCGGAGGATTTTGACATCTACGAGGACGGCAAGCTCGTTTCGACCTTCGAGAGCCAGCAGCAGATCCTCAATCCTGAGGTCGCGGCTGTATCCTACACCTTACTGCTCCTCGACATGAGCGGTAGCGTGACGGAAAGCGGTGGCGCGGATGAGCTCGTGGACGCGGCTTTGCAGTTCACCGAACGCGTCGGAAAGTCTCAGAAGGTGGGGGTCTATGCTTTTGATGGTGCCAAGGATATCCACCCTGTCGTCCGGTTTACGGAAACCAAGGGGAGCGTCGAAAGTGGCCTAGAACGCCTGCGTTCCTACAAGGCGACGGATCCTTCCACCAATCTGCATGGAGCCGTTGTTGAGGGATTGGCCCAGCTCAAAACGAGCTTGGAACGCGACAAGAAGCCTCTCAAGTTCGGAACTCTTGTCGTTTTTTCGGACGGAACTGATCGCGCGGCTCGGGTTTCAGAACAAGAAATGTCCGAAGCAATCGGCTCAGAGGACTATCAAAACTACGAACTCTTCGCGGTGGGCGTTGGCGCGGAGATCGAGGAGTCGACTCTAGACAATATCGGCCGTCACGGCTCGGAGCGGGTTGCTGACCGCAACACGATCGGAGCTGCTTTCGATCGTGTTGCTGAGCGGATCGAGTCGCATATGAAGCGCTTTTATCTGTTGAGCTACTGTACGCCAGCTCGGGCGGGAGACCATCAGGTCAGGATCGTTGCCAATGCCAAAGGTGAGGGCGGGGGAAAGTCCTCTAAGTCGGGCCGGCTTGAGTATGACTTCAGCGCCGAAGGTTTCGGACCACCTCCGAAATGCAACCCCGAACGAAGGCCCAAGTTCAAGTTGGAGGCCGGGCTTGAGGAGGACGCAGATGCCCGGGAAACTGCCGAGGCCGATGCGAAAGCAAGTTCGGGCAAGTAACTCTAGCGCTATCGATGGTGAGCCCCCCTTTCGTCCCCGGTGAACTGGCTGCAGAAGAGCCTCGACATCGAAAACGGCTGTGGCCGCTTCTGGTGCTCTCGGTGGTCGTTTACTCGACATGGACCGTTTGGGCGCTCTGGATACATCGATGGTCTGTTCTTTCAGGCTCCCCCGGGCTGGAAAAAATAGCGGGTGTCGGCGCACGTCTTGTTTCGTGGTGCGTGCCGTCGCTTGTCTATCTGTTTTGCATTTGGGGGCGCCACCAATGGGCGCACCCTCTTGGATTGGGGTTTCCTCTTGGTCGGCGGCAAGCGCTGAGAACGGTTCTGCTCACTGTGCTGGTGACCTGGGCGCTTTTCGCCGCGACGGCGGCGCGCAACTCTATTCCGCTTGGTGTTCAAACAGCAGATTTCTGGTCTGTCGCTCGTCCTAGACTCGTGGCGCCTGTCTTCGAAGAGCTGGTGTTCCGTGGGGTCTTTCTATCCGAGTTGCTGGATTGGACCCATAGGAACTCGAAGAGTTTGGGAGGGCTTCGAGCTCGGTACTGGGGGGCACAATTAACTTGTGCCGTCTTCTTCGTGCTCATTCATTGGCCCGCATGGTGGGCGCATTTGGGGTATTCGGCTGCTATCGAACGCAGCCTTCCGATTTTTGCCGTGGCGCTGGTTCTCGGCTTCATTTTTGCGCATACGCGCTCAATTTGGCCTTGCATTTGGCTTCACTGGTTGAATAACGAGCTCAGCCTGATGGCCTGACCGGATTCTGAAATGACTGAGACTTTATACGACTTGAGTGCGACCCTAAACTCGGGCGACCCCCTTTCCTTTGATGTGTTGCGCGGCAAAGTTTTGCTGATCGTCAATACGGCGAGCCGCTGCGGATTTACGCCTCATTATGCCGGCTTGCAGGCTCTCCACGAAAAGTACGAGGAGCGAGGTTTGGTCGTGCTCGGGTTCCCCTGTGATCAGTTTGGGCACCAAGAGCCTGGGACCGACGAAGAGATCAAGGGGTTCTGTAGCTCTCACTATCGAGTCACATTTCCGCTCATGAAAAAAAGTGATGTGAATGGACCGGAAACCAATCCAGTCTTTCGCCTTCTCAAGCTACGCGCGAAGGGGATATTGGGCCAAGCCATCAAGTGGAACTTTACGAAATTCCTGGTTTCTCCCGATGGGTCCAAGATCACTCGCTATGCCCCCACTACGACCCCCGAAGCCATCGAAAAAGACATTCTGGCGTTGTTGGGTGAAACCTCGGGGCCTCGATGGTCACTGGAGCACGTCGCGAAAGCGGTCTGAAACCTGGTTCGTTCCTTCCGTTTGTCTTCGAGGCCTTTCGGCTCAAAGGCGGCGGCGATCTATGACACTTCCCTGCACTCAAGAAAGCTCCACCTACTTGCGTGAGTGGAGCTTTCTTGAGCAGCTTGACCCCAAGAGACTGGAGCGACTTCGCTCGAGTTTCTTGGGTGACTACAGCGCATCTCATAACTTGCCTCACTCCTCTGGGGCGAGCGTCGGCAGAGCTTCTGTTGGTTGTGAGATGTATTCTAGGGCTACGCCGCTACAAATTGTGCGTTGATCGAGAGGGTGACTTTTTTGCCCACCAGTACGCCGCCCGTTTCTAGAGCTTGGTTCCAAGTGAGACCGAAATCTTCGCGGTTGATTTCACCTTGTAGGCTAAAGCCGACGCGCTGATTCCCCCAGGGGTCTTTGGCGGGGCCGAGGACTTCGCCCTTAAGTTGCACGCTTTTAGTGACGTCTTTGATCGTCAGTTGGGCTTCCACCACGACGGTGTCCCCGCTCTTTTCGACTTTGGTGCTGGTGAGCTTGAGTTCGGGGAACTTTTCGGCATCGAAGAAGTCCGCGGACTTGAGATGTCCGTCCCGTTGTTCTTCTCCGGTTTGGATCGTAGCGACTTGCGCTGTAGCCGACACCGTGGAGCTTTCGATGTTGTCTAGATCTATTTTTGCTTCAGCCGAAAAGGTGCCAAAGCTTCCTCGGACCGTGCTGATCATCATGTGACGGACTGAGAATTCTACTTGTGTATGTGACGGGTCTAGGTTCCAGGTCATGGTTGGTTCTCCTTGGGTGTCAGTATGAATCTGAACGGATCAAGAACAATTGCTGTAAATTGAGAATTATATGTGCACTGGGAGCACCAATCTAGATAATGAGAAAGCCGGGCTTTGGCGCGGGATGTGGTGGGCTGCTTACTTAATTAAGCTTGATCTGGTCGCAGCCCACGACCAGGCGGACCGAGCTGCCTCCTAGATTGCGGCAGCTGTTCGGGCAGATCTTGATCATCGTCTCTCCTGGGGTGCAGGAGCCGTCTTCGGTCTCCTCGTAGTACCAACCGCCGCCTGCGCAGTCGTCCTCGCTTTTCACATGAGGAACAGATTGAGTAATGGAGCTTCCACTCTGCTGATAGATCACATTCACCTTATCGCAGGATACGATCTGCCCGCCGGAGTTGGGCTCTGGAAGTTCAAACTCGCAGGCCACCGTGCTGTGGGCGACTCTCTTGAGTGCCGCGAGTAGATCGTCGGTCGCGCTGGGGCAATCAGCGACGAAGAAAGCCTGCCCTGTCCCGCCCTTGGATGCGACTCTCTTCAAATTGGGGACCTCTCCCACACCGAGAACGAATGTGGGAATCGGCGGTGAATCGTCGGTGGGATTGGCGTACTCTTCTACTAGATCCTCCAGCCCACCGATGCTGGTGTCGCCACACACCGTTGGGTACCCGTCGGTCGCCAGCACCAGGACCGCGGGACGGTCAGGATGATCGATGGCCCACTGCCTGGTATACATCAGAGCCCCTTCCAAAGCAGGATGGGTCGGGGTGAGACTATCCGGACCATGGCTGTTGACCGAGTCAACCAGGTCGCCGGAGTTGTCACTGAGGCGCCCGATTTTTACGTCTGGTTTGGCGTAATCGCTTGGGTCGCAGGAGAGTCCTTGGTCAGCCGAGGAACTGCCATCGGTGGCAGCCAGACCAAAGTACTGAAGCCCGACTCGAAGATTCTGGGACCCAGCATCGATGAAGAACTCTTTGAGGGACTCACTTAGTGCTTCCCAGCGTGTGGGGGCACCTTCTGCGTCACTGACAGGGTTTTCTCCCATCGAAACGCTCTTGTCGACGAGAACGAAGATATCCGCCGCGACACTTTCGACTTCTCGTGTTTCCCCTCCACACTCGTCGAGCCCTTCTACCTCATTGATATCGGCGTTGCCGAAGAAGGTATCGTTCCCCGAGGCAAGGCCGCAGGCCGAATTATTCTCTTTCGGCTCGTCACTGCTGCCCGTGGTTGAAGAATCTCCGTCCCCCGAGCTTTCGTTGGTCGAACTCCCGCTTGAGCCGCCGTCGGTGGAACTGCTGCCTGTCGAGGAGCTGCTTCCTTCGTCGTCCTTTTCGTCACTATTGGAGCAGGCGAAAAGGAAGGTGAAACTCAGGGCCATTGCTCCCATGATAAGACGAGACTTTTGCATATCGTACTCCTCCTTGAGTCTAGCGTAGGACGGGACAGCCTTCGATGATATCGATGCGTTCGACGCCTTCGCTTTCAATTTCATCACACTTCGGACCCACGATAACTGCGCGGTTGGTGCCCTTATTGTAGAACCAGGAGCTTGCGTCCGACGAAGAACCGCCGTTGCCGCCCATTCCTCCGTCCTCTTCTAGACGGGGCAAAACTTCGCAATCCACAGCAAGGTTGAGGAGTGTCTTCGAGGTAGGCGGTGCGTCGAGTTCGACTTCGCAGCTTGTGACCAACTGGCGAGTGATCGCAGTCAAGACCTCAGTCAGACCTTCGGTCGCGCCCATCGAGTCCACCTTGAAGTATTTTTCGTCGCCTTCGGTGTTGGGGCGTCCTCCTTCGATAGCGAACTTGTTCAACTGTTGCTCGTAGATCTCTGACCCGGGAAGTCCGACCACGAAGGTGTCGACTCCGATACTCGAAAGGGTCTCGATAGCCTGGAGGGTTCCGCTGTCATCGAGACATCCGGAGCCGAAGTCTTCGCAGCAGTTGCCTGCTTCTTTCCCACACACTTTGTCGTCTGGCTTGGCGTCAATGTTTGCGGTGCAGGTGTCTCTTTCGCAGTTGAGGTCTTCATTGCAGTTGGGGCCCCCATCGGTGGCCAAAAGGACAAATCGACTTCCCTTGACATCCTTGCCGGCACCAGTGGTGTAATACTCATAGGCGCGCTTGAGGCCTGCGGCGGTAGGGGTTCCTCCACCGGGCCCTTTTCGCGCCATCATCGCGATGATGGCCTCGCGGTTTTCTGGTCCCGGTGCGATGGGGACGAGAAGGTCGGCATCTTCCGGCATTTCGCACAATTGGGCCGCGTAGTTGGTGTCTGTATTGGGGAAGAGATCGAGACCGAAGGAGATGCTCGATTGGGCTGCGCGGAGGGCTTCTTTGAGTGCTGTGCTCGTGGCATTCCAAAGCGTGACTCGGTCGTCGTCGGGCAGGGGACTGCCCATGCTACCGCTGGCGTCGACCAAGAGCAGAATGCTCACGTCCACCGGAGTCGCGTTGAGGCCTGCCGTGTTGCACTCGGTCAAACCTTCGAAGGAAGTGCAGCGGTTTAGGACGGGACCGTCACTGTCACCTGTTCCGTCAGAATCAGCCCTCCCGCCCATGCCGCCGGTTTCGAGTTCCAGGCCTGAGGAACCGCCTGAGGCAGAGGTGCCCTCGTTCTTTGAGTCGTCGTTCGAACAGGCCGCGGGGATGGCCGTCAGGGTCAAGACTGCTGCGATAAGTGGTGTTCGATGAGACATTTCAGCACATCCTTACATGCGGGGACGATTTCATTGATCCCGAACGAACTCCCCAAACGATTGTACCAGAGGGGGGCAGCTTCGATTCATCTAATCGGTGACATTCGACGTCATCCGCGACAGTTCGACAGTTTTTTCATGAAATTCTTTGTTTTCGAGAAAAAAGAGAGCCCTAGTTTCCGATTCTCTCACCCTTTGTCGTCCGTGTTTCTGGAGGAGTGGAAGGCGAAAGGCCGGAAATCAAAATGTGTCCCACAGTGTACCGACGGCGGGGTGGAGGCTCCGGTGTAGGTTCAACAGCTCAATCGGCATCAAGCTGTTGAATCACCACCTTGTCTTCTTTGAAAAGAGGGATGAGCAGCTTGTCCCGAGAGCAGTCGAAGCCAATGTCCGCTGGCGAAGTGACCCCGCTGATGCTCGTCTTGAAGGAGCCCTCCGGCGGACCGGACAGAACCGAACTTCCTTCCCAGCTAGAAACCATGAGCTCCCCCTTTCCGTTCATGACGATCCCATCATTGGAGCCCTGAGGGAGTTTTCGAACGGCGCTTCTTTCTCCGCTGTCGCTCACCCAGTAGAGCTCCCCGCTGCGAAAAGTGGTTACCCACACTCCGTCCTCGGTGGCGATGAGGCCGTTGGGGCCTCCGAGTTCGGCTCCTGATACGAGCTTCGCTACTTTGTCCGTCGGAGCAACTCGGTAGATGGCGTCTGTGCCGCTCTCTTTAAATTCGGGCGTGAGTCCGCTATCACTGACATAGACATAACCATCTTTGCCAGTGGTAACGTCGTTGACGAAGGTCGAGCCGGGAAGCTCAATCTCGCCTCGAAAGGACCCAGTCACGGCGCTGAACTTTCTGATTCGATCGATGTCAGCGACGTAAAGAGTGTCACCGACGACGGTAAGCCCTTTGGGGGCGTCCAGGGGCGTGTCGCTCTTTTCACCGTCAATGAACTTGAGGTCAATCTTGTAGCTTCCGTCGGCTCGGGGGGTGAGGCGCGAAATGAAGCCGTTTCCGTCCTTTTCCGTTGGTGCCCCGTTGATGTTGCTCACCAGGTAGACGTCACGGTGTCTATCAAAGTACACACTTTCTGGTGTGGCAAATCCGACGTCCGCTAGTATCACGACAGCGGGCGGGCGTGGGGGCGAGTTGGTCTCTGCGCTTGGTGCCTTTGTTGCGGGCTCGGGAGCGGGTTCGGGTTCTGGACCAGATGGGGTCTGGGCTATGGGCGCGGGGCTAGCACTACAGGCAATGCTGGCCGCTAAGAGTAGGCCGCCCAGCCCGAGTTTCGAGGTCAGGTGACGTGAGTGTTTCGCTCTTGCTGTGCAGGGTGTTTCGAGCCAGATGTACTTTTTGAGTGCTTCGTTAACCATTGAACCGTCGCTCCGAGTTGTTGGTTGCTTCCTAGGGCAGGTAGCAAGAAGGGGAAAGTGGCCGGGGCTGGATAGGAGGCTTTGTTTCCTGAGGGGAAGGGGGATCCGCCGTCAGCATAATGTATATGCTCTGTTCTCATCTTCAGGGGCCAGTGTATCCTCCTTGTCAGATGACAACGAAGATGAATATCCAAGTAGAAGACCTCGGCGTTGATAAGGCCTCGTTGGTCGAGTCGTTCATTCAGCACGTGCTTCACACCCAGGGAAAACATCCCTCGGCAGCCACATCATTGGATGAATTCGTTGCTCTGGCCCGTACCGCCCGCGACCGGATGTATGACCGATGGACGCGCACCTGGAAGGAGCGCAAGGACGAGCACCCCAAGCAAGTCTACTACTTGTCGCTTGAGTTCCTCATCGGCCGGCTCTTGGCAGACAGTCTGATCGCATTGGGCATCTACGAAGATTGCAAGGCGGGGCTGGCTGAGCTCGGCTTGGATATTGATGAGATCATTGAGCAAGAAAACGACGCCGGACTCGGCAACGGTGGCTTGGGGCGACTGGCCGCTTGTTTCATCGACTCGATGGCTACGTTGGGAATCCCCGCTGTGGGCTATGGTCTTCGTTATGACTACGGCATTTTTCGTCAGAACATTGTGGGTGGGCGTCAGCAAGAGGCCCCGGACATGTGGCTGCGCAACGGCAACCCCTGGGAGGTTGTTCGCCCGGAGCGCAGCTACAACGTTCAATTCGGTGGTCGCGTTATTCAGTATTCGGGGGGAAACGGGCGAATCGTCCACGAGTGGGTCGATACTGAAGGGGTTCTTGCAGTAGCCCATGACGTGCCGGTCCCCGGGTACAAGAACGACGTCGTCAATACCCTTCGTTTGTGGCGAGCTCACGCGAACAAGGATTTCGATATCGCCTACTTCAACGCGGGCGACTACGCCAAGGCGGTCGAAAGAAAGAGCCACGACGAGAACATCACTCGTGTTCTTTATCCGAACGATAACCATGCTCTCGGCAAAGAGTTGAGGCTCAAGCAAGAGTTTTTCCTCGTCTCGGCGACGCTCCAGGACGCGGTGGCGCGACATCTAAGTGGTACGTCCGATATTCGTACGCTTGCACATTCCTCGACCTTCCAACTCAACGATACGCACCCCGCTCTAGCCGTCGCCGAGTTAATGCGGCTGCTCTGTGATGTGCATGGTTTGGAGTGGAGCGAGGCATGGACAATCACCCGTGAGTCGATCAACTACACCAACCACACCTTGCTCCCCGAAGCTCTCGAGAAATGGCCTGTATGGCTCATGGAGCGGGTCCTTCCTCGACATCTACAGATCATCTACGAGATCAATCATCGCTTCCTCGATGGTGTGGAGCGACGCTTTCCCGGCGATGTGGAACGCAAACGCCGAATGAGCATCATTGAGGAAGGCGGTGAACGCTATGTTCGCATGGCTAACCTGGCTGTTATCGGCAGCTCGCGGGTCAACGGTGTATCGGCGCTCCACTCACAACTGCTCAAAGATCAGCTGTTTCGAGATTTTGATGAGCACGAACCTGGAAAGCTGCTCAATCAGACCAATGGAGTGACTCCTCGTCGCTGGATGTACAAGTGCAATCCTGGTCAGACCGCCTTGCTCAATCGACTGATTGGTCCAGGATGGGAGGCCGACATTGGGCGTTTGAAGATGCTGGAAAAGTTCGCAGACGACCCTGCGGTGCAGCAAGAGTGGCGTGAAATTAAGTTTGCGAACAAGAAACGACTCGCCGATCGTCTCTGGACTACGGCCGGCATCGAGCTCGATCCTAGTTTTCTCCTCGACTCGCAGGTGAAACGAATTCACGAATACAAGCGGCAACTCCTCAATTTGTTGCACGTGGTTCACCTCTATCAGTCTTATAAGGCCAATCCCGAGCGGGCGCGCTCTTCCGTGCCCCGGACTTTCTTGTTTGCGGGAAAGGCGGCTCCTGGCTACGAGACTGCGAAACAGATTATTTGGCTCATCAATACGGTGGGCAAGGTGGTCAACTCCGATCCTGATACGCGAGATAGCCTCCGCGTGGTCTACGTGCCCAACTACAGCGTTTCGTGGGCGGAGCTGATCATCCCTGGGACCGAAGTTTCAGAGCAGATTTCGACGGCTGGCTACGAGGCGTCGGGTACAGGAAACATGAAGTTCGCCATGAATGGCGCCCTCACGATTGGCACCCTGGACGGCGCCAACGTCGAAATGAAGGATGAGATGGGCGAGGAGAATATGTTTCTCTTCGGTCTTCACGCTGATCAGGTGGCAGCGCAAAAGGCGCAAGGCTACGATGCTCGCCAAATCTACTACGGAGATCGCGCCTTGAGAAACGTCTTGGACGCCCTGGCCCGTGGGGTCTTTTGCCCTGAGGATCCGGGACGCTTTAGTGGATTCGTCGATAACCTCCTGAACCACGACAACTTCCTGGTCCTGGCCGATTTCAGGAGTTATGTCGCCTGTCAGGCTGTCGTCGAGGAAGCCTATCGAGATCCGCAGAAGTGGGCCCGGAAGTCGATCCTCAACGTTGCCCGGATGGGATTTTTCTCCAGCGACCGCACTATCGAAAGTTATGCTCGAGAAATCTGGGAAGTCCCCGTCAGAAAAGGGAGCTGAGCGTCGATGGGAGGCCCCTGTTCGGGGCCTTCAACTGATTCGGTCTAGAACACGACTCGCTTTTTCGAGCAACTGTTGAGCCTGGGTTGCTCCGAGGCCGAGGGCGTCGAGCACGACGCTACCGGCCTCTTGGCTTTGCTCTTGGGCGAAGCCGAAACCCAGCTCACAGGCGACCCAATCCGCCAGATTTACCACGGCGGCGAGGGGATGAAGCTTGCCCCCGACCATGAAGTTGTGATGGCGTTCGATCACAAAAGTAACGTCCGAGGGAAAGTTCCAGGTGCTAGCCAGGATCCCTCCCGCGCGTTCGTGCACTTCCCGCACGGCCGGCCAGATCTCTTCGAAAGTAGGGACCGATTGGTGTGGGGGGCAAGTTTCGACAACCGCGATGAGACTCGCCGCGATTCCGACGTCATGGAGAAGTCCGCAGATGAATGCGGATTGGTCCATTACACCGGCTTCTCTTCCGACTAGCCGCGCCAGCTGTGAGACTGCCACAGAGTGTCGTCGCAACTCATCCATCTTTTTTTGATAACCGGCCGCCCGGAAAACTCGGGCCTCGAGGGCGGCATGAAGGAAGAGTTCGGCGGTGCGGCGCAGCCCCAGGCGAACGATGGCCTCGTCGAGAGTGCGTACCGAAAACGAGCCCCCGTAGAGCGAGCTCTGGGCGAGCCTGAGCAGCTCGGCCGCCAACATGGGGTCCCGCTCAAGAAGGGCCACCATGGCCCCAGGTTGGACGCTTTCTTGGCGAGAAAGCTCCAGCAACTGCATGGCCGTGGAGGGAAGCTGGGGCGGTTTGTAATCTTTTGACTCGATCAAAGCCAAGAGCCGCTCAACGACGGGAGACTCCGGACTATGGGCTTCGTTCGCTGTATCAAGAGGGGAGGGCTGACTCACGATCTACAAGACGGCCGAATGAGGCCGCACTGAAGCTTGGTGAATTTGGTGTGGAAAGGGGCGCCAGAGTGTGCCAACACGAGCTCGCCATGAGCAGAATTGCAGCTAAATTTGGTGGCACTAGCGTCGCCAGCGCCGAGCAAATCCGAAAAGTCAAGAAGATCGTCGAAGCAGATCCTCGCCGCCAGGTCGTGGTCGTTTCTGCTCCTGGAAAGCGACAGAAGTCCGAGGCCAAGGTGACGGACTTGCTCTACCTTTGTCAGGAGCTGGCTGAGGCCCCGACCGATTTTTCATCGACCTTCCGCGAGGTCAAGCAGCGCTTCGCTGAAATCCAAAACGACCTGGGGGTTGACGCCGGGGTAGAAGCCGCGCTCGACGCCTTTGCCGAAGAGCTGAAGACGGGGGTGACCCGCGACTATGTTGCTTCAAGAGGCGAGTACTTCAACGCCCTGATCATCGCGAAATTTCTCGATGCAGAGTTCGTCGATCCGGTTGAGATGATCTCGATCCAGGGCAACGGTCTGGTACATCCTTCGACGTACCAACGTCTCGCTGATCGACTTTCTGTTCGAGAGAAGCGTTACGTGATTCCCGGGTTTTACGGTCAGGGGTCCGATGGCAAGGTCAAGACCTTCTCCCGCGGGGGGTCGGACATTACAGGGGCGATCGCCGCACGTGCCATCGAGGCTGTCAGTTACGAAAACTGGACGGACGTTTCTGGCCTATTGATGGCCGATCCGCGCATCGTCGATCAGCCAGACCCCATGGTCGAGGTGACCTACCGCGAGCTGCGCGAGCTTTCGTATATGGGCGCATCCGTACTGCATGACGAGGCGACGTTGCCCGTTCGGGAAGTTGGAATTCCGATTCACATCAAAAATACGAACGAGCCAGAGCATCTCGGGACGCGCATCGTCCCGCGCCTGAGCGAGGCTGAAGCGAAGGGGACAGCGATTGCTGGTATCGCAGGTAAGTGCCAGTTCGCGATGGTTTGCATTGAGAAGACATTGATGAACAAGCAGGTTGGCTTTACCTATCGTGTCCTCGACATCTTTCGTCGGGCGGGGGTCAGTGTCGAGCATGTTCCTTCCAGTATCGACGGCCTGAACGTCATCATCGACAATGAAAATGTTCAGGATAAAATGGATGATTTAGTCGAAGAGATTCGAACCACCTTGCGTCCGGATAACATCAAGGTTGTTCCTGAAATGGCTCTTATTGCCGTGGTGGGCGAGGAAATGAACCACTCGATTGGTATTGCCGCCCGCGTCTTTGGGGCGCTGTCTCGGGCTCAGGTCAATATTCAGGTGATCAATCAGGGGGCGAGCGAAGTGAACATCATTGTTGGTGTTGCGCCGACCGATTTTCATCCGGCGATCAACGCCCTTTATCGCGAGTTCGTGGCTACTCAAAGGGTGAGTATATCGGCAGCAGGCACGTCGACCTCGGTTTGAGCAGAGATCGCGCTCAGGCGAGGTCGTCCTGTGGGCGACTTCGCTCTTATTTGTACCCTTATCGTTTGCGAAACGTTAAGGGCGTCGTGCCA
The DNA here is from genome assembly GCA_050300635.1 of Polyangiaceae bacterium. Lineage (GTDB taxonomy): Bacteria > Myxococcota_A > Polyangia > Polyangiales > Polyangiaceae > NIC37A-2. The sequence continues at coordinate 30,544 of JBNKYC010000072.1, forward strand.
GGGTCCAAGTCACCGCGAGCAAGAGGGCGGCCGCCATTGCTACAAGCACCAGTGGGGGAGTGGTACTTGCTCCCGAGAAGCCCCAGGCGCCTGTAAATTGGCTGCTTTCCATCTGGGCGAGTGCGCACGAAAACTCCTGATTTTCGACGAAATCAGGAATGCTGTCGGGGGCTTGGGGCAAATGAATCCTCCACTCCGTAGCACCTGCGATAGCCTGCCGTTCCGGACGGACAACGCCTTCGAATCCCCAACGCGAAGGAATCATTTGCATGGGCCACTTGAGCCAGGGATTCGTCGTGACTGGAACCATGAGACCTCCCAATACTACCTGGGGGATCAACGCGATAGGCGTCAAGGCCATGGCCGCTTCGCTGCTTTGAACAGATGCGCTGAGCAACAAGCCCAAACCGACAGAGCAGAGGGCGGTGAGAATCATCATGCCCAAGGAAACGAAAAATGCGCTTACGCCCCCAGCAAGCCCGAGGGAGACGAACACGATCCCGAGGAGAATGGTGCACTGAATGGCCGAAAGCCCGCTGAGGACAACGAACTTGGAAAGTACGTAGCGTCCCACCTGCAAGTTTACCATGCGTTCGCGCCGAAAGATGGCCCGTTCGCTCACGATTTCTCGGGCGGCGTTGCTGGTGCCAAACCAAACGGCAGCGACCACCAGGAAGAACAAGGCTCCTGCGTTGTCTGTGGTTGTTTTTAGGTGCGCCATCACATCGCTGGTGGCGTCCATGATGGCTCCGTTCTCTTGAGCCAGTTGGTTGAGCGCCCCGAGGCACCAGTATGGGACGGCTGGTTTTTGAGCCCCGAAAACAAGGGAGAGCAAGACCCCGATCAGGGGGGCCTGCAGAAGTAGAATGAGCGTGCCCACGCGATCGCGGCGTTTTACTTTTAAGTAGCGGCTAGTTAGAAGGCGAAACTGTCCGTGCGCGTGCGGACGGGTTTTGAGCTGGGACAATTGGGAGCTAACGCGATCTGTGCTCCGGCCCACGCGACGCATTTCGACATAGATATCGCTCTTGAGGTACTCTTGGTTGTAGGCCAGAGAGACGGCCTCTCGAACTTCTTGCCGGGGCTTTCCGGGCATTTCCTTTTCAAGTCGGACTTCCCTTTCTTTGAGTTCAGCGAACATGTCTCTGGGGGTCGCGATCTCCAAGCTACGCAGGGCGCCGCGCCACGTTTCGAAGAAGCTGTAGGCGTCCGCGGTCGGACCAAAGTAGAGCGGGATCCCTCCGTGGCCTAAGATCAAGGCGAGATTGAATTTTTCGTATTCATCGCGAGCCGGCTGGTGGATGGTCGCGACGATGGTCTTGCCGTGTTCTCTCGCGAGAGTGGCCAGAAGATCGACAAGAGCAGTTGTATCGTCGGCGGCAAGGCCGCTTGTGGGTTCGTCGAGAAAGAGCAGGACCGGATCTGTGACGAGCTCCATCGCTATATTGACGCGTTTACGCTGCCCGCCGGATAGCACCTTGTGCTCTGGGCGCCCGATTTGAAGGTGTGCGACTGATTCGAGCCCAAGCTGAGCAAGAGTCAGTTGTACTCTTCGGTCAATTTCTCCATCGTCGTAGTCGGGGGGGAGGCGAAATCGAGCACTATAATGCACGGCCTCGTAGACCGTGAGTTCTGCATGAATAATGTCATCTTGAGGCACGTAGCCGATTGAACCGCGGAGGGACTCGAATATCTCGGGCAGGGGGGTATCGTTGATGAGGACTTCGCCTGAGGTGGGACGGAGGTAGCCGGTGAGGGCATGAAGCAGTGTCGTTTTACCCGAACCGCTGGGGCCCATGAGGGCAACGAGGTCACCCGGTTGTGCCTTGAAGTGCACATCCGAAAGAAGACATTTTGTTTTTTTGGGGTCCTCCCGGTCCGGTACCTGTACGGTGATACCCGCCGCCGCCACATCGAAGAGCGGGCGCCCCGCCCAACCCTTTTGATCTTCAACGATGAGTTCAACCCTATCTTGAGTCACTCGGAGGAAGGTCGGGATCGGGCCGAAGGTGATCCTTTCGCCGTCGTTGACCTGAGCTCGCTTTCCGGGTTTGAGTCGGGTGCCGCGTACCTGAGTCCCGAGTTCGCTTCCGAGATCTTCTACGAATACAGCGCCTTCGGTCTGGACGATCTGAGCATGGCGACTGCTCACCTGGGCGTAGTCGAGGACGATGTCGTTGTCTGCCGTACGACCAATCTTGGTTGCAGTCGCCTGGGCCATCTTGATGGTGCCCATGACGGTGCGATTACGGCTCTTGGGTGGGGTCGGTAGGCGCGAGGGAAGGGCTCGCCTTTCTACCGTTTTCATCGGCATTGCTGCGGTCTTGTCGATGCGAGGCGCGGTCGACTCGGCTTCGCGTAACGCCTGGTCGAACTCCCGCACCAGATGGGCGGGCAGGGGCAGGGGGCCGAGCGCCAAGATGTCGTTTTCGGCTAAGACCTCCGGCTGATTGGGGCGGAGTCGAGCGCCGTCCTTCCACGTGCCACTTTTCGAGTTGAGGTCAGTGACGATGATCTGCGCGTTGCATTGAAACTGCGCGTGCGTACCCGAAACTCCCGGACTGTTCATCACAATATGACAGCGTTCCGGGTCCCTACCTACGATGAGCTCGGGAGTGCTCAATCCAAGGTGCCCTCTGCCCATCATCATCATGCAAAGGTCGGGGTGTGCATTGAATACCGTATGCCCTTCGATCTGGTAGCGAATACTAAAGTCAAAGGGGACGGGCTGCCCGGGGGTCAGCTGTCGGTCGCCAGCGCGAGCTCGGGTGTGGTTCGATGGAACGAAGCTGAGGCGTCCGGCACCATGATGAATGACTTCTGCCGCCACGGCCGGAACACTTGCTTCCTTGATGCAGATCTCACAGGCGTTGCTACTACCAATACGAATCGTCTGGCGCCCCAGTTTGAGCAACAGTTCGTCGAAGGTCATCTGCGACTACTCGTTTCGATCGTGACCGTGAACACTTCGGGGCCGAGGGCCACCTGGGCTCCGTTCGCAACGGTTTCCCAGGTACCGGGTTGAATGATTCGGTTGTCGAGCCGCGTGCCAGAAGTGCTGGATTCGTCGCGCACCTTCAGTTGATTGTCTTCCAAACGAAAGGTGGCGTGAAGTCCAGACACTTGATGGTGACCGATCACCGCCGCCGCCCGCGTACCATCACGTCCAGCTCGGAGGTCTGTCCCCGGTAGGATGACGAAACGCCCTGCCGGCCCTTCTAGGGTGGCCCGTAGCGCTCGATTGCCGTTCCGGGGCACGCGGCTGACTGGCGCGGGACGCGCATAGGGGCTTTGTTCGCTGGGGATATGTTCACGCGAGGCGGCGACTTGTGATTTGCGAGAACCCCTGCGGAGCAGCAACCCCACGACCAGCAAGAGGACCACCGCTCCGGACGCTGCGGCGACGATGGGCATCATAGGTAGAGGTAGCTCTTGACCCTTGAGGGTGAGCACCGTCGCTTCGAGCAATCCGCTGGTTCGCTTCAGCTTGCTGTCGACCACCACCACGCGAACACTCCGCCGCTCTCCATCACCATGTAAGATCTGACTTGATTCTGGAACCTTAAATTCGGCAAAGCTGCTGTTGGCTTGGAGTGTCTTACCCCGCATATCCAAGGAGATGAGGCGTTTTTGAATTTCTCGAGCGGCGTTTGGGTCTTTTGTGTCTTTGGGTAGGGGTTCGCCGGGAGGGATGAAATAGATCTCGGGCCTGGAGGTGTCTGAACCCCAGCAGAAGTTTCCCAGGACCGTGACGCTCCCGCCGGGATGGATCCCGCCTTGCTCCTTCGCTTTTTTTCGCGTGAGTTCGCCGTCGACGTTTAGGGGCCAGGCTGCTGGATCGAAGCCGACCGGCACTCCAGAAAAGGATGAGTCCCCGAGGATGTGTTGGCTCTTGTTCTTGAACAGCAGCGAAAAGCTTTGCGTAGTGCTGGGGGCCACACACGATAGGGTGAAGCGAGCCAAGATCATTTGTGAGAAACGTGACCGGACGGCATCGACGATTCGTGTCTTGTGATCGGCTTGGCCGTCGCGAATCACCGAGAAAAATCCACCAATTTGCTGGTTCGCCAGGTTCTCCATGAAGGAACGGGCGAACTGGACGTGCTCCGCGTGGGCTTTGGGCGGAGTGAAGATACTGATGATTGGGATCGGGAGCTTCGGGAGGGCGCTGTTTTTTGGATCGAGTCGGCCCTCGGTGAAGAACTTGGACAGCTCGGCTGCTCCTGGCCCGGTCGTTGACGGATCTCCTCCACCGTAGCCGCTCGAGAGCACGACCATGGCTTGGTGCAGAGGTGGCAATGAACCTGCATCAGAGCCCCCGGCCAGCGCTCGGAAGGCATGGCTGGCACTTTTTCGGATCAAGTCGAGCAAGGGGCGTGTTCGATCCCGGGTGCGGATGGTGTCTTCTTGTTTGGAGATCGCCCTCCTTGCCTGGTCGTGGCCTCCACGCGTGAGCCAACCCGAGTCGCTGACGACGCTGTTGGGGCCGAGCACGACAACGCTGACCCAGTCGTGTGTCCCCATGGAGGCGACGAATTGGGTGGCGACATCCCTCAATTCATCAAAGGCTTTGCCCACGCGCGCATCGGCATCGATGATGATCAGATAGGCGGTACCGACTCGTGGTTCGTTTTGGTTTTCCCCGAAGCGGAAGTGGTCTTGCAGTTGGGCGGGGTATTCACTGTCGTCGATCTTGACGGTAAAAACCACGTCTTCGGGGACGAAGGGATAGGGCGTTCCCCAAGCTCCGTCCGCCTCGATCGCTTCGCTCATGCAATCGAGTTGTTCGTCGCCCTTCATGACGGCGCACCCTCGCGTGAGTTGGCTCGAGCGCGGCGCGTCGGAGATGTCGAGCACTGTCGTCAGAACGGGATCACCGTCCATCAAAGAGGTTTGGGGATCGATACGAAGAATGTGCGCTTCAGGTCCCGCCAGTGTCCTCTTGCTTATGGTCACGCACGCAAGAGCTAGGAGCAAACCGGATGCAGCGGTCCGCCAGCTTCGAAAATCCACCATGCCTCGTTTTATACCGACTTGGGTCCGAGTTCGAATCCTCGGAGCGTCGAGCTTGGACAAACGAAAAAAAGCGACGTCACACTTGAGGTGAACGTCGCTTTGTCTGTCGGGGCCAGACCCCGAAGCCGCAGTCTGAGGCTTACTGATCTTTGCGCTCGCGCACGCGCGCTTTCTTGCCGGAAAGAGCTCGGAGGTAGAAGAGGCGAGCACGACGGACGATACCGCGGGCCGTGACCTCAATCTTCGCGATGCGAGGTGAGTTCAGAACGAAGGTACGCTCAACGCCGATACCGAAGCTGACTTTGCGTACGGTAAAGGTCGAACGAGCACCTGCGCGGTGACGCTTGAGCACGAGGCCCTTAAATACCTGAACGCGACGCTTGTCGCCTTCGATGATTTCGTAATGAACGGCGACAGTGTCACCCACGCGGAACTGCGGAAGATCGCTGCGGAGGTACTGAGACTCGAGTTTTTCGAGAATGGTGCCGTTCTTGCTTGAGCTGGTGATAGGTGCGGATGCTTCCGATGTCATGGGTGTTCTTCCTGAGAAGGGGTGGCGAAGTATGCACCCCATTTGAGTGAGGTCAACTCCATTAACTAAAGTTTTTCGGCCGAATTGCTGGAATTAGCTGCGGTAGTGGTTCCATGGTTCGAGCGCAGGTCTTTCGAGGAGGTTTTGCCCGACGTGCCTAATCTTCTTCAAGGATTTCACATCTTTGGAGCTCCGTGACCATCGCTGTGCCTTGGTTCGACCAGCGCTCACGCTGCTTCCATCTGACCAGGGTGTCTTCCCACTCTTCAAGAAATTTCACGTCGCAGGCCACAACGAAACGCGCGAGGGTCTTCTTGCTCGTGCCTAGGGGCGGCTCCGTGTGGAGGCGCATGGCCACTTCCGGCTGCGCCCACAGCCCGGCGGTCAGAATCAAGTTTTGGTCCGTTGTCCGATAGGGCTGGAGGACATGCTCTTTGTTGTCATCCACCGGTTCGCCGGCCGCTACGGGAAACTGCTCCCGCTCGTTCTTGAATTCGCAGTGGTTTTCGCCCTGAGTTTTGCCCATAGCGCAGCCCAGTTCCTTGAAATCGGCCGTTACGACGGTGAGATGGATATTGGCGGTTTGCCCCACCTTCCATGACGCTCGGGCCGCCGTCTCTGGCGCCGTCTTGGTGATGTATTTCCCCAGTCCGCTGACAGGAATGACGGACATTGCTAGGGCGAAAGCCACGGCGATGACCATGCGGCCACTGAGGACGGGCTCTTCCTCATCGACCCGGGTCGACTGTGATTTCCTTGCCTGATTGGGCGATTTACGCTGAGAGTCCTGGGCCATGGCGCGGGCGTTTTACAGCCGAACGGCTCGCGCCCCAAGTAAATCGATAGACTCTTTGGTCGATTTGGACCGGGTCGTATCCGCATGCTAGGGCCGGCGCCCCCGAGCGTCACATCCGATCCCGAATTTGCTGAAGTCAGAATTTTGTAATGTCCTTTGCCTCTCGCCCATCGCTCGCTGGCCTTTCGCGACGTTTTCAATCGTCGGCCGACGAAGCTTTGGCGGAAAATCGGACGTCGAGACGACTCGGTGCCCTAGGGATGGGGGTATCGTTGCTCTTCTCTCTCGTCGCGGTGCTGCCCGTGACGGGCGGAGAAAGTCAGCGAGCGTCGGCCCTCTCCCTTTCGCTGATCCTGTCTTCGGCGTTGGCCTCGACGCTGGTCATTGGCGTGGGCTCTTTCATTTGGGGCGCAGGATTGCTCCTGGGGCGGCGTACGCGCGCTGCCCAGTGGGCGGCTGGTCTGGCGGTAGCCGCGCTGGTTTTTGTGTATGTCCTCTTTCGGGGTGCAGGGGAGGCCTTTCGACTCAGTAGCGGTGAGACTCTTGGACTCGGTTCGTGCGAGTTTCTGGTGGAGGGTTTCGCTCAACTCGCGCTCCCTCTTTTGCTCGAATACTGGTCTTGGGTAGGATTACTGATCGGCACAGGAGCGCTTCTGAGCGCCCTTTCATTGTGGATGGTTGTAGGCCCGCGGGTGGGACCTTTGATCGCCTTGCGCTTGATGATTCGCGGTACGATCAGCCTCGCCGTTTTCGGGGGGCTGACTTTTGCTTTGTCTTCGCCGCGGGGATCTCATCGCGCGCCTTTGACTGCGACCTCCGATCTGTCTCTCCTCGCTTCTTGGGCTCAGCGCAAGCTTGACCATCAAGCTTTGGCTGCGGGGGACGGGTCGGGAGGAGCTTTGGTTCGAAAGGGGCCGCTTCGTAGCGTGGAAGCTGGCTATGAAGCAGTCGTTCGTCTCCGTGGCTCAGAAACGAGACCTAGCCCCAACGTCTTGCTCATTATGCTTGAGTCGGTCGGCATCGACCACCTGAGCCACCGGGGTTATGAGCGTTCGACGACCCCCCACATTGATGAACTTGCACTAGAGAGCTGGCAACTGACCCAGGCGCGAACGACGGCCACGCACTCCAACTATGCGCAAATGGCGATTTTGTCGTCGTTGTTTCCTCGCCGATACGCGGGCCTCGACACCTACAAGCGCCTGGACTACCCGCGCCTACTTTGGCACGACCTCTTGGCGTCGGTCGGCTACGGTACTGCGACCTTTTCGAGCCAGGACGAGCGTTGGCAAGGCATGATTCGCTTCGAGAGTACGAGCGAGGAGCACCCTATTTTTCATTCAGCCAACTTTGATGGCCCCAAGCTCATGATGGGTTCAGAGCGGACGATTCCTGACGATGTGACGGCGCGTCGCGCGGTGCGTTGGATCAAGAGTCAGAAGAAGCCATTTGGGCTCTATGTGAACTTTCAGTCGACGCATTTTCCGTACGTTGTTCCTCGAAAATACAAGAAGAAGTATCTTCCGGATCGCCCGACTCGGGGGAAGTTTCACTACCTCAATTACCCGAAAACCGACCGTCCGGCGGTGATCAATCGTTATGACAACGCCCTTTCATTCGTCGATGAACAGGTGGGCTTCTTGCTTCGCTCGCTCAGAGAGCTCGAGCTGCACGAAAATACGATTGTTGTCTTGACCTCGGACCACGGCGAAATGTTCGGTCAGCATAAGATGGTGACTCATGGTCGAACCCTTTTTGACGGCGAAGCCCGGGTTCCCCTGATGATTCGCTATCCGGGCCATGTCCCACCAACCCGAGATGCGCGCGATGTATCCACGTTGGATGTGTTGCCGACATTGGCCGGGCTTCTTGATTTGCCGCTTCACCCCTCCTTTCAAGGCCACGATCTACAGGAGCGGGATGAGGGACATCGACCCGTGTTCATCAATATTCAAGGCATGAGGTCTCGCGAAGGCGTAATCTGCGACGGCTACAAGTATACCCGCTCCCCGAGCGGCGCTAAGCCAGCTCTCTTTCATCTTCAGGATGATCTCGGAGAGCGAAAGAACCTGGTGGATGTGGAGCCGGATCGCGCTGCGCTTTTGGATCGTTTTCTCGCTGCACACATGCGCGCTCAAATGGCCTATTATCGTCCCGCGGACGATTCGATTCGCCAGCGCCGGTTCGCCCCGCGATTGAGCGCCTGTCCGCAGCTGAACGCAACGCCGCCTGAGGACGAGCTCACTTTTCCCTCCCTTCAGGCGGGAGCGAGCTCAGATTCAGTTCAGCACTTCAACTAATCGGGGCGGGCTGTATTTGGTTCTTCTTTTCTCGCAGGGAGGCGTGGATCAGTAGAGATGGCCCCAACCCAGCTGAAGCCCGAAAATAGCGAAGCCGACCTCTTCGTTGGTTCCTAGATCGACTCCAGCCGAGAAGCTCATGCCGCCGACGACTGTTCCTCCGACGAGGTGGAAGGCGAGCACGTCTTGGTTGAGCCCAGGAAGAAATTCAACCCCGGCTCCGGCGAGGGCGTAGCTGTAGGTATCGCCGCGAGCGTTGCGAATGAAGTTGGCTCCAAAGAGCATGGATGCGCCGATTGTGCTCTGAGCCGGCTCGCTGTTGAGGAATACCCCACCGCTGAGGCGAGCTGCCATCGTGAAATACTTACCCCCTGGCATCAGGCCGAGGGTCATCTGCCCCCCCACTAGACCGGTGGAGCGCCCGTCCCAGCTGTTGTCGTCCTCGTGGTCGAGGCTTCCCCCGAAACCTCCATACTTGGCGACGGCTTCGGCCAGGACGAGTGTGTTGAAGAGCGGTTTCCGTGGCTGGGGCGCAGGGGTGAGTTCGAGGGCCACATGGCCAGCCTCGCCGACTCCTCCCGAAGAAGGGGGGAGCTCGGTCGCACCGGGAGGAGGAGAACTATTGTAGTCGTCTTCAGGTTCGACCACCGGGGGCGCTGGGGCGCTTTCGTTTTTGGTAGTCGGGCCCTCGGTGGCAGCCGGGCCCTCAGCTGCGCGGTCGGCGATGGGAGGGAGCGGAGCGACTGTGGGGACTGTTGCGTTTGGTCCTTTCGGACTTTCGGCACCTGAAGGGGCGGACTGGTCGGTAGATGGATGCTTTGGGTCACCTTGCGTCGGAGTGGAGTGGGCAGTGGCCAGCTCTTGGTTCGGTGGGGCGGCGCCTGGGGCGCTTGACTCTTGCTGGGAGGGGCTTTGTCGAAGTCCCGCGTGCTGGAAGGTAGAGGCGTCTTCTCTGGCGTTCGATGGTTCTTGGGGCAGTACGCTTGCCAAGCCGGGAGGCGGAGCGGCCCAGGTAGGTGTGACTCCTCCAAGGAGGCAGATTGTATTCAGTGAGCAGCTAGTTAAGGTGAGTCGAAGAAAAGAACGCGGCATGGCTTTGGTACCAGTTTGCCTCAGTTTGACCCTCAACGGCAATCCGCGAAAGCGACTTCTTTCAGCTTTTCTCCCAAAATCTGGTGCCCCTTTGGTCCGGGATGCAGGCCATCCGCGGAGCGGTTTTCGTAATCCTTACACAGCTGAGAAAGGATTCCGCAGGAAAGCAAGGGATAGGTGTCGATGGCCACATCCACAGGACCCGTTTCGACTTGCCCCAGAATCCAGCTGTTGAGGAGTTCTGTATTTTCGCCCCTCCGCGGATTCCAATATTTGGAGAATCCTCCCCATGGGCTCACCGTCAAGGCGACCACGCGGAGCCCGGCCCTTTTTGCAAGCTCGTAGATGGTGCTCAGATCCCGTTCGATGACGTTATTCTTCCTACCCGCCGTGAGATCGCTGTAGAGATCATTGACCCCGCCGTAGACGAGGAGAGTGTCGAGCTTGTTTTGTTCGACCACTGGCAGCACGTCGCTCCTGAATCGTCGCAGCATCTGGTTGGTCATATCGCCACCGCGACCAAAGTTATGAAACACACTCTCGGGACAGGTCTTTTGCAGGACCTTGAGATATCCACCGCCTCCGTGTCGACCGTCGGTAATGGAGTCGCCTAACGCGGCCACCCGGTAGACCTGCTTCGGTACGGGGAGGACAGGTAGAGGGGCGCTCTGTTTCGGCGGGGTGGGTGGAGGCGAAGGACGCAATGGCGGGCTGGCACGAACTTTGGCTGGAGGAGCAGCTGGTGGAGGTGAGACGGCTCCGCCCCCCGGATGGGGTTTTGGATCGCAGCCCAGAAGTCCAAGTGCGCACGCCAGCACGAGGCGCGTCCCTTTCCGTCGCATCTACATCCTTTCCACGACGTCAATGCCGAGCAGGTTCAGGCCTCGACGGATCTGCCGAGCCGAAACGGCGGCCAAGGTCAGTCGACTTTCCTTCTGTGCACCTTCTGATTTGAGAATCGGACAGGCTTCGAAGAAGGCCATGAACGCCTTGGCGAGATCATAGAGGTGATCGGTGAGGAGGTGAGGCAGGTTGGTTTCTGAGGCGCGATGAACAACTTCGCCAAAGCGGATGAGCACTCGAGCTAGGCGCTCTTCCTCCGGCGCCTGGAGTACCACGGGAGTGTCCATTTCGTCGATTTCGCGCTCGGCGCGATCAAAAATCGAGGAGATCCGCGCGTAGGCGTACTGCAAATAGGGGCCGGCGTTGCCCTGAAAACTCACCAGCTTATCCCAGTCGAACTGATAGTCGCTGGCTCGATTCTGCCGGAGATCGGCGTACTTGACCGCGCCGATCCCTACGGAACGTGCAACCCGTTGTATGTCAGCTTCCGAGAGTTGAACCTTTCCTTCTTCGATTCCCTCGCGCAGTCGAGTTTGAGCGCGCGTCTCGGCCTCATCGAGCAGCGACGCGAGGGTCACCGCCTTACCGTCCCTGGTCTTCAGCGGTTTGCCGTGCTCGTCGAGTACCGTACCGAAAGAGACATGCTCCATCTCCATAGAAATGCCCAGCAATTTCACCGTTTCGAATAGCTGGGTAAAGTGCAGGCCTTGCCGGGCGTCGACCACGTACAGGCAGCGGTCGGCTTTCCACTCTCGTTTGCGGAACTGAGCCGCCGCAATGTCGGTAGTCGAATACAAGAACGCGCCGTCTCGTTTGCGGACGAGGAAAGGCTGTTCTTGTTTCTTGAGCGCTTTGGGGACTTCCGGTAGTTCTTGCCAGAAGATCCCGATTGCCCCTTGATCCTCGCGGGCAATCTTCTTCTGCATGAGTTCGTCGACGACGCCTGGGAGTGCGTCGTTGAAGGCGCTCTCTCCGAGCCACTCATCAAAGGTGACGCCCATGCGCTCATAGACCCCATCGAGTGCTTTGCGGGTCGTGGCGACGAACTTCCTCCACAAGGCAAGATTGGCTTCGTCTCCTGATTGAAGCTTGCTCAACTCGGCGCGTGCACGTTCGGCGAAACTTTCGTCCTCCTTCGCCTTCTTCGAAGCTGCCTGATAGACCCGCTCTAGTTCTTCGATCGGTGAATCTTCTAGGGCCGAGAGGTTTCCAAGCTCTTGCATTCCTGCGAGCAAGAGCCCGTATTGGGTGCCCCAGTCTCCGATGTGATTGTCTCCGATCACGTCGTGCCCGACAAAGCGGGTCAACTTGCACAAGGCATCGCCGATGATGGTTGAACGGAGGTGTCCAACGTGCATCTGCTTGGCGATGTTGGGGCTCGAAAAATCGACGACGACTTTCTGGGGCGCGTCTACCTTGGGTACGCCATCGCGCTCGTGGTCTTTTGCTGCGAGCTCAATTTGCTCGGCGAGCCACTTCTCGTTCAGGGTAAGATTGACGAAGCCGGGCCCGGCGACTTCCGCTCGGCTGAGGCACGGCTCCTTCTCGAGGAGTGCGGCAATGCTTGCGGCGAGCTCGCGCGGGTTCTTCTTGAGGCGTTTCGCTAGGGGCATCGCGGCGTTGACTTGGTAGTCACCGTGTTTGGGGTCCGTTGCCTTCTTCAGTAGGGCGGGTCCTTCCTCGCCAGTGGCGGTGACGACGGCTTTTTGGGCGATGGATTCTAGTGTCTGCTCGATGCGCATCTGTTGGTGAACTTTTAAGTAGTGAAGGCGATAAACCTTGGAAGGTGGGGTGGTGTTAGGGCCTTTTGCGGGCTCCGGCCACCGCTTTTTTCAATTTACAGCCTTATCGCTCCGTCCTCTCTGGACGCTCTGGTGAGGAGCACAGACCGAGGCGGGAAAATCTGAATGAAAAAGCATATCTTGCTAGTCACGAATCGGACGGCAAACGACCCCACAGGGCTCCTGGAAAACCCACCCGAGGATTTTGAATTTTTCCGACTCAATAGTCCAGCCGAGGCGCTCCGAGCCGTCCGCGAGAAAGTCCCCATTTCGGTCGTGGTCTACGATGGCGTTCAACTCGAGGACACAGGGCTCGAGCTCTACAGACGTCTTGCTCAAGAAAACGACCTTCCTACCATTTGGCTGACAGGTGAGGGGGGCGACGAGCCCGACTTCGGCGCGATGGAACCCACCGAGATTGTTTCTGGCGCGGCTCCTGCCGAAAGTTTCGAGGCGGCGGTGCGCAAGGTGGTACGGGACGGTTTTTATCCAGCGAGCTTGGTGCAGTCGCTGCTTTCGGCGTGCAATCAGGTGATGACGACCACGTTTCAGCGCAGCCTAGAGCTCAGCGAGCCTTGGTTGAAGGTCTCGGGTATGGTTTATGGTGATGTGATCGCTTGTCTTCCTTTTCGTGCGGACAAGGTGCTGGGGAACGTAATTGTCAGCGGTTATCGGTCGCACCTGGCGCAGTTGGGATTAGAGATTGGATTCGAGCACGAGGAAGGAGAGCGACGCATCGCTCAGGCCGTACTCGCCGAAATCTCGAATGTGGTCATCGGTCGAATCGCTACCGACTGCGAAGAACTGCTCGGAACTTTGCGCATGGGCCTTCCCCTCGTTTTTGCCGGAGACGCTTTGGATACACACTCACCGGAAAAAAAGCCGAGTGTGTGCGTCGTGGTCGAGGACGATTGGGGCAAACTCCACACCGAATTTCTCTTCCAGCGGGCGGAAATTGGTCGCGAAACTGACAAAGAAATCGCTGTTGCAGGCGACGTATTGCTTTTTTAGCCTCGAAGCGGTCAAGAAGCCCCCGTGCAAGATCCATTGATCCTCCTTGGTGGCCCGGCCCTTTCCTCCTTTCGTATCGAAAAAAAACGGCAGCAAGCCCGACGACTTGTAGCTTCGATATCGAAGCTGACGAGTGCGCTGGTCCACTACGCGCAGCCCAAGGTCGATGAGGCCTTCACTGAGGCAGATCAGGCTCTCCTCGAGAAGCTGCTGGAGTACGGCGCTCCCCGCGCAGAGGGGGCGCCTTCTGGTCAACTGATCGTTGTCGTTCCTCGTTTCGGTACGATTTCTCCCTGGAGTTCCAAAGCGACTGAGATTGCCGAGGGGGTAGGGATCGAGAGGCTCTTCCGCCTCGAACGGGGGATCGCCTATTGGGTGGAGTCCAGCGATGAGCTGGATGCAGCCCAGCTGAGCTTGGTGGCGAACCTGCTCCATGATCGAATGACGGAAACCGTGCTTAGCTCCCTTGAGCAGGGGAGCGGACTTTTCCGCCAGGAGGAGCGGCGAGCTCTGCGTCGCGTTCTGATTTCGAGCGGCGGTAGGGAGGCCCTGGTCGAGGCGAACGCTGAGTTCGGCTTGGCCTTGGCCGAGGACGAAATCGACTATTTGGTCGAGGCTTTCGTTAGCCTGGGACGCGACCCGACTGACGTCGAGCTGATGATGTTTGCCCAGGCAAACTCTGAGCACTGCAGGCACAAGATCTTTCGAGCCGATTGGCTGATCGACGGACAGGCTCAGCAACATTCGCTGTTTTCGATGATTAAAAACACCTTCGAGACCAATAGCGAGGGGATGGTATCGGCCTATAGCGACAATGCCGCCGTCATGGAGGGGTTCGAAGCCGAACGCTTTTGGGCCGAACCGGGCCCTGGGGGCAGCTACGGGGCGCGGCGTGAGCCTGCTCACATTTTGATGAAAGTGGAGACACACAATCACCCCACCGCTATATCGCCCTTTCCCGGAGCGGCGACGGGAGCGGGTGGCGAGATTCGAGACGAAGGTGCGACGGGCCGTGGCTCCAAACCCAAGGCGGGACTGACTGGCTTTACCGTTTCGAATTTGCGAATCCCCGACTTTGAGCAGCCCTGGGAAGACCAGGATATTGGACGTCCAGACCGCATCGTCTCGCCCCTGTCGATCATGACCGAGGGCCCTTTGGGTGGAGCCGGCTTCAACAACGAGTACGGACGTCCCAATATCTTGGGCTACTTTCGAACCTTTGAGCAAGAGGTTGATGGTCAGACCTACGGTTATCACAAACCGATCATGTTGGCGGGTGGGTTGGGTAATGTTCGCCCGCAACTGGCGCTCAAGGCTCCCTTCGCGCCGGGAGCCCATCTGGTTGTCTTGGGGGGGCCGGCGATGCTGATTGGTTTGGGGGGCGGAGCAGCGTCCTCTATGGCTTCGGGGGCGAGCTCTGCGGACTTGGATTTTGCTTCGGTCCAACGGGACAATCCTGAGATGGAGCGCCGTTGTCAGGAAGTCATCGACCGTTGCAACGCTTTGGGTGAAAATTCGCCTGTCGTCTTCATTCACGATGTGGGAGCTGGAGGACTTTCCAACGCGCTGCCTGAGCTTGTTCACGACGGCGGTTGCGGAGGCCAGTTTTCGCTGGGGGCCATCCCGAATAGTGAACCAGGCATGTCCCCTATGGAGATCTGGTGCAACGAAGCTCAGGAGCGATACGTCCTCGCCGTGGCACCCGAGCGCCTGGGGGAGTTCGAGGCGATCTGTAAGCGAGAGCGTTGTCCTTTCGCAGTGGTGGGTCAGGCGACAGCCGAAGAGAAGCTGGTGCTTGAGGACGACAAAGCGGAGGGCAGCGCGGACCGTTTGCCCATCGATCTTTCTCTTCAGGTTCTCTTGGGTAAACCACCTAAGATGACGCGTGACGTGGTCACCAAGCGCATGACGCTGAGCGAGATCGATATGGATGTGGTTTCACTCAAGGAGGCTGCCTACCGAGTCCTTTCGTTGCCGACTGTCGCTGACAAGACTTTTCTCATCACGATTGGCGATCGCAGTGTGACCGGGCTGGTCCATCGTGATCAGATGGTGGGACCGTGGCAGGTTCCTGTCGCCGATGCGGCGGTGACTCTCTGTGACTATACCGGGGTGGCGGGAGAGGCGATGAGCATGGGCGAGCGTACCCCTGCTGCTCTTGTAGATTCGGCGGCGGCAGCCAAAATGGCTGTGGGCGAGGCTCTTACGAACCTGTGTAGCGTGAGCGTGGAAGGATTGAGCCGAGTGAAGCTTTCGGCCAACTGGATGGCGGCGGCGGGAGCGGTCGGTCAAGACGTCGCTCTCTACGAAGCCGTGCATGCCGTTGGTATGGAGCTCTGCGCTCAGCTCGGAGTGACGATTCCTGTTGGCAAGGATTCTATGTCCATGCGAACTGTCTGGGACGAGGGCAGAAAGAGCGTCGTGGCGCCGGTTTCTTTGATTATCAGTGCGTTTGCTCGGGTGAAGGATGTTCGCTCTTCGCTGACGCCTCAACTCATCGATGAGATAGACACTCGGCTTGTTCTCATCGATTTGGGACGTGGCCAAAATCGATTGGGCATGTCCGCTTTCGCGCAGACTACGGGGCAAGTGGGGACCTCATGCCCGGACGTCGACGAGGCGGAGCTTTTGCGAGGGTTCTTCGTGGCGATGCAGCGAATGCATGCTGAGCGTCTCGCTCTGGCCTACCATGATCGCTCTGATGGCGGATTGTTGACGACGCTCTGCGAAATGAGTTTTGCTGGCCACAAAGGGCTTACTTTGGATCTGGCCGCTCCTTCCTCTCAGGACGACGAGTCACAGCATCCGGTCGCTCAACTCTTTAGCGAAGAGTTGGGGGCCGTCTTGCAGGTGAAGAAGAAGAACCTGCCCCGGCTTCAGCAGATTTTTGCGGAACTCGGTCTGAGCGATGCGTGCCGAGTGGTCGGCCAGTTGCGCGACGATGACAGGATCGTCGTCCGTCAGGGCGAATCCGTCATCTTTGATGAACGGCGTCAGGATCTGCAGAGCGCCTGGTCGAAGACCAGTCACGAAATGCAGAAGCTGCGTGACAATCCGCAGTGCGCTCAAGAGGAGTTCGAGCAAATCGAAGACGCGAAGGACCCAGGGATCTCGGCGCAGCTCACCTATGACCCTGACGAGTGCCAAGTGCAGTCCCTGGTTGAATCAGCCGAGCAGCGCCCGAAAGTTGCGATTTTGAGAGAGCAGGGGGTCAACGGTCAGACTGAAATGGCGGCCGCATTTCATTTGGCGGGATTCGCGGCTCACGATGTGCACATGAGCGATCTTCTCAGCGGAGCTGTTTCGCTGGACGGGTTTTCGGGATTGGTCGCTTGCGGAGGGTTTTCCTATGGAGATGTGCTCGGTGCAGGCCTGGGCTGGGCGAAGTCCGTCCTCTATCATGAACAGACGAGAAACGAGTTCGTGCGCTTTTTCAATCGGGACAAGACCTTCGCTCTTGGCGTTTGCAATGGCTGCCAGGCCCTCAGCGGCTTGAAAGAAATCATCCCGGGAGCTGAGCATTTTCCGCGCTTTGTCCGCAACTTGAGCGATCAGTTCGAGGCGCGTTTGAGCCAGGTCGAGGTGCTTCAGAGCCCTTCAGTGCTCCTTCGAGACATGGTGGGTTCGAGAATTCCTGTGGCCGTTGCACACGGAGAAGGGCGCGCCGAATTCACCGACGCGCGAAGTCAAGAGGCAGCAGTTGCGGCTCTTCGCTACGTGGATGGCCGCGGGCGAGTGGCGACTTCTTACCCCAAGAACCCTAACGGATCACCTGATGGCATCACCGGGGTGACGACTCAGGATGGACGCGTCACCCTGATGATGCCTCATCCTGAGCGCGTTTTTCGTGCCGTGCAGCTCTCCTACTGCGGTCCCGAGTTCAAAGAACGTGGTCCCTGGATGCGCATGTTCGAAAACGCTCGCGCCTTCATTGGTTAGCGCATCACCGCCCCCATCGCGGGTATGCGTTTCTTTCGAGGCACTTCAGGGGTGATCGATCCTGCAGCGGCGTGTCAGCTTGCCACTCGTTGTCCGCTGCTTTCGCTCTCCGAGCGTTCGGTGCAGTCCACTCAGAAGGTGGGTTATTCGGTGGTGGTCTCTTTGCCGTCGATGCACATCGAAGTTCCAGGAACAACTTCGACGCAACCCATACCGCCGGGACAATTGCCGTCGAAGGGATCGCCAGCCCCGCAGAGCGCGATGCACTCTGCTAGTCCATTGTCCGCTCCACAAACGGTGCCCCCCTTGCATTCCAACTGGCCAGCACAGTCGGCGCCCACGTTAGCCTCGTCCACGGACGATTGGGCGCCGCCATCTCCTCCTCCAGAAGTTGAATCGTCGCTATCACTACTTGAATCAAAATCACCTGAAGAGGTGTTCCCATTGTCGTCTTCGGATGAGGCGTCCTGGTCTCCTTCTTCTGGGGGATCGAGACAGAGACCGTATTTCACTGTTTGGTCGTCGTCGCAGGGTTCTTTGACTGTGCAAGCAACAAAAGTGCTCAAGACGATGATGAGTGCGAAGGAAGCTGAATGAACTTTGACTAACTGCATTGGTTGTATCTCTCCCAAATCGAAAAATCCTCGGCGTGTAAGATGGGGCGCAGGGAGGCTGGGTCGGGCGTTCATCAGAAGGCCAGGACAAGTCGAGATATGAGCGATTCGGCGTTGTTGAATCCTGGGTCTCCTGGAAAGTCGTCCGGTTGCTTCCATTTGAAGAAGCGTGACATGGTCACTTGATTCTTCAGCATAGCGGCGGGAGTGAAGTGAACGTTCAACCCGAGAGAAGCCATGACCAGGGCGTCACCGGCGAGAGCCCAATCTTGGCGGAGGACTTCGCCGAAAAGGTAAGGTTCCAGGCCCCACCAGGGAAGCTGTTGGGCGACGAGAAGATAGGCCGACTGCCTCCATCCGTCGGGGTCGTAACTGTTGGGCACGTTGACCTCGATGCCATTATGGGAGCGCATGCCCTCGTCCCATTGTCTGAGTTGGCCCACGTACTCCGCTCGAAATCGGGTGTCGACGATGTCGATGCTGAGGTCGACGCCAACGATGTCCTCACGATAGGCTATCGTCGAGTAGGCGTGGAACTCCACATTCTCCGTAAACGGAGGAACACCGGTGATGTCCACCACTTTATTTTCAACCTTGCCATGATGGTAACTCGCCCCCAACTGGGTCCGAAATTTTCCATCATCATTGCGTATGAACAATCGACCGCCGAAGGCCTTGTTGTCGCTGTAGTCGAGCCAGTTCTCTTCGGTGCGTCCGTTGCTTAACCAGGCGCGATAGGCAACTTCCCAGTTTCCGGCGAAGAAGTTGCCGAGTGCCTGCATTCCCGTTTGGCGAAGGGGGAGGAAACCTTGTTGAATGAATTGAGGTAGCGCCAAACTAATCAAGGTCGGTTGTCCGTGGTCGACATTCCAAATGCCAAAGGGGGTGAAGAAGTGTCCGACGCGCAGTCGCAGCTGCTGGTAGCGCCCCCACTCGATCCAGGCGCGCTCGATAACTGAGTAACCACCCCAAACCGGAGCATTGACCACTGTCCCGTTGGGGTCGTATTGGTTCGTATTCGTACGCTTGAAGTCGCCCGCTACGCCGCCGAAGTTTTCGATCTGGCCATGGGGAGCGCCTGTAAAACGGATCTCGGCAAGGGCGCGCCAATCGGGGTCCGGATTGAAGTCGAAATAGAGGTCGATGTTGCCCGTGACAAAGGTGAGAGAGTTCGTCTCGAACAGTGAGGCAACGACTGATTTCTTGTTCACCCAATTTCTCTGCAGGCCCATGTCCATGAAGCCGTAGACTTGGAAAGTGGGCCCTTCGACTTCCACTGGTTCCTCCACAAAAAGTGCGGCCATCTCGGCCTCCTCTTGCTTGAGTTTCATTTCTTCGATTTCGGCCCTGAGAGATTCCAGCTCAGCACGTAGCTGGGGTGAGGCGTGTTTTGCCTCTGCATCTGGTGATGAGGCAGTGGCGTCGGGGACGGGCGTGGCTTCTGTCTCGGGCGATAGGGCGACGGGTGCCGCTTCGGTCGCCGTTGTTGCTTCGACCGCTTCTTCGCTGATGGTTTTCGCTACCGGTTCGTCTGGCGCGGCGAGGGGCTCCTGAGCCGATGCGCTTTGCGTCCCGAGCAATGTGGCACTAACGCTCCCTAGCCAGATGAGCTGATGAGCGAAAAAGCTGGCTTCCCGCATGTACGATCCGATCTCCGTGGGTAAAAGGACTGAAAACCGCTTCTTTATGGGAGCCCCATTGTCCGAAACGAGCGGATTCACAGTGTTCCAACGGCTGGCGGTGGTGAACGGCTAAGGGCTTTCGCGCAATAGCGGCGCATTTGTTGCGAGCGAATCGAGAAAAATGATGTTGAATCAATCCGCGAGCCGGGCCAGTCTTCTCTCAAAGAGCTGACGCTGGGCGCGGTTCGGAGCGGCCTCGACAGCACGTTGCAGATGGATGCGAGCGCGAGCGGTATTCCCTGCCCGTCGATTGAGTTCGCCCATCGTGGCGTCCCACAAATAGTAGCCGCTGAGCCACGAAGGAAGGCTCAGTTCTTTGAGTAGGGCTAGCGCTGGCCCGGGGCCCTGCGCTTCGGCGAGAGCGATAGCGCGGTTGAGGGTATAGAGGGGGGAAGGGGCCAAGCGTTCGAGGGCTTCATAGAGCGCCACGATTTCTCCCCAGTTGGTTTCTGCGTAGCTCGGAGCGAGACAGTGCTCTGCGAGGATAGTTGCTTCGCCGTGATAGCGAGAGAAGTCACCACCTTGCCCCGAACAATGGAGACAACGGAATCCAGCTTGGATGTGCAGTCGATCCCACTTGCTGCGATCTTGCTCCTCCAGCAGAACGAGTTCTCCCGCGGAGTCGATCCGGGCGGGAAGACGCGCGAACTGGAAATGGAGCAGCGACAAGAGAGCCCAACTCGATGGGCGATTACCGATAGGCTGGGCCGCAAGCAGTTCGGCGAGTCTTAGAGCTTCGAGGCACACGTCTTGGCGGATTGGCTGGTTGGGCTCATCTGAGAAGTGACCTTCTGTAAACTGGAGGTAGATGGCGTGCTGGACTGAAGGAACGCGCTCCGCGAGTGCATCAGCTGAGGCATTCATGAGATCGGCAGTGGATTCCGCCTGGCTTCTCATATGCTGGCGAGCGCGTTCGAATATTTTTTGCGCGTTGGCTTCGGCAATGAATAGTCGAGCAGCTATTTCTCGGATACTGAAGCCGCCCAATAATTTGAGGCAAAGAACGAGCTGTGCGCGGGCGGACAAGCTGGGGTCGCAACAAACAAAGAGCATGCGAAGCTCTGCGTCCGCGATTTCGGCGGCGAAGACGACGCCAGCCTCGTCATTGGTATTGGTCGATCTTTCTCTACCTCGGGACGTTCCGTCCGCTTCGGGTTCGACCATCTTTTTTTGTCGACGAAGCCCATCAATGAGTGAGTTTTCCGCTACTCGTGCCAGCCACGCCTGGGGTTGCTCGGGCACTCCGCGTCGTACCCATGTCCCTAGGGCACGTTCCAGTGCGAGTTGGACCGCATCCTCGATGTTCTCTAGCTGGTTGGCGCCGTACTTTCGGCAAAGTCGTGCGACGAGGCTTCCGTATTGATGTCGAAAGAAGTGGTCGACGAGCCCGGATGCATCCTGTGAGGGGCCGGGCTCGTCCATGTACGGACTGTATCAATTTATGGGATGATCAGTATCCCATCATTTCTCTAATTTCGATCGTCGCCTGGGGCATGAAGACGATCGGGCATTCTTGAGCGACTTCGACGGCGGCATCATAAGAAGCCGCTTGGATGATTGAAAATCCGCCGATGATTTCTTTAGCTTCTGTGAATGGGCCGTCGGTGACCTTTCCGTCGGCCAGCAATTTGCCGCCGTGTTTGAGACCATCTCCCATGTCGACGACGGACTCCTTGAACTTTTCCTTCCACGCGGCCCATTGAGCGAGCATTTGTTGCATCTCTTCTGGAGAAGGCTGAGGGGCGTCGGGGGAGGGGGGATTACGGTAGATGAACAGGTATTTGGTCATGATGTACGGTTTCCTTTGAAGGGGCTCACAACTGCATCCTCCTGAAGCGCGGCATAGCGCAGTTCAAGGATGGTTGTTCGCCTGTTTGATAGAAGAACGAATGAGTCGCGGTGTTTCGGACACTCTTGACGAAAAAAGATTGCGCTAAGTGGATGAAGTGGCGGAGCTTCTATGGAAGCGGGATGAATTCCTTTTATCTTCGAAGACAGTGCCGAATATTTGGTCGCGCCAGTCTTGTTTGGCCTGCTCAATGCGCTCGGGTCGCGTCGAAACGAAGTTCAAAAAGACGTGGCGCCGTTGTTGAGGGCCTCGCCCCCCAGGATCATTACGTGGCAAGGCTGCGCTGGTTCTTTCGACCTCAAGCTCTGACATTGGTCTAGAATCGGCTGAAGTGAAGCAAAAACAACCCTTGTCCTGATACTGAGCGACAGACCCCTCTTGATCGCTGTAGTCTCGACGGATGGATGAGGAGCATATCGAGCGACTCGAGGAAAGGCTGCGTCGGGCCATGGCGACCTCCAATGGCATCGAACTGGAGCAACTGCTTGCAGATGACCTGGTTTTTACGAACTTTTTGGGGGAGAAAATGACGAAGGCTCAAGACCTGGCGGCTCACGCGAGTGGCTACTTGACGATGCACTCAATCTCGGTCTGCGAGCGCCAGACGATCGCGCTGGGGGATACTTTCGTCGTGACTTGCCTCGCGCAAATCGATGCCTCGGTCGATGGAGAGCGCACTTGCTCCGATTTTCGATTCATCCGCGTGTGGGCGCCGAAGCGTGCTGGGCAGTATCAAGTCATCGCCGGACAGGCGACGATAGTGCAGGCCTCTCTCCTCCAGTGAGGGCAACCCCCTTCGCTGTTGCTTCACAAGCGATCTTCGAGTGATTAGGATCAACTCATCGCCGCCGCATCCGTCCCTTCCTCTCACCGACTCGAGTCAGTAGACGCCCTACGCGGCTTGGCTGCTCTTTTGATGGTTCAGCAACACCTGGGTATCTGGTTGGTGGATCGTTTTAGGTATCTGGATGAGCTCCGGGCTGGTTGGGTCTACGTGAACTTAGCGGGGGGGGCCGCTGCCCCCCTTTTTGTCACTTTGGCGGGCGTGGGGGTGGCTCTGGGAGCAGCGCGTCGTCCTTTGGACCGTTTTTCTGTGCGACGAGGGGTGTGGCTCGTGGGTTTTGGGGTGGCGCTCAACCTCTTGGTGCCTAGTTGGTTTTCTTGGGGGAGCTTCTATATTCTCCACCTCCTTGGGGTCTGGCTCATGCTTGCCCCTTGGGTGAGCCGCCTGTCTGACAAGTTGGTCGCTCTTTCGGGAGCTTGCGTGTTGGCAGGAAGTGTCGTCGGGCAGATTCTCCTCGAGACCCCGATCAAGCTCCAAAATGAGAGAATGGCTGATCTTTCCCTTCAGGGTGGTGTCATTCGCCTCGCCTTGCTTGAGGGCCAGTTTCCTCTGCTGCCTTGGCTGGCCGTGGCTTGTTTCGGCTTGGTAGGGGGGAGGATGGTGAGCCGGGGCGAGTTTCGGCGTATTTTCAAATGGGCCGGGGCTCTGAGCCTGGTCGGCGTTGCGGCCCGCCTGCCTGCTGTCTTTGACGCAAGGGCGCCCCACGAGCTGCCTTGGCGTGCCGTTTGTCGCACGAGCTTCTTTCCGATGAGTGTGCTTTACGCGTTGCTGCTGTCCGCGGTCAGCCTGGCGCTCCTCGCTAGCTTCCTCTGGGTATGGAATCGTCGGGGAGAACGCTATCTTCGGTGGCTCGTCCCTTTCGGGCGCACTTCGCTTTCTCTTTTGGTTCTGCACATTGTCGTTTTTCGACAGTGTACCCTGGACTGGGGCATGCGGAGCACGCTCAGTCCCGGTCTCGCCTCGCTCCTGATCGTTGGGTTCCTCACCCTATGGTGGCTCTTCTGTCGCCTGTGGGCGCCGAGCGGCTACCGGTTCGGATTGGAATGGGCGCTGCGCGCTCTCTCGAAAGGGGGCTCCGCTGGCTAGGTTAGGCGCCGACCTCTTTGAACGCGTCGGCGACCAGGGCAGACAGCTCTTCTTTCTTTGGATCCTGGACGGACGCCGGTCGAGTGCGTCCGGCGCGTGAGGCGGGCGGCATATCTATGAGCAACGACTCTACCTCGTCGAGGTCCATGTCCGAGGAGATGGCGTCGAGTTGGATCCCTCTCGAAGGCCGGGAAGACTTTCGGTTCGAGAACAGACGACCCAAGAATCCACGTGGCTCTGAGAGAGCGAACTCTTGAGTGCTGACGGCACGAGGATCATTGTGAATTTGTTTGAGTAGCGCCGGATTCGCTTTGAGAAGAACGTGCGCTTCTGAAAGCAAAGATCGCTGGGTGATGTCGAGTTCTTTGACTGCCGAGCTAATGTTGTGCTGGCCCAGGAGGGCAAAGAGAGCCACCGCGACGGAGAGCTCGCTGACTCCGATTTTGGTCACACTGGCCACTTGTGGTCCTCCGCAGCTTTTGGCGTAGATGTAGCTACCTTGGAGCATCAGTGAACCGAAGCCGAGGGCCACCGCGACGAGATCGGCTGTGATATCTACAGGAGGCTCGAGGACTTCGCCTTCGCGTTGTGTTTCCACCAAGAAGATAAAGGCGAGAGAACGAACTAGGTTGGTGGTCAGAGCTACAGGGTGCTTGAGCTCACGAGTGGAAACACGCAACAACCACGAGTCACCGAGATCGACCATGCGTTCGATCCCCGAGGCACTTTGGGGAACGCTGCAGGCTCCGCTTGAGCAACTTGATCCAGTAGGGGTAGGCCGATCAGGGTGGACCAACTCGACATCGATCGGGACATCGTCCATTCCGGCATGAACTTGCATGCGTCGAACAAGAGCTACGACCGAGGGCAGATCGCCTACAAATGGATCAGGAAAAAACTGGCCGTTGGGGAGAACGAGGGGACGGTCGCCGCATTCGTCCGCGTAACGATGAAGAACGCGGCAATAACGTTGAACCACGGCGCGGGTCACCTGCAGAGGGGGGAGCTGCATGAGCGGTTAGCTTGTCAGAGCTCGGCGGTTTCCGCCAGGATCCATCCTTTCTTCCCCCTGTACGGTCAGTACTGACCCAACCATTAGCTCTTCCGAGCGACCCAATTAGGTTACTGTTACTGTGTTCAGTGTGCATTTAGATTTTTCTGTGAACGAATGAGGAGCTCTGGGGCACACACTTTTGTGTAGGCGGCCAAGTAGTGTCGCCCTATGGAAGGCAAAAAAGATGTATGATCTAGAACCTGCTCAACCCAGTTCGTCCCGCCGTTTTCGCCTGCGAGTCGGTCCGCGTATACGCGTGATCGGTGCTTCCATACTCGGGGTGGTGGCTGGACTGACGGCTGCCGGTCTTGCCGAGGGCGCGGCGATGGCAGCTGCGTCCCCGAAAGAGGCCACTCCGTCCTCAGCGCCCGACTCCGAGGAGAGGCCCGAAGAAGCTGGGGCGGCAGCCGCTGATGCTCGAGGAGAAGAAACCCCCGGAGGAGCAGCCGATGCTGCGCCAGAGCCGAAAGGCGTTTCGGAGGAGGCTACGGCCGAAACGGCCCCTTCAAGCGCGCCCGCCGATGCCGATGCGGCGGCTTCGCCCGAAGGTGCTGCGAAAGACAAGGAGCCCGTTCTTAGCGAAGAAGAAGAGGAGCGGGCCGAAGAAGAAAGAGAGCGCCAGGAAGAGCTCGAGGAAGAAGAACGGGAAAGGCGGGAGGAGCTGGCCGAGGAGGAAGAGGAGCGCAGAGAAAGGGAGCGTTGCCGCATTGAGGCCGAAAAGGAGGGCGCTCCTGGTTCGTTGCTTGGCGATCGCTGTGAGAAACCGGCCTTCGGTGGCTATGGCGGGATCACTGTGTTGGGAGCTCAGGTGGATCAAAAGGCGGTTGTCCTGACAGGGGTGGAGGGCGGGATGCTCTTCAATCATCGCCTGTCGATCGGTCTTGCGGGGTACGTGCTGTCTTCTGAGCTGAAAGGGCCAGACTTCGAAAACGACGCTGAATCTCAGCTCGCCTTTGGTTATGGCGGCGTGGTGGGGCGCTATCAGTTCGTCAACAAGGGGCCCGTTTATGCATCAGCTGGTCTGTTCGTTGGCGGCGGTCTCATATCTCTGTTGGAGCGTAAAAATGACGAGTCTTTAGACTTCAACGACGAAAACAAGTCAGCCAATGGGTTTCTGATCGTCGAACCTACGGTTCAGGTCCACGCCAACTTGACCCGTTGGATGCGTTTAGGGCTCGATGCCTCCTATCGATTCGTCCACGGAGTGGACTACTTCGACTACAAGGAAAAGGATTTCAGGGGCGTATCTCTTGGGGGCCACCTTCAGTTCGGATGGTTTTGAGTGGTGGGGGAGGGGAGTGCAGACTCCCTCTACTTCAAGCCACGTCGACGCCGTTCGAGCTCAGCGAGCCGGGTGATGACCCCACGTCCCACGATTTCGAGTACTTGGCGTGTGAGCTTTTTCCTCGAGCCGATATCACCACCGAATGAAAGTTCGCTCTTCGCGGTACGCCCTCCCGGCAGGCGGCCTATCGCTTCGCAGCGGATACGAAGGGCGCGACCGTCCACGGTGTATTTGAGTTTTTCGATATAGAATCGGTACTCGATTCGGTTGTCCTTCCCCGCGCCCCAGTCGGCGCGGTAGGCCTCTCTCTTGAGCACCTTACGCAAATGAGCTTCGAAGCTCTTTGCTCCAACGATATCTTTGGGGAAGACAAGCTTGTCCAGGTAGACAGCTGGCTTGCCCTCGGTCGACTTTTCGAGCGAAGCATTCGAAAGAGCGGTTGACGACGCGGCCCCGGGAGAGACGTGGGCCGCCCACGACTCTCCTGTACACAAAAGGGCGAAGCTGAGGCCTAGGTAAAATGAAGCGTGCACCGCCGCACGCTATAGACAAGCGGATCTCTCGGCCAAGTTTTGTGGGATCTTCGATTTTGGTAGCCTACAAGGTGATGGGCGCCCGAAGAACGGATGTGGACGTGATCGTCATCGGAGGCGGCGTCAACGGCACGGGGGTTGCTCGTGATTGTGCTCTCCGAGGGATCTCCGTCGCCTTGTTCGAAAAGAACGACGTAGGATTTGGGGCCAGTGGCAATTCGAGCGGGATGATTCATGGTGGACCCCGCTATCTCACAAAGAACCCACAGGTAACCTACACCTCTTGCCTAGATTCGGGTCATATTCAGAGGGTTGCACCACACTTGTTGTTTCGTGTGCCATTCCTCGTTCCCGTTTTTGGTCCCAAGTGGCAAGCACGCGCCCAACTGGCGACCTATGACGCCTTCTTTGAAGTCTATGATCGGTATCAGTATCTCAAGCGGGGGCAAAAACATCTTCGGTTCGATGCCGACCAGGTGGCTCAGCTCGAACCAAGCCTTGTGCCGACTGCAGGTGGAGTCAGTTTCGACGAATGGGGGATCGACGGAGTGCGACTGTGCGTCGCAAGTTTGAAGGACGCCGCCGAGCGGGGCGCGCAGGTCTTCAATCATACACAGGTGATCGAGCTGCTCAGAGGGGAAGCTCATGAAGTGCTTGGCGTGAAGTACAAAAATGCCTTAACCCAAGAGCGCGGGACACTCACATCTAGGCTGGTGATCAATGCAACTGGCGCTTGGGCGCCGATTACTGCGGCTTTGGGAGGTTTGCCCGCAACGGCCGCTCGACTCAGACCCGGCAAGGGGGTTCATGTGTTTTTGGATCGTCGACTCTCTAACTTTGCCGTGGTGACTCGGGCAGTCGACGGACGTCAGGTGTTTCTTCTGCCTTGGCAGAATATGAGCGTTTTGGGAACTACCGACGACGACTTTTTCGGCGATCTGGACGACGTCGTCGCCACCAGCGAAGAGGTGCGTTATCTGCGTCAAGCTATCGAAAAAGTGGTGCCCGCCGTTACGCATGCCCGAGCGATAGGAACTTGGGGTGGTGTGCGTCCGACGCTTTATGAGTGGGGGCAGCCCGAAGATGCGCTCAGTCGCGATCACAAGATCGTGGATCATGCCCCCGATCGGGCGAGTGGGCTCTTCAGCATGCTCGGGGGCAAGTTGGCTAGTTATCGCCTGTTCGCCGAAGAGATGACTGATGTTGTTGCTCGCCAGCTGCATGTTGACGCACGTTGTCAAAGTCATGAACTTGCCCTGCCGGGGGGCGAAATGACGGAAGCGGTTCGTCCCGACTCGATTGATCCCTTGAGCTGGTCTCGCTTGAAGTATCGGCATGGATCGCGGGTGGCGCGGGTCCTTCGGGCTGGGTCCTCTCGGACGGTGTGTCTCTGCGAACCCGTGGTCGAAGCCGAAGTCCGCTACTGCTTGAGAGAAGAATGGGCAGAATCGGTAGAGGATGTCTCTCGCCGTACACGTCTGGGCTTGGGTTCGTGCGGTGGTATGAGGTGCGCCGCGACGTGTGCCAGAATCATTGCCGAAGAGCGAGAATTGTCTCCAGAACAGGCTCGTTCACTCGCCTCCGATTTCCTCAGCAGGAGTCTGGCTCGTCGGCTTCCCGCTGTCGGTCCTGAGCAGGCCAAGCAGGAGCTGCTATCGGCTGCTCATTTTCGTGCTCAGATGGGGTGGGAGTTTCAAACGTGAGCAAGAAAGTGGCCGTTGTTGGCGCTGGCATAGCGGGGGTGGCAGCTGCCTGGGCCCTTTCGCGCGCCGGCTTAGAGGTTCATTGTCTGAGCGACGAAACAGGTGAGACCTTACTCAGCTCCGGAGCCTTTGACGACTGCCCTTGGGCCCTTGGGGCAACCGAGGCTGAGGTTGCCCTGGGCAAAAGCTTTGTTGACGAGTTAGGGGTGTTCACCCTTGGCGAAGCGGAATTTTGGGTGGCGACATCGGAAGGGATTTTGCGTCCGGTCGCGGCGGCGGCCGAGGGGATCATGAAGGTCTCCGATTACGCGGGGCAGACCATCGGTGTCGTCGATATCGGAAGACCGTCTTTTGACGCCAGGTGGCTTGCCCGCTCTTGGGGCGAACAAGATTGGGCTAGAGGCACCGGGACTCGATTTGTACCGGTGCCTCTCAGGGGGGCTTTTGAGGATGTCGAGCTCAGGCTCCCTCAGGCCGCGTTCGCCCGCCTTGTCGAAAATGAGCTCAGGGTCGCCCGTCTGGAAGAGGTGCTGCGCTCCCAGCTCGAAGATGGATCGATCCGAGCGCTCTTGGGGGGACCTTGGCTCGGAGCGGACTTGAGCTGCGGTCCTGCGCGTCGACTCACTCAGAGCCCCGTTCCTCTTCTTGAAACCCTGCATGGCCCAGAGGGGCCGATGGGAGATCGGTTTCTGAGTGCTCGAAATCGACTTTTTTCGCAAAATTTCATCTCGTTCCGAAAGGAGCGCGTTCTTGAGATTGAGACGCTAGGGACGGAAGTGCGCTTGTCCACGGAAAAGGCCGACCAGTGTCTCAACTTCTCCGCGGTCATTTGCTGTATGGGAGGATTGCTGGGGGGAGGCGAGGAATTTGTTCCTGTTCATCAGGGACAGTTGCGCGGGTTTCGCCTGTCGAGTTCTGAGGGGTCTGGTGGACAGTTGGGCGGGTGGGATCCTGCCTACCGACCTGAGCGTTGGTTGGGTTCGTCCTCCGCGCAGCTGCCTGTCGTTATGAACAATGGTATCATTCGCGTGGATACAGGGCCTGCTGGTGCTGGTTCGATGGGACGTGCTGCAGAAGCCGGCCTTCGCGCGGCTCATCTTTTGCTTGAGTATCAGAGTCGAGCTCATTGAGCTCGACCTGGGCGCTTCGTCACCTTGGCCTCGGGACATCAGGGAGGCCGTGAAACACCGCCTGTCGCTTCACTGGCGACCAACTTGATTCTGGCCGCCGTATCGGAGCGTCCCTCAGGAAGGACGAGGAGCTCTCGCCCTTCCTGCCTCGGACCTGCTTTTTGGTGTCCTCAATTGAAATCGAGAACGAGCAGCCTTTAGAAAGACCGACGAGTCGTGAAATGCGGTTCTGCGGCCAACGAGATGAGGTAGTTGACGAACCCCGTTCCGTTGGTCGACAGAGCCGTCCTCTGGGACTCACCGAGGCAAGCCTCGTCGGTGGCAAAGACGTAGGCCTTGAGTTGACTCGACAAACACTGACCGACTTCACTGCGACCTGCCAAGCCCTGAGCGAGCTCTTCCTGGCTCGTAAAGTCGACGGCGGGGGCCATATTGGGCACGAAGGAAGTCGAGTTGATCGTGAGCCCGTCTTCATCGGCGCGGTAGCGCCCGAGCTCGTCGAAGTGCTCGAATCCGAAACCAATCGGGTCGAAAGCTTTGTGACAGTTTGCGCAAGAACCGCTGCCGGCATGGAGCGATTCGTAGCGTTCGCGCGTCGTCATTTGCCCTTCTTGGAGTTCGGGGAGCTCCGGTACGGCGGCAGGAACGGGAGGCGGTTCGCGACAGAGGAGCTTCTCCATGACGAGAAGGCCGCGCTGGGTCGGTGAAGAACTATCCGACTTCGCTTCGGTCGCCAGTACCGAACCTTGGGCGAGAATGCCAACGCCGTGCCCCGCGGGGCGAGCGACCTCGGTGTAGTCTGCGCTTGGTGCAGGCCAGCCGTAGTGTGTCGAAAGCGCCGCGGTCGGATACGAAACGGCGGCGGTCAAAAGATCCGCTACTGTGCCGGAGTTTTCCATCACGATGTTCTCGATGAAGGCGCGGGTTTCGAGCACCATTTGGTCGCGGAGTTGCGAAAAGTCGACGCTCGAATCGTTCTTCGTGAGAGTCCTCACCTTGGCGTATTCGAAGCTGGCTTCGAAGAATTGATGCAAGTGTTCTTTACCCTCTGGGGAGCGCACGAGCTTGTCAGCCTCGGCGAGGATAGCCTCTTGTGAGTCGAGTCCTCCTGACGCCGCGAGATCGAGCAGCTCGTCACTTGGGGGGCGACCGGAAAAGGTAAAAGCGAGTTCGCTGGCGACTTCGAAGGCGTTCAAGCGACGAAGACCGCCGTCTGCTTCACCTATTTCGTGGCGATACAAAGTCGGTGTGGCGTGGACGAGCGCCCGAGTCAGCCAAGAGATCGCCGATGGAAAATCGGTCTTGCTCAAAGCCGTGTTGAAGTAGTCCAGATACGAGCTCGTCTCATCCTCCGAAAGAGGGCGCCTGAAGAGGCGTCGACCGTACTTCGCCAAGAACTCTGAAGCGCAGCTTGCGTCTGCGCTGCTGGTA
Organism: Polyangiaceae bacterium; assembly: GCA_050300635.1. Classification (GTDB taxonomy): domain Bacteria; phylum Myxococcota_A; class Polyangia; order Polyangiales; family Polyangiaceae; genus NIC37A-2. The sequence continues at coordinate 61,065 of JBNKYC010000072.1, forward strand.
GAGCAGGGAAGCAGGCTCGCAAGCTGTGCACCTACTGCTGTGCCGATCGACTCGGCAGTGGTGTCGATTTCTTTGGCGACCTGTTTGGTCACGACACGTTCGGCGCCGTTGTCGAATCCGAAGTGATTGACTGGGTCCTGGCTTATCGTCGAGGTCCAGCTGCCGGCGGCTTCTGGGAAGGTGTGGTCAATAAGATAGGAAAATTCGCTCACAGTGAGTCGACGTAAAAGCGCGTTTCCGGGCACTGACGCCGTGCAACTGGAGAGTCCCCCCTCGCAGTCGTCCTCGCATTCGTCAGGAATGACTTTGCTTGTGTCGCCGTCCCCACCGCCGCTACCCGAATCCCCGTCTCCAGACGAAGAGGAGTCGCCGTCCCCATCGACGGCTGGGGCGCCACAGCCGAAAAGTGAGCTCAGGCTGAGGGTGGAGATCAAACCTAGGGAACCAAGAATCTGCTGTGTTTTCATGCCAGCGCCTCCGTCACCAAGGTCGAAGAGTCACCGAAAGACATGGCAGAACTTCCCATGGCTCGGGCCAAGGTGAGCCAGACGTCCGCCGAGGGGCGATCGTTCGGGTTGTCCGTTGAGACGTCTGTTCCCATGTTGTTGTAGTTGAGGACTTGACCCGTCTTGAGACCGCCACCGGCCCCACCGATAGTGATGATGGGCATGTGACAGATGGTCCCGGGCGGGGCACTAAGTAGGATTTCGGACGTCCAGCTCGTATGCCACGCGCCTTCCCCGATTTCGCTGCAGAGCAGAACGATGGTGTTCTCGAGTACGGTCGATCCGGGGTCGGCCGGGTCGGGAACGTCGAGGGCAGCGATGAGATGATTGACGAGTTTGTCGACAAACCAGCGTTGAGCAATGGCGAAGGGGGCGCGGGGACTGAGATCGAGGGTGGCCGAGTTGCCACCCAATGCTTGGGGACCAATATGAGAAAGCTCCCCATGATGCTGACCACTGACTCCCTGTCCAACGAACTCCATTTCGATATTGCAGTTGGCGAACAGGTTCTGAATTCCGACGACGGGTCTGCTGTTGCAAACGAGGGCGGCCGCGGCCACCTCAAGGTGGGCCGTCAAGATCGAGTCCAAGTTTTCGTGGGCAAAGTAGAAGTCGTCCGCGTTGGCGCCGGGTTCGGAACGCAGGGCGTCAAGGGCGGCGAGCTGGGGCGCCGTCGTGCAACTGCTGACGATCGGTCCACCGCTGTTGGTCGATTTGAGAGCCGAGATCGCCTCGAGGTGGGTTTGGAGTTTTGTTTTCTCGCTCGTGAGATCGCCGAGGCTGCCCTGGAGGTTTGAGATGTCTTTTTCGGTCAGTGTGAGCAAAGCGTTGTGCAGCTCTTGGTCGACGCTGGGGCCCTGGGGCGTTGGATCGGCGGGCGCGCTGCCTAGGGAGCCGAAGACTTCGTCATAGGCCTTGATGGGATTGGGTTGTGCGGCTACCGCCTGGCCATCCCACATTAATTTGCCGTCCTTTTCGAGGCCGAAGCCTTGGTTGGGCAGAGCTCCGAGCGCCAGGGCGCTCACACCCATTTCGTTCGCGATGAAGTGCTCGATGCTTGTGCGGGGCGTTGTCTCATCACTGTTTTCCAGGGCGACGCCCGACAGAAACTTGAGGATCCCCTCGTGGGTTTCGGCACCTGGATATTTAAAGCCCTGATAGATGTTGATCAGGTTCTTGTAGGGTTCCAGCGACCCGAGGATGGATTCGCCGCTTGATGAGAGGGTGAAGTTGTCAGGCTGCCCGGTGGGGACGAAATGCTCGGGGGGCATTCCATGAGGAATGTAGTAGAGCAAAAAGCGTTTGGGTTTGCCCCCCGTCTGGGCCGTCGCCGATTGGACGAGGCGGTAGGCGAGCGGGGCGGATAGACCGAGCCCGAGGGCTTGGAAGAAAAGTCGACGGCTCAGATGAGCCTTCGCGTGTGAGGAGAAGTAGCGATCAGCCATAAGTACCGAAAAAAGATTGCATATCGGTATAGGCTGGCCGACCAAGATCGTGAGTTTGCCAACAAATAGCGGTTATTGGTTTTACTTAGAGTAAAATGTTGTAACCAAACAAGAATGCCAAAGGCTCCGATACGAGCGGTTGCTGTAGTCAGATCAGCGCTGACCAAGAGCGGTTTGATGGCTTCCAGGTAGGCTAATTTACTACATTTTGGGGGGCGCCTTTTATAAAGGCTTCGATATTTTCGGCACTCATGTCCAGGAGCCGTCTGCGTGCTTCCACACTAGCCCAGGCGATGTGGGGGGTAACCAGACAACGGGGGGCCACAAGCAGGGGCGAGCCTGTGCGGGGGGGCTCTTCGTTCAATACGTCGACCGCCGCGCCCTTGAGGTGCCCCGAAGAAAGGGCTTCGGCGAGGGCTGCTTCGTCCACCACGGGCCCTCGTGAGACATTGATGAGAATGGCCCCGGCTTTCATGGACGCCAGGGACTTTCTGTTGATCAGATGCTGAGTTTCGGGGGTGAGAGGGCAATGCAGTGAAACCACGTCCGAGCTTTGAAGGAGTCTATCGAGCGCTACCAGAGGAAAGGGGGCGTCAGGGCGCTGCGTGCGCGTGTTGGCTATGACGTCCATTCCGAAGGCTTGGGCGATCTTGCCTACCCTTGTACCGATTGCACCCAAACCGACTACGCCCATCGTCTTTCCTTCGAGTTCGTTTGTCGGGTCGAGAAAATAAGAAAACGCCTGGGATGACATCCAGCCGCCGCTCCGCGTATGTGCGCTGTGCTCGCCGACTCGGTTGACGAGTTCTAAAAGAAGAGCAAACGCGTGTTGTGCTGTCGCCGAGGTGCTGTACCCCGGTACGTTGCAGACGGTGACATCATGATCGCGCGCTGCTCCGAGATCGATGATGTTGACTCCAGTTGCCAATACGCTGACGAGCTTGAGCTCGGGGAGCCGAGCGAATTCTTTGTCGCCGAGGGGTACCTTGTTTGTGAGCAGGACCTGAGCTCCGGCGGCGCGCTCGATGATTTCTGCCGGCTCGGTGCGAAAGTAGGATTCGATTTGTCCGAGCTGAGCGAGACGCTGAGACTCGACCGGTCCGATGGTTCGGGTTTCGTCCGGGCAAGAGGAGCCGAAGGCAGGATCAGAATCGAGGATGACGATCTTCACGGTCAGATCGTATCCCACGCGAACTTCTCCAGATCAAATGCCTGCTCTGCGAGGGACTTGATCTGAGAATCAGCGTTGGCTTCGATCTCCGCGACGTTGTTCTGGACGAGGCGCGCCGTTCGTGATGCGAAAGCCTGGGCAATTTTGATTTCTTGTGCCGCTGCTTCGGCGCCTGTCTTGGTGATGCTCGAAGTCACTCGGCTCAGCACTGCGGCCAGCACATAGAGATGAATCATGATGTCGGCGAGGCGAGCTGTAGCGAGCTGTCTTTCGATGATCTTTTTTCCGTGTCGGCGTAGGAGCCGATCGGCTGCGCTTGCGAGTTCGCGGGTGCCGTCCTCGAAGATCTTGCGTTCGTGACTGAGTTCGTCAGAAACCCCGGTAAGGGTCGAGCCCTCGCGGCGGAATCCAGAAAACAAACTGGCGCGATGAATTGCATAGTCGCGCAGGACCCCAAAGCCTTTGATTGGATCATCGAAAACCCCACTCACGCTGCTTGAAACTTCTTTGAGACTTTGGCCGACGTCGTCCAGGCCGTTGAGGGCGATGAAAAGACGCAGAATATCGTTGGTGCCTTCGAAGATGCGATTGATGCGCACGTCGCGGACGATTTGCTCGTACGGAAACTCTCTCATGAAGCCGTTGCCGGCGGCGATCTGCAGGGCTTCGTCTGCGCTACGCCACAGGGCTTCGGTGGCAAAGACTTTGCTGATGGCCGCCTCGATGGCGTAGTCTTTCGCTCCTGCATCCGAAAGGCCGGCGACCAGCGCGACGACTGATTCGGCTGCGTAGCAGTCGATCACCATTTCGCCGACCTTCTTCTTGATGAGTCCAAACTGCGCGATCTTCTTTCCGAACTGAACGCGTCCATTGGCCTGAGCGGTTGACAGCTGAATGAGTTTCTTCATGCCCCCGACAGCGCCTCCTCCCAAACCGCTGCGGCCTGAGTTGAGGATATTCATGGCGACTTTGAAGCCTTTGCCTTCTTCGCCGAGCAGGTTCCCTCCCGGAACACGCACGTTTTCGAAAGTCACCGTATTGGTTGCGCTGGCACGAAGCCCCATCTTGTCTTCGTGGGGACCGTGGCTCACTCCCCCCATATCCCGCGTGACGACGAAAGCACTCAGCTTCTTACGCTCGTCGGGGCCGCTCGTCTTGGCGAAGACGGTGAAGAAGTCAGCCATGCCTCCGTTGGTGATCCAGATCTTTTCTCCGTTGAGGATCCAATCATCCCCATCACGGACCGCGTTCGTTTTCACTGATGCCGCATCCGAGCCCGAGCCGGACTCGGTGAGGCAAAAGGCGGCGATCATTTCGCCTGTGGCGAGCTTTTCGAGATAGCGTTCCTTTTGATCGTCGGTGCCAAAGAGCAGAAGCCCACGCATTCCGATCGAACTATGGGCCCCTACGGTGACCGCCGCTGAGGCATCGTAGCGGGATATCTCTTGAAGGGTGCGCGAATAGGCGGCGTTGCCGAGAGCGAGGCCGCCGGCTTCTTCCGGAATGATGAGGCTAAAGAGACCGAACTCTTTGAGCTCTTCGATGAAGGCGTCTGGAAACTCTCCTTCGCGATCCCAGGCTACGAAGTCCTTCTCGTGGGAGCTCAGCATCTGGCGTAGGGAGGTGATGACCGTTTCGAGGGTTTCCTTCTCGGAGGGGGGGATTTCAGGGAAGGGGAGGACCAAGTCCTCTTGGATGTGACCCATACACAGCCCACGCATGAAGCTCTTTTCGCGATCCATCCCTCCAATGTAGCCCGAGCCTTGCCGGGCGACAAAGGGGCGGCTCAAAGTCGAGTCTGCGGGGAATTCACGGCCATGAGTCAAATGGGCACGCGGAGGTCCGCACGGGTTTTCGGTCGATGCCCGGCGAGGGGCGCCCTGAGGAGGAGAAGGGCGAATTGGGAAAGGGACTCGGTAGCGCTAGACTGAAGAGTAGCTGATGTAGGATAGGTGAAAGATGCAGAGGGAGCGGTAGCGTTGAGTCGCCTTTTCGTGTTCGAGGCAGACGAGGTGGAATCCTCAATGGGGAGCGTGTGCGCTTCGTCCAATCATGTGCAACGGCGTCTTGCCCCTGGGTGGTATCCTCTTGTGATGGAGCGAAGCGTGAGCCGTCGTCCGCTACGCCGTATATTGGCCGACCAACCCTTCGTCGTGTATCGAACGAAAAATGGGATCAGCGTTGGCCTCGATCGCTGTCCCCACAGGAATGTTCCGCTTTCGGGGGGGCGAATCGTCGATGGGGAGCTCGAGTGTCCTTATCATGGTTGGCGCTTCGATTCCGGAGGGCGGTGCACTCGTATTCCTGGTCGTATTGAAGAGCCCAAACCCTCCCACCGTATGGATTCGTTCCCGACGTCGATTCATCAAGGGATCGTTTTTGTCGGTCTCAACGTGGCCGAGGGCACCGCTCCCTTCATGCTTCCTCAGCAGAGTGACCGTAGCTATCGCCGACTAGTGCGGCAGGTGACCTTTCCTGCATCAATGTTCGGCGTTGTAGAAAACGCCTTAGATGTACCCCATACCTCGATTCTCCATCGTGGACTCTTTCGCACGACCAAACGCAATCGAGTGCAGGTCAAGTGCCGCCGCTTCGACTCTTGGATGGAGGCCGAATACATAGGAGAACCTCCGCCTTCTGGGATTGTGGGCCGCTTTCTTTCCTCCGGAGCAGGACAAAGTTTGAAGGTGGAGCACTTCGATCGCTTCTTTTTGCCCGGTGTCCTTCAGGTTGAATACCGATTGGGGCACAATGCTCACTTTGTCATTACGGGTTACCTGCGCCCCATCAATGCGGATACGACAGAAGTTTTCGCCTCAGTCTGTATCAAGACTCCCCTGTGGGGGGTCCTGGAACGACTTCTCTTGGTCCTGGTCGAACCCCTTGCTCGTCTGATCGCTCGCCAAGACGTGCGGGTTTTGCGGGCTCAGACCGAGAATATTCGAGCCCTTGGGGGGACTCGCTTCATGTCTACAGAGGTCGATGTGGTCTACTCTGGCCTGACTCGACTACTCAAAGAAGCCAGTAGTATGGATGTGGCGAAGTGGGTACAGACTCGGGACGGTGCGGCGTCCCCCCGAGAAATCCAGGAGTTCGAGATGGAAGCCTAGGCAATGTTCGCTGGGTGGGCGCTGACTTGAGGCGAAGGGCTTCAGGTTCTAAGGGGCCTTCATGGCCCCAGCACCTTCCACATCCGCGCTTACTCCACCAAGCTCAAACCAAGGGGACAACCAAGAGGGTGAATCTGCCCAAGTGAAGATGACCGTGATCGCCCTCACGGGTCTCGTCTTCTTACTTGTGGCGGTTGTGGTCTACATGCTGCCCTCTCGGGGGCACACCGGAGGGCCAAGTCCATTGGCGACGCTCAATGCCTTCCTTAATGCGTGCGCCACGGTCTGTCTTATTTCGGGGATGATCTTCATCAAGGCTAAGAATCTCTTGTGGCATCGTAGGAGCATGCTCGCCGCCTTCGGTATTAGCAGCATGTTTCTTCTGACCTACCTCCTACATCATGCCCAGGTGGGCTCAGTTCCGTTTCAAGGTACGGGGGCCGTACGGGTGGTCTACTTCTCGCTCTTGGTTCCCCACATTATCCTGTCGGCTGCAGTCGTGCCCATGGCGCTTCTCACTATCTATCGAGGTTGGACCCAACGGGTGTCGCTGCACAAGAAGATCGCCAGATGGACTCTGCCCCTGTGGCTCTATGTGTCACTCAGCGGAGTAGCTGTCTACTACATGCTCTATCACCTGGGCGTTTGATTCATGAGAGCAGTCGTTCAGCGAGTGAGTCGCGCCCAGGTGACGGTCGAAGGCGAAGTCGTTGGACGCATTGACGAGGGCTTGTGCGTGCTGGTTGCCGCCATGGAGGGGGACGCTCAGAAGGACGCGGCGTTTTTAGCAAAAAAGATTGCTCATCTCCGCGTGTTTTCCGACGGCGATGATCGGATGAACTTGAGCGTCATCGATATACAAGGGCAGATTCTGGCGGTGAGCCAGTTCACCCTCGCCGGCGATGTACGTAGAGGCAACCGGCCCAGCTTTGTTTCTGCACTGGCCCCCGAAGCGGCGAGCCCGCTCTTCGATTACTTTTGTGCAGCTCTGCGCGACCACGGCGTAGTGGTCGAGACGGGCCGCTTCCGCACTCACATGGAAGTGGAGCTCGTCAATGATGGACCCGTGACTCTGCTCCTGGATTCCCGGCGTGATTTTTGAGTCGCGGGACCCCGCCTCGAAGGGGGCCTGAGGATTCGGTCGTGGGCAGAGGGCGTGAGGGGCTTAGAGCTCGCCCTTCTCGGCTTTTCCGATCCACTCTTTGATTTCGCGCTCGATCACCGAGACGGCCTTGCTTTGGAAGGGCTTGAGCATGAATGGCACGTCCATGTCGAGTTCGATCGAATTGTCCTTCACCTCGATAGCGCCTTTCAGGGTGAAACTCTTCACCGAGAAACTGATCTCTGCTTGGTCATCGCCGTTCCAAACGGTTTTGGGCGAGTACTCAGAGAAACGCGACGAGTAGGCCTCGAACGCAGATCGTGCGACTTTTCGTGCGGTTTCTCGGCCTAGGGAGTGAGATACGGTATGTTTCATGTCTTTTTGCTGAACCCTCTTGTTTGCTATGGGGCCTCGGGCCGTTCGTCAACTCAATCGCGGAAAAGTGTTTCTCGGGGCTGTATCTAGGCTCGACGTCGTCGCCTTGACAGCTTGGTTGGATGGGAAGATAGAGCCCCCATGATCGGCGTCGATTTTGGTGGGACCGGTATCAAGGCAGGAATTGTCGAGGACGGAAAGATTGTCAAAGCGGTAGACTGCCCTACGCCTCAGACGGGCAAGGCCGAAGACGTTCTCGATGCGATCGCCCGACTTGTTCTTGAGCTCGATACCAAGCCCAGGTCGGTCGGAGTGGCTATCCCTGGAGAGGTTGACCCTCAAGGGCGCTGCTGGGGGCTTCCCAACGTTCCGGGTTTCAAAGGCGTCGCACTCGGTGAAGGTCTGAGCGATCGTCTCAGGTGCCCCGTTGCCGTTGAAAATGACGCGACAACGGCGGCTTTGGGTGAGTACCTCTATGGTCATGGTACCCGATATCCCTCATTTTTGATGATCACCTTAGGAACCGGCATTGGCGGAGGCTTGGTCATTGGCGGTCAGCTTTATCCGGGAGCTAATGGCTTCGCCGGAGAGATCGGGCACATCAATATCAACCCCAATGCTGATGCTCCGGCCTGCGGCTGTGGCAAGAAGGGGTGTTTGGAAACCTATACCGGCACGGCCGCCCTGATTCGAAAGTTCAAGGAAGAAGGCGGTGGCGACGTGAGCGAAATCAAGCTGATCGCCGAGAGCGCGCGTGCGGGCGAGCAGGCAGGGGCGGCAGCCTTTCAGATGATGGGTGACGCGCTTGGGCGTGGTCTAGCCAATATTCAGAACGTACTTGATCTGAGCGCCTTGGTGTTTACTGGGGGGATATCCCGCTCTTTTGACCTGATAGAGCCGTCGTTGCGTTTGGCCATGCGAGCGAACAGTTTTGCCGAGCCGCCGGCCGAGGTGCCTTTGGTCGTGAGTGAATTGGGTGTCAGTGCGGGTGTTGTTGGCGCAGCGAACTTGACCCGCATTTGATCTGTTCTTTGAACGGCAGTTGACCTGGCGCTGCCGGCACTGCGCACCCTTCTTCTGGGCGAGCGGCGGTGGCGTCTCTCGAACCTTACGTGCTTTAGGCGTTTACGGGACGGATCCGGATCAGTCCGGGCCCTGGCTTGACTCTGGCTTGGCAAGCTAGGCGGGTGTTCTTTTCGCCATCCAAGAGGTCGAGTAGATCTTCTTCCTCTTCCCCTGCGGGTTCGAGCAAGTCTGCCCCCTCGAGGATCTCGATGTGGCATGTTCCGCAACTGGCGCTGCGGCAAGAGAAGGCGACCGGCGCGAGCACTTGGTCGCAAATGTTGATGAGCTCTCCGCCCTCGGGCGCTTCTGCGGTCTTGTCGCCGGCGAGGCCGGCTCCTTCGAATTCAATAGTAGGCATGGGGAATGCGTAGATAGAGCGAGCTTTCGGCTTGTGCAAGTTGCTCAGCTTTGTTGCCACCGCGGCGCGCAGTAGCATGGCGAGGTGAGCAAAAACTTGGCTTTTTGGGGCGGTTTTGTCTTCGCGGGACTGGCTTACGGTGGTGCCTCTCTGGCTGGACTTTCGGCGGAGCAAGCGGCGACAGCGGCCGTTGCGGCGATCTGCGCTGTCTTTTGGATCGCCCAGCCGGTGCCGATCCCGGTGACGTCGTTGATTCCCTTCTTTGTGTTCCCGCTGACCGGAGTCCTTGCGGAAAAACAGGTGGCCCACAGTTATGGGCACCATCTCGTTCTGTTGCTCATGGCCGGCTTTATGCTCTCTATGGCCATCGAAGCCTGCGGGGCGCACCGTCGCCTCGCTCTATTGATGACGCGTTTGGTGAGTGGCTCTGGACCAGTACAAGCTCCCCGGTTGCTGCTCGGTTTCATGATCGCCGCTGCTTTTGCCAGCATGTGGATTTCGAATACGGCAGCGACACTGATCCTTCTTCCGATCGCTCTCGCCGCGAGTGAAGGCAAGGAGCAGGCAATTTTGCGTCCTCGGTTGCTCTTGGCCGTGGCCTACGCCGCTAGCATTGGGGGGATCGGGACCCCGATAGGTACTCCCCCCAACCTTCTGTTCATGGCAACCTACCAGGAGCTCTTCGGACAGTCGTGGAGCTTTGTTCAATGGATGCGCATGGGGCTGCCTATCGTCGTGTTGATGTTGCCCCTTGCATTTGTGTTCTTGGCGCGCCCACTTGTCGGGGTCACACTGCCTCCTCTCCCCACCTTAGGTGCCCCCTCGGTGAAGGAGCGCCGCGTCCTTTTGATCTTCTTGGCGACAGCTCTAAGTTGGGTGCTGCGCACGGGGCCCTTTGGAGGATGGACGGGGTGGCTGGGGCTTGGTGGGGTGGGCGACGCGACCGTCGCCTTCGCGGGGTTGTTTTTGATGCTGACGGTTTCGGATGGTGAAGGGGGGCGCCTTCTCAAATGGGAAGAAGCGAGAGAGATCCCCTGGGGGATCCTGCTTTTGTTCGGAGGAGGCATCGCTTTGGCAGCGGGCTTTGGCCAGTCGGGACTTTCGTCGAGTATCGGGGAGGGACTCGGTTCTCTCGCCCAAGCACCAACTTGGTTGGTGATTCTGTCGGTGGCTTTGCTTGTGACTTTTTTGACCGAAGTCACGAGCAATACCGCAACGACGGCGCTCTTGATGCCGATCTTGGGGGCTGCAGCCCAGGCTGCAGGGATCGCGCCGGAGCTTCTGATGTTTCCCGCCGCGGTGAGCGCTAGCTGCGCCTTCATGTTGCCGGTGGCGACCGCGCCCAATGCGATCGTCTTTGGATCAGGCCAAGTTTCGCCGGTCTTGATGGCGCGAACCGGGCTGGTGCTCAACTTGGGAGGAGCTCTTGTTGTCTTTGTCGTCTGTTGGCTCTTGCTCTAAGCGGATGCCCGGCGCCCCGTTTTGCCTAGAAGATGGCTTCGTAGTGCTTGAAAATCGCGCGTGAGTTCAGACGACTCCAGAAGGTGCTGATACTGAGCCAGATGGCGAGGCCTCTTAAATCTTGAAAAATTTCGGGAATGTACTTGGGCGCACGGACAATGCCCTCGTGGGCCCGGCTCTCGAGGACCGGAATGTCCTCCAGAGCGACTTTGCCGACAAAGAGCCAGCGGATGAGTTCGGGGCGCCCCTGTTGAATCGCTGCATGCAAGAAGTTGTAGTTGGCGACGATCCCTTTCATGTACACGATGTCTTTTGTAAAGGGCGCACCCCCTTGTAGGGTGCCGCCTCGAAAAACTCGTTGAGTGTTCCAGAAACAGGTTTCCTCTTCGTAACCTTCAGTGCGGAACCACTCGAAAACTTCTTGAAAATTGGCTCCTTCCTCGGCTTTTTCTACAGCCAGTACTCGATTGTTCAGGCGATGGGCACGTGCCGGGTGGCTGGTAAGAGTGAGCACTTCAAGAAGGGCGGCGAGGCCTTCCTGCGTTGCTGCTGTTCGCGGTGGTCCTTTTGCGAGCCAGCAGGAGACCGGTTGTCTTTGCCCGTTTAGGCTAGTGCCTACGTGCGCCCAGCCTTCATGGACTTCCAGAATGCGCAGGTCTTCGCTGCTAAAGCGAGCGCCGGATCTTAGTTTGACGTAGTCGCTTCCGGCGGCTGCATCCGCGGCGATACCATCGTCGACAATGACTCGTACCGTATCGTCCCCGAAAACCATGGCCAAACGATCATTGAGTACCTCGACCGCTTGTTCGGCGCTCATCGTCCGTTCGGGGATGGGTCCGAGGAGCCGGTCGTCGAGTTGAGTGAGGATGTCGTACATATCATGTGCGACATCGCGAACTCGGGTCGCCCCGTCGGCGAAAATGTCGGACGATGAACCATAGAGTTCTTTCGAAAGCTGGTAGAAGCGCTTCGTGCCGCGCGACTCCAGCATTTCTACGACGAGTCGATACTCCCGGGCGGTGGCTGCGAGAATACCAGCGAGGGGATCACTTGGGCCGAGTTCTCGCTTTACGTCAGCTTCGATTTCGGCCAACTCTTGTTTTTTTTCTTCGGGGTCGTATCCCAAATCACTCAGATCGTAGCTGATACGGGGAAGCTCCTTGTAGCCACCGGCGCGGAATTCTGTCAGCACCTCGTTGGGCCACTTGATGCAATTGAGGACACGGATCGGCTGTTGCGCTTGGACAATGCGGCGAGAGAGGCCTGCGATACGCTCTTTGTGGGAGCGCCACACTCCTTTGCCGAAAGCTGGTCGGTGGGCCGCTCCACCTTCTTCGTTGGCCTCGTCCTCGGCTGTGCTCGGCAGCGCGGAAAGGGGGGGAAACTGGGGTTTTTGGGTCACCATGCCATTATAGGTGTTTTTGACCTCAGCCCTGCTTTTTTGTCGTCTTGGTCCCCGAACGTCGACCCAGCTGATTGCGGCGCAGGCTGGCGCTCCCTGGCAGCTTGGGTATTTTAGTCGCTCGGTGGAATACTTTCGGACGCGTCGGGCTCAATTGAAAGAAGAGCGCAGTTCAACGACTCAATCTCGGTTGGATTTGAGCACGCGGTCTCCTCTCACCCGTACGGCGCCGTCGGGAGTGAATCGAACGCCCTTTCCTCCCGAGACACGCCTTCGAGGGGGCCGCTTCGTTATTTTCGAAGTCTTGGGCAGCGGAGGCGAAGGAATCGTCTACCGGGCGCTGGATTCTCTTCGCGGCGAGGTAATTGCCATCAAAGTTCTCCATTTAGAGGACGATGCCGCGATTCCTCAGCTGAAGCGTGAGTTTCGGTTTCTCCGCGATCTGGTTCACCCGAATCTTCTTCGTCTCTACGAGTTGGTCGTTGAGCGTGAGCTTTCGTTTTTTACGATGGCTTATGTCGAGGGTAAGGACTTTCTGGCGAGCGCGACGTCTCGCCCGGTACTTTCGTCGCTCATCCTCCAACTGGCGGATGTTCTCAAGTTCCTGCACCAGACGGGGCGAGTACACCGTGATGTGAAGCCAAGTAACATTTTGGTCCGCGAAACTGGTGAGCTCGTCCTTCTCGACTTTGGAATTGGGCTCGACCTTCGAGCGAAAAACCAGGTGGACCACGCGATGATGGGAACCCCCCGTTACATGGCTCCGGAGGTACTGGCCATGCGGGGAGCGAGTGAAAAAAGCGATGCTTATTCGCTTGGGATCTTGCTCTACGAGGCTCTCGTCGGGCGCCACCCCCAAAAGAGCGAGCGAACGCAACTCGGTCAGCAGGAACCTTTCGATCCTCGAGACGTGGACCCGACCGTACCTGAGCGTTTTGCCCATTTGGTTCGGGTCTGGACGGAGCCCGATCCGCTGCGGCGTGGCGGCGTCGATGCCTGTCGGGAGTTGCTTGACGGCCCTGTGAGCAGCCCCGGCGTTCTTTCGAGCTTGCCGCCCGCCTGGCCCCTCGCGTTTTCGGGGCGGCGTTCTGAGCTTTCGAGGCTGCTGGCTGCAAAAGAATGGGTCAAGGAAGGGTATTCTCCCTTCATCGTCCGTATCGAGGCATCGAGTGGCATGGGCAAGAGCTCCCTGTTGCAGCAGTTTCTTCAGGACCAGGATGATGCTGTCGTGCTCTTGGGACGTTGCAGTGAGCACGAACTGGTCGCGCACAAAGCCATCGACGGCGTGGTCGTGGATCTCGTGAATCACTTGCGCCAGAAGTCGCGAGACGAGCAACTTGAATTCGTGAGCGAGAAGGATGCAAGTATCCTGGTTCAGCTCTTCCCGGAGTTTGCTCTGCTCGACATCTTGCACGGCGCTCCGCAAGAAGAGGAGCTACGAGGAGACTATCGGGCCATGCGACTCCGATCTTACGCAGCTCTGGCCGCCGTACTTCATCGTCTTGCGGAACAAGAAACCTTAGTGGTGGCTATCGACGATCTACAGTGGGGCGACGTCGACTCCGGAAAGTTGATCAGCGAGGTCTTTTTCGGACCTGAACGACCCAACTGTCTTCTTTTGCTCAGCTACCGCAAGGAGGAGAAGGACAAGAGCGAGTGCTTCCAGGAAATCGCGCGTCGGCGCCTTTCTGTTTCGAGCGAGGTGCCGGAAGCTGTGATCGAACTGGGGGCTCTCAGCGACCGCGAGAGTCGAGAGCTGGTTGAGACCATCTTGTCCGATAACGGCGCCACGCCGTCCGAAACGACCGTGGAAGGCATCGTCAATGAAGCCGGTGGATCTCCTCTCTTGCTCACCGAAATGGCCGCCCATGTGAGCATCGAAGCGGACCTGAGACTGGGTGGTGGTCAGGGCGAGATCGTACGATCGATCATGGAGAGCCGCCTCCGGACAGTCTCGTCTTCGGCCCAGGAGGCCTTTGCGCTCTTGTGTTGTTCTGGCGGACTCACGGACGTCGCGTTGCTTGCTGAGCTTTCTGGGGGGTCAGGGGAAAGCTTGGTTCGCGAGTTGGAGCAGGCGCGTTTGGGGCGGGTACGCAAAGGGCGGATGAAGTTGGAACCTCTGCACGATGCGATTCGCGAGAGCCAAATTCTTGTCCTGGGACAACATGCTGCGGATTATCACCGGAAACTTGCCGAATGCTTGGTTCAGCGAGAGGGCGACGCTGCTCAGATTGCTCGCCACTTTTTTGCTTGTTCTGATCCACGCACCAGTGAGTGGGCCGAGGTGGCCGCCGACGCCGCGGCACGTGCCTTTGCCACGGCCGCCGCCGTGGAGCTCTATCGCCTGGCGCTCAAGACCGAAGGTGGGATTCCTGCTCGCGTGTTTCGGCTCAAGAGACGTTTAGCAGACACGCTCGCTGACTCGGGGAGGGGCGCCGAGGCGGCACCTCTTTACGAAGAGCTGGCGGAGCAGATGAGTTTGGACGAGGGCATAGAGCTACGAGGGAGGGCCGCCGAACAGTTTCTCATCACCGGAGAGGCCAAACACGGCTCAAGGGTGCTTGCGGCCGTTCACCAACAGGTGGGGTTGACCTGGCCAAAGTCGAACGCGAGAGCTCTTTCGGCGCTGCTCTATCATCGCGGTCGCCTGGCGATCTTGAGTGATGCTGCGATTGATCGGGCCATCACGATGCAGAAGCCCGAGACCGCCAGCAGAAAGCTGACGGCGTGCCGTGCTGCGTGGCCGATAGCGATCATCAGCACCATCCACGGGGCGGCCAACTCAAGTCTCTACCTTCGCCTGGCGCTACAGTCGGGCAAGCGGGATGCGCTGAGCGTCGCGTGCGCCATGGAGGCGATCTATCACGCCGTGGCCGGGCCGCGCGCCGCTGGCAAGGTGGATAAATGGCTCGACTACTCCCGTCGGGCAGCACCGGGCCCAGAAGATACCTATTGTCGAGCGTTTTCCTTCTTCGCAGAGGGCCAAAAACACTACTTGCAAGGGGCTCTCGAGGCTTCCATTCCTTTGTTCATTCAGGCCGAAGAGCTCTTCCTACAACACGGTCGTGGGGTCGCCTGGGAGCTGAATTCGGCGCGCATTTTTTGGAGCGATGCGCTGTTTTACCTCGGTCGTCATCGAGAACTCGACGCATTGATTGAGACTTGGATAGCTGATGCCGAGGAGCGGGGGGACCGCTACATTCTTTCGGCTCTCAAGATGGCAAAGGTCCCGCGCACTTTGTACCGAGAGGGTGATCTGCGTGGGGCGCAGCTTGAGCTCGCGGAGGGGTGTGCGCTGTGGGACTCGCCCTACGTGAGCTACCATGACCTTTCTCAAGCAGTCATACGCGCGTATATTGACGTGTACCGAGGTGCGGCCGCCGAGGCCTTGCCCCAGATGGGCCGGCTACGCACCTTGATGCGCAAGTCCTATATGGATCAGGTTCATGTTGCCCGAGTTCAGGTCGGGGCGATTGAAGCGGTTGTTCATCTGGAAGCAGCCGCTGATGCTCCGACGAGCGAAAAGAAGGGGTTGCTCAAGCGGGTACATCAAATTGCTCGCGCCCTTCTGAAAGAGGAAGCGACTTGGTCCACCGCCCTTGGGCTTCAGTTTGAGGCGCTTGCTCGACTGTCCGTGGCGCCGGCCGAAGAGGACATCGCTCAGCTTCTCGAAGCCGAGAGATTGTTTCGGCTATCGGGCATGAATTTGCATGCGGCGGGGGCCTCGGCGCGTGCCTTCGAGCTTGTGGGAGGCGAAGAGGGACGGGATGGGCTCGATCAAGCGCACAGGAGCTTCTTGGACGCGGATGTAGGCGATTGGGTGGCCGCGTTGTCTTGCATCACGCCTCGGGTGCTGGCCCGTTGACACGCTCGTTCGTGCGGCCGACAGGCGGGTGCCGTCGCTGCTCTAGACAACGAGAAATGCGTCGTATTCGGCGATTGCTTCTGTTGCCATCGCCAGCTCTTCGAGCTCGCGGACGAGGGGGTGTTTCAGAATAGAGGCGCTGTACTCGAGAGCTGCGCCCACAAGAGGGACATTATAACTTCGCAGGCGAAAGACGACCGGAACGAACATGATGTCGGCGATGGTCAGGTCCTTTCCCAGAAGAAACGAACCGGGACTAGTTCTCAGAGAGGCGTCCCAAATATCGAAGAGACGCACGAGTTCAGCATCGAGAGCCGAGGACTGTGGCGTGGAGGACGAACGCCCTCGAATATTGCAAGGCATTCTGCCTCGAATTTCTGGGAAGCTGCTCGCCATTTCGCAGCTAATCGCCCTTCCTCGTGCCCGCAGAGCGACCTCCTCGGGCCACAATCCGGCAGCCGGGTTGAGCTCATGGGCGTACTCACAAATCGCCAATGATTCGTGAATACTGAGCGAACCGTCGACCAAGACTGGAACTTTCCCGGCTCCGGAAAATTGTAGGATTCGATCTTTCCAGTCCGAGCGCGTCTTGAGTCCAACATCGTAAAGCTTGAAGTCCAGCTCCCCACGGCGTAAAGCGAGCCATGCGCGCATGGACCACGACGAGTAGTTTAGGTTGCCTGCCACAAGTCTCATCATGGTCCGAACTCATAACACGAGTGACGTTGGGCCCAATCTTCCGGAGCGAAAATGAGCACCTATCTACCATTTTCCCTCCCTACCAAGTTAGATAAGCTACCGCATGAACCCCTCACGTTTCATCGTCACCTCCTCACTTCTGGGCGCTTGGGCGGTCGGTACCAGCATGGCTTGCACCGCCGGAGATGCCGGGACGGCCGACCAGACCGCGGCGACGAGTGCCTCGTCGACTGGGCAATCGACGTCCGCCTCCTCAACGAGCTCGGGCTCAGAAACGACAACGACAGGCTCGACTGGGACGTCGTCTACGATTGATCCCACCGGTTTCGACCTTCCTTCTTCGACGGCGGATGACTCGGCGACGGCTGGGGATATGCCTGAGCCCAAGCCGGAAGCGATGCTTGTGGACACGCTTCCGGCCGATTTTGTCCCGGCCGGTAAAGGCGGAGGGTACAAGATTGTAGGCAAGTTAGAGGACTTGGAACTCGAGGCTTCTAACTCGTGCGCGAATATTCTCAAGGTCGTGGTGCGCGACTTTGTTACCTCGCACGTCGACTTCGGTGAGCGCAAGCCTGAACCCTTCATGAACGATGGGCTCTACTTGGGTCAGCTGCTGCCCGACCTCGATCCGACAACGCGCAAACCGAGCGTGGACCCGTCTCGAATGCCTCTCGATCTTATCGAAGGATTTGGCGATTGGTACACCAATACTCCTTCTGTGAACCTGCCCTACGTGATGGACCTTTGGCTCGAACCTCAGGCAAACGGCCTCTTTCTGTTCGACTCAAACATGTTCTTTCCGCTTGAGGCCCCTAACAACGAGTTTAGTGTAGGTGATGAGCAGTTTAGTACTGCTGGCGAGCGTAACTTTTTGTTCACTACCGAGATTCACACAGCCTTCGAGTACAAGGGGACAGAGGTTTTCAACTTTCGTGGGGACGACGACGTCTGGGTATTCATCAACAACAAGTTGGCGGTCGATATTGGCGGGATTCACGGACCCGAGGTGGGCAATGTTGTGCTTGCCGAGCGAGCTGCCGAGTTCGGCATTGTTCCTGGTGAAGTGTACAACCTCGATATGTTTCAGGCCGAGCGCAACCCGAACCAATCCAACTTCCGTATCGAAACGAGCCTCGACTTCAAGGAATGTGGAGTACTTGAGAACGATATCATTCGCTGAAAGTTGAGGCGCAGCATGGCTTTGATCAAGGCTTTCGAGGGAATCGCGCCCGTCATTGGTCGCGATGTGCGCCTTGCCGAAAACGCGACCGTCGTCGGAGATGTTGAGCTCGGAGACGGGCTCAACATCTGGTACGGGGCTGTAGTCCGTGGTGATGTCGGTCGAGTCAGAATCGGCAAGAATGCCAACTTGCAGGACCTTTGCTGCGTTCATATGACCAAGTACAAGTCCGATGCGATCTTGGGCCAAAACGTGAGCTTGGGGCACGCGGCCATCGTTCATGGCGCCATCGTGGAGGACGGCGTGTTGGTGGGGATGGGAGCCATTGTCATGGACAATGCAGTGATCGGTGAGGGCTCGATTGTTGGTGCGGGCAGTTTGGTCACCCAAGGAGTCAAAATTCCGCCGCGGTCCCTCGTTCTGGGCAGGCCGGGGAAGGTGATTCGGACCTTGAGCGATGAGGAGGCCCTTTCGGGGACCAAGACTGCCGAGCGTTATCAGGGGCTCGCCCGTAGCCACTTCGAGGTGACTCGGGTCACCTGAGCTCGTTTACTTCTGAAGGAGGGAGAGCAAGACAACAGCCGCCAGCAGTGTCACGATGATCTTCACGAAAAACCAGCCCAGGCTGCCCCAACCGCTTAGCTTGTCTCCCTCCCGGGCATCGCAGCGTGTGCAGATCGCCCATTTTTGGGCGGAGCCCTCCACGAGCACGCAACAGTTGCCGCACACCGGACGCCGGCACTTGGCGCAGGGCCCGGCGGCATCTCCACCACAGATCGAGCAGCGCACGAAGGCGTCATCATCGTAGGTACGCAGCTGGCCCGTCACGGTTTGTCTCTAACCTGCCTCCGTGGTTTTCTGAAACGTCTAGCGCCTCATTTGTTGTGTTCATTCCGCAAAAACTTCCCAAGTACATCCGTGACCGGACGTCTCTTTCGCACAAAGAGATCGAGCGGGTACTCCTTGGCGATAGCGTTCGTTTGTTTTCGCCCGCTCGGTGTGTCGAGCTCGAGTTGAGCGAGCGCTACGTCTTTGACGAGGACAGGGTATTCGTTGATGGCGTCGAGCTTCTTCATCAGGTAACTCCTCACGCTTTTGCGCTCAACAAGCCGCGTAGTGTCACGGTGACGACCCGGGACCCGAAGGGAAAGCAGGACTTGAGCAAGTGGCTTCGGGCTTTACCCAGCGGGGTCTTCCCCGTTGGCCGTCTAGATCGCGAGACGACTGGTCTACTGCTTTTGACCAACGACGGAGACCTGGCCAGCGTCCTGACTCGCCCCGAGCACCATGTAAGAAAGTCCTACTGGCTGTGGCTGAACGAATCACTTTCAAACCAAGACCAGCGCCTTGTGTCCTGGATGGAAGGGATGACGTTGCGGGGGCGCTTGGCTCGAGCGGAGACCGTCCGGGTGCTCACGCAAACCGAGGATATGAGCGAACTCTTGGTCGAGCTTTCTCAAGGAATTCATCGTCAGATCCGCCGCATGTGCCGTGCGAGTGATTTGAGGCTTCTGCATCTCCACCGACGTTCCATTGGGCCCATCAATGTCGGGGAACTGGAGCTCGGACAAGTGCGTCCTCTTCAAAAGACGGAGGTAGATGCCTTGTGGGCGTGCGCTGGCGGACGGCAGCGATTGTTCGACCTCAAGGTCGACGCCCTCGTTAGAAAAGCCCGTCAGGCGCGGGGAGAGGGCCGCCCCTTCGAGCGTCTCGAGCGGTGGCTGACTTCCCCACGCCAGAGAGTTCCATGTTGGGGCGACGCCCTGTAGGGTCGCGACAGTATGGACGAACTCGATGCCGATGGACTCGTGATCTGGCCAGCCGCCGAGCGGAACAAACAGCCCATTGTCGAAGCACTTCTTACGATTGTTCCTCAGGGTCACGGAAAGATCCTAGAGATCTCGGCCGCAACTGGTCAGCACGCTGAACACTTTGCTCCGCACTTTCCTGGGTATGATTATTACGTAAGCGATTGCGATCCCCTTCATATCGAATCTTTGGGCAAGCGCCTCCGTCTGGGAAGATGCCCCAATCTAATGGGGCCACTAAAAATCGATACGACGGAATCCAAGTGGCCGCTTGAACGAGTAGAAGTCGTCTACAACGCTAACATGATGCACATCGCGCCGTGGGCGGCAGCGGTGGGGCTGTTTTCTGGGGCTGCTCGGATCCTGCCTCTCGGTGGTCTGCTGGTGACCTACGGACCCTACAAGATCGGGGGAGTACACACGAGCGACAGCAATGAGCGTTTCGACGCGTCGCTCAGAGCAAGAAACGAACAATGGGGCGTGCGCGACCTCGACGAACTCAAAGTGGTGGGGCTCAGCCACGGCCTTGAGTTCGTGGAAAAACGAGCAATGCCAGCGAACAACTTCCTTTTGGTGTTTCGGCGGATTGAGGTCGCTTAGCGAATTCAGGCGCGCAAACCCGGCGCCTCGTGTCCGCTTTCCGCAACGTATTCGTCGTAGCCTCCGCCATAGACGCGGGGCCCTTCAGCGCCCAATTCAAGGACGCGATTGGACAAGGCACTTAAAAAGGCGCGATCGTGCGAAACGAAAAGCAGAGTGCCCTGGTAGTTTGAAAGAGCTCGGACGAGCATTTCCTTCGTATCGATGTCCAGATGGTTGGTTGGCTCGTCAAGTACGAGGAAGTTAGGGGGATCGAAGAGCATGAGGGCGAGAACGAGTCGGGCTTTTTCGCCACCCGAAAGTACCTCACACTTCTTCTCGACCGTGTCCCCGGAGAACCCGAAGGCCCCGAGTAGGGTTCGAATAACACCGAGATTGGACGTCGGAAACTGGTTCTGTACCGTGTCAATCACAGAAACACCCGGCTTCAGGACCTCCATCGCATGTTGGGCAAAGTAGGCCATTTTCAAGCTGGCGCCCAACTTGATCTCTCCAGAGTCAGGCTCCGTGCTTTGGGTGACCAACTTGAGCAACGTACTTTTGCCGGCACCGTTTTCGCCCATGATGCACCATCGTTCCTGCCTTCGAATCAGTAGATCAAAATCGCGGTAGATCACCTTGCTACCGTAGGCCTTGCTGACCCCGCGAACCTGAACGACATCATCGCCAGAGCGAGGCGGTTCTCTGAATTCGAAGTCAACAATCTTTCGCGACTTGGGCGGTTCTACCTTCTCGATCTTTTCGAGCTTTTTGACTCGTGATTGCACTTGTGCCGCGTGGCTGGCCCTGGCTTTGAACCGGTCAATGAACTGCTGTTCCTTTTCCAGCATGGCTTGTTGTCGAGCGTAGCGGGCTTCCTGTTGCTTGCGTCTCTCGAGCCATTGTTGCTGATAAAAGTCGTAGTTACCGCTGTAACTGATGAGTTGTCCTTCGTCGATGTCGACGATCCGGGTCGCGATCCTGTTCAGGAAGGCCCTATCATGAGACGTGATGACGAGGGCACCAGGGAAGGACTTGAGGAACCCCTCAAGCCAGATGATTGACTCGATATCGAGATGGTTTGTGGGCTCGTCCAAGAGCAGTACGTCGGGTTTCATGAGCAGCACTCGAGCCAGAGCGACGCGCATCTTGAATCCCCCGGAGAGCAAGCCGACATCTCCGTTCATCATTTCTTCGACAAAGCCGAGACCAGCCAACACTTCCTGAGCGCGTGCTTCTAAGGAGTAGCCGTCGAGTTCGTCGAAACGCGCCTGCACCTGCCCGTAGCGTTCGACAAGGGTCTCGATTTGGTCCATTTGTTCGGGATCGGCCATCGCGGTCTCGAGCTGAGCCAGCTCTTTGCGCTGCTCGGCCACTTCACCTGTTCCGGATATCGTTGCCTCGAGGGCGCTTTCCCCGCTCATCTCACCGACTTGTTGATCGAAGAATCCGAGGGTGATTCCCTTCTCGATGGTGACCTGACCTCCGTCTGGTGTTTCGCGTCCTGCGAGCAGCCGAAAGATGGAGCTCTTGCCGGCACCGTTCGGTCCAACCAGCCCTACTCGTTCGCCGGAAAAAACGGCTAAACTCGCGTCGATGAAAAGGATCTGAGAGCCATGTTGTCTTGAAACTGAGTCGAGCTGAATCATAAGCGGTCCTGAAGTCCCGTCCTTGTGTCAGTCCCGGGAAGGATGTCAAATCAAGCAGTAAGAGCCGTGAAACGACCGCGTTGCGTGGCCCGCCAGTTCGGTAGACTATGAGGCGGCTTAGTTGTCATGCCCACCGATTCTTCAGTTTCCGATGTAAACCGTGAGCCCCAGGTGGCGCCCGAAGGAGGGGAAGCGCGACTTCGAGTTTTGCTCGGGGTTCTGGTGTTCCTGGCTTGTTTGGTGCCTTTTGTTTCGGCGCTCGGGGGGCCATGGCTGTTCGATGACCGCCTCCTTATCGAGCACAATCGGCTCGTAAAGTCATGGGGTCTGGTTGGGCATTGGTTTCAAAGCGAATTTTTTGATGCCCCGCTATCCGATACGCGCTTGGCTCAATCGCTTTCCTATTATCGGCCTCTCGTCGTTGCGAGTTATGCCTTGGACTGGAGCCTAGGATCAGGGACCCCCTTTGTTTTTCATGTGACCAACCTTCTGATTCACAGTTTGGTTGGTGTTCTCGCGTATGTAACGCTCTTGCGTTGGGTGGGCTCCACCTGGGGGGCCTATTGGGGAGCTTTGTTATTCGCTCTGCATCCCACCAAGGCCGAAAGTGTTGGCTGGATTTCGGGTCGCCCGGATCCCCTTTACGTATTGTTTCTGCTCCTCTCGTTGCACTGTCTGGCTCGCCTTCGAGCGAGGCCAGCGGCCCGTTCGATGCTTCCTTGGCTCGGCACGATTGTCTTTGGGGCGCTCTCCCTGCTTTGCAAGGAGAGTGCTGTCCTGCTCCCCGTGTTTTTTGCTGTAGAGATCTATCTTGCCGACGGCTGTCCGCGTCTTGAACGCCCCTGGCTTCGAAGGACCATGCCCTACCTAGGAGCTGCTGGTGCGCTGGTTGGGCTCTATCTGATCGTCCGAACGACGCTTCTATCCTCGTTTCTTGTCAATACCGAGTTGGGGGGGCTAGGCGAACGAGCGCGCCTTGCTCTTCAAACTTGGGGTCGCCTGGCGCAGCAACTGATCTATCCCACCGATCTTTCGATGTTCGCTTCGGCCGCTCGCTACGAGAACGGCCAACTGAGCGTCCGTGTTCATGAAGCTGCGCTCGGTGCGGCGGCGGCCGTCAGCGTTTCCGTTTTCGGTATCGTGCTTTGGATGCGCCGCGGCTCAGCTCTTGCCCGACGATCGTTAGCATTGCTCACTCTTGCAGTGGTAGCGCTGTTTCCCGGGCTCGAAATCGTTCCCACCGGTTTGGTCATGAGTGCTCAGGCACGCTTTTGGTACTTGTCCTTATTGCCGATTGGGGGACTGTTTGGGCTGCTATTTCGAAAGCGGCGGAGGTGGGGTCAAGGGCTGGCTGCGGCCCTCGTCCTCGCTTCGGTTGTGCTGTGCTGGCGTCGCAGTGCCTGCTTCGAATCGTCCTCTTCCTTTTGGGACTACGAGATGAAGAGAAATCCGGCGGTGCCGGGGGTGCTCCAGGCTCGGCTCCGGATGGACGCCAAGAGCGGTGGACTTCGGTTGCGCGGTCGTCGGGCCAACTGCGCCCTTGAACAGTCGCTCGAATTTTTCCGTGGACACGTGGCCCATAGCTTCTTGGGGGAACTCTTCGACGTGACCTACCTTGGAGAAGTTGACGGCTCCGAGCGACTCAGGGAGGCGGCCCAGTTTGTGAGTCGAGTGCGAAACGGACACGACGCCGAGCTGAAGTCTTCGCTCGGTCTTCGCATCGCCGCCAATTCCAAGCTTGCGGAAGGGATGCGGAGTGAACAGGCGCGTTGGATGCTGCGTGAGGCCGAGTACTGGATCCGCTACGGTGACTTTCGAAAGGGGAGGGAACTGCTGGCCCAGCTCAAGAGCGCTTGCCCCAAGTGCGAGGATATGTTGCTTCGGGCTGCCCATCTTGCCCTCTTCGTCGGCGATGAGAAGTTGGCGCAACGTTACATCCGCCCTTCGGGCGAACAGACTCTGATACGGAGTACCCAGGCAGCAAGGCTGCTTCATCGGCATCGCAAGGTGGCCAGTCTGGCGGCTTCCTTTGAAGTCTCGAGGGCCTGGCATCTACTCGGGGAGCCGAGCTGGGCGTACCGCGCGCTCCTCCCCTATGATCTGCAGGTAAAAGAGGGCTTCGATGAGAAGGCGAAAATGAGCTGGGCGATGGTTTGCGTCGCCGCGGGAGACATTGATCGCGCGGTTGCTATTTTCGACCTTCTTTCCCAGAGGGCGCAGGAAGAGCTCAAGGAACAGGGCTTTCCATCACCGACGGAAGGGCGAGATGAGCCCTTCGTTTCGGGAACCTGTGCCCTTCCGTCCGAATTGAACTGAATTGAGAGAAGGCACCAGGCTTTTCCTCAACGAGAACCGATGAGCCGTCGTCGAGAGCTCGTCCTACCGCAGGCGTCGTGCGGCTTGCCTTTGCGTAACATGGAGATGTCGCTCGCGCGTCCGTGGTGCTAAATAGTCAATCATAAAAAAATACCGAGACGCCGCCGTTGCACTAAAAGTGGCCCCAATCTAACGTGAAGTGCTTGACCCACCGCTTTTGTAGGGGCGCTACATTGACTCAACCCTTGGAGGCTTCGGAGCCCGTGGCGGCACAAAAAACCTTTTATACCATCTACTTAATACCTCTACTCGCTGCAGCAGCCTGTTATCTTGCCTGGTCGCTCTTTGTCCCGACTTCGGCAACGATGTTCCAAGGCCCTCAACCAGCTCGGCAGGTTGAGGCTAGCTCAATTGCGCCTCCCTCCGGAGAGGTTCAAGATAAATCAGCGACGGGGCTCCTTGATCACCACGGCTTTTCCTTCAACTTCAAAAAACTTGAAGGAAAAGCCGTGGTTCTCAACTTCATCTTCACTCGCTGCCCCTCGATCTGCCCGAAACAGACCGAAGCTCTTGCCCGCGTCTACGACCAACTGACGGATGCAGATCGGGCGCAGGTACACTTTGTTTCGGTGACTATTGATCCCGAACACGATTCTCCCGCGCGGCTTCGGAAGTTTGCGCAAGAACAAGAAGTTGACTTCGAACATTGGTCCTTTGTCAGTGGACCCATGGCAGACATCAAAGCCATCAACCGTGACTTTTCCTCTCAAGAGCTTCCCGAAGGAGCCCAGGCACTCGACCATCGTACGGAGGTACGTCTCATTGGCGCCCAGGGAAGACTGCTGCAAACCTACCGAGGTAGCCCATTGGACGAAGCACGTCTCGCCCGCGAAATTCATGCCGCTCTCGAACTGACCCGTACATCGAAGCGATAGACGCGGACCCCAGCGCTCCCATCGACTCATCCAAGACTCTGCACACCAGCTATCTAACTCATCATGAAACCATCCTTCAACCACTCACGACTCGCGGCATTTTCGCTCCTCTTCTTCTGCACACAGTCCG
>JBNKYC010000073.1:0-4279 GCA_050300635.1 Polyangiaceae bacterium
CGTGGAAGATGCTTTTGTCTAGATCCGTTGCCCATTGTAGTCCTGAGTCGCTAGCTGAGAATGTCATCAACAAACTGCAGCAGAGTTTTCTTCAACAGCACTTCGACATCACAATCATCACTGCGATTGATGCCCTTCGAGTAATAGCGCGGCTGGGTGGCCACCTAAAACGCAATGGCGAGCCAGGATGGCAAACTCTGGGAAAAGGATGGTTGG
This sequence comes from Polyangiaceae bacterium, assembly GCA_050300635.1. Taxonomy (GTDB): domain Bacteria; phylum Myxococcota_A; class Polyangia; order Polyangiales; family Polyangiaceae; genus NIC37A-2. The sequence continues at coordinate 217 of JBNKYC010000073.1, forward strand.
ACCTTCTCAAAGGAGAGGCCTTCTTTCGCACCGTTCAATCGGCCCGGACTTGTGATCAATCATGAGCCCCAACGGGGAAGAGCGAGCGCCGCAGGATACCCTCCAGGATGAAATGAAAAGCCTCGACGGTGGCCGCCGGTCACAAACGGCTTGTTGGGAGGCCGGAAGTAGCAGGCTACGAGATTTGCCTACGAGTGAAGCCGCTCCAATTAGTCACAAGCAGCGCGCTCCGGATACACCCGGGTATACCCTCGCGGTCCGCAGTCATTTGTAGACTGGAAAACTTCTCCTTGTCGATTTTCCCAGTAGGAAATCCTTAGCCCACCCTCGCAACCAGGATCCAAAGGATCCTCGGGATCGTAGCAGAGAAATGATGATTCCCAGGTCTCTCGTGGCTCGCAAAGACCCCCGTCGTCCGTCTTGACCAACTGCCTCATGAAGGCAGCACTACAGCCTGAGGACTCGCACTCGTCTGACTCGAGAAAATGACAGTCAACCGGCTGGTTGACGTTCCCCCCATCACCGGAGCCCTGACCCAATCCGCCAGATCCGATCTGCCTCCTAGACTGGTCACGCACCTCACCACCACAACATGTAAGCGCCCCAGAGCAGAGAACGGCGAGAATGACGCAGGTGAGTTCGCCAATCCTGTCCCGGGGTTTACATCTTCTGGATGTCATCAAGTCCCTCACTCGATTCTCGGTCAGAGTCCTCATAATACCATGCGTAGTTTATCCGCATACCGGATGCGCCGCATCCAGAGGAACTACTTGTGATGTCCTTGCCGTATATTTCCACAAACATGTCACCATGGGGGTCGGAATAGTAGATGCGTTCCTTGTTATCAGCTGTGTCAGCGGTTTTCACCTTCACACCGTCCACGTAGAGTGCCAGCGCAATGTCGTCCACTCTTCCCCAGAGCCCATGGCGTGCATCGTACCAAAACGCTACAAACATGAACGCATCAGCGTCTGACGGCACCCCGGTAATCCAATAGTTCTGTATGTGCCCGTCTAAGACACAAGTCGTTCCAAAGCTCGCGCCCCAAGGGCCATCCAGCCCAGCCGAGTCGAACATTCGAGCGTGCAACCTTCCTGCCCCAAGCAAAGTATCCCATGTCGTTGTGCGTTTACCGCCGCTCTCGCTTCCGCGATCGCCCATCAACAATAACGCAGAAAAAAGTCGACCGGGATCATCAATGGCGTCACTCAAGTTGTTCTTATACCAATCGATGAAGTCAATTGCTGTGCCGGTAACGACTGGGGTAGCAATACTCGTCCCCGTAGCTGCTGTAGATGAACTGGTGCCCGTGTAGCCTCCACTGGTTGAGTAGAAGTACGTAGCAGTACCCGGGGCGGCAATGTCAACGATGGACCGTCCGTTTACTCCTCCTCGCGACGTATAAGAAGCCGGGGGAGCCGCCAGAAGTTCAACGTCCTCGGTATCGGCTTCTCCGTACGCCCCGACCGTAAATGCGCCAATTGCTGACGCCGGAATGATCGTGGTAGGGGCGTTGGGGGCATCCTGCCGTTCATTTCCGGCCGCAAGAATTGGAAGCGTCCCTGCTTCAAAGAGGCGATTTACTGCCTTGTCCATGATGGTGTCCCCATCCCTATTGGTCATTGTCTCATCACCAGCCGACATATTCATTACTGGAATGAATCTTGGGAGGGCGGGCACGAGATCCAGCGCTTGGACGAAGTCCTGGTCCTCCAAGTCCACGTCATTGGGGTCATTGTAGTTGAAGCCCATGCCCGCTATCGAATATCCTTCCGCTTCCCGTGCAGCGCCCGAACGCCGGATAAGGTTGGTCTCAAGGATTGTACTAGGCCAGGCAGGATCCTGGTTCTGCATAATGTCCCCCATCAGAACTCCGGCGACAGTCGTAGCATGGGAACCAGTCCAGCTTCCCCAGGGACCGCAAGCGTAGCCGCTGCAGGACCAGACATCGCGCAGCCGAACCTTGCTTCCTGAACCGTCCTTGAACCCGGGGTGCGCCTGGAGAGGTGCCCCGGGCTCGAGCATCGCAAAGGTTATTTCGTACGAAGACACGCCGTTGTATTTGACCCGATCACCGGCATAGCCGGCATCGATAAACTGTTTAATCTGGGTGACTCTTCGCACGTCTTCGTTCGTCATTAGCCAAGCGGGAGCGATTCTAGGCGGTGGTTCGATGGAGGTGATTTGTTCCAGTTGGGCGATGTCGTTGAGCTGTGATTTTTTGACTCTTGCTTTGATGTAGGGAGAATCCTGTCCAACGACAATGTCCTGAATGCCAAGCTCCCGGAGTTCAACGGCAGCCTTGCTAACACTACTCGCGTAGCGTTTTGACCGAGCGTTAAGGAGTTTTCTACGATACTCCGCAAGTTCAGTACTGGAGCGCATGTCGCTCCGAACTGCAGCGTCGTCTAGTTGCACGAACAAGGGCTCCTCCAGTTCATGAGCCACCTCAAGCATCACCAGTACCAAGTCTTGGTCACTGTGAGAACCGTAGCGCTTGAGTGTGTCCTGACGGAGCTTTGACTTAGGTCTTGTCAGAGGAGGACTTGGAACCATGGATTCCGCGAGCCAACGTGCTCTTTCGGCAGGTGATGCTTTTCGCCTGGTGGAGGCCACGAGCCCGGAAAACTGTCGAACCACTCCGTCTTTGTCCTCAGTAGCACCCTCCTCGACTGAAACCGAAATGTCGGCAGTTCCCCGACCGTGCGTGGTATCGAGCCATAGGGGCACGAGACCTTTCGTTGCCGGGTTATATGCCGGATGTCGGTATGGGGTAGGTTGGTCCTGCGCGGAGTTGGCACCTCCCATCGCCGCGCCAACGTTCTGAGTACGAAGGAACGAGACCTACCAGTTAGGGTGCGGTAGAGACGTTTCGCATCGTCTTCAACGATAAACGCGCTCATTGCACCGCGTGTGTTTCGTAACCGATGTGCAAGTTCCGGATGGATGCGTTCGCCTTCGAGAAATTCGTCAAGCGAACGGTCCCAGACGCCTCGTGGGCGCGGGTGACAAGGAGAGATGAATGCGCAGGATCAAGATACAATTCCATAACGGACACCTTGTTGAGAGAACAGGTTGCCCGCCCTAGCGGCGGGCGGAATCAGTCCCGGTCAGCCAACGACGTGCGCGTGCTTTTGGCGCACCATGAGGTCATTGATGTGCAGCCCTGTTTCGAAGCATTCGTCGATGGACATCTCAGCCGATGAGCAGAACAAATGCGCCACGTAGCGACCGTGGAGGTCCGCTTTGATGGTCTTGAGCACAATCGTCTTTGCGGGCGTGATGGTCTCAATGAGGAAGTTGCGCGCAAGGCGCCCTTCCTTGGTTCTGATTTCTGGCGCGTCGATCTGGGCCAGACGCAGCCTTTGCTCAGTCAGCGAGTGAAAACCCAGGTCGACCAAGGCTTCGATGGTGTCGCCGTCGATGACCCTCACCTCGCGTGCACGGTAGAGAAAGGAAGAGGTCGTGGGCCGGTGAAGCTCGGGCTCGGCCAGCTTGCCGCCCTCGAAGAGGTCGGTCGCAATCGCCTTTTGCAGTTCACGGGAGGTCCATTCCCTTTCGACGGCGAGGTCCGCGTAGAACTTGCGGCGCTTCTCCGTCGGGACGCGGGCCAGTACGCGGTAGTGACTCCAAGTGAGCGACTGCCCCAAGGGAGGCCTCCTGTACGAGGAGCGAAAGGCCACGGAGTGCTGTAGGGTGCGCAAGGAGATCCCCGTCTCGCGCGCCAGGTCACGCAATACCGAGTTGTGATAACCGACCTCGTTTGACACGCGCAGCTCCGCGATGAGGTTGCCGTACCCCCAATAGGTCTGCAGCGCTGAATCGGCCGTCTCACTTTCTGCCTCGTCGTGGAGCTTGCGGATTTTGCGCACCAAGGCTTGGAATTGACGCTCGGAGATGGTTCTCTTTGTGGTGGCCATGTCGAAAGACAGGGTCGCACAAGGCGACCATATCTTGAACACGGTGTTCAAGATACGGTGCATTCGCGAGGTTTTTGCCACTTTTTGGCCCAGAACTCGCCTTAAACTGGCCCCATTTTTGCCCGGCAGCCCAGCGCACGGCG
>JBNKYC010000074.1:0-134578 GCA_050300635.1 Polyangiaceae bacterium
CCTCGGCCCAACCCGGGCTAGGATACTTTAGGTTCAAGCGCTCAGACGAGCTGCCTCGGCGGTGGCTGCCCCAACAGGGGGGCGCGGCTGTGGAGGAGCCGAACGCCGCTTTTGGCTGCTTACCCGACGATGTGGTCTGAAGAGCGCGAAGGTGAGGTCATCCGGCTTGCTGGGATGGGAGCCGTTTTGCACAGCCATACGACTGGTCGCCAAGTCAACAAGACGCTGAGCGGCCTCCCTGAGGGGACCTTTGCGCACCAGGCTGACGATTTCCCAATGATGAAGGTTGTCGAAGAGCCCGTCCGTGCCCACCACCACAGTGTCCCGCACGGCGAGAGCCAGAGCCGAGCCCATTTCGATGCGCATGTCCGCAAGACCCACCACATTGGAGACGAGATTCAGATCTCGATGATGCAGAGCCTCTTCGGGGTCGAGCCACCCAGCCTCGACGGCGTAACCGACCGGCGAATGGGGGATGGTGTTCAGCTTGACGCGTCCCCGCCCCCCCGTCACAACCACGCTCGAATCACCCGCGTGAAAGGAGCGTAACTCGAGTCCGCCCGTCCCAGGCGCCAGCTGAACAACGCTGAGTGTCGTTGCTGCGCCACTGCCCAGGCCCAAAACCTGGGCATTCGCCTCCTCGAATGCATCGAGAACGCCCACCCGAAGCTCGGCCTCAGGTTGAACAAGGTGGCGCCCGAGGGTTTCAATCGTAAGTCGGGAAGCAATTTCGCCTTCGGCGCATCCTCCTGCCCCATCGGCAACGGCCAAGACGACCCCACGCTCCGAGTGAACCAAAAGGGCCGAATCCTCGTTCGTCGAGTCGTAGCCTGGAGCCCGCCGAGTAAAGAGCGCCACACTCCCCATTTCGGTCTCTATCGTGAGAGGCTCTTCTAGCTCTTCGTTCAGAAGTTGGACGCGCTCGACCATGGTCACCTATCAAGAAAGGCTAACAGCCGATCGTCCTGGAAGCACTGATTTGCCGCTAAAAGGGCCTCATTGGGCAAATACGCGAATGTCTTGAAAAATTCGCTACCGTGTAACTAGAATTCCAACAACAAGGGAATTTCTGCGAGAGCTCAACCTGAGGTTCAAAGAGACACCCGAGCGTTCAAGTGCTGTTCTGTCCAAATCAGAGCCTCGTCTCGGCTTGCTCTGACCCCCACCGGTATGGTGGGTGAGGCGAACCAAAAAATAGCCGTCAAGGCGCCCCGCATCCAGGCACGTTGGGCCACATAACTCGCGCAAGGCACCACGTTAGCAATGAGTGCCATGTTCTCGGCACGCCACTGACCCGCCGTTTTGCGCATTCCAGCATCAATCGGGGTCAAATCCGAAGAATCGACAATCACCGCCGTGCTCTTTCCCCGCTGCTCCAGATCTTTCAAAAAGCGAGAGGCCTCCTCAAACATCGCCGCCCAATAGAGAGCTTCAGGCGTGCCTTCCATTTCCCAAAGAGTGACTCGGGGGTTGAGCGCGCGATGAGAAAATCGAAACGGAAGCATAAAGACACAACTCGGCGACCCAGTCCTCCCAAAGGGGGCACCTCAGTTGACCCCATTTTCTTGGAGCGAAAAACGGCCGAAAGCAACAAATGTGACCGGCATTTGAAAATACAGCAAGCCTGCTTCCACTGAGACACGGAGCCGCTTCTTTGTGAATGCAGTGGCTCCGACCTAGGGCAGCCAAGGTACCTGATCACTGGCGTCCAGAGGCTCCCCCGATCTAGACTTCAGCGCACGCGCCTGTGGGACCCCCCGCGCGCACTTATTTCGCTTGGCCTTCCGAACATGACCCCCCATAAAAAAGACGAAAGAACAGCTCCCAGGCCGTCCGCCCCCCCAGGAAACTCCGCCGACAAGAGTCGAGCCCGAACAACCGGCGCTCAAGTCAAATCGCCTCATGAGAGCGGCACATTTTCTCCCGATCCCTCCATTTTTGAAGAGTTAGGGAGCGGCGTCATTCGGTCAGATGCGACACCTCCTCACGAAACGCTGCCCCGGCAAACTGATGGCTCGTCGGCGCCTGCGGCCGAGCCGCGCCGCCCCGATGCTCTGAGAAAGCCCTACGCCTCACTCCCTCCGCCCAGCGCAGAAGCGGGGGCGGGGTCGGATTTTCCGGCGCCCCTCTACTCACGAGCCCCTGCGCAACGCCCTTCGGTCTATCCCGCGGCGCGCCCAGGTTCGATTCCGCCTGGTCAGCTCACACCTTCGGTGCGCCCCAAAAATGCACGCACTTTCTGCAATCGACATCAGCTCGCCAAGAACAACCGCAGCGAGTGCATGATGTGCCAACGGGAGCTCGACAAGACCACCGGCGGTGCCTCCTGGAAGGTCGCGGTACTGCTCATGGCCGTATCCGTCGCCGTGGGAGCCACCATCGCCTCACTCATCTAGAGCGCCAACGCTTGCCCTTTCCCCGTCAGACCAACTAACTCATCGGTGGCAGGACAAACCCTGAGGAGAAGGCAAAGAACCAAAGTGCGCTCCGCGTGCTGCCTCAGTCACCAAAGCCGCTCGATCACCAGGATCGGGGTGAGTGGACAATATCTCTGGGGGACGGAGCGAGCCCTCCGCCAGGCGTTCGAAGAAAGAGGATAGCCCGCGCGGATCCATACCTGCTTGAACCATCAGCTCCACGCCACGAACATCGGCCTCACTCTCTTGACCGCGATCGTAAGAAAGTGAAACGAGCTGACCGGCGGCCTGCCCCAAGCTGTGCAAATCGCTAGCGCCAAAGATGAGCATCATAAGCGCACTGCTCCCCATTTGGCGCAGAATCCGCTTGGTCCCGTGACGCAAGAGGGCATGCTGAATCTCGTGGCCAATGACCCCAGCCACTTCTTCTCCGGTTTTCGCCTCTTTGAGCAACCCATAGTTGACCGTCACAAAGCCACCTGGAAGAGCAAAGGCGTTGACGACCTCGGTGTCAGCCACCCGAAACTGAAACTCGAAAGGCAAAGGCTCTGCCTGTTCAAGCAGAGGGGCGGCGAGTTGCTCCACGTAGGCGAGAACTTCCGGGTTATCGCAGTCACTCTGGGTCATCGAAAACTGCTGTTGGGACAACTCGCCTATCTTTCGGTCGAAACTCATCGGCACCAAAGGGGTCGCCCACGAGGCAAGACGGCCACCAGCGAAAATCACCGCAGCCCCCACGACAACCACGACCGCCAGGACGGCGCTCACTTCAATCAGAAGCTTGCTCGAACTCGGATTGAAACCACCCGAAGTTGTACTGTGCGCCATAGCGTGCGCTGCAGGAGGTGGCGGAGGGGGGGCCACCTTGCCCCGATTGGGATCAGGCGTCGACGAAGAGCTCTTCTGCTGGGACATCCGCCTCGCATTCTAAGCAGCTCCGCGTCGAACTTGATAGCCGCGCCCGACTAGCGCATGGTTCGAAGCACGAAACGCCCCGCTCAGAAGCGGCGGCGCCCAAGAGGAACACTGGATGGAACATCATATTGAACACGGGCCCTCCTTCGCCTGGTTGCGCGTTGGTCTCAGCCCCGGGGAAGAGCTCCAGGGCGAAGCTGGAGCCATGGTGCGGCAAGACCCCAGCGTGGAAATGACCACCCACCTCAACGCCCCGAAAAACGCTGGTATTTTTCAAAAGATCTGGGCCCTGCTCGTCGCTTTCATGCGCAAGTTCCTGGGAGGCGAAACGATGTTCGTCAACCGTTTCACCAGCCCCACCCCCGCCGAGGTCGTCCTCGCCCCCTCACTTTCGGGTCATATCATTCATCACCCTTTGCAGGGAGGACGACGCGTCTTCGTACAAACCGGCTCCTATCTTGCGAGCACAGGCAACGTCGATACCAAAGTCCGCTTTGGCGGGCTGAGAAGCCTGCTCGGAGGAGAGGGCTTGGTGCTCTTAGAATGCGCAGGAGACGGCGACCTTTGGATCAACAGCTATGGCGGTGTCATTCCAATCGAGATCAACGGCAGCTTCACCGTCGATACGGGACATATCGTAGCTTTCGAAGGTGAGCTCGACTTCAAAATCAAGAGCATCGGAGGCGTCAAGTCCTTCCTCTTCTCGGGGGAGGGATTGGTCTGTGAATTTCGGGGACGGGGAACAGTCTACGTGCAGTCACGCAATTTGAGCGCACTCGTTTCCTGGCTCAGCCCCCTTCTCCCCTCCTGAGCGTGAGTCCCCGCACGAAGAGCCAAAATCATGCACTTTGAAATCCAATACAATCCCGCCCATTCCCTCGCGACCGCCCATCTCAATCCCGGAGAAATGGTCCGAGCCGAAGCAACTGCGATGGTGAGCATGTCTCACAACATCGACGTCGAAACGAACACCGGCCCGCAAGGTCGCGGTGGTTTCTTCAAGAAGGCCAAGCGAGGACTGCTCGGCGGCGAATCCTTCTTCCAAAACACCTACCGAGCCAAAAGTCCTGGGGCTCGGGTAAGCCTCGCGCCTCAACTCTGCGGCAGCATGATCACCCACGATCTAGCCGGCGGCCCCGACTTGCTCATTCAGGCCTCCAGCTACGTGGCAGCGCCCGATTCGGTCGACATCGACACCAAATTCCAGGGCTTCAAGGGCTTCTTCAGCGGGGAGTCGCTCTTCTTCCTCCGAGCATCTGGACACGGCCCCGTGTTGCTCAACGCTTTCGGAGCCATCGAAACCTATGAGTTAAACGGCGAACTCATCGTTGACACCGGGCACTTGGTGGCCTTCACCGAGGGGATCGACTACTCGATCGACAAAGCTGGCAGCGGGTGGATTCAAAGCTTCCTCAGCGGAGAAGGACTCGTGCTGCGCATGCGTGGACAGGGTCGCGTCTACATCCAGAGCCGTAACCCTCAAGAGTTTGGCTCGACGGTGGGTCGTCTCCTGCCCCCCCGCCAAGGCTAAGCTCGCGCCTCCTTCGCTCCCCTCTTTCGAGAAGTCCCAGCTATGAAATACGAAATCCTCGACTCACCCGACTTCGCTCTTCTGCAACTCACCCTGGACGCAGGCGACACCTGTGTGGCCGAATCCGGAGCCATGGTAGCCCAGGATGGGCAGATCGCCGTGCAAACCAGTATGCGCGGAGGGTTGCTCGGCGCGGCCAAACGCAAGTTGCTCGGAGGAGAATCCCTCTTCCAAAACACTTTTTCCTCTTCGGCTCCCGGACAGCGTCTCTTCCTCGCGGCGCCAAGTGAAGGAGACATGCGTGCCCAAGAGCTACAAGCAGGCGAAGAGTTCTTCCTCACCAGCGGCGCCTACGTGGCCCATTTGGGCGATCAACTCGAAATCGACACCAAGTTCGGTGGGGTCAAAGGCTTCTTCAGTGGGGTGGGCGTCTTCATGTTGAGGATCGTCGGGCCCGGAACGGTTTTTTACTCGAGTTACGGCGCGCTACACCCGGTCGAAGTCGGCCCCGAAGGGTATACTGTCGACACCGGGCATATCGTCGGCTTCGAAAGCGGAATGTCCTACAAGGTTCGACCGTTCAACGGTTTCAAAGGGCTGTTCTTCAGCGGTGAGGGCCTAATTGCAGAATTTTCCGGACAAGGGACTGTCTACGTTCAAACAAGAAACGCCTCCAGCCTGGTGTCTTTTCTGCACCCGTTTCGACGCGTCAAGAGCAACAACTGAGCCCAGTCCGCCGAGCCCCAACGAGGCTCAATGATCGAACAAGACATTCCGCCAGCGATTGCCTGCTCGCGTTGCGGGTCGCCCAGCTGCGAGGGTTGCTTCCCCGAGGAGCAGCCCGACAGTCAGACATCTTCCCCCCCAGCCCAAGAGGGTCGTCTTCCATGGGAAGCAAGTAGAGCTCCGAGCTATCTGCAGACACTCATCGATACTTCACTCATGACAGCGCATCCCGAACAGGCGTGCTTCAAGAGCAACAGGGAGGGTTCACTGATTCGGGCGCTGCACTTTGCGCTGATGGCCGAGACCTTAGCGATTGTCTCATTTGCGCTACCGTGGCTGGCCGGCTTCGCCCTACTCTTCCCTGCTCTCACCCTGCAGATCGCACAAACCGCAGAGCTCCGTTGGACCGCAACGGCGATCTTGGTGCTCCTGGTGGGTTTTGTCGTCTTGCTCCACCTCTTCTGGGGCGCCGTGCTCGAGTGGTGTACCCGCTTCTTCGGGCGCGTTCCGGCCTACGCCCTTGGGAGCCGACTTGGCCTCTACGCGTGCGGCTGGGACCTCACGGCCTCTCCCGCAGGTGTGTTTCTCATGTGGTGGTTCTACGACTTCAAGAGCGCCGCGATGGGCTTGAAGCACACCCGCCGCGCTCCACGACTCGCTCTGCGCGCCTATCTAGGTGAAGCACGACAAATTGAGGCCCCGGACCAAAAACGCATTCTGCTTTATTGCTTTCTGATTGTCGGACTGACCTTCCTCCTCTTCGTGATAGGCACGATGAGTTACCTGGTCTGGTTGCTCCTGCTCTCCCACTTTTATATCAACCCTTGGGATCTGCTCAGACCACTGTAGGCTGGGCTGATGACCGCGAAGATCCAGCTTCAGCAGCTCGACGCCATCATCTTCGATCTGGGGGGAGTCATCCTCCATCTAGATTACCAGGCGACCATCCGCGCCTTGAGCGAAACGGTGGGTCAAGACGTCGCACCTCTTTACACCCAAGCCAAACAAGATCATCTCTTCGATCAGTTCGAACGGGGTGAGATCAAAAGCAGAGACTTCTTTCGCGGTCTCGTCGAACGACTCTCAGAAAACCGCGCCGCCCTACTAGCACGCCTGGAGGACCCCCAGTTCGTCGCTCAACTCGAGGCAGGTTGGAACGCCATGTTGCTGCACATCCCCGACGCAAATATTTCTCTACTGCAAAAATTGCGCAATAAAGTCCCCACCTACCTACTCAGCAACACCAATCAATCTCATTTGAGGCAGTTTCACGAGAACTACAAGCGAGATCACGAAGAGCAATTTGGCCCTTTCACGTCGCTTTTTGAGAGCTGCTACTACTCCCACGAGCTGGGACAGCGCAAACCCGAGACCCGCATCTACGAAACGGTACTCCAACGGCATCACTTGCGCGCCGAAAGAACTCTGTTCATCGATGACAACCAGGACAATCTCAAGGGCGCGGCTCAGGTCGGACTGCAGACCCGTTATCATCGGACCAACAGCGATCTCCCGGCACAATTTTGTTGAGGCGGCCACGGGTGCATACATACCCCCCGACTGGAAACCGTCTGCGAAGAAAACAGAAGTAGAGCACCCGATTGAGCCCGTGCCTACATGCATCCGCCTGGTTCTCTGCCTTGATGCACCCTCTCGGATCGTTTAACTAGGGCCTGATCAACGGGGGACTTCCTCCTAGGCGGGATCTGATCATGAACACCAAAAGCATCGCGATCGTCGGAGGCGGCCCTGCGGGAGCAGCCCTAGCCACCCTTTGCGCACGACGGGGTCACCGGATCACCGTCTTCGAGGCCGATCCAACTCCCCGACCTTCGGTGGGTGAATCGCTGTTGCCCTATGGGCATCGAGTCTGGAACAAACTCGGTCTCGACCTGGGGGATACCGTCAAAAAAACCGGGGCGGTGTTTTATCGCCACGACCGAAAAGAACGGATCGATTTTTCAGAAGCCGAAGCCTGTCCCTACAAGACAGCTTTTCAAGTCGACCGACGCATCCTCGACCCCCGCCTCAGGCAGCTCGCCCAACAAGCCGGCGCAAAATTCGTCCACGAAAATATGCGCGAAATGCCCACGGGCTACGATTGGGTCGTGGATGCCACAGGACGTCGTCGTAGTCTGGGGCGTCACCTGACCCGTTATAATAAACACACCATCCTCAAGAACATCGCCCACGGCGCTCACTACCGAGGGGCGCGACTCCCCGAAGGCTGTCAGCCTGGGGACATCGCCATCGCGGGCGAAGACGGCATGTGGCTGTGGATGATTCCCCTGGCCGACGACTTGATGAGCGTGGGAGTAGTCCTGACCGAAGGTGTGAAGCAGCTTTCCTTGAGCGAAGCCATCGGTCGAAGCAAGGCGGTGTCTCAGGCCCTTGCCTCGGCGCAACTCGTCGGTAGTCCGCGCGGCTTCGCTGACTTTACCGAGACAGCCACCGACTTCACTGGGCGAGGTGACTTCTGCCAAGAGGGATGGGGCTTAGTCGGAGACGCGGCATTCTTCCTCGATCCCGTGTTTTCCTCAGGCGTGCTCTTCGCTCTCGAAAGTGCCGACCGACTTTGCGACGTCATCTGCGGAGACAAATCCGAAGAGCAGTACCAGAGCGAAATGATCACCGCCTCCAAGATGATGGAAAACCTCGTCCTCGGCTTCTACAGCGGAGAGTTCCTGGAGCTCGCCTTCTCACCACGAGAGTATCAATCTGGAGACATTCGCTCTGGTTTGGTGGGACTGCTCGCGGGAAACCTCTTTGACGAATCGAGCAAAGCAGAGCGTATGGTCGCACGAAGACTGTCGGGCATTTGTGAACTCACCCGCAATCGGGTCCCGGAGAGCCAGCAGTTTGAAGGCTCGATAGTACCGAAGAACATGGAGTTCGAAGCGCTCTACCGACAAAACGCAACTTTCATCCGAGCCTAGGAACCGCTCGTGAACTTCCTACGTCGACTTCACCATCTCGCGCGACTGCCCTTGGTCGCCATCGCCTACGTCTCTGTGATTTTGGGCGGAGGCGCGCTCGGTACTTTGATCCTGCCTTGGCTTCATCTGTGGCCGGGCACCAAAGTGCAGAAACAGCGTCGCTGCCAGAAGCTGATCGGCTGGTCCTTCGTCGTCTTTTTTTGGTACCTCTTTTTGATCGGGATCATGAGCTACCGTCCCCCTAGTCGAGCGGTGCGCAAACAGATCCTTGACGCGATCGACCAGTCGTCCAAGCGGGGCCATCCAGGCGCAGTGATGGTGGTCGCCAACCACCCGACCCTGATCGACACCTTCGCAATCATGGCCAGCTATCCGCACTTGATCGTGATGGCCAAACCCCAGGTCTTTCGCTTCCCCCTGCTCAACCTCCTCCTGCGTCTTTCTGGGCACACAGCTGCTCGTCACGACCTAGGAGGCGAAGCCGCCCTGGCGAACCATCTCATCGAGCGCATGCGCAAGGGCGAGTCGGTCTTGCTCTTCCCGGAAGCTACTCGCTCCCCCGATAGCGGCCCGCGCCCTTTTCGCCGAGGCCCCTTCGAAATCGCCCTGCGGGCGGGCGTTCCGGTCCAACCTATCGTCGTCGACTCGGGACCAGGTCTACTCAAGGGTGGGTTGGCATGGCACCAAGTCCCCGCTGGCCGTACTCGTTACGAGTTGAGCCCCCTCGCCACGTGGTTTCCCGGCGAGGAAGGCGAAAATCGTGCGACAAGCAGCGCAGGTTCTGCCGGGAGTGAAAACGGACAAAAACAAGCTTTTTTTTCTCCCAAGGATGCAGCAAAACCTCAGAATCAACCTACATCCCAACGAGCAGCTGGCCGACGACTTGCCCTGCTAGTATTTGATCAGATATCTAGTGCCCGGCACACCTCACCCTGTGGGCCACTCGCACGAGGCGCCAGCTAGCGATAGGGTGTGTTTCGAAGACAAACGAGTACACGTGGAAGATTTGAGGGAACAATTGAAGTCGCTCATTGTCGAAGAGCTTCAGCTCGAAGACGTGAGTCCAGAAGACATCGTTTTGGATGCGCCCATCTTCGGTCAAGATGCCGATGGACGAGGACTTGCCCTGGACTCAATTGATGCCCTGGAACTTTCCATCGCCATCAACCGCACCTTCGGCGTGGCCATTCAACCGGACGACGCCAACCATCATTCAGTCTTTGCTTCCGTCAACACGCTGGCAGACTTCATTGCTAATCAAAAGGCCAAGATCGCATGAAAACCCGCGAGGAAATCTTAGCTCATCTCAAAGAGGTCATGATCGAAACTTTCGAGATCGACCCGGCCGAGCTCACTCTCGAAGCGGATCTCAGGGAGACGTTGGGGCTCGACAGCATCGACGCCGTCGATATGGCGGTCAAGATTCAAGAGTACACGGGCAAGAAACCGAGCTTCATTGAGCTCGCTCAACTTTCTACACTGTCCGATGTTGTCGACTTGATCGAGTCGCACCTTAACCGCTCCGACAAGGTCGAGGTCCCGAACGAACAAGCCCCCACGGGTTCATGAGCATTGTAAGAGTCATCTGGACTCTTGCTCTCCCCCTGATCGTTCAATACTGCCTCAACACGAATCAGCTCATGCCGCTGGGCGGCTATCTGGCGGTCGGCGCGCTCATCATGCTTTTGATGCTGCGCTCCGCGCCGCCGGTCACCGAGATGCAAAAGCTGGTCAGCGGCTTTGGTCCGATGCTTGCCGGCTCGATGAGCCTCGGCATCGCCTTCGTGCTCGTCGGGCTTTATCTGAGCGAAAGCGGACGGCTCGCTCTTGTGGTGCCTGCCTTGAACAATCTGGCTTTCTTGCTGGTGTTCGCCGGTTCACTCGTCCTGAAGAAGCCATTGGTCGAACGCTTCGCCCGACTGTTCCACGCCGAGCTCACCCCCGCCGAAGTGACTTATTGCCACCGGGTGACCTGGCTTTGGGTGGGCTTCTTTTCGTTCAACATCGTGGTGATCTTGGCTCTCTCATTCTGGGGAACCCTCACCCTGTGGACGATCTACACGGGGGTGCTCGCCTACGCCCTCGCGGTCACGATAGGCCTGGTCGAATACCTCGTTCGCAAAAAGAAGTTTCAACGTTTCACCGACCGCCCCCATGATCGCTTGCTCCGCAAGCTGCTGGGCAACGCTACAGGAACATGAAACAGGTCAAAGAATACTCCCTGTCTCTGTCCCGAGTCCCCTACGGCACCGCATTGCTTCCCGTGCAGAAGGACGGGGCGCTCTTTTGGAATGAAGAGCGGTGGTCCGCCAACGATCTCGAAGGCATTGTCCGGCGACTCGCCGTGTCCATCCAGGCTCAGAGCTCGACAGAAGCTCCCAGCGGCTACTGCATTGTCGCCTCGGAAGATCCCCTCACTGTTCTGCTTAGCTGTCTCGCCGTCTGGCGGAGTGGGCGCGTTGTAGTTCTGCCCAACAACCTCAAAGCTCCGACTCTCCAAGACCTACGCACCTCTCGCTTTTCGGATAGACCCCAAAAAAGCGTGCATCCCCTGCTCGATGGTCGCTGCTTCGAAGAAGCCCTCCGGACTCGAGCACAAGCCCCCGCTCACTCGCCCTTTTCTCGCAGCCATATCGAAGAGGAAGCGCCGGTCGTGATTTGTTTCACCTCGGGCTCCACGGGCACACCAAAAGCCCACGAGAAAAACGCGCGCCAAGTGCTAGGCGAGGCTCAACTCTTGGCCCGGCTCTATTTTGATGACCTCGAGGGTCCGGTCAGCTGCAGTGTGCCGGCCTACCATCTCTATGGTTTGCTCTTTTCCTGTCTCGCCCCCTTCTTCGCCCATCTCCCCTTGCTCGGAGCCGTGGGGGTGAGTGAAGGCATCGACGTTTCAGCTCCCCCATTGCGCAAGCTCATCGCCGCAGACCACGCCCAAGCCCTCGTGAGCGTGCCGGCTCACCTCCACGCCCTGCTCGGAACCGAAAAAGAACAGCTAGTAGCCGTCCGGCGCGTGTTTTCTTCAGCAGCACCACTGCCCGCTTCTCTCGGGACAGCCATCATCAACCTCGACCGAGCCCCTCAGCTCGTCGAAGCCTGGGGATCCACCGAAACCGGTGGGGTCGCGACGCGGGTCAACAACCCCGGCGGCCCCTGGGTTGTCTTGCCCGGAATCGAAATCGAAGCGAGCGACGCCGGGCATTTACGGCTGCGATCTCCCTTTGCGCCCGGCGGGGTCGAGGAAACCTACCTCACCGCCGACCGCATCTCCGTCACCGCCCAAGGTTTCGTCCACGAAGGTCGGGATGACGGCGTCCTCAAGGTAGGAGGCAAACGTATCTCGCTCCAAGATTTGGAAAGTTGTGCCCTCGCCCATCCCCAAGTAATTGATGTGGCCTGCGCGGCCGAACAGGCCAGGGGGATCCGCAATCAACGGGTCGTCATGGCGGTCGCCAGCTCTGCACCTCACCTGAACGCGAGGGATCTACTCAGACATCTGGCGTGCCACTTCGATGAAGTGGTCTTACCTCGAAAAGTACGTATCGTTTCCCAACTTCCTCGTACGGACACCGGCAAAATCTTGAGGAAGGATCTACTCGCTCTTTTTACCATGGACGCAACGCAAACAGCTGCCTCGCCCCCCGCCCTCATTCAGTCTCGCCTTGAGGCGGCTGGATTCGTGGACGTCATCACTCACGCCGTCGCGCTCACCGACACGGGGGCTCGCCTTCAGGTCGAACTTTCGACTCACGAAGAACAGTTGTGGTTCAAGGGACACTTCCCCAACATTCCTTTGCTTCCGGGTGTGGTCCAGCTGCGCAGTCTGGTGCTCGGCTGCTGCCAAGCCACTTGGCCCGAACTCGGCGAGCTCACCCGCCTCGGTAAGGTCAAATTCAGGCGTCCCATTCTGCCTGGAGATCGAATCTCTGTGACCCTCACGCGCCATGATCAAAAGAAGACGGTCAGCTTCTCGATCGCTTGGCTCGAATCAACAGGAAAGCAGCGTTCACCGCTTCTCGACATCATTCCCCAGATCTTGGCTGCGCCGGCTCCTTTCGAAGCCTCCTCGGGGGTGCTTACCTTTGGTGGTGGAAAGTGAGCGCTGCCCTGGCTCCGCCCCCCCCGACGACGAACGGCGAGACGGATTCTTCCGCCTCCCCGCGAGAACTCCGCACGTGTGCGGTGATCCCCACCTACAACAACCCGATGACCATCGCCCTGGTCGTCGAGAAGATCCAGGCTCATATCGACACGGTGATTGTGGTCGACGATGGCAGCGCCGAAGCCGGTAGGTTGGCCGTCGAAGCCCTCCAGGAGCGACCAGGTGTGGTCATCGTCCGACGCACGGAAAACGGCGGTAAGGGCGCAGCGGTGAAAGACGGCATCCGTCGAGCTCACGAACTTGGTTTCACTCACGCCCTGCAAGTCGACGCCGACAACCAACACGACCTCGAACGCGTGAGCTCTCTGCTTAGCCAAAGTAGAAAACACCCAGAAGCACTCGTCCTGGCCTATCCCGAGTTCGATGACACGGTGCCGAAGGGCCGACTGCATGCCCGCAAGATCACCATATTTTGGACAACTTTGGAAACCTTCGGACGCAGCATCATCGATCCCATGTGCGGCTTCCGCGTCTATCCTGTAGCGGACACAATGCGCTGCTTGCCGAGCAGCAACTACATGGATTTCGATCCCGAGGTCGCAGTACGTCTGGTCTGGGAAGGGGTCCCCGTTGTCAACGTACCGACCAAGGTACGCTACCTCACAGCAGATGAGGGCGGGGTGTCCAACTTTCACGTCTTCTACGACAACGTACGGATCAGCTGGATGCACACCCGCTTGTTTACCTTATCTTTGTTTCTCTTTCTTTTTCGCCCCCACAAGATCCTAAAGGCACGCAGAGCCGCTCGTGCTTTGCGCGCCTAAGGGCCGACACACCTCATGGCGGGTTGGCTAAAAGTCCCAGAAGTGGGACCAGTGTTCGGAATGCGCATCCTGATTTGGATGTGTCGGACCTTAGGCAGAAGTTTCGCGAAGTTGATTCTCTACTTCGTTGTCTTCTACTACTTCCTGTTTGCCAAACAGGCGAAGAAGCACTCTGCCGACTATCTGCGGCGGGTGGGCCTCAAGCCCAGTCAAAAGAACATCTACCGCCACCTCTTCTTCTTCGCCCAATCGCTACTTGATCGATTGTTCTTCGTGAGCGGCGACTTTCGCCCCTTCAAAGTCACGCGCACCGGCGGCAAGCACCTCGAGGAGGCGAGTCGCAACAAGCAGGGTACTATTATTTTGGGGGCTCACCTCGGCAGCTTCGAAGCGATGCGCGCAGCCAGCGAAAAAGTGAAGCTGCGCTTGGTCGCTGTGGGCTATTTCAAGAACGCGGCCAAAATCAACGCGCTCCTGGACGAATACGGCGACAACTCCACCAAACTGGTCCATGTCGAGCCAGGCACAGTCGGTTATTTAATCCAAATCAAAGAGCTGCTCGAAGCCGGTCACTTGGTAGCCCTGCTCGGTGATCGCGATATCGGCGGACCGACGGTCGAGGTGGAATTCCTCGGAGGAAAAACCCGCCTGCCCATGGGCCCCTACGCCCTAGCCTCCCAGCTGGATTGTCCTATCTTGGTGACCTTCGGACTGTATACAAAACCCAACAAATACGACCTCTATTGCGAACCTTTAGGAAGAATCCCGCGGGTGCAGCGTAGACAGAGGGATGAGGTGTACAAGGCTGCAGCGCAGCGCTACGCCAACCTGATAGAAAAGTACTGTCGGAAGGCCCCCTTCAACTGGTTTAACTTTTACGATTATTGGATATGAAGGCGACGAGAAATGACTGCTTTTATTATGGGTCTCGGTGCAGAGCCCCGAGGCGCGAGCCATGACTGAATCCAAAACCAGCCAGTACATCTTGGGGCGCGAGCCCATTCGCCTTCAACTTGCCAGCGAAGTGGCGAGCGGAGGCCCGCAGCTCTGCATTGACGAGGAAAGCCGCAAGCGCTTGTCCGGCAGCGTCGAGAAACTTCAGAAGTTGATTGCTCAAGGCGTCGACGTGTACGGGGTGACTACCGGCTTCGGAGACTCCTGCGAAACCAACGTGGCCGAAGAAGAAAGATTGGCCCTCGCGCGCAATCTGGTGCGGTTTCACGGTTGCGGCGTGGGAGAACCCTTTTCCCGAGAAGAAGGCCGGGCCATCTTGGTCGCCCGAGTCGCAACCCTGGTACGCGGTCACTCCGCAGTCCGTCCGGAGGTCGTCGAGGGGATCTTGGAGCTACTCAACCGCGACGTCATCCCCGTTATCCCGGCACGAGGTTCAGTTGGTGCTAGCGGCGATCTGACTCCTCTTTCCTATGTAGCGGCTGTCCTTTCGGGAGAACGCGAAGTTTGGTTCCGAGGCGAGAGAATACCCGCGAGCGTCGCCCTCAAAGAGGCCGGACTCACCCCCATCACACTCCGCCCCAAGGAAAGCCTCGCGATCATGAACGGCACGAGCGCGATGACGGGTCTCGCTGTGCTCGCCTACAAGCGGGCAGAGCGCCTCGCGCGTTGGGCCTCCACGCTCACGGCAGCTGTCAGTGATGCCGTCAGCGGTCGTCCGGAGCACTTTTCTGACCGTATCTTTGAGCTCAAACCCCACCCCGGGCAGCGACAGGTGGCGACCTGGGTACGTGAAGCCCTCCACCAAGAGCGCCAAGGCAATCCGCGCATTCAAGACCGCTACTCCATCCGCTGTGCCCCCCACGTCATCGGCGTTTTGCTGGACGAGCTACCTCATATTCTAAAAACCATCGAAACCGAGCTGAACGGGGTCAACGACAACCCGATCTTCGACTTCGAAAGCGCCTCGAGCGATGTCTACCATGGCGGCAACTTCTACGGCGGGCACATCTGCCAGGTCATGGATACCCTCAAAACCTGTGTGGCCAACGTCGCCGATCTCATGGATCGACAACTGTTGCTCTGCTGCCACCCCAATACGAATCATGGCTTACCCGCCAATCTTGTGGGAGCGAATCCCGCCAATGCTCACCACGGTTTCAAGGCGATGCAAATCACCACCTCGGCTCTCGTGGCCGAAGCGTGCAAGCTGACGATGCCAGCGAGCGTGTTTTCTCGAAGCACGGAAAACCACAACCAGGACAAAGTGAGCATGGGGACGATCGCCGCACGGGATTGTCTGGCTATCCTCGATTTGACCGAACATGTCGCGGCTATTCACAGTTTGGCCATGGCTCAAGCGGCTGATTTGCGCGGCCTGAACGAGTGCGGGCCAGGCCTGCTCGAACTTCACAAGAGCATTCGGAAACAAGTGCCGTTCAACGACCAAGATCGGGCGATGGAAGGCGATATCGCGTGGGTTCTGCAGGCTCTGGAGGCGAAGCAGCTTTCGATCTTTGCTGGGGTGCAGGCCTAAAAGAGACTGGGCAAAGCGCAGATGGGCAAAAAGGCAGGTCAAGTGAACGACAATCAAGCGCCCCAGCTTCCTTCCCTTGAACTCGAACTCGAAGTTCCCTTCGCCGACGTGGACAGTCAAAGAATCGTCTGGCACGGCAACTACCTGCGCTACTTCGAGCTCGCACGCGTTCAGCTCTTTGCACTATGTGACCTATTTCCTCTCATCGAGGAAGGACACGTCGATTTCGTCGTATCTGAGTCGTACTGCAAGCATTACCACCCCCTGACCTTCCGGGACCGTTTTTCGATCCGGGTGAGCTTTGCTGACATCGACCACCGACTCAATATGCGATTTCTGATCACCAAGGCGGACGGGACCAAGATCGCCAAGGGACACACCATCGTCGTGAGTCTCTGCCAAGGAAAGCTTCAGCTCGTGACCCCAGCCATGGTGAGTGACCGTATTTACGCCGCAGCAACGAAACAATCCTTCTCCCCCGAAACCAACGGGGATGAAGTCACCTCGTCTCCGCGACGTCGGTTCATCGTCGCCACGGCAGCGCTTTTCGGCAGTCTCGCCTGGTCACCCGGAGCGCACGCCAAAAGTGCCTTACCCGAAGACTTGCGCAAATTACTGGCTCGCCACGCTCGATCTAAAGGGCTCCGGGGGCGCTTCGTCGAAGAAAAACACATCGCCTTCCTCAAGGCCCCCCTAAAGAACGAAGGCTACTTGGCGTACAAGCGCCCCGATCGCTTTGCTCGTGTGGTCGAGCGCCCTGCCCCCTCCAAGATCGTCGCACGGGGCAATACGCTGGCGTTTCGAGAGGGCAATGGTCCAAAAACCGAGCTCTCTCTGACCAATCGTCCCGAACTCAAAGCCCTCATCGAGGGGATCATCTTCCTCCTTTCAGGAAACGCGACCGAGATCGAAAAACTCTATGAGGTGATCGTGAAACGCGGTTCCCCCAGCTGCCAGGTCGAATTGATCCCCAAAGACAAACGTATGCGGGCATTGGTAAAAAAGTTCGTGGTCAACGCCAAGAAGGACAGTCTAGAGTCCTTCGAGGTGCACGAGCGATCCGGGGATTACTCAGTCACCCGCCTCCTCGACCTCGATCTCAATCACCAGTTCAGCAAGGCCGAGGAAGAATCGCTCTTCTCCATCTGATTCGGCCCTTTGTACCTTGAGACCTCAGCAGACAAAACGCAGGGCAGTGCTCATTTGGGGGCTCTTCCTCGGTCTGCTTTTTTCGATGACCCTCGGTCTGAGCTCTCGCTTCGTGCTGCAGACCGATCTCTGGGCCTTCCTGCCCACCGTGGGTGACTCTCCCGAGCAACGTCTTACCCGCACCTTGCTCTCGGGGCGCCTGTCCCAGTCCTTGGTCCTCGCCGTCCTTCCGGGCCCGGAAGCTTGCCTTGAGGAAGACACTTGCGACGAGCTCGCCCAAGAAAAGGCCCTTCGGATCACTCGCAGTTTGAGTCAAGAACTGAGCGCACGCCCCGAGGTCAAATTCGCCCAAAGCGGTCCCCAGCCCGGCTTTGAAGATGCGGTCCACGAACTGTACTTCAAACGCCGTTTTGCCCTAGCCCATGCTGGCCCGGGCAAGCCCTACTCAAGAGAGAACCTATCGGCTCGGCTTCAGGGTCTGAAAAAATTCTTGGCGAGTCCTCAGGCGACCATGTATCGCTCGCAGATCACGTCCGATCCCTTGCTCTACTTCCCAGCGCAAATCGAGCGCCTTTCCGAGCTCAAACCTAAGAACCTTGGACTGCGAAACGGCCAGTTTTCGACTGAATCGAAAATGGCGGTCGCCTTCGTCGAGCTCACCCCTCGGCTGAGCGGCGACCAAAAGGCAGCTCTCTATTCTTGGATTCAAAAACGTTTCGCTGAGCTCAACAACGAAGGGCCCCCCTGCCTTCTACGCACCAGCGGCGCGCTACCTTTCGAAGTCCAAGGCGAAGCGCAAAGCAAGGCGGATATGCAGCGCGTCGGCCTAATATCCGTCGTCATGGCGGTCGGTCTGAGTTTTCTCTTGTTCCGCAGCCTCTTTGCTTTGGTTGCCGTCCTACTTCCCGTGGCCTTTGGTTTCGTTTTCGGCTGCAGCGCGACCTTGGTGGTCTTCGGAGAAGTTCACGTGCTCACTCTCGCCTTCGGCGCATCCTTGATCGGCGTTAGCTTGGATTACCCACTCCACCTGCTCAACGAAGCCGCCCTCACTCAAAAATCGCTACGCGAGGCCGCTGGACGTACACGTCCCGGTTTGTTGATCGGCTGCCTGACTACGACGGTCGGTTTCGTGACTTTCGGCCTCACCTCGGCCACGGCGCTGCTTCAGGTCGCTCTCTTCGCCATTTTTGGATTGCTCGGCGCCCTTTGCACCACCCTATTCGTTGTCCCACTCCTGCCGCTCACCCTAGGTTCAGGCGCCCTGCAGCGAACCTTGGTCACAAGCCTGCAGCGGCTACTCCCCCGTCTCGAAAGAGCCGCGATGCCTCTGCTTGTGGCATTGCTGCTGACTCTAGGGTCGAGCGCCTGGTGGGTCTTCACTCACCTCGACCCCACTAACCCGGATACTCTCGACCCTTCTCCGCTAGAGCTAAAGCGGCAAGATGCCTTTGTCCGGCAGCAACTCGGTCTTTCCGAAGACATGCTCGTCAGCACGGCCACAGATCTTGAGCTCGCCCTCAAGCGCACCCTCGAACTTGCCGACACCCTCGAGCAAAAAACCAGGGACGGAAAAATTGAAAGCTATCGAGCCCTTTCGGCGCTCTATCAACCCATTTCCGTTCAATCCGAAAACCGCAAGCAAGCAGCCAAGGGTGCAACGCGGAAACGCTTCTTCGCCGAACTCGAAGTTGCCGGCTTTGACCCCTCCGCCTTTGAAGAGACCCCTTTGGGCACAAAGGAAGTCGAAGATCTCCCCCTTCTTGAGTTCCAAGAGCTTCTCGATTCGCCTCTAGGACATATGGCCGAGCCGTTCGTCTTCAAGAACGGACAAGCAGCTAGTGTCGTCACCCAAGTCAGCGCCTCCCCGGACGAGATCGAAGCCATCCTTGAGGCGCACCCCTGGGCAATTCACTACCAGCCCAAGAAGTTTCTCGGGCTGAGTTTCAGCGCCCTGGCAAGCAATATTCGAAAGGCCCTCGCTGTGGCCCTCGGCCTGATGTTGCTCATCGTCGCTGTGCGCAACAGAAGCGTGCGAGCCACCGCCAGTGCCTTTTTGCCCGCCTCCACGGGTGCTCTGGGCGCACTGGCTCTTGTTGGCCAGTTCGAAGCCCTCCACGTCTTTCACCTACTCGCCGCGGTAGTCGTGCTCAGTATGGGAATCGACTACGGTACTTTCATGGTCGAAACCCATCGCCATCAGGACGAGCCGCACGCTTGGCCCAGTGTCGTCGCCGCGGCTTGTTCGACCCTTGTCTCCTTTGGGTGCTTAGGCCTGTCCTCTGTTCCGGCTCTTCGAGCGATTGGATTTGTCGTGGCAACCGGCATTACCCTCGCCCTACTCAGTACGCCCCTTTGTTATGCCCTGCTTTCCCATAAAGGGAGGACGCAATGAAACGACGCGCCATCGCTGCGGCGCTCGTGTTTCTTCTGGTCGGCGCTTGTGCTGGCCCGAGAGCCCCCACGACCGCTTCCCCGACTGACTCAAAGCAAAAAGACGAGCACTTGGAAGAAATCCGAAGCGCGCTCCTCGATCCGGCGGCACTACCCCACCTCATGTGGCGCCAAAAGCTTGTCATTACCGCCCAAGGAAAGACCTACCACCTCGAAGCCGTCATTCAGAGCGACGGTGAAGAGTTTCAAGTTCTGGCTCTCGGCCCCGGCGGCATGAAGCTCTTTTTGGTCAGTCAAGATTCCACGAAGATCGACACGCAAGTCTTCGTTCCCCGCACCCTCGCCCTGTCCCCAGAATTTTTGCTTTTCGACATACAAAGGGCGCTATTTTGGACAAGCGAAGCACCTTGTGCAAAAACGAAACGTTCCTTTGAGTTTCGTAAGTTCGAGGTCCATGATCTCTGCGCAGGGGGTCGCACCTTGAAAAGAAGCGTGAGCGACGGACCTTTCGGTACCGAGCACTTCGAGTCGAAACTCACAATCGAATACGAACCAGCTTTCGACTTCGAACAAGCGCCAACGTCGTTGCGTCTACGTCACCCGCGTCGAGGCTACCAAATCGACATCGAACAACTAGAAAGTCACCAACTGCCCTAGGCTCGAAAACTTCATGACAGCGGAAACCAAGGCATCTCGCCCCAAGAAGGGCGTCTGGATCACAGCCTATGGCACTCGGAGCGTTCTCGGACAGGACCTTTCCGCTCTGAGGGCTGGACTGATCGAAGGCAGGAGTGGTCTGAAAGAAACCCCCACTCTGCCGAGCTCTCTAGGAGCGCTCCATTTTTCCGCCTGCGTGGGCATCGTCGAAGACCCGCTTGAGCAAGCACCTCAAGTCGCTGCCTTTCCCGACACACGCCAACTCAGAATGGGATGGAGCGTTCTTCGACAAATCGAAGCGCCCCTGCGCAGAACCATCGCCCATTTCGGAGCCGACCGGGTGGGCCTCGTCCTGGGCACCTCCACGGGAGGCATCCTGTCCACAGAAGAAGCCCTCCTCTATTACCGAAAGCACCAGCGTCTCCCTAACGGCTACTCATGCTTGGACGGACATGCGATGGACGCCTTGGCACGCTACATCGCCACGCAGTTCGATCTGCGTGGACCGGCTTACGCTACTTCGTCGGCCTGCGCTTCGGGAGCAAAAGCCCTAGCCAGCGCTAAGCGTCTCATCGAGCGGGGAATAGTCGACGCCGTCGTCGCGGGCGGAATCGACTCGCTCGCGCGAATGACGATTCATGGGTTTCACTCGCTCGGCGTCCTATCAGAAACGAACTGTCGCCCCTTTGACGACACAAGTTACGGCATGAACGTCTCTGAGGGAGGTGCCTGGTTGCTCCTGCAACGCTCGGACGCCTCCAGCCCAGAGCAGCCCCTGGCTCACCTGATTGGTGTCGGCGAGAGCTCGGATGCGCACCACCTGTCTGCACCGGACCCAAGCGGAGCAAGCCAAGGCCGAGCGATGCAACGAGCACTCGACGACGCAGAGCTTGAACCTTCCGACATAGCCTACGTCAACGCCCACGGAACAGGAACCAAAGCCAACGACACTGCCGAGGCATCCGCCATCCGAGAGCTGTTTCCACTCTGCCCGGCAAGCTCCACAAAGGGTTTTCTTGGCCATCAGTTGGGCGCAGCGGGCGCCACCGAAGCAGTCATCGCCGCCGAAACGGCACGAGATCTGCCTCTAAACCCGGGAGGAGCGGTGGAGCCTGGACACTTTCCCATCAACGCCCATCCACAGCAAAGCTCGGTGCTGAGTAATTCGTTTGCCTTCGGAGGAGCCAACATCTCACTGGTCGTCCACCGAGGGCAGAGCCACACCCCGGCTCCCGCCTCAAGCTCAGGGCTTTCGGCCATCGTCACTCGCGCTTGTGCTCTTTGCTTGTCAGAAAGTTTCGGAGCGATTTCGACCGAAACAGAAGCCCAAGGAGAGCTCCTCGATCCGAAAAAGATCGGCTCGCTCCTCCTTGGCTCGCGAGGACGCGCTCGCGCCAGCGAACTCACGCGGCTCTTTGCCGAAAGCCTCGTCCATCTCAAGCTCGAAAAAGAAGAACTCTCTCAAATCCCGCTCTTCATTGGCTCAGCCCTTGGACAGATTCAGACCAGCAAGAGCCTGATTGAGCTCTTTCTCGACGGCGATGCTTCACCCCTTGCGTTCCAGGGTAGCGTCCACAATGCCACCGCCGGAGTCCTTTCGATCGCCTTGAAGAATCAACAGCCCAGTTCTTCGATCGCCGCAGGACCAGACACCTTCTTTTCGACCGTCCTCGAAGCCCAGAGCTACCTCGACCCCCAAAACTGTCCCCGCGTCTTGGTGCTCGTCGGAGACGAACGAGCTCCGCGTGAGCTGGGACTCCCCCTCTTCGATTCGGCCGTGAGCGCCTTTTTGCTCGAGCACCCGGAAGTCGTCTCGACTCAAACGGGGGTCCGTTTACGCATCCTCCCCAAGAGTGAGCTGCCCCCCTCCCCAACGCGCAACAGCATCGTCACGCCCGAAGCACTGCAAGCTCACATCTCCGGAGAAGGCCTCGGCCTCGCGGAATGGATCGTTGCTCGTAAAGGCGAAAAATCGGCTCTGGTTTCTCGACCAGTCCCTCAAAGTCCCTGGACTCTGCTCGCCGAGCGGATGTAGTCCCTTTTCGAGAATCCGCTTCTCATTCTTTCGCCGTCCTCGGTTTTCACCACGGCCTCGTTCTCATGACCGACACCCAAACCAACTATCCTCCCGTGATTGAGCTCGTCCCTCACGAGCCACCCCTACTTCTGCTTTCGCGCGTGGTCGACTTCGACGACGAGAGCATCACCTGCGAAGTCGATCTCGAAGCAAACCAGATGTTTGACGACGGAAGTGGTATTGACCTCATCGTCGCCACCGAGTGGATGGCGCAAAGCGTGGGGGCCTACGTAGGGGTGAAAAAGCGCGAAACAGGACAAGCCCCCCGGATCGGCTTCATCATCGGCGTGAGAAAGGTTGACTTTAAACTGTCGAAGGTGAAAAAGGGCACCGAATTGCACGTTTCAGCCAAACCGGTTTGGGTCGACCAAGCAAGCGGCAGCTTCGAGTGCAAAGTGAGAGACGTGAATGAAAATCGAGTCATTGCCGAGGGGAGCCTGACAGTCCATGAACCAGAAGAATAAGGGTTGGGCGCTCGTCACCGGCGCAAGTGGAGGCATTGGTGCGGCCATCGCCACGGGACTGGCCCAAGATGGCTACAACCTGCTGATCCATTTCAATCGCTCGGAGCAACCGGCTCAGGCCGTTTTCAATGCGGTCGTCGCGCTGGGGCAAGAAGCTAGACTGGTTCAGTTCGATGTGCGCTCATCAGACGCCGTCGACAAGGCTCTAGATCCCGTCCTCAAGGATTGTCCGGTCAATGCCCTCGTCAACAACGCCGGCATCACCAAGGATGCACCTCTGCCCGCATTGGAGTTTGACGATTGGACCTCAGTTACGCGCACGACTTTGGATGGCTTCTTCAACGTAACGAAGAAGCTAGTCATGCCCATGGCGCGTCGCCGCTTCGGGCGCATCGTAAATATCGCCAGCATCTCGGGTGTCATGGGCAACCGCGGCCAGACCAACTACTCGGCCGCCAAGGCCGGTCTGATTGGGGCAACCAAAGCTCTCAGCAAAGAGTTCGCTAAACGAAACGTCACGGTCAACGCAGTCGCACCCGGACTCATCGATACAGAAATGATGAAGACAGCTCCCGTAGAACACATCTTGCCCATGATCCCCATGGGACGCGTCGGGAAACCAGAAGAAATCGCCAGCATTGTGCGCTTCTTCTGTTCCGATCAATCGAGCTACATCACCGGACAAGTCTTGTGCGCCGATGGAGGTATGACATGAGTGCCGGTCCCCATCGAGTCGCCATCACGGGCATGGGTGTTGTCTCTCCCCTGGGAACAGGTATCGCCCAAAATACCGAAGCTCTCCGCTCGGGAAGAAGCGGCATTGTTCGCATGGACGACTGGGAGCGCTACGGAGGACTCAGCACCAAACTAGGTGGCCCCGCTCAGGGAGAGCTCCCGAAATACCCTCGCAAGCGCGTACGCACGATGGGGCGAGTCGGGATGCTTTCGCTGTATGCGACAGAAAGCGCGATCGAGCAGGCTGGCCTAGAAGATGAGCTCGTCAAGTCCGGCCAAGTAGGAATTTGTTATGGCTCGACCCACGGCTCAACAAGCGAAACCGAGGCGTTTTGTCGTAAACTCTTCGAGGGCGAAACCTTCGAGGCAATTTCGGGAAGCTCCTACCCAAAGTTCATGAGCCATACCTGTGCCGCCAATCTGGCGATGGCCCTCGAGCTCACTGGGCCTGTCTTGCCGGTGATCTCCGCGTGCACCAGCGCGAGCCAGTCCATCGGCGTCGCCTTCAATATGGTGCGCTCAGGGGCTAACCCAATCATGCTGGCCGGAGGAGCAGAAGAGTTACACGTTGTACACGCCGGGGTCTTCGACTTGGTTTTTGCCACCTCCACTGGTTTCAACGATCGCCCGGACGAAAGTCCACGCCCCTTCGACGCCGAGCGCGACGGCCTGGTCGTGTCTGAAGGAGCGGGCACCCTCGTGCTGGAAAGCTTCGAGAGCGCCGAAGAGCGAGGTGTACCCATCTTGGCCGAATTGGTCGGTTTTTCAACCAATTGCGACGGAGCGCACATCACAGCTCCCTCGAGCGCAGGCATGGCCAAGGTGATGAAAGGGGCCCTCGCCGATGCTCAGCTGAGCGCTGACGCGATCGGCTACATCAATGCCCACGCAACCGCCACGGTCATCGGTGATATCGCCGAGTCCCTCGCCATCGCCGAAGTCTTTGGCTCCAAAGTTCCCGTAAGTTCAACCAAAGGACACACAGGTCATACACTGGGAGCCTGCGGCGCTATCGAGGCTATGTTTTGCATTCAGATGATGCGCGACGGGTTTCTGGCTCACAGCCGCAACTTAGGCCAAGTGGACGAGCGCTGCGGCCAGCTCAACTATCTGAAAGAGGTCACAGAAGCTCCCAAGCTGAACTACGTCCTCAACAACAACTTCGCCTTCGGTGGGATCAACACCTCTTTCGTACTGAGGAAGATGTAGGCGCCGCGGCGCCTCAGACGGGTTCTTGCATCGACGAACAGTGCAGGGTCCCAAGACCGACGACGAGGTCGCGGGCGTAAATGCCTATCGTCTTTCGGTCGACGAAGCAGTCGGCGATCAAGTCGAGGGCGACTCGATCGTTTTCGTCGTTGAAAGTCGGTACGAGCACAGCCTCGTTGCAGATGTAAAAGTTAGCGTAACTAGCCGGGAGTCGCTCTCCGTCATAGAAGACGGGCCGAGGCATGGGGAGCTCCACGAGTTCAAGGGCTTTGCCTCGAGCATTGGTTTGTCCAGAAAGAGCCCGCTTGGCCCGCGCCAGTGGTTCGTAATTTTGGTCGCTCCGACGGGATTCGGTACAAATCAACACGCGATTTTTCGGCGCAAATCTTACGAAGTCGTCAATGTGACCAGAGGTGTCATCCCCGACGATGCCGTTTTCGGCCCAGATGATCTTCTTGACGCCCAAAGTCGCAGAAAAAAGATCGAGCACCTCTTGTGGGCTTTGACCCTTGAACCGAGCACGAGGAGAAGTCAGCAAGCACTCCCGACTCGTCAGCAAAGTACCGCAATCGTCAACGTCGATGCTCCCCCCTTCTAGCACCTGACGCGCCTCTTTGGGTCCAATCGGCTCGAACCAATCAGGCGCATATTTTCGCGCGACAAAGACCCCTGCCGCGTCATCCCAGCGATGATCGCGGTAGCGAGACCAACCATCGAATCGAAAGTTGACGGCGACCTTGCTGGCTCCGCGTTTGGTCACCCAAAGGGGCATGGTGTCCCGCAGCCAAGAACGATTAGTGTTTTGACGAACGAAATCCACTTGCGAGAGATCGACCCCAGCGCGATCGAAGACGCCGAGGGCTCGATCCTGCTCACCTTGGTCTGCCACGATGAAGCGCAGCCTTTCCCCGCTGGTGATCACCCGTGCCATTTCGGCGAAGACGTGAAGAATATTCGCGCGCTTGTGGGGAAAGTCTGTTCGGTGGTGCGGATAGGCTAGCCACGTTGCCGCGTGTTTGGTCCATTCGGCGGGCATGCGGTAGCCCCGAAGGGCGTCTTTCGACTTGAGCTTCATGAGCGATCCAACCAGCGCTGATTCAATTCATCAAAGGCATCGATTCGGCGGTCGCGAAAGAACGGCCACCATTTGCGGGTTTCATCAATCGATGCCAGGTCGATATCAACGACGAGGGTTTCTTCTTCTTCCCCAGCTTCGGCCAAAACCCGACCCAAGGGATCGATCAGCATCGAATGTCCCCAAAACTCGATGCCTGTTTGGGCCTCGCCCTCCTGCCCTACGCGATTGACGGCCATCACGAAGGTACCGTTCGCAATCGCATGGGCACGCTGAATCGTTCTCCATGCGTCGAGCTGGGCCTCACCCTCCGTCGCCTTTTCGCTGGGAAGCCAGCCGATCGCTGTCGGGTAGACCAGAAGTTCGGCCCCCTTCATAGCCGTGAGACGGGCCGCTTCTGGATACCATTGATCCCAGCAGATCAGAGGCCCCACCTTTATGGCGGGGGTCTCAATGGCCATGAACCCCAAATCCCCGGGGGTGAAGTAGTACTTCTCCATGAACTGTGGGTCATCTGGGATGTGCATCTTTCGGTACAAGCCCAAAGACCGCCCATCCGGACCAGCAACAACAGCGGAGTTATGAAAGAGCCCCGGCGCTCGGCGCTCAAAGAAGGGTACCATGAGACTGATCTTCAACTTTCCAGCCAAAGCTAGAAAGCGACGGACAATCGGCCCATCCACTGGTTCCGCCAGGGAAAAGGCCTCGGGATCTTCCGTTTGGCAGAAGTACGGGTCGGCGAAGAGCTCCTGAAGACCTACGAACTGAGCCCCCTGAGCCGCGGCCTGGGCAACAGCCGCCTCGGTTGCATCGAGGGTTTCTGAGCGAGATCCGCGTATTCTCTGCTGAATTAGTGCAAGGCGCACGCTTGTGGAAGGCCTAGGACTCATAGCGGGAGATCTAGTGCGCCCAAGTGGAGATGACTAGTCGCCCCGCCAGGGGGTCGAAAACCTAGGACTGGGGGACGCGAACCTAGGAAAAAATGCGCTCTACCGCGACACCGGCCGCACGTGGTACAGGGCGGCGATGAGCAGTTTCGATTCCGAAGCAGCCGCGGACGAGTCCGCACCAACCCCCCCTTCTTCCAGCGTACCCACCGTCCCCGAAGAGGGAAAGGTATCGGACGCGATCGCACAAGCCGACGAAGAGCTGGAGATCACTGACGAACGCTGGGGACAAGCGGCGCGCGCCGCCCTTGTCCTTGTGCTCGTTGGAATGGCCCTCACCGTCGCCGTCCGTCTGGGCTGGGGCGAAAGCTGGATCTATAGCTTCCTCAAGAAGAACGATCTCGAGATGCATGACCGTCTCGTTCTGATCGCGCAGGTGGTCGGCATTGGCGTAACGATGGGCCTCGGCAGCCTCACGCTGATGGCACTACCCAAGACGAGACGCATTTGCTCCCCGTCCGTCATGGAATCCTGGGCCTGGTTTTTGTCCCCCTTGATCTTGGCGCCTCTGCCCGTCGTCGTGATGCAACACGAAATCTGGAAGGGACACCACAACGAGCTGCTCCCACTCCTCCTCTTCGGGGGCATCTTGGCCGAGTTCTTCTTTACGCGGGCGATTGTTTACCGCCCGACCCAACTGACTGCTTGGTTCGCCCAGAGGAACAACCGAACATCGGAGCTTTCCTCTTCGGCAGGCAAGAATGCGGGCTCAAGACTCGAAGCCGGTCTCGCCTACCTCAAGGCTAACCCGGCATTGCTGCTCGTCATCGCCTCCGCTCTCTTTTACGGGGCGTACATGTCCTTCTTTACGGTGCGCTGGCACCACAAGATGGGCACAGCCATCTTCGACCTGGGCATCAACAACAATCTGCTCTTTGGCGGCCTTCACGGACACTTCAACGAAAGTTCCGTGATCTTTCCAGAAGACCCCTCCAAGTATCTCGCCAACCACGTGAAATGGGGTATCTACTCCTTTTTGCCCATCTATTACTTCTTCCCTCGGGCAGAAACCCTACTGGTCATTCAATCCGTTTCCCTCGGCCTGGGCGCTATTCCGCTCTACTTGTTCGCTAAGGATCGATTGCCCCAATGGTGGGCCGCCGCCATCGCGGTTTGCTACCTGGTTTATTATCCCATGCACGGCGCCAACTTCTACGAAATGAAGCTGGTCCCCACCGCCGCAGCAATGGTTCTCACTTGCGTGTGGTTGATCGATACCAAGCGGTATCTGCCCGGCGGCATCCTTTTCGTGTGGACCATGGTCATGCGGGAAGACCTACCAGTCCCCCTCGCCGTGGTTGGAGCCGTCTTTCTGCTCAGCGGACGGCGTCCGTTTGCTGGCTTAGTCATGACTTCGGTTGCGGCGACCTGGTTCGTGTTCATTCGCTTCCGTTTTATGAACGAAGTCGGCTCGTGGTGGTTTCCCAATATGTACAAGGATCTGTGGGCAGCTCCTGAACGAGGGTTTCAAGGCGTGGTCAAGACCCTGGTATCCAACCCTTCTTTCACCCTGAAGCACATCTTCGTCGAGCGGAAGTTTTGGTACCTCATGCACCTGCTCGCTCCCCTGATGTTCCTCCCCGTCCGGCGTTGGTACGGCTGGGCCGCGCTCGTGCCAGGGGCCATCCTGACACTACTCGTGACGGACTATGCGCCCCCGCTGATGTTTTCCTTCCAGTACGTCATGCATTGGACGCCTTATCTGTTCTTGGCCTCGGTGCTCATCCTCGCCGCAATACTCAAAGGCTCACAAGGACGAGCGCGGGCACAAGGGGCGCTTATCGCCATGTGCATCGTTTCGGCATCGCTGACCTACAACTACGGCGCCTTTTCGATGAGAAACAAGGCGCTGAAATCGGGCTATCATAAAATCACCTTCGACTTCAGCGAGAAAGAACAGAAACGCTACGCCGACCTTGAGCGGGTCGTTCAGAGCATCCCCACGGATGCAAGTCTAGCCGCTACAGAACACGTAGGGGCCCATCTTTCTTCAAGGGTAAAGTTCTTCACTCTTCGACGCGGCACCCACGATGTGACCTATATCGTGGCGCGCAAAAAAGAGCTCTCCTTAGGCAAGACCCGGCGCAGCATTTATCGGGCCCTCAAGTCAGACAAATACGGTGTCCATGCTCGATTTGGCGAGTTCATCGTCTTCAAGAAGGGCGCCTCGACCGAAGAAAACGCAAAAGTCATCAAGGAATGGCGCCTCGATCGCAAGAAGAAAAGGAAAAAGAAGAAGAAGAAGCGCTCAGGTTCGTCCAAGGAAGAAACCAAGCCGTTGGTCGGAAAAGCCCCGTCAGACCCCGGTCGTTCGGCAAGTGACGACGATAACGGCGACGGCGACGACGACGACGACGACGATGACGATGACGACGACGACGCAGGAGACGCGAAATGATGATCCAATCCCCCGATTTAGCCCCAAGGGCGCCCTCCCCCCAAGGCGCGACCCTAGATCTTTCGGTCATCGCTCCTATCTACAACGAGGAGGAAAGTATCCCGTACTTGGTTCAACAGGTGAGGGACGCCCTTGCCCCGACTGGTCTCAACTATGAGTTGATTCTGGTCGACGACGGCTCTCAAGATCGCTCCTTCGCGGTGTTGGAGCAATCGGCCAGCTCGGATCCAGCACTCGTCGTCATCGGTCTGCGGCGCAACTTTGGGCAAACCGCAGCACTTCAGGCCGGCCTCGACCATTCGCGGGGTCGGATCGTGGTGTTAATGGACGCCGACCTCCAGAACGATCCGGCAGACATTCCGCACATGTTGACCAAATTGGAAGAAGGCTACGATCTCGTCGCCGGTTGGCGCAAAGATCGCAAGGATGCCTTCATTAACCGTCGCCTCCCCTCGATGATCGCCAATCGTATCATCAGCATGACGACCAAAGTCCAGCTCCACGACTACGGCTGCACGCTCAAGATGATGACACGGGAGGTCGCCAAAGAGCTTCGACTCTATGGTGAAATGCATCGCTTTATTCCTGCAGTGGCAAACTGGGTCGGAGTGCGCGTGGTAGAAATGCCCGTCAATCATCGGGCCAGACAGTTTGGAAGCACGAAGTACGGCATCGGCCGAACGCTGCGTGTCGTTCTGGACTTGATCACAGTGCGTTTTATGCAGACCTATCTGGTTCGGCCCATGCAGGTCTTCGGCCTGGCCGGTATCGCCAGTGGTTGTTTGGGGACTCTAATCTGCCTCTGGCTAGTGGTGGAAAAGTTGCTCTTCAACGAGGACATCGGCAGCCGCCCCCTATTGCTCTTGGGCGTCCTGCTCATCGTGGTCGGGGTACAGTTGCTTTCTTTAGGTCTCGTCGCAGACGTGCTCTCTCGAACCTATCACGAATCGCAAAAGAAGCCGCCCTACTACGTACGACACCGCCTCATCGGGCAGGGTTCGTCCTCGGTTTCGGACTGAGCCAGCGCATCAAGAAAAAGAGCAGAAGCTCAGCGGAAAGAGAAGCCCCACGGGCCAGCAAACCAAGGGCCACAGCCGGCTCTGTCCCCAAGACCGGCTCGGAAAACGCGGTCAGCGCTGCCTCCCGAACCCCCAGTCCACCTGGGGCCAGGAGGGCCAAAAAACCCACCACGATGGCAACACACTGGGCTGCTCCGAGGTAGAGACCATCCAAAGTCGTCCCCCCCAAAGCCAGGACCAAACAAAACCCACTCAAGGCCGAAGCAACGAAGTGCAGCATCTGCCACATCGGAGCGCGCCACGGCATCAGTGTTCCTTGACTGCTCGAGCCCAAAAGTCGAACGAGTGGCTGAGGCCAAATACGGGCCGGGGTTACCATAAGAATCACGAGCGCGATCAAAGCCCCGACGGCGAGTACGCCCAACGTCCCCGATAGGAAGAGCGAATCGTTGGCCTGAACCCCGGGGACCAAAATCAGGCCAGCTCCAACGATCGCGCCACATGCCGACCACGCCAGCACCTCAGCGAGCAGAGTTCCGATCATGGCCTGGGGACTCACTCCCAAAAGACCAGCGGCAGCGACCCGTACAGCCGGGAGCCCGACTTTGCCCGGCGTGTAACGTGCCATCTGCCCATCGACATACACGCGCAAGGAAGCGGGGATGGGCATGCGCTTCCCCTCCCAGACCAACACAAGATTCCACCAGGCCCGATACTGAAATACAACGGCCACCCCGGCGGGAAAGACAGCAGCCAGAACCCAGATCCAGTGGACCTCGACGACCAGAGCAGTAAATCGAGACGCGATGTCCCGAGCGACGGACACAACAAAGATGGTCGCGATCAAGGCAAACACGGGGCGCACCCATCGCTTAACGCGAGCTAAGAAGCCCTGTGCGGCATCCGACATGTGGCGCGGACTTTGTCTTCCTCTGGGGCTTTTTGCAACAACGCTGGGCGCCCGCGAAATTATTTGGCTACATTGGAGGTAGAGATGGGTCGGCACAAACTGACAAATAGAGCCCTGCGAAGCTTCGCCCCGCTCATACTGACCGCCTGCTTGGTCACCCCCAGCCAGGATGCTTGGGGGCAGTTCAACGCCCGCGGTCGAGGACGAACGAAAGCTCAGCCATCGACGCGCTCCAAGGGCCCGGGTTCCCCCCATCGACAACCAAAGCCGGCATCCAGCGCCGCACCCCGTCAAGACAGTTCAGAAGAAACTCGACGAAACCGACTCATCACTCGCTACGGAAAACTCATTATCGAACAGCCTGGCGAGGAGGTTCCTTTGGTGCGCTTGGGCGAACTCGTAAGAAAACGCGATGGCTCCTTGGAGCACCTCCTCCAGGCGCTCACCAAACAAGCCGAGTCCGCCGACTCGACCCAACGCTACGGCGCGCTGCTCGCCCTTTCCTACTACCTCAAGGAAGACGGTCGCCTCGAGCAAGCCAGCGAGCAGATCGAACGAGCCATTGCCCTCGCTCCGCAGCAAGGCGCAGCACACTTGCGCAAGGGACATATTCTCTCGGAGCAAGGCAGGCACGAAGAAGCGCGTCGAAGCTTTGAGAAAGCACTAGAAGGAACACAAGAAGGCGAGCGCACCTTTCTCCTCAGAACACTCCGTAGTCTAAGCCTGGATCTAAAGGACTTTGAAGGCGCGCGGCGTTATCACAAAAAACTGACAGAAAAATCCCGGGGCAATACCTATCTACAAGGAGAACTGGGGCGTGAACTCCTCAACCGTGGCTGGTCCGAAGAGGCCATCGAAGAACTAACAAGAGTCGTCAAGCTGCAGCAAACCGACCCCCGTGCTCTCGGACCAGCCCTCCTCGATCTCGGACAAGCCGAACTCGCCGTAGGCCGCCTTGATCAGGCGTCGCTGCATTTAAAAAGGGCCGCGACACTACTGAAACACACTCCGGGAAAGCAGCTCGAAGCGCAACGCCAGTTGGCCGAAGTCCACCGGGCAAGGGGAACCCTCGGAAAATACCTACAAGAGCTAAAAACACAGGCTCACCATGGCGCCAGTCTGGAACTACTCGGGCGACTCTACGAACAAGAGGGGCGTACCGACGAGGCACTTGATGCGTACAAGCGCGCGTCTCGGCTCTCCCCGCGCGATGTCGACCTCAAGTTGCGCATCGCAAAGATGCTTGAACTCACCGGAGACCTCGAAGGGGCTGTTGCGGCGACACAGGGAGTATCTCGTGCTGCTCCGAACGACCTACCTCTATCGCTCCGCCTGATGCGGATGCTGCTCGCCCAAGGTCGCAGGGACGATGTTCTCTCGGAGTGGGACCGAATTTATGGAAGAGTGAAACGCGACCCTGAGGCGGTCCTTCAACTGGCCGACTTCGCCGAGCACCTCCAAGCGCTGAACCGACAAGAACAAGCGCTCCACTACTTGAGCGGAGTCCATCACGTCACAGCACGCGTACTCATCGATCTTGGAAGCCGCTACTTTCGCAAAGGAGACGAAGAGCAAGCCCGGGCAACTTGGAAAAGGATCGAGCAGGTAGAAAAAGATCCGGCGCGGGCCAAGCTCATTTGGGGGGAAGTCCTCATTAACCATGAGGCCTTCGATGATGGCGTCACGCTCCTTTATGAGTCCTACGAAATCGACCCCGATTCGACAAAGACGGTCAAGGCCCTCGCCCTCGGACTTGAGCGAGCGGCTGCCCATGCGGGAGCATCAAAGCAGCGCAAATGGCTACGCACGGCGGTCGAGCTGTACGAACGCCTCCTTTCACTGAAAGCCCCAGAATCAGACCACGCGCTGGCTCGTCGTCACCTGGTTCGACTCTACAAGAGAAACGGCGTTTTGCCGCTTCAGATCGAAGGACTGAAACGCAAACTCAAGCGAAACTCCAAAGACAAAAGGACGCTACGATTGCTCGCGGCGGCACAAGAAAGCTCTGGGGATCTGAAGGATGCCGCGCTCACGCTTCAGCGCCTCATTCGCTCCTATCCAGGTGATGTAGAAGCGCTCACTCAGCTGGCCCCGCTGCAACTGCGAGTAGGGCAATTCGACGAAGCCATCGCCACCTGGCACAAACTACTCAAGGCTGACCCAAAACAGAGCAGGCGCTACTACAGTGCGATGTCGGAAGCTGCAAAAAAACGCGGCGACCTTAAACTGTCCCTATCCTACGCGGAAAAGTCCCTTACCCAGAGCCACCAAGATCCAACAGCCCTCGCTTTGCTTGGTGAGCTCTATCTAGAACAAGGTCGATTCGAAGAAGCAGTTGATGCCTTCAACCAAGCCCTAGCCCTAGACGAAGGGCTCGACGGTGTTCGCATCCAGCTAGCCGAAGTATTGGCCCAGTTGGGGCAGGGAGAAGACGCCTTTGATCAACTCTCCCTTCTCGTCCGACGTTCCAAAGACGAGAACGCCATCAAACGAGCCGGCGCCCAACTGCTCAGCTTGGGCGTCGCCTTAGGTCGTCTTTTCGACCTGGAAGCTCAGTTTCGTCGCCTTTCGGTCGCCTACCCCGAAAGCTCGCTCTTTCGCAGCCTGTTCTTCGAAGTTCTCACCGCACAGATCTATCCCCTGGAACTCAAACTTCGCCATGGTGCAACCCCAGAGCGTGCGCAGGCACGCGAAGAACTCGAGCAACTTTCCGCCCGCTCTTCACTCGTGCTTCTTTCCGCACTTTCATCAGGCTCGGAACTCGAGCAGAGTCTCGCCCTAAAGCTGCTCGCCCACGATCCGGCGTCGTCAGCTCAAATGGCCCTGGTAGCTTTCGCCGAAGGCAACCACGACCGAAAGCGACGCATCGCCGCCCTTTCGGCCGTAAGGACGCCCGAGCGCAAAGAGGTGATTGAGCGATTGCTTGCCCTGTCCTTAGCAAGCGAAACAAATGCCCCCACCTTGGCCGCCGCGGCCTTATTCGCTCTGCGTGGTAGCTCCAGCGCAAAACCCGAGCTCATGGCCTTGTTGAAAAAGCGCCGCTCAGAATCCACCGGACATGCCGCTCTGGTCCTCGCCTTCGGCGTCGAGCTGACGCCGCGCGAAAGACGGGACCTGCAAGAAACCCTGCTCGAGTGGCTGCAAGACAGCAGACAGCTCCCACAACTCAGACTTGCAGCCACGGCTTCACTGCTCGGCTTGGAGGCACGCTCCGCATCAAAAGACGATGTCCGCGAAGAACTACGCCGGGGGGCTCTTTCCCTCGCCGAACAACCGAACGAAAAGCTGGCCGAATGGGGGCTCTTCCTCCTTTGTCAGCTGCCTCGCACGGAAGCAAGTGACGCTGTACTGGCCGGAGCGCTCCTTTCGAGCCAGCCTCGCCTGCGCAAGGGAGCTAGCATCCTTGCCCGGGGCGAGACGACGCCTCCAGAAGACCCCTCATCCAACTGGTCCGAGCTCTATCGTCGGGCGGCACCTCAACCCGATCAGCTACGAATCACTTCGTTCTTGGATCTTTTGCTCACCGGTTGGTACGAGCAAAATGCCGCGCCCCAGCGCGACCAAGCCATTTTGAAGTACCTGAAAGCCCCCCTACTCGACAAGGCCAAGGATGCTCTCTTGACCTCCTCGCCGGACTCGAGCGAGGTGTTGAGGCAGCTTGCTCCCGGCGGACTTTTGGCCCCACTGCGCTCGAATTTGAGTCCGATCTTAGTCGAACTCTCGACCGCCGAAACACCAGCCGGGAAACAGGCTGTTCGTCATCTACGCCCCACCGACAGCAAACAAGCTCAAGCGCGACTTCTCGAGTGTTTGTTTCTTCCCGAAAGAAGGGATGACGCCCTCTTCGCTCTGAGCGCCGAAGTCAGCTCATCTGGCGCACAGGTTCTGCGCAACTTCGAAGAGCAAGCCGCCCCTCTCAACTGGAGCCAACGCCGCGCGCTCATCGCGGCATGGAAGCATTGGTTGCAGTCCGCACAAACGGAACAAAAGGATGAGGGGCAAGCCGCCCTCAAACGACTCGCCCCCTCCGACTCTACAATACATCTCACAACCAGCGGAAGCTCCGCCGACACTCGTCTAAAGGAGTGAGGCAAGTGTCGGGGTACCCGTCACTTGCGGGTGCGAGTCTTGTTTGCTCGAGGTTGGGTCTTCGGCTTGGCGCGCGTTGAAGCGGCCGGCTTCACAATAGGCGCGCTAGCATGACGTTCGATCAACTTGGCAAAGGTCAGAACAGCGTGACCTGTGCCGCCCTTGGGGTGCATCCCCGAGGCGCGATCCCTATAGACGGCACCCGGGATATCGAGATGCATCCAAGGCACTCCTTCGGTGAACTCCCGCAAAAACAGGGCGGCAGTAATGGCGCCCCCCATCCGTTCTCCTGTGTGCTGCAAATCAGTGATGTTGCTCTTCAGTTGAGCTGCGAGTTCTTCAATCAAGGGCATGCGCCAAAAACTCTCGCCAGCGGCCTCCGAGCACTCGGCCATGGCCTGAGCCAGATCATCGACCGGTGTGAAGTAGGCCGAACAAGAGGGGCTGAGCGAAAGCAGAGTGGCCCCCGTCAAAGTTGCAGCATCAACCATAAAGTCGGGCTTGAGGCGTGCCGCGTAGGTCAGAGCATCGGCAAGCACGAGTCGCCCTTCGGCATCCGTATTGATGACCTCGACCCCCTTTCCTCCCAAACCGACCACCACGTCCGAAGGTCGATAAGCACCTGCATCAGGCATGTTTTCTGCGGCGCCGATAATGCCGTGGACCTCCACGGGTAGCCCCAGGGCGGCCACGATCTCCATCAAGCCGAGCACGGCAGCTCCACCTGACATGTCTGACTTCATGTCCCCCATCGAGGGCGCTGGTTTGATGCAAAGTCCCCCCGAATCGAAGGTGAGCCCTTTGCCGACAAAGGCGATCTTTCCGCGAGCCCGTGACGGCTTGTAGGTCAGATGGATGAAGTAAGGTTCGTTGTCAGAGCCTTTTCCAACCGCATCATGCAGATGCATACCGGCCTTCTTCAACTGAGCGTGGTTTAGGATCTTGGCCGAAAGCTTGTTCTTACTGGCCACGCTCCGCGCGCGTTTGGCGAATTCAGCTGGAGTGAGCACGTTCGGGGGCTCGTTGATCAAATCGCGAGCCATACAAACGCCATCCGCGAGACGCACACCGAGCTCGAACGCTCGCTTTGCAGCCGCAGTGCTGGGGCCGGCGCTGAGCGAAACCTGCTTCGGATCCGGGGCGGGTTTGCTGAGATACTTCTGAAACCGGTAGGCACCCAAAGCGAGTCCGGTACCTAAGGCCTGATGCTCTGGCTCAGCATCAAAAACCTGGATGCTCGAGGGACGAAATCCCAAAGCGAAACGCACACCAACCGCCGCTGCCTCGGTGGAACGAGCCTGAGCCGAGAAGCGGGCCGTATTGCCCCCATCGGGGCTGCGTACACCAACGAAGAGAACGCGCTTGGGTTTCTTGCTTAGAACACTTCCCAAATCGGCCACTGTGCCTTTTTCGGCGTCGAAATCGACCGAGCGCAAGTGAGCCACAACCCCCGGTCCGAAGGCCTTCTCAGCCTCGGCCACCACCTCGGATTCGCCAACGGAGCCGCGCACAAGAACAACGACAACATCTGCTTCGGACTGAGCTAAGGATTGGGACTTGAGCTGATACTTGAAGGCCATGAAGGGTGACCGTAGCAGCCCGAAATTTTAAGGTCGAGTCCCTCACGCTCAACAACAAGGATCGGGACGCACTTCAAGAACCGTTTCGTCAAGGCGGTACCTTTTTGATCACGCCTGCTCTTTTCCATCGACGAGTCGATCGTCCAGACTAAAATAGGGTTCACTACGCTGCCGTACTTTGTTCGGTTTGGGTAGAGCTCTGACCCCATACGACCCATGACCGAGGATGCGGAGACCCGCCCACGACTGAACGTCCGTGTCCTACCTCAGCCGACCGATTCGGTATGTGGTCCGACCTGCTTACATGCCGTCTACCGTTACTTCGGAGACTCGATTTCGCTCGAAGAGGTGATCGCAACGACGAAAGAGCTACCCGACGGCGGCACGCTCGCTGTCCAACTAGGGTGTCACGCTTTAAAACGCGGCTACGTCGCGAAGATCTATACCAACAATCTGCTCACTTTCGATCCCACCTGGTTCCGTCCCGGCATCCAACTTCGAGACAAGCTCAAACTTCAGGCCCAGGGCAAAGCCAACGACGAAAAGTTGCAGATCGCTACTTTGGCCTACTTGGAGTTCCTGGAAGAAGGGGGCCAAATCCAGCTTGAGGCTCTCACCGCAGAACTGCTCCGCAGCTATATCGATCGCGAAGTTCCCATCCTGGCCGGACTTTCCGCAACCTACCTCTACGATTGTCCGCGCGAACTCCCCGACGGCACCTTCGATGACGTGAGAGGCGCCCCCACGGGTCATTTCGTGGTCCTGCAAGGCTACGACGAAAGAAGAGATCGAATCCTGGTAGCCGATCCCTTGTCCAATAACCCGCTCTGCGAGCAGAGCTACTACAGCGTCGACTTCGGTCGACTCCTGGCGGCGATTCATCTCGGGATCGTCACCTACGACGCGAATCTCCTCGTCATTGAAACGACGGGGTCGAACGCCCGGCGTATTCACCAGAAGGAACCTCCGTGACACCCACTCTTATCGTGGTCCAGAACAAGAAAAGCTTCCCTCTCGATATTCCTAACGTCGATGTCATCAGCGCCAAGGAATATCTCACTCAGAAGCGCTTCGTAGACATGAAACGCGCCAAGGTGTTCAATCTCTGCCGCGACCAATCCTACCAAACTCTGGGTTACTACGTCTCACTGCTCGCCGAAGCGCGCGCTCATCGACACATCCCTTCGCTTTCGACCATTCAAGACTTGCGTCAAGCTGCGGTCATTCGAATCGCCTCGGAAGAACTCAATGCCTTGGTGCAAAAGAGCCTTGCGCCGCTGAGGTCGGATGAGTTCGAGCTGAGCGTCTACTTCGGACGCAACCTGGCAACGCGATACGATCGACTCAGCCAAGCACTATTTAGCCACTTTCCTGCACCTTTGCTCCGAGCCAAATTTGCTCGACAAGGCAGCTGGAAGCTCGTCGAACTGAAGTCGATCTCGGTCGATGATGTCCCAGAAACCCACCATCAGTTTCTCGTCCAACGTGCCACCCGCTACTTTGGTCGAAGCCAACAAAAGGGCCCGAAGACCTGCCGCTACGATCTTGCCATCTTGGTTAACCCGGAGGAATCGGATGCGCCCTCGGACAAGAAAGCTTTGGCTCGTTTCGAAAAAGCGGCCAAACGCGTCGGCATGCGAGCCTTCGTGATCGGACGTGAGGAATACGGCCGCATCGGTGAGTACGACGCGCTCTTCATTCGAGAAACAACCAGCGTCAATCACCACACCTATCGAATAGCCCGACGGGCTTCCAAGGAAGGGCTCATCGTGATGGATGACCCGCTATCGATCTTGAAGTGCTGCAATAAAGTGTACCAGGCTGAGCTCTTCGCCAAACAGGACATCGCTTGTCCAAAGACCATGATTGTGCACGCGGGCAATCGACGTGAGGTCGTTTCGACCTTGGGCTTACCTTGTGTCTTAAAGCGTCCCGACAGTTCGTTTTCACAGGGAGTGGTTCGAGCCGTCGACGAAACTCAGCTCGAAGACTACCTCAATCGCTTTCTGAGCGACTCGGATCTAGTTGTCGCGCAGAGCTTCGTTCGATCAGAATTCGACTACCGAGTGGGCGTCTTGGGCGGAAAGGCCCTCTACGTGTGCCGCTACTTCATGGCGCGTGGTCATTGGCAAATTCAGAAGAACCAGGACACTGGTCAAAAATCTTTTGGCCGGCATGAGACTTTGTCCGTCGAAGAAGCCCCACCTGATGTCGTAAAACTAGGCGTCCGTGCCGCCAACGCGATCGGCAACGGGCTCTACGGCGTCGACATCAAAGAGGCTGGTAACCAGCTCATGGTCATGGAAGTCAACGACAACCCGAGCATCGAGGCCGGTGTGGAAGACGCTCACCTCAAAGACGAACTCTACCTCTCCATCATGAGGCACTTCGCCACCTTGCTCGACGAGA
This sequence comes from Polyangiaceae bacterium, assembly GCA_050300635.1. Taxonomy (GTDB): domain Bacteria; phylum Myxococcota_A; class Polyangia; order Polyangiales; family Polyangiaceae; genus NIC37A-2. Next base: position 39,046 of record JBNKYC010000074.1, read on the forward strand.
AAGGGCGCTGACAGTCATGGACGAATACAAGCACGCTTCCTTTTCCGGATACGGAATCGAGTTGGAATACGCCATCGTCGATAGCCAAGATCTAGAGGTGCTCCCGATTGCCGACCGGTTGCTTGAGGGAGCCCAAGATATGGATGTCCCGCGGGGAGACGACGCGGCCTGGTCAAACGAGCTCTCCCTCCACGTCATTGAAGTCAAAACGAACGGACCCGCATCAGACCTTGCCGTTGCCCGCCGCACCTTCCGACGCGAAGTCAACGCGCTCAACGAACGTCTCGCCTCCTATGGCGCGCAGCTGATGCCTACGGCCATGCATCCGTGGATGAACCCGCTTACGGAAACTCGACTGTGGCCCCACGAGAACAACGAAATCTACTCGGCTTTCAACCGGGTCTTCGATTGTCATGGTCACGGTTGGTCCAACTTGCAGAGCATGCACATCAACTTCCCTTTCCAAAACGAAGAGGAGTTTGCCGCTCTGCACGCCGCTGCCCGCGTTGTTCTTCCTCTGATCCCGGCCATCGCCGCCAGTTCGCCCTTTTGGGAAGGGCGTCGAGCCCCCCACTTGGATCAACGTCTTTTCGTGTACAAGAGCAACTGCTCCCGCGTTCCGAGTGTCACCGGTGCGGTGATACCCGAGCCCATCTTCGACTCTGCAAGCTACCTTCGATTGCTCGAATCGATCTACGCCGACATCTCACCCTTCGATCCCGAGGGGATCCTCAAAGAGGAGTGGCTCAACGCCCGGGGAGCCATCGCTCGCTTCGACCGCGGGGCCATCGAGATCAGAGTCATCGATGCCCAAGAGTGCCCCGAACAAGATCTAGCCATCGCTTTCTTCATCACCGAGGTGGTACGTTCTCTTGCCCAAGAAGCGTTCTCTCAAAAGAACGAGCAACGCTCAACTTCCACAGAAAACCTCGCTTCGCTCTTCTGGGAAGCGGTAGCGATGGGGTCGAGATGTGCCGTTCCTCCATCCTATGCTCGACTGTTTCGAGCCTCTGCCCCAACGATGGGAGGACTGTTTACTGAGCTCCTCGCTCGACTCGTGGACGCCGTCTGTCCTCACCAAACAGCCCTGACTCTGATCGCCGAACGTGGCAACCTGGCAGAACGGCTCCTCGCAGCGCTCCCCGAAGACCGCCCTTCGCGCGAGCCCCTGCGGAACCTCTATCGAATGATGTGCACCTGTCTCAGCACGGGTCAGGCATTTGTCCCTCAAAACGAAAATGACCGCCTATCTCATTACGTGTGAGCACGCCTCCGCGCACATCCCGGGAGCCTTCCGCCACCTCTTCGCTTCAAGGGCGCAGCGCGCGCGTCTCGCGACTCATGAGGCCTTTGACATTGGTGCTCTTGATGTGGCCAAGAGCCTCGCGGATCAGCTTGAGGCACCTCTCATCCTGGGAGAGATGAGCCGACTTCTGATCGACCTCAACCGCTCGGAAAGACACCCCCACCTCTTCTCAGCCTGGAGCCGTTCCCTCGACGCCTCTTTGACCCAGGTACTGCTCCGTTACCACCGCACCTACCGGGCAGTTGTGCGGCACGCCATTGCCAATACAAGGGGCCCGGTCGTGCATCTTTCGATTCATAGCTTCACTCCAGTGTGGAAGCAGCAGGGGCGCACCACTGACATTGGGCTGCTGTATGATCCTGCGCGGAAAAGCGAGGCGCAGTGGGCGAAGCGCACCAGAAAGCGTCTACAAACCGGTTCTTCTCTACGCATTCACCGCAACGCCCCATACCGAGGAACGGCGGATGGCCTGACAAAATACCTGCGCGCAATATTTGCCGATCGAAAATACTGCGGCCTCGAAATCGAGTTCAACCAACGTCTCTTGCTCGACAAGAAGCGGCGCAGGTCCATCGCTCAAGCGTTTCGAGGGTGCCTCTAAGGTCATCCAGTCCCGCACGCTGCCTCCTTCGACTTTCCGTCCCTTGGTGAAGCTCCGCGACATGCGCAAAACAGTCAGCAAACAAAGGGCCTCGCGCAAATTTTACCAAAACACCGATGGGCTCCGAATTGGCAATCAGCCTGCAGCCGCACCGTATTGTCGAACGAAGGCCTCGCGAGCCTCGCTCAGTTCTCGACTGTCGGCCATTTGCTCGAAATCCGCGTCGATTCCAGCGAACTGTTCCATGAGGAGGCGATCGTCCTCTGACGTCAGCTCTGCATCCAAAAAGGGAAACAGCGTCGTTTCTTCTTGCTCCATGTGATGGCGCAAGAAGGCGAGCCATTCTCGACCGATAGCCACAAAGTGGCGTCTTTCCTCGGTGCTCCAGTCCTTCAGTTGATGAGTGGCTTGGCGCAAACTGCGCATGAGATAGCGACCATGCCGATGGTCCGCCCTCACGTGAGCCAGGCTACCGTCAGTCCAGCTGAGCCCCATCCGTCCCAGATGGGGTAAAAGGACCGTCTCTTCCTTCTCCTCATGCCGAAGAAAGAGGCTTTCAGTCAAAGAATCGAGAAGCGCCCACAACTCATGACGATCAGGACCGGTTTCTTCGGTAGATCGGTCAAGAAAAGCCTCGAAGGCGTCGAGGGCTTTGCAAATTTCGGCATGTTCGTTCGTCAGATGGATAACTGTTTGTCGGCTCATAGTCGGCCCTCCTAAAAAGCAGATGACTCGCTTGCTCATAAGATTGCAAGTGCCGTTCCATCTATATGGCGTCGTTCCCTTGAGGAAGAGTCTCGCCGCAACCCTTCAGAAAAAGAAAGCAAGAACAGAAACGCTCTCGAAACCAACTACTGGGGAAGGAACGAAGAACAGCTCCCGCAGGCCACAAGTCCGTCGCCACACTCAAGTGCCGGCAGATCCAGAGGACAGGTCATTTTGATCTCACCCGCATCGGCCTTGACGAGAGCGCACAACTCACCAAAAGAGCAATCCACGCTGCAGTGATTGGCCCCGGCGCAATCGACCTCACAAGGTCCGGGACCAAAACATGTCGTGTTGCAGTTGTTGGACAGAGCACAATCAACAACACAGCTGCCCTTCCCTTCACAATGCGTGGTGAGATTGCGGTCTTTCTCCGACCCTGTCACCGTGCAAACGGCGTCCTGAGCGCAGTCAACCACCACTTTGGAGCTGTCTTCATCGATAACAGCGACATCACAATCGAGTTCGCAGGTCGCAGAACAGCTGGCGGACAAGCACTGAAACTCGCACGACTCGGCGGTCGCATCATTTGCACTGCATGCGCAATGACCGTCACAGTCGACGACTCCCCCGCTCCCGTCGGAGCCGCCTGTTGCGTCAGCTCCGCCTGTTGCGTCAGCTCCGCCGGTTGCGTCAGCTCCGCCGCTGCCGTCATCGGCGCCGCCGAAGTTCACTTCACCGCCTTCTCCTCCTTGTGCTCCGCTGCCGCTGCCGCCTTCGGCTCCGTTGCCATTGGAGCCGCCGCTTTCCTGCTGAAAGCGTCCACCGGCACCAGGTGTGACCTCGCTCTTTTTACCACCGCTCCCATTGATTGAAGTATCGCCGGTGGAGGAGTCTCCGTCCCCGCTGCCCTGCTCTCCCTCTTCAAGCTCTAGCCCAACATGGCCGCAAGCAATCGCAGTCAGAACCAACGCCAAAGGAGCGTACTTGCGACCGGCACGCGAAGAGAAGAACAAGAAATGCATAACAAGCCCCCGAGAGAATAGAAAACCACGTAAGCGTTAAGGAGTTCGGGATATACGAGCTTTGACAGGCACGCTGAAGGAAACAGCCTCCCCGAGCTGAGGGAACTGGACTTCGGACGCAACACGATGAAGACACCCCCCCAACTGACTCTTCGAGATCGAACTCGGACTCACTTTAACTTGCGCGTTTCCGCCGCTAGGGGCAACCGAAAAATGGAGAGTCGCCTCTTGGACCTTGCCGCCCCCTTTGAGCTCAGCAGCAAAACAGGACTGAAATTGAGAGCCTTTTGACTGTACGGCCCGTGCCAAGACAGCCTGACGGTTGGGACTTCCGCTCGACTCGCTCGGGACGATGGCCGTCCCCTGGGGCTTCGGAGAGGCAACCGTATCCGCGACGCGCTGGGCTGCCGACTGGGCACTGCTTGGACTTACTGTCGGAGACCCTGGCTGGGACACACCCTTTTCGGCAGATACTCCTACCTCACTTGAGGAAGCCGAGGGATTGTCACCACCCACCACCACGACCTGCTCGCCCGAACCGGAGCGAGAGAGCAGCGCCACTGCCGCGCCGAGACCGACCGCTATCAGGCCGCCCACCACCAGCAAACCGAGCAAAATGCTCTGTAATCCTTTTTGGTTGGGCTGGACCTTCGAAGTCGAGGGATGGGGAGTCGCTCCAGTAAGAACCTTCACCTCCGAAAGGGTCTCGTTCTGCTGCTCATCCCCCGCCAAAGAGTCTTGCTGCCAGGTTCGATAACCCTCGGAGAAAACTCGATTGAGAGCTTCCTCTCGCATCCTCAGAGGTTCGACATCCACCTCCTCGGAAACATGGTCGAAGTCCTCTCGCGCGAGTTTGCGCAGAAGCTGAGCCACCTCGTCGTCGTCGTTTTTTTGAAACTTGCGCAACTCGCGTGAGAATGTGAGCGCCGAATCGAAACGTTCTTCAGGTTCTTTGAGAAGGGCGCGCGCAATAGCCGCGTCGAGCCCTTCGGGAATGTCTTTTCGGACGGTGGACGGTGCGGGAGGCACCTCGCCCACCATGCGCTGAATCGTCTCACCCATCGAATTCGACAAGAAGGGAGTTTTCTGAATGAAGAGCTCGAGCAACATCACGGCCGCCGAATAAAGATCCGAACGAGGCGTGGCGGCCTGGCCATGTACCGTCTCAGGGGCTGCGTAGCCCAACTTCCCACGGAACACGCCAGATTTGGTGGAATTACCCCGCCCCATCCCGCTCATGCTCGCTACGCCAAAGTCCAAGAGGTGCACGTAGCCCTTCTTGCTCAGTAGAACGTTGTCAGGCGCAACATCGCGATGGACGACTTGAACTTCCTGGCCGTCTTCGATCTCGAAATGATGAGCGTAGTGCAGCGCGTCTAAGACACGCCGAACAATGAAAATGCAAACGTCGACCGGCAAAGGCAAGTTGCGTAACTGCCGAAAGTCGAGCCAGGGCGCGAGCGTGTAGCCATGGACGTACTCGAGAACCATGATGTGGGCGCCGTCCTCAATCCCAAAGTCGATAATGTTGACGATCCCGGGGTGATGCATCTTGGAGAGGATTTGAGCCTCACGGCGGAACAATCGATTGCCTTCTTCTGAAGACTTGATGTCCGGACGCATGCGCTTGACAACAACGGGTTTGGTGAACCCTTCTGCCCCCTCTAGACGAGCCAGATGCACGGTCCCCATCCCGCCCTGACCCAACTTGCGAACGACGCGATAGCGGCCTAGCAGGAGTTTTGCATCAAATTCGTCGCTGACTTCGTTCATGGGGAGGACGACTTGGATCGTCTGAGATAGTAGTGCGTTCCGTAGGAGGGGTGCGAGAAGGTGATCGGCAACGACGCGTCGGGTCGAACCTCCGCCTTGAAGCGCCTCTGGCTGTCCACTTCTAGCTCTTTCCCAGCAACGGAAACAGTCCACCCAGGCAAAGCTTGTCCTTCTACATCAACGGTGGATCCGGCCTCATAGCCGGCCGGTGGCATTGCCACCCGTGCCGCAGGAGCCTGAGAATCATAAACCACTGAAATTGTTGTCATTCTTGACTTGCGTGGTGGTGTGGACGCTGCCGAAAATATAACCTGGTGGGTGCCCCGAGGGACCGACTTGAAGGTGTGGTTTGGTGACTTGGTCGTGATGGTCCGTCCACCCATCTGTAAAGTATAGGAACTAGCCTGAGGGGCATTAGGCCAACTGACGTGCACCTGAGGCAAACGATGCTGATAGAGCACGGTATATCGGCGCCCGTCCGTGGAAACGTTTGCGGATGGCGCGAAGTTGGGCAGATTGCGCGTCCCAGCATCTTGAAGGATGGCCAAGTTGCCCGAGGCAGCGACCTGATTGGGTTCGTCGAGGCAGCGAACGAAATACTTGTGTTGCCCAGGCGAAAAACGCAGGCGAGCCACCTTCAAAGCCTCGGTCTTTTGTTTTCCTGCTGATAGGCGAGCGGGCTTTCCACCACAGACCTTGGACACGTCGATGCCCACATGGGTCGGGGGCCGTGGGTCGTGAATGGTAAAGGTCTCACCTGCAGAAACGACCAAATCAGCGGTGTCCACACCATCGCCCTTTTCGAGCTCGGGCTCTTCCTCCTTCGCCTCTTCTTCAGGCTCCTTCGGAGCGACCGCCTCCCGGTCAAGGACAATCCCCCCCAGGTCCACTTCGACTGTTTCGCCCGCTTTTATGGTCCTGCCGCCTTTTCCTAGTTCAATACTGCCAAGTTCGACGCCCACTTCGAGTTGTCCGTCGCGACGCTTCAAGGCCAAGCGCGAGTTCTCGTGGATCTGGATGGGACCAAATTCGGAGTCGATTCTAAGGGAACCATTAGAGGTGCGCACGTCTACTTCTCCAAGTTCGACCGAAACACCCAGCGTGTTTTCATCGACGCTGGTTTGAAATCGAATCCGTGAGCTCGGTTTGAGCTCCAGCCGAGCCCCGCCTTTCAGACGAAAGTGAGCCACTTCGCTTTCCGATGTCCGAGCGCCATCGCCACCGTTAAATTCGTCTCCTTGCTCGGCGGTGATCCACTTTTCGAGCTGAGAGGAATAGTCGCGTTCCGGAGTCCCCTCTAAATCAACCAGGGTCGCGAGGCCCCCCTTCGAAGCCCAGCGGTAGCCGAGGAATCCGAGCACCAACAAAAACACCAAGACCATGGCCCCGATCAAATAGGGGCGAGACTTCGAGTTGCTTCCCTCGCCTGCAACTGCGCCGTGGCTCTGATCCGTCACAGCCCCAAGCTATCAGATCACAAGGGAAATTTCCGACAGGCCGCGGATCTAGCAAAAACTAGGCCTACTGAAGAGAAGCAGCGATGCGACGAAGGCGCTCGGGCCTGCTATAGGGCGCCATCCCATGGTCGAAAACCCCGCCAAAGATCCCCGGATTTTGAGCACCTCGGACGACGAGGAAGAAGAATGGGAACGCTCCCGCACTTCACTCAAAAAGGAGCGAGTCAACAACGAGCAGGCCCTGACCGAGCTCGCTCTGCGACTGCTGGAGCAAAACCGGACGCATCTACAAAGCTTGGGAGTGAGCGAAAACGTGGCGGATGCTTTGGACGATCTACGCAAGATCAAGAGCCATGCAGCCAAAGCACGGCAACTGCGCCTCGTGCGCGCTCGGCTGCGCGACTTGGACTGGATGAGTGTACGAGCGGCACTGGATCAAAAACGGGCTGGATTTGCCCCCCTGCCTGGCACCGACGAGCCGCGCGGAGAAGCTCGCACCTGGACCGAGCAACTGCTCATTCAAAAAGACGAAGGGCTCTCTCGATTCGTCCGTGAGTTCGAAAGCAATCAACGACAGCGACTCCGCCAATTAGTGAGAAATGTAAATCAAGCCGGCGAAGCCAAGCGTCACAAGGCTCGCAAGCTGCTTCTTTCCGCTGTGCAAGAAGTCATCGACTTGAGCGCTGCACGAAACGAGCAAAACCAGGGCCCCGATGACCACGACTGACCTCTAGCGACCTATGATCATCCTTGGAATCGAATCATCCTGTGACGAAACAGCGGCCGCCGTCGTCGAGGACGCGCGCGTGCTCAGTGATGTCGTCCACTCTCAAGTCAAGCTGCACGCCGAATACGGCGGCGTTGTACCTGAACTCGCCGCCCGCGATCATCTCGCCAATATTCGTCCGGTGGTCGCGCAAGCCTTGTCCGACGCAAAACTCGAGTTGGCGCAAGTCGACGCCATCGCCGTAACCTGTCGCCCCGGGCTTTCTGGAGCTCTGTTGATTGGAACCCAGGTGGCTCATGCGATGGCTTGGGCCGCAGACAAGCCCCTCGTCGGCGTCGATCATCTGGTGGGACACTTACTGGCTCCCTTTCTTCACTTCCCCGAGCTCGCTCCTCCGCAAGCTCCCAAGTTCCCCTTCATCGGACTGGTAGCGAGCGGTGGCCACACGGCCATTTATCGAGTCGACGGACCTCACTTTTCGCAAATACATGAGCTGGGGGCCACCCGCGATGACGCGGCAGGAGAAGCCTACGACAAGGTCGCCAAGCTCTTAGGTTTGGGCTACCCGGGAGGCCCCATCATCGACCGCCTGGCCCAAGACGGAAACGATCAGGCCGTTTCTCTCAAAAAACCGATGGCCCGCTCGGATTCTCTCGAGTTCAGCTTCTCGGGTCTGAAGACTCAGGTATCACGCTGGGTGGCCCAACACGGAGCTCCCAAAAACGACGATACCTTGCGTGACCTCTGCGCCTCCTTTCAACGTTGCGTCGTCGAAACCTTGATCGAAAAATCAATCGCCGCAGCGCAGCTCCATCAGATCAAATCGATCGTCCTGTGTGGCGGCGTTTCGGCCAACAGCGCCCTCCGGGCCCGGGGACGGGCCCTTTGTGACGAGGTCGGCCTCACTCTAATTGCCCCCCACCTGCGCGCCTGTACCGACAACGCAGCCATGATCGCCTACGCTGGTTCTTTCTTGGCGGCGGACGGGCTAGATGAACGTGGTCGGCTTCAGATCTCGCCGAGGACCATTCTTCCGCGCCTGACGCGCAAAGGTGGGGGCGCGCGAGCGCCTACTTCGGCAGACCAACCAGCTCAGTGATCTCGCGCTCGGACCAAAGCCGCTTCGAGCCGCGGCCCGTCGTCGTACTGCCATCCCACCTGATAGTCGACCAACCGTCCCGACTTTCCGACCACCACCACCAAGGGGATGCTGCTGATCGGATTATAACCAGAGACGAACTTAGGGTGCTCTACCCCAAGCACGTAGGGCTCGGCCGAAAGTCGTTGCTCCGTCATGAAGCCAGAAATATCTGCCTGAGTCGCCTCTCCATCCACAGCAACCCACAAAGTCCTTACGCCACCGGCCTTCTCGAGCGCGCGTCGAATTACCGGCATCTTGCGAGCACAGAGCTCACACCAAGAAGCAAAGAACACGACAGCAACAGCACTGTTTCCCAAAACGGTCTGGGAGTTCCACGTCGAGCCAGAAGAGTCCTGAACGACAAAAGCCGGAACCTGTTGATGGGGGGGTGCTCCAGATTTGAGGTCTTGCTGCTTGGCCCGCACCGAGCCGACTTCGGCGACCTCATTCGACAGCGCACGAGCCAAATGCGGAGGCTCATCGTACAGTGGCGCTGTTAATTCGGGGCTCAATCGGACCGTCGAAGCAAATTCCTGGGACTCTTCCGAGGTCTCCGGTTGAACCACGATCGGCTCTTTGGAGCACCCGAGAAGAAGCGAGCTCAAACCCAAGACCAGGGACCCAAGGGCGGGAAAAGCTGCGCGCTGCTTAGACATGACCAAACAAACAGAGCGACCGATTAGCCGTAATCCACAGTCTAAAAAGGCACTTTTTCTGGCCGTATGTGAGGGCCGTCAGCCTCAAAGATCTTCGAAATGAAGCACCGCTTCTACAGCGTATTTCATAACCCAAAGGGTGGCGAGATGCGCGCAACAAGACACTCGGACATCGAACATGCCACAAGAAAAAGGCTCCGCCGACGCTTGCCTCACTCCTCTGGGGCGAGCGGCGGCAGAGCTTCTGTTGGTTGTGAGATGTATTCTAGAGTTGAGCCGATCAAACACGGGCTCTTGCTGAAAGCAGTGGACAGCTGTACCAGGGTTTCAGCCATGAGGATCAACCCATGAGAGTCCTAGTCGCGGGCAGCAGCCTCATGTCACTTCGGGTGGTCGATGCTTTGATGCACCGGCACCAAGTCGTCTGGCTACAAGAACCGAGTGACGAAAACCTCAAAACCGACCAACTCAATTGCGAGTTAGTCGAAGGTGAGCTGACCTCTGTCCAGTCCTTGTCGCAGGCGGGGGCACGCGATAGCGATGTCTTCATTGCTTGCGCTAACTCTGACGAACAGAACATCGTAGCTTGCATCGCGGCCCGCCGTTTGGGTTCGAAGCGAACGATCTGCGTCGTCCATGGAAGAAGCTTTCTCACACAGCCTCAAGAAGGGTCGGACATCGCTCGATCTCTCGGAATCGATCAAGTCGTTCGACCCATCGAGCAACTAGCCGAAGAGCTGATCTCCATCGTTTTGGTTCCCGGCGCTCTGGAAGTCGAACACGTCGCCGAAGGTCGGGTCGCGCTCTTTCGGTACGCGATCGCCGACACAGCCCAGGCCACGGGAAAGTCACTTTCCGAGCTCAAAATGCCTTCGGGAACACGTCTCGTTCACGTGCGACGAGAAAACGAACCTGTCGTACCTCGCGGCAACACGGTCTTGTCCCCCGGAGACAAGGTCATTGCGATTGGAACCAAAGAAAGCCTGGTTCATCTCGGTGCCCAGTTTTGCGATCTGCAAAAAAATCTCAAGAAAGAGGCCGCCGTCATCGGTGGAGGACGGGTGGGTCGCGCTGTAGCGCGCGGTCTCCACAAGGCCAAGTTCCGTGTCACTGTCGTAGAAACCAATGCCGAACGTTGCCAAACGGTAGCGCGCCGCACCGAAGCGCTGGTTCTGCACGGAGACGGAACTGACGTCGACTTCCTGGAGCAAGAGCACATCTGCGAAAAGCCCGTCGTCATCGCTGTCACCAACAGCGACGAGAAGAACCTCCTTGTCTCCCTGATCGTCAAAGAAATGGGCTCAGCTCGTGTTCTGACTCGCGCCGATCGACTTTCGAACGAGCGTCTCTTCGAACGGGTTGGCGTTGATGTCGTGCGTTCGGCCAAAGGTGCCGCGATTCGAAGCATTCTCAGAACGGTCGACGAAACCGAATCGCAGATCCTCGCGGAACTAGAACATGGAGCCGTATGTCTCTTGGAAATCACCCTTGGCGACGATACTCCATCGATCAAGGTCAAAGACCTGTCCCCCCCAGCCTACGCCGTGGTCGGTGCCGTCCTCCGTGGGAGCCAGACGATTATTCCAGAGGGACGTGACACCCTAGAAGCGGGTGACCACCTTTTCGTCTTCTGCGCTCGCGACGATGAGGAGGCGATTCGAGAATACTATGGTGCTCCTACCTCGGCGACGAGGGACGAGGATTGAAGGCACTCACGCAGGTTGGTAGATTCATAGGCGCACTTTCATGAGAGTTCTATTAGTATTGGGAGTCATCGGGCAACTGCTTCGGCTTTTTTCATGGGCCTTTTTGCCACCCACTCTCCAAGCGCTTTGGGATGCCAACTGGGAAGAGTTCGCCTACTTTGCCGGCCCTTTCTTCGTCACCCAGGCACTTGGAGCTGCAGCTGGGCGCGTTCCTCCGCCTCGTGGCGCCATCGAGCGCTCTGAAGCCCTCGGCGTCGTGTCAGGGACATGGCTCGCCATCGCCCTCGTAGGGGCGCTCCCTTACGCTTTTTCCGGTTTGAGCCTGGTCGATGCGGTTTTTGAATCGATGTCGGGTTTCACCACCACGGGAGCCACCATCCTCACCAACTTCGAGGAAAATGGTCGGGCCTTTTATCTTTGGCGTGCAATGACCCAGTGGTTCGGAGGCCTCGGCGTTATCGCTCTCTTCGTTGTGGTTCTGCCCCGCTTGGGCATTGCGGGACGACAGCTCTTTTTTGCGGAAGCTTCCCGGGCTCCAGGTGAAGCGGTCAGTCCATCTGCGCAGATGGCCGCTCGACGCCTGTGGCTCCTTTATGTGGTGCTCACTCTCGCCCTGGTCCTTGCGCTACGCGTCTGCGGGATGAACACTTACGATTCTTTCGTTCACGCCTTCACCACCCTATCTGCAGGAGGGTTTTCGCCCAACCCTGCCTCCATCGCTGGGTATCAGATGCCCGCCGTGGAATGGGTGCTGTGTTTGTTCATGCTGCTCTCGGGTACTTCGTTTACCCTTCAATACAAGGGTTTCACTGGCAAACCGCTCAACTTCTTTCGCGACGGAGAGTTCGTCTTTTATCTGATCATCATCGGGGTGATTACGCTCTTCTTGGCGTTTGCCATTGCCCCCGCTGATCCAGGGCTCAGCGATATGAGACGGGCGCTTTTTCAAGTCACGAGCCTGATCTCAAGTACTGGATTTGCTAGCGAAGACTACAACCTCTGGTCGGACAATGCGCGAGCGCTACTGATCCTCACCATGGTGATTGGCGGTTGTGCGGCTTCGGCCTGCGGCGGACCCAAGGTGATTCGCTGGCTCCTCGTCTTCAAGCACATTGCACGCGAAATTCGCCGAACACTTCATCCTCGAGCAGTGATTGCTCTGCGCTACAAAGGAGCGGTCATTCAAGACGATGTCATGCGCAGCGTCTTCATGCTCGTGGTGCTGTTCATGGTCGGCTATTTCGCCTGTGGCGTCGTGCTCGTGCTCTTGGGTAACGAGCTCGTTTTAGGGTTCTCGGCAGCCCTCGCCTGCATGGGCAATGTCGGCCCAGCCTTTGGAGTGGCTGGACCGATGGGCAGCTTCGCGAGCTTCACCACTGCCAGCAAGACGGTTCTGATTGTCGCCATGTGGGTGGGCCGGCTGGAACTCGTCACTGTGTTAGCGTTGCTCCACCCGGACGTTCTTCGTCAGATCCGTCTGCGACGCTAACCAAATGGAAACTACGACCGTCTACAGGCGCGCGACCGATTCTTCAGGAGCACTGATCAAGAACTCGATGAAGTCCTGACGAAGTCGCACTCGATACGGGGGAACAGGTCCTCGGAATTCGAACCGTACTTTGGCATTTGGACCTTCGTTGTCTGCCTTCACAGCGACGATACGCTTGTCCCGCTTCTGGATCGCCTTGCCCGATTCCATCACCTTGCGGCCAGGAACCACGACCGTAAACCCATCCGAGTTGATAGCTCCGGACAACGATGCACCGGCTCCGTCGAGACGAATGCGATGAATCGTGGGCAAGTAAAGACGGCCTCGCCCCCAAGGTTTGTCCTTCTTTGCTTCTTCGACTTCCGGAGGCTCATCGAAGCTTTGATCGCGCACCGCGGCAGCGGCAGCGCGACGCTCAGCCTCGGCATCGCTAACCTTGCTCTTGGGCGCAGTCTCAGAAGTGGTAGCTACAGCCTGAGGTCCAAACAGAGGGACCTCGGCAATGACGCCTTTTTCTTCTTCCTCGTCGCGCGCTCGCGAAGCTGACTTCGACTGAGCCGCCGCGGCAGAAGGTTTCTGAGACTCGGGCACAGTCTCAGAAGCCTTGACCTGCGCAAGGGCAGGACCGGCGTCTGGACCTAGCTTTCGTAAGGCGACGGCCGAGCCACCGAAGAGAACCAACGCACTCAGAGCAACGACGCTAGCACGCACCTTCCGGGAGGCGGATTGCCCGCGAACGGGCCCTTTCGTCTCTTGAGCGTTCGATGGGGCGGAACGCTTGCGGGTCGCTCCGCGCGCGATGTTCAGATCGTGGATCCCCGAGCGGAGATGCGAAGGGGTCTTCTGAGAGGGCCGCAAGGAGGTTTGGGGCCGACGCCGCACCCCTTTGGGCATTTCACTGGCCAAGCTCCCGCGAGTGGGGCGTTGGGTCGTTTTCCGCGCCGGCTTGGACGCCCCCACCGCAGGCATACGTTCCTTGGCGGATTGAGCAAATTGACTGATCAATCCCCCCGCTTTTTGTGCGGCGGAGCTGGCTGAGCTCATCGCCCCGCCCAAGCGAGCCGCAATCGCCTCAGCCGCGGGCTGGAGCACGTGCCCCTCGTCATCCTCGCTGTCTAAAACGTCATGCTCGTCCTCATCAAATGAGGGGAGGGTGCCCGCCTTTGCACCCTTGTTGGGTATAGCTCGGGCTGGCGGGGGTGTCGGCGAAACACCCTCGTAGCGCAACTGGACGACCAGTTCCGGTACGGAGGTGGTCGGGTGAATCACGACATTGACCGAGTCGACCTTCGCGCCGCGGCGCTGACCACCAACAATCTCTTCTAGCTCGACACTATGTCCCATCTTGAGGAACTCCAGGGCCGAACCGACCTTGACCTTACGCGAGCTGCTGTCGTGAACGCTCGCCTTCATGGGAGCCCCCAGACCATCGATATGAAGTCGAACCCGCTCTCCCGCTTCCAACTCGGGATGCTCATCGTCCTCATCATCGTCATGAAGACTCAAAGTCGTCGGCATGAGGCTCGGAGCGGATACCTTTGGCTGTCCCAAACCACGGAGCAGCTCCGCCGAACCTGCATCAAGGGCTGTAAACTGGATACCAAACTCTCCGCTATCCTCTCCCTCGGCTCGCCAGGCGACCTTTCCTTCGACGAGAATTTCTTCCTCTTCGTGGTTGAATCGGCAAACAAGTGATTCTCCGATTTCCGGGAGGTAGCTTCCCCTGACGTGCATGCCTCGCCCACTGATATTGCAGCTCTGTCCCTGAAAAGGGGAGCCTTCTTCTTCAAGGCTGCAGATATCAACCAAGGCGGTATGCGAAACACGGACAACGTTGGGGGTGCGGCGATCTTCACTAGACTTCATGATGTACCCAAGGGCTTCGTTCCAACCCAGGTCGGAAAAGCCTCTCCTCGCACCTAAGACAGAGGTCCGAGTTTGGCCAAGAAATCGACCACCTCCGCACGCGATGTTAAACAGGGGGCGTGGCTGTCCAGTTGGAAGTATTGACCGCCGGGGTCGAACCTGTTCCACAGGTCTTGTTGAAGGGACGTCGGGCCTCTCTGGGGCGCGGCGAGCATTGCGACGTGCGCATTCCTGATCCTTCAGTTTCAAGTCTTCATGCCTCCATCGTAAAACGAGGCAGCAACTACTTATTGATCGACGAGGGAAGTCAGTATGGCACCGGCGTCGGATCGAGCATGGAACCCATTTGGCTCGCGGTAGATTCTCCCCGCATTTTGGAAGACGGAGAGCACATTTGGCTCGGACAAATCGAGCTACGAGTCCGTCTCGTCACCGCAAAGCGAGGGGCACCCACTGGCCTCGCTGAGCTCCCGCGCACGTTGGTCAAGGCAGGTCTACAAGCTGTCCAACTCGAGGCGACTGAAGAACTCATTGAGCAGACACTCCAAGAGCTAACTCATCTCCCCGATGAAGAACTGCCTCTACCATTGGAAGCAGAGCCTGCCCCGCCCGAACGGCGGGGTGTGGCGGACCTCTTCGACGAGGACAAGCATCCCCCTTGGAAGACCGATCTCTTCATCGCAGCCGTCGCCCTGATCATTACCGGAGGATGCGCCCTGCTCTACCTCAACCTCGATTTCCTCAATTAGCTGTCCTCCGACGGAGCCGTCGATTGTACCCCTGGGGACGGTACATCGAAGGTAGACCGCGGTTTTCTTCGCCGGATTCGTCTAGTTCATACATCAAGTAGGCAAGCCAGCTGCCCTCTCTGGCTATGCGAGAAAGAACGGGGCGATAGCGCGGATAGGCTCCATGATCCCAAATGCACTGCAGAGCGAGAGCGCTGAGCGCTTTGCTATTAGGGTCGAGCTCCAAGCCTCGCAAATAGGCAGGGCGCGCAACCTCGAGCTGGTTCTGGCGGCACAAAACATCGCCCAAATAGACGTGAGCCATCGACCAGCTCGGAGCACGCTCTATCGCTTCTTCCGTCAGGAGCCGCCGCGCTTCCAAGTCTCCGCGCGTTCCTTTCATGAGCCCATAATTGAGGGCGGCCTTGGCGCTCGAACCGGTTCTTTCGTAGTTGCTTTTCCAAAAACTCAAGTCGCTACCATAGGTGTTTGTATGCAATCGACCATATGCGCAAAGCACCACCCCATATGAGAGAGCGAGGCTCAACCACCACGACTTCCCTCGCGCGCCGAAGACCGGGCACATTATCATCTGCCCCAAAAGACCAACGCCGCCCAGAACAAGGGCAATGAAAGGAGCATAAAAAAGTCGTTCCGCTCGGATCGTGGGAAGCAAGACCACTGCGTTAGAAACGGGAAGCCAGCAGGCAAAGAACAGCAGCACAGAGACAGTGAAGAGCAGTGCACTTCCTCGAGCCCAGGCGCTCGGCTGATATCGACGCACTCGGAAAACGAGTACGAGCGCGAAGAAAAAGATGATGATCCCACAGATCAAAGCAAGCGCTCCCGACCAAGTCCACAAAGCAGGCAACTCGCTCGGAAAACTGTAATCGGCACGCAGATCGGTGGGGAGCAACACCTGTCTCAGCTGAGAGCCCAGGATACGAAAAACGGTAGCCACGCGTTGGTCGAACGGGGCAGCGAACAGGGGATTATTGAGGGGATCAGCCGGAAGAAGCGGAGGAGCCATCCAACGCACGAAACTGGAAACCAGCTTCTGTCCCGGTCCATCCAGGACCAAGCGTTCGGCCTCCATGGGCTGGGCAGGATAAAGCCACTTTCTTAGCTCAACGTAGACCACAACGGCAGACGCACTAGCCGTAAGTTGACCGAATAGGTCCACCACAATGCGTGGCCACCCTAAGCGCAAAAACAAAGAAATCACCCCGGCTACCATCGGCGCAGCACAAACGATGCCCAACATGCTCTCTTTGCTCCACAGTCCCAAAAGACTCAGACCAAATACGCCTCCAAACCCCAAGAGGCGCGGGATCTTTCGCGTCGCGCTCGAAGTGCACACGACACAATTTAGCGTCAGGAGCAAAAACATGCCGACAAGGATGTCGGCCAACCCCACCGCCGAGCAAACCGCCTCGGCAACCACGGGATGGATCACGAAGAGAAACGCCGCCCCTCGCGCAAGCACCAGTTGATCATTTGCGGCGGGTTCTTGTGCTCCAAGTCCCCACAGGTTCAGTATCAGTCTGGCAAGAAGCAGCCCACAGGTGACGTGGGCGAGTAGGTTAAGACCAGTGAAAAAAACAGGGGAGCGAAAGCGCAGGAGAGGAGAGAGCAGCTTCCACAGCAAGTTGGGCAAAGGCCTATAGGAGCCAATCGTCGTGGAAGGTGGACGACCCCAAAAATCGACAACGAAGGCGTCGAACCAGTTGTCAGAAAAGGCGAGATACGGGTTCTTGAGCAGCGCCTCTTGTTCGTCGAAAATGAAAGGAGACCAAGGCGCGCGCAAGTAGAGCAACAGACTGAGACCTAGCAAACAGAAGGCAAACTCTCTCTCTCGACCCAGCAGAGTCGCCTCGAAAATGCGCCGCGTTAGCCCTCCATTCACCACACCCGCCATGCCAAAGCTGTACCTCAGGGGCAAGTCATGACAGCCGCGCCCCTTAAGTGTAGCCTCCCGCCATGCCGCAGGCGCCCCCGGGTATCGAGATCTTGGACACTCTCAAAACCGATCGCTCGCGGGTACTTTATAGGGCCAGGCAGGTACAGCTCGATCGTCCTGTACTTCTGATCGGACTCGCCCCAGGGGTGCTCTCTTCTTCACCCTTGAGCAAACGTCTCGAAGCCGAGGCTCAGGTGCTCGCCGAACTCGACCATCCCAATGTCCTGCGGCTCTTCGATTTCGTACGGACCGAAGAGGACTTCTGGCTCGTCTTGGAAGAAGTAGACGGACCGGTTCTTTCTGAACTGATCGGCAAAGAAATCCCCTGGCAGGCCGTCGCCGCTACCGGGCTCGACCTATGCCGTGCTCTGACTCATGCCCATCGCCTGGGACATCACCATGGCTCTCTTACCGCCCATGTCGTCCAGTACTCGAACAAAGGGCGAACCAAGCTTTCTGGGTTTGGACGCAACGTGGTCAGTGAGTCAGATCAGGTGGAGCTTCTCGATACCGAAAGCCGCGGAGGCCTCTCGCCCGAGACCAGCATCGGGCAGGCGCATTCACCGCTGAGCGATCTGTTTGCCCTGGGAGCACTGCTCTATGAAATGGCCTCGGATCGCCCTCCTTTCGGAAGCATTGATGCTATCGACTATCCGAAGCGCGTGCGGAACGAAACGCCAGAACCTCTCGTTAAAGTCGCTCCTCACTTGCCGCATGCTCTCACTTCATTGATCGAGCAAATGCTCGAAAAGCTGCCCGCCAATCGCCCCGCTCACGCGGCCGCTGTCGCCGAGCAACTCGAGGGGCTGATTGGAGGCACAACCCTTCCTCTCATCGCCACCGCCCTCTTGGATCTGGGGTTCAACCACGTCGAAGCCCCGATGGTCCCAGTACCGCTGGGGACACCCTATCGTCCGCGCAGCGGCATTTTTCGCCGAAACGCAGGGCTTGTGGCTTCGATTCTGTTGGGTTTGACAGGACTTGGCGTCGGGATCTCGGCCTTCGTGCATCATCAAGCGAGAGACGCTTCATCCTCGCCGGTCTCCGCCGTCGCACCACAGGACACCGCCATGCACCTGCGCGTCGTCGCCTCACCCTGGGCCCACGTTTATGTTGACGGCAAAAAGCGCGAAACGACTCCCTTCGCCCATCCGATCGATCTGCCACCGGGCGCTCATGTAGTGCGTCTGCAACATCCCAATGCGCCTTCCGAGGAGCGTACCATCACGGGTCAAGAGGGACAGGTAGTTTTGCTCAACGTACAAATGCACGTAAAGGTCGAACTCCCCTCCTCTCTTCCGGTAGGAGAAGTGAAAGAGTCTACCCCTTAGTAGTTGGCAGAACCCCGTGGCGAGCCAATGTCAGATGCGCTTCGTCAAGTTCCTGCTGAAGTCGATCGCGATCGTCCATGACTTTGGCCAGCACTTGGATCAGTTGCTCATATTGCACCTGCATCTCGGCCAAGTCGCGTTCGGCAGGACGCTGGATCCCACGCTCACTGTTGGGGCCCGCTGCGCATTCGAGGGCCTGGGCCAATTCGCTCACCTGGTGCGGAACCTCATCGAGCAAGGCGGCGAGTTCGTCCGGAAGCATGCCTAACTGCTGCGCTCGAAACTCGGCCAAAGCCAGGTTCTGGTTTTCGTCTCCCGTTTCGAAAACCGAAGCGCAAGCTTCAGCGACCCAACACACACAAGATAGGGGCGCCTGTGGCTTCATGACGGCATGGTGTTCCAATATTGCTGTCTGCATCGAAGCAGGAAGCGCCAAGGCCTGAGCCAACTCGGCTCCGCGCTCGGGATGAGGGACCAATCCCGCAGCTCGCTCCCGGGTCACTCGATGACGTCCTGGCGAACGACAGACTTCCACACATTCCTCGAAGTGATCGCAGGCCTGATGCAAGAGCCCCACCTCCAAGAGCAGACCCGCGAAAAAGGCATCGTCCTTGCTCACCGTCTTGGTTTTCTCGGCCAAGCCTTGGGCCATCACAGCACGACGCAAACAGCTCGAAAGCAGAGTCCCAGCCCCCTCGGCTGCGGGCACGAGATCTGCCACCATCATACCCAGCGCGATATTGCGCATGCCCCGGATACCAAGCAGAGCGCATGCCTGCTGAACGTTGGTCACGTTGCGCGTACGCGTATAGGCGGCGCTATTGGCGACCGAAAGAACACGCAACGCAAAAGCCGGATCTGCAGAAGCGAGATCCGCCAGTTGAGAAACGCTTACGTCGTCCTCAAGAGCAGCTTGGACTATCTTTCGAGCACCCGGTGAAATGAGCAGTGCACCGGCCGAGCGACTGTCGGGCGTCCTCGGCTCTTTCTCGGAGTAGGCTCTTCGCCCTCCGTCCTGGGACTGCGGTGTCGCCGTGGTCATTACCCAGTGCTACGGCACCATCCAAATTCGATTAACGTCTGATTGACTCAAGTGCTGTTGGCACGTGGGCTAGCCCATTTATTCATCAGAGGACTTTCTTGTTCGCACGAGGAGAGCAAATACGGCTCCCATCACGAAAAGCGAAAGAAGACTCGAGTGAAGCTCCACACGAAAACGTGCCGGCTCGGAAACCAAGAGCAGAACAGCAGCCAGCACGACCCCCATCAAAGCTTCACCTGTGATGAGGCCGGCACTGAGCAGCACCCCGGGCCCCGCCTGATTCGAGTGCGCTTGTGGGCGAGCACGCCTAACGACGTGAGAAGCCAGTCCCCCCAACAAGACGGGAGTCGAAAGTTCGAGAGGGAGGTACAGGCCCAAGGACAAGGCCAATGGAGGGGTGGTCAAATGGGCTTTGCGATGGCGCAAATAGGTATCGAGACCGCTAAACAGCGCTCCTATTCCCAGCCCGATTCCTATCAAACCCCAAGGTAAGTCCGAGCCGAACATGCCCCGCGCGACCGACGCCATGAGCGAGGCTTGGGGTGCCATCAGGGGATGCGGGTGTGCCGCTGTAGGTTCAAAGAACCCATAGCTATCGGATAAGAGCTGGAGGATCGGCCCGAGCACCAGCGCGGCAACGACCACGCCAGCCAACTGCATCACCTGTTGGAGACGAGGAGAGGCACCGAGCAAATGGCCGGCCTTCAGATCTTGCATATTGTCTCCCCCGATGGCTGCCGCCGTGCAAACGACGCTTCCAACGAAGATGGTCGCCTGAGCGCCCGAACGCGAATCGACACCCACTGCGATCAATACCGCAGACATGACGATGATGGTGGCGATGGTCACTCCGCTCACGGGATTGTTCGACGACCCTAAGAGACCAGCCATATAAGCGGCTACTGCAGAAAACAAGAAACTGATGGCAAGGACGCAAAGAGTCACCACCAAAGCGGAGTACACATTTGAAAGCTGGCGCGAGAACATCCACAACAAGAGCAGGGTGCATGCGAGGATACCGCCCAAAAGCCACCGAAAAGACAAGTCCTCTGTCTTTCCTTCCTTCGCCACCGCTGGGGATAGCCGCGACAGCTGCCCGATTCCTTCAACAACTGCCCTCTTCAACGTGGAGCGCAACTGAACCAGGGTAAAGAGGCCCGAAAATGTCATGGCCCCCACCCCGAGGTAGCGGGTTTGGGTCGACCAAGCGGTCCAGGCGGCATCCAGGGGAGTGATCTCGTTCGTCGCCTCTGAAAGCCAAGGCACAACAAGCAGCCAGTTGATCAATCCGCCCAAACAAACGACAAAGGCAATACGCAGCCCGACGATATAACCAACAGCTAATAGAGCTGGGGAAGCCCCCACCCCCATGTAAAAGGTCGCTCCCCCCAGCCTCGTCGCCCCCTGCACCGTCGCCTGGCAGAGGCCGAGCCCCGACTCCATCAACTTATAGCTTGCCCCCACCAGACCCCCCAGCGAAAGGGAGCGCAAGGGGCTAACCCGTGCACCCTGTTTCGGCTCGGCGACAGAATCTAAAGCTCGTTGGCCCGCCCCTTCGGTCATCTGATCGCCTCTGTGACCGGCGAC
The DNA here is from genome assembly GCA_050300635.1 of Polyangiaceae bacterium. Classification (GTDB taxonomy): domain Bacteria; phylum Myxococcota_A; class Polyangia; order Polyangiales; family Polyangiaceae; genus NIC37A-2. The sequence continues at coordinate 60,146 of JBNKYC010000074.1, forward strand.
CAGCACCTGCGCCGTGGCGACCCCTTCGGGGTAGGGAAGCTTCCCTTCCACGATCAGAGGCACGCGAAGGACGATGGTAAAGAGGACACCTAAAACTCCCCCACTGCCCACAAGCAAGAAGCAATCGAGCCAAGGGAAGCGAGCCCAAGAACCCAAGAGCAAAAGAGCTGGCAGGGTAAAGATAGCACCGGCCGCGGCGCTTTCCCCAGCTGATGCCGCGGTCTGTACGAGGTTGTTTTCCAAAATGCTACCCCTCACCGCCTTCATCAATCCCATCGACACCACAGCCGCGGGGATGGACGCAGAAACAGTCATGCCCGCAAAAAGACCTAGGTAGGCATTGGCCGCAGAAAGAATGGCGCTCAAGACGACACCCAAAATAAGAGCACGAATGGTCAGTTCCTTGGGTCGACTCGTCTGGCTCATGATTCCCTTTCGTCGCGCGCGGCGATGATCAAAAGGACTCGCCAGCGTCAAAGACTCATCAGACCTAGACGGCTTTTGTACAACAGTCAGCCCCGCTCAGAACCGAACGCCAACAACGAGCGAAAGGCCGGCCCCCCAATAGCTGTTGCGACCCAAAATCCTCGTATCCGGGATACCATCGATGGGAAGGGATGACTGACTACGCCCGAAGGGGGAACATCGATTAAAGGTTCCAAGCCCACGATGACTTGGGGAAAGGCTCGGAAAGTGACGGGCAGCGCCCCACAGAGTTGCAAACCGAAAACAAACAGACGTTCGAATCCCACCCGCCACCGCAAAGCCGGCGTGGGGAACACAGACGCCAAGGCAGGAACCGAATCCGAATCCTTCGAGACAGGCTTCTCTGGGGCGGAAGCCACGTGCCGGGGCTGCGAAAAGCGATAACTAGAGCTACGACCACTTAGAAATGAGCGATTTCGAAGCACTCCCCAAGAAAGTGAGGTCGGCTTCGAAACCGCGCTCGGCCCTCTCTGTCTCCGCACTTTTCTCTTCCCATTTGTGCCGCGACCCTTCCTGAAAACCGAGCCGGCTCTCAACGCTGACAAACCAAGAAACGCTCAAATTTAAACGGTCGCAGCACTAGCGGAAGCGGACGCGCTCGAACTCGTACATGCGATGCAGACGCTTTTGTTCCCGGACAAAAGCACCGTAGGGGCGCGGAACGGAAGAATCCTTGAGGAACGCCGCCATCACCAGGCCGGCTGCAGCCGCATCGTCCGTAGCGCGATGGGCGTTTTCTAGACTGATACCGAGGCGTTGACACACATCGCCCAGGGAGCGACTGCGGTGTTCTTTCTGGATTTCACGAGCCCAGTCGAGGGGATCGATCCATTGCACTTTGGAGCGCATCGCTGGAGGCAAGTCCTGCTCTCCGCGAGTCGAAAGGGGTGTTCGAGCTAACTCGCAACGAAGAAAGTTGCGGTCGAATTCGGCATTGTAGGCCAGGGGCAAGTAGCCCTTCATCGAGTCGAAGATTTCCTCAGCGAGCTCCTCGAAGCGGGGTTGCTCAGCCACATCTTTGTCGAAGATATGATGGACCGCCGAGGCATCCGCCGGGATCGGGCATCCAGGATTGATCAGCCACCCCTTTTGGTCGACGATTTCCCCGCCTCGGATAAAGACACAGCCGACCTCGATCACGCGATCGTTTTCGGCGTCTCGTCCCGTAGTTTCGGTATCGATGGAGACCCAAGGGATGTCCCCGAGGTCGAGCTCGCTTTCCCACTCGTCCGCAAGGCCCTCGACCTTCACTCGAAGTAAATGAGCGATGCCGGGATAATGGCGACCGGTAGGAAAACACCCACCGGCATCCATGCCGCCCTTCACGGTGCAGCTTTCGGCTTGGCAGCTTCAGGTTCTTGCTTGTCTTCCTTCTTTGTAGCAGCAGGTTTGCTGGTCGAAGACTTCACGAGTTTGCGCTCGAGTCCCAACCATTGGTCAAATCCCTGCTTCATATCGGAAGCATAATCGAACATGCGACCGTTGATGACGATTGTCGGAGTAGCACGCAACTTGACGGCTTCTCCTTGTTTGCGATCGCGCGCAACTCGGTCCGCCACTTCCTCGCTGCGCATATCGTCCTTGAACTTAGCTTCATCGAGCCCCAAGTCTTTGGCGATCTGAAGCAAAGTCGACTCGGTCAGGGGCATCTGGGAAGCGAAGAGAGCCTTATGCATTTCCCAGAATTTGCCCTGCAAATCCGCTGCAAGCGCCGCCCGGGCTGCCTGCTCGGCATTGGGGTGAGCGTCAAGGGGGTAGTTCTTGAAGACGAGACGAACGTCTTTGTTTTCCTTGATCACTTCTTCGATCACGGGACTCGCGGCGCGACAGGCCGGGCACTCGAAATCGGCCCACTCCACGATGGTGATCGGAGCGTTGGGAGAGCCCTTGCTCGGAGAGCCCATGGTGTCGACTTCGAACACCGCATCCGGTGAAAAGCGAGCTTTGTACGCGGCGTCCACCTGCGCTTGAGTCTTGCCCTCTCGTACCTGAGCAACAAGGAACTCGGCCGCTGGCTGGCAAGCTGAGCAATTTCGTTTTTCTTCCACGCACTTGGCGACGCTCACCGGTGTGTCTTCGCAAGGAGCCAACAGTTCGCTCACGTGGGCGGACCATCGGGCTTCTTCTCGGGGAGAAAGCTGCGAAGTGTCGACGCCAGAAAGAGTCACGCGAGCGGGCTCGGATTTCTTCTCCGGTGTCTTGTCTGTCTCTCCAGGAGACCGACAGGTGGTCATACTAAGGTTGAGGAAGGCACTGCCCAGGAGGGCTACTGTCAATCGGGCCGTCAACATCGGGGCCGGAGGTTAGATCGTGGGAGAGGATCGCGAAACCGGGCGGCTGTGGTAAATCGTCAGAGTGACACTCCGCTCCTCCTCTCCCCCTCCCCTGAGCTCCGCTTTGCCGCAAGGAGAAAGGCGTATTTTGGCCATCGGCGGAGGACGCCCCGGCGTAGGACACAGCATTTTAGCCGCCAATTTGGCCGTCTACCTCGCTCAACTCGGCCGGAAAGTCGTTTTGATCGATGCTGACGGCACAAGTCCGTCCCTCCACAGCATGTTGGCAATGAGCATGCCGGCGCCCAGCGAGCCGGTCGACCCCTTCGATCCAGGGGACCTGGAGCCGCAACCTACTGCAATTCCTGGACTTTCTCTGGTCGCGCAACAGTACACTCACCATGCCACTGTTCCTCTCCGCCCAGGACGCAAGCCTCGCTGGGCCAAAGGAATGCGCCAGCTCGACGCTGACTACATCATCGTTGACCTGGGACCTGGCACCGCAACGGCGACCCTCGACCTCTATTTGGGGGCCGACATCGGTATTTGCATCACGGCGCCAGATCCCCCGAGCGTCGAGGCCTCCTACCGTTTCATGAAGGCCGTGTACCTACGCCAAGTGAAGCGACTCTTGCTGCGCGACCGATTTCGCCTGCGCCAGCTGGAGCGCGCCTTGGGTGAGTTGCCTCCCCTCCCAAGTCCCCTTGAGCTCATCCGCGCCATAAGCCGCTACGACGAGGCGACTGCCCAGAGCGCCGCCAACCACATGCGACAGTTGCGCACCTATCTGACAACGAACAATACGCGCATGCGCGGTGACGCCGAAATCGGGCGAACTATGGTCGACCTAGCTTCACGTTATCTCGGCGTGCACCTCGACGACTTGGGCCACATCGAACACGACGACGCTATATGGCTTTCGGTCGTGCGTCGACGACCTTTGCTTCTCGACAATCCCACGTCCAAGAGTGCTCGCAATGTAGAACGTATAGCCAGACGCGTAGTGGCCGTTGCTACAAGTCGAGACATGTTGAAGAGAGCCCCCGTCGATTTTTCGACGGAAGAACGCAACTTATATGATGTGCTCTGGACCCATCGGGGCGCGAGCGACGAAGAGGTGCGGCGCGCCTACAAGCGGCAACGCGACGTTTTTCAGCCTGGCGGCCTCGCACTGTCCTCGCTTCTCAGCGACGAACAAATCATGGTCGAACGTGGACGCGTAGAAGAAGCTCAAAAAACCCTCCTCGATCCCGTCCGTCGTCGTTCCTACGATCTGTCCTTCTTCCCGGACGCGAGCGCAGAAACTGCACACCACGAAGAACATATGGATGAAGCTCGCCTCGCCGAGCAGGCCATGCTCCGAGAACAGCTTGCCCACGAAATCCACGCCGAAACCGAGTTCACTGGGGAACTGCTGCGACGAGTTCGTCAGTCGCAAGGGATCTCGCTCAAGGAAATTGGCCGAACCACGAAGATCTCGATGACCCATCTGCAGGCCATCGAGGAGGATACTTTTGAGAATCTGCCGGCGGAGGTGTACACAAGAGGATTCGTGGGTCAGGTCGCTCAGCTCCTCGGGCTCGATGCGACCCAGGCGACTCGCACCTACATTCGTCGTATGCGCGCAGCCAAGAGGGGTCATTCTTCAGAGCACACGGACTGAGGCCAGTTCTCGCCCCGTATCTCCGTCACCTTCATCATGAGCTCACCGGTCAACACAGATCCGCCCGGGTTCGGTTTTCCGGCCGAGTCGTCCGCCCCGCCGATTGACCTCGACGCCGACGATCTTATCGACGATCCCGACGATCGAATTTCTCCGATCCCCAAGCCCAACGATCACGCCGATCTCGGCTACTCGGTAGCGCTCTTGATCGTGGCCCTCGTTCCACGACTCTTTATCTCTCTGGCCTGGGCGCGCGAGCCAGTATGGGATGGCTACTATTACCACTTCGGAGCCGAAAGGATCGCTGCCGGACTCGGCTACTCCGAAGACGTCATCGTCGGCGGACAAAGTGTGTGGAAACCCTGGACGCACTACCCGGTCGGCTACAGCGGTCTGTTGGCTCTATTTTACAAGATCTTCGGAAGCGGCCTCCTGACGGCTCCGGTGGTCAACGCCTTCTTGGGCACCTTGCTCGTGATCGTCGTTCATCGGATAGCGCGCTACGCCCTCGACCAGAATCGAGCGCGCGTCGCCGCCACCCTCTGCGCCTTGCATCCAGGACTCATCGCTTATTCGGCCGTAGTCATGACCGAAGTCACTGCCGCCTTGTTCGTATTGGCGGCTCTATGGATAGCCCTCGCCCAACGCGACAACTGGCGCGGCATAGTCGGGGCCGGTGTCCTGCTCGGCCTTGGAGCCCTGATTCGGCCGGCCTCATTGCTCGCCGGACCAGCACTCTTGTTCGTCTATGGCAGCCATTGGAAAAACGCCGTCTGGCGCAGCGCCCTCGCCGGCGCGATTGCGCTCTTGACCATTTCTCCTTGGACGATGCGCAACTGCCAAGTCATGGATGGCTGCGCCCTCGTTTCAACTAATGGCGGCTGGAACTTGGCCATCGGTGCCATTACCGAGACGGGTCGTTTTCGAGCCCTTCGCGCTGAAGACGGCTGTCCAATCGTCACGGGCCAAGTTCAGCAAGACCGCTGCTGGGGTGAGGTCGGGGCGGCCAAAATCAAGGAAGAGCCTCTCGCTTGGATAGCGAAAATGCCCGCGAAGCTTGCGCAAACTTACGACCACGAGTCCTTCCCGATCGAATACTTGCACGAGGCCGCCCCTGAGAACTGGCCCGAACCGAGACGCTCTGCAGGACGCGAACTCCTGACCACCTTCCATTGGCTGCTCATCACGGCTGCGGCACTCGGCCCTATTTCGCTCATCACTTCTGTGCGTCGCCGAACAAGTTTTATCACCCAAAGCGTCCTACTCCTTTGTGTGGCCGCCTACGCAAGTTATTGTTTCGCTAGCCCAGAGCACCCCTTCTTCGCACTGGTCTTCATGGCTCCGCTCATCGCAGCCCTTCCCTTCCCGGGTCGTCTTAGCCTGGGTCCCGGGGGGAGAGCTCTCTATTGGGTCCTCTTTTCTGTAAGTCTCACTCACGCGATCTTCTTTGGTGAGGATCGCTATCACCTCGTGGTCTCTCCCGTGCTGTGCGTACTTGCCGCGGGGGCACTTCGATTAGGTCACGAGCCCGCCCAATGGGCAAAAAGCCTCTCTGCTTTCCGAGCGGGTTAGAACCGTCAGAGCAAGCAGCCCTCACGGCCAGGAGCCTACGCCCCTCTCGTCCAACCTCAGTGGATCTACAACTTCGCTCCAACGACTTCCGCACCACGAAAAAGCAGGCTCCCCTCACAGGCCGGCTCACACTTTGATCTCTTCGTCCAAACACCTACGATAGAAACAAATGGATCCGCCTCCTTCCCTGGGAACCGCGCGAGGCGGTAGAGAAGAAGTCCGAGCGGCCCTCCTTCGCCCCGCTCTCTTGCACCTAGAGTCAGCTCTCGGAAGCGCGTCGGTGGCTGCGGTGCTGGCCGACGCCGGTCTCTACCAGGACGAAGTCGGCCATGACACCTCGTGGATTTCTCTGTCCTGTACTCGACTGATTCTCGAACGTATCGTCTCGGAAATCGGTGAGAGTGCCGTGAGCTCACGAGGGCGGTACGCTGAGAACCCTTCGGTGCTCGGTACTCACATGCGCTTGTTGCGCCGCGCGGCCTGGCCTCAGGACGCATACCTTTACGCCGTCAACGCCAGTAGCGAACAGTTGCGCGTCGGTAGCTATTCGCTCGAATCGTCGAGCGAAACCTCAGCCGTGCTCGTCTACACCCCCTTTCAAGAGGTGGAAGACGAGCAACGCGATCGTTGTTTTTGCCTACTCCGTCAGGCCGAGCTCAAGTCCTATCCTTGTTTGTGGGGTCTAGGCGAAGCCCGACTCAGGGAAGAGAGCTGCATCGCCAATGGCGATCTGACTTGTCGCTATTCGCTCAATTGGGACCGGCCGGCTCCCCTTTTGACCCCGTGGACCGCCTTAGCATCGGCGGCCGGCATCGGCGGCGCGGTTTCTTTGACCGGTCACTGGATCACCGCCTCGGTGGCCGCCAGTCTGGGGGCCTTGCTCGGCGGAGCAGCGGGGCATTTGGCCACACGTCTACGACGCCATTCGGCCGCCCGCAGTCATGAGCGCTATCGCATCCTGGCTTTGGAGCACGGGCTCGAACAACGGGGCGAGATGCAGACGACCACCGGGGATCTGACCCACAGCGTCTTAGGAGGCAAGTATCGCATTCTACGTAGCGTCGGTTCTGGTGGGATCGGAACCGTCTACGCAGCCGAGCACCTCGGACTGGGCTTTCAGGTCGCAGTCAAGGTGTTGCGAGGAGCGGCCGCTGCCGATGCGGCTGAGGTCGCCCGACTCCGACGCGAAGCCCGAGTGCAAATGTCGATCGAACACCCCAACGTGGTGCGCACCTTCGATCTTGATCAATTGCCTGATGGCACGCTTTACGTCGTCATGGAGCTGCTGCAAGGCTTGAGCCTCCAGGAACAACTAAAACGCCAAAGCCCCCTTCCTCCCGGCTTTGCTATCCCCATCTTCATGCAGTCCTGCCGGGCGCTCTCAGCGGCCCATCGCTTGGGCATCGTGCATCGCGACCTCAAGCCGGGCAATATCTTCTTGTGCGAGGGAGGCATCGTCAAAGTCCTCGACTTTGGCATGAGCAAGTTGGCCCAAGAAGAAGCTCTCACTCAAGATGGCTACACCCTGGGAACCCCGGAGTACATGAGCCCCGAGCAATGCGTGGGTGGCACCCTGGACGCCCGTAGTGATATCTACGCCTTCGGCATTCTGATGTACGAGGCGCTCACCGGGAGCTTACCCTTCCGCGCCCGCAACCGGCAGGCCCTGCTCGAACACCATCAGCGCTCCAAGCCACGCTCTTTGCGTCAGGTACGTAAAGACCTCAACTTACCCGAAGAACTGGATCGCATCGTGCTCTCCTGTCTGGCCAAAGCCCCCGCCGACCGCCCTGCCGACGCCCATGTTCTCGAATTGGCCCTAGCTAACTTGCATCCGGGTAGCATGGTGCACCAATATCCACCGGACACACCGCGTCACCGGAGCGCTCGCTGAGCTGTTTCCTTGCGGCGCAACAGAGGTGTCGACTGAATGATGAAACTCAAGGGCGTCTTTCTCCTTCCTCTCGCCATCTGTGGTGCGCTGGCTTTGCTCACGGAACGGGCTCCGGCTTTTCCGCACGTGGTTCAACCCGAAGAAACCCTGGCCGGGATTTCGAGGCGCTACTACGGGCGAATTCAATATGAGCGCATCATCACCGCGGCCAATGGCCTACTGCGCGGCGCCCCTCGAGGCCTCGCACCCGGGATGATCTTGGACATTCCCTCCTTGTCCTATCATCAGGTCAAACCCGGCGAAACTTGGAAGAGCTTGGCAAAGACCCTGCTCGGCGCCGAAGAAAGATACATCGTCCTGGCCCAAGTCAACGACCACAAGCCTTGGATTCAACCGGAAGTCGGGCAACTCATCGTCGTCCCCTACAACCTGACCTGGATCGCGCGTGATCAGGATAGTCTGGCCACCTTGGCATACCGCTTCTTGGGGACCACCAAACACGCCTATCGTCTAGTCCAATACAACGACCTCGACGAGGATCGACTCAAACGAGGGCAAGTGTTGCTGCTTCCCTTGAACGACCTGCCTCTTACGGAAGAAGGACAGGCGGCGGCCGAAGCCGCCTTCCACCGCATGACTCAGCATGGCCAGGGGCGCCTCTATGAGCAACAACGCCAATCCGACGGTGAAGTGTCGCACCTGGCACAAGACGTGCGCGGGGGACGGTACATTTCGGCCGTTGCCCGAGGCAATCAATTGCTTTCCCAAGCCAACCTGAGCGAGCCGAGCCGCGCACACGTTCAGCTCTTGCTCCTGGAGACCTACGTGGCATTAGAGGCTCTAGGCCCGGCGCGGACCGCCTGCGAAGCGTATCGCGCCCTCCGCCCGCAGACCAAGCTTGACCCGGTTCAAACCAGCCCCAAAATTCTCGCCCTCTGTCCCAATGAACAGGCGCCCCCGCCAGAAGACGACTCGGAAGCGACTCCGCAATAGCCATGAAGAACGATTCGACGCCCTCCGGCTCCGATGACGAGCAAGTAAAGATGAGCCCTTGGCTGATCGCCCTGGGCGTTGTCGCCCTAGTGGTGGGCTTGGCCTCTGGCTTCCTGATGAGCCAGGCGACCCTGTTCAAGTAAGGTAGAGCCGTGGGGCAGGCGGAAATCAGAACCAAAATGGCCGAGCATGGCGCTCTGCCTCTGCGCATCCGAGCACGCAGTCTTGCCGAAGGTCTTTATTCTGGTGGACACCGCGCCAATACCAAGGGTTCCGGAATCGAGTTCGCGGGACACCGTGCTTATAGCCCCGGCGATGACCTGCGGCACCTTGATCGCCACGCCCAGCTCCGACACAACCAACTTTTGGTGCGCCAGTTTCATACCGACACCGAACGTTCTATCCACATCATCTGCGATACTAGCCCCAGCATGGAGTACGCCGACGAAGAAGGAGCAAGTAAACTCGACTGCGCCCTCTTGCTCGCCGGCAGTCTCGCTTACATTGCCCGAAAGGGCGGTGACGACGTCGGACTAACGCTCCTAGGGCAAGGACCGCCCCAAACGTCATTTGCTCGCGGTCAGGGTGCTTCCCTTGAGCCCTTGCTCGCCTCGCTCGAAGCGTCCAAACGTCCTCCCCTGCGTTCGGACGCTCAACCTCGACTACCCGAAGGCTCTCCTCAAAGGGTCGACGCGCTGAGCCCTTCTTGGGAAAAGACCTTAGACCACCTGGGGAGCACTCTACGACGTGGCTCAATCGTTTATGTGCTTTCTGACTTCTTGGATCTCGACAAGGCAACCACTTTGCGCATCGCTCAGCTGGCCACACGCGCGCGGACGGTGCGCGCCACACAGATCCTCACAAAAAGCGAAACCGACTTCCCTTTCGACGGAGTGGTTCGCTTCTTTGATCCCGAAACCAACACTCTCATCCAAGCCGACGCCCAAAAAGCCCGCCCTCTCTACCAGAAGGCCTTGAGCGCCCTCACCAAGCCACTGGAAGACCGCCTCCATCACAGCGGCGGCCACTTTCTCCGGGTGAGTCCAACCCTTGCTCCGGACAGCACCTTGCGCAGAATCGTGAGTACAAGCGAGGAAGGGAGCCTCTAAGATGGGACTCACACTACCGCTCGCTCTGCTTCTAACCCTGGGGGTGATCGGGGTGGTCATTGCGCACTCGCTCCGCAAGGGACAAGCCACCCCCCTTTTGTTTCCAGCCGCCAGACTGATCGTCCAAAACGAAGCCTCGGCACGAAAACGTCAACGTGTCGAAGACCGAGGGCTGCTTGCCTTGCGCGCCCTGACCATTTTCGCTCTTGCGCTGCTCGCGGCGTCTCCCTTTGTGAGTTGTTCCCGCCTGACCCTAGCTCGAAAACAAGGCGCCTCTGTCTCTGCCGTGATCGTGATTGACGATTCGGCAAGCATGCAGGCAAAAAATAACGGCAAGACCCGCCTTTTTCGTGCCAAAGAGGCGGCTCGACAGTTGCTCGCTGACGCGCAATCGGGCGACGCCTTCTCGATCGTTCTTTCCGGCTCGCCCGCCCGAGTTCACGTTCCCGCCACCAGTGACCTCGTGAGCTTGAAGAGCGCCCTTGCGACTATCGAAGCCACAGACCGGAAAACCGACCTCGCGGGTGCGCTCACCCTCGCACGTGGCATTCAGTCCCAGGCCGCACAACAGGACCACCCCATCATCGTCCTGAGTGACCTCGCCCTCATCGAGGGCTCGACCTTGGACCTGAGCGATGTCGCCATCCCCGACATTGGCATTACAAAGCCACTTTCGAACTGCGCCCTAGTTCAGGCGAGCCAAGGTCAAAACTCTGTTCTGGCCGAAGTCATTTGCACCGACAAAGGCGCCATCGAAAACCGAACAGTCCGCCTAGCTGACCGAAGCGGCAAGAGCATCGGTCAGGCAGTCGCCGCCCATGACGGGGTGGTCACCCTTCCCCAACCAGATTGGGCCAAGAACAAACCTGATGCCTCTGAGGTGCTGGTCCAACTCTCCGCGTCGGACTCCGATCAGATCGAGTCCGACGATCAGACCTTCTTGCTCGGAGCAGGAACGCAACTTTCGTTTGGTGTGCGCGCTGACCAAGCAAAAGCAAGCGTCAAGACCGGATCAGACACGGTGCTCCAGTCGGGACTCGAAGCTCTTGAAAGAGGGATCCGCGTCCGCCCGCTCAGTTTGCTCCCTGAAGAGGTAAGCGAGCTCGACGATCTGGCTGGACTGCTCATTGATGATCCCAGCGGTTTTTCACCAGAGGTGCGCAAGACAATCGAAACATGGGTCAAACAGGGCGGAGTGGCGGCCGTCTTCCTCGGGCCATCCATCAACCGCGCTCCTCTGGGCTCCAACTTCGCTCCGTTTTTACTCTCTGCACCACAATGGATAAAAGAAACTCCCCCCGGCACCTCAGAGACGCAAGCCGGAGGACTCGGGCCCCTCACCGTCAGCTGGCACGATCTGCATGCTCGGGGACGCGCGGTCTTCTCCCCAGATCCAGAAATGACCGTTCTTTCTTCCTGGGTTGATGGAACGACCTTGGTGTCTTCGCGCGAGTTCGGTCAAGGTCTGCTCGTCGTCAGCGCTCTTCCGTCTTCGGTTGATTTGAGTGATTTCGCTCTACGCCCCGCCTATCTTGAACTGCTCGAGTTCATTGTGAGCCAGGCGCATGTCAGGCGAGGCGCTGCTGCGACCCAGGTGGGTCAGCGCTGGAAGATCCCTGAGGGTTCGGTTGTCTCGGATCAATCAGGGCGCAGGCTTGAACTGACCACACAAACCACGGACACTCGGGCGAGTAACAAGCAGTTCGGACGCGCGAACCCCCAATGGATGGTCGACCCCGACCGCGCCGGGCGCTATTCGATCAGCTCGCAAGGACAAAGCTCCTATCGCTACGCGACCCGGGTCCCTGAAGAACACATCGCCCAGTCCCGCAACGATCTTGCCTCGGACCGGCAAGAGGAAAAGACAAACACCGAGTCGAAAGTCGGTATCTCCCGCGAAATTGCTCTGGTGGTGTTGGTTCTGAGTCTGCTCGAACTCGCCCTGCGCCTGATCCGCCGGGAAAAGACCACCCTTTGGGCAGATGCCTTGCGCCGTCCCTCCTCATCCACCAAGGTGAGCACCTCATGATTTCTCCCCTAAAGCCGCGGCCCTGGGCCAAATGGGGCGCCCTCTCGCTTTCGTTGGGGCTCGTTTTCGGCCCCTTGGCATTGAGCACAGTTCGCCCCGCTCAGGCAGCCATCGTCGAACGTGTAGTCGCTATTGTAGGCGGAGATGCCATCTTGCTCAGCGACCTCAAAGAACGCTCTCTCCCCTACCTGCTGCGCGTCTACTCCTCGATCCCCGAGGGCCCGGCGCGCTCCGCCAATATCTCCCAGCTCTACCGAATGGTCCTCAACACCATGATCGACGAAGAGCTCGAATTCAAAGCGGCGCGCAAGGCCGGAGTCGACATTACCGAAGAGCAAATTGACGCTGCCATCGAGCAGACGGCAGCTCAAAACGGTATTTCGGTCAATGCCATCCTTGTCGAAGCAAAGCGCAGCGGCTTGTCCGTCAAAAACTACCGAGAAGAACTGCGCCGTCAGTTGATTCAACGCTCAATGATGGAGCTACGTCTGCGAGGTCGCATCAACGTCACCGAAAGCGATCTACGCGCCAGTTACCGCCAGATTGCCCTCGAAGAGCGGATGCAACAACCACAACGCACTCTGGCACTCCATCTTCCCATGGGACGCAACGCGGCTGAACGAGCAAAGAATCGAGCCCTTGGAGCTCGGCTCGCCAAGCGCGCCCAGCAAGGCGAAGATCTACGCACCCTGATTGACCAGTATTCCAAGTCGAGCCAGTCCGGACTCCGCCCTGAGCTCCCTCCCGTGCAGGAGCCCAAGGAAATCCAACGGGCGACTCTGGCGCTTGAAGTCGGAGAAACCTCGGTACCAATTCAATACAAGGACCAGTGGCTCATTCTTCAGGTCATCGAGCGCCCACCTTCCCAGCTTCCCTCCTACAACGAAGCGCGGTCGCAAATTCACGAGCGTGTTTATATGGAGAAGATCACCAAGGCTCGTCAGCATTGGCTCGAGGGATTGCGCCGACGTACCCACGTCGAAGTGCGACTCTAATCGGCGTGACAACTTGTCAGCTCAGCTGAGCTCGGAAGACACAATGACCGGGCTCACCCGAAATCCGAGCCCACAGCCGTCCTTTCTCCAAGAAATCAGGACGACCGAAGCCTACCCGTTCCGGTGATTTTCATCTCAGACCTTCGAGTGGTCGGGGCATTTGCCCGTTGGCACGCCCTGTGCTCAAAACTGGACGTGCCCCCGGTTTTCTTTCGGTCTTCCTCCTGCTTCGGTCTTCTGCAAGCGAGCTTGCTCGCGCTGTGCCTTCTGACGCTGGCCCCCATGAGCTGGGCTCAGTCGATCAGTATCGAAGAAACCACGTTTCGCATCGAGCGAGCCGACCAGCGACTCGACGCCGAAGATCCTGATGCGATCAGTCGAAAGGACTGCCTGGACGACGATCCGGAGCTCCGCGACTACGATCGAAACGATGCAAAGGACGGACGCACCTGGATCCGCTTTCCGTTGCGCCTCAACAACATCACCCAGAACAACTCCAGCCTCGAAATCTGGGTCAGCCAAGGTGCCGACTGTCTGAACAGCACAGAGCGGGTCAACAACAACTGCACCCGCATCTACCAGAAGAGCGATATCAATCAGGCCGGGCCCACTTTTACCGCGGTGGTCTATCCCCGCGAAGTAGTGGCCGCCGTTGCGAAACTTTCGACAGACGAGTCTTATCCGGGCGCCGAAGTTTGTGACAGTAACTTGGAAGTCGCCCTGACTTTCTTCGTGATGGTCATGCGAGGAGACACATCCGAAGCTAATGACAAATGGACCGAAACTGACATCGATCTGGTCGGGCCGGATCCACCGAGCGAGATCGGCGTCGAGGCAGGAGAGGAACATCTCTTTGTCGATTGGTCGATCCCAACCGAAGAAGAACAGGACGATGTCCAAGGTTTCCGCATCTATTGCGCCCCCGGAGAGGCGCCCATGGCGACGAACCAAGATGCGGAAGGGATGGGAGGGACGACAGCTGAAACCTGCGGAACTTCGCTCGCCCCAGGTCAACTTCCTGCCTTGGACGACGACGACATCTTCGAATGTGGGGACGCAAGTGGCGTCTCGGCCCGAGAAGGAAAGGCGAGCAAGGTAGAAAACGGCATCGTTTATGCCGTGGCCGTCTCAGCTCGTGATCAGGTCGGCAACGCCGGACCGCTTTCTGAAGTCCGCTGCATTGCCCCCCAAGAGGTGACCACCTTCTTCGAGGCTTATAAGGAGGCTGGGGGCAAAGGAGGAGGAGGCTACTGCGGCTACACCCCTCGCCGCTCCTCTCCTTCGGCCGGGTGGCTCGGACTTTTGTTGTTCACGAGCCTCCTTGCCTGCTCTCGAGCTCGTTCTTCCGCTTCGGCAACAAGGCTGAACCGCAAGTCACAAGACTTGCCTGGGGAGGTCGTTTCGTGAAGCTTCGATATGGCGCGTTGTTTGCTGCCTTACTCTTTTCGGCTGATCCTGCTGGGGCCCATCAAGATGACTCGCATGATGCACAGCCCCGCCCACGCCGGACGAGCTACGATCTCGAAGACCTACGTTCCAAACGTTACGGTGCTTTCGAACTCCGCTTTGCGCCCTATTACATGAAGATGGACAAAGAAATCGGCGGAGCCACCCCCTTTGAAGATGCCTTCGGAAAAAAACCAGCCTGGGCTCTTGGCATCGAAGGGGATTGGCAACTGCTCCGCATCCCCCATGTGGGCAGCCTCGGTCCCGGTGTCGCTTGGCACTACTTATCACGGGGAGGCACGGCACCGTTTACCGATCCGAATGCGCCCGGAAAGAGCGGCCACAAACAACGTTTCTGGGTCATGCCCATGTACGCAGTGGCCGTCTTTCGCCTTGACGTGTTCAAACGCGATTTCATGGTTCCTCTCGTCCCCTACGCCAAGTTCGGGTACGCAGCTCATCTGTGGCAGGCGCGCGACGCGGGCGAATTATCCGAAGCTACCGGAGTAGAGGGAAAGGGGCTCGAGCACGGCTGGACCGCTCATTTAGGCGTGATGATTCACCTCAACTACTTGTCCCTCCAATCAGCCGCCGATATGGACGCCAGCGCGGGCGTCAATGATGCCTACCTCTTCGCCGAATGGTGGCACAGCGATGTCAGTTCTTTTGGTCAGGGGATGCAAGTGGGTAGCAGCACCGTGGCAGCCGGACTCGCCATCGAATTCTAATCGCCACAAGAAAAGAACGGAGCAACCTGAGACTGCAATCCGGGTCACTCCGTCTCTCACTCGCCCCCAAAAAAAGAACGGAGCAACCTGGGGCTGCAATCCAGGTCACTCCGCCTCTCACTCGCCTCTATCGGCGAGTTCCTTCTGGATCCCCGACTCGCCGTTCCTCGAGTCGGGGTCATAGTGAAGGAATGAATCGATGTGGCTGAGAATCGGAGCAAGACCTGCTTCAAGCAGCGCGCTCAAGTCTCAGCCCCTCCCCTCAGTTGGGGCGGGGACGCGCCTTAGCGCCGTTGGTCTTCGCCTTGGGGTCGGCCTTAGCATCTGCCTTGGCTTCCTCTTTTTCGTCAGCGCCCTGTCCAGCCTGCTCGCCGATCCCGTGGTGAGACAAGATCTGCGCAGAGAGTTTGTTCATGAGTTCAGGATGTTCTTCAAGATAGGTGCGTGCATTTTCGCGCCCCTGGCCGATGCGCTCGGATCCCATCGAGAACCAGGCGCCATTTTTGGTAACGAACCCCGCGTCCACGGCTAAGTCCACAACCTCTCCCGAACGACTCACACCTCGCCCATAGAGAATATCGAACTCGACCTCGCGGAAAGGAGGGGCCATCTTGTTCTTCGCTACCTTGACGCGCGTGCGATTTCCCACCACCAGCGTGTCCTTGCCACTCGTATCTTTGATAGCGCCGATGCGACGCACATCCAGACGAACCGAAGCGTAAAACTTAAGAGCGTTTCCGCCAGTGGTCGTTTCTGGACTACCGAACATCACCCCGATCTTCATACGGATCTGGTTGGTGAAAAACATCATCGTCTTGGAGCGCGAAACACTCGCCGTAAGCTTACGCAGCGCCTGGCTCATCAAACGCGCCTGCAACCCCACATGGCTGTCTCCCATATCGCCTTCGATTTCCGCTTTGGGAACGAGAGCCGCGACAGAATCCACGACAACCATGTCGACCGCACCACTGCGCACAAGCATGTCTGCAATTTCGAGAGCTTGCTCACCGTAGTCGGGCTGACTGATCAAAAGCTCGTCCGTATTGACGCCCAACTTGCGCGCATAACCGATATCCAGCGCGTGCTCAGCGTCAATGAACGCGGCAACTCCACCTTTGCGCTGCAACTCGGCGATGGCATGAAGAGTGAGAGTCGTCTTACCCGAAGACTCAGGACCGTAGATCTCAACAATGCGACCCCGGGGGTAACCGCCAATGCCCAGCGCAAGGTCGAGGCCAAGAGAACCAGAGGGAACCACATCGACGGCCCCTACCTTCTCGCCCTCTTTGAGACGCATGATCGCGCCTTCACCGAATTCTTTTTGAACGCTGGCGATAGCAAGTTCGAGGGCCTTCTTCTTATTTGAGTCTTCCATGGTCGTTCTCTCGTCTCTCACTGTGTACTGGGCTCTTTCTTCAGCGAGCCCGCTGCTTTGAGTCGTCAGTAGCTTGTGGACTGATTACTGTTATCTTGTTCAGTTGTCAAACACTGAATACTTCCTGTTGTTCAGTGTTTTTTTTTTTCTTACCGAAAGCTCTCTCTCCCTCACTCTGGCAGCACTTCATTAAGTTAGCCTGAATGTTTTGAGAGCGAAGCCCTGGAGGAGATTTCCTCGTCGGCAAGTTCTGATTGTCATCTAGCCTTGAAACGCAGGGTTTGAAAAGGACACTATGACATTTTTTGTCCCTACACCTCGAGCAAGCCGGTGCAGTCGCCCTCGCAGAAGACTTTCGAAGCCAACACAGGTGGGAAAAGCCGCCGCCTCAAAACCCCAGAAAACGGGCACCCCTGGCCCTCTCCCGACGGAGAAGAAGCCAGATCCCAAGATCGAAATGAAGGCCCCAAACGTAACAAGTACAAAGAAGCCGACAAACGCGTTCGGCTATTGCCTCTGACCTTGAAAGAGCACCCTCCAAGACGGGGGCCATGGGGGCAACCATCGGCCCACAGAAAGCAAGGCACACGGGCATCAAACATACCACGAGAAAAGGCACCGCCAACGCTCGCCTCACTCCTCTGGGCAAGCGACGGCCGAGCTTCTGCTGGATGTGAGATGTATCCTAGTCAGGATCGGGAACTTCATGAGACGCACCAAGCAAGTCAGCATACTTCTTTTGTTAGGACTTTCAATGAGTCTGGGGTGCCGAAGCAACAAGGGACAACAGCGCGAAGATCAGTCTTCATCGGTGGTTGTCCTGAGAGTTGAATCATCGAGCCCCGATCACCCGGGAGCCGAACACTGCGATGAGCGCGGGAACTCTTGTGTTCCCCTCGCCGCCTCCCAAAAACTCGGCGCACAAGGCATCGTTCGCACCTTTGCCGGAGGCAAGATCAGCCTGGATTTTGGCGGGGGTCGGCGCGTCGACCTCGATAGCCTGAGCCAACTACGCCTCGACCAACAAATAGCTCATCTCAAATCCGGAAGTTTTTCTTTAGAAACGACTCCACTGGTCACTAAAGACACCGACATCGTTCCCCTTGATTTCACCGTAGCTGGCAAAACCTTTCATTCACCACGCGATCGAGCTACCAGCGCTTCGCTCACGGTCGAAGAAGACCAAACCATCCTGACGGTCCGTCGCGGACAGCTCGAAGCCGATGGTCTCAAGGCCACACCCCGCACGGGCCAGAGTATTCGTATCGCTCAGGCGCGCGCCTTCCGTACTGCAAGCGATGGGTCCGAGCTCCCTCACCTGCTGCCCGCGGCTCCCCGTCGGAGCGAGTTCGGAGCACTGCTCAATGCGCCTCAAGCACGCGAAGCACTCGGACTCGGCACCATGTCGGCCCGCCTTCCCAATACGAAAGAAAAAAGAAACGGCGTGCGACTGCTCAAACATCACGCCCAAGTCGTGATCCAGGACGGTTATGCACACACAGAGATCATCGAAGAGTTCGAAAACACGACACCGCACATCCTCGAGGGTCAGTATCGATTCGCCGTCCCTGCGGACGCCAGCGTTTCGCGGCTGGGGCTCTGGGTCGGGGACCAACTCATGGAAGGTGAGGTTTTAGAAAGAAAGCGAGCTGCCTCGATCTATTCAAGCATCGTCGACCGTCCCGTCCCCCGAGATCCAGCTTTGCTCGAATGGGAAAGCGGAGGCGTGATGTCCCTCAAGGTCTTCCCCATCCTGCCAAAGAAGAGCCGACGCGTGCTCTTGTCCTACCAGCAAGTCTTGTCGAGCGAAGGCGGCCTGCTCCGCTACGTGCACCCCTTATCTCTCGGGGCAGAGCGGGCCAATCAAATTGGCGACTTTTCGATCGAAATTAGCGCCCGAGACAATACGGCTACCCTGAGCTCCCCCGAGATCCGCGCCTATGACGCCGAGCTCAGCGAGAAAGAGGGGCAGATCAAGGCGCGCTTTTCGGCGACCGATTTCGTCCCCCACGGGGACTTCGCGCTCCTCATCCGTCGTCGTTCTGATTCCGACGCCGAGCTCTCGGCCCAAGTTGACGGTTGGCCCAAGGCAGACGCCGAGCTTCCACCTTTCTTGAAGGCCGCTCCAGGCAAGAGAACCCTGCTGTCCAACACAAGAAAACCATCGGCTCAGCCCGCTGTGGCACAAGAAGCCGTCGATGGTCACTTTGGGCTTCGTCTGCAAGTGAGTCTTCCAGACGAATCCCTCCGTCCCGAGTTTCGTCCACTGCGTCGCGTCATCGCCTTGGACGTCAGCCACAGTCAAAGCAAAGAAACCATCAGCGCCCAGGCCGCCCTCGCCTTCGGACTGTTGCTCGAGATGGACCCCGATGAACCTTTCGTTCTTCTTGCCTGCGATAGCGCCTGCGAAGCCTGGGAAGAAGGCGGACCGAGCCAACAGCTCCTGTCGACCGAACAGCTTCCGGCTCGTTTAGCTGCTGCACAAAAATTTCTGGCTGGCCTACGTCCAGGAGGGGCTTCGGACGTAGCCGGGGCATTGGCCACGGCTGCCCTTCAGCTGCAATCAGGTCGCCTGGGCAAGGGTGCCCATCAAGACAACGCCATTGCTCAGATCGTCTACCTCGGCGATGCACGGGCCAGCGCAGGTGAACTTTCGGCGGAGTCCATCGCCGCCCGCGTCGGACCACTACTCGAGGAGGCTCGGGCGGAACTCCGTTTGGTCGGGGTGGGGCCGAGTCTCGATCAGCACCTCCTCGAAGGGCTAGCCATCGAACTCGATGCCACCTGGGATTTACTGGCGAGCGGCCTCGCTTTGGAAGCTCGCATCGAAGAGCTGGCGGGGGTTCTGCGACGCCCCACTATCAAGAACGCCCGCCTCGAACTCCCTGAAGGGTTGATCGCAACAGAGTCACACGCCCTACCCGCCCTTCGCCTCGGTCAAGAACTCATTGTGAGCGGGGAGCTGCGTTCACTTTCCCCAGGTCCGGTCGTACTGACCGGGACTCTCGCGGGCCACCCCTACCGACTCGAGCGGCCCCTGAGCTTTCCGGCTAGCCGTCGTCGTTCGAACACGATGATAGCTCCCCTTTGGGCAAAACATCGCATTGCTCTCTTGCAGGCCTTGGATCGAAGCGAAGACAACAAACAAGCGGTCATCGACCTCTCCCAACGCTTCCGCACGATGAGCCGCTACACCTCCTTTCTCGTCCTAGAAAACGATGAAATGTATAAGCACTTTGGTATCGATCGCCCCGAGCGCGAACTCACTTTCGAGACCCTGTTCGAAGATGAGGTGCAGTTTGAAACAAACGATCCTTTCGCCAAACCAAAAGAGGCGGCCCCTCCAAGTCTCAGCGATATCGGCACCATCGGGGCCGAACCCTCCGGACCAACGAGCAAGGGACGCATGACAAGCAGTTCGTCATCCGGCGCTGCCCGCGGCGCCGCCCGACGGCCTCCTCCCACCAGCCCCAGCCCCAGGAAAGCCAAACCGCGCAGCCGCCCCCCTGGTGGAGGAGATCCCAGCGCAGATGCAGAGCTCGGCATTCCGAGTTTCGCGGAAGCACCGCGCCCTGCCTCAAAACCCCAAGCCAGTGTCCCAACTGACATTTCCAATCACTTTGGAGGTCATAAATCCCGGGTCCCACTGCCTCGTGCTCGCCTTCCTCGACGCCGCCGTTTTCATCTCAAGGCCACCGTTGCCGATGAGCAATGGCGTAAGTGGGGCAAGCAACAAATGGACCAAGTCCAGGCCTCCCTCAAACGTGATCCCCATAGCCGCGCACGGCATGAAGCTTGGGTTCGAGTGCTCCTTCAGGGTGGGCGATTTGATCGCGCGGCCCAGGCCGCGCAAGACTACTTCGATCTCGATCCCGATCACCTAGGCGCGGTGCGTCTCTTGGGCCAAGCATCGGTGACTGCAGGAGACCACGAACGCGCTCGTCAAATGCTGGACATCGAAAACGAGCTCCACAGCGAAGACCAAGGCGCCCACCTACAAGCGGCTCGCGCCTTCATCGCGGTGGGCGACACCGTGCGTGCTTGCGCCCATGCGCGCAGTCTCTTTTCTCTCGAGCCCAAGAACACCGAGTACCGACAAGAGGCCCACGCTTGCTTCGAAGAGATTCTCGGCCGCGCCGCGCCGCGCCCACAAAGCTCCTTGGGGGAGGGAGAGGCAGGACAACTGCAGATCACGGTCGAGTGCGCCTCCTCGGTATCCATGCTGGATTGTCCGTCCCCGGTCTTGATCACGCCCTTTGGAGAAGTGTTTTCGCCCTGGACCCCAGGTCTGGGCAAGACGAATCGACATCGGGTCTCGCTCCTCAAGCTGCGATCGGGGAGCAGTTGGTTGCTCGTCAGCGGCGGCTCCCCTGGCGCAAAAGGCGTCGTCAAGATCGCTGGCAGCCACGAAAACGCGAGTATTAAATTCAGTGGAGGAAGCCTCCACACCGTCGCCCAGTTAGAGCTCAGCTACTACTAAGGGGGCTCGTCCTTCGATCGGCACGCTCTCAGCTTGACAGCTGCGCTCAAGCGCAGCGCCGGGGCCCATATCCGCCGACTCTTGCCTCACTCCTGCGAGCGAGTGGCGGCGGAGATTCTGCTGGGTGTGAAATGTATCCTACGTCCGCCGATGGGCGCTCTTGACCAACTTCTTCTTCGTCTTCCGTTTCTTCGAGGTAGACCCATAAAAAGCGTCCCGGGCGCGGCTGAGCGCAAGAAGTAGACCCTGCTCGAACTTCGCTCGACTAAACACCTCGGCGGCACGCTCTCGAGCCGCCCGTCCCATTGAAAGAGACAGCTCACGGTCTCTGAGCAATCGTCGCGCGTAGTCTCCCAGCTCTTTCGGGTCGTCCGACAAGAAGCCACTCACCCCGTGTTCGATAACGCTCGTCGGATGACGGTTACCCAAAACGGGAAGCCCACAGGCCATCGCCTCGACCGTAGCCATGTTGTAACCATCCTCCAAACGTGGATCGGCTGTATGAATGAAGAAGCGACTTCTCCCAAGTCGACGCTTGAGATCGTGCCAATCCGAAGCAGGCGTGACCCCGGGCATGTCATCATTGATCCCTATAAATTCAACGGGGATTTGCTCGAAGGCCTGTTCATGAAAATCGGCCAGCAAGATCTGACGGCGACTATTGAACAAATTACTCACCCGCACACCTTGAGCGCACTCTTGAGTGGCGAGAGGATAGTCCTCCGGGCGAACAGCAAAGCCAACGATATCAGCAGGAATGCTCCAGGACTTTTGCTTGAGACGACTCACCGACATGGTGTGAGCACGGATGAGTTTGAGGTATTTGAGCGTCTCGCTGGAGATCTCCCGCGGACTCATCGCGCTCCCCTGTTCGACCAACCGTCCTTCCAGGGTGGTGTGAATGACAAACAGCTTTGGGATCTCCAGACTCTTAACTTCGAGCAAGTCGCTCACGCTATGGGCGATCGCAGCTCGATACGGGACGCTCTGGGTGAGCGCCTCATCGAGTGACACCAAACGAGCATTTTGGGGAACGGGACGCATACGCGTATCCCATCCCTCGTGGGGCCGCCCCGACAGCCCGACTACGATATCGAACTGTTGCTCCATGCCATCGATCTGAGCCACCCAAGCCTCGTGACTATTGAGAATCAAGACCCTTCTGATCTCTTCTGCCGAGCTTTTCCGCTCCATGAACAGCCCCTTGGGCGCCCAGACCCTGAGGCACCCCAATTCACGACGTCCAAGAGCGGAAAATGATTAGCTTCGATTCGCTCGAACCGATAGCACTCCCGCGGGCTTGCCCGACCGCTTCAAAAATCAACGTCGAACTCAACCTCACCCGTGACCCCCACTTGATAGGCGCTCACTCGGCGTTCGAAGAAGTTGGTGACTTCCTGAACATCCTGGAGGGCCATGAACGATAGTGGGTTTTTCGAGCCAAACACCGGTTCGAGCTCGAGGCGTTTAAGTCGCTGATCGGCACAATACTCAAGGTAACCACGCATCTGTTCGACGCTGAGACCGCTAACCCCCCCTTTGAGTAAGTCCTCGGCAAAAAGCGTCTCGCAATCAACGGCTTCGACAATCATCTGCCGCACCTGCTGCTCGAACTCAGCATCAAAGAGCTCTGGCTCTTCGGCTCGCACAACATCCACCACCGAAAAAGCAAACTCCATATGGCAACTTTCGTCACGAAAGACCCAGTTCGTCCCACCCGCCAAACCGTGAAGGACGCCTCGCGAACGCAGATAGTAGACGTAGGCAAAAGCTCCAAAGAAGAAAAGCCCTTCGATGCACGCGGCAAAGCAGATCAAATTGAGTAAAAACCCCCGTCGTTCCTTCGGCGTTCGTAGCTCCTCGATGTCTTGGATCGAGTCCATCCACTTGAAGCAAAACTGGGACTTTCTCTCGATGCTCGGAATATTGTCTATCGCCGAAAACGCCTGAGCTCGTTCGTCGTGATCGGGGATATAGGTGTCGAGCAAAGTTAGGTAGAACTGAACGTGCAGAGCCTCTTCGTAGAGCTGCCTGGACAAATAAAGACGAGCTTCTGGAGCATTTACGTGTTTGTAGAGATTGAGAACGAGATTATTGGCTACGATGGAATCCCCGGTGGCAAAAAAAGCTACCAATCGTTTGATCAAGTGAGACTCGGACGGACTCAACTTATTGGCCAAATCTCCTAAGTCAGTCGAAAAGTCGACTTCCTCCACCGTCCACGTGTTCTTGATGGCGTCCCGATACATCTCGTAAAATTGCGGATACTGCATAGGACGCAGAGTCAAATTGCGACCCGGGTCGAGCAGGCGGCGTTCTTGAGGATCAACATCTTGGACCTCGCCCAAAGGCAAAGGCGTAAAATCGACAGAAAACGCGCTCACTGGCAGGCCTCACAGCTTTCCGGGTTTTCGAGCGAGCAGCTCACTTTACGCGCTACCTCTTTTCGGTTCTCTTGAACGCTGCCCACGGTGGTTTTTTGGATTTGGGTCGCTGGGCGACTCCTAAGGTAGTAAGTCGTCTTCAAACCCCGCTTCCACGCATACATGTACATCGAGCTCAGACGCCCAATTTGAGGGCTTTCGGCGAAGAGATTGAGGGATTGGCTCTGATCAATGAACGCCCCACGATCAGCCGCCATGTCAATCAAACTCCGCATGGGAAGCTCCCAGGCCGTGCGAAAAACCGCCCGGTCCTGGTCGCTCAACCCTTCAATTTGGCGAACCGAACCGTTGTCTCTCTTGAGTTGATCGCGAGTAGTTTCGTTCCAGAGTCCGAGATCCTGAAGACGCCTCACCAAGTACTTGTTCACCTGAATAAAGTCACCTGACAGGGTCTCTCGTTTGAACAAGTTCGAGACCTGAGGTTCGATACATTCATAACAACCAGCTATCGAAGCGATGGTGGCCGTCGGAGCAATGGCCACCATGAGCGAGTTGCGCAAACCATGCTCTTGGATCGCGCGACGCAGGCCATCCCAATCGAGTCCATCGCTCCCCAAGACCCCCCAAGCATCCTGCTGCAGCTCCCCGCGAGCGGCGCGCGTCTCTTCAAATCCCGGGTGGGCCCCCCGCTGCTGCGCCAGAGCACAGCTCGCGGACAGGGCGTGATAATAGACAAATTCACTGATTTCTTTGGAGATCTCACGACTCCGATCGGAGTCGAAGGGCTCGTTCATCTGAAAGAAGACATCTGAAAGGCCCATGAGTCCCAACCCAACGGGACGCCATTTGTGATTCGAGCGACCAGTCGATGCGATCGGATAAAAGTTCAGATCAATGACGCGATCAAGCTGAAAAATAGCCGTCCTCACGGTCGAAGCGAGGCGTTCCCAATCGATGTCGACCCGTTGAAGAGGGCCTTCTTCCACCATCTTGGTATGACGAGAAAGGTTAATCGAGCCAAGATTGCAGACCGCCGTCTCCTCTGCGTCGGTCACTTCGAGGATTTCTGTGCACAAGTTGGAAAGATGTACAGTACGGCCAGGAAGAGCCGTCTGATTGCAGGCCAGATTGCTCTTGTCTTTGAAGGTCATCCAGCCGTTGCCTGTTTCGGCGAGCGTGCGCATCATCCTCGCGTAGAGCTCCCGCGCCGCCATGGTCTTCTTTGCCACCCCAGATTCTTCTGCCTTCGAGTAGGCCTGTTCGAAGTCCTGCCCGAACAGATCGGGAAGTTCGGGAACGTCTTTGGGGTCGAAGAGCGACCACTGCTCTCCCGCCTCGACTCGACGCATGAACAAGTCCGGGATCCAGTTGGCAATGTTGAGATTGTGAGTACGCCGCGATTCGTCGCCTGTGTTGTCACGCAACTCCAAAAACTCTTCGATGTCGGCGTGCCAAGGTTCGAGGTACACACAGCACGCCCCCTTGCGCTTGCCTCCTTGATTGACTGCCGCAACGGACGCATCCAAGGTATTGAGCCAGGGAACAATCCCGTTGCTGTGACCGTTGGTGCTCTCAATCAAAGAGCCCCGACTGCGAACTCGGTGATAGGCCAGGCCGATCCCCCCAGAGAACTTCGAAAGCAGAGCGATGTCCGTGTACTTCTTGTAAATGTCCGTCAGGTGATCTGCTGGCGAATCGAGCAAGAAGCAGCTGCTCAGCTGCTCGTGACACGTGCCTGAGTTAAATAGAGTCGGCGAGCTCGGCAGATACTCAAGGCGACTGAAAAGGCGGTACAATTCAAAGGTTTCGTCCAAGTTTTGGCCGAGCGCACAAGCGACACGCATGAAGAAGTATTGAGGTGTCTCGATCACCTTGCGCGTCACTGGATGACGCAGCAAATAGCGATCGTAGACTGTGCGCAAGCCAAAGTATTCGAAACGATTGCAGGCTCGTCCATCAATAACATCGTTCAACTCAAGGAAGTGCGCGTCGACGAACTCTCGCACGCGCTCATTTACGATACCCAGTTCATGGGCACGCTCGATCGACTGAGAAAAAGAGTGAATATTCTGCAGGGCGACCTCTTTTTCTACCGTCGAAGCGAGCAGTCGCGCCGCCAAAAGCGAGTACTCGGGCTCGTGCATGATCAGAGAAGCGGCCGTTTGAATACTCAGCTCGTCGAGCTCAAAGGTCGTCGCGCCATCATAAAGTCCTGAGATAGTCTTAGTCGCCACACGCAGAGGGTCGATGCGACGAAGACCGTCACAACAACGAGAAACCGCTTTAACAATCTTGTCCAGCGAGACCGGCTCCGTCGAACCATCACGCTTCGTCACGCGCATGGAACTCGAGGCCTGTGTGGGACTAGGGGGTGATGGTTCGCCGCTATCTACGTTTTGTTCTTTGGTCCTGATGACTTGATTCATCTCTTGCTCCTCGGCTAGAGCACATCTCACAACCTGCAAATGCTCTACCGCCACTCACCCGCAGGAGCGAGGCAGGCGTCGGCGAAGCCTTTTCTTGTGGTTGGTTCGATGTACCTGTTCCTTGTTGCGCGCATCTCGCCACCCCACGGGTTATGAGATACGCCTTGAGTGACGCTTCCGCGCCTGTTCGGAACAAGAGAGACCCCCAATCGGACTCCGCCCACACAACCAATCAACCGAGAAGCTCCCTTAGGGAAAATGCTACTCGACCTCGACCCAGTCCCCTTCGACTGAGCTCATGACTCGTCCGTACACTTTCCGCGAAGTGTGAGCTCGGAGCACGAGCGGATGTCTCTCCGGTTCGTGACGTTGAGCAGGTCTTCGGGCTTGAGAACAGATAGGGGCCTACTTGCCAAACCTTCCCAGTCCATCCCCCGCCTTCCCTTTCGGAAAGCGAGACCAGGCCCAGTGGTGTTTTTTGGCTTTCGTTTTCTCTTACCGCTGCGGGACAGCTCCGGATTCGCACCGGATTCCCTCAAGAGGGTGATTGGGGGAAGGCCCCAAGATCATCCTCACTCAACGCGACGCCAACATATTGTGGTCACGAGGGTTAGGTCAACCTATATCTTGGGGTCCTACCCCCTTTGTACCGAATTCACCCCATTTGGAGAATCGGCTCAACGGCCTGAAGGATCACATCTGGGATCTGAGTCCGCTCGAAGTTTCCGGGACTAACGAATGCGTGGGTCGACTGAACCACAGCCACCACATGGGTCGCGGATGGTTTGGGCGAGACAACGAGCCTCCAACCCAAGGTCAAGAAGGATCCGTCCACTTGGGCAGCAACCAGCTGCACATCAAGCTCATCACCTAGCCTGAGCGCGCGAAAGTAATCGGCCTCAACGTGTTTGAGCGGCGCCGCCCACACTTGCTCGCGCAGAACATCGGAAAGGGGCGAACCGATGGTTTGGAGGAACCCCTCGTAGGCCTCATGCACATACTCGAAAAAGCGAGCAAAAAACACGACTCCTGCTGCATCAACGTGCTGGAACCGCACGCTGATACGCATTTGATAAATATGAGACTGAAGAGCACTGAGCTCCCGCTTGTCGAACCCCATCACATTGTCCTCACGGTTAGTATTCTAACCCAAATGCCATGACAACACAGCGCTACCTTGCGGCCCAGAAAATCGAAGCCCAAACCAAGAAGATCCTGAAAACTGAGCATCGAAAACGGGGCCCTGGTCAAAGATCACCCGATAGACTGTCCGAAAGGAATTCGTATACGGAAAGTAGGTCTTCTCGACGACTCCTGGTCTCCGGATGCGCTCTAATCGCGTCGGCTGGGCGACTCGGCCCCGGTCGTCAACCAATCGCACCACGAATGCGCTCTCTTCTTCGTCGAGAAACGCGTATTTTTGTCTTTGCGCAAAGAGAGCCACATAGAACTCATGGCTTTCTTTTTGGAGCAGGTCGTGTCGCAGCGAGAGCTCTTTGGCTTCTTGTTGGGTGAGATGAAAGTCGCTCTTGTACTTGGACAAGTAGGCCGACCGAAACTCCGGCGAATAATAAGTCGAGGTAACGGTTAAAACATTGTCCATTTCCTCGATGGTGTTCAGGCGACGGGACCGGGTCCATGAACGGAGAACGGACTTGTACCGGGACGGGGGAACAGGCGCGCCCGGGGGCTTGAGGCTCACGGGGACGCTTGCCGCCCCGCAGCTCCAAAGAGGCGAGGCGAGCCCCCCACCCAAAAGCAGGGCAAAGCCTCGCCGCGACCGATCGAATCGAGGAAAGTGGGGGGTCATTTCTTGGGCTGACTTGCTTCGGCCTCGTCCTGATGGGCCGATCCTTCTTGTGATCGAGATGGAGCCTCGTCCTTCTTGCGCTGCTCCGCAGCAAGTTCTGACGGAGTCTTCTCTGTCCCCCACTCTCGGTAGGTCACCAAAGCCAGAGTCGTAAGCAGAGTCAGCATGCCAACGAGATGAAGTTGTGCTTCCACCTTCTGGTTCGCCCGACGGCGAGTCACAGCTTCATAACCCAGGAACATGAGGCGTCCTCCATCGAGAGCGGGGATGGGCAACATGTTGAAAAAGGCCAACGACGTGCTCAGAACCCCCAAGACCGACAGATAAGAGCCCAGCCCGGCGGCGGCCGCCTTTTTGGTCTCACGCATCAATCCAAGCGGGCCGCTGAACTGAGGACTTTCCTTGCCCGATATCATTCGCCCCAGCCCTTGCAGACTAATAACGACAATGCGGGCCGGCATTTCGATGGCCGGCATGATGGCCTCACCCAAGGGCAAAGGAATCCTTTCGGGACGAACGCCGATGAAACCCTTGCCTTCGCGATCCCGAGGAATGATCGAAAGTGCAACCTGCTTTCCGCCTCGCTCAACCAAAAGCGCTACCTTCTCTTGGGGTTTGGGTTGAATCAGCTTGGGGATGTCCTCCCAGCCCCCCACCTTGGTTCCGCCGATCGAAAGGATGCGGTCGCCTGACTCGAGCCCTGCGGCAAAGGCCGGTGACTCAATCTTTTGGGGCTCGCTTTCACCTGGAGCCGCAGCAAGCGTGATGTGCTGGTCAACGTTGATGATCGCCTCCTCCGAAGCCTTTCCTGCGGCGAGAAACCCAGCCAAAAACACCAGTGAGGCGAAGAAGTAGTTAGCAAGTGGCCCGGCTACGATCACACTGATGCGCCCAAAGAGCGATCCGTTGGCGTAACAGCCCTTATCCTTCGGATCGATGTCCTCGAAGGGATTCATCCCTGCCACCTGCACATAAGCAAGGAAGGGGATCAGGCCGACCTGATAAGTGGTAGGGCTGCCTTTGGGTTTGACGCGCCAAATGGTCGGCCCGATGCCGATGGCGAATCGTTCCACCCGCATGCCAAAAGCGCGCGCGACGAAGAAATGCCCAGCTTCATGAACAACCATCAGAACAGCTAGGCCCAAAATCGCGTAAAGCGGTCCAAACATCGGAGATCTTATAGCGCTTCTTCGTTGCCGGTCCCAGCCGCGGTTGGTAGCTTCCCGCCCCCGCCAGATTTGGGTGGGTCAAGAGAGGTGAACAGATGACTCAGAATGAAGGGGGAAACGCCCCAAACGCAGCAGCCGGCGCGAGCCTCCAACTCCAAGGCGGAGCAGCCATCGTGGCCCCGGTAGGGGCATTTCCCGGTGGAATCCCCGGAAACGCGTTGATTGTCGTCCCGGTGACCAAGCCGACTGATGACCTGGAGAGTCAATTAAAGCAAGGGCCTTTCGCCGTAACCCAGGAACAAATGTGGAGCCTTCTTGGTTTCAATGGTCCGGCGGTGCAGGTGCAGGACGGCGAAGGGCGGCCCATCACCATCGGGCTCGAAGACTTGCTCGATGGACTGCGCAAGCATTGGCAAGAAAACAAGACCGACGTCAGTCGCGGGCGCGCATTTGCAAGTGAGCTGATGAAGTACCGTCGCTTCGAAGAAGCCGAAAAGGTGCTTGCCAAAGTCGTAGCTCAGGGAGGCGGCGGCGAAGATTGGATGAGCCTGGGTGTTGCTCAGCTCCAACAAGAAAACTTCGAAGCCGCCGAGGGCACGCTCAAGGGGGCGCGTAATCTGCTCCCCGAAAATCCTTTCCCCTCCTTGCATCTAGCTAAGTGTTATAAAGGCCTGGGCAAGAAAGAGGACGAGCGCAGCGCCATCGAACACGCCATTCAGGTGCAGCCCAATTCGGTGGATGCTTGGGCTGTCCTTTTCGTGCACGTTCGGGAAGCCGAGGGCGAAGACGCCGCGATCAAGACCGTGAGCGAGCTTGCTGACGCCGAAACCAACAAGAAAAGCGCTGCGCCTTTCGTAGCCATCCAGGGCATTTTCGCCGGCCAGGAAGAAACCCGCGGAAAAGCGGTCCCTTGGGCCGAAAAGGCCGTCGAACGCAATCCGAACGACCCCTTGGCCCTCGTTTCGCTCTCGGCCCTGTTGGGACAATCCGGCAAGATCGACGAAATCGTGCAGCTTCTGTCTCCCCACGAAGCGCTCATGACCAAGGACGTACGCCTGGCGCACAACTTCTTCGAAGCACTGATGCACAAGCGCGATATCAATCGCGTCACTGCGCTGCTCAACAAGTTGGCCGCTTCGAGCAACAAAGAGGTAAAGCAGTTCGCTGTCGAGCGTTCACGCTTGGTCGCTCAGCTCCTTCAACAGCAACAGCAGCAAGTCGCCCGAGCGGGTGCCGCAGCGTCTCGCTCAGGGCTCGTTGGCCCCAGCGGGAAACCGCTCGCGTGATTGGGGCGCCACCAACGCTCCCCCCGTCCGCGGGGGCAAGCGTTGGTGGTCTCCCGGTTATGAGATGTCTTTTGGTGCTCCTCAAAATCAGATTATGAGCCTCGTTTACAGATGCTTCACCTAGTCATTGCCGTTCTCGCGGCCCTGGTGATTTCATTCATCTGCTCGATTTCCGAGGCAGCCCTGCTCTCGGTGACTCACGCTCAGGCCCAAAGCTTGGGCGATAGTCGAGCCGGGAAGATTCTGCGACGCTTCAAGGCCGAAATCGATGTGCCGATTTCGGCCATCCTCATTCTCAATACCACGGCGAACACAATTGGCGCGGCCGTCGCCGGAGCCAACTTCGTCGAAGTCTACGGGGAGGACAAGCTCTGGATCTTTTCTCTCGCCATCACCATCGCCATCTTGTTGATGAGCGAGATCTTGCCCAAAACTCTCGGCGCGGTACATACCGAGCGCTTCCTCGTTCCCGTGGTCTATACGGTTTCGACACTGGTTGTGCTTTTTCAGCCTGCCATCTGGCTCGTAAGGAAGTTCACACGCTTGCTCCGCGGCAAGAGTGCACCGGTCACCAGCCTGGAAGAAATTCGTCTTCTGGCCGAACTCGGCAAATCCGCGGGCGCTCTGGCCGAAGCCACTGCCAAGATGATCGATGGAGCGGCGCGCCTTAAAGAACTGTCGGCCTACGATGTGATGGTCCCCCGCACCTCAGCGGTGATTTTGAGCGGCAAAAAGCCGCTTTCCGAGACTCTGCGGCGCATGCAGCAATCGGGCTACAGCCGCTTTCCTTATTCTCGCGCCGGAGAGGCCGACCGAATCGACGGCATTGTGCTGGCGCGCGATCTGATGATGGCGCTTTTCGATCGAGGGATCAGTCCCCAAGATCCCCGCCTCGACGAACCGGGCGAAGCCCTGTTCGACGAACTGCTGCGACCCACGGACTACGTCACCGAATCCACCTCGGTAGAAGAGCTCTTGAGGCGTTTTCAGGAAACGCAAAATCACATTTCCATTGTGGTAGACGAATACGGAGGCACCGAAGGCCTGCTCACTCTCGAAGATGTTCTCGAAGAAATCGTCGGCGAGATTCAGGACGAAACCGACGCACGGATGACCTTCATCACGAGCCGTCGGGACGGCTCCTACATGTGCCGGGGACGAGCCGAGACCCGCAAGGTTTTCGAATTGATCGGCGAAGCCGAGGAAACCGAATCCGTCAGTCTGGGTGGTTATCTCACAGAACGCTTGGGCCGTGTGCCCGTGGTCGGCGATGCCGTCGCGCTCGGCAATCATGTCTTCTTGGTCCAGCGAGCTTCGGCCCGACGGGCGGAGCGCATCGTCGTTGAGAAGCTCCGCAGCGATGAAAGCAACAAGAACTCATCCCCTCCCTCCACCTCGTGAACCCCGGGCACCACCTTGCCCCCCATCGACGTGCTTCCCCTGGTTGGCCCGTGCATTCCAACGTTAAATCGCCAGAGCCAGAGAAAATTGCTCTGGCTCTATCCTTCGAAGAACGAAAAGCGTCGTTCCGACGCGACCCCGCGAGCCAGGATGACTATTTTGAACTATGGTGGCTTGGTGATTCTCTTCAGACACGCGCTGATCAGCTTTCCGATTTTGGCGGCACTGGGTTGTAGCGAAGGAAGCGCAGACCTTACTACCTACTGCGATGTCCAACCCATTATCGAGCAGCGTTGCACCACCTGCCACGGCGAACCTCGCGCAAACGGGGCGCCCATGCGCCTGAATACCTACAAGACAGCGTACAAGGCGCGCGGTCTCATGTCGCAGTGGGTGGGTGACGAAAGAATGCCCCCGGTGGGCAATCCGGCCGTAGACGACAACGAAATGACGAAGGATGAGCGTGAACTCCTTCTCACGTGGCTGGACGATGGCGCCGAAGAAGGCCCCGAAGACTGCGAATGAACTCACCACCTGCGCTCCGAACGCCGCAGTAGAAAAAGCAGGTCCCAAACAGACGGAGAACTTCTCTCTGTCTTGAGTGTCAGTCCATCCAGAAGCGACGAGAGTCTTCTCCTCTCGCCCACCTCTTCTCGCTCGGGTTGGAACTGCGCCCCCGTTCGAGCTCGCGCCTCATCATCGCAGGGTCAACCACTTGTGCGTCGGTCGCCTGACGCCGGAGGAGTCATTTCATGCAAGAGCCACACTTTGTTTACCATCGGCCCGATCCGTTCGCTGCAGCCCGTTTCGCGGAGAAAACAAGCTGGGTAGCCGATCCAATCACCAACGTTGGCCCTCATCCCGTCGTAGAAGTCATCGTCAGCTTCGGTCACTCTGTCCTGAAGGTCGCGGTCGTCGACCCCGAAGCTGGATTTTCGCTCGGCGCCGCACGCGATCCCAAATCCCCGATGGACCTCGAAGTTGCTCCGGAACTGATCGGTTTCCAGAGCTTTTCTCTCTTGCATCTCGACGAAGGGGGCTCGGTATTTGCACGCCTTCCCGAACAAGTTCAAGGCACTCTCAGTTGGGAGAACAAGCAGGTCGCCTTGAGTGAGTTGCGCCCCACGGCGACGCGCGCCCCAGGACAAGAAGACGCCTTTCTCCAGCGCTTGGGTCGTGATCTCGTCGTAGAATACGAGCTGGGAGCTCTGCACATCAAACTGCAGCTGGGTCCGCGCCCGCAGGCACTCCCGACGGGCTGGCTCTCTAAGTGGGAGCGGGAGGTCCCGATGTATTTTGCTGCCTGCAGCACGGTATTTGTCGGTCTGATAGCCTCAGCCGCCTACTTTTCACCGCCCCTGGGACTCAGTGACGAATCTAAGATTGACCGGGAGCGCCTTTTCCTCATTAGCCAATACCTCGATGCCGCAAGCGAGCGAGAAGAAGAAGCCGTCGAACGCGAGTTCAACGAGCAGGGAAGCGATGGCGGCAGCGAAGGAAAGCGCGCCGAAGAAACCGAAGGCGAAGCGGGAAAACCACAGCTCAAGCCTGCGCAGAAGCAAGTAGCCGTCCGAGGGCCCCGAGACAACCCCGAACTCACCCTCAGTCGCTCAGAAGCCCTCGCCGAGGCTCGCACCGGTGGAATGATTGAATTGTTATCTGGTGCCGCGAAC
Organism: Polyangiaceae bacterium; assembly: GCA_050300635.1. Lineage (GTDB taxonomy): Bacteria > Myxococcota_A > Polyangia > Polyangiales > Polyangiaceae > NIC37A-2. The sequence continues at coordinate 93,338 of JBNKYC010000074.1, forward strand.
GAAGCCGGCATCGAAAATTCGCTCTTCGGTCGTGATCGATCCCTCGGCAATATGGACGTGACGGCGCAGGGCAAGTTGTGGGCAAACGAAATCGGCGACGCTGGAGGCATGGGCGGACTCGGCATCAGTGGCACAGGGTTCGGCGGCGGCGCATTGTTCGGAAGCGGCGCGGGCATGGGGATGAGTTATGTGGGCACGATAGGCACGGGAACAGGTCACACGGGGTTCGGAATCGGGCATGGCCGACCATCCGGAACCCACGAGAGCAGCGGACCGCGACTGAGGACGCGAGGAAACACCGAGGTCTCGGGACATCTCCCCCCCCAGGTGATTCAGCGGGTTGTGCGACAGAACTTCGGACGCTTCCGTCTGTGTTACGAGCAGGGCCTCGCCCGCAATCCCAACCTCGAAGGGAGGGTGAGCGTTCGCTTCGTGATCGGCAATGACGGAGCCGTCTCAACGGTATCCGCAGGTGGCGACCTGCCTGATCAAGGCGCCAAGAGCTGCGTGGCCACCGCCTTCTACGGACTGAGCTTCCCCAGTCCGAAGGACGGAATCGTACGTGTGACCTATCCTCTGATGTTCTCTCCCGAATAACGGAAAAACACCCCATCGAAGACGCTTAGTGCTGCGACCGTTTAAATTTGAGCGTTTCTTGGTCTGTCGGCATTGAGAGACGGTTCGGTTTTCAGGAAGGGTCGCGGCACAAATGGGAAGAGAAAAGTGCGGAGACAGAGAGGGCCAAGCGCGGTTTCGAAGCCGACCTCACCTTCTTGGGGAGAGCTTCGAAACCGCTCATTTCTAAGTGGTCGTAGCACTAGCGCGCCAAAAGTTCGATGAAGGGGGGACAGGTGGCCAAGAGCTCATGGGCGGCCATGCGGGGTGCGTATAAAACGAGCGCTCCGGCCGCCCCAGCTCGAACCGTGTTTCGGGCAGGCGCTGCACTGAGCACTGTTTCTGGAAAGACAAAGTCTCCCATCACAATCTCGCTCAGTACCTTCCCTTCGGCATCCACTTCTTCCAAAGTGCCGCCCCCAAGGATGTACATGCCATCCATAGGCTGCCCACCTTGAGCGATCAAATCACCGGCTTGTCGACGTTTCACAGTGCACTTGTCGAGCACCATGAACCGAAACACCTCGTCGAGCGAATCGCCCAACGCACCCAACACGGCGCCAGCGAAGGCCAAATGAGAGTCAGCAACCTCAGCAAGCTCATCGCCCACCCACGGACAGCTGCTTACAGCTTGCTTGAGGTCCGTCTTAGAAAAGATCGCCACACGACTGCCTTCCTCGAGCCCGACGACACGTACGGTGGCAGAGTCCTCCAAAGTCCCTTCGGTAAAGAGAACCTGCCCCTTGGTCGCCACACGACACGAAGCGTCCGCGACCGATGGCATCAAGGTCACCGAGCCATGGGTGACAATGGCAAGGCCAAAACCACTGATTTCTTCGCCTGGGGCCAAAGTGCGCAGCTCCGCTTTCTGAGCGAGAGCAAAAGCTGAATCCTCGGGGAGATCTTGAAACCCATCGACCCCCATCAAGTCGAGCCCATCCACCAAGATAGCTCCGTCTTGGTCAACGGAGGGACTCGCAGGCATAGACGTGCGCTGCCTTCGAGCCAAGGTGACATCCTCATTGCCGAAAGTCGGGGCTTGCTCAGCAGACGGCGGCTCGACGCTGTCGCGAGAAGCCACTGGTGGTACAGATATCTTGGAAAAAAGCTCCTCGAATTCTTCAGGATCGGGAGCAGCAGAAGCCGGGGGAAGATCGGAAACCCCCGGGGTCCCCATCGAGGAAGGAGGAGACGAATAGGGAGAGCTCGGCTCCGACATGCTCGCGGGCGGAGGCGCCGCTGTCGGGCTCGACGGCGGCTCAATGGCCGGCAACTCGCTCGGCGTAACGATGGGCGGCATCTGAGCAGAGGGCGCCAACCCGTAAGGTTCGGCGTTAGAACTAGTCATGCGCGGCACCGAAGCCACAGAACGCTGAGACGGGCGCGTCGAAGCCCGACCAGGAACAGGTGAACGATTCACATCCAGCTCTGGGATCTGTGAGTCGGCCGCCCGTGGCTCAGACTCGATCACACCGGGAGGAACGGAGCTCGGGTAGCTCGAAACCCGAACTGACTCATCCTCCTCAGGCGCTGTTTCGTGACCAGGCGGCTGAGAAGGTCGTTTGAACCCCCGCAGGCTCAGATCAACGCCTAGCTCGCGCTCCAGCTCTTCGTGATCGTGCTCGAGCCGACCCCGACTTTGGGCGTACTCGGCTGCGGTCTGATTTTCGATCGGTAGCTCTGTGGAGTCATCGATGGGCAAAGGGCCCAAATCGGGGATCGGAGGAGGCTCTTTCGAATCGAGACGACGCGTCTCGGCTTCGACACCGAAACGGAGTTCGCCGTACTCTTGGGCCCGGGACGAGTCCTGGCTTAGCTCCTCTTCAACGTCCTCATCCAGGTCGAGGCCCGAAGGCTCGGGGCGCATGGAGGGGGGAATGCGATCGAGACGCGGCGAAGTCGTCGTGCGCCCGGTGCGAGACCGTCGCGGCGGTGCGCTCGAACGAGACGCCGGGGGCTGCGCGTCATCGGAAGCAGAATTGGATGGCGATGGCGCCGATCGGCTGCGATGACGGGCACGAGACGGGCGACGAGAACGCGGCGAGCGACGAGAAGTCGGCGGTCGCGAGCTCTTGGGAAGCTCGTCTCGAAGAGTCTCCTCGTCGAGTTCTCCTGTGCTCACCGGCGGCCGTGAACGAGCAGACAGAGGCGGCAAGGCGGCGGGCGGAACAGAACGATAACTCCCCTGTGGAATACCCACCTCACTGCGACCCGGCTGCTCCACGGAAGCTGGCTCGGGAGTCACATCGAAGACTTCATCCACCTCCTCAACGACATCATCATCGATCAATTCAATGTCGTCATCGATTTCTTCGATTTCCTCCTCAAAGTCGACCTCTTCGATGTCGACGTCGATCAAGGACGCAGCCGGCGCGCGAAAGGCGACAGCACCCGGTGGGGGCGGTGGAGCAACAGCCCCGGGGATGGGCGGTGGAGCAACAGCCCCGGGGATAGGTGGCGGAGCCATGGCACCGCTCATCGACGCTGGTCTTAGGCCGGCCGGAGCGGGCGGAACGGAACCGAGCGGCATAGAGGCATTCGTCAGAGCCATGGCCAGACCCGAAAGCTCCTGAGCTCGGCCAGCGGCACCAACTTCACGAGCGGTCTCTGAAGCCCGCTTCACCCAGTGAATGGCATCTTCATGGGCGTCACGCTTCCACTGGGCAGATGCCGCGCGAAGCGCCCAAGCCACATCTTCGTGGTCATCATCGAGCGGAGGAGGGACGGTCAAAAAAGACATGGGATGGCGCGCAACTTGAGTGAAGATTATAGTGGAGCAAACCCGCTGTTTACCCCCAATTCTTCTTTTCCTGTAGATACACTGGGGTCGCCGTGACCGCAAAACCCCTGTCTTGCGTGTCAGAGTCAGGCAATTGTTCGCTCTTTTTTCGGATCTGCCGTTCAGGGGGGAAGCATGACCTCGCGGTCTTTCGAGCCATTGGGCGGCCCGACATAGCCACGCCGCTCCATCATATCGACCATTTTCGCTGCACGATTGTAGCCAATCGTCATCTTGCGCTGAAGCCATGAGGTCGAACAGCGCTGACTGTCACGGACGATGAGCACTGCTTCTTCGAAGCGGGCGTCCACGGGCTCTTCGTCGGCTCCCGGGTCGTCGTCTTCTTCCGGCTGGAGGATAGCTTCGTCGTACTTGGGCTCACCTTGGGTACGCAAATGATCGCAGAGATCATTGATTTCTTCTTCAGAGACGAAGGGACACTGCACACGCAAGGTGTCCGTCGCTCCGTTGAGCTTCACCAGCATATCCCCCTTGCCAAGGAGAACCTCAGCGCCCATCTCGTCCAAAATGGTTCGACTATCGACCTTCTGCGCCACACGGAAGGCAATCCGTGACGGGAAGTTTGCTTTGATCATGCCGGTGATCACATCGACGCTCGGGCGCTGGGTTGCCAAAATGACATGCATGCCAGCAGCGCGTGCCTTTTGAGCCAGGCGTGCAACCGATGCCTCAACTTCTTTACCTTGCTGCATGATCAAGTCGGCAAACTCATCGACAACAATTACGATGTACGGGATCCGCTCGGGAAGTTGAGCACCGTCTTCACCCTTCTTCGCGGCCGGCACTTCGATGAGGTCACCGTTATGATCGACCGCCTCCACTGTCGCTACTTTGGGTGGAGGAATCTCACCGCTACAAACCCGCTCAACATAACGATTGTAAGTGGTGATGTTCTTGGTCCCCGCATCCGCAAAAAGCTGGTAGCGGCGCTCCATCTCGTCCACTGCCCACTTGAGAGCCTGAGAGGCCTGGTTCATGTCCGTCACCACCGGCAACAAAAGGTGAGGGATCTTGTCGAAAGGCGCCAGTTCAACCACCTTGGGGTCAACCATGAGCAGGCGCAACTCTTCCGGGCTGCGTTTGAAAAGCAGACTCGAAAGCATCACGTTGAGCCCAACACTCTTACCGGCACCGGTCGCGCCCGCAACGATGACGTGAGGCATCGTTGCCAGGTCGGCATAGAAGGGGGCGCCGACAATGTCTCGCCCGAGCACTACGGGGAGAGGCGCCTTCTTTGCCAGCTTTTGAAAACGTTCATCTTCGACGAGCTCCCGCAAATTCACAGGAACACGGTCGTCGTTGGGAACTTCAAACCCGATCCGGCTCTTGCCGGGGATCGGCGCAATGATGCGCACTTTTCTAGAGAGTCCCAAAGCGAGATCGTCACTTAGACCGGCGACCTTGCTCACTTTCGTACCCGCTGCCGGGGCCACCTCGTATGTGGTTACAGTCGGACCGGGATGGATTTCTTCTACCTTCCCCGTAACTCCGTAATCGGAGAGAGTTTTTTCGAGCAAGTCGGAGTGTCTCAAAATGACATCGCGGTTGACCTGGTACTCGTCCTCAGCAGGAGGCAGAAGCAGGTTAGTATCCGGTAACTCAAAGTCGCCTTGTTTGCTCGATTTTTCGCGACGAGCCGCCCGTGTCGCCTGCGCTTTCGAAGTATCGACAATGCGGGGCTCGAACGTACCGTCGGACTTTTCCTGCTCTTGTGCAGCGCACTCTTCGTCCTCAACCTCAGCTTCTTCATCGAGCTCTTCGGCTTCGGTGATTGACTCGAAAGACGCCTGGACAATCTGAGGTGGCTCGGGCTCCTCCCCTGAGGGTCCGTCGTCTTCGTCAGCGTCACCAAAGGCCAGCGTGGCCCAATCTGGGCCCGAGTCGAGGTCGGAGGGTGATGTCCCAGATGGTTCATCGGTCGAGCCGCACTCTGAGTTAGCCGCGGCTCCTGCACCCGCAAATACCTCAAAGTCAGGATCGGTACTCTCTGGCTCAATGGCACCCAGCCCGGAGACCGCCTCACCCAAGTTCGGCTCGGACTCGTCGTCCCACAGGTCGCTCATTTTCATCTGCTTGCGCAAAGATTCAGAAACGGCCAGCGGCGGCGCCCCCGTGGACTCGAGAGGGATCCAAGGTTGTTCGGCCTCGAGACGCGCCAAAATAGCGGCATCTCCGCTCAAGTCTCGATCCTCATTTAGGCTTTCACCTCGGCTGGCCGCACGCCTCAAGGCAGTCGCCTTTTGCCACAACTCGTTCAGACGTCGCCCCGAGGAAAGTAGGAACACCAGCGCCCCGCGATAGGCTCGACTGATCTTTTGGCACCATTCGATGAACGAAAAACTGCTCCGCCCAATCAAAATCAAGCCCATTCCTGTCAAGCCGACGAGAAAGGATCCAGGCGCCGAAAACAACCCGCGCATGAGCTCCCCAAAAAGCAGGCCGACATTGCCGCCCGGCAAGGAGCCACCAAAGACGAGCAAGTCTGGAGCGGCTACCTGGATCAAGGACGCGATCAAAACGAGAATCAGGAGATCCCCGGCTAGACGCAGGCCGACCATTTCTGGTCGACGCCCTCGCAGCAAAGGGGCTCCTATCAGAATGAGTTCAAGAGAGACCCACCAAGCGCCCGCGCCAAAGGCACCCACCAAAGCTCCAGCGAGGGTCGCCCCCACGGCACCCATCCAATTCGCCCCAGTGAGGCTCGGATCGTTTGGATCGGCCTCGTAGCTGAGCAGAGCGACGGTGAAAAAACAGGCACCGAAAAATAAGAGCAGGGCACACGCTTCGGCCCCTCGACTGCGACTCGGCCGGTCGAGGGGTGCGGAACGGGCCAAGGAAGGTGGAATGAATGCCTGTGCTCCCATGTAGAGAGTATACCTACATCAACGCACTATGTGGGCCAAATAATTTTCGCGCCCCACGGAGGCAATCGGGGCTCATCTAGACCATCAACGGCCCACGTGTTCAGTATCGCGCCTCGACCAGCCATCTTGATGAACCACTTCATGAACTACCGCGAATCGTCCCTGGAAGGAGGCTCGGATTGGTCAGAAAAAACGCGACGTGTAGTATCTTCTAGAATCTTTCTGGGTGAAGGGACGTTTCCTGGGCGCAAGCCGCACGGCTGGGTGCCGTTTGAGTCAGACAGGAAAACTAACCCAGTTTGGGTGAACAGTAGGAATCATAAATGTCAAAGAGGATGGGACAGAACATGAGCAGGGGGAACTCGTCTGGGCGCGCACTACTACTGGCGTCCAGCCTCGCGATCATCGGAGCTAGCGGAGCCTTGTCCGGGTGTCGGATCACCAACGATGATGTCGCGGCTTGGGCACGCAAAGCTTCGGGACCGCGCAAGCTGGTCGCCGTATTGCAACATGACAAATACCCCATGGATCTGCGGGTGAACGCCGCTCTGACGCTCGTGACCATGAAACCACGCGGCGGACGCGCAGTCGGGCTCTTGGGAAGCGACGAGTACATCGGTCTGCTCGACGCCCTGTCCGAGCTCGAAGCTCCAGAAAGAAAGCCCATCGTAAATGGCTTGGTCCCCAAGCTGGTCGAAGGGATCGCTCTCACTCCCGAGGGAGAAGAAGCTGACGAGTCGATTCCCTACAAAGACGCCGCCTACGCCTTGTTGACCCAAAATGACGGCAACTTAGTGACCGAAGAAGCGGACAAGAAAGCCCTGTCCGACGCGCTCATTTCCTGGTGTCAGCACAACTTCGTCGCCCGCATGGACGATACTACCCAGCTCTACGGCATGGAGCAGGTGTTGCGCTACGTCAGAGCTCCAGGAGTCGAAGGACTGACCCCATTGATCGCGGCCGATTTCAAAAAGATCCGTGAGCTGTCTCAACTCATCAAAGAGTTGGGGGATGAGCCGACCAAACTCGGCGCCTCCAAACGCATGGTTGCCGTCGCAAAACACGTCGATTCGGACGCCTGGCTCAAGCAAAAGGCACCGACGGTCGAGGCGGCCAACAAGGCATCAGGCCTGACCGTCAAACCCAAGCAGTTCAAGAAACAGCTCGAAGCCTACCAGGAGGAAGAACTCCTGCGCGTCTTCGGCGCAATGAAGAACGTCGGTCAGAAGCCAATCGTAGAGTACCTGCTCGGCTACGCGACTAACAAGGATAACCCCGAAAAGCGCAGGGCAGCTGCACTCGCCGGCCTTGAAAACAACCTGGACCGTAAGAACAAGGACCAAGCCAAGACCGTTCTCGATCTATTAGCAAGCGATGATACTCCTGACACGATCCGCGATGTGGCTTCGCGCCGCGTTGGAGAGCTATCCCGTGAGCAGGTCGCCGAGCGGCTCTATGGACTTTTCAACCACGAGCGCTGGAAGTTGCGTTGGACGGTTGCTGGCTTGCTGCTCAAAATGACGGACCACAAGAAGATCGATGAGTTCATGACCGAGCTCGGCAAGATCAAACATATGGCGATTTCCGAGCCACTCACTTACGGTCCCTTGCTCAAGGACATTAAAGGGGGCGACCCGGAAGCGATCGTGAGCAAGTACGCGGCAAAGGGGCAGCCCGCCTCCGTTCGTCTTTCGGCCCTGGGCTATTATTACGAACACGGCAGCAAGGCAGACCTTTCAAAAGTGGAAGGTCTGGCCAGTGACAATCAAAAAGTACCGTCCTGCCCCAAAGATGCGGACCAATGCGCCTGGAGCTGCTCAATTAAGGAAAAAGAAGGCCCCAAGCTCAAAGAAGTCTCTACCATCGGAAACTTCGTCGAGTATTGTCTCCTTCCAGCAATGAAGGGTCGAGAACCCGCCGAACCCAAACCCGCCAAAGCCAAGAAGGACTGAGGCGAGGAAGCCACCGAGAACAAGCAATCCGATATGGGCGCACCAAACAAGAAGACGCCTCATAGTTTCCAATGTCGCGACTCACTCTGGTCGACATTCGAAGACATGGCGAAGGAACTCGAATGTTCTGTGGATTATCTCATCAACGACGCAATGAAGCAGTACGCTCGGCAGCGTGGTTACTTGGGAGACCCGTCTACCGTCGGCTCACTGATTCCTCAGGCCTCATCCGCGTCTAGCGCCCGACCGGCGGCTCCCCCACCCGCTCCTGGCGTAGGGGCACCTCCCCCGCCCCCACCTGGACTCGGCGCGCCACCACCTCCTCCTCCCGCTGTACCTCCTGGTGCTAGCAGACCGGTAGCCCCAGTTGCCGCACCTCGAATTTCGGCTTCACCCCCTCCGCTACCTCCGCCCCCCTCAGCAGCGCCTCCCCCGCCAGGGGCTCCACCCCCTGCACGCCCGCCCATGCCCTCGGCAAGCAGCGTCGCCTCGGTGCCGACCAACCCCATCGCTCCTAGCCGACTTCCCCCTCTCCCGGGTACAACACCTGGCTCTGGCTCCTTCCCTCATCCCGCTCCCTCGGCGCGCCCGGGGGCACCTCCAGGAGCCCGAGCGGCCGTCGCTACGCGCGCCCTCACGATTCACTATCAGGGCCAAGCTCATCAGGTCGACAAGGACCGTTTCATCATCGGGCGCGGCAAATCATCGTCTGATTTGACCATCCGTGACCCAAATGTTTCCCGCCAGCACGCCCTCGTCGAGTATTCGGGAGGTAACTTCTATATGGTCGACATGGGATCGACGAACGGGATCGAATTCAGCGGCCAACGCGTGCACCGCAAAGCCATCCAAAACGGCGACGTATTTAAGATCTGCGATCACGAGCTCTTTTGCTCAATGCGATGACCTTCCGGTACCCGGCGGCCTGAGACAGAGTTTGCCGCTCTTGGCACCTGGGCCAAGGGGACCACTGGTCGAGTTCGGTTATTTAGGTGAAGCCGCTGAGCATTGTTGACGAAGAGTCGCCCTGACTTGAGCCCGCGTATAGGCTAACCCACACAGTACGAACGCCGCTTCGACAGGGCGTCAGGCTCCCATGGTTTCACTCGTCACAGCTTTTCGCGATCTCGCCCGCGTCCGAGAGGTCTCCTCGGTCCTGGTTCGCCACGGCTTTGGAGAGGTCGTCGGACGCATCGGAATAGGCGGACGCAAGGGTGCGGGTGAAGGCAAAGCCGGAGCACCCCAGGTGTCCGTGGCCGCCCGCATCCGCCTCGTCCTCGAAGAGTTAGGGCCAAGCTTCGTCAAGTTGGGGCAACTCGCCTCGACCCGATCTGACTTGTTGCCTGAAGATCTAGTCGCCGAGCTCCGCAAACTGCAAGATCATGCCCGCCCCGTTCCTTTCGAGGACATCCGAGCGCAAGTCGAGCTCGCTCTGGGCTGCACGATTGAAGAGAAGTTCGAACAATTTGATCCCCAGCCGCTCGCCTCAGCCAGCATCGCTCAAGTTCATCGAGCCCAACTCAAGACGCCTGACGGACTCAAGGACGTCGCTGTCAAAGTCCAACGACCTCAGATTGCACGTACTATCGCCAGCGACGTGGAGATCCTCCACACCTTGGCCGCTCTCTTAGAACGAGCGATTCCCGAGACCAAGATTTACTCTCCTATAGGACTCGTTCACCAGTTCGACCACGCCATCACCGCCGAGTTGGACTTTCTAGCAGAAGCGGACAATGCCCGACGTTTCGCTCAGAACTTCGAGGGCGATCTGCACGTCAAGTTTCCCCATGTGTATCGGGAAGCCACCGCTAAACAAGTGCTCACGCTTGAGTTCTTGGAGGGCGTCAAAGTCACAGACAGTGTAGCTCAAGGCTTTGACGGCCATGAAATCGCAAAGACTTGCTTCCGCGCGATGATGAAACAGATCTACGAGGACGGCTTCTTTCATGCCGATCCTCATCCGGGCAACGTCTTCATTGGAGGCACACCCGAACACCCCATCGTCGGCATTGTCGACTTGGGTATGGTGGGGCGCCTCAGCCCTCGTATGCGAGAGCTCACCATCGACGTCGTAGTCGCGTGTTTGAGACAAGATCACGAAGCCATCGCCGACGCCCTCTATGCTATCGGCACGCCCACACGCAAAATCGACATGAACGCCTTCAAAGCAGAAGTCGCGCTTCTGTCAGAGAAGTATCTGGGCAAAGCCATCAAAGACATTGAGATCTCGGCCATGATCCGCGATCTCGTTCGCGGCGGGACGAAGTTCGGCATCGAAATCCCGACCGACTTCGTCATGATGGGCAAGTCGCTCATGACGATTGAGGGCATCGGGAAGGAAATCGACCCCGACTTCGACTTCATCGAGGAAGCGCGCCCCGTCTTCAGCGAACTGTTGCGCAAGCGCTATTCGCCAGAGCGCGTGGGCAACGAGCTGTTGCGTCGCCTGGAACGTTTGGGCGGCGCCGGGTACAAAGTCCCGCAGCAACTCGAAGAAGTGCTCGATGACCTACGCCTGGGGCGCCTTTCGGTACTGACCCGCGACGCGGCCAAGGCGGACGCAACCGAACACCTTGGACGTCGCTTGCTCACCGGTCTGCTTTTTTCGACTCAGCTGATCGGGGCCGTCCTGCTCCTGATCCACGACAAGACGCCCTATGGCAAAGCGCTCCTTGCAACCGCCGCCCTCACCTTGATAGGCCACGTCGGACGAGAGCTCTTCTTTTTGACGCGCAGGCGCTGACCTCTACGGCAGACCTCCTATGCCGCGACACGGGACAGCCGCGAAACAAAGACGATTCGCCGCATGGGGTCAGCCGCACTCCCGTTTCTTGGCCTCGGGAGCAGTGTCTCGTCGAAACTGGCCTCCAATCACGCTGGGCGCAGGTGCCTGCGGATGTCTGAGTACTGTCCCACAAACGAAAACAGACGCACCTCTCGGCACGTCTGTTTTCTTTCTTCGTCTGACTCTGAGGTCGAAAACTCAGATCTTGCCCTGGAGCAAGAATGCGACCACGAAAGAGAACAGAACCAAGGACTCGATCAGAGCGAGGCCAAGAATCATCGGGGTCTGAATGCGAGAAGCAGCACCGGGGTTGCGGCTAATGCCCTCGAGTGCAGCAGCGGCTGCCTTACCCTGACCTAGGGTGCCGCCGAGAGCTCCCATTCCGATGGCCAGCGCAGCACCAAGAGCCAACATGCTCTTCATGTCGAACTCGTTAGCAGAGGCTGCCTCAGCCGCGGCGAATGCCTGAGATGAAACCAGGGTGGTGAGTGCTGCGGCGAAAAGTGCCAGCGTCTTCTTGAACATCTTGTGGGTTCTCCTTTGTCTCGTTGGGGCGACGGTTAGCGCCTTCTGGGGGATGCGACCAGTCCCAATGGGAAGAAAGTGACAGGTCGCTGAACTTTTTTGGTTTAGTTAATGAAAGACTCAATCGAGTTATGGTGATCTCGATTACATTCCGGGCGGAAACCCGGCAAAATCTATTGGTTCTGGGATCGCGGCCAGCAGCCCATCAGTGGGCCTCGTGGGCGGTAGCCAGATCGATGTAGATGCAGGTCAAAAGCGTGAAGACCAAGGTCTGCACCAAGATCACCAAGCAGCCGAGCAACATAATGGGAAGGGGAAGAAACACAGCCACCAGGCCCAAGAAGATGCTGAGGATGAGGTGATCCACCGCCATGTTGAGCATCAAACGCACCGAAAGCGTGATCGGGCGTACGCAAAGTGAGATGACCTCAACGGGGAAGATGAGCGGTGCGAGGTACCAAGCTGGCCCGGCCAGGTGTTTGATGTACCCCATACCTTGCTCCTTCAAGCCGTAAACGTTGAAGAGCACGAAAACAACCAGGGCACAGCCCAATGTCACGTTGAGGCTACTGGTCGCCACAGGCATACCGGGGATGAGCGCCATCACGTTCGAGAAGAAAACGAAGAGAGCCGAACCAGCAACGATGGGGAAGTACTTCTTGGCGCGTTCGGCATCCATCACGCCTTTCGCAACGTTGTAGAAGTACTCCAAGAATACCTCGGCGAAGGTGCGCAGGCTAAGTCGCTCGTCAGGAATCAAAGCCGACTCGCTCTTGATCTTCCCCCCCACAGCCAGAGCGAACAAAAGAACAACTCCTAACATCAAGCTGGCTGCCACGACGGGCTCCCAAGACTGCCAAGTCGGGTTTTGTCCTCCTACAACAGTCTGTCCCAAGATATGAGCGTTGTGCGCCAAGGTATCTTTGATGTGGACCAACAGAAGAGTGAGAAATGTAGAATGCTCGGGCATTGTTGATTCTCCGCGGAGGGCTTTAGCCTAGGGCGCGATGTTTGGGGTTTCCGGTGGGCGAAAAGAAAAGAGAGGAAAACACGATACCAAGTGGCAGCGCGCCAATCCCCAGAGCGAAACCGAGGGGTTCGATAAAATCGTTGTTGAGAGCCAGATAGGTCGCACCCATCAAGGCCAAAAACTTGCCTGCAGCAACTCCACCCCAAGAGGCAGAGAAACCTGCCAGAAGATTGCGCACGGTACGGGTGAGCACCAGGAGGTTGACTCCCGCAAGGGCGGCCCCCACGAAAGTACTTAGCGCCAGCTGTCCCCCGCCGAAATAGAACGCGCCACAACTGAGGGCTGCACCCATCGACCAGACCGCCTTGTGGGTCTGGCGCATAGCGTCTTCGTCAGGGTTGAGTTTCATCGAAGTACTTCTGCTTCTGCTGTGCTTCTCGTTTTGCTTCTTCGTCTGCGTGCCGGTTCGCTCTTTGGAGCGCTCGGTAGACAGCCCGTGCTCCCGCAGCGAGACCGAATCCGAATCCAAGGGCCGTTAGCCATCCGTTACCGAACCACTTCTTGTCGAGCCACTGCCCAACGAAAAGTCCGAAGAGAACGCTGATCGCGAACTCAAGTCCGACTGTCGAATAACTTCCAGCTGATTTCCAGTGATGCTGCACTTGTACCTGGGAAGCGGCGCTGCATTACCATGCGGCCGACAGGGGGGTCAAACCGCTTCGTACCACAATGAGCTCCCGTTGCTTCTCTCTTGAGGCAGAGCAAAGCGCAAAGCTCGAAAACGGTGGGTTTCACGGCGATGTCTGGGCATCGAGCCAATCGGCAATCAGGCCCAACATGGTGCGTGCAGCCTGACCTCGGTGACTGATTTGGTCCTTTTCGTGACCATTAAGTTCGGCCGTGGTGCGCCCAAGAAATTCGATTGGCTCAAAAAGGGGATCGTAGCCGAAGCCGCCCGTGCCGCGGGGAGCTCTCAAGATCCGACCCTCAATCGTACCTCGGGCCACCGCGATCTTCTGTGCAGCGCTCCCTTGGGGAGCGGCAAAAGCCAGACAGCAAACGAAACGGGCCGTGCGCTCCTCAGGCGCCACTGCGTCCAACTCACGAAGGAGAAGCTCATTGTTAGCCTGGTCGCCGGCACCAACTCCAGCGTAGCGCGCCGAATACACTCCCGGTCTGCCCCCCAAGGCATCCACCTCGATCCCACTATCGTCAGACAGGGCGGGTAGACCCGTCCGCTTACAGACGGCAAGTGCCTTGAGCCAAGCGTTGTCCTCGAAAGTCGAACCCGTTTCCTCGACTTCGAAACCAGGCTCGACGCAATCTGCCAGACTGACGAGATCGATACGAGAATCATCGAAGAGACGAGCGAACTCTTTGAGCTTTCCCCGGTTCGTCGATGCAAGAACAATGCGGCACGTCACGAAGACCTCCCTAGCTCATCGCCCGAGCCGGATAAAGCAGCCGAGCTGGCAAGACCGCTATCGTCACTTTGCCGATGCACCTCTGCTTCGCCGGAAAGCGAAAATCGGATCTCGAAAACCGCCCCCATGGGCTCGTTTTTTCGATAGACCAACTGCGCTCCGTGGGCCTGCACAATCTGACGCGTCACCGCCAGCCCCAACCCGGTACCGTGGCTCTTGGTGGTAAAAAATGGGTCAAAAAGCTGGGTCACTTCGTCTTCTGGTACGCCGGGGCCGCTATCGGACACGCTCAAACAAAGCTCTTCACCATCCATAACAGCAGAAAGCACGATGTGACCGCCTTCCACCATGGCTTCTCGAGCGTTGCGTACCAAGTTAAACAAGGCCTGACGAACTTGTCCCTGGTCGAGCGACACCCACGGTAGACGGGGCTCAACTTTGATAGAAAGTTCGACCCCGTGACGCTGTAAGTCTCGACGCATGAAATCGGCCGCGGCAAGCACAAGAGCACTCACGTCTGTTTCCTCGAACTCGGGCGCCTTACGACGCGCCATCGAAAGGTACTGATCGCTCAGTCCAGAAAGTCGTGCCGTCTCCTGACTGATGGCGCGCACCAGGTTGCGCGCCTCAACGTTTTCTGAATCGATTTCGTCCTCAAGCAGCTCCAAATTGAGGGCAATCGAAGAAAGGGGATTACGCACCTCATGAGTCACGTGGGCCGCCATTTTTCCGATCGCGGCGAGTCGTTCGGAAGCGAGAAGTCGTTCGCGAGCCTCAAAGATAGCCAGAACCATCTCTTCGAAGGTTCTAGAAAGCTCGCCGATCTCATCGCCCGTACTCAAGGGTTCGTGGGCCGCAAGATCGCCCTCGGCCACCCGACGCGCGCGCTGGGTTACCTTGGAAAGAGGTTGCAACACTCGACGCACATACAAGACAGTCAAGAGCCCCACCAAAAAGGAAAAAGCGCTGAGAAAGACCAAGCTCATCAGCGCCGTTTTTTCGCGATTGCGCGCCAAGTTAAGCAAACGATCCACATGGTTTTCGACCCGTTTCTCCAAACGGGTCAGGTTGCGCTGGGCGCGCAAGCCTTGCCTGAGCAACTCGTCTCGAGTTGCTTGGGCTTCGTCCTTTCGTTCCGAAGAGAGCTGAAGGAAAAGCTGCTGCACAAGAGGAGCATCCTGAGCGAGAAGCTCTCGGACTTTGGCAAACTCAGCGGACAACTCGGCGCGCGCCACTGGGCTTTCCTTCTCGGAAAAGGCACGCAGAAGGGCTCGCTCGACTTCTCGCACTTTGCGCGGACGTCCCACAGTAAGGGCCGCCTCGAACCAAGCGCGCGCGTCAGCCGGATTGCGCGCAGAAGTGACGTGGTTCAACTGTGAGTTGTAGCTGTCTTGATTCGCAACTAAATCGCGCAAGCTGAGCGCCAAGGGCAAATACCCTTGTCGCAGCAACGAGGCTTCGGCCACCGCCTGCCTGAAGCTGAGCACACTCCATAAGGACGCTGCTCCAAAGAGGGCGAGAACCAACAAAAAGGCCGCCAGGATGCGTGAGCTGACCGTGCGACGCCGGCGAGAGGCCCGACGATCCAAGCTCCTCGCTTGCACCGTCGCCCCGGCCGATTTCACGGCTGCTCCTTCCGCCGCTTGTTTGTCTTCTTTTTTGCTGAAGGCTTTGAAGCTGTCCCATCGCCCTTCTTATTCGCAGAAGCCGCGTTCGGCTTGGGCTCGGTCGACTTACCAACTCGTACGACCGAAGACGGAAGCGTAATCAAAAAACAGGCTCCCCGTGGCACCGAACACAGTTCCACTTGGCCGCCATGCTCCTCCACGATGCGACGTACAATCGCCAAACCCAAACCCGTTCCATTCAGCTTGCCTGCCGTCACAAAGGACTGAAACAGCCGAGGAGCAATCCCCGGTGGGATACCGGGCCCTGTGTCACTTACGCGAAAGGTGACCGCCTGCCCATCCACATCCGCTCGGATGGTGACACTGCCACCACCGAGAGCCTCCATCGCCTCAGCTGCGTTGCGCACCAGGTTTTGTAAGGCCCGCATGATGCGTTCGGAATCAAGATGAGCCACCAGGTTCTTCGTCGCCGAAACCTTGAGCTCAACCTTCTTTTCGGCAAGTTCTGCGCTCATTTGGGTTTTCAAGTCGCCGAGCAGTCGGTCAACGATGACGTTGCGGGCGAAGACCTGGGTTTCGCCCCGGGCAAATGCGAGCACTTCGCGTTGCATCGCGCCCAGAGCCTGAAACTGCTTGAGGATTTCCTCGGCGTACTTCTTCCGCTCAGTCTCATCGGACGACACCTCCATCAGTTGAACGTACCCGCTGATGACCGTAAGGGGGCTCTTGAGGTCGTGCACCACCTGCGACATCAAACGGCCAATCCCCGACAGACGCTCTTCCCTTTGTCTGGCTTGGTTGGCGTTGAACAACCGTACCGCCGTAGAGACGTTCGCTGACACCAAGCGCAGAAGTCCCAAATCTTCGGCCGTAAACGGTCCCCCGCGCTTGTTGAGCAAGGCCAGAGCCCCAATCGGTCGCTCACCTCCGGTCAGCGACTCAGCAATCATAGACTCCACATCCGGAAGCCCCTGATGACTCAGAGGGCTGTCGGTCACATCTATCTGAATGGGAGAGCCACTTTCGATCACGGGAGCAAGCAGCCCTTCTCGTGCCGTTGACAGACCAGAAGAAAACCTCGAAGGGCCTTCTTCGGCTCCCCCCGACACCCGCGCAGCCCTACGCAAACAATAATCGACGAACTGTTCGTGTTCTTCATCGGCGAGCACCAAGAGCGCACCTCCCGCTCCGCAGGCACGAGCCAAACTTTCTAGCACGGCTCTCGCTAACTCCTCGTGGCTTTGGGCATGGGCGGTCGCCCGCTCCAACTCGAAGAGTAATTCCAAGTCACGCACTCGACGAGTCAGTTGCTCTTGGGCCTGTTGCAGCTGCTGATTCTTTCGAATCAACGTGACAAGCAGCCTCGAATTGTCGATGGCGATGGCAGCCTGTTTGGCCAACACCGAAAGGATTTCCTCATCCTCCTCATCGAAGTCATTGGTGCCGGACGAATCCGAACCCACCTTGTTGATGACCAGCAAGACCCCAATCGTACGGCTCAAATTGTTCTTCAGAGGCGTTGCGATCGCACATCTGGTCGAACAAGAAAGTAGGGCGTCCCACTCCGCGTCTCCTAGCTCCGCGCACTCGCTTGCCATCCGAACGGCTCGACCCGAACGAATCACCCGACTGAGCACTCCGTCCCCTAGGGGCAGACGAATAGGAAAGTCATCATCGCCACCGGCCGATCGACTGACGAGCTCTCGCTTTCTTTCGTCAAGCAAGAACAAGATCGCGCGCTCGGCGGTCATCAAGTCAGTCAGCTTTCGAAGGACCAACTCAAGAAGTTCGTCCAGCTCAAGAGAAGCCCCCAGCGCTCCGGCCACTTCACGCAAAGCTTTGGCCACACGCGCTTCACGAAGCAGCGCGCGACGACTCATTGAGGCGGGACGCTCTAGACCTTGGGTCACGGCTCATTGCAACACAGGGCGCCCTGGGAAAAAAGCGAGCGCAGCCGAGTACCCCTAGTCTTTGGCCAAGAATTGCTACTTGGGGCGCACTTCGGTAACACAGGCCCATGGCTCTGAAGCAGCTCCAAATCCATGTCCGAGGGCGAGTTCAGGGGGTCTACTTCCGCGCCGCCGCTCAGCGCGAAGCCCGACGACTCGGCCTTTCGGGATGGGTGCGCAACCGCTCTGACGGTTCGGTGGAAATCCTCGCAGAAGGAGAGGAACTCAGTATTCGCGAACTACACGGTTGGGCGCAAAAAGGTCCGAGTGCAGCTCGCGTCGATCGAGTCGACACCCGCTGGAGGGGATTTTCTGGCGAGTTTTCTGATTTTCGCATCATCGAATGAGCCTCCGCACAGCTAGCCCTGCCCGCGATCCATCCAAACCGAAACGAGTCACTCTGTGGCTCCTTTGGGCGGGCGCCCTGCTGACTCCCCCTCTTCACGCAAGTGAACGACGGGTGGATGGTGCCGATCCCCAGGACAGGGAGATCCAGGCCGAAGCACCCGATCGGCCCAAAGACATGCCTCTGTCTTTGCTGCCCCAGCCACGATCTCTTGACCTCAAACCACCTCGCCCCGCCGCCATGGAGGCCATCGATGATCTGCTCGCCAAGATCGTCAGCGAAGACAAGAAGGAGCGAAGCCGAAGCGCGCTCATGCTGCGTCGAGCCAAAACCGACTGGGTCAGCGGCATCCAGCGACGGGCTAATCGGCTCGCTGACCGCGCAGACAAACGCGCAATGAAGCGCACCTTCGAAGGCATTCGAGCGCAAGCCAAAGAGTTCAATAGCGATGGTGGAGAATCTGACTACTTGAGTGATGTCTTGGCTGCTGCAGAGCCCAAAGATCAAGCTTGGCGTGATCTGACACAACTGCTTTCGATGAATCGCATGCTTACTGCAGTAGGAAGCGCCGACGCGGCACGGGCCATCGTGTTCATCTATTCGCGCTTCGGCGAGTTCGTCCGCATCGACTGCCAAAGGCAACTCGACGAAATCGGGGCCCGCGCGACCGCCGCCCTGATCGATGCTCGACGCCATCCCGCTACCAAGATCCAGGCGTGGGCCAAGCGTCTGCTGAGCTTGCGCAAAAAAATCGACGCCCATGACGCTGTCCGAACCGAAGACTCCTCGGCCTTGGCCGAAATCCTCGTCGCTCTCGGAAGAAGCCGTGACCCAGAAGTGACTCAGCTGTTACTCAGTTTCGCAGCGTCAGATCGTTCCCAGATCAAACAAGCCGCCCGAGAGGGTCTCGTCCTTCTTGGTGACGTTGGCTCTTGGCAACTCAAGGACGCATACAAAGATATCACGGGCAAGACTCCTCCCCGCGACTGGACTTGGAAGCGCACAGCCCGAGAACTCTTCACAGAATACGATCGGCTCAAGCTCGAAGAAGCCTATGCCTTGCTTGCTGCAGCGAAGCGTCATCTAGACGAAGAACGCTACGCCGAAGCGATCCTTTCCTACAACAAGGTCGTTGCTCTGGTCCCCTTCTTCCAACAAAAGGACCAGCTAGCCGCCGGCTACTTCTCAGCGGCCCAAGCCCTGAAGGACGAAAAGCCTCTCCTTGCCCTTGATGCCGCCTATCGAGCCGAAACCCTCTTCAGCGACCCCAAAGAAGCCGTACGAGCAGAGGCGCTGCGTCGTCT
The DNA here is from genome assembly GCA_050300635.1 of Polyangiaceae bacterium. Taxonomy (GTDB): domain Bacteria; phylum Myxococcota_A; class Polyangia; order Polyangiales; family Polyangiaceae; genus NIC37A-2. Next base: position 112,500 of record JBNKYC010000074.1, read on the forward strand.
GCTGCAGGCCGAAAAGCTTGAGCAAAAAGGGTGGATCGACCAAATCCAGATCGAACGCGCCAGGGCTCTCGACCCAAGTTTGAACGAAAAGAGTAGCCAGCTCGCCCGTACTCAAAACAAGACTCCCGCCTGGGGAACCACCTCACGGTATGCCATCGCCATCACCGTCGCGGCAGTTTCGTTGGCTGCCGCAGCATGGATCATGTTCAGTACTTGGTTTCGAGGGCGCCGCCCGAAAACATCATCTTCAAAGTAGCCAAGCCCTAAGCGCCTCACCGGACCGTTCCTAGAACAAGCACACGAAAAAAAGCGACCCACCGTAGTGAATCGCCTTCCCTTTGAAACCCGGCAACGGCTCCCTGATCAGGGACCCGCGCCTGGCATTTACTTCTCGTCGCTTGAATCAGCGGCAGGAGCGGCAGCGGCCTCAGCCTTGCCATCCGCTTCGCCCACGAGCTCGATGATCGAGATCGGAGCATTATCACCACGACGGTTACCCACCTTGATGATTCTGGTGTAGCCGCCAGGCCGACCGGCATAGCGCTTGGCCAATTCAACGAAGACCTTCTCTACAAGATCGATCTTGTTGTACTCGTCACCCTTGTCGACCACAGCGAAACGCTGCAAGAATTTGGCGACCTCTTTTTGCGCAGCGTGACGGCGAGCGCGATCAGCCAAGCTCAGTTGATCGTTAGGAGTGTAAGCAATCTCACCTAGGCGACGAGCCTTGGTGATGACACGCTCTGCGACTCGACGGAGCTCCTTCGCCTTAGCGTCGGTTGTCTCGATGCGCTCATGAGCGATGAGGTTTGCAGTCAAAGCGCGCAGCATCGCGCGTCGGTGGCTTGAATTGCGGCCAAACTGACGGCCTGAGTTCTTATGTCGCATTTTGGTTTACCTTGGTGCCTCAATGAAGAGTGGTGCCTGAATCAAAAGTTCGTGGCTGGCTTTGGGGGCCCCTACTTGAAATCAGCAAAGCTGACTTCAGCCGCCACCCTGCTGCGCCTTCCAACGCTCGAGCATCTGAGGCCAGTTCTCCAGCTTCATGCCGAGAGAGAGACCCATGGTGCCCAGGATTTCTTTGATTTCTTTGAGCGATTTGCGCCCGAAGTTCTTTGTCTTGAGCATGTCCTGCTCGGTACGTTGAACCAACTCACCAATGAGCTGGATGTTAGCGTTCTGCAAGCAGTTGGCGCTACGAACCGAAAGCTCAAGCTCATCGACACTCCTGAAGAGATGCTCGTTGAGCGGGGTATCCTCGGCGCCAGCGGGGGCGTACGCGGTGTCTTCGGTTTCCTCGAAGTTGATCCAGATCGAAAGCTGCTCCTTGAGGATCTTGGCGGCATAGGCGACGGCATCAGCCGGCTTGACGCTACCATTGGTGAAAACCTCGAGAACCAACTTATCGTAATCGGTCACCTGACCAACACGCGCGTTCTGCACGGTGTAGTTGACCTTACGAATGGGAGAGAAGATCGCATCGATGGGCACGGTGCCGATAGGCATCGTGGGGCTCTTATTACGCTCGGCAGAAACGTAACCACGCCCCACGCCTACCGTCAGCTCCATCGAAAGGGGGCCCTTCTTGTCGAGGCTCGCCACCACATGATCGGGATTGAGCACCGTCAAACCGTCCACCAGCTTAATGTCACCTGCCGTGACCACGCCCGGTCCTTCTTTCTCAAGACGAACGGTGTAGGTACGGGGCGCTTCGGCGCGAAAAACAACCTCTTTGAGGTTCAGAATAATGTCGGTGACGTCTTCGACGACATCGGGAATCGTCGTGAACTCATGCAGGGCACCGTCCATACGGACAGCCGTGATTGCCGCCCCCTGAAGAGAAGCGAGTAGAACGCGTCGCAAAGAGTTACCGATCGTAACGCCGAACCCTCGCTCAAGTGGCTCACACACGAAGCGACCGTAAAAGTCGGTGGCCGACTCTTGATCAAGCTGAATGCTTTTGGGCCGAATGAGATCGCGCCAGTTGCGGCTCGTCATCGCGCTTACGCCGGTCTGTGCTTTTGCTTCTGTCTCCATACCTTTGAGCTACTTTCTTTTGAGGGTTCGCGCGACCGTCCCAAAGAGTGGGGGAACCAGCTCCTCCCATCACTTCCGCAGTCTGCCCGCGTTTGGCCTCAAACGAGGCCTATTTTCAAAAAGCCCACCTTCGAAAAAGGTGAGCCCAAGATTCCTAATTTGGTTTCAGCTTAAAGCCCAAAAACCAGGGGCGTCTTGTTCCAGAGAGTCGTTCGAGTTCAATCGACTTCCTGTAGTTAATTGAGAGGTCGTCGTGAGACCGGCAAGGCTAGGGAGGTTCCCACAGCGGTACAGTGGTACCGCGAGGACAACCGACCGATGCGTTGCCGGTCGCAACAGACCTATCAATTAACGAGAATAATACTCGACCACGTACTGCTCCTTAAGAGCAGGCTCGTTGAGCTCATCGCGAATCGGCATCGATTTGACAGTGCCTGCAAAGTTCGCCTTGTCGACCTCAAGCCAACCCGATGGGGGACGAGCCTCTGCACCAGCCAGAGCAGCTGCCACGTAGGCGATCTTGCGGCTCTTCTCGCGCAGCTCGATCTTGTCGCCTGGCTTCACCTGATAGCTAGGGATGTTCAGACGCTTGCCATTGACCAGAATGTGGCTGTGACGAACGAGCTGGCGCGCCTGACGACGGCTCACACCAAAACCCATGCGGTAAACAGCGTTGTCCAAACGACGCTCGATGAGACCGATCATCTCTTCACCCGTGGGACCACGGAGGTGAGATGCGTCAACATAATAGTCAGAGAACTGCTTCTCGAGCAGACCGTAAATGCGGCGCATCTTCTGCTTCTCGCGGAGACGCAAACCGTACTCCGAAAGCTTGATACGACCCTGGCCGTGCTGGCCGGGAGGATAAGGGCGGCGAGAAACCGAGCACTTCTCTGAGAAGCAGCGCTCACCCTTGAGATAGAGTTTACCACCCTCGCGGCGGCATAGTTTGCAAACGGGTCCGAGATATCGTGCCATAATCTTACTCTACTGAATCGGCGAAAATCACACGCGACGACGCTTGGGCGCGCGGCAGCCGTTGTGGGGGATGGGGGTCACATCACGAATGATGGTCACGCGAAAACCAACCTGCTGCAGAGCGCGAACGGCGCTCTCACGACCGCTGCCAGGGCCCTTGACGAAGACGGCGATGTTCTTCATGCCATGGTCCATCGCCTTACGGCCTGCTTCTTCTGCAGCAAGCTGAGCAGCGAAGGGCGTGCTCTTGCGTGAACCCTTGAAACCACGAGCCCCTGCACTCGCCCAAGAGATGGCGTTGCCGTTGACGTCGGTGATGGTGACAAGAGTGTTGTTGAAGGTCGACTGGATGTGAGCGATGCCTGAGAAGATGTTCTTCTTGACGATCTTGGTCCGCGTCTTTTTCGCACTAGCCATAACTTAATCTACTTTCTTGATCCTAAAGACGCCCGATTACTTACGGCGAGCCAAAGCCTTGCGGGGACCCTTACGAGTGCGCGCGTTGGTGTGCGTCCTTTGACCGTTGGCGGGCAAGCCTCTGCGATGACGAAGACCGCGGTAACAACCCAGGTCCATCAAACGCTTGATGCTTTGCTGTACTTCACGACGAGCATCACCCTCGACCTTGAAGCCTGCCTCAATGGTGTCACGCAGGTTCTTCACGTCTGCGTCAGATAGCTCCTCCACCTTCTTTTCGGGGGGGAGACCTGCCTTTTCGCAAATGCGTAGAGCAGTCGTGCGGCCAACGCCGTAGATGTAGGGCAGAGCGTAAGCGAGCTGCTTACGACGAGGGAGATCGATGCCGGAAATACGTGCCATATTTTATTCCTTGCGCCCTCTCAGCCCTGACGCTGCTTGTGACGGGGGTTTTCGCAGATGACGCGAACGACGCCTTGGCGACGAATCACCTGACACTTTTCGCAAATCTTCTTAACGCTGGGGCGGACCTTCATGGTGTTCTTCCCTGTTCTTCAGGATAGGTTTCTGTTGGTGATGAGCCGAAGCTCAAGTTGGTGGCAAGCCACCGGAGAAAACGTAAGTTGGTGGCCGGGCCACCGAGTGATTGCGATGGCAGAGCCACCGGAAACTATTGAGCGATTTGAGTGATCTGCCCGCGTCGGGCATCGTGCTTGGAGAGTCGGAGTTTCACTTTTTGTCCCACCAGCAATCGAACAGTGACTTGACGCAGCCGAGACGCAAGGTTGGCTGTGATGAGCTGACCATCTTCAAGACGGACAAGGTACAGCGCTTTGGGTCTGATTTCGGTGACGGTTCCGAGGAAAGTTTCATCCGTCATTTGCATCGAGTGGTGCTGAGTGGTGGTTTTGAGTGCGTTTCGACTCCTTGATGATCCCGATCCCATGCGACCGGCAAGTGAATTTTAAGTGTGAGTTGTTTGTTTGAGGCGAGTAGAGAAGGCTGTTGAGCTGACTCTTAGAGTCCGAGTGTTCCGAGGAGACGACTCGTTACCTCTTCCGGCTTACCCACACCATCCACCTGCTTGAGCAGATTCTTCTCTTGATAGTAGGGGGTCAGTGCCGCGGTCATTTCGTCGAACTGATCGAGTCGAGCCTTGACCGTTTCCTCCTGATCGTCAGCCCGGTGTTCCAGGTCGGCGTCAGAGGGGGGAGGATTATATTTTAAGTGATAAATCTGTCCAGTCCGTTTGTCGGTGCGGCGGAGGGTAGCGCGCTCCACCAAAAGATCACGCGAAACGTTGATCTGAACGACAGCAGAAAGAGGCTGATTCAACTTCGATAAGAGAACATCTAAGGCCTCAGCCTGGGGAACGGTGCGAGGAAATCCGTCCAGAATGAAACCTTTTTGAGCGTCGGCCTGCTGGAGGCGCTCTTCAACGAGACCGATCACGACGCTATCGGGAACCAGCTTGCCGGCGGTCATAAAACCCTCCGCCTCTTTGCCCAAGGGCGTTCCCGCTTTACGGGCCGCGCGCAGCATGTCGCCAGTCGAGATCTGAGGTACCCCCAGCTTCTCTTTGAGAATCGCCGCCTGAGTGCCCTTGCCACTTGCCGGGGGACCAACCAATACCAACCGCATCACATTCCTCCTCCGGCCTTAGGCCGGCCTCCGTCCGCTCAAGCGGGTTGTCCGAGGTCCAGTCACACCCTCATAACTCTGAGTGATCAGGTGTGCCTCGATTTGGTTCACTGTCTCCAGTGCAACGCCCACCACAATCATCAAGCTCGTACCTCCAAACTGGAAGGGAACATTGAATGATTGGGCGATCACCGCAGGAACGACGCAAATGGTCGCCACGTAGATAGCCCCACCGACGGTAAGCCGGTTTACGATACCGTCGAGATGCTCGGCAGTGTGTCGCCCGGGACGAATGCCTGGGATATTCGCCTGCTGCTTCTTGAGATTTTCGGCGACGTCCACAGGCTGGAAAGTCACTGATGTGTAGAAGAAGCAGAAGAAGACAACGAGGAGCGCAAAGAGGGAGTGAAACACCCAATCGCCTCGGTTGAGCGTACCACTTAGGGTGGACATGAACGGCACGTCCATGTTGGCCAGGGTCGCTGGGAAAACGAGAAGAGAGGAAGCGAAGATGGGCGGAATCATGCTCGCCATGTTCACCTTCAAGGGAAGGTGGGCCGTTTCGCCACCATAAATGCGGCGCGCGCTTTGCCTACGAGCGTACTGAATGGGGATGCGTCTTTGTGCTCGCTCGAAGAAGACGACAACAGCAATACTGACGAGGAGAACACCGAGCACCGTCGCTACAGTCAGCGGCTCAACCTCACCGCCGGTGCCTGCCCAATACTGAGCCACACCCGTGGGGATCCCGGAGACGATACTAGCGAAGATAATGAGGGAGATGCCGTTGCCAATGCCGCGCTCCGTCGCTTGCTCGCCAAGCCACATGATGAGCGCCGTCCCGGTCGTCAGGGTCAACATCGTCATCAGACGGAAGCCCCAACCCGGGTCGGCGACGAGATCTCCTTGTCCCGATACGTTCTGGCCTTCGAGTGCCTTGGCGATACCGAAGGACTGAGCCATGCTCAAGACGATGGCGCCGTAACGTGTATAGGCTTCGAGCTTACGTCGACCGGACTCACCCTCTTTGCGCATCTCCTCGACAGTCTTGCTCACCATGCCCATCAGCTGCATCACAATGCTCGCCGAAATATAGGGCATGATGCCAAGCGCGAAGATCGAGAGATTCGCGAGCGCACCACCCGAGAAAAGATTGAGCATACCGAGCAAACCACCCTGCTGCTCAATCAAGCTTCTCATCACACCACGGTCCACGCCCGGCGTAGAGATGAAGATCCCTACGCGATAGATAGCGAGCACCGTCAGCGTGAAAATAATCCGCCGGCGCAGCTCCGGCACTTTGCCGATATTGCCGAAGTTCTGGAAAAGAGCCATGCGGGCGGATTACCTAGTCGAAAAACCGTTCAAAGGAAAATGGGGAGGGAATTACTCAGCGCTATCGCCTTTGGCAGCGCCCAGCACGACGGCCTGGCCGCCTGCCTTCTCGATGATTTCCTGTGCGCCCTTGGAGAAACGATACGCCTCCACGGTGAGCTTCTTAGAAAGCTCGCCGTTGCCGATGACTTTCACGCGAGCGCCACGCACCTGAAGTAAGCGTGCTGCACGAAGAGCTTCCTCGTTCACAACGGTGCCACTCTCGAAGCGCTCCAGCTCCGTCACCTGAACCTCGACCGTTACCGGAGCGAGGAAGTTGCGGAAACCGCGCTTAGGAAGACGACGCTGCATGGGAGTTTGACCACCCTGGAAGTGCAGCTTGTTGATGTTGCCACCGCTGCGCTTCTTTTGGCCTTTGGTCCCGCGACCGCAGCTCTTGCCCAATTTGGAACCAGTGCCGCGACCAACGCGCTTTTCAGAATGACGAGCGCCCGCAGGAAACTGCAAGCTAGATAGATCTTGGCTCATGCTTCTACCTCTTCTACCTCAACCAGGTGCAGGACCTTCTTCACCATGCCGCGAAACGACGGGGTGTTGTCAACCTGAACCTCGGTCCCGATGCCATGAAGGCCGAGACCCTTGAGAACTGCACGTTGGGTCCGGGGACGACCAACAACGCTACGGGTTTGCTTCACTTGAAGAACAACGGCCATCATGCGCCTCCTTCGGGAGCAGCGTGACCGCCAGAGCTGACGATGATCGACTGACCAGCGTTCGCCGTGGCTGAAGTAGCTGCAACAGGGTAATCCGACGCGACGTGGTCCATTTCCTGCTCGCGCGAACGAGCAACGGTCTCGGGACTACGCAGACCTTTTAGAGCTGCGAGCGTCGCGTGAACAACGTTGTGTTTATTGTTGGTACCAATGCACTTGGTCAAGACGTCGTGGATTCCGGCCGCTTCGAGCACTGCGCGCACCGGGCCGCCAGCGATAACGCCAGTACCAGGAGCCGCCGGCTTAAGCAGAACGCGGCCAGCGCCAAGATGACCGAGAACGTCGTGAGGGATGGTGCGGCCAATCATGGGAACCTTAAACAGGTTCTTGCGAGCACGCTCGTTACCCTTGCGGATCGCTTCGGGAACCTCATTGGCCTTGCCGAAACCAACGCCCACGCTGCCTTCTTCGTCACCAACCACCACGAGAGCCGAGAAGCTGAAGCGGCGACCGCCCTTGACCACTTTGGCTACGCGGTTGATGTGGATGACGCGCTCGCGGAGCTTGTCGTCGTCAAAACTTTCAATTGCCATAACTTATTCGTCTCTCAGAAGTTCAAGCCAGCTTCGCGGGCAGCTTCGGCCAATGCCTTGACACGACCGTGGTAGAGGTAGCCGTTGCGGTCGAAGACCACGCGCTCAATCGAGTTCTTGGCGCAGACCTGAGCAACCAGAGCACCCACCTTCTTGGCGGCTGCGGTCTTGTCAGAATCGTCAAGAGCACCCTTGAGATCGGGAGACTGAGTGGACGCTGCTGCCAGCGTCTTGCCAGTTCCATCATCCACAACCTGAGCGTAGATGTGCTTTGCACTACGGAAGACGGTCAAACGAGGACGCTCAGCCGTACCGGAGATTTTGTTTCGGATGCGGAGCTTGCGTCGCTCGCGCCCTGTCAACTTCTTAGCCATTGTTCTTGCCTCAGAAATATTACCGCTAGAAAGCTAGAGCCGCTTACTTGCGACCGCCGGTCTTGCCAGCCTTGCGTCGGATGTTCTCGCCGCGATGACGGATGCCCTTACCACCGTAGGGCTCTGGGGGACGCAGACGAATGATGGTCGCGCAAGCCTGACCAATTTGCTCCTTGTCGGCGCTGCGCAGAATCAGCACCGTACCCTTGGAGTCCTTGGGGATCTCGGCGTCGAGACCTTCAGGGAGATCGTAGCTTGCAGGGTGAGAAAGGCTGAGATTGAAGTGAATCGTTCGGCCCTTCAGTTCGCAACGGTAACCAGTGCCGTGCAGCTCGAGAATTTTCTCGTAGCCCTTGGCGGCACCTTCGACCATGGCGTTGATGAGCGCCCGACCAAGACCTTGCAAACGAGCGTGGTCGTTGCCCTTGGCATCGGCGGTCACCAGAATTTCAGAGCCCTCGTGCTTAGCGATGACTCCGGTAGGAAGAACTCGGTTGAGCTTACCCTTCGGCCCCTGAACGTCGATGGCGCTACCACTGAGCTTCACCGTAACGCCGGAGGGAACCGTAACAGGGCGTTTGCCCACGCGAGAGAGCTTAATGTCGCTCTTACCAGCAGCAGTACTTTGTGCTTCAGCCATTACCAAACCTCACAGAGTAGCTCGCCACCCACCTTCTTGGTGCGTGCTTCCTTGTCCGTCATCAATCCGTGAGAGGTGCTGATGATCGAAACACCCAAACCGTTGAGAACGCGCGGGATCTTGCCGTGACCGACGTACACACGACGACCGGGCTTTGAAACGCGACGCAGACCGCTGAATGCGGCACGGTGATCGCCACCGTACTTGAGGGTCACGGTGATGGTCTTTCGCTTCTGGGGGCCCCACTCTTCTTCGGAAACCGAAGAAACGAAGCCCTCTTTTTGAAGCAATTCCGCAATGCTCTTCTTGATCTTGCTGGAAGGAATGCGCGCCACTTCGTGACGAGCCATCGCAGCGTTGCGGATGCGGGTTAGCATATCGGCAATCGGATCGTTTACCATGGTCTCACCAACTCGCCTTGGTTACGCCGGGGAGTTCACCCTTGAGCGCCATCTGGCGCATACAAATTCGGCAAAGATTGAAGTCACGGTAAACAGCCTTGGAGCGACCACATACGTGGCAGCGTCGGACTGCTCGAGTAGAGAACTTGGGGGGGCGGTTCATTTTCGCCCACTGACATGCGCGTGCCATAACTTTTGTCTTTCCTCCGCCTTAGTTCCTGAAGGGCATCCCCAGGCCGCGAAGGAGCTCTTTGGCTTCTTCGTTCGTATTGGCGCTGGTAACGACAGTGATGTTCATTCCCTTGACCTTATCGACCTTGTCGAAATCAATTTCAGGGAAGACGATTTGCTCTTTGAGACCCAGAGTGTAGTTCCCTGCGCCGTCGAATGCCTTGCCACTGACGCCACGGAAGTCGCGTACACGGGGAAGGCTGAAGGTAATGAGACGATCCAGGAACTCCCACATGCGCTCGCGACGCAAGGTCACGCGTGCACCGATGGGCATTCCTTCACGCAACTTGAAGCCAGCGATGGACTTCTTTGCGCGAGTGACAACCGCCTTTTGACCGGTGATGGCACCGAGCTCGTTCACGGCCGAATCGAGGATCTTGGGGTTAGCGACAGCATCACCGAGACCCATGTTGACCACGATCTTCTCGATCTTGGGGGCCTGCATGACGTTCTTGTAACCGAACTTCTTCATGAGCTCGGGCTGCACCGTCTTGTTGTAGATGTCTTGCATCCGGGGGGACTTCTTTGCTTCAGTCATTTCCGTCCTCCTCACTTCTGCTCGGCGCTAGCCGCTTGGGGGGTGATGACCGCGCCGCTCTTAGCTACGCGAACCTTCTTACCGTCACGCTCTTCAATACGAACGCGGGTGGCTTTGCCTGTTTCCGGGTCCACTGGAGCCACGTTGCTGATGGCGATGGGCGCGGGAATTTGAATGATGCCGCCGCTGGCCGTCTGAGAAGCCTTCATGTGACGCTTCTTCAAGTTGACGCCTTCGACGATGACGCGGCCACGCTCGAAATCGATGCGCGCAACCTTGCCTTTTTGACCTTTGCTGTTGCCAGCAATGATCTCGACCTGATCTCCTACAACTAGGCGATTCATTACAAAACCTCCGGAGCGAGGGATACGATCTTCATGAACTTCTTGAGGCGAAGCTCGCGAGCGACCGGTCCAAAGATACGAGTTCCGATGGGCTCCTTGTTCGCGTTGAGGATGACAGCACTGTTGTCATCGAAGCGAATGTAGCTGCCGTCGATACGACGATTCTCGCGCTTGGTACGCACGATGACCGCCTTCATGATGGAGCCCTTCTTCACTTTGGAGTTGGGAAGAGCTTCGCTGACAGAAACGACGACGATGTCACCGATTCCGGCATAGCGACGACGAGAACCGCCGAGCACCTTGATGCACTTGACGACCTTAGCGCCTGAGTTGTCCGCCACATTGAGGACAGATTCTGTCTGAATCATTTCTTACTGTTCCTCTCTATGGTTCAGCCGGCCAGGGCCGGACGCTCGATGAGCTTGCTCACCTTCCAACGCTTCTCTTTGGAGAGCGGACGATGCTCGGAGATCTCCACGCGGTCACCCGTGCGGTACTCGTTCGTCTCGTCATGTGCCTTGTAACGCTTACGAACCTTCACGTACTTCTTGTACATGGGGTCCATCTTGTAACGCATGACCTCGACGACGACGGTCTTGTCCATCTTATCGGACTTGACGAAGCCGATGAGGCGACGGATGCGGGTCTTGTGCCCGGTTGCTTCGGCGCTCACGATTGCTCTCCTTGGCTGGCGCGTGCGGTTAGGATTTGCTCAATACGAGCGAGATCCTTGCGCACCTTGCCCATTAAACTGGTGTCCTCGAGCTGACCGAGAGAGTTCTTCATCCGGTAGGAGAAGAGGTCTTTGCTGAGCGAAGCCTTGAGCTCACCCAGGTCGTCAGTCGACTTTTCTACGAGATCGGCGAATTTCATTAGAGTGCTCCTCGCATCAAAAAGCGGGTCTTCACGGGCAACTTGGCAGCTGCCACCTTGAATGCGCCGCGTGCTAGGTCCTCAGGAACTCCTGCGAGTTCGAAAAGAACGCGGCCAGGCTTCACCACGGCAACCCACTTCTCCACGCTGCCCTTACCGGAACCCATGCGGACTTCGAGGGGCTTCTTCGTCAGAGGCTTGTCGGGGAAGATGCGGATCCAGAGCTTGCCCTGGCGCTTGACGTGACGCTGAATGGCCATACGGCAAGCTTCAATTTGACGAGAGGTCAAGAAGTGACGGTCCATCGCCTGCAGGGCGAAGTCTCCGAAGGAAACGTCGCTACCGCGCCAAGCTGTGCCACGGTTCTTGCCTGTCTGGACCTTACGAAACTTTGTACGCTTCGGCTGCAACATGGGTCATGCTCCTTCTGCCACAGCGTGAGCACTGCGACGTGAGCGACGCTGGAGAACCTCGCCCTTAAAGATCCAAACCTTGATACCGATGATGCCGTAGGTCGTACGGGCTTCGGCGAAGCCGTAGTCTACGTCAGCACGCAGAGTGTGTAGGGGAACGCGGCCGTCGCGATAGGTTTCTACGCGACCCATTTCGGCTCCACCCAAGCGGCCAGCACAACGAATACGAACGCCCTTGGCGCCGAACTTCATGGCCATGCCGAGGCTCTTCTTCATAGCGCGACGGAACGCGATACGACGCTCGAGCTGAGTAGCGATGTTTTCGGCGACGAGCTGTGCGTTGGTCTCGGCCTTGCGCACCTCTTGAACGTCGATGAAAACCTCATTGTCGGTGAACGACTGCACACCGGGGAACTTCGTCTCGCCACGGGCGGCGGTCTTGAGATTACCGCTCTTGAGGGTCTCGATGCCCTTGCCGCCCTTGCCGATCACCATGCCGGGACGTGCGGTAAAGACGATGACCTTGGCCTTGTTGGCTGCACGCTCGACCTCGATGCCCGAGATGCTCGCGTTCTTCAGGTACGATTTGACAGCGCGCTTGATGCGGATGTCCTCATGGAGCCACTTGGTGTAACCTTTGGCGTCGTACCATTTGCTCGTCCAGGTACGAATGACCCCGAGCCTAAAACCATACGGATGTGTTTTCTGTCCCATTGTCGTCCTTGGTGGCGCCTCAGCGCTGATCCAGCTCGATGGTGATGTGACTCACGCCCTTCTCGATGGGCGTGGCGCGACCCATGGCGCGCGGGCGCCATCGGCGAAGATGTGAGTTCGGTCCCTGATCAACAGCAGCCTTGCTGATGTACAGGTTGGTGGCAGACGGTGCCTTCACTTTGGCGTTGGCAACTGCACTGGCCACGAGCTTCTTTACGATGGGAGCTGCTGCCTTGGGAGTAAACTCAAGGAGCTGCAGGGCCTCGTCCGCATCGCGGCCTCGGACCATGTCGATCACCATCCGAGCCTTACGGGGGCTGATGCGCTGAAAGTTCGCTTTGGCGCTGCTGATCATTGTCGACTATTCCGGTTGGGTGGGGAGAGTCCGTCTCGCCGTCGGCGAGGAGGACTCTCGGGTGTTGTTCAGCTGAACAGGTTGCTCGTTTTCCGGGTCGTTTCGTTCTGAGAAGAGCCTCAGGAGCGAAGCGTTCTGGGTTAGAGCTGGTTGCCGCCAGACGAATCTGGAGGCCGGTTTGGATGGGTTTGGACCGGTCACCGCTGGTTCGAAGCTACTTTTCTGCTCCGCCTGGCGGGTTGTTGGTGACCCTATCCGCGAAAAATCCCTCGAAACGAGTAGGCGTAAATACACCTAGGTCTCATGGGGAGCGCCTAACTAGCAGTGTCCTTCGAAGCGTGCAACTTCTGATCGCGATCAAAGTGGCTTGAATGGAGGGATTTTTGCGACTGCTGGATCGATGGACAGTACTTTTGGGCGAACTCATCCTCCAAACGCAGCTTTGGCTGGTTGAAGTGCTTACTGATCACGTTTTTCGCGTTGGGAACATTCGGCAAAGAAAAGACCGTCGCGATGTTGCGTCCCGCGCGATCAGTCGAACTGGGACTGCCCCGGCATCACGAGGTTCTCTTTGACGGCAGGGAGGGTATCGATCAGCTGCTGCCCGTCGATGGCCGTGATGCGCACCGTGGTCTCTCCCTCTCCAAAACCGTCTTCAGTTAAGAAGTAGTTGTAGTCCATGCGCGTCATCGGCAAAAACACGCTGCCGTCCTTCGAGTACTCCATCGTCTCAACGGGGAGCCGATGGTGGAGCACCTGCACTGCTGTCCACCACTGATTGACGCCGTCCTTGTAGCGGTAAGAAACCGGACCACTCACGTCACACTCCACCATCTGCCAGCTGATCTCAACACGACCCAAGGAAAGCTCGGCCACTTGCTCAAATGCCTGCGGACTGAGATCTAAGTGGCCCGTCTTACATTTGGGACAGAGGTCGACAATGCGCACGCGCACCTGACCCGATGGCCCGACGACGTCGACGCAGGCCCCGCACCACGCGCTTTCCTGCCATTGTTCCGCGTTGATGGCGGCCACCATCAGATCTTGGGGACTCTCGTCGAAGAGACAAGCGCCAGCCCCCGTCGCGCCGTAGTAGGTGGCAATGCCGGCCTGCTGCGCACCCCAGACTCGCCCCGTATCGGACTCTCCTGGGGACGAGCCGCATCCCACGCATGCCATGTAAGCGAAGAAGGAAAACATCGGCGGGCACGGGGCGCAGCGCATCCCGATAGTATGCCCTCATGAACCACTCATCACCAGCCGAGCCGGTTGTTATCCGCCCTCAACACCAGGCTCCTGCTCCTCCCAAAGCGATCTCCTCCAGTCAGATTCGAAGGGGGCAGGCACTCGGCAAAAAATACGCACCCCGAGACTGCAGTTCGAGGCGACCCTCAGCTCCAAAGGTCACAATCCACTGAGACTGAAATCGGCCCGGGAGTTCGCGCCCTGCGCCGTCGCGCTCAAACCCAGGGACGGCGCAGGGGCCCGATAACGGGTCCTTTCTTGCCGGGGGTCGATTCCCGGCGCCTCTAGTCATAGAGTCCGTTCACCATGGCCTACACTCGCCCACTCCTCGTCCTGGTTTCCCTGTCGCTCTTTGGGTGCTCTTCCAAGTCCGAGCCCGACAAAGAGCCCACTTCAATGGGTGGCGCCCGCAATGAAACCACCTCTGATTCCACTGGAGGAGACCAGCCTCGCCCCCAGGTGGTCGCCTGCGAAACGGACAATGAGTGCAGCGATGGTAGTCTCTGTAATGGCACAGAGAGCTGCGAAGATGGCTTTTGCGTGCCAGGTGAGCGGGTGGACTGCAACGATGGCATCGAGTGTACGCGCGACTATTGTGTTCCTAACGATGGCAGTTGCCGTCACGAGGCGGTCGACGCTGACGCCGACGGCCACTTTCCCGCGAGTTGTCTCGACGAAGACGGGGAGGCGCTCGGAGACGATTGTGATGATAGCGATCCCAATCGCTATCCGGGCAATCCCGAAGTCTGCACGCCCAAAGACTTTTCTCATGACGAGGATTGTGATCCGACCACCTTCGGAGAGCTCGATGTCGATCGCGATGGTTACGTAGACCACCTCTGCTTCAACACCGACGAGGACGGAAAAGAATACCGCGGAGAGGACTGCCGAGACGATGTCCGCAACATCAGTCCAGACAACAGCGAGGTCTGCGACGGCATCGACAATAACTGCGATGGAGAAGTCGACGAAGGCCTACGCGTGCCCCGCTTTCTCGACCTGGACGGAGACGGCGTAGGGGTACCCGTTTCAATCGAAGACGCTCAGCCGGGCGATTTGATCGACGAGGACGGACGCCTACTGGTTTGCCCGGGAACAGCCCAAGTCACCGAGCAGGACATTGATTGCGACGATGGAAACGCCTTTATTCACGAGCTGATGCCAGAGCTCTGTGACGGCATCGACAACAATTGCAACGACGAGACGGATGAAAACGTCGTACAAGCCACTTGGTATATCGACCGGGACGGCGACGGTTTTGGCGACCCGGCTGGGCCCATCAAGGTCAGCTGCGAGATCCAGGTAGGTTACTCACTGTATCCGAGCGACTGCGACGATCATGACAAGAACTCGAACCCCGGAAGCAAAGAGATCTGTGACGGGAAGGACAACGACTGCGATGGTGCCGCGGACTATCTTGTCGGCCCGGGCGACTACGAAGACGACGATGGCGACGGTTTTGCTGACGCCGCCTGCGCGACGATTGCCCCCGACTGCAACGACGAAGAACCGAGCATCTACCCTGGCGCCCCCGAGTTGTGTGATGGCTTGGACAATGATTGCAACGGAGTCGCTGACACTCAGACCCAGTCGATTCTTTGGTACATCGACAATGACGGGGACGGCTGGGGCAACCCGTTAAGCACTCCGATTGATAGTTGCGACGTCGTACCCGGCCGAGTTACCAAAGTCGGCGACTGCGATGACACCAATGATCAACGTCATCCCGGCATGAAGGACGACTGCACGACGGTGCCCGGCTTCGACGACGACTGCGACGGGATCCAAGACGAAGACGAAGTCAGTGTTGCCTACTTTCGCGATCAGGACGGCGACGGTTACGGTGACAGTTCATCACTGCCCCTGCTCGCGTGCCAGACTCCCGCCGGTTGGACCGATGATGGCGGAGACTGCGACGACTTGGACAAGGGGCTTTCCCCCGGCAACAGCGAGGACTGCACCCTCGGCCAGGGCGTTGATGACGACTGCGATGGCTTCATCGATTGTGCCGACAGCGACTGTTTCGATGATCCAGAATGCGAAGGCCTGCATGTTCTGGCCCTCGAAGCCCCCCAGAAACCTATCAACGCAGTCCTGGCGGCGCCCTTCGCCGCCACCGTATCGCTCAAAACTGCTTCAGGTGCAGCCCTAGGAGGAGAAACTCTCAATACGGCTTGTACACAGGGCGCCTACACCACGACGGCTTCGGTCGTGACGTCAGAAAGCGACGGTGATGGGCTCTTGGTCGGTCAAGCCGAACTCACTCTCTATCCTGGCCTAATGAGCGGCAGCTACACCTGCATGGTGACGGTCGAAGGTTCCGACACGGTGCCCCTTCCCATCGTCTTCCAGGCCATCTCTCCCCCTCGAGGCACCATCCACACCGTCATGAACCTAAGTGGTACACGGGCGGCGGCCAGCGGTGGCGAGGCGGCCTTGGGCGCAGGCATGTACAACCCCAAGTCCCTCGCTGTCGGGAGCGACGGTACGGTGTATGTCCTCGACCGGATCCCGGCCTACTCCGAAATCTACGCCATCAGCCCCCAAGGCGTCGTCGAGCGGCTCTTTTCTGACCACGGGCTGAACAACAATATCCTCGGCTCGTCCCCCTATCAGTTGGCTCTCGATGACGACAACCAACAACTCTACGTGGGCATCGCTTCGACCACCGGCGGCTATGGGAGCGTCCTGCGCTACGACTTGAGCTCGAACTCGGTCTCGGTTTGGGCCGGAGGTGGTACGGCCACACCGGAGAACGGGCTGTCAGCGGTGGGAGTCAATATCGGCTACCCCTACGGCCTAGCTTTCACCCAAGCTCAGGGCTTGGCCATCATGGATCATCGCAATGAGGCCTACAAAGTCGACCTGTCCGGGGTGCTCGAAATGCGCACGACCGACGAAATCGGCTGTGGAGGGGTCTATCCTGGTCTGAGCCGCTGCTATGCGGGCGAATGTGCCGTTGCTCTGACCGAAAGTGGGCGTCTCATCGGTGCCGGACGTTATTGTCTGGCTCAGAGCACGAGCAGTTTCAGTGCTCTGGCCATGCTGGACTTCGATACCGGACATCGCCGTTTGCTGACCCGAGCTGGAGGCGCCGGAGGCAATCTGCCCCTGGCGAGCACGACCGTCACCAATCCGCGTAACTTGCGCTGGGATCTCGAAGGCAATCTCCTGGTGGTCGACGACCATCGGGTGCGTTGGGTCCATCGCAACGAGTGGTTCGCCTACGATCTCGCGGGCAGTAACGTCACCCCAGCAAGTGACGACGAACTCGGCGACTACGGACCGGCTAGCGCCGCTTTGCTCGACGAGCCCATCGACGCCGCCATGGGTCCAGATGGTAGTGTCTACGTACTCACCAAGGGCGATTATCGCCTCAGAAGGGTGTTTCGCCCGGAGCTTCCCGAAGGTGTTACCGATCTCAACCTCACCCTGCAGGCCGAAGTCCCCCCAGCGACAGTCGGATACCGAACCGATCCTATCCAACTCAAGCTTGTCGACGAAAACGACAATCCTCTAGAGGGTCTGGGCATCTACCTAGAAAACGATGCGAGCTTCCTCGCCTACCAAGGCCCCGCTCTGACGACTGCCACTGGGCTCACCTCAATGAGGGCGGCAAGCTCCATGGTGCCCGGCACGTACACCTACTACGCCGTCGTCGAAGACCTCCACGGCAAGCTCATCGATAGCCTCGACTTCGACCTCAGCGTCCAGCGGCCACCAGACGGCTATCTGACCACGCCCCTCAACCAACCTCGAAACTATGGCGTCACCGAAAATACGACGTGGGCCCCCGAACAAAAGGCCTATGGAGTCTATGCGGTCGGTTCCACCGGAGACGGGTCCTTCTACTTCAGCACTTCGAACCGCTTCTACCGGGCCGATCCCGACGGCTCCACAACTCACATCGCCGGCGGAGGGAGCGCGACCCCAGAAGGGGCTGCCGCCATCAGCGCGAACGTGAGCAATATCCTCTCGGTCGACTTCGATACCCAAAACCAGCTCATGTACCTTTTGAACGCGAGTCACGTCATGGTGCTCGATCAAACGAGCGGTTTGATTTACACCCTGGCCGAGCCCAGCGACGCGAAATCTGGCTCTTTGAGTCTCGATCAGAGCGAATACTATTACGTCGACGATGTCGGGGTTCATGCCCTTGACCTCACGCAGAGCCCCCCGCCCGTCCGCGACATCGTCACCACGCAGGTGGGCAGTTCGATCTGCAACGGCATGCCTGATCTCCCCTATCTGGCCTCTTACGGGAGTTTGACGATGGGCGGTGACGGCTTGCTCTACATCGCCGCGCAACTTTGCGTCGGCACTTCGAGCTCGGTCTACTACGCCCTCTTCACGGTTGATCCTGCTGACGGCACAGTGACGCACCTGGTCGACCTCCCCACCGGGGCCCGCGGTGACGGCGTCGCAGACGAAAACGGCAATATCTACTTTCCTCTCACCTCGGGTCATCGAGTCATGCGCTGGAACGGCACCACCCTCGAGGCCATCGCTGGACTAGGCAGCGCCGGCACGAGCGGAGACCTAGCCCTGGCCACCACCGTACAGCTGTACTCGCCCTACGGGGTCGCCCTGACCGGAGAAGGCGATCTGCTCATTGCTGATTTGACCGGCTACAAGGTGCGTCGAGTTTGGCTCCCGCAGAACAACTAGATAGGGTTGCACCTATGAAGGCCGTCCGGCTCTCCCGCCACCCCAGCTCAGAAGCGACGTTCTCCTCTCCGCAGCGGGCAAGGTCCAAAAAGAGAGCGGCGCTCACTTGGGGGCAGATCCTCGTCTTCTTGTGTTCAGGCTTGGGCCTGGGGGGTTGCTCGGGCGATCAAAAGAAGAACTCGCCCAACTACCGCGATCCCGACACCATCCGCTATCGCCTCTTGTTGCGAGAAAATCGGGTCGACCACGATGGCGCTTTCCGTTGCTACGGAAAGTGTCAATCTCAAGAAACCCCCCAGGGTTATGTAGAGTGTCTCAGCAGTTGTCCTGGTTTCGAACGCGACCCTGGCTTTAAGTGTGCCGACTACGAAACGCCTCCGATAGCCGCCTGCCTCACCGTGCGCAAAGTCGATGCCAAGGACGAACTCGACCCCAACCTCATCGTACTGAAGGAAATCGCCGGCGTGCTTTTGGTGGTCGGTCTCGCGTCTGTCTGCTCAGCAACCTCGAGCCCAGCTCAGTGCGGCCCGCGCTGGACACCTGGCGCCTGGTAGCCCGCATCCCAGCCGAAACTGAGCCACAATCTCCCAAGAAAAGACGCCCCGGTCTTCTCCACAGAGCGAAAGCTCCACCCTTAAAAACGAGGCCC
Source organism: Polyangiaceae bacterium (assembly GCA_050300635.1). Classification (GTDB taxonomy): domain Bacteria; phylum Myxococcota_A; class Polyangia; order Polyangiales; family Polyangiaceae; genus NIC37A-2. The sequence continues at coordinate 131,659 of JBNKYC010000074.1, forward strand.
TGAGGGTCCTGTCGGGGAGCGCGGCTTCTGAGCCCCTTGGTGAGGAGCTCGAATTCACTACGGGCGACGAGGAGGGAGGGGACGCCCCTGCCAAAAACACAGAAGCCCCGCACCCTTACCCCGAGTTCTCCGCTCGCCAAATAGCTCCGCTGCGCTCAGCACCCACATCTGGGCGCGGGTGCTGAGCTACGCTGCGTGACCCTTGGTCTGCAGCACTGCGAATATTCCTTTTGGGTCCTCGGCGCGCGTAGCGCGCCTGCGGTCGGGGTGCGGGGCAGAGCCGCTTGTGAAGCTGGGCGGAGTGCCCTCTATCGCTTCTTCTTGTCGCCCGCGTGACCGTTGAAGGTGCGGGTGGGAGCGAATTCACCGAACTTGTGGCCCACCATGTTCTCCGTAACGAAGACAGGAACGAACTTACGACCGTTGTGCACGGCGAAGGTCAAACCCACAGCTTCCGGGAAGATGGTCGAACGACGAGACCAGGTCTTGATGACCTTTTTCGACTTCTCGGCAACGGCCTTTTCGATTTTGCTCATGAGATGGCCGTCAATGAACGGCCCCTTAGAAATACTGCGCGCCATGATTAACGTGCCTTTCTGCTCTTGACGATCATTGAATCAGTTCGCTTGATGGTACGGGTCTTGAGACCCTTGGCCAATTGGCCCCAAGGAGAACAAGGGTGACGACCACCGCTCGTACGTCCTTCACCACCACCCATGGGGTGATCGACGGGGTTCATGGTGACGCCGCGGTTGTGCGGACGACGACCAAGCCAACGCTTGCGACCGGCCTTGCCCAATTTGGCGTTCTTGTGCTCGCCGTTGGAAACCTGACCGATGGTAGCGCGGCACTTGATGTGCACCTTGCGGACTTCGCCGGAAGGAAGCTTGATCTGAACGTAGTTTCCGTCCTTGGCCATCAGGGTTGCCGAAACACCAGCCGAACGAACAAGCTGCCCGCCCTTGCCCACGCGGAGTTCGATATTGTGAATGGCAGTGCCATTGGGGATCGAACCGAGAGGGAGGCTGTTGCCGGGTCGAATGTCGGCCTTCGCGCTGGAGAGCACCTGATCACCCTTGGACAGACCATCGGGAGCCAGAATGTACGCCTTCACGCCGTCTGCATAATGCAGAAGCGCAAGACGCGCAGTGCGGTTGGGATCGTATTCGATTTCGGCAACGGTGGCGGGTACACCAATCTTGTTGCGCTTGAAGTCGATCAAACGATAGCGACGCTTGTGACCACCCCCGCGAAAACGAGAGGTGATGCGACCCTGGTTGTTACGACCAGCGGTCTTCGAAATACCTTCCAGCAGGCCCTTCTGGGGCTCACGCGTGGTGAGCTCAGAAAAGTCCGGTCCGGCTGCGGCACGGCGGCCGGCAGAGGTGGGCTTATAAGATCGAATTGCCATGGTTATTATTCCTCGCTGTCGTCGTCGCCGCTCTCGTCGAAGAACTCGATATTGCTGCCCTCAGCGAGGGTAACGATCGCCTTCTTCCAGTTGGGGCGCTTGTAAACTCGGCGGCCGAGGCGCTTGACCTTGCCACGCTGGATCAGGGTGTTGACGCTGTCGACTTTAACGTCGAAGAGCTTCTCTACCGCGTCTCGGATCTGAATCTTGTCAGCCTTGAGTTCGACCTCAAAGATAACCTGATTGCTCTCTTCTTTGAGAGTCGCAGCCTTCTCGGTCAAAACGATGGGGCGCTTGATGACTTGCTCAGGTGTCATGCTTCCTCCTTTTGGGCACCGAGGCAGCGAGCTTCGAGAGCCTTAATCGCGTCCTTGGACACCACGAGGTGATCGTGACGAAGGAGATCGTAAACATTCACGCCCTCGGGAGGCAGGAAGTTGCTTTCCTTCATGTTGCGAGCTGACAGACGCAGCTCCTGGTTCTCTGCCGCGTCAACGAGCAGGTTCTTTTTGCCAGCCTTGAGGTCGGTCAGAACGCCAGCCAGCTTCTTGGTCTTGATCTCGCCCAAGTCGATCTTGTCGACGATGGTGCAGCGACCCTCTTTGACCAGCTTGGACAAAGCACCCTTAAGAGCACTCATGCGCACGCGGCGGGGAGGACGGTAGCTCCAGTCTTGGGGCTTGGCGGGATGGGCGCGACCACCACCCACGAAGATGGGTGCGCGGATGCTGCCGTGACGAGCACGGCCAGTGCCCTTCTGCTTGTAGATCTTCTTGCTGGATCCAGAAACTGCGGCGCGCTCCTTGGCTGCACGGGTACCCGCACGGCGTGAGGCAAGCTGAGCCACAACGACTTCCTGGAACAAATGCTCGCGAACTTCGGTAGCGAACACCTCATCAGAGAGGTCCACTTCGCCAACCTTTTCGCGCTTGAGATTGTAAACGTCGATCTTTGCCATTTTGACCTCCGTTAGCTCTTGATCTCGACGTCAACACCAGCCGAAAGGTCGAGCTTCATGAGAGCCTCGAGCGTCTGGGGGTTGGGTTCGAGAATGTCAATGAGGCGCTTGTGAGTGCGGACCTCGAATTGTTCACGTGCTTTTTTGTCAACGTGGGGACCACGAAGAACAGTGTAACGACGGATAGAAGTGGGCAGCGGAATGGGGCCAGCTACGCGCGCACCCGTCCGATGAGCCGTCTCGACGATGTCCGTGGTGGACTTGTCGAGCAGCTGATGATCGAACGCCTTCAGGCGAATTCGGATTTTTGTCGCATCAACCATGACAGTACTTTCTTGACAATGATGGGGTTAGGGGTGGGGTGATTCGGCTGCGTTGGGCAGCCGCCCACCCCTAGAAAAAGAATCTTGCTTACTCGATGATCTCGGAAACCACGCCGGCGCCGACGGTACGGCCACCTTCGCGGATAGCGAAACGCATCTGCTCTTCGAGTGCCACCGGAGTGATCAGCTCGATCGTCATCGTAACGTTGTCGCCGGGCATGACCATCT
>JBNKYC010000075.1:0-5090 GCA_050300635.1 Polyangiaceae bacterium
TCGGCTTCGAAACCGCGCTCGTCCCTCTCTGTCTCCGCACTTTTCTCTTCCCATTTGTGCCGCGACCCTTCCTGAAAACCGAGCCGTCTCTCAACGCTGACAGACCAAGAAGCGCTCAAATTGAAACGGTCGCAGCACTAGAATACATCTCACAACCAGCAGAAGCTCTGCCACCGCTCGCCCCAGAGGAGTGAGGCAAGCGTCGGCGGAGCCTTTTCCTTGTGGTATGTTCGATGTACGTGTGTCTTGTTGCGCGCATCTCGCCACCCTTCGGGTTATGAGATGCGCTGTAGCACAAGCGATACAAAGCCGAGCGCCGCGCCCGTCGCGACGCTCTAACGAAACAAACGCGAACGCGGGCCCTCGAGAGAGCGAGCACCTTGTTCCCGAGCGGACGAGGCTTCTCCGACCCGACGGATCCCAAGCATAAATGCCGCCGTACGCAGATCCGTCTTGAACTCGCTCGCGATGCGATTCACGTCGCGATAGGCTCGCTTCATCGTCTTTTCGAGCTCGAGTACGACCCTTTCGTAGTCCCAACGAAATTGTTGGATGTTTTGCGCCCACTCAAAGTAGCTGACGGTCACACCTCCAGCATTGGCCAGAATATCGGGGATCACCACTACACCTTGACTCACAAGCACATCGTGGGCGTCTGGAGTCGTTGGCCCATTCGCGGCTTCCACGACGTACTTGGCGCGCACGCGATCCACATTGTGCTTGGTGATCACGTCTTCGAGCGCCGCCGGAATAAAAACATCCGCCGCGAAGGTGACGATCTCCGAATTCGGCATCGCCTCCGCTCCGGGAAACCCATGTACCGTCCGATGCTCCTGCGCGTACTCGATCAAGGCGGGGATATCGAGCCCCTCCTTGCGCGTGATCCCACCCAGATGGTCCGCGACGGCCACAACTCGGCCACCTCTCTCGTGAATGAGTCGGGCCGCGTGGCTCCCTACATTGCCAAACCCCTGTATAGCGACGGTCACATCGCTGAGTTTTCGACCATCGCCTTCTAGGGCCGACTCCAAAGTGTACATGACTCCGCGCCCGGTGGCCTCGGTGCGGCCTTCCGAGCCGAAGAGCTGCAGGGGCTTACCCGTCACAACTCCAGGCGCGAACCCCTTGTACTTGGAGTATTCGTCCATGATCCACCCCATGATCTCAGAATTGGTGTTCATGTCGGGCGCGGGGATATCCAAGTTGGGACCGATAACATCGTGAAGTTGAGCGACAAAGGCACGAGTCACCGCATTGAGCTCTCTGCGGCTCAGCTGGGCGGGATCACAATTGACTCCACCCTTGGCTCCCCCAAAGGGCACGTTCACCACTGCTGTCTTCCACGTCATCAGCGCGGCAAGCGCCCCAGCGTGATCTTCATCCATTGTGGGATGAAACCTGAGCCCGCCTTTCATGGGGCCCCGCGAATAGTCGTGCTGAACACGGTATCCGAAAAACTGCAAAAGGTCGCCATCATCACCGTCGACGACGATCTCCACTTTGACAGTACGGTAGGGAGCAATGAGGATCTTCCGCGCGTTGTCGTTTAGTTGCAGAAGATCGGCAGCCTTGTGAAAATAACGAGAGGTAGCTTCGAGCATGGTCCCCCATCGTGACCGAAATCGAAGCGAAATGAAAAGCCACCGCGGCGAAGCCGCATCGCAAGGCTGGTTCACACCTCGCCCACCTCTTCAATTGGCCGAGGGAGCGCCCTCGCGATAGGGTCGAGCCCGATGGATCGCACCGAGATCATCGCTGCCCTTGGGCCCACAAACACCGGAAAGACACACCGGGCGATTCAGACCATGCTCGAATACGCAAGCGGCATGATCGGTCTACCGCTGCGACTTTTGGCGCGAGAGGTATACGACCGCGTGTGCACACAGATCGGTGCATCACGAGTGGCCCTCGTCACCGGAGAAGAGAAACGAGTTCCCCCTCGACCCGATTATTGGGTCTGCACCGTGGAAGCGATGCCCATGGACCGTTCGGTCGACTTTCTTGCAGTCGACGAAATCCAACTGGCTTCCCACCCGGAGCGCGGCCACATTTTCACCGACCGGTTGCTTCACGCCCGAGGGCGTCGCGCGACCTGGTTCATGGGTTCCGAAACGATGAAATCTCTCATCGAGCAACTCGTCCCCGTGGCGGAGTTTCGACGTTTCCCGCGGCTTTCGTCACTGCGTGCCGAACAAAGCTTCACTCTGGGAAACCTCCCTCGGCGGTCCGCCGTCGTAGCGTTTTCGGCAAACAAGGTGTACGAAGCTGCCGAAAAACTGCGAGCCCGAAAGGGGGGCGCGGCAGTCGTGCTGGGAGCGCTTTCGCCGCGCGCGCGCAACGCCCAAGTCGAGATGTACCAAGCTGGAGAGGTCGAATTTTTGGTCGCCACTGACGCGATTGGGATGGGGCTCAATCTGGATATCGACCGAGTCGCCTTCGCCGAAACACGCAAGTTCGACGGGCATCAGCTCCGCGATCTGGAGCTCAGCGAACTGGCGCAGATCGCCGGCCGTGCCGGCCGTCATCAAAAGGACGGCTCCTTTGGTACCTATGACCGCCAGCCCCTGCCCTTTTCCGTCCAACGCGCCATCGAGTCCCACCGTTTTCCCTCAATCTCTCATCTCGTCTGGCGCAACGCCCAACTCGACTTCAGCCGTCCTCAGGCTCTGCTCAACTCGCTTTTGCTTTCACCACCCCATCCGCGACTGCGCCTCGTTCAACAGGCCGAAGATACGGAAACTCTTAAGAAGGTGCTCAACGAGCGACAAGTCCAGGAGCGTTTGAACGGCGAACGCGAGCTGCAGCTCTTGTGGGATGTTTGTCAGATCCCCGACTACCGCCGATTGCTCGTGGACGAACACTCCAGGCTCGCGGCCGAGATCTTCCTCGAGCTCCACCAAAATGGCGAAATTGCGCCTTCGTTTATTCTCCCGCGACTCGCACGACTCCGACGCCACAGCGGCGATATCGAATCCATCATGGACCGAATCAAAGCGGTAAGGACCTGGACCTTCGTCGCCCACCAGGGAACGTGGGTGGACAAACGTCACGGCTTGGCGACGAAAGCCGCCCAAATCGAAGATGAGCTCAGCGATGACTTGAACCACGCGCTCGTAGACCGCTTCGTCCAAAAAAAGAAGCGTATCGTGGCAGAACTATCCTCCTTCCGACAAACCAACGCTGGCGCTCCGGCAGCAGCTAAGGGCGGTGACTTTCGTTTTCAACTGATGGCTCTCCGCGACCAATGGGCCGCTCCGCCCAAAGTCAGCACACAATCGCGACTCCTCGAAGCATCTTCCGACGATCTGAGGCTCTCTCCCCAAGGCAGGTTGTTTCTCAAAGAAGAAGAGGTGGCCCTGCTTCGCCCTGGACCGAGCCTTTTACGCCCGCGTGTCCAACCACGAGTGGAACTTTCGGGTCACGAGCGCAAACACCTGGAAGCTCTCGTGCACCAGCTGTCCGAACAATGCTTGGGCCATTTCCTCGCCACAATCCGCCCTCCAGACCATGCCTCCGAACGCGCGCTCGTCTACCAATTGCGTGCCCACTTGGGCGCCACACCACGAAGCGATATCGATCCCTTCCTCGCTGAGCTTTCTCCGCGCACCTCGAAGAAGTGGTCATCCCAAGGACTCGTCATCGGACGTGCCAGCGTGTTTCTCAAACACCAATTGCGAGCACCTTCGATCCGCGCGCGCCTTGCTCTGCTCCATGTATTCTACTCGAGTCCTCAATCTCCCAAGATCGACTTCCGGGGGGCAGAGTCGCTCTTCGAGCGTCCCGAACAAGCGGGGCGCCCCTCTCTGGCAGCGGGGGAAATCCCCAAGGAGATCTGGCTCAAACTGGGATACTGGGTCCTCGCCCGTCGAGCGATCCGTCTCGACGTCCTCGAATCGGTGCTAGACCGCGCGCAGAACGAACCCGAAGCGCGCCTCGTTGAGCTCGTGGCCACCCACTGCGGAATCAAGAGCCGGGCCGCTCAGCAGGTGGCACGTGCCATCGCTCAAGGACGGCTGCTGCCCAAACGGCGCACCCCATGAACCGAGGGCTGGCGAGGCCCCTAGGGTCCCAAGAGACAGGCGCGAAAAGAGCTCGCCATGGTCTCCTGCGAACGTCGATCAGAGTTGAGAAAACACACCCCAAGTCATTGCTGCGGCCATATCTGGCCAGCCGTGGTAGGTACCGGAATAGTTCGGATCTTCATGGGAGCAGAAGTAAGTAGAGCTGCCGGCTCTGCAACCATCGAATACCCGACAATTCGATTTAAGATCGGTGTACCCGCTCACAGGGGTCGACGTCGAGTCGCACTGGTTCAAATCCCTGTAAAAGTCCCGAAAAGCCGGCCCAGCTGGCTGCGCAAGCACGGTGTCTCGCTCGCTCCAGATCACGATCGCAGTGGGATACCCCTTGCAAGTCTGCGCGGCCGGATCGATGTTCCACCCCGTCATCTTCGCGGCCCCGGAAACGATGCCGCGGAGTCGGTCGCCATACTCGCAGCCCACAAAACCTGCGAATTCGCCTCCAGAGTTCTCGCCGGCAGCGAAGATGCGGGACTCATCAATGCAGTAGTCATCCGTCACCCGGTCGAGGAGATTTCCGAAAAACGAAGTCTCGTTCAGCTGCCATCCACTAGCTGGACTCGCCATGTGGGTGTAGACGCGGATCGATTCTGGAGCTTGTTGCTCGTAGCCTGCGGTCGCCTCAGACCAGCTGATCGGGACTCCCGTAGGAGGAAAAACAATCATGACCGGATAAGCAGTATCCGGATCATAATCGACGGGTAACTTCACGTAGTAGTCATGCCCATCCACAACTAGAGGCAGATCGGCACCACCGACGGGAGGATCTTTCTGTCCGCAACCAGGTGAGGGATCTTTCTCCCCATTCGTTGCACCACCACCGCCCGATTCGCCCCCGCTGGAGCTTCCTCCACTCGCTGTGCCGCCGGTCGAAGCGCCGCCGGTCGAAGCGCCGCCGGTCGAAGCGCCGCCGGTCGAAGCGCCGCCGGTCGAAGCGCCGCCGGTCGAAGCGCCGCCGGTCGAAGCGCCGCCGGTCGAAGCGCCGCCGGTCGAAGCGCCGCCGCTCGCGCC
>JBNKYC010000076.1:0-142928 GCA_050300635.1 Polyangiaceae bacterium
GCTCGGCCCTCTCTGTCTCCGCACTTTTCTCTTCCCATTTATGCGGCGGCCCTTCCTGAAAACCGAGCCGTCGCGCAGGTCTTGATCCGTTGGGTCGGGCACTGCCCCACCTGCAGTCGCGCCTTCGAACGTTTCCCAGGAAGACGGCTGATCAAGTAGTGCTAGGGGACGATTGGCTGAGCTCCCTACTTGTCTGAAGGGGGCGAGCTTCTATGCTCGCCTCATGACGTCTGGCATCCCATCGCCCTTACAGCTTCGAGCTTCACACGGGAGATGGCCGCTTTTTGTTTGCTTTCTTTTTGTCGGACAAAGTACCGCGGCTTGTTCCTCAACGAACGATTCGTCATCGATTTCGGCTGAGGGGGGCGCCTCCTCAGTCGACCCGACGCCGGGAGGAGGCGCGCCGGCGTTCAAGGACCCTGATTGGTCGATGGGGGGTGCGGGCGACAAGGGGGCGAACGACAACTCCACCGATGGCGCAGAGGGGGGAGCCGGAGGATTCGTTCCTGAGGACGAGAAAGTCGCCGAGTATCAGGTGGAGACCTGTCCTCAGGGGACAGTGGGCTTCGCTGAAGAGGTGATTGAGTTTTCGGCCGGGACAGGATCTGATTTCGGGCAGGACCGGTTGCCCGATGTGGTACTGGGAGGTCCTCGTGGAGAAGGCTGTTGTGCAGGCTCTCTCGATGTGGCCTCTCTCGGAGACGCCGGGAGCATCGTGCTCGGCTTTGGGGGGCGTAGTATCGTGGACGGATCTGGCCCCGATTTCGTTGTTTTCGAAAATGTCTTTTGGGCAGGAGGCAAAGAAGAGGCCGCTTTTGTCGAGTGGGCTCAAGTCGAAGTGAGTCTGGATGGGGAAACCTGGTTTGCCTTTGCCTGCGACAGCGCAACGGGCAGGGGCTGTGCCGGAAACACCCCGACGCTGGCACACCCAGAAGAGGATCAGATTTCGGTCTTTGATGCCCAGGAATCCGGAGGCGACGCTTTTGATCTTGCCGACCTAGGCCTGGACGAAGTCCGTTTCGTCCGGATCACGGACCTTCCTGACGACGACGCCGTTTTTGATCTAGACGCCGTGGCCATCTTCAATGGTCGTTGCCTCGAGTGAGAGAGCTTCAGTCTTCCGCCTGAGCGGCGTCGCTGTCAGCTGTTGCGTCGCTCTCGGGTAGAGTTTTCGACTTCTTGGGTTTGGATGCTTTGTCGTCGGCAGGCGGGGCCGTGTTCTCGCCCTCATCTTCGTCCACGTCATGGTTGTGGCCGTGGTCGTGGTCACTCTCCGATTGGGATGACTTCCGTTTGCGCCGTGGTGACTTACGTGGCGCCTCTCCGGGCCCGGCGTAGTCGATCCAGTAGGAGTTGTAGCCTCGCACATCTACGTGGACGAAGGAGGAGTTCGGATAATATCCCACCCCGACGTCGTCGAGGGTTCGAAGGTAGTCGCGTAATGCTTCGTTCGGAATTCCGGGAATGCTGAAGTCGAGGGCCTTGCCCTTCTTGTGCTGCGACGCTGCCACGAAACTCTTGGTTCGGTAGCCACTGACGATACGGAGTTCCCGGCCTCCGAAGGTATCACTCACCGAGGCGATGAGGCGGATCAACTTGGAGTCGATGCGCGGTCCGTCCTTGCGAGCTCCCAGCACGTAATTGATCTTATTGCTGGCATGACCAAGTACCTCGCCTTTGGGCCCGATCACGTAGCCTTGCCAGTAACGACCGTAGCGACGCATCTTGATGTAGCCCTTCTTCCACGCCGGCTTGATGTAGGGCGCCCAAGTTCGCTTGGCGGATGAGCCCCTCTTGGAGGAATCTTTCTTCTTGTCGGCGTTTTTGTCCGACTTGTCATCGAAATCGCCCCGATCATGCTGCTTGCGGGCGTAGGCTCCCCCCTTGTCCGTTTTGTGAGGAATGATGAGTTTTTGGCCCACTTCGAGAGCTGCATTGCGTTCGATTGCATTGGCGTAACAAAGTGCGCTCACCGTGATTGCATAGCGTCCAGCAATAGCGGAAAGCGTGTGACCCTTTGCCACGATATGGGTTCGAGTTTTGCCCTGAGGTTTTTGAACCTTGTCCTTCTTCTTGTTCTTGGAAGAGTCCTTTGACGATGATTTTCCGTCGTCAGTGCCGGGGATGAAGAGTTTTTGACCCGGGTGGATAGGGTCCCGCTTGGAGATCCCATTGGCTCGACAGAGTTCTTCAACGGTGACGTTGTATCGCTTGGCGATACTGCCTAGGCGCTGCCCGGCATAGACTGTATGGACTTTGGGACGGGCGCTCGCCTGAGGCGCGAGCAACACGACAGCGCCGCTGAGCAAAAAAAGGGACACGAGACGCCGCGCCAAGCGAGGGGCTATGGGCGCGGCAAGAATGAGCTTCGCCAAGTTCATGAGGGTGGGAGTACTACGAAATTTGGGCGCTGGCGCCTTCCTTCGGACGATTTTTTTTAGCTGATTTGCTGTATTTTTCGCCAGATGGCGGCCGATCTGCTTTTTCTTGTTCAAGCTGAAGCCCAAGCCGCCGATCATAGGAGTTGGTTGGATGAAATCTGGGCGCTCGTTGGCCTTGTTAGCTCGGATTCTGACCACAGAGTTCGCAGAGAAAGGTGCGCGCGATGCCCATCAGCTTGAATCAACTTCCTGGCCTTGGGGCCCTCAATCAGGCTTCCCAGAGCAAGGCGACTCCCGAGGAAAAGGCAGAAGCTGCCGCTCCACCTAAGCGTTCAGGGCCATCGCCGGGTCAGGGCGCTGAGTCGGCGGTTACCCTTGAGGTAAGCGGTCAGGCGCGCCCTGGCAACGAGATGCCAGGGGCGGCTGTTGAGGTCAGTGACCAGGCCAACGGAGGCGCTCAAGGCTTGGCCGCGGGAGACGAGATGGTGCGGGGGCTCGGCGACGACATCCTCAAGAATGTAGCCGCCGCCGTCCGCGCCCAGGCGAGCGGTCTCGCTCCGACAGCTCACCGCTTGGTCTAGCGTCGCTGAGTCCAGGGGTACGCCTTGCAGTTGTGAAGTTGGCCCGGAGCGGTGTGGCCTGCTAACGCGGGGGACTGGTGCACCTGATGTTTCTTCGTCCCCGATTCCGCTGTCGAACTATTTTTTTAGCCATTGGGGGATGGAGCGTTTTAGCAATGGGCTCGAACGCCCAAGCTCAAGAATTCGCAGGTGAACCAGCCAGGGCAGAGTCTTCCCCAGGCACTCTGCAGACGATGGATCTGGCCAGGCTGACTCCCCTTGAGGTTGAGGCCAAGGTTCCGCTCCTAGCGCAGTTGATCGACGGAGCGCCGGACGTTTCTGTGTGCACGGCTGTTCTCGCTGGCGCGATGCATGATCCTGACGACTCCCCGGGGGTTCATCGGGTGCTGGCTGAGATCTTGCGTGACGGAGGGTACAACTCTTCCTCGACTGACTACAGCGGTATCGTCGGCGAGCGCGGTGGCAAGAACGAAGTCCACGTGCTCCCTGATTCGACGGTCTATTGCACCACCCTTCCTTCCTCGGAGGTCGAACTTGCGTTGTGGGTAGCGTCGAGCCGGTTTTCGGCTTCAGCGCTCACCGGAGAGAACTTGAGTGAGGCTGTATCCAAACTCAGCTTGCTGGCAGAACAACGCGATGCAGCAGTTTACGAGGGGCGAGCCCCTGTGCGCCTGCGCAGGATGGCCTACTTGGGCACAGACGCGCTGGGGCATCCCGCGCTTCCGAGCCCGGAAGAACTCGAGCAGATCGAGCTTGAGCAGATCCAATTGGCTCACCAAGAAGCTTATGTCGGGCAGCGCGCGGTCATTTCGATCGTCGGGGGAGGCGGCAAAGCGAGCACCGAAGCTGGCGTTTCGCGTTACTTGCAAAGGATGCATCGAGGCGAAGCCAGCAAGCTCCCTCAGTTTTCGCTCGTCAAGCAGCACACCATGCGCTTCAGCATGGACGAAGACCGGAGCGCCAAGACTCCTGCCGCCTGGTATGGGTGGATCGTCCCTTCTCCCGGGCAAGGTCCGGCCGTGCACGCGGCATTGAACATACTCATGTCCGACGCCCGGCTGGGGAAGAAGATCTTAGCCGGGTCGCGCCCCGCGAAACGGGCGACTCTCGATTTTCGTCTCGAGCGAACCAGGGTGCCCAGTTTGGCCCGACTTGAGGTGATCGGTCGCTACAATCACGCCCTCGGTCTGGTCGAAAAGGAGCTCAACCGACAGCTGAGAACACTAGGTCAGAACGGGCCGACCCCCGCGGAGCTGAAGGTCTACGCTTCCGACTTGCTCACCGAGCAACGCGAAGAACTCAGGACCAGCCTAGACCGCGCTTTTCACCTCAGTCGCGGAGTGTTGGCTGGTTTTTCTCCGGAAGAAATCTTGGCTCCTCTCCAGGACGAGTATCATCCCGACCTTCCAACCGTAGCGCAAATCAGGACGGCTGCGTTGACACTTCTCGACGAAAGTCAGCGCAGCGTGGTCGAGGTGTATCCCAAGGGGTGGCAGGACCCATGGCAAGCGCCGATGCCCCTCTATCATATCGTGGAACGTGGCCAGACCTTGGGGAGCATTGCCTCTCGATACGGTACTTCGGTCGCGGTCATCACGAAGATGAACGGGATCCGGCGGAATAAGCCCATCTACCCCGGGGATAAGCTCAAGGTTCCTCGCGGCAAGCAGAAGAAGGAGCGGCCTGCCCGTACTCATCAGGTGCGTAGGGGCGATACCCTAAGTGGTATCGCGGTGAAGTACGGCATCCAGGTACGCGACATTGCCGCCGCCAACGGAATGGGCCGTCGCCAAACCATTCGTATTGGCGAAACACTCACCATCCCGTGGGCGAAGTCAGGTAAAGGGAAAGGGACGCAAAAGAACTCCTCAGGTGAGGGGGGGGCGTCCCCGTCCAAGTCACCTGCTGGGCGTAGTCATCAGGTGACTTCCGGCGAAACCCTTTCCGGGATCGCTCACAAGTACCACGTCAGCACGGTGGCCCTGGCCCGGGAAAACGGAATCTCTCATAAGGCGATGGTCAAGATTGGCCAAAAGCTGAAGGTACCCACTGCTGGCACCGGAAAGAAGAAACCGGCCCCCAGTTTCGTCACTTATACAGTGAAGGCGGGGGACAACCTGTCGAAAATCGCCCAACGTCACCACGTCACTGTGGCCGAAATCACAGTCGCCAACCGTATGAGCCGCAAGGCGACTTTGCGTCCTGGACGGACTCTCAAGATCCCCAAGCGCGACCCTTGACCGTGTCTTAGCGCCTCTGGTACCCATGACCCCGTAATGGACTTTCGTTAGGACGTGAGGACGTGGAAAAGAAGCGGGGTAAACCAACACAGCGCGGAATGGGCTCGCCCCATGACGTCACGGACAGCCAGCCTCCCGCGTCATCTGGGTTGTCCCGTAAGACACATCGCGGACTTGGCGATAGCCAGCCGCCCAAGCTGGTGACGATGCATGGTGTGGCGCCGCCCTCTGATCGCCCTCCGCCGCTTGAACAACCGACCGTCGGCGAAAACGCTGTCGAATACTCGGGCGATGATTTGAGTTTTGAACACGGTGAAGTGCCCCGGTTCGGGGATCATGAGCTCCCACCAGAGGTAGCCGCCGAGTTGAATGGCGATGATCAGCAAACGTCCGTCTCTTTTGATGGTGACCGCTCACAGTTTCGAACCGCTCCTGGTGGTGGAAAGAATCGCCTTTCTGGTGGCAGGGCTGCTGCAGCGGCCTACGTCAGTCCCAGCACTCTCTCGCCGGGACACGGAACCGATCCCCAGGTCCGGCCCGTAGAGGTGGCCGAGCACGTTCTCAAAGAAGCTCGGTCCTTCCAGACCGAGCCTAGCCTTGTGAAGAAACGAGCAAGTCAGTTACCCCCCCAGGCCGAGCGGGTTGCCCCTCCCATGGTGCAACGCTCCCCTTGGTCCGGACCCGCGGCGGGGGTGATCGCTGCACTTTTGGTCGTCGGGGTTTACTTTCTATTCAGAGGTGAAGCGGGTGAGGAGCCTCCGACTCTCCAGAAGAACGCTGCCCTGGCGGAATCGAGCGATGGCGCGCCATTCGCAGCTTCGGCGGAAGTGGCGGCGAGCCAGCCTCCTCCCGAGGTGGAGCCCGCGTCCTCTGCTGGCATCGCGACTTCCGCGCCGCCTTCTCCTTCGGTCGAGCCGTCGTCTTCCGGTACCGGTTCGGCTCAGCCGCGGCCATCTTTGCCCCCTTCCGGACAAAAACGACGCAACGAAAAGTCCGCTCGACCGAAAATCAATCATGCTTCCCCTAGCCCCCCCCAGCCAACGAGCAAACCCGTCTCTACGAAGAAACGTGATCTGTGGCTCGAATAACAAAAAGCTGCTCGTCGGATTGGTTTTGGGTTCACTGAGTTTTTTTGCTCATGAGTCGTCAAGCCGGGCGGATAGCTCTTCGACCAAGGATTCTCCTTCGATTGCGGAGGCCCGTGCGGCCTTTGTGGAAGGGATGCAACTGCTCAAGGCGGGCTCTTGGAGCGAAGCTCAGTCGCGCTTTGAACTGGCTCTCGCTTCGAGACGGACTCCGGGGCTCTTCTACTATGTGGCTTTCTGCCTAGAAAATCAGGGAAGCTTCCTTCAAGCTCTCCAACAATACCGAAAAGCGGAGCAGCTCCTCGAAGAGATCCCCGCTGGTGATGTGGCCGCTCTTGTCCCAGATGCTATTGCTCGAGTCGAACGAGCAGTAGCTACGATATCTTTCCGTGCTCTTCCGAAGCAGGTTCAAGTCGAAGTGGACGGTAAGACTGCCCACGACCTCGAAACTCTGCGCCTCAATCCTGGCCCTCACCATCTGAGCGTCGAGTCGCCTAAGCACGAAAAGTACGAGTTCGATTTCGTCCTCGCTCCGGGTGAGGTACGCACCCTGCGTCCTCAGCTCGTGGTCAAAAAGAAGACCGTACCGGCAACGAGCGTCTCAAGTTCTTCGTCCTTGCATAAGGGCTCCGCCGCGCCCGCAAAAAGCGAAGGCTTGTCGCCTTTCGGCAAACCCCTCGCCGTTGGTGGCGCGGCGCTCGTGAGCGTCGCGGGCCTTGCGACGGGCATTTACTTCACTGTGGCGTCAGCCAACTCTTCTCAGCGGGTGCGTGATCTTCAGGATGAAATCGACCGAGTGGGCGGTGGGACGAATTATAGCTGTTCTGATGCTAGCGCCACGTTGATTGGCCCCTGTACAGCCCTCGCGGATGAACTTTCGAGTCGGCGGAGCTCTCGAGTTTGGACGGCGGTGGGGTACTCCGTTTTTGGAGTGGGCGCGGTCGCCGCTGTGGTGACCCAAGCGCTTTGGCGCACTTCTCAGGTGGAGGTGGCCATCGCACCTGGCGGTGGGCAACTCGGCTGGTCTGGCCGCTTCTGAGTTTCAACTCGTATCGGCGTTCAATTGCGGTGAGCTATCCCTCCGCTCGACGGCGCCCGGGGCTTTGACTAACCAAGAGACATGTTCGTGTATCGCTCAAATAGTCTGGACGAGCTCGTCGATTGTTTGAGCGCAGTTGTTCGTCAGCCGACGAAACACGTTCTCGCCCAGGAAAAGATTCTCATCCAAAGTCCTGGCATGGAGCGCTACTTGTCGCGCGAGCTGGCGCGGCGTTGTGGTATTTGGGCGGGGGGGCAATTCCCTTTTCCGCGCGCTTTTTTGCGGCAGGCGCTCGACGACGGGTTGGGGGGGGGCGAGGGGGCGAACCTTTTCGAGCGAGAACTTATGAGTTGGGTTCTATTTGATGAACTGCGTACTCTCAGTACCGCTCCCGGGTTCGATTTGATCGCCCATCATCTCAAGGATGATACCGACGGAAGCCGGCGTCTGTTGCTCGCCGAGCGACTGGCTTATCTTTTCGACCAGTACATTACCTATCGTCCCCAGTTGATCCTGTCGTGGGACAAAGAAAGCAGTCCTCAGCAGTTGCAGGGGCGGATTTGGAAGCGACTCAGAGCGCGCTGCCCCGGGGAACACTTTGCCCAACGCTGTGGGAGGTATCTCAAAGAGCTGAGTGACCAACAGCTTGCAGCTGTGCTTCCTGAACGAATTTCGGTCTTCGGGGGGCCGGGGTTGCCGCCTCTCTTCTTGGAAATGCTAGCGCGCATTGCGCGAGTGATTCCTGTGCACGTCTTTTCTTTGACGGTCTGTCAGCACTACTTTTACGATGCCACTGCGTCACGGGAACAAGAGCCGTTGCTTCAAGGTACGGCGATTCATCCCCTTTTGGCATCGATGGGCCAGGTAGGAGGAGATTACCAGTACCTCTTGGAAGGTCTGGGCACCTATCACGAGGGTCCGGCACGGTTCATCCCACGTTTGCCGTCAACCAGTTCCCTCTCCGCTCTTTCGGCAAGAGCTAGGACGGTCGTCTCTCGAGCCAAGGGACGAGGAGCAGATCCGTCTGCTCAACTTAGCCTTTTCGACAATCCCGTCGCGGCGGAAGCGACGTTGTCCTCCGAGCAGCCGTCCTCGGTCGCTTCCTCCGGTTCAAGTTCGAACACCTTGCTTGCCCGTCTGCAGCAAAGTTTGCTCGAGGGGCAACTGTCTGCTCCCTCCACATCCACTTCTCTTGCCGGAGACACATCGATTTCAATCGATATCTGTCACAGTCGCCTGCGCGAGGTAGAGACGTTGCACGATCGACTCCTTGGGTGGTTCTCTGAGGACCCTTCCCTTCGTCCCGAAGATATCGCAGTTTTCGCGCCCGATATCGAAAAATACTCTTCTCTGGTTGATGCCATTTTTTCGGCTCGTGCCGGTGAACGTCCGCTGATTCCTTACCGCATTTTCGATCGCAGTTATCGACATGAAGATCCTGCGGCGCGAGCCCTGTTGCTCGGACTACAACTCTTGAAAAGTCGCTTCAAGGTGGGGGACGTGCTTGACCTCCTGCAGCTTGAGCCGGTGAGAGCGCGTTACACAATTTCGACGAACGATCTCCAGCGCCTGAGCTCGTGGTTTCGAGGCGCCTACATTCGTTGCAATGTCGACTCGCAGCACCGAAAGTTGTGGCAACTTCCCCAAGATGACGAGACGACTTGGCGGTTCGGTCTTCGTCGATTGCTTCTTGGCTACAGTCTAGAGGACGATGGGGCTCAGATTTATCGCTCAACAGTTCCCTACGATGATGTGACTGTAGGGGACGGGCCGCTGCTCGGTCGGCTCTGTGAGCTGTGCGACCGGCTCTTCGGTCTGCGTGACGAAATGCTCTCGGGCGGCGCTTCCGGTTTGACCTTGGAGGAGTGGACTCGGTTCTTGGTGAGCTTGGCGGACACTCTGGTCGGTGAAGCAAAAGAAGGCGGCTGGGACTTGGGTGCTTTGCGCCAGTCTCTTTTTGAGCTCGAGGAAAGACGCCAACTCGTAGATGAAGGCCGAGACCTAAACCAGATGGACTTGCGTTTTGGTCATGCCGCGATTTTCCACTTGGTCGAGGAGCAGCTCAAGAGTATCCGTTTCGCCTCTGACTTCCTTTCGGGGGGCGTGACCTTTTGTGCGCTCTTACCCCTGCGCAACGTGCCTTTTCGACGGGTGTGCGTGCTTGGGCTCAACCAAGGAGAGTTTCCCCGTGGCGACAACATCGATCCTCTCAATTTGATTGCGCAGCATCCTTTGCCTGGAGACCGATCGCTCCGTGCGGATGATCGTTACATCTTTCTAGAGCTGTTGCTTTCGACCCGCGAGACTCTTTCTCTCAGCTACGTTGGTCGCAGTGTCCAGGACAACACGGTGATTCCGCCCTCTGTAGTCGTGAGCGAATTGAAAGCGGCAGCCTCTGTGCTTCTGGGAGGAGGCGAGGTTTTAAGTCGTGAGCATCCCTTGCAACCTTTTCACTTTCGCTACTTTTCGGAGGGTCGCAAGCGAATTGGACCTTCCTTCGAAAAGAACCATTTTCTGGGTGCTCTCGCCTTGAGCAAAAAGAAGCAGTCCGCGCCACCCTTCCTCCGCGAGACTCCTCCTCTCAAAAATCCCGAGCCAGAGGTCGCTCTCCATGAAATGGTTCGCTTCTTTAAAGACCCGGCTCGGGTGTTCTTGCGTAGTTTCGGTGTCTTTTTAGATCCCGAAGAAAAAACATTGGTTGAGAGAGAGCCGACTCATCTCGATGCTCTCGAGCGTTATCAAGTGGGTGAGGGGCTACTTCGAAAGTTGGAGTCGCGGCAGCAGGTGCAGTCTGAAATCGAATTGCGTCGGGGGGCGTTACCCTTGGGAGCACCCGGGCAAAGCGAGCTTCAGTCGCTTCTTGAGGCAGCTCGGTCGATCCTCGCGCAGGGAGCAGCTCTACGAGGGGCTCACCCACCTCTAGTGAGAACGATAGATCTTGAACTGAAAGCAGAGGTGTCGGCTCAACTCCGTGAGCTGCTTCCTCTGTCCGAAGTCTATCGCGCCGCTTTGGGAAAGTTCCTTGACCAGAAGCGGAGTCTCGTCCTTTCTGGCAGTTGTTCTGGTCTTTTTGGTTCACTTCGCGTGCTTCAGGCCTTTGGCAAACCGAACGCCAAGCGCAAGCTGACCCTTTGGATCGAGCACTTGGCACTTTGTGCGACTTGGCCTGAATTTCGCGGGAGCGTCTTGGTTTCCAAGAAGGATGCGGGGCCGAGCGCCACTGTCTATACACTGGGTGCTGTGCCCCAAGGTGTAGCCAGGTCGAGCCTTGGAGATTTAGTTGCGCTCTACTACGTGGGGCAGCAATTTCCTCTCAGTTTCTTTCCTGATGCGAGTTTCGAATTTGCCCGTCGTGTTACCAAGAAGGGCGAACTCCAAGCCGTTGAGCTTTGGCAAGGGGCGCTCGACGCGGCGCGCAAGTTGCTTCCCCAAAATGCTTCCTTTGATCTGATCTATCGAGAGTACGACCCTTTGTCCGTGGGGTCGCGTGAAGAAGGCTCTCTCGATGAGCTGCTTTTCTGCCGTCTGGCTTTGCACTTGGTCGGTCAAATAGAAAGCTGTGAGTTGTCGCCGCATCGACTTTTGTCCATGCAGCCAACTCAAGGAGCTGAAGCATGAGCCAGGCTCGACGTGTTCCTCTCGATGTCCGATCTCTTGGTGCGGAAGGGGTCTTCCTGATTGAGGCCAGCGCAGGAACCGGCAAGACGTATACAATTACTTCTTTGGTCGTCAGATTAGTGGCCGAAAGGGGACTGCGCATCGATCAGATCCTAGCCGTGACCTTCACCAACGCGGCGACGGCTGAGCTGAGGGACCGCATAGGAGCTCGACTCGTTGATGCCTATGAGCGTTTGAAGAGAGACGATGTCCCGAAAGATGATCTGATCTTGCAACATCTGGCCGGACTGAAGGATCGCGCTCTCGTCGTGCAACGCCTGGCTCTGGCCTGTCGCGATGTAGACTGCGCTTCGGTATTTACGATTCACGGTTTTGCGGCTCGGGTTCTGAGGGACTTTCCACTTGAAAGCGGGTCTCGTGTCGACGCGGAGCTCGTCGGGGATCAGCGCGGACTTTTGAGCGATGTTGTGCTCGATTTTTGGCTTTCGAAAGTGGCTACCCGAAGTCAAACCGAGTTTGAGCTGATGGGGGGGCATTCTCTCATGTCGCGCCTGGCTGCTGTGGCTCGCGTAGCGGCAGGGTCCTTTGATGTGCCTCGTGTCGCTCTGCTGAGAGATGAAGACTTCGAACAAAGATGGACCAACTATCTTGATGTTCATGAGCATTGCCGCCGTGCTTTTTTCGAACAGAAGGACGAGCTGCTGTCTTTCTTGCAGACGCTCGTTGAGGGGCAGGTCGTGAAGAAGAATATGATCGATACCGAATCCGTTGGGTCGGAGATCGAGGAGCTCAGCGGCTACTTCAGCAAGGGGCGGGCCGAACTTGCCCCTCCTAAGTTCGATCGTTTGACCTCGGGCAAACTCGAGACCGCGCTACGCAAAGGTAAAAGCGCTGCTCCGCATGACCTCATGGTGGTTTTGGAGGACTTCAAGTCGGCGCGCGCCGTCGTCGAAGAGGCGGGGACAGCGTTGGCCGACCGTCTATGCGCCGAGCTTTGCGATGAAATCCAGCTACGTGTAGGAGTCGAACACCTTCGACTAGGGACTCAGAGCTTTGATAGTCTGCTTTCGGACCTATGCTTGGCGCTTAGGGCGCCTGGGTCAGGAGAGCGTCTGGCGCGCGAGCTGCGCGCCCGCTTTCGAGTGGCTCTGATTGATGAGTTTCAAGATACAGATACCGTTCAGTACGAGATATTTCGTCGTATCTACATAGAATCCGCCGCTCAAGATTGGGGGCTCTACTTGATCGGTGATCCTAAGCAGTCCATCTATGCTTTTCGGGGAGCTGACGTCTTTACCTATCTCAAGGCTGCCGAGCTCGTTGATGATGAGATCTACACGCTTTCGACGAGCTACCGAGCCAGTCCTGCTTTGGTGACTGCGCAGAACGCCCTCTATGGCAGTTGTTATCAACCCTTTGGGCTGGACGCGATTGTCTATGATGAGGTGGCCCCACGGCCAGGTCGTATGAACGAGCTACTGGGGTCACGAGGCGAGTCCAGCGAGGGGCTGAGGATCGTCTATGTCGACGATGAGAAATGCGACTTTGTCAAATTGGCGGCCGAGGAGGTTTTCGCCTTGCTCTGTGAGGGGATGCAACTGGAAGGGCGACGGGTTGTTCCCTCGGACATTGCAGTGCTGACCAGAACGAATCACGAAGCGGCCGTTCTGCAAGATCTACTCCAGTCTCTTGGTGTGGCGGCTGTCATGCATGGTGACCGCAGTGTTTTTGAGGCTCCGGAGGCACTTGAGCTGCATCAGATTTTAGGGGCCCTCGCCCAGCCCAAGAAGAAGGGAGCACTCCGAGCGGCACTGTCTACCCGCTTGTTTGGTCTCAGCTTGGGGCAGATTGCTGAGCTCGATGACGACGTGACGCAACTGGAACAGTGGGTAGAGCGGTTTGGCGTGTATTCCGAGCTCTGGCGAACTCGCGGCGTAGCACGCTGCTTCGAGACGCTGATGAATGAGCTCGAAGCGCTCCCCACCATCTTGGCGACTCTCGGCGGGGAGCGTCGGCTCACGAATCTGCGCCATTTAATGGAGCTTTTGCATGAGGCGGAGTCGACTCAGCATCTGGGTGTTTTTGGGCTTCTCCGATTTTTGGAGGAAGCCATCTTCGACGAAAGTAGTCACAGTATGGCCCCTGAGGCCCGCCAACTTCGCCTGGAAAGTGACGCTCACGCTGTGGTTTTGACTACTGCTCATAAGAGCAAAGGGCTTCAATACAACCTAGTCGTGCTGCCTGTTCTTGGTCGACCCGAGCGACAACGCGATGCGCTGACCTACAGGTTCTTCGACCCTGCTACCGAACGCTCTTTTATCGAATACCGACGACTGCAGGGGGAACCCTCCACTAAACCTTTGCATGAACGAGAAGAACTCCAGGAAGGATTGCGCCTTGCCTACGTGGCTTTAACAAGGGCGAAACACCAGGTGCTCACTTTCGTTGCCAAAGGTGCTGGGTACTCCCCCCTGCGTTACTTGCTGTTCAGCACCATCTGGGGTGGTGGCGTCGATCCTTACGAGTTTCATCAACGTCAAAAGGAACTCAAAAATTGCGATCTCTATGCTGCTCTTGCCCCTTTGGTTGAGCTCTCGGATAGAACGATCTCCCTTGCGTCGCCCCGTAAGCTTCCCAGTCCGGAGCTTGGGCCTTCCGCACCTGCTGCGACTTTGCTTGCCCCCCCTGATTTGCCACAGATCGCCGAAAGAGAGTCGACCAGCAGTTTTTCGGCTATGGTGCGTTCGAGCCACTCTACCTTCAAGTCTAGGCAAGGACGCGATCAAGCCGATGGAGATGTATTTGTTATCTCTCAGCTTGATGCATCTGATCCAGCTCTTCAACAGCGCTGCGTGCTCGCTGACTTTCCTCGAGGGGCACGCCCCGGCGAAGCTTTGCATAGCGCCTTCGAGAAAAGTTCTTTCGACTCGCTCCATACGTCCGAAAGGCATGAAGTCGTTGCTCGGGAGCTGGCTCGCTATGGGATCGATGAAGCGTTTATCCCTATGGCGCGGCAAGCGATCGATCAAGTGATTCAGGTTCCGCTTCCTTGTCAGGTGAGCGGGGTGAGAGCGCCCCGTTTGCAGCAGCTCGAAAGCGGGGATTTGTTCCCGGAAATGGAGTTCAATCTTCCGATCGGCTCAATCCACAAGCGTCTATCGGTGGATTCTCTGGTGGATGTGATGGCCGATGAGTTTCCCCCGAGCTACCAAGAGGCGCTCCGCGCCCTGAGTTTTGAGGCTTTCTCTGGATTTCTCCGTGGATTCATCGATTTGGTCTACCTCCATGAAGGAAGGCTGTTCGCTCTCGACTACAAGTCGAACTTTTTGGGCGAGTCCTACGGAGCTTACGTGCCTAAAGCGTTGCAAATAGCGATGGAGGAGCATCACTACCTTCTTCAAGCGGTGCTTTACTCTGTGGCGCTCCATCACTTCGGGGCCTTTCGGGTTCCGAACTATGACTACGACCGCCATGTTGGTGGCATGCATTATCTTTTTATTAGGGGAATGCAGCCTGATCTGGGAACAAATGGTGTCTACGCCTATCGTCCCCCGCGCTCCCTGGTCGAAAAGCTGTGTGCCCACCTGGGGTCATCTGTCGCTCTGAGGTCTGCATGAGTGAAGGGCTTTTTGCGGGAGTCGTGGGCAAGTGGCGTACGGCCCTGGCCCGTCGCGAGGGGTATCTTCCCATTGACGGCTATTGGGCAGAGTTTTGCATCGAAGGAGAGACTTGCGCCGATGAGGCACCGGGGCTGTTTCTTCTTTTTGCGACGGTGAGCCGAGCGCTGCGCGAAGGAAACCCCTGCGTTTTGCTCTCTGAGTTAGCCAACATGAAACTGCCCGGAGAGGTGCTCGCTGATGCCGCTCCGGGCGAGGAGGAATCAACCGAAGTCTCGCCTTCCCTGGATTCGTTCCGCTTTCCGCGTCGGGCGCGCCTCGTCGAATGGATGGCAAAGTGTGAGGCCGTCTCGTGCTTTGCCCTCAGCGATGATACCGAGCTCGAACCTGGCACACCTCTCGTCTTCGACGGGGATGATCGGCTCTATCTATGCCGATTTTATCAACACGAGCGCAACTTGGCTCGGCATCTAGCTCGTCTGCTCGCGAGCGAAACTCCGACCGCTGGTGGGGATTGGTTGCAGACTCGACTTGATCACTACTTTGGCGCAGCAGATCCCGAGTTTCCTGATCTACAGCGGGCTGCGGCGGAGGCGGCCCTCGCTCAGCGACTCTGCGTCGTTTCCGGGGGACCTGGTACGGGCAAGACTTCTACCGTGGTCAAGATTCTTGCCCTGTTGGCTGAGATGGCTCAGGTCCAACAGTTGGCCCCCCCTCGTATCCTGTTGATGGCCCCAACGGGGAAGGCGGCAGCTCGTCTGAACGAGTCGATCTTGGCCGCTCTCGAACGCCTCGAGCTCGATCCCTCGATCCTAGAAGCCATCCAACCCAGAGCAACGACCATCCACCGCGCCCTGGGCGTGCGCCCTGATTCGGCGACGCGCTTTGTCCGTCACGCGGAATATCCACTCTCTTGTGAGGTAGTCCTGATCGACGAGGGATCGATGGTCGATCTTTCCTTGATGCGAAGTGTCTGCGATGCGCTCCCCTCGTCTGCTCGCCTCATTGTTCTGGGTGATCGTCATCAGCTGGCTTCCGTGGAGGCGGGAAGCGTCTTTTCCGAGTTGTGTTTTGCTCTCGGTGAGCAAGAATCTCCTAGCTTGACGGAACTCAAGAAAAGCTATCGCTTTAGCGAGGGCAGCGGGATTTCGGCCCTGGCCAATGCCATCCGTGAGGGGGACCATCTGGCCGTCAGCGCATTCAGAGAGAATACGCACCCCGACGTTCGATTTCGGTCTTCTATCGAGCACTCAGTCGCGCTCGTTGACCTGTTCCACCTTGCGTTGGAGCATTTTAGACCAGCCTTCCGTTCGTCCGACCCTGAGGCGGCGCTGCGCGCTTTCGGTCGCTTTCGAATTCTAGCCGCCCATCGGAGGGGACCATTTGGCGTAGAGCAGCTCAACGCTCAGTTGGCGCAGTTCTTGGTCGAAAACGGCATGTTGCCTCACGCGACTCAACTCAGTCGGGGGCAGCTGCTCATGGTGCTCGAAAACGATCCGGCTTTGAGGCTGAGCAACGGCGACATCGCCGTGATCTGGCCAGATGAGCGAGGGCGCCTGATGGCGTGCTTTCCAACAGCTCAACAAGAAGGGCTTCGGCGCATTTCTCCGGCCCAACTTCCTCCTTATGAGTTGTGTTATGTGATGACCGTCCACAAGAGCCAAGGCTCCGAGTACGACTCAGTGGCTTTGGTACTTCCCCAGGCTGGTTCACCGATACTGAGCCGCGAACTACTTTATACTGGGGTGACTCGTTCGAAGACGCAGATCGAGGTCTTCGCTGATGACGCGAGCCTGAAGCAAGCGGTGGGTTCGAAGGTGATTCGCTGCTCCGGACTAGCACTCGCACTGGGAGCAAGGACCGAGCGGGGGAGTCGGGCTAGCCGACAGCCTTGAGAAGGGCAGGAACCCCCTCCCGTTCGACGAGCTCCTTGACGCGACTGAACTCCTGTTGAAGGAGTTCGACGAGAGCGCCGTGACCGTCGATACTTCCCTTCTTGGCCTGAGCCTCGATCTTGGCGGCGGTTTCGCGCACTCGAGCGGCTCCCACGTTAGCGCTGGCCCCTTTGATGGTGTGGGCCGAGCGAACCAGAGGCTGTAGGTCGGTTTGGCTGTATTGTTCTTCGAGTTCGCTCAGATACCTGGCCATCTCGACTAGGTAATCGCCGAGGATTTCGTCGATGAACTCGGGGTCGCCGTCGGCGGCCTCGGCGAGGTAGGTGAGGTCCAATACTTTGGGGCCAGATTCTGACATGACATGGTGATCAACGGCTCGAGCTCCTTGTGCCTTAGGGGTGCGGGGCGACCTAGCGACGATCTTCTCGTGAGCCATACCTACAATGGTCCTCACCGCCTTACAGTCTCCGTCAGCCGCGTGGTCGACTTGACCGGCGAGCTTCCGGTCTTCGGCTCAGGGGTAAGACTGTTGGGCTCGGGACGATGATTGCCCGGGCTCGATGCTTATGGCTCTTGGTAGGCGCCCGACGGGCATGGTCGAAGACGACGAGCCCGAAAAGGCGCCGTTCTTTGGGCTCGAAGCATGCAGGCACACACGAGGTGGTTACTTTTCATGAAAAGTAGGCAAAAGTAGGATTGGTATTCTTCCGTTTTTCTGCCACTTTTCCATGTGGGGGAGGGGTTCGCGGCTTGAGCCGTGAGTGGCTCGGCCCTACGGTTTTTTCACTCATGGCGAAAGAGGAGAGTTCAGAGATACCGCTGCCGCTTTCGCGGGTGCCGTCGGAAAACGAGCTTCCGTTGTCGGGCGTCGCGACGCGTTTTCACCATGTGAGCGTGCCCAGAGTCCGCGGCTTGTTGCCCGGGATGGTGGAAACGGTACCCAGCCCGATTCTCGTCGTTGATCAGGATGGGCGGGTCGTTGTGGCGAATGCCGCCAGTCGGAGCATCCTGGGGTTCGACCAGGCCGGTCTGGTGGGCTATTCGATTGCGCGCTGCCTCAACGAAAAACTCATTGAGGCGGCGCGTATCCGTGTGTTGGCCCAAGGTGGGCCGTATCGGTACCGGGATAAGATTCGGCTTGCCGACACCGAGCGTGAGCTAGAAGTGTCAGCGGACCTCCTTTCCCTCCCCGAGGGCGAATTCCTTTGCCTTAGTTTGCTCGACCGCACTGACTCTGACAGGGAGCGTGCCGAATGGCTTTCCCGATCACCCGATTGGGTCCCCTCGGTACATTTGGATCGAGTTCATCATCTCGAAGCTTTGGGGCACTTGACCGGCACCTTTGCCCATGACTTCAACAATCTTCTTGCTGTCATCTTGGGAAGTTTGGAAGCCGCTGAGCGGCGCCTCAAGAAGAAAGAGCCACCCTTCGAGGATATTCAGCGAGCCTTGACGGCTACCGAGCGAAGTATCCAAGCTGCCTCACAAATACTTCACTATGTCAGAGGTCGTGGAGGGAAAGCAGAAGATTTGTGTCCCGACGAGATCATCGTCGAGCTCAGAGGTTTGATGGAGCGCGCTTTGGGCGAAGACGTGCGACTCGAAGTCGAGCTCCACCCGACCGCCTCGGTGCGCGCCTCGGCATCGCAGCTCGAAACGGCTCTCCTGAATTTGGTGATCAATGCTCGAGACGCAATTGGTGAAGCGGGTACCATCAGTATTGAGCTCATGCAGGCTGCGATGAGCAAGGTCGAGGCCTCCGAAATCAATCTTCCTCCCGGCGACTACGTTTGTATTGCGGTGTCCGATAGTGGATGTGGAATGAGCGAGGAAACGAAAAATCACGCCTTCGAGCCTTTCTTCACTACGAAACCGGAAGGCCTTGGAACCGGCCTCGGACTGAGTTCAGTCTGCGGTATCATGCGTGGCCTGGGCGGATCGGCTCGTATCTCAAGCACCATAGGTCAGGGGACTCGTGTCGAGCTATTCTTTCCCGCGTCTCCCCCGTCTGATCCGGCATTGCGGCTCTAGTGCTACGACCCCTTAGAAATGAGCGGTTTCGAAGCTCTCCCCAAGAAAGTGAGGTCGGCTTCGCAACCCCGCTCGGCCCTCTCTGTCTCCGCACTTTTCTCTTCCCATTTGTGCCGCGACCCTTCCTGAAAACCGAGCCGGCTCTCAACGCTGACAGACCAAGAAGCCCTCAAATTGAAACGGTCGCAGCACTAGAGCAACCGAACTTGAGGGAGGCACGCCATTGCGGCGCGAGCGTCCGAGGATTCAAAACGCAATGCGGATGCTCTGGCGAATCACGCCGCGCAGAGCCCGGGGTGCGCAGACGAAAGCTTGGATACGTCCGAAGCTGAGTCGATCCATGGATTGGAGCCACAACTCTTCGCCCTCAACAAGTCGTCGATTGTTCACAGTCGTGCCGTTCTTGCTTCCCAGGTCGACGATGCGGCTTCCTCCGTCCCCCATGTGCAACATAGCGTGACGAGCCGAAACCGATGGATCTGCGAAGACGACGTCGGCGTTTGGAGATCGACCTATTTGGATTGTGCGATCGGCTCCTTTCAGAGGAACTAGACAGTGAGGTGCAGCTGTGAGTTCGGATAGGAGCTCGGTCTGATCGGCTTCGTTTGGTTCTTGTTGGCCAGCCGGCATGGTGGGAAACTCCGCGGTTGCGGAGACCCCCGGCTGTTGACTCCGTGGAGGTGCATCCTTGAGGGCACAGATGCTCAGCGTGTCCAGGAATTTGCCGTCGTCGTCCTGAGGAGCCCGCACAACCAAGACGAGCGGCCCAAAGTGTTGGCTGCCAAACTGCTCGGGTTGGGACTCAATGAGTGATTCCACCAAAGAAGGTGGCACTAACTTTCCCGAGCCAATCAAATTCACGACCTGGCCATCTTAACGCCGAATCGGGGGACGTGGCGAGCGACTTTGTCCTGGAGCCGAAATGCAGAATTCGTCCGTGCTTTCGTGTGGCGCGTTTGTGTCAATAAAAAACGAGCTCACCTGAGGGAGAGCTCGTTTTAGTCGCTAGTGAGTCATCGAAGAGCATGACCTGTGATCCGGGGTAAGGTGTCGTAGCACAGTCCCCACCAGGAGCGTCGGCCCATCACCCCTCAAGGTAGTAACGCAGAGAACGTGAGCGGCGAGAGCTCTTGAGCTTCTGCAGTGCCTTGGCTTCGATCTGGCGGATACGTTCACGTGTCACGTTGAACTCCTTGCCAATCTCTTCCAAGGTGTGTTCGCTCTTTTCACCGATGCCGAAGCGCTTCTGTAAGACGCGCTGCTCGCGGACGCTGAGCGAGTTCAACAGTTCGCGTGTTTGTTTGTTGAGGTCCGTGGACATCAAACTGTCGGATGGGCTCGGAGCCTTTTGGTCTTCGACGAAGTCGCCAAGGGTGCAGTCTCCGTCCTCGCCTCGAGGCGTTTCGAGGCTGAGCGGCTCTTTTACGATGCGAAGCAACGAACGTACCTTGCTGACGGGAATATCGAGACGGACTGCCAACTCTTCCGGGGTGGGCTCCCGTCCAAGTTCCTGCACGAGATCGTGAGCAGTACGATGCATCTTGTTCATCGTCTCGACCATGTGGACTGGAATACGAATGGTGCGGGCTTGATCGGCGATAGCGCGGGTGATGGCCTGACGGATCCACCATGTTGCGTAGGTGCTGAACTTGTATCCGCGTCGGTACTCGAACTTGTCGGCGGCGATCATCACCCCGATGTTGCCTTCCTGGATGAGATCCAAGAGTTGTAGGCCGCGGTTGGTGTAGCGCTTAGCAATAGAGACCACGAGGCGCAGGTTTGCCTCGACGAGTTGGGCCTTGGCGCGCTGCGCCTTGTTTTCGCCACTGCGCACGATCTTGGCTAGGCGGTTGATCTCTCGGTAGTCCTCCTCTGTGATGTCGTTGTCAGGAGAGGGTGCGATCAAGGCACGTGCTTTGAGTGCCTGGGCGATGCGGTCGAGCGCGCGCTTGTTGAAGTTGAGGGCAAGCAGAAGTTTGTAGAGATCGGACTGCGACTTCTTGAGCGACTTCTCGATCTTTGACTTTCTTTCGTCATCGGCTTCGGCGATTTCCTTGGACATCGGGGCACGTCGCCGGGCGGTGCGCTTGATCTTCTCGATCTGCTCGATGAGGCTGGCACAGGCTTGCTCTTCGTCGAAGGAGTCGTCGTCGGCTTCGACATTGAGGAGTTCACGGGCGCGCATGCGACTTTCGCCCAACTTTTCGCTGATGATCTGAAGTTCGTCGATCATCACGGTGCTTTCGAAGAGAGCGTCGCGGACTTTGTTCGTTCCTTCTTCGATGCGCTTTGCGAGGTCGACTTCGCCTTCGCGGGTCAACAGCGGAACAGTCCCCATCTTCCGGAGATAGACGCGCAACGGATCGTTGGAGTTGCTTTCAGTTGAAGGTGAAGGAGCTGTCGAATCGGTCTGGGCCATGCTGAATGTCGATGTCCGTTAGGTTATCGAGTCGTACGCCGAAGGCGCCTGTGCTCGTTGGTTTGGTTCAATGAGTATTAGGATAAGGTGTGAAGCCGCACCACTCAGTTGGTGCACAGGAGCCCCTGTAGGGGTTGCTGCTCGCTCCGATCAAGTACTAGTCTGGTTTGAGCTGTCCGCGCTCGCCATGGTTGCGTTACCATGGCTTATCGCGGTGCCAACTCGAATTGCGCAGTTAGTCACGACGGGGCTGTGATTCAAGGAGTTTTGCAAGGAAAAGACGGCATTTGATACGGCTGCGGCAACCTAGCACCGTTTTCGGGGTGCGTGAGGATAAACTTCGGAAGTTGTTTCAAATTTTGCTTTGGAACCAACTAAAAGATGTCCCCGGATTCGAGCGGGCCGCCTAGGCTTGGCAGGAACGACCTCTTTGCCATTTGCTTAAAATTGCTTGGTTTTTTCTACAGCAGGTGGCGAAAACCGTCATTCGGGGCGTTCGATGTCGGTCGGTGACGCCCATTGTAGTTTGAAAATGGGTGGGAGGTGGAAATTTGCGGCGTTTGGCCTCAATGGCGTTTCTTATCTGCCTAGATTTCTTTGGGGCTTGAACACTTCAGGCGAGGGGGTCAACTTGAGGCGACGCCTCGAGCCAGTCGTCCGGGAAGGGAGGGGCCTTCGTACACCATGGCACTGTAGACCTGAACTAACTGGGCTCCCGCGTCGAGGCGCTGCTGTGCTTCCTCGGGTGTTTCGACGCCCCCTGCCGAGATCAACGTGAGCTCAGGGCCGACCGTTTGTCGGATCAACTGCAGCACAGCAAGAGAGCGAGCTTTAAGGGGAGCCCCCGATAAACCACCCGCGCCTAGAGCCTCGACTTGTTGGGCCGAGGTGGACAGGCCCTCTCGAGAGATTGTGGTGTTCGTGGCGATCATCCCATCCAAGTCGACTTCGATCGCCAACCTGGCAACCGCGATGATGTCTTGGTCATTGAGGTCGGGGGCGATTTTGACCAGCAGAGGAACTCGACGCGTGGGGCAAACCTTGTCCAAGGAAGCGCGCACCCCGAGCAAGATGGGGCGTAGCGAATCAACAGCCTGCAGGTCTCGAAGCCCCGGCGTATTGGGGGATGAGACATTGACCACGAAGTAGTCCGCATACGGACCGAGTAGTTCCGTGCTCTTGCGATAGTCGGCGACGGCTTCCTCTGCGGGGACGACCTTGGTCTTTCCGATGTTGATGCCAAGCACCATGTGTGCTGGTCGTTTCGTCTTGGCCAGGCGACGGGCTGCTGCCTCTGCCCCTTGGTTGTTGAATCCCATACGATTGATCAAAGCGCGGTCCCCAGTGAGCCGGAAAAGGCGCGGTCTGGGGTTTCCCGGCTGGGCTTCAGCGGTCACTGTGCCGACTTCGACAAAGCCGAACCCGAGAGCTGCGAGAGCCGGAAAGACTTGTGCGTCTTTGTCGAAACCGGCGGCCAAGCCGATCGCTGAAGGGAAGGTCAGCCCGAGCGCTTGAACTGGATGGCGGGGGCCTCCGCCCATCAGTAGACGAAGTAGAAACAGTCCCCCCGGGAACCACTGCGCGAGTTTGAGCAAAGTGATGATGAGATGATGGGCCGTCTCGGCCGAGAGCCGATAGAGCAGGGGGCGAATCAGATAGCGGTAGAGCACGGCGCCGGCCCTAGCACGCTCTTGTGTTCCGATCGACGAGCATTTTTTTTCGCGGGGCGGAGTTGACGCCCTTGTGCACCGACTTAGGTTGTTCGTGCGGTCGGAAGAGCCGAAACGCTGGGCGAAGTCGCTCACGTGAGGACCTTCCTTCGCAGAAGATTGCGCCCCCAGACTCGACAACCTGTGCAGGTGGGAGGGGTGGTGTGGCGATGAGACGGTGAATGCCCCCGCTATCTGCGGGGGCGGATTGAATCGCGCGCTTTGGCGCAGAAAAGGAGAATGTGATCATGTTGGCACTATGGAATCAGTTTGACGATCTTTTGAATGACGACTTGTTTCGCGGACGACGGCAACTTGCCTCACCTGCTTTTGCTCCTGCAGTAGATATCGTGGAAACGGACAAGGGCTTCGAGCTGGCCGCGGATCTACCAGGTCTCACTGCTGATGATGTCGACATCACCATTGAAGATGGGGTCCTATCGATCAGTGGTGAACGGAAGAACGAAACACTCGAGGACAAGAAGGGTTATAGCCGCATTGAGCGAACCTTTGGCGGCTTCAAGCGTTCGTTTACGCTGCCCAAAGGAGTGTCGGCGGATGAAGTGACCGCGCGCGTTCAGAACGGGCAGCTCACGGTGAGCGTGCCCAAACCAGTCAGTGTTCTGCCTCGTAAGGTCAAAGTCCAAACGGCGGGTTGACTCTTGTTCGATTCTCCTGCGACTTGCGCCCGCTCGAAATGAGCGGGCGCTTCTTTGGGACCAGCTGAGAGACCTTCTTGTTAGCCTATGCGTCGATGCACGTCCGCGCGGGCAGCCGCGAGGGTCAGATAGCGCTCGAGTCGCTTTCGATGTTCCTGCTCGCTGCAAATCGATGGTTCGATAGGGGCCGTAGCTTGCATTTTTTCGTTTTGACCTTCTTCTAAGGCTTTCTGAGCACCGCGTGTCAAAAAAGCAAGTGAGCCCGTCTTGGGGTCGAGTTCCGGGGGACGGGCGATGCGTCGTGCGGTGACGGGTTTTCCTTTGAGTGCTCCGCGCAGCCAGCTGGGGCCGTGTTTTTGTGCGGCGCTCGCGAGTGCAGGACGCGTCGGACACTGAGCATAGACTTTGAGCGCCGTCGCGAACGTGAGCCAATGGGTCTCGGCATGGCTAGGGAGACCGTTCAACGATGCTCTATCAACCGGTTTCACTGATGGGTTCGGCTTCGTCATTTGTCGACTCGCTTTGATTGTCTGATTCGTGATGAATGGCTCGGACGCTGGGCGTCAGAACGTCGTTGTCTGCGATGCGGCCCTGCAGTCGTTGTTCGAGGCGTTCGAGTCTTTGTTGCAGCAAGGCCAGGTGCTGAAGTACCTGAGTTAGTTCGCCGTCTGCTCCAGTGGCTTTGGCTGTGAACCGCGACTCGGAGAGTTCGAAAACGTTGGTTTGAGCGATCCAGTGGCCATCCTGAGCTTCAAAGCAGGTATTGGGGTTTCCAGGCTGACTCAGGATGTGTTCCGCCTGAGTGACCAGGTGCCCATGGCCGTCGAGTTCGGATAGATAGCGGAGGATGTTTTCGGGTCCCGTGATGTAGGACTGTACGGGAGCGAAGAGGTCTCGATCGATGGCTTGCCAGCGCTGGATCTCCAGCGTCCATCCTTCCTGCATATAAAGCAGGCGGCGGGGTTGAGCTGCAGCGACATTGATCGTGGACATGAACTAGCTGTGAAGTGAATCGCCGCTTGCCCGGCGATCTTGATCGTTTTCGGTGTGATGACTGGCGTTTTTGAGCTGCTCGTTGAGCGGCAAGATTTGTACGAGCTGAGCCCCGGCGTTGCTACAGAAGGCGCGGGGAGCGACGGGCGCGGGGGGCTCGATGACGACGGCATGAGTGGGCGGCGCGTCGCAGAGCGGGGGTGACTGACTTGGGCTAGCCACTTTGCGATCCATTGGCTCGTTAGAAGAGGATGAGGTCTCCTTCGGTGGCTCGTTTGTCGGGCTCGTGATGTCCGAACTGTGGACAGCGGGTGGCCCTGGCTCGGGTACTTGGGGGTGGTAGGAGCCGGCGTTCGCCCAGTCGTCGACTTCAGCTTCGCTCAGAAGAGGAGTCTTTTGGGTGAGACTGAGCTCTTCTTTTGGCTGGATGCTGCGTACGGACGGTGGGGTTTGAGGTAAAACCATTGGTTCGACCGAAGGACGGGTAGAGGACCTAGGCATGGCCCCCCTCCGGCTCGACGGGGTTTTTGAGGCGATGCTCGGAGAACTCTGGGTCTCGGCTGACGAGTGATGAACGTTTTCGGTGAGGTGATGGTTGTGAGCTTCCGCTTGAACGCTGTCCGGTTCTGCTGGCTTGTCGAGCGCGGGTTGGTGGCTTGTCGATTGTTGATGCTCGGGCGATTCCTCGTCTTTCGAGGGGGGGAGCCCACTCACCGCGACCTGACTGCTCAGAGGCGCGTGAGTGCTCAGAGGCGCGTGACTGCTCAGAGGCGCGTGACTGTTCGCGGGCCCTGAGCTGCGTGCGTCTTGATTCTCTCCAGCGAGGTCGCTCATCCCGTCGTGAACGGCGGGATCGAGGTAACTGACAGGGGCGTGTGGAGATGGTGCGAGGTCGCTTGCGGGTCGATTGCTTTCCTCCTCAGCATCGTCAGCCAGGGGCGATTCGTTGGACGGCGGTTGCTCGTCTCCTAGCTCTTGAGACGGGAGGTGGCTGACGGCCAGCTGGTCGCTTTGTTCAGTTTGTTGGGGGAGCTCCGCGGGGGGCTCTTGGGGCTGGAGGCTCAGGCCTGTGTCTTCTTCGTCATCTGGGGTCTCATCTGCGGAACTCGCCACGAATTCTTCGTTCGCGGCTTCTTGATGCCACGAGGTGCTGGACGAATCAGATTGTGGGGGCTCGTCCTCATGAGCCTCTCCAGGGTGCAAGGAGGCAACGGGTTGAGAGTCTCCGTTGTCTTGCTCAGACATTGTATCGATGGAAGGTGGCGCCTGACTTTCTCTTTTCGAAAGAGGTGATTCGGCTGAGGTCCTTTCGTTTGCTTCGTACACTTCCGCCGAAGAGGGGTCGGTCGTCGGACTATCGGTGAAAGACTCCGCTCGAAGAGAGGCCTCTTCCATGTTGACCGGAGGTGGAGCGATGGCGTTTTGTGAACTCGGTTCAAGATCGAGTTGTCCTTCGGCGAACTGCTCTGGACTGTCGGGGATCGCTGGCGAAAGTGACGAGAGCTCCGACGCTTCATGGGAGGAGGCCGATCGGGTTGGTTCTGCTGGGGAACCATCTGACTTGGCAGAAGGAACTAGACTTGCTGTTCGTTGCGAAGGCGGCCACGAGTGAACCGGCTGATCCCGATTGGGCCACGAAAACTGGTTTTCAGGGGGCTGCGAGGGGCGTAGAAGACCGGCCATCGAGGCTCGTGCAGAAAGCGGATTTCCCAACAGCGCTTCTTCTTCGAGCTCATCCAGTTGTGTCTGTACCGTCGTCTCTTGTTCGTCCTCTTCGCGCGGGGCGAGCTCTGCGTCGAGCATGGATTTCGCGTACTCCGCCGCGCTTTGTGGTGCTGACGGGGTACCGGGTTCGACCGCGTGAAGGAGCACGGGGTCATCCTCTGATTCGGCCGCACCGAGTCTTTGTCGTTTGAACCGCGCCTTGATGAGCCCTTGGTGGGCTGCATAACTTGCGAAGATCAAGGCCACGAACATACCGAGGGTACCCAGGGCCGAGCCCAGACCCAGAAGAAGATAGGCCGAGGGCACGCTGACGAAAAGCGTCGCCAAAACTCCAATCTTGAGCATTTCCGGAACGTGTTGTTCTGAGCGGTAACGCTTGAACTCGTCGTCGCAGGCGATACACCACTGGTGTCCTTCCGTCTGATGCACCGAGCAAACGTGGGCGGCGCATACCGGACATTTGGCCCCAAATGTGGGGCCATAACAAAGAGCACAAGGGAAGATTTCTGGTGCTGCACCGACCTCAGAAGGTCGTTCGCTGTCACTGTAAGGGGGAGGGTCGGATCGAAGATCTTCTGGCGGCGAGTTCGCTGCTCTCGGCGAGGTGTACGCGGGAGTTGCCTGCTTGAAGAGCATGCGTTCGGAGTGGGTGTAGCCGAAAGAATCAGGAGACAACGAATCCGCTGCAGGGAGCGACGGAGGGGGAGCCGAGGCTGCGCCAGTCAGTCGAATGCTCCCGGGCGCTTGAGAAAATCCGGCTGGAGCGTCAGTGATCGAAATTTCTCGCGGAGCGAGGGATGCTGGGACACTGACCGAGCGCGGCGCAATGTCGCCAATGTCCATGCGACGGCTGAGGTTGGCTTGATGTAGCTGCTTGAGGTCGTGCCACATGGCGCTGATCTGCATCTCGGAAAACCCCAAGTAAGAAGCCGCTTCGCAATCGGCCAGGACCTTCGAACCCGATTTTTGGTCACTTGTTTCGAGCAGATGGGCCATGTGATCTGCGAATCGCAGTGTCTGCACCATCGCGGCGATCTTAGGCCCTCTCTGGTGCGCGAGCGCTGGTTGGTGATGGAGGGCAATGACCTCTGGTACTGGAGCGGGGATGCTCCAACTCGCAAGAACATGTGCGGCCAACACTGCGTGATCGAAGCCCAAGATCTCACGTTCGGCGATATGCAAGGAGTCCCAAGTTCCCTCGTGCTCGAGCACCAGTTCACGGTAGCCCTTTTCTCCTTCGTCCAACATCATGAGTTGGCCCAGGTCGTGGAGTAGGCCACAAGTGAAGAGGTCTTCTTGCGGAAGTCCGAGATGAATCGCTAGGTAGCGGCACAACGAAGCGACCAGAGCGCCGTGCTCCTGCTTTCGTTTCGTTTCATCACTGGTGCGACCGAAATGATTGAGTAATACCGCGCTGGTCGCGATCTGTTGGAGTCGCTGTTGACCCAGCAACGCGGTTGCATGATTTAGAGAGGTGCAGCGCACTCGCAGCCCGTAGCCGGCCGAGTTGACGAGTCGAAGTACTCTCTGGGAAAGTCCAGGGTCGCTTTCGAGCACCCGTACCACCTTCATGATGTTGGTGTTTTCGTTGCGCGTCAGCTGAACGAGCTTCTGAGCTGCCGCCGGGAAGGGACGTGCCCCCATGATGCGGCCGGCCATGGCGGCCATGCTCGAGGCGGCGGCTTGGCGCGCGGCTTCATCGTCGAAGTCGCCAAACCAGAGG
This sequence comes from Polyangiaceae bacterium, assembly GCA_050300635.1. Taxonomy (GTDB): domain Bacteria; phylum Myxococcota_A; class Polyangia; order Polyangiales; family Polyangiaceae; genus NIC37A-2. Next base: position 27,716 of record JBNKYC010000076.1, read on the forward strand.
TCTTCCTGGAAAGAAAAACCGATCGCATTCGGACGTTGCGATGAAACCGGTGCGGCACTTCTTCTTCTCTTGCTCATCCTGCTTCTCGACTGCTGGCTGAAGGGGAACGGTCTGGGGGTGGAAGTTGCGCGGTCGTAAACCGGCTGTTGGTTAAAACGATCTGCGCACCCCGGCGCGACTGGGAGTTGATGACCACTGGGGCCATCAGATTGACGGTGGGTCCTCCCTGTGCGCTAGCGCTGAGTACGACCATGAGGGCTAGGACTGTAGGATCCTCGAAATCGATCCCAACTTGCTCGGCCATTTTCTCGACGGGCACGTCGGGATATCCGGCGGCAATGTTGGCCGCGTTGATCATGGGAAAGGCGAGTTCTTTTGTCTTTGCGGATTGAAACCAGACGATGTCCGCAGAGTTCTTGTGTGCGATCCAAACGAACCGCGTATCATCTGGAAACCCGACCATACCCGATGGGATGATGATGAGCGTTTCTTCATCTACCTCGAGCTCTCCAAAACGGCTTGATTCAACTTTCATGCAAGACCTCCCCCCGACAGCTGTCCCCGAATCAAATGTACCGCTTGCGCATGCATCTGACAGGCACGGGCCTGACTGACGCCAAGTACGTTCGCGATCTCGTCGTGGTCGCACTTCTCTTCGTAGAAGAGGCCAAGCACGATTTGGTATTGATTGGGCAGAGCGCGAATGATTCCCTCAACGCGTCCTGTAAGTTCTTTCACTTCTGTCATGTGGACACTGCCAATTCCGCTACCTGGATCGCCATCCCGCAGGCCGTTCGCCTCGGCCGTCAGCTCTAGGCGAACCCACCCAGCAGCCGAGATGCTTTCCAGTAGCGAATGGTATCCAGCAAGATTTAGGCCGATTTCCGCAGCCACCTCTTTTTCCTCGGGAACGCGTCCTAAGCGCTGTACCAATAGCCCAATGGCGTCAGTGATCCGTGTCGAGGCGTTGCGCATTTGGCGCGCCGCTGGGTCCATATTCTTGAGGTATTCAAGAACAGCGAGTCTCACTCGATAGGCAGCGTAGGGTTCGAGTTCTTCTTTCGTCGCGTCACCTCGTCGACGCAGGGCGTCAACTAGCCCACTCCAACCAGCTTTAAGCACGTCATCATAGGTGACTCCTTGGGGCAAAGACTGCGCGGTACGCAGCGCTACCCGTCGCACCAAGGGAAGAAACTCTTGGTACGTATCACGATTGAGCCCAGGCCCGCTGCCTGCACTCGTCGCGGCTGGTTGTGCCGAATATGCTGAGACCATGACGAATAAGCGGACGCGCTACCTCAGTGAACGGATACGTCTCCACGAACTAAAGTGAATTGTATCACCTGAGACCTGGTAGCGCTTTCAAGGTGTTCTGGGACGCGCGGACCTCGGCTCAGGTAGTTGATGGGCAGCTGGGCGGCAATGGCGGCTTGGACTGGACCACCGATGCCGTCGGTTTCGTCCATCTTGGTGACACACAGACCGGTCGGACTGAGATGGTCGTAACGTCGAACGAGTGCTTCGGCATCGTTTCCTCGTAGCCAAGCGGGGAGCAACAATACCACGTGCGTGCGTCGGCCTGCCTTGTGCGCGAGTTGAGAGAAAGCTTGCATCGAAGCGTCCTGGGACGAGCCGACGCTTGGAGTGTCCACAAGGAGCAGCTGAGCTGGGTTGCTGCTCAGAACTTCTTCGAGTTCTTGGGGGCTCTTCGGTGTGAACACGGGCATCTTCATCAGTTTTCCGTATCGTTGCCATTGTTCGGTCGCACCGACCCGAAAGTGGTCGAGGCTGATCAATGCGACTGTTTTTCCAAAATCGAGTCGCGCTTGGGCCGCCATTTTGGCCAATGTTGTCGTCTTTCCTGCACCCGTCGGCCCGACGCAGGCGACGAGTTGAGGCTGTGCAGCCGCCAGCAGGTTTTCGGTTTCGGGAAGGGCTCGCGCGATGCGCTGACGGATCCGATCCAATATCTCGGCATCCGTTTTTGCTTTGCCCATCCGACCACCTAGTTGACGAGCTGTTTGCCCTTCGATTCCCATTTCGGAAAGCAGACTGATTGCTCTTTGTTTGCTGGGAAGCTGCGCCTGCATGGCCTCGACCATCGCGCGGAGCTCTGCGATTTGAGCCTCCATCTGTTGTATGCTTGCGCCGGGAAGGCTCTGCGCCGCATCACTGACACGCTGTTTGAGTTGAGCAGGCTTGCGCAGTTTGGGTAAAGCGCGCCTCCGTTCTCGTTGTTCGGACAGGATTCCGTTGGCAAAGGGCCACGCGCTCCGCCCTCCAGAAGGCGCTGCCTGGACTTCGACACGCAGTTGCGGGGTTCCTCTTGGGTCGGGAACCTGGACATGCCTGGTCGGGCCGATCAGTGCGTCGGGGCCATACGCGGCACGCACAGCCCCAAGGGCTTCTTTGAGGTCAGTTCCTGAAAAGGTTTGGTATTCCATAGTCTAGAGATTCCACGGCTAGGCGGCGGCTCCCTGGGGAGTGAAGTTGATGGTGCGGAAGGGACGGACCGAAACAGTCGGATCCAGTTCTCTGAAGGATAAGATGGCGAGGCGGGGACAGCGTCGCTCCGCGAAAGCGCGGAGGTAGCGTCGAATATCTGGACTGACGATTGCGCAAGGCGGGTGACCAGCGGCGATCATTTCTTCTACGGCTTTTTCCAGGTCGTCACCGAGTAAACGAGTTTGTTCTGGATCGAGCGCTCCCCCTACCCCGGAAGCGATGTCTCGGAGCGAGCGTCTAAACATTTCTTCCACTGGACCGTCGAAGACCAAGGCCGTGATCCCGCCATCGCTCCCTAAGTAGCTGGACGAGATCTGTCGGGATAAACGCTGCCGAATCGCCTCAGTGAGTTGTTCTGTGTCTTTGATTGCCACACCGAGCTCGCAGAGGCCCTCGAGAATGGATCGCAAGTTGCGGATGGGGACGCCTTCGCGCAGCAAGTTGCGCATGACCTTTAGAGTGTCCCCCAAGCTCAAGATTTCTGGAATAAGATCGTCCGCCAGCTTGGGGTGCGTTTGAGAGAAAACGTCCAGCAAATGACGGAGCTCAGAACGCCCCAAGAGTTCGTGGGCTTGGTGTCGCACTATTTCGGCCAGGTGGGTTGCGATGATGGTCGTGGTGTCCACCACAGTGTAGCCGAGCGCATCAGCGAGTTCGCGATCTCGTTGATGAATCCACCGTGCGGCGCTGCCAAAGGCGGGGTCACGCGTCGCTTCTCCTTCGATTTCTGGAGCATGTCCGCTTGGGTCAATGGCAAGCAGTTTTCCGGATTGAATATCGCTGCGCGCGATCTCGGTGCCGAGGAGCAAAAAGCGATAGGTGCCTGGTGGAAGCTCTAGGTTATCGCGGATATGCACCGGGGCGATCACGATTCCTAGTTCGAGCGCGATTTGTTTGCGCAGCGATTGGATCCGGTCGACTAGTGTTCCTCCCATATTGGGGTCGACGGCGTGGAGGAGTTCGTAGCCGACTTCGAGAGAGAGCATTTCAAGCGGTAGCGAAGTCTCGATGTCCTCCATCGAACCTGGTTCCGCTTGCGGTTCTTCGGGTTCGCTTTCGTCTGTTTCTTGGTCCGTTTCTACGGGACGACGCGAATAGTAGAAGAGAGCTCCCGCCATCCCCAAGAAGGGGACGGCGGGAAGGCCGGGAAGAAATGCCAAGAGTCCGACCACGCCGGCTGTCGCCACAACAGCGCGGCGAGAGCTCATCAACTGTTCTTGGAGGGCTCGACCGAGTTGGTCTCCGGTCGCCGACCGTGTGACGACCACACCGGCCGCCGTCGAGATCAACAGCGCAGGCATCTGGGATACAAGCGCGTCACCCACCGACAGGACCGAAAAGGTCTCTGCGGCTTCAGCCACTGTCATGCCTCGGCTCACCGCCAGGAGCAGTCCGCCGAGCAGGTTGATTGCAGTAATAAGCAAGCTGGCAATCGCGTCACCTTTGACGAACTTGCTGGCACCGTCCATCGCGCCGAAGAAGTCCGCTTCTCGCTCGACTTCTTTGCGACGTTCGCGAGCTAGCTCTCCCGTGATGACGCCCGCATTCATGTCGGCATCGATGGCCATTTGTTTGCCCGGCATGCCGTCGAGAGCGAAACGTGCTGCCACCTCAGCGACGCGTCCGGCACCTTTGGTGATCACCACGAAGTTGATGACTACCAGGATCAAGAAGACGATGAGGCCGACGACGATGTTCCCTTCGACGACGAAGCGACCGAAGGTTTCGATGACGCGCCCGGCGGCCGCCGGACCCTCATGACCTCGGAGCAGTATCAAGCGGGTCGTCGCGACGTTCAGACTGAGGCGAAGAAGGGTAGCGACTAGGATGACAGCCGGGAACGAACTGAACTGGAGGGGCTTCTCCATGAAGAGTCCGATCAGAAAGACCCCAATGGAAAACGCCAGGCTGAGCGCTAAAAAGGCGTCGACCAGTACGTCGGGCATCGGAAGCACCATCATCAAGACGATGCCGACGATACCCAGGGGAATGAGCAGTTCTCCGAGAGTCTCTTTTTTGGGTACTGCAGGCAGAGGACCGGCCATGATCTCAGGTCTGCGAAATTCGTGCCGAGTTTATCTACGCCCCGGTCTCACAAACTGCCATAAAAAGCAGGGGTAGAGCGGCTTTCCGACGGAGAAGTGTCGTGGTTTTGACACTCGATGACTTGAGCCTGCCATCGGGCTGTCAGACCCACTTTTCGGCCTACGCGGTCAGCTTTTTGCGCTTGAGGCGGTACACGTAGGCGAGCAGCTCCGCTACCGCTTGAAAGAGCTCCATAGGGATCTGTCGTCCTACTTTGACCTGGGCGTAAAGGGCTCGAGCAAGGGCCTTGGACTCGACAACCGGAACATCGTGGTCCCGGGCCAGCTGTTTGATCATTTGAGCGATATCATCCAGTCCCTTAGCTGACACGACTGGGGCACCCTCTTCGGGTCGGTAGCGAAGTACAACGGCGACGTGGGTGGGGTTGGCAACGACGACATCGGCTCGTTTGATTTCTTTGAGCAAGCCGCTGCGTGCGATTTCTCGTGCACGTTGAAGGCGACGTCCTTTCATCTTAGGGTCGCCTTCTTGCTGTTGCATTTCGTCCTTGACCTCCTGGCGGCTCATCTTCAAATCTTGCATCCTTTGCCACCACGATTGCGCGTAGTCCGCCGCGCTGAGTACCGCTAGGGCGAGGGTAGCCCAGAAGGCGATGCGGCCAACGATGCCCAAGACGGATACGAGCGCTGCGTCAATAGGTACGCGGGGTAGCGCTTGAAGGGTTGGCAACTCGCTTTCGATGACCATGGCAGCAATCCAACCGATGACGGTGACGCGAGCCAGAGTCAGCAAGGTCATGATGCTTGCGCTCTTAGGCGAAAACAGTTTCTGAAGTTTTCCCATTGGGTTGAGTCGGCTCCACTTGAACTCCAGCAATGTCCAGTTGAGCTGAATGCCCACTTCGGCCACCCCCATCAGAACCCCACCCAGCGCCGCGGCTCCCGCGAGGGGAATCGTCGAGAAAGCGATCATTTGGATGGTCTGCACAGCGAGCTGCCCGAGAGTGCCTGTATCCAGGCGTTCGACTGACCGAAAGCTATGCTCGATGTAGGCTTTGTAGTTCTGAAAACCTGTCGTACCCAGGGCACCCAATGTGAGTAGGACGGCGGCGCTTGCGGCGACCGCTCCCGCGTCCTTGCTCTTGGCAATATTGCCGTCTTCCCTCGCTTTGCGCAGTTTTTCTGGGGTTGGTTCCTCGGTCTTTTCTTGGTCGTCAGCCATCGATTCAGGTCCCTTCGAACGTGCGCAGAACGATGGAGAGTTGTGCCTCGGCCCAATGGCGGAGACGAATCAGTTCCGAGATGAGGTCAGGAGCAAAGACGATCCATAAGAGGGTTCCGACGCCAAGGGTGACGGCGAATCCGATGGAGAAGATCTGCATTGCTGGCGCTGCTCGAGCAATGAATGCCAAACCTACCTGAGCGATGAACAATACCGCCACGAAAGGGAGACCAAGCTTGACACCGGATACGAGGACTTCACTCGTCATGGCGATGACCCGGGGTGCAATCAGACCCGGGTTAAACAGGGTTCCTGTGGGGATTGTCTGAAAGCTCCGCAGGACGGCTCCGAGCAGTAGGTGATGGAGCCCTACCCCGAGGGCGACCCAGGTGCCGATGTAGCGCATGATGCGCGTCAATACGGTGCCCTGTCCCCCGAGAGCGGGGTCGAAAGCCTGGGCTGCTCCTAAACCCATGATCGGCGCGACTGCATCGGCGGCGAGTTCTCCTACAGCGAGGACCAGACGAGCGATCATGCCGATGCTTACGCCCAGTCCGAGTTCGACTACGGTCGAAAGGAGGAAGCGCAGTGGCGAAAGAGCACTTAGATCGAGAGCCTCGGTGGGTTGGTGCACCACCAGTGCGAGCAGAAAGACGAAGCCGGCGCGCGCCATCATGGGCATGAACGACCAAGCCAGAGGCGCAGCCAGGAGCAAACCCGCGAGGCGGACCATTTCCAAACAAAGGACCGCTGTTTCATGGCTGAGCCAGAGGGCGAGCGGGTCCATGATTCACTGCACCACAGAAGCGATACTGGCGAAGGCCCGCGCCGTGTAGTCGACGAGTTGCTGGAGGCTCCAAGATCCGATGACCGCGAACGTCACTATGACGGCGATGAGCTTCGTCACGAAACTGACGCTGGCCTCGTTAATCTGAGTCGCGGCTTGAAGAACGCCGACGATGACGCCAACCAAGAGTGCAGCGAAAACCATGGGGCCAGCTACAGTGCCTGTCGTAATGAACGCGCGACGTAAGAGATCGATAGCACTTTCGGGAGTCATGCAAAGCTCTTAAGCAAAGACCCTGCCACGAGACTCCAGCCATCGACGAGCACGAAGAGCAATAACTTGATGGGAAGACTCATCATGGTCGGGGGAACCATCATCATCCCCATGCTCATGAGTAACGAGGCAACGGCCAGGTCCACAACCAAGAAGGGAAGAATCACGATCACGCCCATCTGAAACGCGGTGGTGAGCTCGCTCAGCACAAACGCGGGCATGGCAAAGCGCATGGGGACATCCTCCGGAGTCTCCGGCAGTTCGGTTCCTGTGAACTCGTAGAACATTGCGAGATCCTTCTCTCGCGTTTGACGCAACATGAAGCGTTCGACCGGTTCGACGGCTCGGCTGAGCGCTTCGAACTCGGAGATTTCCTCCTCTTGCAGGGGAACGAGCGCGATTTCGTTGACCTCTTCAAAGACGGGCCCCATCGTAAACGCGCTCAGAAAGAGGGCCAGACCGACCACGACTTGGGTGGGAGGGGTCTGAGCTGCCCCGAGGCCTTGACGGAGGAGGGATAGAACGACGACGATCCGTACGAAAGAAGTAACGCTGAGCAAGATGGCCGGTAGGAGGGCAGCCGCTCCCAAGAGCAGCATCACCTTCAGCGCGGGCGCTAGTGATTCTTGCTCAAGAAGCAGCTGCTCAGTCACGAACCGAACTCCGAGAACCGGCGAGCTAACTCAGCTGCTTGCCCGTCGGCGGCGCCAAAGGTTTCTGACTGAGCCGCCGGGAATCTCACCACATTGGTTGAATTGGGCTTGCTTGGGGTGTGCTGAGTCGCAGAGGTCCCCTGGGTCTCGGCCAAGAGAGCCACTAAGTGGGGAGGAAACTCTTCGAGACCACTCTTGGAAGCAAGATTTCGGCCTAGAGTCCCCGTTTTCACTTGGCTAGGAACGAATTCGTCTTCTCTGGAATCGGGGGCGAGGGGGCTAGGCGCTTTGGCTCCAGGGGAAGACCTGCTCTTGCTCTCTTCGCTCGTCGATGGATGACCCGCCTTGGTGAGAAGCTCGGAAAACGCGTGATTCATGCCTCGATCCATCACGCTTCGTTCGGAGATGGGGCGCTGAGCCAACTTCGCCTGTTCTTCTTGTTCGCGGATCAAATCCCCGAAACCAGGAAGCGCTGAGGTGAGCGACCATAGCTCATCCTCGGGATAACAACGCAGACATGAGATCTCTCCTTCGCTGACTCCGAGCAGCAGTGCTTCGCGTCCTACAGAGACGAGAGCCACTTTGGATTTGGGGCCGAGAGAAAGAGAGCTGAGGGTATGAAGTCGGACTTGGTTGCGCAGGGACCCTGGCGCTTTCCCGCGGCGCTTGGCGTAAAGAGCTACTACGCCCAACCCCAAGACCAAGAGTAGGGCAAGACTCACCCTCCCCAGGTTGGGATCAGAGCGTGAGGTCAAAGATTTGGATGTCTCGGCAGGAGCAGCAGACTTCGTCGCAGTTTGTGAGGGCCGGAGGTAGCTCTTTGTCTCGGTTGTGGGTTCGGGCGGGCTCGTCTCCTCGACGGTAGAAGGCGTCGATTGAGCGCCGGCTGGAATGCTGACGCTAAAAAGCAGAACAAATCCACCCAAGAGCGAACCCCAAAAATTCGTCTTCACCGTTCCATTCCTTTGACGAGGACTTCGGTCAATCGGACCCCATAGCGTTCGCCAATGACCACGGCTTCACCACGTGCGATGAGCTGGTTGTTAACATAGATATCAAGAGGATCTCCGCTGACCTTGTCGAGTTCGAGAGTGCTCCCCGGTCCGAGGCGTAAAACTTCGGCGATGCGCATGTTCCGTCGTCCCAGTTCGATCGTTACCTCGACAGGTACATCGAGTACAAAATTCATACCTAGTCCCTGGGTGCCTGCTGGGCTTGCGCCAGCGAACTGGGTGGCATCCGGTTGCGGGCCGGGCATTCCGGCCACTGTAGCTCCGTGGGGATCGTCGGGGTTGGTCATCGTGAGTCGTTTAGTCGGGGTTGTGATCGAGAATCTTGACCGCGAGTTGGCCCCGCGAAGTAACAGGCGAGACCTGAAACTTCGGGATCCCTGCGATCGAAAGAGGGATAGGGTTTTCGACAAGGGTGGGGAGGCGGAGAACTTGACCTGTCTTGAGCCCCATCACTCGTTTGAGACCGAGTTGCGCTCTTCCAAGTTCTGCAACGAGGGTGACCCGAACGTCGGCGAGTGCCTCTGCCATGCGTGGGTCGCCTCGGTTAGGTTCGTGTTCTTCGCCGGTGCGTACCGCTTCGTCCAACGAATCTGCGCTGATGGCGAGGACGATCGATGCCGGATCACCGTCACCTTCTAGTTTTAGTTCGATATAGAGCGCGTCGTTCCCGTCGTCCGCGTTTTCTTCTTCACTGCCTAGCGCTCGCCCACCGGTGACTTTGAGTTCAAGACCGGTTTCTTTTTTGATTGCTTCAGAAAAGTCGTTCCCCAGTTTTTGGGCTATCTTGGCGATCAAAACTCGCTGGGCCAGAGTCAACTTGTCTCCCAGGCTTGCTCCTTCGGAAACCTGTGAGTTTCCGAGGCTGCCCTCAAGCAGGCGCGCGAGACATGGTCCGTTGAGCGTCAAGGACGCCCACGCGTTTCCGATTTCCTCATCCAGGGCAACAGCATAACAAGGGCCGACTTGAGCGGCGTCGCTATCTTCTGGGCTTCCGATCGACGGCTCACCGAGAGTCAGTTGCAGCCGTTGTCGAAGGAGAAAGGGTAGGGTTCTTCGTGTTCCTCGACCAAAGTGCTCGGCGATGTTCGAAAGCGCCGTGAAGGCGGCCCGAAGCAGTCGGTGTGAGCCAGAAAGATCAACCGGTCGTACGCCACCCAAAGACGCGGCGGGCGCATCGATTTGGCCTTCTGAGTCGGGTGCGTCTGAGTCCACGGTGTACCTATTGGGCAACGAGGTCTGTAATCAGAACTTGTGATACGCGTTCCTCACCGGTAGCGCTTTTGCCGACCGTCTTTTGCACGACTTCGGTGATCTTCTTTTGCAAAGAATCGAATTTTGCTGGGTCAGTGAGGTTTTCGTATGTTTGCGAGCGAACGAAGCCGAGTGCAGCCATACGACCTCTTGGAGCAAAGGCCGAGATTTCTGCCTCAAGTTGCTCGTTGGCCGTTTCCAGAGTGATCACGAGTTTTACATGACGAGAGCCGCCGCGCTCGTCGGGAACATCCACGACGAGCGGCGGCCAGGGCACAACAATAGGAGGTAGCTCCTGTTTGGGTGGTTCTGCCGCAGCCGGAGCCTCTGGCGTTTCACCCTCAGCAGGTGGAGGAGGTTTCATGACCATGGGTCCGAGAAAGATCCCGCCAGCGACGCCGCCAAGAGCGAGGACGACGGCGAGGATGATCCAGAGAAGGGGTCCCTTCTTCTTTTCGCCCTCGCTTGCCTCGTCTTCTTTCTTCTTGTCGTCAGCCATCTTGACTTCTCAGTTCAGGTCAGAAGCCTTGTGATTATCGCTTGATCGACAAGAGCTCTTGGAGCATCGAGTCAGCGGTCGTGATGGTGCGCGAGTTGGCGCTATAGGCCCGCTGATGCTGAATCAAGCCCACGAATTCCTCCGCGAGATCGACGTTCGACGCTTCCAAAGCACCAGCCGAAACTGCTGCCCGTCCACCCGTACCAGCAGTGCCCATTGCTGCTTCACCGCTGTCTCGAGTGGCAATGAAGAGGTTGTTTCCCGCTCTTCCCAGCCCGTCGTTGGAAACGAACTTGGCGATGCCCAGTTGGGAGATCGCAAGTTTTTCTCCGTTGGTGTACAGACCACGTACCACACCGTCTCCGTCGACCGATACCCCTGCGAACTCACCTGCAGAATAACCGTCCTGTGATTGGGCCGATACGTTCGAAGGAGAGTTGAACTGGGTGAGTCCGTCCAGTCCGGTTCCGCCACCAGCGACCGTCGAACCGAAGTCCAGGTCGATGGTCTGACCAGCAGTTGCGCCAGTGAAGTCAGCGGAAATCTGCGTCGTGGTCGCGACGGTGTCGAGGGCGCCGTCCGTGGTGAAGGTCATCGATCCGTTTCCGACTTCGACGTTCAGGCCTGGTTGCGCGGGCACGACTTCATCGCCAGAAACCATGGCGTGGTAGTCGTAGGTGTTGGCCGCTGTCTTGACGAAATAGACATCGACGCTGTGACTCGCCCCAAGAGAGTCATAGACAGTCATTGTGGTAGAGAAGTTAGACGTTCCGGATGGGTCTTGGGGATCCCAAGCCAGGGTCGGAACGGTTTCGTTCGAATCCAAGTTGGCCACCAGCTGGATGGTTTCGGTGACCTTCGGTGGAATCGCTGCGGTGGGAACTTGGATGTCCGTCAACGCTGCGTCGAAGGTGCCGTCGGCATTCGCCTCGTAACCTTGAACCTTGAGACCCGAAGCGTTGACGAGGTAACCATCTGAGTCGAGGTTGAACTGCCCGTTTCGAGTGTAGAAGTCGCTGGTTACGCCGTTCTGGGTGCCGGAGACGACGAAGAAGCCGTCGCCGCTGAGCGCCAAGTCGGTGCTGATGCCGGTGTTCGACAATGTTCCTTGGGTGTGCATGACCTGAACGTCGCTCATGCGAACGCCCGAGCCGGGAAGTGCAGTTGATGTCCCTGCTAGAATCGATCGCCCGAGTTGATCCTCGAAGATCGCACGCTGAGCTTTGAAGCCCACCGTGTTGACGTTAGAGATATTGTCGGCGTTGACGCTAATCGCCTCGCCTTCAGCGCGAAGGCCGGTGACGCCGGTGTTCAACGATGAAAGAACCATTGTGTCCCTCCTAATTTACCAGTTGTGCTTGCTCGTATTGTTGTCAATGTGGCCTTTGAGGGCCGGGTTTATTGTTGGACCCTCAAGAGGTCTGAGATGGGTACAGACACTCCGTTTTGGAGTTGAAGTACCGGGTATCCCTTGTCGAAGGAGACGGATTGAACCGTTCCAGTCGTTTCTTGTGTTGAGCTTACGCTCAAGCCTTCAGCGTTCTGCGCTTTGACTGTGACCGTGTAAGTGCCTGCGGGCATCACCAAGCCATCATCAGAACGGCCGTCCCAGTTGAGTTTAACCAGGCCTTCCTTCTTTGTGCCGATATCGATCGTGCGGACAGCGTTGCCGTTCAGGTCGGCCAAGGTAATGGATACCTTGTCTGCGTCTCCGTCGAGGCTGAAGGATACTGGGACGGGGGTTCCCGAACCATTGGCGGTGACCATAGATCCGCGCACAGTGGCGGTTCTGCCCACCATAGATACAACCTGACTATTTTGAAGACCTCGGTTTTGAGACGTCAAAGCGTCGAGTCGGTCATTGATGCCCATCGTCTGTTCGAGGTTCGAAAACTGGGCGAGTTCAGCGACGAACTGTGCGTTGTCTTGGGGCTTGAGAGGGTCCTGATTTTGAAGTTGAGCCACGAGGAGTTTGAGAAACTCTTCGCGCCCCATCTCCTGCTCCACGCCGGTCGGGAGTCCTGTTGACTGAGCCTGAGCTGTGGCCGTCTGATTAGTGATATTGGTGACAGAGCTCATGGTGAATTATCCGACGAGGTTGAGGTTGCGTTTCTTTCTTGCCTTGTGAGACTTGTTTGCGTGGCTTTTCGATTCATCCGCATCTTCGGATTCATCGCGGGCCCTCTTGTTCAAACGTTGTTGAGCAAGAACGGTGCCGACTTCGTTTTGAGTGACGAAACGAAGCGAATTCACGCGGACACCTGCTACCGACAGAGCCTCCCCGAGGGTGTGTTTGCCTTCCGAAAGCCTGCCTTTGGCCTCTGGGTCACTCCCGACCAGCACCCGGACGCCGCCTTCTTCACGGTCGACGATGAGTTGGACTCGACCCAATGTTTCACTGTCAACGTTCAGGACGATGCGCTGATTGCGGGGCTCGTTGACACCTTGGGTGTCAGAGCGCTGGCTCGACGCAACTGGGGCGGCCGGTTGAGTCAGTCCGGCCTGCGACCGAGAGCTCGTGTCTCGCCACAGTGATTCTTTGGCGAGATCGGGTTCAGGCGAGTTCGGCCGAAATCCGGATAGCTGCGGGGTTTCTTGCGCTTGACTGAGCGTTCCGGCAAGCATCATCGCCCAGTTGGCGGCTTCTTCGTTGCTGATGAGCGTGTCAGACGCACAGCTTGCACGCTCGTGCAGGTCGTACGTCTTGTCCCAGTGTGCCGAATTGAGGCCATCGTGAGAAGTCATGCATTCTCTGTCGATGCATGCTCCAGGCCAAATTCAATCGAAAGGTCGGAAGCTACTTCTTTACAGTATTCAGTGACCGAGCGACGAGCCGGCGAGCGAAAGTCGGGAGGCGATTTCGTCTTGTTCGATTTGTTCACGCCGGTTGCCCTCGACGCGCTCTTCTTCGCTGATGCGTTCGAGAAGAGTTTCGATTTGACGCTTGCCTAGTTCCGCCTGTTGGACTTCTTTTTGAGCCAGATGAACTGCCTCTTTGGCGCGTCCTTGCTTGATGAGAGCTTGTTCGACCAGGCGCACGCGATTTTCAAGCCACGCGCTCGCATCGACGAAGTCGTCGGCTCGTCGGCTCTGTCCTTCGGGAACCCGATAGGCGAGCGCCGCGCTGCGAAGAGCCCCTTGGGCTTCTTCCAGGGCGAGGCGTGTGAGTTTCATTTGTTGCTGTGCCCGGGCAAGAGAAGCCTGTTTTTGAGCGAGTTCTCGTTGGCGAAGAACAAGCAAACGTTCGAATCTTTGACGTCGCTTTCGAAGCATGACCGCCTATTTACCTTCGGGAGGGCGGCTGGGGTGAAGCCGGCGCGCCGCAGAGATGATTGAGCACGGCGAGAGTCTGTTCACGTGGGGTTTTCTCAGTCACATCCTGTCGTAAAAATGCTTCAAACTGAGGTGCCATCTTGATGGCGGTGTCGACACGTGGATCGCTTCCGGACACGTAGGCGCCCACCTGAATCAGATCCAGTGCTTCACGATGCGCACCCAAGAGGTCGCGCATCGTCATGGCCGCCTGAAGGTCCCGTGGTAACGATATCTGGGGCGCCAGGCGTGAGATACTCGCCGAAACGTCAACTGCAGGAAAGTGCCCCCTTTCGGCGAACTTGCGAGACAGAACGATATGCCCATCGAGCAGACCTCGTACGGTATCCGCGATAGGATCGCTCAAGTCGTCTCCTTCGACGAGGACCGTATAAAGAGCGGTGATGACTCCTTTTGCAGGCCCCGTTCCCGCACGTTCGAGCAGCCGGGGAAGTGCCGCAAATACACTGGGTGGATAGCCCTTGGTTGCGGGTGGCTCACCGGCAGCGAGAGCCACCTCACGAAGAGCCATGGCGTAGCGAGTGACCGAGTCCATCACGAGGAGGACGCTCTTGCCTTGATCTCGGTAATACTCCGCGATGGCGGTCGCTGTTTCGGCTCCTCGAGCACGCAGTAGGGGCGCTTGATCTCCCGTGGCGGTCACGATCACCGAGCGAGCCAGACCCTCATCGCCGAGGGACTCTCGGATGAAATCATTGAGCTCACGTCCGCGCTCGCCAATCAGGGCGATTACATTAACATCAGCACTTGAACCGCGGCAGATCATGCCGAGCAACGTGCTCTTGCCGACGCCGCTTCCTGCAAAAATGCCCATGCGCTGGCCCTTTCCCAGAGGGATCAAACCGTCGATCGAACGCACCGAGGTTGATAGGGGGGTGTCGATGGGGCGCCTTTGAAAGGCGGAAGGTGGTTCGGCGCGCAAGGGGGCTTTGGTTCCGCCCATGACGGGCGGTCGACCATCCATGGGTTGTCCGAAGGCATCAATGACGCGGCCAAGAAGGTCGTCTCCAACCAGGACTTGTCCCCCGGCCGAATGAAAGGTCACCTTGTCGCCCGGACGGAGCCCAGCGGTCGAACCGAGTGGGGTTGTGAGGAGATGATCGCGACGAAAGCCGACGACCTCCAGGCGAAGGTGGGGCAGGGAGTTGACTCGAAGACAGTCGGATATTGCTGCCTTGAGCCCACCTACCTCTACGATGAGTCCCGAAACCTGCAGAACCGTTCCAACAGGAGCATGTACATGCGCGGCACGTACTTGTTCGAGAGCGAAATCAAACATCAGTTCACCTCGTCACCGCCCAAGAAACTCTGCAGAACGTGGTCGAGTCGGGTCTCCAGCGATTCGTCGACGGCTCCAAGATTGGCTTTGACCTGACAGGCGAACGGGGTCAGGTGTTCGAGAACTTGCACTTCACAACGAATGCCGTCTTGTTCCAATGTGGTCTGAAGCAGGTCCGCGGTCGGACCAAAGGCGGTGCCCAAAACGACAGCTACTTGACCGCCGTGGTTCAGACTTCCCATGGCTTCTCGGACGAGACGCAGGGGGAGCTCGGGATCCTTAAGCGCTTCGGTTTCGATGACCCGTTCGGCTATGAGTCGCGTCAACCGCAGCAGTTGGGGAGTCATATGCTCGAGGAGAGCGCTCTCGGCATTTTTGAGCGAGAGAATCGCGTGGCGCAACTCGTCTAGTTCGCGCTCGATACGAGCGTTGCGGTCGAGCGATTGAGGCGATGCTGCCGGGAGCCATGATTCGCTGGCTTCCGCTGCAATAGATTGACTCTGCACTCGAGCATCGAGGAGAGGATCGCTGGTTTGCCCTTTGGGTTGAGTGGTCGACTGCTCACTTGGAAGAGGAGGTTCGTTTTCGTTGGCGACATTCGGCTTGGCTGCCGAAGCGTGGAGTAGTGCGGCTGCCGACTGAGGAGGCAGGGATGAGCCATAAGTGATGGCCCCAGGTTTGCGTAGCCACGACGGAACATCACGTTGCTGAGCGGGAAGAACATCGTGAAAGATGGCCTTGACCGGCGTCAGCGGCCTTTTGGGGTTAGGCGACACCAGCGTCTCCATCGAGTGTGATGACACCATCCGCCATAAGCCGGGTGGCGACTTCGACGATCTCTCGTTGCGCTGCTTCTACGTCGGCCAGTTTGACGGCTCCGAGCATCTCCATGTCCTCCCGAATTCGGTCTGCGGCACGACGCGACATGCTTGAAAAGATAGCAGCTTTGAGCGGTTCAGACGCTGTTTTTAACGCCAAGGTGAGACGGTCTCCCGCGACTCCTTCAAGTACGGTGCGCAGAGACGGCGGGTCCAGGCTAGTCAAGTCGTCGAAGGTGTACATGGCTTGACGAATAGCGTCGGCGAGATCTTCGTTCTCGTCCTCGAGCTGTTCGAGTACGTCCTCGCCCAGGTCTCGTCCCATCTTTCGGATGAGAGAGGCCGTACGCTCGAGCCCGCGAACCTCGAGGGTGACTTCTGCATCGAGAGAAGGAAGCTCCGAGGTCAGTGCTCCTGCGATTTCTTCGACCAAACTCGCTGGAATTTCGGTCATGCTGCCGAGACGGCTCAAGATGAGAGGTCTCTTTTCTTCCGGAACGCGCATGATGACTTCGGCAGCTCGATCCGGGTCGACTTGGGAAAGGACCGCCGCAACAAGCTGGGGATGCTCGTGTTCGAGCACTGCGGCAATGGCTGCAGGGTCGGCAGCTTCGAGTCGCTTCAGGGAAGAACGCGGTTTCTCCTGGAAGATCACGTCGGTTTCTGCGGGTCCCAGAGCCCGAGAAGCAATTTGTTCCAGATACCGCACTCCGCCGCGCGGCACCGCTAGAGCCGACTGCGCCTTGGTGATGAACTCGGCGTAGACTTCGCCGAGTTGCCGCACAGGAACAGAGCGTAGACCCTCGGCAGCATCGCGGAGCTGTCGCACTTCCTCTGGGCTGAGCTCACCCAGTACAGGTACCGCCGTTGCCTCCTCCATAGAGAGAATCATCAGAACCGCCTTTTGGGGGCCCGTCAGATTCTCCAACTCCACACCTTCAGCCATTCGATGTCTTACTCCGCTGCCTGTGGTGGTTCGTTGGCCGAAGCGCCCTGTTCTAGCCAGCTCCTCAACACCACAGCAGTGGTGGACGGATCTTTTCCTGCAATCTGAAGGGCCTCCCCGCGTAATTCGGCGATTGCTTCAGGACCGCCCTCCAATAGTTTTTTGAGGCGATTCCCACTCGGAAGGCTCTTGGGGTCGTCGCTTTCGTCTTCTCCCTCTTTCGATATAGCCAGCTCGCGAGCTTCCTTGAGCTCTTGTAGGCGAGCAATGGCTGCTTGGTCCGCGAGACGCTTGGCGCGTGCGGAGCGCCAAACTAAGATCACTACCAAGAGTAAGCTGAGAAGGATGAGTCCTATAAGACCTATGATGGCATAGGGGTGCCTCCACCAGGGTACCGGGGGAGGCTGACCTTCAAGGGCTAGCTCATCGTTCCGTGCGAACTTAACGGCGTTCACCGATATGCTGTCGCCTCGCAGCTCGCTGAATCCGACGGCCTGCTTCACCACCGCCGTCAGTTGGTCCACTTCTTCCTGGGAGCGCGGCTCGAACACTTCGGGGCCAGAATCTGGTTTCTTCCATGTGCCGTCGAGTAGGACGGCGATGCTGAGACGGGCGACGCTTCCTGGCGGTGTGTGGATCTTTTCTAGTACGCGATCGAGTTCCCAGTTGCGAGTTCGACTATTGCGGTTGGCCGTATCGAGATTTTTTGCGCCGGTAGCCTCGGTGAATTCTCCACCGTCGTTGTCGGGAAGGTTGCTTCGAGCGCCAGGAATGCCCTGCATGCCTGGGCTTTCACTGCGGGTGTTTTCTTGGGTTTCGTGCTCGCTACGTAATGCAGTTTGGTCGGGTTCAAAGGTTTCTTTGGTTTCTTCTCGGGTGGATGGGTCGAGGATAACGGCCACTCGGACATCCGCACCATCTCGTCCAACGACTCGTTCGAGTTGGGCCAGAGCCTTCGCTTCGAGTTGGGCTTCGACTCCCCTCGCCTCCTCGGAAAGAGCCTCGGTCCCTATAGCGCCGAACTCTCCGTTAGTCGGGCGATGAAGGGTTTCTCCCTCCGTGCTGACCACGCTGATCTGGCCTCGCGAAAGTCCCGGCACTGCGGCCGAGACTAGGTGGACGACGGCTGAGACCTCCTTTTTGCCGAACATCGCTGGGTTGGACAACCGCACGACCACCGATGCCGATGCTTGTTCCTTCTTCGAAATAAAGACGCTGCTGCGCGGCAATACTAAGTGCACTCGCGCGGCCTCGACACCCTCAACTGTTGTGATGGAGCGAGCGAGTTCTCCTTCCATCGCTCGACGCAGGCTCACATGTTGCTCGAATTCGGTTGCTCCGAACTGATTCTTGTCGAATAGCTCGAATCCGACCGAGCCCCCCTTGGGCAATCCTTGACTCGCCATCTGGAGACGAAGCTCGTAGAGCTGATCTTCGGGGACCAAGACACTGGTGCCGCCGATTCCGAGCTCGTAGGGGACCTTCTTCTTCTCGAGTTCTTCGACGATTTTTGCCGCGTCTTCGGCTTCAACGCGACTGTAGAGCGGAACCATTCGGTCGCGCGAGGCTACTTTCGGTATCACCCAAGCTCCGACCATCACCACTGTGGTCAGGGCGATCAGGGCGACGCGCTTGGGAGTCGAGAGACTGCGCCACAGTGCTGCTAGACTGTTGAAGAATTCTTTAAGACCGTTAGGCATAGAAGGAACTTCGCTGCTGATTCATACTCAAAGGAGGAGTCACACCTGCATTCTCCAAATCTCGTTGAAAGCTTCGACGATGCGATTGCGCATCGATCCGACCAGGCGCAACTGAATATCCGCTTGAGTTACGGCGATCATCGTGCCGTGGATATCGTCACTCTTGCCCGACGCGAAGTCGCTGGCTGCCTGCTCGGCGGTTTGAAGTTTTTCGTTGGTCTTGTGGAGCGACTCGAAAAGAAGTTCTTCGAAGGGACTTGGTCCAGCCGTTTTCTCGGTCGCGCGAGCAGACTCTGGAGAATCAAGTCGCGGAGCACGAGCTGGCCCCTCCATAGGAGCATCCAGACGCACCCCCCCGTCGAGTCCGATGGGGAGTCGCATGGAGATGCCTGGGGCGACGATGGGAGGGGCGGACACGATCAGCCTCCGATATCAACTGCCGAGCGGGCCATCGATTTAATGCTCTGAATGGAGCTGACCCCGGCTTCGTAGGCCCGTGAGGCGGTGATCATATTCACCATCTCCTCCACGACCTGAATGTTTGGGTATTCTACGTACCCTTGGGCGTTCGCATCGGGATGCGTTGGGTCGTGGACCATCATTCCAGGGCGGGGATCTCGGACGATCTTGTCGACCTGGACCTTCGATACGCCACGCTGGCTTGTTGAACTGTTTTGCCCTCCCAACTCGACGGCTTTGAACATGGGGTCCATGCGCCTGAACGGCTGTCCGTTTTCGGTGCGGGTTGTTCTGGCGTTGGCCAAGTTGGAGGCGATTGTATTCATGCGCAGCCTCTGGGCTGAAAGTCCAGAGGCTGCCACCTCCATTGCGCTAAAAGCTCCTAACATCTAAACTAGCTCCTTTACTGCTTAGCCACGTCCGTCACTGGCGACGTAGGATAGGGTTCTAAATTGAGCAGAGGTCAGGGCACTGATGACCTCGTACCTCAGTTGATTTTCGGCCACCTTGGCCGCTTCTTCGTCGAGAGAGACATAGTTGCCGTCCATTCCTGCGATGGCGTCGGGTGACTGGACCACTTGGCCATTTGTCGTTCCACCTACCTCGCCCCCAGGAAGGTGACCGGGATTGGTCCGTGTCATGGCTCCGGACAGCGCACGGCCAAACTCTTGACTGCCAAGCTCCGGACTGCGCGTGACGTCCATCGGACGAAAGCCGGGGGTGTCCACGTGCGCGATGTTTGTAGAAAGCACATTATGCCGCTCCATGTGGTAACCGAGGGCGTGCTCGAGCGGGTTGATTCCTTGAAACAAGCTGGTCACGACAGAAGACTGTGCAGGACTCGTGCCGACACTGGGGGCTAGCTCTAACCCAGGGGTAGATCAGACCCTCTTCGGATCATCTGCTCAGTGTAAGTCCGCAACCGTCGATAGGTTTGAGTTTTGCTCGAATCGGGGGCGAGCGTCGGGCCGTTCTGCCTGTAAACCCCTGGCTCAAAGCGGGCAGGGTGTCTCAAGCTGAAACGAAATTGGTCAACTTTGACCCAACCCAGCGAAAAAAAAATGCGTCAATATTTAGACAGCGTGGAGACTCTGACATCAGCAGAAATAGGCCGGAAAGCTGGTTCGAGACGAATGTAGGTGCGGCGGTTAGCCCGTTTGAGTGCCTAAGGCACAGGCTGGGTCGAGCCGTTGTCTTCTTGTGCCGAAAAAGCACTTGAGGACCATGATGGACAATACGAACTTAAATCAAACGTTGGATAAGGCCGAACAAGTCAAGCCGCTGCCCAAGAGCATGGATGGGGTGGTGGGGTCGGCTCCTGCTTTGGTCCAGTTGTTCAAGATTGTTGATCGTGTTGCGCATACCGATTGCACGGTTCTTGTGACGGGCGAAAGTGGCACGGGTAAAGAACTGGTCGCCCGCGCCGTGCATAAAAACTCTTCTCGTTCGGCTGGCCCGATGGTGACCGTCAATTGCGGCGCCATCCCCGAAGCCCTGCTCGAATCAGAACTCTTCGGTCATGCCAAAGGGGCGTTCACTGGTGCGCAAGCTCAGCGCATAGGACGCATTCAATCTGCGGCTGGGGGGACTCTCTTCCTGGACGAGATCGGCGAAATGCCTCTGAGCCTACAGGTCAAATTGCTGAGGGTTCTTCAATACAAGGAGTTTTCTCCCATTGGAGATGGGCGTGTCTTGGCGGCGGATGTGCGCATTGTGGCGGCGACCAACGTCGAGCTCGAAAAGGCCGTACAAGAGGGCAAATTTCGCGAAGACCTTTATTATCGGCTCAATGTCATTCACGTAAAATCTCCGGCTCTGCGAGAGCGTGCTTCAGATGTCGGCGCCCTGGTCGACTACTTCTTCGCTAGCGCATGTGAGCGACTGGGTAGAGATGAGTTGAGTGGTATTTCGTCCCAGACCATGCAGATACTCGAGGGCTACGATTGGCCAGGGAACGTTCGAGAGCTCGAAAACACGATCGAGCGTGCCGTTCTGCTGGCGGCCGGTCCCGAAGTCGTCCCCCAGGACCTTCCGGATAAAGTGTGCGGCTCGCGCGGCGCTCCTTTGAATTCGCAACTCTCGCTCCCGGATGCGGGGATTAATCTGCGCAATGCGGTCGAGTCATTCGAGAATAAACTCATTCAAGAAGCTTTGGAGCGCACTGGCTGGAACAAGAAACAAGCCGCTCAGCTTTTGGGGATCAATCGAACTACGCTAGTGGAGATGCTCAAGCGTAAACGAATCGAGCGGGCCGCCTAGCACTGCGACCGTTTCAATCTGAGGTCTTCTTGGTCTGTCAGCGTTGAGAGACGGCTCGGTTTTCAGGAAGGGTCGCGGCACAAATGGGAAGAGAAAAGTGCGGAGACAGAGAGGGTCGAGCGCGGTTTCGAAGTCGACCTCACTTTCTTGGGGAGAGCTTCGAAATCGCTCATTTCTAAGTGGTCGTAGCACTA
Organism: Polyangiaceae bacterium; assembly: GCA_050300635.1. Taxonomy (GTDB): domain Bacteria; phylum Myxococcota_A; class Polyangia; order Polyangiales; family Polyangiaceae; genus NIC37A-2. The sequence continues at coordinate 48,952 of JBNKYC010000076.1, forward strand.
GACAGGTAGTGGCAAGGGATGGAAGGGGAGTCGACTCATGTTGGCTCCCCTTTTTTCGTTCCTGTCAATGAACGAACTGGCGGTGCGCCAGGTTGATGACGGTTCGAGCGAAGACGTGTTCGATTCTTCGGCAGAAAACCGAACGGATGCTTCAAAAAGTCAGAAAAGAGCACTCGGTTGATTGGTTTCGACTCAGTGTTCGGGTTGGCATCATCGTTGCTCTGCTTTGGATGGAGGCTCACGATGTTTCGATCTTTACATGTTGCCGCAACGGGTATGGCTGCTCAGCAGTCGCGCCTGGAAGGTATCTCACACAACATAGCGAACTCGAACACGGTGGGTTTCAAGAAGGGGCGCGTCGAGTTTCAGGACCTCCTCTATCAAACGGTTAAGAATCCGGGTGCGGTGTCTGGTGACGTCAATTATTCGCCCATTGGAATTCAATACGGGAGCGGTGTTCGAGTTTCAGGTTTGGCCCAGGTGCACGAACAGGGAGCCTTCAAAACAACGGACAATCCCCTCGATCTTGCCGTCGAGGGGAGGGGGTTTTTCGTCGTGCAACGTGAAGATGGAACTCTCGCCTACACGCGCAACGGCGCGTTTAGAGCGGATGCATCCGGTCAAGTTGTTACAAGTGACGGTATGCCTCTTGACCCTCCGATTACTCTTCCCGAAAACGCAGCGGGAGTCACAGTGAGTCCTGATGGGATCGTGATGGCTCAACTTCCGGGTGAGGAGGTGCCCGTCGAGTTTGGTCAGATTATGACTGCCACCTTCATCAATCCGGCCGGAATGCGAGCGGTAGGTCATAACCTATTTGAACGCACGGTAGCTAGCGGCGAACCCCAGTTTGGCGAGCCGGGGGATGATGGGCGTGGGACGATCATGCAGGGCGCCTTGGAGCAATCCAATGTCGACATGGTCGAGGAGATGGTGAACCTCATCAGCGCACAACGTTCCTACGAAATTAACTCTCGAGTGATTTCCTCGGCGGACGAAATGCTGCGCAAGGTTTCGGAGATGAGATGATGTCCAATCGAGGTTTCCGTGAGGCGCTTTGGGGCGTTTGGGCTAAGGCTACTTTTCTGGCTTGCCTGGTCATGCTTGTGGGCGCCCGTGCAGAGGCCGACGAAGCGTCGGCCACGATCTCACGTCAGCGCATTCATCTCAGCGATGTGGCTCCGGGCGTTCCAGAAAGCCTTTCTGGGATCGATCTCGGTCCAGCTGCTCCGCCCGGCCGCTCTCGTTTCATATCCTATCGCGAGATTACTCTAAAGCTTCGTTCGGCGGGAGTGCCGGCTTCAACCCTCGAGCTGCCCCAAGGTATGCGTGTCTTTAGCGCTGCTCGTAAGTTCAAAAGTGAAGAACTAGAGAACTTAGTTAGGGCGCCCATTCGTGATGCACTACCACCCGGCGCTCATTTGGAGTCGGTGCACGTGTTTTACCCCAAGATGCTGTCTCCGGAGGTCTCAATCGGAGGTGTCAACTTGCCTCGGTTTTCGATGAAAAAGGGTAGCCAGCGTCAGACGTTCACGGTCGAAGTCATGTGGGGTAACCACGTGGCACTGAGGTTACCTGTTCAGGTTGAACTCAGCCTAGATGAACGGATTCTTTCTCAGGTCATCAAGAGAGGGACGAACGTGACTCTTTCGATCAAAAAAGGTGCCGTCGAAATCACAACCTTGGCACGAACGCTAGTTACCGGCCGCGTTGGTGAAATGATCAGTGTGAGGGTGCCCGTGACAAAAAAGGTGGTGAGCGCGATGATCGTAGCTCCTGATCGAGTGGAGCTTCGGATCTGAAGGTGGGCATGATGGCGCAACAACGACTCCTGTGGATCAAGTGGGCCCTGCTGCTCACGACCGTGCTGCTTTCTGGCTGCTACCGCAACACGATCAAAGAGCCGAAACCCCGGGAAAGAGAATACGAAACCGGCGAGTATGCGGCCGATGACGAAGAAAACGCCCCGGCGGTCGGTAGTATTTACTCTGAAGCTCAGGCGGGACTTCTTCAAGATACTCGAGCACTTCGGGTGGGCGATATCGTTACCATTCGGATCAGTGAGCATGCTGATGCTCGAGGTGGGGCGAGCACCAGCTTAAACAGGGAGAGCAGCCGGGAGGCTGGTATCCAAGAGTTCTTGGGTCTGGTGGGGCGCCTCAAGCAGTCGAACCCCGCGATCGACCCGAGCACGCTTTATAGTCTGGCTAGCGACTACAACTTTAGGGGCGAAGGTGAAACCAGTCGCGCAGGTAGCTTGGAGGGGCGAATCGGTGTGCGGGTTCGAGATGAGATGCCCAATGGTGACCTTTTCGTCGAAGGGACGAAGATCGTCATGATCAATCACGAAGAGTACCACTTATATATTTCTGGAGTCATCAGGACGGCCGACATTCAACCGGACAACTCCATCGACTCCTCGTTGATCGCCGATTCTCGTGTCGAGTTTACGGGCAAAGGCGATATCGAAGAGCAGACACAGCAAGGGTGGTTCAGTTGGCTCCTCAATAAGGTCAACCCATTTTAATATGACTACTCTTTTTGCCAGAAGATTCTCTCTATGGGGGCTCGTCCCAGGCCTTGGCGCTTTTGTGCTTGTCTGGGCGACCCTTCTTTTTAGTGTTGAGGCGCGGGCCGAGCGACTAGGGGACCTCGCCGACGTCGTAGGGGCTCGAGACAACCAACTGATCGGCTACGGTGTCGTGACAGGGCTCAACGGAACGGGTGATGACGTTCGAGCCAGGGTGGCAGCTCAGACCTTGCGTTCGATGCTGAGACGCCTGGGGGTTCAGGTGGACGATCGAATGTTACGTCTGCGCAATGTAGCGGCGGTCATTGTGACGGCGACCATCCCTCCCTTTTCTCGCAATGGTTCGAAGCTCGACATTACGGTGTCGTCGGTTGGTAACGCCCGTTCACTGAGCGGCGGCGTGCTGCTTCAGACTCCACTCCGAGGGGCTGACCGTCGGGTCTATGCCGTCGCCCAGGGGTCACTGGTTGTGGGGGGGTACGGTGCGCGGGGCCGTTCCGGATCGGCTTTGCAGGTCAATACTAGCACTACTGGTCGCATCGTCGGTGGAGCCATTGTTGAACGCGAGATTCCGACATCTCTCGTTCAGCAGCCCAAGAAGAAGAGGCAAAGCGATGGGCAAGGTGACAAAGCCAAAGAGTCCCAAGAACAAGGCGGTGCGGCAGATGCCGAAGCCGAGGACGAAGGACCCAAGGTGCCGACTCTTACCTACTCGCTTCGGAATCCTGATTTCGTGACGGCTCAGCGTATGGCCCAGGCGATCAACGACAGTCTTGGTTCGGAGGTGGCTACCGCCGCAGACGCAGGGGCCGTTGTCATTGAACTGCCTGAGGAGTTCAGGAAGAACCCTGTGCCGATGGTGGCTCGTCTCTCGGAGGTCGAGGTTGCTCCGTATCAAGCGGCCCGCGTGGTGATCAATGAGCGCACTGGTACCGTTGTGGCGGGGGGGGATGTTCGACTTTCCCCGGTGGCAGTGGCTCAAGGTGGGATAGCGGTCTCGATTTATGAGCAATGGGACATCTCTCAACCGAACCCCTTTACCTTGAGGAGTGGTACGAGTCTGGCGCGCCCTCGATCTGATGTTGAAAATGACGAGAAAAAGCCAGACTTTAAGTACATTGATGGCGCGGCCACCTTGAGTGACGTGGCTACCGCGCTTGGTGCATTGGGGGTTTCTCCGCGAGAGTTGTCCAGTGTGCTTCAGGCGCTTCGTACGGCGGGAGCGCTGCGCGCGGAGGTTGTGATTCAATGATTGCTCCGATGCTACCACCGTCGTCGTCATCGGTTGCTGATGGGACGATTTCTGTTCACGAGATGGCGCTCGAACGGGCTCGTACGAGCGCGCGTGACAGCGTATCGGACGGTAAGACAAAGGAAGCAGCCCTTCAGTTCGAACAAATCATGATTCGCCAAATGCTCGAACCAATGGAGAAGAGTCTTTCTCAGAGCTTTGGCGGCGGTTCTAACTCACCCATGGTCGGCGGCATGATCATGTCGAGTTTGAGCCAGAGCATTAGCGACGGTGGCGGCCTGGGGCTCGCCGACGTCATTGAGGAGGCACTGAGGAGCGCCTCCCCCGCACCGGTTTCCGTGGGGGAGATGAGCGCGACGCAGTCGACGCGAGAGTCGGCTGGAGAAGAAACCTGAGCTTACGGACATTTTTTTCTAAAGTTCGGTCTAAAGCGACCGTTTCCTGATTTTGACGAGACAGCTTTAATGAGCTCGCCTCGTCGGGAGTAAAATCGATGAAGGGTATCACAGGACATCGGGTATTGGACGCCTATGCGAATATGGCGCTCACCCCCGTGCGTACTGTCCAGCAGCAGGGACAACAGGTTCCCGACCGAAGTAACGCTCGGTCCCAAGACGCTGCCACTGTGAACATTTCGGAGGGTGCCCGCCGCATGGCCCAAGGTCAGGCAGCAGATCCTGCTCGCATCGAATCACTTCAGGATAAAGTCGCTCTAGGTCCTGCTGCCTTCGATACCGGGGTGGTAGCCCAACGTTTGGTTGGGGAACTAACGGGGTGATCCCCCGTTTTGTTTCATTGGGACAGCTCGTCCCTCAACCGGAGTAACCTTGAAGTGAACATTCAAACCCCGCTTGCCCAGGCGGTAGAGCTGCTCAACCAGCTATTGCTGGAGGAGACGGAGGCTTTACGTCGCCTTGATCACGAAACGTTGGATTCACTTACTGAGCGCAAAGTCGCTCTTCTTCGTGAACTAGCGACAGTCAATCGCGCTGGCGCCGACAGAGAGACGCTTCGTGCGATTTCTCTTGTACGCGACCGAGCTTTGAACAACCAGATGCTCATGGTCCATGCTCGAGACCTCACCCAGGGTGTTTTCGATCGCATGACCGGAAACACCCACGGCACGAAGGCAGGCGGTAGCCGGCTTCTTGAGGTGCGAGGTTAGTTGTGGCGCTGACGTCGATCTTGTTTACGGCTCGTGATGCGCTAGCGGCTCAGTCGTACGGCGTTAGCGTGACGAGTCAAAACATCACCAACGCGAACACCGAGGGCTATGTGCGACGTGAGGCTGTTCTGCAGACTCGAATCCATGGCAGTGCTACCTATGGAAGCGTCGAAATCGAAGGGCTACGCCGGGCTTCTGACGCCTTTCTCGAAGGGCAACATTTTTCGTCGCTCGGCAAATCAGAGGCGTCGGCAGAAAGAGACGCGCAGCTTTCGGTGCTTGAGGCGGTCTTCAACGACTTAGCCGGAGCGGGGATTGGATCGGCCTTGGATTCGATCAATCGCTCATTTCAGCAACTCTCCGTCGATCCGAGTGATACGATCGCGCGCGAAGACGTGCTCGCCTCTTTGGGTGAGTTTGTCAGCCGAGTTCACGAGACAGGAGAAACACTGGCGAGTCAGCGAACCGAGATCTTCAATCATATGCAGAACCTGGTTTCTGAGATGAATGAGTACGCGGACGAAATCGCGAGCTTGAACAAGCAGATCCAGATCGCCGAGGCGCAGGGTGAAACTGCTGCGGATCTTAGAGATCGTCGAGGATTGGTCCTGCTTCAGCTGGCTCCTATCGTGAATATCAATGTTGTCGAGCACGACAATGGGAGCATTCTCGTACAGGCATCCGGAGCCACTCTCGTCGACGGAGCTGAAGCCCGTCAGTTCGACCTTGATATTGCGTCTTCGGGCGACGCCCGACTCTTGGCTCGGCGAACAGACGGCTCCTTCTCCGATGTGACACGCGGACTTACAGGAGGTGCGCTCGAAGGGTTGAAGGTGGTGCGGGACGATGACATCACGCAAATTCAAAACCAACTGGACGAGTATGTCTACGATTTTGCTACAGCACTAAATACCCAACACGCTACCGGTTTTGGTTTGGATGCTTCGACTGGCAGTGACTTATTCGATCTTAATCTGGCTGGTTTACCGCCATCTGGGGCGGCTCAGACGATCACAATTAGCGCCGATGTGTTTGGTCAACCCGAAAAAATTGCGGCCGCTGATAGCTTGGCGACCACACCGGGCAGCGGAGAAAATGCCAAAGCTCTCACACAGATCTTCGACCAAGCGGTGACTTTTTCCTCTTCGCGCACGCCGTCCGAAGGATACTCTGATCTAGTTGGGAACTTGGGACTCAGGCGAGCGAATGCCAAGCGGGAAAACGAGGTCCACGAGGCGATGGCGGCGCAATTTCAACAACTGAACGAATCGGTAAGCGGCGTTTCTCTGGACGAGGAGATGGTGGCTCTGACTCGCTACCAGCGGGCTTATCAGGCCGCTTCGCGGGTATTGACTACCGCGGATGAATTGCTTCAAGAGTTATTGGGGGCCGTACGATGAGGATCACCGAAAACATGAAGGCCGCCCAGGTGTTGCGTGATCTGGGGACTTTGCGTGTTCGCCATGCGCAATCGAGCGAGCAAGCGACGAGCGGACAGAGGATCAATCGTCCTTCGGATGACCCGACCGCAGCGGCACGTTTGCAGCGAATCGAGCGTAAGAAGGACACCGGAGAGAGTATGAATCGCGCGCTTTCCATGGGGCGAAGCGATCTAGAGCTGGCCGAGGCGTCTTTGGCCGAGGCCGGAGTGTTGATGCAGCGAGCGAAGGAGGTTGCTCTCGCGGCGGCCAACGGCTCGGCCAGTGCGGACGTGCGGCAATCGGCAGCGACTGAAATTGCTGGCATTCGAACGGCTCTGTTGGGGATTGCCAACACCCAGGGAGTGAGGGGCTATCTCTTCGCTGGCTCGCAAACTGATCAACCAGCTTTTGACTCTAGCTACGCGTTTCAGGGCGATAGCTATGAACATTCGATTCGTAGTGGTCCGACGTCCGAAGTGGTCATCAGTGCGAGCGGGGAAAACGCCTTCACTGCGGCAGGTGGCACGGACATCTTTCAAGACCTTGCCGATCTGGAAGTGGCGATGAATAGTAATGACTTGAATGGCATTCAGCTTTCGTTGGATACCATCAATGTCGGGCACGAGCAGATTGTCCTTGAGCGAGCCCGCACGGGTGTCAATATGACGCGTGTTGACCAAGCGATGACCATATTGACCAACTCTAAGTATCTCTACCAAAAGCAAGAGGCCGATCTAGGCGGAGCAGATCCTGCCGAGACGCTCACCGAGTTGACCAATCTTCAAGGGGCGCTTCAGCGCTCCATTTCGGTCGCGAGCCAGATGCTTCAGCTCGATGCGTTCAGACAGCTCTAGTGCTACGACCCCTTAGAAATGAGCGGTTTCGAAGCACTCCCCAAGAAAGTGAGGTCGGCTTCGAAACCGCGCTCGCCCCTCTCTGTCTCCGCACTTTTCTCTTTCCCATTTGTGCCGCGACCCTTCCTGAAAACCGAGCCGTCTCTCAACGCTGACAGACCAAGAAACGCTCAAATTTAAACGGTCGCAGCACTAGTTCGAGCCAGTGCTGGTGGCGTTTCGGTAGGCGGCGATGGCCCAGACAGGAAAGACTTTGAGGTAGTTGTCGTAGTGAATGGCGCAGGTCTTGTTAAAGACGCCTGCTATATTCTCGTCCGGGTAGGTGCCGTCTGGCTGCCGACGCGAAAGAAGGAAGGACACTCCGCGCATGACGGCCGGAGACTTAGCCTGTCCACACGCAATCAAAGCAAGGACGGCCCAGGAAGTCATGACCACCTGACTCTCAGTGTCGGGGTCGTAGCTTCGTGTGAGGCAGTTCTTTACGCTCTCTCCCCAACCTCCATCATCCCGTTGCTTGCTGCGCAAGAATTCGGCCGCCTTGAGCAGGGCCGGGTCGCTCGTCGGGATCTTGGCCGCTCGGAGTCCGCTGACACCGAACCAGGTCCCATAGGTGAAACAAACGCCCCATGAGCCTTCGAAGCTACCATCTTCTCTTTGTTCGTTGAGAATAAACTGAGTGGCGCGCGCGATGGCGCTTCGGATTTCCGACTTCTTTGTCTGAGGATATTCGGCCTGAAAAGCGGTCAAGGCTTGGATGCTCGCACTCGTGCACTCCACGTAGGAGTAATCGATCATGATCTCGCGAAAGCAATCCGAAGGGTTGAGCTTTTCCAGCCAGGCTGGTCCTCGGGTGAGCTCGTAGGTGGCCCAACCCCCGTCGTCATTCTGCATGGAGAGAATGAGATCAACGGCTGCCTCGAGGCGACTGCTTAGGGCTGGCTCGGCAAGAGGCCAAGTTTCGGTGGTGAGATCGCCCTCGCGTGCCGCTTTGAGCAGTCCGAGAGACGCCTTCAAGCCTTCGGCCGTGCAATCGCTGATTGGCCATCCGTGAGGCTGATCAGAGAAGGGCCAACCCCCTTCTGAGGTGTGCCGATAAGCACTTGCGTGGTCGAAAACGTCTGCCCGAACCTGATTGCGGTCGACGAAATCAGCGGCAGCTGCCAGAGCGTTCTTTCGGTCTTCGGACGAGGTCTTCGCTGTCAATAAGGCCTGTACCGCGAAAGCGGTGTCCCAGAGGCGCGAGGAGTTGTAGCCCTGCATGAGGATTCCATCGCGGGTTTCGTAGAGGTAGTCCTTCATGCGAGGTCGATGAGCGCGGAGCTCAGGACCTTGGGGATCTTCAAAGTGCCAAACTAGCGTATTGAGCAGTTTGTTGATGGGGCCGATGCAGATGTAGTTGGTGTTTTTGTCTTCACGATCGACTTGATGAAGTACGTGCTCCAGAGCTTGTTTTTGCAATGGACGCGGATAGCGCTGTTCCATCGAGGTGAGGATGCGGTTGACGGTACGCGAGAGGGCTGTCTGGGGGACGAGGCAATCCGTTGAATTGACAGTGCTTCGCCCGATCGCGAAATTCACACGGTCATAACCTTGGGGATACAGCTCCTGCCGAAGAGCTTCGATGATGGGCGCGTCGGTCCACTTGCACCTCTTGCGAAAAAGGTACGACATAGGCAGGTAGACCATTCTGCAGTGACACCATAGCTTGGACGGGTGAAAGGGCAGCGACTCGGGAAGCATCCAGAGTTCAGGGGCTATCGGATTGAGAGCTTCGTAGGGGTAGAGGTCAAGCAACGCCAGAAAGAACTTGCCCCACGAAGCAGAGCCGAGGGGGCCACCGTTGCGGTGGAGCCATTCTCGGGCAGCTGTGAGTTGAGGTTCGTCAGCTGAGCGCCCGAGTAGGCGAAGAGCCACATAGTTCGTTACGGTACCGTAGACACAGCTATGCCCCTCCACGTGGAGCCCGAACCCGCCATCCTCTCGCTGCTGCGCAAGGATGTAGGTCGCCATTTTTTCGGTCGTCGCATCATCGAGGGGCTCTTCGATGATGCGACAGGTCAACACATAGAGCGGCAGCAAAAACATTGGGCCGCCGTAGTTGCCTGGCCATGAACCGTCCGAGTCTTGTGTTTGGGCCAACCAAGAAACGCCCTGACTCAGACTAGTCTCAAGATCGGAAAGCGGTGGAATATGGACCGATGCCTGTGCGTTCATTGCTTTTCGATTCGACCAGGCTTCAAGACAAATCTATGCGCATGCTGCGGTAGGCTTTGCTCAAGGCTTCGTCATTTTGACAATCACGCCCACAGTCAGCGATCACTCGCCCAACCACTTCGCGGCCAATCTTAACCTTCTCGTCGGGTTCGAACATCGCGTCGCTGTCAGCTGCTAGTGCTAGAGTTTCCATGGCCATCCAAAGTGGGAGCAAGCAGAAGAGGCGAAGCTGCTGATGGTCCTTGGGAATGGTGAGCGTATATTGAAGGGCCGAATCGAGGTGCCCTTGGGCGCAGGCGATGACCTTGCGTGCGACACGTTTGGCCGCCTCCCGGTTTTCGGCAGCTAGCATTTCTTCCGGTTCAAAGCCTTCATCGAGGCAGAGCTGTCTCGGCAAGAAACTGACCCCACGCTCGAAGTCGTCGGTGACATCTTTGACGATGTTCACCATTTGGAGACCGAGCCCAAAGGATTCGGCATAGAAGCGCAGCTTGTTCTCGATTTCGTGATCGTCGATGACTTCATCGAAAAGATCCGTGATGAGGTGCCCGACGGTACCCGCTACGAAATAGCAGTACCGCTCCAGGTCCGTCAGACTGATGAGACTAAAGAACTCGCGTCCTTCCGCTCGGCGGCAGTACAAACGCATCCCGTTGGCCATCTCTGATACCCAACGGACCGTGGCCAGTTTCGTGGAGTGAGACTGCGTCTCGAAGACGTTCATTACCCGTGGGAGATTCTCAATGAGCCGTAGCTCCGCTTCGGAGGCATCTACGGTTCGCATACGATCGAACAAGATGCGAGGAGGTTCGTTTCCTTTGATGATTCGGATGAACAATGAAAACAACTCGTCCTTTTCATCCGCCTCGAGTCCCAAACAATCTTCTACTGTATCGGCCACTCGGCATAGCAAGTAGCCAATCGCCAGTGCTCGTCGCTGCGCCTCGGGTAGCAGCATGATAGGTTGGGTAAAGGTACGAGAAACCTCTTCCAGAGACTGAACGCAAAATGTCCAATCATCAATGGGGGTGGGAGCAGGGCTTACCGAGGTCAGTTGTTGGGTCATTGAAGTATCCTGAAGTCCTCAAGGAGAGGCGCTTTAAGCAGAGGCCGAGCCGCGCAGTGGCGCGGGGACTCGATTGAGGAGGGTCGAGGGGAGTTGATCGACCCACTTGTTTTGGAGGAGCGCCTTGGGGTCCTCGAACGGTGATGCAAAACTGCACTGGGCGCGAAGTGTCTTGGGGCCGAGCACCGGGGAAAGGGCGGCGCTCATCGGCCACTTGAGCCAGTTGAGGTCGGTACCAACATGAGAGGGGTGAAGCGGGAGGCTCTTGCTCAAGGTGATTGCGGCAGTCTTGAGGAAGGCCAACACGAAACTTGTCGGGTTTTCGTCTTCTCCGGTCAAAATCCGCATCGTGCGCAGGCGTTGATTGGGATTGTTCCGCAGCATGGCGAGCAGTCCGTGACGTACGCGCCGTGCGCTCTCGTCTTCGCGTCTCAATACATGATAGAGCACGTTGGTGAGTAGCTCCACGACGTAGCTTGAGCGACGCTCCTCGTACTCCACAAGGGTATTGCAGGCAGCCAAGGCGGTTGCGTCGAGCATTCCTAAAGTCATTCCCATGCCGGTGATGGGATGAAGGTGACCCACTGCGTCGCCAGCCAGCCAGACCCGGTCGCGTCCAAAAAAGGTACGGGGTGCAAAACGTGTTGCTGCCCACGGGGATGCTTGGGCGAGCGCGCTCTCGAAGGCCGTAAGTAGACTTTTGGGGAGCACTTTCGCGAAGCCCTTGTAGATGGCTTCTTTCTTTCTCGCGTCGCCGCCGAGTTCCACAGGTACATCGAGGCACCCGCGTACGGTGTCCGAGTTTACCCGGTAGAGGAGCGCGGGGCCTGGGCCCCCGGCTATGACGTGGCCTAGCCCCTCGAATGGGAGCTTTACGCCCTTCATTTCGACGCCCATCATGTAGCTGATAGGAAAAGCAGAAAGCGGAGCATTCAAAGCCTGTCGGACTTTAGAATTGCGACCGTCCGCGCCGACCACGCGCTGGTAGGTGTGCAGTTCTTTTTGCCCATTATGTTCCAACACCACGTGCTCTCCCTCGAAGCCACGAAAGGCGCAGTTGGGCCGGTAAGTGATCTTGGGATGGCTTTCAGCCAGCTGGCGCAAATCGAACACCAGGTCGTGATGAATACGAGCGAGGGAATAACCTCTTGCGTACGGGAGTTGTACTGGCTCCTCCTGTGGCGCCATCAGAACAAAGCCAGAACCGGAGGCACGAGTGAGTCGCCCGGTATCTATCCCCAGCTTATCCAATTGACGCACACCAGGAGGATGCATCCACTCACCTGCAAAACGTTCCGCCGCTTTCGGTTTAGCTTCGGCCAGTATGACCTCCGCTCCATTTTGCGCCAAAGCGATTGCGGCGGCACAGCCAGTAGGCCCCGCCCCAACTACGACTACATCAGCCAATCAGGTCTCCCCGCATCTTCTTGGGAGCAGAGGTAGTGTTGGAAGCACGCTGATTCAAGCGAAACGGGCTTTTTGCTGCAAGTACAGCCTAGATGGAGCCGCCTTGTGCGTAGGCCGCGAAGCGGCAGGTCTTAAAAAGCGGTGATTTCAGCTGCGACCGCACCGCCGTCGAAAAGACGGTCTGCGTAGCTAAGTTCGCACTTTGCTACTCGTCGAGCTCTTTCTGGGGGGCGACTTTCCATTCGAAGTCCTCTTGAGGGATGCCGAGGGCTTTGAGTCGGATGTTCCGAGCGGGATCAGGGGGGCTATCCGTCTCTGCGTCAGACTTTTCGGGCTCCCGAGGAACGACCCAGCCGTTTTCGTCCAGTTGGGTGAGCTGTTTTTCGATTTTGAGTAAGGGAATTTCGGGCTGCGTGCCAGGGGGCGAGGGCAGGGCGGCCTCCGTCCTGGCGGAAGGCAAAGCGCTCGGCTGGTCAGCTGCGACCGGGGAGCCCTTTTCTTTGATGCCTTTGGTTGGACCGGGCGAAGTCGGTGTGTCTGATGACGGAGCAGAAGAGGCGCTGCCAGAAGGTGACGAATCATCTTTCGCGTCATCATCGAGCTGAAAAAGATATCCGCGATAACCGGGTTCCCGCTTGAAGACGAACTCGACTCGTCGGTTCTTGTTGCGCCCTTGTAAAGTGGCATTGCTAGCGATGGGGCGAAGCTCGCCGTAGCCGGAGAGAGAGAGTCGCTTCTTGTCGAGACTGTGAGTGAGATAGTGGCGAAGTACCGCAGCGGCTCTTGCAGCAGAAAGCTCCCAGTTGGAGGGAAAGCGTGTGCGCGAGATAGGAATATTGTCCGTGTGTCCTTCGATAGACAGCACAGCGCGCGATTTTTTGAACAGCCCTTCGACGAGGTCGAGCACGGGTTTGGACGCTTCGGTGAGCCGATCCGAGCCAGTGTCGAATAGAGCAACGTCTTTGACGCGTAGGACGATCCCCGATTGGGTTCCCAAGACTTCGATTTGGTCCTTCATCCCTTGTTGTTCGATGTATTCCCGCAGACGCTTCACCTCTGTACTGGCAGACGAATCGCTATCGTTGACCATGGCCGAGGGGGGATCGTCCGACCATTCCATCAGGGACGAGGCGCGGGCTTCGTGGTCTCCCTTCGTCTCTGTTTGAACACCGAAAGCTTCCTTCACCGAACCTAGAGCGGACTTGAAGTTTTGGATGTCCATGTTCGCGAAGGACAAAAGGAGCACAAAAAAGGTCAGGAGCAGCGTAGCCATGTCGCTAAAGGTCGCCATCCACGCGGGGGCGCCTTCTTCGCATTCCTCACACTCTTCTTCCACGGGTTTGCCCCTCAGTCAGCACAACTAGGCAGCTGCGTCTTCTTTGTTGCGATCGTTCGGATCGATTCGAGCTTCGAGCTTGTCTCGAATGATCGCCGCGTTGTGGCCTTTGGCTATCGAATCGACTCCTTCGATGACGATCGTCATATTCATTGTTTCTGCTGAGGAGCGGCGCTTGAGCTTCTCGGCTATGGGGTTACAGATCACGAACGCAATCACCGCGCCGTACATGGTCGTCAAGAGCGCCACGGCCATGGCTGGGCCGATCGAAGATGGGTCATCGAGGGCTTGGAGCATTTGGACGAGTCCTATCAACGTTCCGATCATTCCCATGGAGGGTGCTGTGGCCGCAGCAAATTTGAATAGGTTCTGGCCTCGGCTGTGCCGGGCTTTCATCGCCACTAGCTCTACTGTCAGGGTTTCACGAATCTCTTCCCGGGCGATTCCGTCTACGGCCATGCGCAGTCCCTTGGCCAAGAAAGGATCTTCGACCGTTTCGTCCTCAAGAGCGAGAATACCCTCACGACGCGCCTTGTTCGAGAGTTGAAGGATGCGCTCAATCGTGGCGCCCACGTCGGGCTCGCGTTGGATGAAGGCGTGTTTGGCGACGTTGACCCCCGACAGCACCTTGTCGAGTCGTTCGGCGATGAGTACCACCGCAATGGTCCCTCCCAACACAATCAGCACGCTTGGTATGTCGAAAAAGGCACCGAGGCTCCCATTGAGCAAGATTGAGCCAATGATGAGCCCGAATCCCAGAACGACACCGATGAGCGTTGCAATGTCCATAAATCAACTCGTCCCCGCCTGCACGCTGCGAACCACATCCGACGACGTGTCGCCAAAGAGTGCGTGTTCGACGAGTTCGCAGACCGAGTGAAGCGCCAAGATATGCAGCTCCTGAATCCTCGGTGTGCAATCCGCTGGAACTCGAAGGGCAAAGTCGGCTGTCGCGGCGAGTTGTCGTCCGGCCTCGCCTGTGAGAGCGACGGTCGTCAGCTGTCTCGAGTGAGCCTCCTCGAAAGCCCGGAGCAGGTTTTCGGAGCTGCCACTTGTACTCAGGCCCACTAAGACGTCTCCGCTGCTTCCAAGGGCAGCGACCTGTCGTGCAAAGACTTCTCGGTAGTCCCAATCGTTGCCGACGGCAGTCAGCACTGAGCTATCCGTTGTGAGCGCAAGGGCTGGCAAGGCTCGCCGGTCCTTGTAGAACCGACCGACCAATTCGGCAGCCGCGTGTTGGCTATCCGCGGCGCTGCCGCCGTTCCCGCAAAACAGCACCTTGTGCCCCGACTTGAGAGCGTCAATCAAGATGGTGGCAATTGCTGCGATAGCGCCTGCACATTCCTCAAGCATGCGCTCATGGACGCGCAAACTCGCGGCGAGGGCAGCTCGAGCCGTTTCTTCACGGCTCCTCTGCTGTCTGCTGTTGCTATTGGCTGGGGCTCTTACCAGCACGTACGTCCTCCATCGACGACCAGAGTCGAACCGGTCATATAGCTAGACGCCTCGGTTGCGAGAAAGATTAGGGCTGCGCGATATTCGTCCTTCTTTGCCATTCGACCGAGAGGGATGAGATTGGTGAGGCGTTCGACGAATTTTTCGGGCTGTCCTGCAAAGACCCCGCCAGGGCAAAGAGCATTCACACGCACCCCTTCCTCCGCCCAATAAGAGGCCAGATAGCGCGTCATCAATATCAACCCCCCTTTGACGACCGAATAAGAAATCGGTTTTGCCGGGGCGTCTTCTTTGGCCACTCCCTCGTCACGATAGATGCGCTGGTCGGGAGCGATAAGCCCAAGATCGGAGGCGATGTTGACGATAACGCCCCCGCCGTTGTTCGCCATATGCCCACCAAATACTTGGCTGCACAAGAAGGTGCCTCGCAGACCTACGGCGAGGTCGGCTTCCCAGTCCTCGAGAGATTGCGTTTCGAAGCGGGTGGGGCGAAGGCCTCCTTCGACCTTGGGGTTCGCCGCCGCGTTGTTCACCAATACGTCGATGCGACCGAAGCGGGCCAAGGCCGTTTTTAGCGTGGTTCTGCAGGCCTCACGATCGGTGACGTCGAGCTGCAAGGCATGGGCGCGTTTCTCGCTTTGATCTAGGTTTCGAGCGGCTTCCTTGGCCATATCGAAGTTGAGGTCTGCGATGAGCGCGGTACCGCCGGCCTCAAGAACCGCCGCGGCGTGTTCTCTACCGAGAAGCCCGGCTCCGCCTGTGATGAGGACGACCTGATCGGTGAGGGAAAAGCGTTGGTTGAGTGGTGTAGCGAGGGCGGTGTTCATGTACGGATCTCCAAGCGGTGAAGGTGAGACTGGACCGCGGCTTCAGCGGCCGGGATTTGTTCGGGTAAGTCGAGGTCGACGACGCCACTTTCGGTAACCAAGGGAATGACGGTTCGACCACACATCGAGTCCATTTCAAGAATCGTGCGAGATCGAATCACGTCGACATATCCGTTTTGGAGATAGACCGGCGGTAGTTCTTGCCGCGGTCGACTGTGAGCCTCCTTCAGGCCAGGGAGAGTAAGTAACGGAACTAATTGATTATTTTCGATGCGCCACATCTTGTAGGGCGTATCGAGGACTGGAGCGACGGAACGCAGGGCATCCGCATTGGGCGAGTCAAGCATCTGGCGCACTGCCGACGAAATGACTCTAACCTGTCGGATGGGATTGGTAGGTCGAAGATGTACGACGAGCTCGGGGATTTGTCCCCACTCGTGTTCGAACCAGAGTAGAGCGTGTTTGAAGACCTGTAGGTCGGTGGCTGTGTCTGTCGCGTGCTCCTTCGGCCGCTCGAAGGGAACCTCTGCTCCGTATTCGGCCGCACAAGTGGCGATTTCCAAGTCATCAGTGCTGACGATGGTTCGCTCTATCTCTTGGCACTCGAGACTGTGCCGGATTGAGTAGCTGATCAGGGGCGCACCCCCGAGGGAGATGAGGTTCTTACGAGGAATGCTCTTGGAGCCACCTCGAGCGGGGATGAGTGCCCATGCCACCCCTGCGCGATATTGGTGTCGCATTCAAGCGTCCCTTTTTAGGGCGATCGGGGCGCCGGTGCTGAGGGATTCTTTGATAGCTAACGCGATCTCGAGACTGGCAGCGCCGTCCGCTAGATTCACGAGCGGCTGGGAGCGCCGCTCAATACACCCCAAGAAGTGGCTCATTTCGTCCAGAAATAGCTGGTTTCTGGGATACTCTTCCGCGTTGACCAAGAGCTCACTTCTTCCCTCCGTGTCCGTCCACAGTAGAGTTCCCTTTCTGAGATTGAGCGCCAAACCGCCCTCCGAACCCCACACGTGCAGCTTTCGTCGAGGTGGGCGTCCAAGGTAGTCTTGGTGTAGCTGCACGGCCCAGGGCGTACCGTCATCGCGTCGGTACTTGAGCAGAGCTGTAGAACTATCTTCGACGTCTAGGTCGAGGTCAGAGATGTGTCCTCCTACGGCGAAAACCTGCTCAGGTATCCCGAACAGGGAGTAGATTAGGTCGATCTCGTGGATCTGAGTCAAAACGACACCGCCGCCTAGCTCCTTTCGGCTGGCGTACATGCGCCTGTAGTCCTCGTAGGGATGGAAGAGGGGAAGGTACTCGGCGACCTCGGCGGTGGCGCCATAGACGGTTCCGCAGCGACCCAGCTTGAGCTGTCGTTGGAGTTCCTGCACAGCAGGATGAAACCGGAGTTGAAATGCGACGAAGGTGATTTTCGATTGGGCTTTGCACAGCCGCAGTAGCTCGTCGACTCCTTTTCGGTCGGCAGCGAGAGGCTTTTCTACGAACAGATCCGCTCCAGCTTTTAGGGCGGCTCGTGCCACGGGTACATGAAGGGCGGTCGGGTTGGCCACGACGCAGATGTCGGGAACTTGGGTGAGGGCTGCATCGAGATCGTCGAAGACCTGTAGGTTGAATTCATCCTCGACATCGCCACCTTCCTTGATGGTGAGTTGGTCGGTGACGATCGCCCTTTCTCTTCGAACTCGATAGGCGAGGGCGATGAGGTCGCTACCGTAGAGCTGACGGAGGTTTCTCAGATGTCTCTGTCCTACGCCCCCAAGTCCTACGAATAGGGCGCGCAAACTCATGCGACTTGCTCCGGCCACAGCTTGCGAATGTGGGCGAGTGCAGACTGGGCGTCGTTCGCAGGAGTCTCGAAGTAGTGTTGGAGGACTAAATCTCCCGAGAAGTCCCAGGTCTTGAGCTGCTCGAAGAGGCCCGCGAAGTTTGTATCGCCGTTGCCCAAGAACTGGCTTGTTCCGCCGGTCTTGCGGTCTTTGATGTGCACCGCACCTAGCTTCCCTTGGAGGTGCAAAATGTCTTTGCCTACGTCGAGACCTGCGGCTGTGGAGTTCCCAGTATCGTAGTAGGCTTGGACCAAGGGATGTCCAATACGCTCCAGAAGCGAGCGATACTTATCGCCGGGAACTTCCATTTCGAGGCCGATGGCGACATTGTGACGAGACGCTGCCGGTAGTGCTCGAATCAGGTTGGTGACCGCGCAATCCTCCTTTTGTTCGCTATCAAGCGCCGCCTCTTCCAGCCAGGGAAGTAGTATCCGTTGGGCACCGATTGCCGCGGCTTGGGCGATCACTTCGCTCAAGACACGAGAAGCTCGTACTCCGACCTCGCCTGGTTCGCTGAGGCGATGAACCATGAAGTAGTCGCCACAAATGGACAATACAGCCGTTTTCGTTTGCTCAATGACCTTGCGGATTCGAGCCCGCCCCTTAGGAGACCGGAGGGGGTTTTCTGCAGAGCGGTGAGCCTCGAAAATCCATTCGATGCCATCCAAGCCCAAAGCTCGAGCCAGAGCGAATTCTTGCTCCCAGGTTTCTGCGGGGAAAGCCTGGAGTCGGTCGCGAGGACGCGGCGAAAGACGTCCTTGAATAATGCCAACGCGTCGTTTCTCGCGGGGAGATTCGTTTTGCGAGTACATGCCTAACCCTCCACTAGCCAACGCGACGAAGCTTCTTCATCACCGCCTGTTCTGCTTCCGTCACAATCTTCTCTCCGTTCCCCAGAGAGATTTCTACATTGCGAATGTCGCGCACTAGGCGCAGGAGGCCCTGGGGCTCGACGCTTGCGGCCTGGTCAGAGCCCCACATGGCCCGATCGAGAGTAATGTGGCGTTCCACCATGCAGGCTCCGAGGGCGACTGCGGCTAAGCTAGCCGCCAAGCCGACTTCGTGCCCCGAGTAGCCAACGGGTACTTGGTAGCGTTCTTTGAGCTTGGGAATCATCGACAGGTTTAGGTGTTCGAGCTGGGCCGGATAGGCACTCGTCGCGTGGAGTACCACCAGGTTAGCGGTGCCCAGGACATCGATCGCATGATCCATTTGTTCCAAGGTGCTCATGCCCGTCGAAAGGATGATGGGGCGCCCCGTTGCTTGGTGGTGCTTGAGAAGGTTGTCGTCGGTCAAGCTCGCCGAGGCAATCTTGTAAGCGGGAGGATTGAACTTTTCGATGAAGTCGACGGAGGCTTCGTCCCAGCAGGAAGCGAACCAAGCGATATTGTGTTCGCGGGCGTACGTGTCCAGAGCTCCGTATTCTTCAAGCCCAAACTCGAGGGCTCGTTTCAGTTCTCCGTTTGTCTTTCCGAAGGGGGTTTCACGCGGTCGTTCGAGTTCTTCTCGGCTGTAGACGACATCGACCGTCCGCTTCTGAAACTTGACGGCATCGGCTCCGGCGAGTGCTGCGCAATCAATGAGTTTTTTGGCGAGAGCTAGATCGCCGTTGTGGTTGATGCCGATTTCGCCAACCACGTAACATGGCTGGCCTGGTCCTACGTTGCGATTTCCTATCTTGACTAAAGTCATCGTGACCTCGTTCTTTGGTTAGCCCTGGGGCGATTTTGTGGCGTCCACGAGCAGCATCCATTCTTTGGAGAAGCGTACCCATTTGTGACGTTTGAACTGACGAGGCAATAGCGCCGAAACGTCAGCTAGTGGTTTGAGGTACGGCCGCTCCCAAAGCAGTGGTAACTGACGAAAACGTTCGGCTGAGCGAATTGTGAAACCATGGCTGAGTAGACACTCCTTTAGCCCCGTCAGGGTAAAGGGTCGCACGTGAGTCCAATCGTCGTAGAAGTGGGACCATTGAGCGACGAAGTCCGGAACCATGCAGAGAAACGACCCGCCCGGTTTGAGTACACGGCGGCACTCTCCCAAGAGGGGTGATACGTCTCGGATGTGTTCAAGGACGCTCTTGTTGAAAACGATGTCGAAAGAATCATCCCCGAAAGGGAGAGCTTCCTTCTCGAAGTCGACCCTTTCGAAAGGGAGCTCATTTACGTGAGCTGAGTGCTGTCGATCAATCCCCTGGGCTCGAAACCCCACCCGCGAGAAGGCTCTTAGGAACTCACCGCGACCACACCCCAAGTCGAGCAGGCTCCCGCCTTGATACGAACCGAGGTGGTGAGTCGTCAAGTAGTGAGCTAAGCGGTCGGGGTAGTCGGTGAGGGGGCGCGTTCGAGCCGAGTAGCGCACACCCAAGTAGTCCGGTGGCGCGCCTATGGATTCTGCACTTACCTTCATGTCCTCTCCCGGTTTGGCCCAGTTGGATCTAGGGCGATCCGCAGGGCTGCTCGACTGAGAGCGTCATCGAAGTTCTGGAGGTCGAAGGAGCGCGGAAGGCCCTGATCTATCCCGTTTGAGCCGCTTGAGCTCGGGGGCCCCGCTGCTAAGTGGGGAGCAGCTTTCCAGTCGGGCAAGGATATTGAGTTTACCGTGTGCGAGGGCGGGTTGCGGTCGTCGTTAGAGGCGGGGGACCGCTCGACTGCAAGGGTGGGGGGGGAGGACGAAACCGCTGAACTTTGCGCAAGGGCGAGAGTCATTGAAGGAGCAGGACTATCGATCGAGTTTCGAGAGTGCCCTAGAATCTGCTCAGTGCGGCGCTCAACGGACTTGATGTAGGCGGATTCGCTTCCCGTAAAGTAGCCGCCTTTCTTCAGTTCGCGGACAAATTGTGCAGGCTTGCCTTCATGGGCGGCCTCAACCGCCTGGGGATACTTGCGGGCCAGCAAACTCAGGTAGTCCGATGCTCCTTCGGTAGCGTTTTGGTAGGCACGAAAGTGGTCGCGGATCGTTTTTTCATGGTCGCCGTAACCTTCGCGGGTGCGCTGCTGGACAGAAAGACCGCTCGGTCCCACTCCCTTGATCCCCCCAAAGTTGTAGTTAAACATCGAATGACCGTTGCCGGTCTCGTGAGACCATTGGGCGGTCAGGACGGCGACGGTTTCTTCACGCGGAGCCGTCCCAAACTGCTGAGTCCAAGCTTCACGCAGGGCGGTCTTCGCTTCGCTCGTACTCAACTGAGTGCGTCGCGCGTTGATGACTTCGCGGGACTTCTGCTGCTTGAGTGCCGCAGCGAATTGACTCGAGTCACTACTTGCGGCTGGGTGGGGGGCGCTCTTTGGCTGCCTGGTTGGCGCAAGCGCGCTCGCCCCCACTCCCTCGATCTGCATACCCGCTGGAAAGCAAAGGTTGGGCCAGGCCGTCGCTCGAGGAAGTTCTTCTTTTACCCTGTCTTCATCCCCTTCAGCAGAGCCAAGAATCCGACACCTCGACTCTTGTCTGTCGAGATCATGACGCCCCTAGAATACATTTCACAACCAACAGAAGCTCTGCCGCCGCTCGCCCCAGAGGAGTGAGGCAAGCGTCGGAGCCGAATGTCCTTTTACCCGAGCGTTGATCAACGACAATGTCTGCGGACAAGGTTCCAATCTGTGTCCAGAAACGATGTTGGCCCCTGAATTGCTTGAGTGGGACCATGGCGTCTGGAATATGGGCAGCAGCGGCCGGTGCGGTGGGGCAAGTGGCTCATCTCGATACTGCCGCCAATAACCTCGCCAATATCGAAACCCCGGGATATCGCGTCGATAGAATGGTGTTTCGTCGTGCCTTGGAGGGGAGTTTGAAAGGACACCGCGCCCACGAAACCCTTGAGGCCAGCGTGGTGCGTAGCGTCTCTCACGATATGCGGGCGGGGCGGATTGTACCCACAGGTCGCGAACTCGACGTGGCGCTTTCCGACGACAATGCCTTCTTCGCCGTACAGACACCTCACGGTATCCGCTACACTCGGGCGGGCAATCTCAACATTCTACCGGATGGTTCCCTCACTGGCCCAGGAGGCACTCCCTATTTGGGCGTGAATCAGCTCCCGATAGCTGTATCCCCCACTGCCGCTACGGTAGAGATATCGAACACGGGGGAACTAAAAGTTGATGGGGAGACTGACGGACAGCGTTTGATGGTGGTACAATTCCCAGACTACAGGCAGTTGCGGAAAGAGGGAGACGTTCTGATGTTCGCTCCCAGAGAGGCTGGGCCACCGGCGCTCCTGGATCAACCTTTTATGCAGACGCGCGCTTTGGAAAAAACAACCGACACCGCATTCGAATATATGTCTGAGGTTACAACCGCTTCACGCAACTTTGATGTTCTCACCGAGGTGATTCAAGCATTTCGCGACGTTGAGCAACGAGCCGCTCGAGATATTCACGGCAAGTGAGTCGCTTTGTGAGAAGGGGGAACGAAATGCTAGAACCGAACGACGTCGGGGTGACGAACTTGAGTGATGTTTCTGTGAGTACGGAGGTCCAACGCGTGCTTTTGGTCGACGATGACGCTCACGTGAGTAAAGCGTTGGCGAGAGTCTTGAGGCGATTCTGTCAGGTGGAGATCGCTCTTAGCATTGATGAAGCGGAGCGCCGGTTGGAGCAAGATCAACAGTTTTCGTTGATTCTCTGTGATCTCATCTTACCCGACCGTACCGGGATCGAGCTCTACAAGGGGTTGATGGCCCAAGGGTCGAAGCTGGCCCAGCGCGTGGCTTTCATGACCGGCTTGGGGGACGACCCGCCAGAGGTTGAAGCGTTCAGCGAGGTACCTTGTTTGGGTAAACCGCTCGATATCGACAGGGTGAAGGCTCTCCTCCACGATTTTCACGAGCGCTAAGCTACAATTCGCCCTATAAAACGCTATGCATTTGGGGCGCCGAAATGACGGAGCGGGGCGCGGGCCTCGCCGTTTAGGGATATATATGAAGCTGGGTGGGCTTGTCGGCCTTCTTTCCGCCTGCGCTTCGGCTCCATATACGACCCGCATCGTGGAGACCGAAAGTTCTCAGGTGGTGACTTACGGAAAGCCTGAAGGCGTCCGATATCTCGCCGAAGTCGATCCCTCCTTCGAGCAAGTGCGCGTGGTTGTGTACCGACAGGCCGAGTGCGCTCAAATCCCTGTAAAACTGGTCGAGCGAACAGAAGAAAAGCTGCGCGGCAATGAAGTCGTGGAACGCCGCATTCTGGGAAAGGCGCAACACGCCCAAGAACCCACAGCTCAAGTGATCTGCGATCAAGGGTACGCCAACCAGGTCGACGTGATGCTCGAGGCCGATGGTGCTCGTCTTTTTCTGGGAAGGACTGACGCCCAAGGAACGGTACAAGCGAACTTGGCCCAACTCCTGCGGGCTGGATCGATGGGGAGCACGCCTACTGAGGTCAGAATTCTCGTGCGCCCGAATCAGGCTCAGGCGTCCCGGCAAGTGGGGAGTTTTTCTCTCACCGAACTACGGCGCTCTCAGGTACGGATCGAAGAACTGATCTCGGATCAGGAAGAATTGTTTCAAAGTGGCCAGCTTTCGCAGGAAGAGAGCGCCCGGGCATATGTGAACCACGAGGCTCTGTTTCAGTTGGCGCCAGGCGACCCTCGGGTAGTAGCTCTTCATCGGCGTTTCTGGGAACTCGTAGCCCGGCGCAAACAGTTGGAGTCAGTCGATCAGCTCCGTCGCAATCTGGATGCCCTCAAAGGGGCCCAAAGCCTTCTTGCGAAAATCGGTGACACTGCTCTGCCCATTTATCTTCAGGCCGCTGTGCAAAGTGGACAACTCGATCAGCGCTCGTTGCAGTGGTCCACCTTGCGACTTCTTCGCGCGCTCAGAGGGCTTCCACCGCTTTGTCGAGCTGGGTACTCCTTTTCTCGTCTGAGCAGTTACGATTTGCCCTTCGACGTTCAAGTTGCCGCGCACTACCTTGAATTTGCTTACAGCGGGCAACGAGAGGCGCTCTGGTCGAGAGCATGTAGGCACTTATTCTGAAACTTCAGTACGACGCAGTTCTGTCGGACCGCTACCGTAGCCCTCGATATCCACGACGTAGTAGGCTTTGTCCTTGAGACTCTTGGCCTTCTCTGCAAATTTGCCCTTCTTGACGTCGGCGAAACCAACTTCGCGGAGCACCATGGGCGCCCGACCTGTCTCGTTGAGCAGGCTTCCCAAGATGTTGGCTACCTCTTGGAAGTTTTCGAGCGCCATATTATCGACTTGTTTGCGACGGATGTCCTGCTGGGCCTGATCGGAGGGGACCATCGTCAGGGCCGCGCCTACGCAAATTCCAGAGGTAAGATCCCAGGTCCAGATCGCTTCTTCGTCGCCGCTCTCGTTCGAATAGTGCGCCCACAGCACGTCTCCGTGGAGTCGGGCTCGGTTGTCTTTGACGGAAACCGGCCGTCCGAGCAGATCGCGCAAGATCGAAGATACATTGATGGTGGAGGGAAGATTAGTCATTGACTGCGTGTCCGTTGAGTTCTCCCCGCACGACCACGATGGCGGCTTGAGCGGGGCCTAAGTTGATGCTGGCGAAGCGAGCCTCCGACCTGGCGGGGGCGATGATTTCTCCTCGAATATACACGGGCAAACCGAGCGTGACCGCGCTCCCTGCGCCGTCCATGGATCGCTGCACGACTCCCGCGAGAATGTTGATGATTTCTCCGATGGCGTCGGTGATATCCTCTTCGACAAGCTCTTCGTGCTCCTCCATCTGAAGGAGTGCTCGTGTGAGTGCTTTGCAGTCGTCTTGGTCGCACAAGACGCCCAAGTAGAGTGATTCGGGCCCCTTCTGCACCGAAAGTAATGAGCCTTCTTTACCATGGGGCATTTTGTCAAGCTCCCGCACATCGTTCGCCGCGGCATTGAAGGTCGTGCTTGCGACCTCCTCGGCAGCTTCGAGCACCCGTGTGAGCCAGGTTTCTATCGAAACGGCTTTGTTCATGGCTTCACATGACCGGCTCAAGAGCTGCTCGGAAGGTGTCGGCAGTGAAGGGCTTGGCTAGAAGGAAGAGTGCGCCTGCGTCCTTAGCTTGAGCCTGCATTTCCGCGGTGCCCTGAGAAGTGACGACTCCGACCTTGACCTGGATGGCCTTTTCTTTCAGAGCGTGGAGTAACTCAATCCCAGTCATCTCGGGCATGTTCCAGTCCGTCAGCACTAGGTCAGGCGAATCGGCCACGATGGAGTCCAAGGCTTCCTTTCCGTTTGCTGCCTCTTGAATGGTAAGGCCCGTAAAGCCTGCCTGACGCAGGGTGCGCTTTACGATCATTCGCATGGCGCGACTATCATCAACGATCAAAACCTTCATGAATTATGGTCCCCTCCCAAATGAGTAACGTGAGGCTTCTCCTATGTATTGCGTCCTTTCAGACGAAAACTTGAGATGCGCTAGTGTCATTTAGTCTTTTTCGAGACTAGCGAGACACACACGGAAGGGCTCTCCCGTACAGTTGAATGCCTGCTCCAGAACGGTCTTCTCCGGTCGATTCTGGATGTCGTGGGCTATTTCGGGGAGCCCCAATGTCGATGGGCCGGGAAGCATCGCTTTGATGTTACCTCCGATGATATTCGCTATTTCGCCGAGGGCATCTTCCACTTCCTCTTGAGAAAGTTCATCCTCGTCGGTTTCGAACATCGCAGCTCCCAGGCGTCTTGCTAGGCAATCAGAGCAGTCGACCGTGACCAGAGCTTCGCTCTCGCCGTGGATGGAGACCGACCCGCGAATCAGCCCAGCGCGAATAGAGTCGCGGTCGGCCAGGTCATCTACTTGGCCCAACAGTGGAAACAGGACACCGTGAGTGACGTCGAGAAGTTCGGTAAGATTCAGCACGTTTAGACCCTTTCATTACGTCGATAGGAGGCTCCGGCTCCTTCTTTTGCCGGTCTAAATTTGTCACAGAGATTGACGATTGTTTCGCCCGCCCCCAAAAAGAGATGTCCTCCGGCCCTCATCTTCGTGGCCACCTTGTCGAGCACGGCTTCCTTTGAATCTCTGTCGAAATAGATCAGAACGTTGCGCAGAAAGATCACGTCAAAAGCGCCCAAGGCCGGCCACTGCCGGACGAGGTTGATTTGGCGAAACTCACAGAGTCGACTTACCTCGCTACGGACTTTCCACTCGGTCCCCGAGCGAGCAAAGTGTTTCACCAAGTTTCGTGCGGGCAGACCTCGATTGACGTCGAGCTGACGGTAAATGCCTGCTCGGGCCACATCGAGCACCTCTTCGTTCATATCCGAAGCGAGAATCGATACATCCCAGTCGGAAAATAGCTTTGAATCCAGGATGGCCATCGCGATGCTGTACGGTTCTTGTCCCGTTGAGCAGGCGGCAGACCAGATCCGCAGGCGCCGGGTCAGTTGATTCAGTTCGTGGAGCTCAGGCAAAACTTCCTCCGAAAAGAGCCGAAAAGGCTGCGTGTCGCGAAAGAAGTGGGTTTCGTTTGTACTCAACGCCTCGACGACTTTCCCATGCATCTTCCCCGGGTTTTGTCGGCGGAGCGCTTTGATTAGGTCGTCAACCGAGGCCATCCCTTGAGCTTTGGCAAGGGGGGCTAGGCGAGCTTCAATCAAGTAATCCTTAGTCTCGTCGAGGACGATCGCGGAGTTGCGCCGAACGAGCTCGCGTACGTAGTCGAACCCCTGGATATGAGGGGGAAGACGCGAAGGTCGCAGCTGGAGCATTGGGTCGGCGACGTTGGCTCCGGGCGGGATGGGGATCTTGATGAGCACTCTTCAACTGGCTCCGAGAGGTAGAGTTTCGGTCAAGGGAGAAGACCAAGAGTTTGGAGTTTAAGCATGAGCGTTTCGGTTGTGAACGGTTTCATTAGGTACTCATCGGCTCCTGCTACTAGAGCTCGCTCCACTTGCTCAGGTTCCGTTTCTGTTGTCACCATCATCAAGCGCATGTTCGAGAACCCTCTGTCCGCGCGGAGCAGCTCAACGAGCTCAATGCCCGTCATTTCTGGCATGTTCCAGTCTACCAGTGCTAGATCCAAACCACCGGATTCTCTCAGGCGATGTATCGCTTCCCGTCCGTTCTCGGCCTCGACGACGTCGAAACCTTGAGCGTTCAATGCGGTTTTCAGTATGCGGCGCATCGCTTTGGAGTCATCAATCACTATTGCTTTCATTATTGGACGGTTCTCCTGGTGCGCCGGGTCAGATGTTGAACTTGGATACGAGATGCTGAAGGTCGGTTGAGATGCTCGCTAGGTTTTCTGCTGCGCGATGGGCTTCTTCAGCTCCGACTGTGGTGCTGTCTGCCGAACCGGCGACCCCAGAGATGTTGTTGGCGATAGCGCTACTTGCTTGAGCGGCTTCGATCACGTTGCGACTGATCTCTGCGGTTGTAGCGCTTTGTTCTTCGACCGCGCTTGCGATCTTATTCTGGATGTCGCTAATTTGGTTGATGATCGTGCTGATTTCGCTGATGGCGCCTACGGCCCCCTGGGTGTCGCCTTGAATTGCCTCGATCTTCTGGCTGATATCTTCTGTTGCCTTTGCGGTCTCTTTTGCCAGCTCTTTGACCTCGTTAGCCACAACAGCAAATCCCTTGCCCGCCTCCCCCGCTCGAGCCGCTTCGATGGTGGCATTGAGGGCAAGCAGGTTGGTTTGTTGAGCGATGGAGGTGATCACCTTGATCACCTTGCCGATTTCGGCGCTGCTTTCTCCTAATTTGCTCACCGTAGAGTTGGTGTTTTCGGCGACGTAGACGGCCTGGCTAGCCACACGACTTGCCTCCGTGGCGTTTTTGGCGATCTCGCGAATACTTGCGCTCATTTCTTCGGCACTCGTCGCCACGGTTTGAATATTGAGGTTTACGCCGTCTGAGGCGCGCATCACTAGCTGCGCCTGAGAAGATGTTTCACTGGCACTGGAGCTCATGCGCCGGCTCACATTTGAGGTTTCCTGGGATGAACTCGAAAGTTGGTTTGCTGTCGTGGCGATTGTCGAAATACTGTCACGCAGGTCGGCGACAAATGCGTTGAGTCCTTCCCCAAGCGCTCCGATGTCGTCGTCTTCTGTGATGCGGACCTTGCAGGTTAGATCTCCCTTGGCCGCGGAGCTGACGATGTCGAGGATATGATTGATGCGTTCGTCGAGTTTTGGGACGACTTTGGCTGAAGCTGACTCGGGAGCGAGTAGCCTCCATGTGATCATGGGGCCGAGGTAGCTTCCGTCGCGCGTCCGAACGGCTACCGCCTGAATGTCCAGGGTTTCTGGCCCTAATTGAATTCGTGTATTGTAAGGGAGCCGACTCGGGTCACTGATCATGCTTTGCAGAGTCGAGTTCTGATGAAAGAGTTGGATCGGTTTGCCGATGAGGTCTGTGCTGTCGAGTTGAAGATACTGTTGCAGGGTTTCTAGGCCTTCATAATTTGCTCTGTTTGCGTAGATGATTGTGAGATTCTTGTCGCAACACAACACGTTAGCCGGGAGGTAGTTCATCATCGCCCATAGTCGTTCTGGCTCCGATTCGTCTTCTGGGGCTTGGGATGGGCGGGCGGATTGTCTCATTTTCTTTCCTCTAGACTTCGAACGCTTGCGAGCTGGGCGCGGGGTCGTGTTGACGACATCTTTTTCCAGTGGCGATAGGGCGCTTAAGACTTCGTTGATCAAGTCGGCACAATGTCCCGATTTGATAAGGGCTTGGTCGACAAGATCGACAAAAGTGTGGAAGTGCCTCAGTTCGATAGCGAGGTGACCCAGGCTTTGACCTAGGGGCGGTCCTGTCCATGTTCCGGGGGCACCGAGAAGCAGGCTCAAGTACCGAGTGGCCCGTCCTCGCAGGGTCGGGAGATCGACCCCGTTCAGGAACTCCGCTAGTTCCCCGCTTGTTTGCATCTCTTCGAGAAGATTGCCTACAAGGACGTCGAGACCTTGCGTCCCGCCCAGTTGGGCAAGTAGGCAGTCGAAAGAGGTGGGCTCGATGGGGACAGGTTCCATGGCGTGTTAGTGGAGAGTCACCACTTGTTCGGGGTCGAGCACGAGCAAGAGTCCTTTTTCCAGCTTGTAGACGCAGCGAACCAAGTCTTTTGCTTTTCCGTCGAGGGTGTCAGGTGGGCGTTCCACGGTCGCTTCGTCAACATCGAGGACGTCCCCGATCTCGTCGACTAAAAGACTCACCGGGCCGTCGGACGACCTCACGACTACGTTCATAGGAAGCTCTTCACCAGAGCGCGGGGCGATTTCGAGGCGAGCTCTCATGTCGATGGCGCTCACGATCTGTCCGCGCAGATTGATGAGACCGCGTATTTCAGCGGGTGCACGAGGGACTCGCGTCATCTCTTGGTAGCGAATCACCTCTTGTACCCGAACGACGTCGATCCCGAAGACGTGTCCGTCGAGATAAAAGGTGCACAGTTGTCGAGTCAGCATCAAATCTACTCCGCCGCGTCCGCGTCAAAAAATCCGGGAATCACGGTTTCAACGAGTTCTGGCAGGTCGATGAGTTCGGTGACTCTGCCTTGGAGAACAGCCTGGCCCCGCACTCCAGGTCGACTCATGGGGCGGTGCACCTCTAGGGATTCCTCGACGACGTCTTCGATCGCTTCGACTATGATGCCTACGCTCTTCTTGCGCCGCTGGTATACAAGAACTTGCTCCACCTCGGTCGGCGCTCGCTCCGGTTTACCGAGGGCCGTGGTCATACGAATCAGGGGCATGATTTCTCCTCGGTACTGCACCACTTCGTCTCCTCCAGAGATCTCGATGCGCTCCTGTGGAATTTCTTCCAATCGGGCGATTGCCTTGAGGGGAACGGCTCCTCTTTCTCTTTCGTTGATACGAAAGACCAGCATCGTGTAGTGCTTGCGCGCGCCCCGGTCCGTTGCTCCAACATGACGGAGTCGTCGGTCGCGCTCTTGAGACGCCAGTCGACCGGCGTGAGCGACGCCCAGTACGTCGAGAATCAGGGCGACGCGTCCGTCTCCCATAATGGTGGCCCCTGCGAAGATGCCTACTGATTTGAGCTCCTTACCCAGCGGTTTGACGACGATTTCCTCGGTGTCGCTGACGCGATCAACGACCAGGCCAAAATGTCGGTCATCCGCTTGCAGCACGACGATGTTGACGGCCTCGTCCTCCTGAGCCACCGGCGGGAGACCGAGTACCTCGTGTAGATAGACAAGGGGCATCAGGTTGCCTCTGAGCCGGCAGACAGGCGCGCCGTGAACATGTTCGATCATACTTTGCGCTTGTTCCCTTTCGAAGCGCACGAGCTCGAGGAGACTGACCTGGGGAATGGCGTAGCTATCGCCTGAGCAATCAACGATGAGCGCGGGAATGATGGCCAGGGTCAAAGGGATCTTGATCTTGATTGTGGTTCCCGCATTGATACGAGAGGAAAGATCGATCGTTCCGCCAATGCGTTCGATATTGGTCTTCACCACATCCATACCGACACCTCGGCCGGAGACTTGCGTGACCGCAGCCGCGGTCGAAAACCCCGGAGCGAAGATCAACTGCATGGCTTCGCGCTCGGTCATGCGAGCTAGTTGACCAGGGGTGACAACTTCTTTCTCGAGCGCTTTTTCGCGAATTTGCTTCACGTCGAGACCCTTCCCATCGTCGAAGATCTCGATGTTGACCTTCCCTCCTTCATGATAAGCGCGCAGGGTGAGACGGCCCTGTTGAGGCTTGCCCCTCTTCTTGCGATCATCTGGCGCTTCGATTCCATGGTCGACCGAGTTGCGAACGATATGAGTCATCGGATCTTTGATCGCTTCGATGATGGTGCGGTCAAGTTCGGTGTCTTCACCGACCATTTCGAGACGGACATCTTTGCCGCACAGACGACTCAAGTCGCGCACCACCCGAGGAAATTTGGCCCACACGCTTTTGATTGGCTGCATGCGCGTCTTCATGAGACCTTCTTGGAGCTCGGTCGTAATGTGGTTGAGACGTTGTGTCGTCTGCAGGAAGGCCGCATCTTCCGTCTTGGAGCTAAATTGGAGTACTTGGTTGCGTGAAAGAACGAGCTCCCCCACGAGGTTCATCAACCGGTCGAGCAGGGAGACATCGACTCGAATCGTGACGTCTCCTGTTGATTCACGGCGCGTACCCTGGGTTGGGGATTGCGCGACGCGAGTTTCTGGGGGGGCATCGTCGTGCGAAACTCTCTCGGATGGGGGCGTCGCAGCTTCGGCTTCTGCGTTATACGGGGTAGTGGGTTTGAGGTTTTCGGCGAGACTGGGAGTTTCCGCCTGAGATGGCGCTTGGGGCGCGACGGAGGTTGCGGCCTCTTCGGGGGGTGGAGGATCGTTAGACAGAGCTTTCTCGGGAGAGTGAGAGTAAACCCCGGCACTCACGGCCGCTTCGAGCTTTTCTTGTTTGTTGCCTGCCGTTTCGGCAAGAGCGGCAAGTTGTTGAACGAGGGCGTCATACTCGCCGTTTCCTTCGTCGCCAGTGGACGCGATGTTTTCTAAAATGGAGCGGCTTGCATCGACAAGCGCGAGAAGGGCGTCGGCGACTGTTTGGTTGAAGTCGACGGTTCCGTCCCGCATGTTGCTCAGGAGGTTCTCTCCGACATGTGAGATCGACTCGAGCTTCGAATAACCGAGGAATCCGCTCGTGCCTTTGAGGGAATGGATCGTTCTAAAGATGCCGGCGAGGCGATCAGGATCGGTGGGATCATCTTCGAGAGCGACCAGCTCTTGGTCGAGTTGGTCGAGGCCTTCGCGGCCCTCGACCAAGAATTCTTGGATGACTTCGTCGTTTTCGTCCATCCCTGTGCGCCTTGTCTTGTCGGCCAGTGCCGCTTTCCGTCACTACGCGCGCTCTTGGTCGGGGATTAAGAGGAGCCAGCCGATCTTGAGCTGGGGCGTAGCTGACCGCAGTAGACGTTTTCTTTCTGGGGGGAATAGTAGGCTACGGGGCGATGTATTCGTCCGAGGTCATTGTCGGTGTATCTTCTCGCGTGATGACTCTGAAGCGATATTCTTTGCTTGGCCGACGCACCCTTCGTCTTCTAGCGCTGACCTGTCTGGTGCCCGCGATCACGGGATGTTTCGGAGGGGCTCAGGTCCAAAGCAAACAGCTGCCTGTGAAACGGGTTGTCGTCTACCGCAATGGTGTTGCCTATTTCGAGCGTGCGGGTGAGGTGGATGCCGATCAGGTTCACTTTCAGCTGCGCAAGGAAAACGTGGGCGACTTTCTTGCTACCTTGGCCGTTCTGGAAAAGGGCGGGCAGACGGTGCGCGCTGCGTCGTTTCCCGTCGAGCTTGAGGGCGAGGGGGACGAAGCCGAATCTGGGCTCCAATCCACTTTAGATGCCTGGGAGGGACGGCGGAAGGAAGCCCGAGAACTACGTCGCGTGACTCTTGAATTGGGTCAGGGCAAGCACGATCTGACGGTAGGTTATCTTGCCGAGACCCCGCTCTGGCGTCCCTCCTATCGTCTTGTGGTGGGCGAAGATCGCAAGGCCGTGCTTCAAGCTTGGGGTATCGTGCAGAATCAATCGGGAGAGGACTGGGAAGACGTGGAGATCGCTTTGGTCGCTGGCGCTCCGATTGCTTTTGAGTCGAACTTAGGCGATCCCGTGATTCCGCGCCGCCCTCTGGTGACCGATGCGGGTGAGGTGATCACTCAGGTGCCTCAAGGCCAGACTACCTACGGGCGCCGAGAGATGGACGAGGCGCTCGCAGCGGAAGAGGCGGAGCAAGCCGCCGAGGTTGAGGCTGAGCCTGAGATGAGTGCTGTCGGCTCCGGGGCGGCTCGTGGGGCCAGAAAGAAGGCGCGGGCGCCGCGTCCCAAGACGATGGCGAGTTCGCTCCGCGAGCGGGCGGCCGCCGACTTGGACCGGGACGATGCCGCGGCGGTGCTACCATCGCCGGCTCCTGGTGGATTTTCTTCATCTCCACGCGATCCGGGGCAACTTTCGCGGGTGGAGCTCCAAACCGGAGCGACACGCTACGAAGTGCCCCACCGGGTGACTATTCCCGATCAGAGCGCCACAATGGTGCTCTTGGTGAGCAAAGAAGTGGCCGGCGAGGCAGTCCACCTATACTCGCCTGATCCGGGAGTGACGGATTCGTTCTCGCACCCCTTTCGTGTTGCACGCTTCAAGAACGAATCCGGAGGGCTCCTCGAACGCGGCCCCATTGCCGTCTTCGAAGAAGGGGCGTTCTTGGGTCAGGGCATGGTCGATTCTCTACCAGCCGGAGGACGAGCTACTGTGCCTTTCGCCCTTATGCGCTCCCTGAGCATTCGTCGCGAGATGAGCCACGATCAAAGGGGGGCTCGACTCTATTCGATCCACATGGGCAAACTCACGATTGAAAGGGATCAGGTGACAATCTATGCCTACCACGTTGAAAATGGTGACAAGGAGAAGGCGCGAGTCCTGATCAAGCACCAGCTTTCACCTGGTGCCAAACTTTGGGATCCTCCTAAAGGAACGGAAGAGCTAGTGAAGGCACAGGAGGTCCTGAGCCCTATTGATGTTCCTGGATTGGGTAAGGCGAGTCTCATGCTTGAAGAAAGACATGCTTCTCGTCGCGTGGTTGACTTTCGTTCGACCGAAGGTCGTACGGCCATCCGAGACTACCTTAAAAGCGAGCAGATCAGCCAAGTACAACGCTCGGCTTTGGAACTCATCCTCAAACATGCTGCGCAGCTTCAGGCCATAGAGGACCAGGAGACTCAGTTGACCCGCGAGCAACGCGAATTGGAAAGAAGTACGTCCGAAACCCGACGGAGTCTCAAAGCCATTTCAGAAAACAAACAAGCTGGCGAGTTGCGTAAGGAGTTAACTCGGCGTCTCGCTCAAGGGACAAAGCGGCTTGACGCGATCACCAAAGACTTAGTCGAACTGCGTCTCCGCAGGACCGAACAGGAGCTACGTCTTCGAGACGCTAAGCAAGGGCTGGAGGTCGCACGACCGACGGTGCGCAAGACGAATGCCGCCCCGGAGCCCCTGCCTGCGCCAGTCCAATGACGGACTTCATGAAGTTGTTCTGGTCCGATCAGTTTGAGCTCTCCTGGTTTCTTATGTGGTTGCATGTAGTATAATTCTTGACATGGGTGCTTCTGAGCTGGAACGATTCCATGTGCAGAAGGAAGCCCATGAGAAGACAACGCCATATCGACCGCCGTCCGACTCGGCATACGGTTAAGATGAACTGCCAAGTGGTTAGACAGCGCGACTTTCGACTTGTCGCCGACCGAGTCGAAAACCTGTCGACTTGGGGAATGCTCGTTTCGCCTGCCGAACCCGTTATAACGGGAGAGCGGGTGTTCGTCTCGTTTCAGCTTCCCGGTTCCACCCATTGGATCGACACTGAAGCGACGATTACGCGAGTGGTCCATGGCCGTCGCCCCTCGGAGCACAGCAGGATGTTGGGGCTTGAGTTCGATCCACTCCGCCCCCACGAGCGCTTCCGACTGCGTCAGTCCCTGCGAGGACGACCTTTGACGCCACCATCGGGTCGCCCCGGTCGACGCCAGGCCTCCTTCGAGCTCTCGGCCTTGAATGTCGGCCAAGCGGCCGAAGTTCCTTCAGCTCAATCCGACGTCTGATTCTGGGTCCTCCTGGGTCAGATAGGCTCGAGCAGGGCCGGGAGGAAACTTGTGATCCGGATAAATGGTAATCAGCCGGTCGGCTGTCGTGATGCCTTTAAGAGAGCCTGTGCTTTCTCGCCAGGTGAATCGAGCAGGGGAAAGCACCCGTCGTACGGCATAGTCGGACAGGTTGTTCGTGGTTTTCCAGAGCTCGGCTTCGCTACGTGTGCGGAAGACATACGCATCGCGAGGCAAAGCGCCGTCGCGAACCACGACGAACCCTTCCTCGACTTTCGGGGCTTCTATTTTGCCGTCGCAGTAGTCGCACACACAGGAAAAAAACAATGCGACCATGGGTCGCTCACAATCGGGGCACAGCACGGTTTCTCCGGGGGGTTAGAGTTCGTGAAGATGACGAAGTGCGCCTTGGGGGGATACATGGCGCTCGTGTAATCCTAGCTCCGGAAGTCGTTTCAGAAAGGGCGCCACTGTAAGTCATTTGGGTCGCGTGAATTGAGTCTAGCCCATCAGTACTAGCGCCCCCGCTCCAGCTCCCGCGGCGCTCTTTGCTCCGCCACATTGCCAAGCGACACACTTGGGCTTAGCTTCTCACCGTGGTTCCCTCTGCTGGGCCCGCTAGCCTCAGTAACGAATCCCGCTAACGCAAACCCCTGGGAAGTGTATATCACGGTGGAGCGCTGCGCCGGGTCCGACAAGACATCTCGTCTTCGGTGACTTGGAAGCCAGAAGCCGTGACGAGCTGCCCACCTTACAAGCAAGGGGTTCGGCACTGGATTTTTCGCGGCGGCCCAAGCGGTAAGGAACCACTTATTTTAGTGCCAAGTGGGTGCGTCGATGGCCAGGGAGGGAGGCTCCATGGGGTCGAGTGGAGAATTTTTCGATTGCGGTAGATCAACGTCCCGCCTGAGCAGTCTAGAGGCAGTCCGCTCTTCCTACGGGTGCTCGCCTTGGCTAGCTTTGGCTTGATGGCAAAACGTAGATGGACTGGACGGACTCAGCGCTGGGTTCTCGTCTCAATTCTTTCGATGGCTGGGCTTGTGCCCAGTGTGGCATGGGCGGAAAAAATCTTGGGCGCAGTGACTGGGTATGAGTATCTCGAAAATCCAGTCTGGAAGGAAGCGAAGGACCCCAAGAATAAAGGCTACTCGTTTCGAGAAATGGTGCCGACCGTTCCGGCGAAGTACCGCAAACTTTATCCTCACATTCCCAAAGAACTGTGTCTTGCTGCGCTCGCCAAAGAAGACCAGAAACCGCAGTCAGCCACCCTCATTCGGGTGGGCGGGGGCCGGACAACCCCGGTGACGATCGTCGTTACCCCAGGAACCAAGCTGGTCTTCCAAAATACTGATCCCTTCAAGCACCGACTCTACATTGAAGGCGATTCCAACTTTCAGCCCAACGATATCGAAAGGGGGGGCAAGCGTGAGTGGACCGCTACTCAGGCTGGCACCTATGAGGTGCGCGACGAACTTGCCCCAAGTCTGCGCATGTGGATCGTGGCCGATCCGAAGGTGGCGGCGATTTCCTATCCTTCCATGAAGGGTGCTTTTCATCTGGCAGTTCCCCAGCCGGGAGAGTACGAAGTTCAGGCGTTCTTTGCCGGGCAAAAGGTCGGCTCACCTGTGCCTACCGTGATCGAAGGTCGAGACCTCAAGCTGGCCAAACCCATCGTGGTCGCCACCAAAAAGAAGGGGAGCGACTGAGATGCTGCTGTCTCGATTTTGGTACGTGCTCCTCGGACTCGCCCTTGGAGCTGCTCTCTTCACGCTTTCTATGGCGCAAAGCATGTTCAACCGTTCCGGTGACCGCGCACGGGGAGAGGGCCTATCGGCAGATAGTCAGGTCGTCTCCTGGTATCTCAAAGACGATGCCCGCATGCGTTCGGCCCAGTTGGTGAAGTTCGCCCTCGATCCCGTTATCGCCAAGAATCTCGCAGCGGCGAGCAAGAGCGAAACGAAACTGGATGCGAAGCTTCGTGATCCAGTTGTGGCTGCGCTCAAGAAAATCCACGGCGCCATGCCCAAAGAGGAAGCCTTCGACGCGGTGTTCGCCGTCGATCAGCATGGCCGCGTTGTTGGTCAGGTGGGCTATCCCCAGGCCAATGGCATGGATGACTTTGAGCTCGGTGGGTATCCGGTGGTTGCGGATGCGCTCCACGGTTTCATTCGTGACGACACATTGGTGTGGGGGCGCATCTATCGCGTGGTAGGACGTCCTGTGGAGCTTGAGGCGGGACAATTGCCAGCGGGCGCGGTGATCGGTGCACGGGTGTTGGACGACGCCTTTGCCCGCTCCCTGAGTCAGCGGACGGGGGCGGCCGTCGCCTTCTATGTCAATGGTTCTCGTACGGCTGCCGGAGCCCCCGAGGGGTTTCAGACCTCGAACCTCGATCAAATTGTGAGCGATCTTGGTCAGCTGAGCGAAGACAAGGACTACAGCGAAAAAGGCAGAAGCGGGATTCGAGAAATCGGCGAAGCTCTCAGCGTCCAATACACTCGCCTTCCTGGCGAAGCTTATGAGTTGGGAGCTGGCTACGCCGTGGCCCGTGAGGTGAAGAAACTGGCCTCTCCCTTTGCTTTCTACGATCTGGCGGACGACAAAGACAAAGACGCAGCCAATCCCATTCTGATCGGCGGGGCGGTCCTGGCGGCTATTGTCCTCGGTCTTCTTTTTTCATTCTTGGAGCATTCGCGTCCGCTGCTCACCTTTCAGTCTGAGGCCCTCAAGCTCTCCAAAGGCGAGACCGATCAGCTTCAGGCGAGCAAGTTTGCCGGCGTCTACCGAAAGATTGCTGCCGAGATCAACGAGGGGATCGATAAGGTGGCGTCCACCTCGGGAGGCGAATCGAGGCGTGCAGCTAACTTGGAGGATGTTCTCGGAGAACTACCTGCCCAACCCATGATGGCAGCGTTCGCGGTACCGGGGGGAGACTCCCCGCCAGCGTCTGCGGCAACCGGTGGGCCGCCCGTTGCCGCACTGCGTCCGAGTTCCGGCGGAGGCATGCCGACGCCGCCTCAACGCAATCCACCTCGCCCTCCCGGTGGGGCGCCAGCTGCGGAAAAGGCCCCGGCGCTTGCGTCCCCTGCTGTCGATGCAGGCGAAGCCGCATGGGTCGAGGTTTTCAATCAGTTCGTGGCTACCAAACAACAGTGTGGCGAACCGACCGAGGGTTTCACCTACGAGAAGTTCCGAAGGACCCTCGTCAAAAATCGGGACGCGATTGTAGCCCGCCATGGCGTGGGTGAGGTGAGGTTCACCGTTTATGTGAAGGCGGGCAAGGCTGCACTCAAGGCTTCACCGGTGCGGGCATAGGTTCGAACTGGAGGGGGTGGTCGGCGTCCACCCTCTGTTCTCGCGAAAGGCGCGCTCCTTGGGGGGCGCGCCTTTTGTTTAGGCCAAGATGCCGCTCAGGATGCCTTGGGTGTGTTCGGGGTGCCCAAATTCTGGGGAATCAGCGCCCAGGGCAGCGAGGAGTGCACGGAGATAATCGCAACTGCTTTCGCCTCCGTAGTTGAGGTAGCGCCCTGAATTGATCGCACCTTGAGCATTGCCCAGCAGGACATAGGGGATGTCCTGGAGCGAATGGCTGTTGCCTTGCGCAACCTCCGTACCCCAAAGGATGACTGTATTGTCGAGCACGCTCCCTTCGCCCTCCGGAATTTCAGCGAGCCGGTTCATGAAATAGGCGATTTCTTCAGCGTGCCAGCGGACGCGTCCTGCGAATGCTTCCCATGCGGCAGTGTTGGAGTTTCCAGAGTGACTGAGGGTGTGCCCCTCGCCTTCTTCATCCAACCAAGGATACCTGATTTGGTTGAACCCGGTCGAATACTGCACGCTGGCGACGCGAGTGAGATCACAGCTCAAAGCATGGGCCAAGAGGTCGAGTTGAGCGCGACTGACCGCGGGCATCGTGTCCTCACTATCGGCCACCATCGACTCGGGGGCGTCCGCTCCGGGGCACAATCCCGCTGATGTGGCGAGGCGACGTTCGAGGTCTTCTACCAACGAAAGGTGTCGCTCCATCGTTTGTCGGTCTTCTTGACCTACACGCTGCATGAGCGAGCGGGTTTGATCTTTGACCGTGTCCAGGATGGCCATGGACCGACTGCTGGGATCAGCCGGGTCGAGAGGAGCGCTTCTATAAAACAGGCGATCATAGAGGGCGAGTGGATCGTTGATGTTAGGGAGGGGAGAGCCTGATTCGATGTAGCTGATGCGGCCTTGTACGTCTTGCATATTGGCGCGTACGCCGAGTTCGAGACTGGAAAAGGCCGTGTTTTGTCCCAACTTTTTCGCCACGACTTGGTCGATACTTGGACCGTTAGCCCAGCCGGCGGACGACCCACATCCATCCTTGAACTCTCCTTCCAGCAGTAGTTGGCCGGTGAAAAGAGCGCCCATTCCTCTTTGGTGCGGGCCGCCGTTGTTCATCGGATCTTGCCCCACACTACAGTGGATCCCCTTGGCGATGAGAAGGCGGTCCTGATAGGGGGCGAAGGGGGTCAAGATGTTTGAAAGTTCGAAGTCGGACTCGTTCGCACCTGGAGTCGGCCAAAAGTAATCCGGCACGCTGCCGTTGGGGTGATAGAAGAGCACGAGGCGTAAGGGGAAGACCGCTTCGTCTTGCCCACGGACTAGGGAAGGCAAAAATGGAAGTGCCAGGCTTCCTGTGGCAGCGCCGAGCAGTGTCCTTCGAGAAATATTCCGACTCACGTCAGTTTCCTCCCCCGTCCAAGTCGTGGGCAGCGCGGGTGAGGAAGACTTCGCTTGTGGTCAGAGCCACGATGAGTTCTTTCATGGAGGAATCCGCCTGCTGAGCTCGTTCTATCGCGCGATCGATGTCCTTTTCGTCTCCGGAACCTACACTTCGACCGAGGGCGAAAGTGAGCCAGTTCTCGGCTAGACACGAAAGAGCGGTCGTGCTCGCTGCAATCTGATTGCTCAGATCTTCCGCCCCGGAAATCGGCCCGTTGAGTTGTTCTTCGGCAAAGCGCGACAGTTCCCCGCTCGTATCGACCGGTATTCCGTTTTCTTCCGAACGGAGTCGGCCCAAGTGGTCATAAGCCTCGAACCCGAAACCGATCGGGTCGATGACCGAGTGACATTGAGCACACACACCGTCTGCCGTATGGACGGCAAACCTTTCGCGCGTCGTCAGGTTCGGGTCGGGATCGGGCGGGTTGTTGTTGACGTTCGGCGGAGGGGCTGGCACTTCCTGGCACAGAAGAGTTTCGCGGACGAAGACACCGCGTTTGACTGGGGCGGATTGATCAGCGTGCGCGAGTAGGCTTAGGAGCGCCGGCTGTGTGATCAACCCGAAACGCTCCCCTGGTTGGGAAACGAGTTCCCAATCTTCTGAGCTCGTGTTGGCGCCATACAAGGCTCCGAGTTGTTGGTTCAAAAAAACCTGGTCGGAGGTGTATAGCTCGCGAAGACTGGACGACTCGGACCAAAAGGTGGCGTCTAAAAAGCGACGGATCGATTCGAGTTGAGCTTCTTGGTAGCCGACATCCACGCCATTCCGGGCGATAGCCTTGATGCGTGGCAGTCCTAACCATTGATCATGGAACTCAGATACTTGTTCCTTCGCGCGGGGCTCCTCTAAAAGTCGGCGCGCCTGGGCTTCCACCACGACCTCGTCCAAGAGTGCCTCGGACTCGGCGCTTTCGAGCAGCTCTTCGTCAGGCATGGTGCCGGTGAGGAAGTAGGATAGCCGACTGGCGAGTGCGTAGGGACCGAGTGGCACACTGTCGCCAGGGTCCGAAGCGGGCGGTGCCTCGATCCGGTAGAGAAATTGCGGCGACATGAGGATTCCCTCGACTACCGCCGCCATCGCTTCCGCCTCGCCGAGTCCAGAACGCACTTGTCCGAACAGTTGTGCGAACGTGTCTTGCTCGTCTGACTTGAGAGGTCGTCGAAAGGCTTGGCGAGCGAATCCGAGCAATCGGTCGAGCGCGCAGCGTGCCTCGTCGTCCGCGGAGGCCACGCACGGGGGCAGACTTTCAAAGTCCCCATCCAGGGCTTCTTGAGCCAGGACCCTTGCGGCCTTTTGGTATTCTTCCACGAGTAGGGGGTTGATCTGATGAGAGCGCGCGTTGTTCGAAAAACCGTTGACCGCTGGTTCTGGGGGAAAGTTCTCGGTGACCTGGGTTTCGGTCTTGAACAAGTCTTCTACGGTGTTTTGGTATTCACGACGCGTAAGGAGTCGAGCTATGGCGGCTGGCGGCACGCGCGAGTCAGGCGTAACAACGCTCGATTCGCCTCCACTGCCGGTCATATCGGCGTTGGCGGTCTGTGGGACTTCGCTTTTGTACTCGCACGAAAGTTGGAGGACGAGCGCGAGGTAGGGGAGGACGACGAGCCTTCCCCGAAGTGGTCGGAAGGAGCGACGGAAAAGCGAAGGCGGAAAGGAGAAGGTCACGGTGAAGGCAGACTGTTGGGTGAGCGTGCTATCGGGAGCTAGGCGAGTCAACTTTCAATTCGTCTCTCAAATTTGCGAAAACTGTGCGCTATTTGAGCCCCTTCGTGCTTGTCTTCGTTTGCGGCAGCTCATCTGGTGTGCCAGCAGAAAATGCGAGTTGGAGATGACAACTGAGTTTGAAGTTTGGATCGACGGTAAAAAAACGCCCCAGCAAGAAGCAAAAGTGAGTGTCTTGGATCGTGGGTTTCTGTACGGAGATTCAGTATTTGAGACTCTTCGCACCTATGATGGTTTGCCCTTTGCTTTAGATGAGCACCTGCAGCGCCTGCAAGAAAGCGCCAGGCGGGTGTTTATCGATCTGCCGTGCAGTCTGCTGGAGCTAAAAGGGCTCGTGAAACGCGCTGTTTCTGAGAGTGCTTTCGGGGACTGTTATGTTCGAGTGATGGTGACCCGGGGGCAGGCTGCCCTCGGGCTCGACCCTCGCACGGCTGTTTCCCCCTTGTTGATTCTTATCGTAGCGCCCCTGTCGCCACCTCCGCCTAGGGACTACGAGTGCGGTATTTCGGCGGTGAGCTTTTCTGCGGCGCGTCTAGGGGACAACACCAAAGCCAGCGGAGCCAAAATTGGAAACTACCTGGTAGCGGTTCTGGGGCAGCGCAAGGCTGCGGAAGCGGGAGCGAAGGAGGCTCTCATCGTTACCGAAGACGGCCTGGTGATCGAGGGAGCAACCTCCAATCTGTTCTGGATGAGGGGGCAGAAGCTGTGCACCGTTCCCCTTGATGCGGGGATCTTGGCCGGCATTACTCGAGCTCACCTCATTCGAGTCGCGCCCCAGCTCGGGCTCGAAGTGCTCTATGTGGTTCCTCACTTGGATGAACTCCTGCAGTCGGACGGCGTGTTTATCTCGTCGAGTATCCGAGAAATCCTGGCGGTCGTGCAAATTGACGGAAAACCTGTGGCAGGGGGCCAGGTTCCCGAGATCGTCCGTCGATTGCATCAAGAGTTCCGGCGCTCGGCGCGAAAACTCGCGCAAGATGATGCCGAGACGACTGACGTCTAGTTGTTCGCGAGGAGGAGGTGAGTCCCGGTAACGAGCAGCACGCCTGTGACCGCGCGCAGGATCAACTTTTGTCCTCCCTGAATCGAAAGGCTGACGCCAATCTTTGCACCGACAAGGGTGCCTGCCGCCAAGATTAGGCCAGGTAGCCATCGGACCATCCCTGCTTGGAGAAAGAGAATCAAGGCAGGCACGGTGAATGTCAAAGTGAGCGGTAACTTGATAGCATTGACCTTGATCGTGTCCAGTCTCAAAAGTGATGATCCTGTGAGTAATATCCAAAGGCCGACACCGGCTTGGATGAAACCACCATAGATCCCAACAAGAAGCAGGGCAGCATAACGAACGCCCAAGGGTAGGCCAGCAAACCAAGGGTCGTCCTCCTTCGTCTGCTGCACGCGGTTCTTCCTCGGGAAGGTCTTGAGCAGCATGTAGCTTCCCATCAAGACGAAGACGACACCGAAGATGCTCTTCAGCCTTTGGGGATCAATGCGTGTGGCGCCGTAGGCACCAATGAGGGCTCCCCCTAGGAGCCACGGCAAGAACTTGCGGTAGAGCGGTCCGTCAAAAGCGCCTTTCTTCTTGAAATCCACGGTGGCAAAAACACCCTGGACGACGACCGAGATGCGGTTCGTACCGTTGGCGATGTCGACGGGAAGCCCGGCGGCCATGAGGACCGGAAGACTGAGAAAAGACCCCCCGCCCGCTATGACGTTGATGGTGCCTGCCACCGCACCAGCTGGAAACAAGAGCAGCAGATAGGCGAATTCTGAGTTGGTCATGGCTTTGCCTGCACCGGCTCAGTCCACTTGGCGTCGGCCGTCGATGGCTCGTCCCAAGGTGATTTGGTCTGCGAATTCGAGATCGCCTCCGTGAGGGACACCGCTCGCGATCCGTGTGACTGCTAGGCCGCGTTGGGAGAGCTCTCGGGCAAGAAAAAGTGCGGTAGCTTCGCCGTCGACACTCGGTGGCGTGGCTAGGATCACTTCTTTGGCTTGGTGGTGGTCGATGAGCCGAAGCAATTGGTCCAAAGGGAGTTCTTCTGGACCAATGCCATCGAGGGGAGACAGGAGGCTGCCCAATACGAAGTAGGTACCTCTCATGGCTCCTGATCGTTCGATGGCCATCAAGTCGGCGATCCGAGCCACAATGCAAAGTTGAGATCTATCCCGCTTGTGATCCGCGCAGACACGGCAAATGACGGGCCCTTCATGCACTTCGGCGAGGTTCCCACACTGATCGCAGGTGCCGACTCGGGAGCTGAGTTCGGCGAGCTCTTGGCCCATTTTGCTTGCGAACGCGGGGTCGGTGACAAGATAGAGGGCAAATCGTTGCGCCGTCTTCTCGCCCACTCCCGGAAATCGGCTCAGGAGGTGGATGACACGGCGCAGCGAGTCGGGAAACATATCCTCAGCTT
This sequence comes from Polyangiaceae bacterium, assembly GCA_050300635.1. Classification (GTDB taxonomy): domain Bacteria; phylum Myxococcota_A; class Polyangia; order Polyangiales; family Polyangiaceae; genus NIC37A-2. The sequence continues at coordinate 91,708 of JBNKYC010000076.1, forward strand.
ACTCCGCACCTTCGGGGAGCTGAACCGATTTTACCTGGGCGCCGAAGAGCTCGCAGGCGAAGACCACTGTCGGATGGTTTCGGACCGCTTGGACTGCTTCCTGATGACGCAGGGCGCGCTGTCGAACTCGTTCTGCCGCTGCGGTATTTTGGGGTTTCGCTTCGGCGCAGTTGCGGATGATTTCTAAGCTGGCGCTGGGACCCCAGGCCTTTTCGAGTACAGTGCGCAGAGCGGTTTGGGCATCAGGGGCTGTGATTTGCGTTTCGAAGATGTTGCCCTGCTCAAGCCCCAACTTCAGAAACTGCCCGTCTGCGACCAGGGGTACTGTTTGCTCGAAATAGGCACCCAAGGCGGCGTCCACTTGGCGTAGCTCATCGATGACGGCGATCATTTTCGCCAAACGCGCCTGCTCGGCTTCATCGGGTTGGTAGCCTGTTGCCCCCGAGCTCAAGGTGCCGGTTGGTTGCTCCTCCTGTTCGCGTGACGCTGTCTTCCTTGGGGATGGGCTCGGCAAGGCCTGTGCGCGGGCGGTTGGTGCCGGTGTTGGGATCGCCGCGTTTGGCGGCGCTTCGACCTTGTCTGGCGTGGATGCCCAAGCAAGAGCGGGCGCAGATGGTTCGATAGCGGGGGCAGAAGAGAGATACTCTGGTGGCTCGTCGGGGTCGTCCTCGGGCTGATGGCTCGCGGAATCTTTGGTGGCCGAAGAACGAGGGGTACGGGGTGTGGCGCGGGGCTCCTGCGGACGGGGCTCGGGTGCGTGGGGACGCGAGCGCCCACCTCCCCCTGAGCCCGAGGGACGTCTAGCACCTGCTTGGATAAGTCTTTTCTCCAGGTTTCCGATCCGGTGGAGTAGTTCGTCGAGGGGAAGCAAGGCGGGGCGAGTAGCGAGTCGGACAAGCAGCATTTCAAGGCCGGCGCGAGGGTCGATACTGCGCACGACTTCGTCGAAGCCTCGGCTAAACCCTTGGTAGAGGCGCATGAGGTCGCTTTCGCTTGCGCTCTCGGTGATCTTGCCCACTGCGCTCAGTTCTTCGTCGGGTGCGTCGACCAAGCGCGCTGGATCCTTGCAGACTTTGACCACAACCAAGTCGCGCAGCAACGAGAGCAGATCGCGGGTCAGGTGTGCGATGTCGAAACCCTGGTCGGCGAGTTCACCTACCCGTTCCAAACAGACTGGGCCATCGCCATCGACGAGAGCGCGCGCAATGTCGAGGAGCGCGCTTCGACTTGCGACACCGAGTACTCGGGCTACATCATCCCCGGAGAGTTCCTGTCCGCTAAATGCGATGACTTGATCGAGCAAACTCATCGCGTCACGCATGCTGCCAGCGGCTTGTCGTGCCAAGATGGTGAGTGCGACGTCGTCAGCCGAGCAGTTTTCTTGTTCGAGAACCCAGCGCAAGCGTTCGACGATCAGTCGTGTGGGAATCATCTTGAAGTCGAAGCGTTGCACTCGACTCAAGATGGTGATCGGTACCTTGTGCACCTCCGTGGTGGCGAAGATGAACTTGACGTGAGGCGGCGGCTCTTCCAATGTCTTGAGGAAGGCATTCCAAGCTGCCGAGGTGAGCATGTGGACTTCGTCCACAATCACGATCTTGAACCGATCTCGCTGGGGTCGGTAGGGGAGCGAGTCCTGGAGCTTTCGAACCTCGTCAACACCGTTGTAGCTTGCCCCGTCGATTTCTTGGACGTCGACGTCTCGCCCTTCGGCGATTTCTTTGCAGGCGGCACATTGCAGGCAGGGTTCGACGGTGGGGCCGGGATCCGGGCTTCCTTCTGCGAGGGACCCCGGAGTGCGCATGCAGTTGAGCGCCTTGGCGAGGATGCGAGCGCTTGTTGTCTTGCCCACACCGCGCACGCCCGTAAAGAGAAATGCGTGAGCGACTCGGTCAGCATCGATCGCGTTTCCTAAGGTCTTGGCCACGTGATCTTGGCCGACCAGGTCAGAAAATCGCATCGGGCGCCACTTGCGCGCAAGGACCACGTAACTCATCGACACTGAGCTAGGGCACGGTCCGCATTGTCGCAAGGGTGTAAGGCAGAAATGAAGCGCCCCCTAGCGATCCTTGGCGAAGATACCCACGATGCTCTAGGTTGGGCGGGTGTCCCACGGAGATTCGCGTCCCAAGAACCTGATTTTCGGCCCCGTAGTTTTGTTCTCTCTCAGCCTGTTCTGCTCCTGCGGACCTGCTCCTTCTCCAGTTGAGTCACCGAAGGCAGTGCCCGCTTCTTCGGCTTCGCCCCGATCGGTCCAAGTCGAGACAGACGAATCCGTAGCGCCTCCTTCCTCCCCGTCCACCGAAGTGGCGCCTCCCCGCGAGCTTTCCTTGATGCCCGGCGCGAGGCGCACGATCCAAGGTGCAAAGATGATCGTTCCTCCGATCGCCGATCAACTTCTTGAGTCTTCCCTTGCCACCAGGCTCTACCGGATGAGCTGCCCAAAAGGACGGAAGTGTTCGAAAGAGAGCAAGTACTTTCAGTTGGATGACCACAGCCCTCGGTCGGACAGCGGCGGACGGACTCTTTCTTCATTGCTGGTTGAGGACCAAGAAATTGCCCCGGGCGGCCACTCTTTGGCCGCGTTCGCTCTCTTTCCGGAGGCGTTGTTCGTCGAAACCGCTCGTTTCAAGAGCGTGGTGAGTTCGGCAAACAAGAGTGGCTCCTCTCAGGCAGTAAATGCGGCACACGAAGGATGTCGATTGCTGCTTCCTTTGCCCACACAAAACGGCAGCTCCGCTCAGGCGCTCCGTATACTGGCCGTCTTCGACCCCCTTCTGCTTCCTCACGAGCCAGCGGCCGAAGTGAGCATTTCCTACCGTCTTGAGTCTCAAGCGCAGAGCGCTCCTTTCGCGTCGATCGTGGCAACGGGCGTCTTCCCCCAAGGGACGGAGGCGGTCCTAAAAGAAGCGCCCCCGGGGGACTTTGTGGTCGAGGCCACTTGCTTGGTTGACGGGCAGATCTTTGCAAAGGCTCAGCGTCGAGTGACTCTCAACCCGGAGCTGGGCGTGCAAGCTCGGTGAGAGGCGAGCCCATGGACCTCATTCTCTCCCAGGCTGGCTTTCTTTGGCTGTTCCTTTTCTCGTCGCTCAGCGCCTTTTTCGTGGTGGCAGAACGAAGGTATCGCGGCAAGGGCTTTGGTTTGCTTGCGCTCATGCTGTTGGTGGTTGGTTTGTGGAGCGCCACAGATTGGCTCAGACTTCAGCTGACAGGAGGCCCCGCGCGTTTGATTGGTTTTGGCTTGGTCCTGTTGCTCGGTCTAGTTGCCGCCGCGCTGAACACCCACTTCCTGGCTGTTCACTTTTCTGTGGCCGGGCGGAAGTGGTACGTCTCGGCGAGTTATTTGCTTCTGGTAGGAGCAGGGCTGTTGGTGGTCGGGGTCACGTCGAGTCAGCTGTTGAGTCTCGACCAGTTCGGCGACGACAGCGGCGGCCCTATGCCTTCGGCACTTCTCACCTGGGGTGTCCTCGGTTCCATCGCGATTCAGTTACTTCTCGGTATCTTTGTCTTGTTTCCGGCATGGAAAGCCGGGCGAGCGCCGGCCCGGGGGCTTTTGGTTACCCTTGCGCTCGTTTCGCCTCTAGCACTCGCTGAAGGGTACTTACTGACTCAGGCTGGTTCACGTTGGTACCTCGTTGAGGGTGTCTCTTGGACCTACACTTTGATCATCGTTGCGAGCCTCATCTCCGAGTTTCAGGGCACAGAGGGGCTCCTGCGTCAGACCACTTCGAGTTTGGCCGCGCGAACAGCAGAACTTGAAAGCTCTTACGCAGAGATCAATCTGATGGCGTCGGAGCTGGCCCGCAAGCAACAGCTTGCTGCAGTCGGCGAGCTTGCTGCGGCAATTGCTCATGAGGTGCGCAACCCTTTGGCGATCATCATGAACGCCGTTTCGGCCATGAAACGCCCCAAGATCTCCGATGGAGACAGGACCACTCTACTTGGCATCGTCAATGAGGAATCCGAGCGTCTTAACCAGCTTGTGGCAGAGCTACTTCGTTTCGCTCGTCCGGTGACGGCGGCGCGTCGCCCAACCTCTCTTCATGACATTTGCGAAAAGGCAAGTCAGGCTGCTCCAGAGGGCTACGATCTCCAAGTGCAGACAGGCTTGGAAGAACAGCTTGGTCCCGTGCTGGTCGACCCTGGACTCTTTCGTTTGGCTTTGGATAACCTCATCTCAAACTCATGTCAGGCTATGCCGGGAGGGGGAAGAATCAAGCTGACGGTGCGTCAAGGGTTGTTTTCTGATGGAAGCCCGGCAGCTGCGGTTTACGTTCGTGACACTGGCGAAGGCATGGATCAGACTGACCTCGCCAAGGCGAAGAAGCCATTCTTTACTACCAAGCCGCGGGGAACCGGACTTGGTATACCTATCGCCGAGAAGATCGTGGAGGCTCACGGCGGCGAGATGGAAATCGTCAGCCACAAGGGGGAGGGGACGACAGTCAGCATACTCTTACCTCTTGAGAGCGAACTCAGAAAAGCTGGAACCTATTCCGACGGACTCAAGTCGGCGAACCGTCGCCGTTTGCGCTCGATCCCGCCAGTGGCTTCAACTGAGGACATTGTGCCAGTGTTCGAGCCCATCACTGACCCCAAAGAGAACGCTAACCATGACTCCTGAGCAACGTGCCGAACTCATCATTCGTGACAAGCGTGCCGTCTGGCATCCGTACACGCAAATGAAAACCTATCGCTCAACTACCGAGCCTCTCGTCATAGAACACGCTCAAGGGGCGCGGCTCTTCGAGGCAGACGGGCGCAGCATCATTGATGGTAACGCCTCTTGGTGGACGTGTCTGCTCGGTCACAACCATCCTCGTTTGGTTCGTGCATTGAAAGATCAGGCCGAGCGTCTGTGTCATACCTCGCTTGCAGGTGTGACCCATCAGCCTGCTGTCGAGTTTGCCGAAGCCTTGTTGCGGGTCAGTCCTCCGGGGCTCACCCACGCCTTCTTTAGTGACAACGGTTCGACCGCCGTCGAGGCTGCGGTGAAGATAGCCATCCAGTATTGGGTTCAACAGCCCAAGCCGCACAAGGACAAGACCCACTTCCTTTCGCTTGAATCGGCGTTTCATGGCGAAACGATGGGGGCGACCGCGTTAGGAGACGTGAGTGCCTTCCGCAGCCCTTTCGCCGGCCTCACGATGCCGGTCACTCACTTGCCTTCACCTGCTGATGATCTTACCAGGGCGCTGGAAGCCCTTGAAGCAACTTTGAGGAGCGACGCACAGCGTACCGCTGCTCTGGTGATCGAACCATTGATTCAGGGTGCTGGGGGCATGAAGATTTACTCGCCCGAGTACTTGAAAGAAGCGCGCCGTCTTACCGAACACTACGGTGTACTGTTCATCGTTGATGAGGTTTTTACGGGCTACGGTCGTACCGGCAAGTTCTGGGCATTGGATCACGCCGGTGTCTCAGCGGATATCGTATGCTCGGCCAAAGGATTGAGCGGAGGCATGATGCCTTTTGCCGCGACCCTGGTGAGCGATCCGGTATTTGATGCCTTTTTGGGAGAGCGAGATAAGGCATTTTATTACGGGCACACGTACTGCGGAAACCCGCTGGGAGCGGCGGTTGCCTGTGAAGTGCTGAAGGTTTACGAAGACGAGCGAGTCATCGAAGGCGTTTCAGTGCGTGAGCAGATGATTGAGGACAGCATTCGTCGCTTGAGCGCGCTACCTTCAGTTAAACAAGCTCGTAGCTTGGGCATGTGCGCCGCTCTCAACTTGGGTAGCTCGGGAGACTACTTGTCGACGCGAGGATGGGAGGTCTATCAAAGGGCGCTTGAGTTAGGAGCCTACCTCCGGCCCTTGGGGCACGTGGTCTATCTGACGCCAGCATTGAATATCCCCCTTGCCGATCTCGCGTCTCTGCTCTCGATCCTGGAAAGAAGCGTGGGAGAGATCTTGGCGGATGAACCATAAATTGTCGGAATAAAAGACTAAATAATAATGTGACAAAATGTCACACGAGAGGCAAGTTGACAAGCTCTGTGCCAAGATGACAGATTGGGGGCATGAACGAGCTGGAGTCTCCCCCTTTGCCTGCCGACGGCCCGGCGATCCTTGTGGTCGATGACGAGCCGAACAACTTGACCTCTCTCAAGAAGATATTCGAGAAGGAAAGGCTTCGGGTCTTTACAGCGGACGGAGCCAAAGGCGCTCTTTCGATCTTGAGGCAGCATAAGGTGCATGTGGTCCTGACCGATCTCATGATGCCGGGACCAAGCGGTGTCGAACTCTTGCGTGCGGTCAAGGAAGTCTCCCCATCAACGGTTGTACTGCTCATGACCGCTTACGGCACGGTCGAAACCGCGGTCACAGCGATGCGCGAAGGGGCCTATGATTTCGTTGAAAAACCGCTCAAGCGAGCAACCATCGTTCGCTCCGTCAAGAAGGCGCTCGAACACGGTCTGCTCATTGACGAAAATCAGCGTCTACGAGCCGAAATTCGTGCGCTCACCACGCGAGAGATTGTTGGCCAGAGCGCTGCGCTGCGCAGCGTACTCGACGTGGCTGCCCAGGCCGCGCCTGCGATGGCGAATGTATTAGTTCTTGGTGAAAGCGGAACGGGAAAGGAGCTCATCGCGCGTTTCGTGCATCAGCAAAGCGGTCGCGCAAGTGGACCATTCGTTGCGGTCAATTGCTCCGCTATTCCCGAGAGCATCCTCGAAGCTGAGCTTTTCGGTCACGAAAAAGGGGCCTTTACCGGTGCCGTCATGCGAAAGGAAGGGCGTTTTGAGAAGGCCCGGGGAGGGACGATCTTCCTTGACGAAGTTGGAGAACTGACACCAGCGGTTCAAGTTAAGTTGCTTCGTGTACTGCAGGAGGGTGAGTTCGAACCTCTAGGCGGGACGACGATTCGTGCCGACGTACGGGTTGTTGCCGCGACCAATCGCGATTTGCATAAGGAAGTTGCGGCCGGGCAGTTTCGAGAAGACTTGTATTATCGTCTCAATGTCATCGCGCTCACGGCGCCACCTTTGCGTAACCGGCGCGAGGATATTCCTCTTTTGGTCGATCACTTTCTGGGGATCTATTGCAGCAAGAACGCTCGGCCACGTCTTGAAGTCTCGCCAGAGGTCCTTGCTTGCCTCCGCGAGTACGCCTGGCCTGGTAACGTGCGCGAACTCGAAAACACCATGGAGCGAGCGGCCGTGCTTTGCAGAAGCGCGACGCTCAAACTCGACGACTTGCCAGCTTCTATCGTAAGCGGTCCCAAATCGACTCCTCAGTCTCTCACTTTCGGAATCGGAACCCCCCTCGCGGAAGTCGAACAGAGACTCATTGCCGCGACCTTGCGTCATACCGAAGGAGACAAGTCCCTCGCTGCCCAGCTTCTCGGCATTTCAGCGCGAACCATTTATCGTAAGTTGGACGAGTAATGTCGGTGAGTGTAGGTTGTTGTGTGTTGCCTAATTTAAATGACAACTTGTCAGGCTTCGGAGCCTTGGTTGGGGGTGAATGACAGAATGTCTCAGTTGACCACCCGAGCTCGAAACAAGATGCTGAAATTAAAGCGTTTTGGGCTTCATTTGAGGGATTGACCGTTGGCACGCCTCTAGCTTTAAGGGTGCCGGACCTTGAGCGTCTCCAGCTCAGGGTTCGAAAGCAGTGTTGTGTCCGTAGAACTCGTATTCAAGAAGTACTTCTATGTCGTCGTCCTCGGACTGATTGCGATCTCGTCCTACTTTCAGGCGAGCGGCGTGAGCTCGCTGATCGCAGCTCAACTGGCTCCGGGAAGCGGGCCGACGTTTAAGCCGATGGTCGAAACCAAAGTGGCTGGGTTCGACAAGGTGAGGGCGGAGACGCTCCAACGACGTAATCCTTTCGATTCGGTGACGGGCTCTGTTTTTCCTGCCGACCATCCGCCCGAGCCCGAGCCAACCAAGCCAGAAGGCCCGAGCTTTGATGATCCCCTCACGGTTCCTGTCTGTCCTGGCATTAGTGTTTTGATTCTGACGGAGTCGGAAGATCCTCTTTGGTCTTTTGCGGCGATCACCGGGCCTGGCGAGAAGGAACCTCACCTGAGGCGTGTGGGCGACTCGGTTGGGACGAAGAAGGTGGCGTATATCGGCTTCAATCCAACGACCATGGCGCCAACGGTCTGGTTCGAGGACGACTCGTTATGTCAGGCGGCGCTCTTTGGAGCGGAACCCCCGGCAGCTCCCGCGACTGCTGCTGCTCCCGCTCCCGAGGAAGAAGAAACGCCTCAGCCCGAAAAGAAACCCAAGGGACGAGGACGCGCCCCGGTGCTCGATCCGGCGATCAAATCGAAGATCAAAAAACTCAGCGACACCGAGTTCGAAATTGATCGTACTGCCGTCGACAAGATCTTGGAGGATCAATCCTCACTCATGCGTTCAGCTCGCATCGTTCCCGAGCAAAAAGACGGAAAGACGATTGGTATTCGACTCTTTGGCGTTCGGCCCGAAACCCTCCTCGGAACCTTGGGGTTGAAGAACGGAGACCGCCTGGAGAGCATCAACGGATTTGACATGGGGAGCCCAGAAAAGGCTCTCGAGGCCTACGCGCGCCTGCGCACCGCTGACAGTTTGAAGATCAAACTCAACCGCCGCGGCCAAGACACGACTTTAGATTTTAAGATCAAATGAAACCTGGAAACTACCCCCGAAAATTGAGTTCTCTTGTCGCAGGTGGTGGGCGTCTGCTCGGCCTCTCCGTCCTGCTCGGTTCTCTTGCCTGGTCCCCCGAGGCAGGAGCTCAAGCTGCAAAGAGGCGTCCGGCTCCGGCTCGCAGCAAGTCCAAGGCCAATCAGAAGCCTGGGCAAGCGAAGGACCCGTCCCCTCCCGGTGCGGCCGGACCTCTTCCCAGCTCGATGGACAAGATCGCCGCTGCGACCGATATCGATGTCATCCGTCGACCGGGCAGCTATAAGGTCAAGTTCAACCTGCAGGACGCTGATCTCGCCGAGTTGGTGAATCACATCAGCGGGATGACGGGAAAGCGGTTCATTTATGGGTCGAAAGTCCAGAAGATCAAGGCGACTGTCGTCTCTCCCGAGCCGGTCACTCTAGATGAGGCTTATCAGGCCTTTCTTTCGATACTTCAGGTGAACGGTATGACCGTGGTTCCTCACGGCCGCTTCTTGAAGATCGTCGATAGCGCCGGGGTTGCGGGCAATGGCTCGCCTATTTATTCCCGAGGCGCACCGATCCCCAACTCGGACGATTTCATTACGCGTCTGTATCGGACTCGCTACGTATCGGCGGAAGAGGCTGCGGCTCTTCTTGGTAAGTTCAAGAGCAAGGAAGGCGATATATCTACCTATCCGACGGGCAACTTGCTTGTGATAACGGATACGGGGTCGCAGATACGCCGGCTTGTCCGCATCCTAGAAGAGGTGGACGTGGGCGGGGCAGGTCAGCAGATGTGGATTGAGCCCATCAATCACGGGAGCGCTGAAGAAATGGCAGATCGCATCAACGATCTGTTTGAAGTCAGCGAAGGTACGGGTGGGCTTTCGAAGGTCATCGCCGACGAGCAGACGAACTCGATCATCGTGGTCGGCAATGACGACGCCTACAAGAAGTTGCTACAGGTGCTCAGCAAGCTTGACTCGCGCGGCGGAGACACTGGGGCTGTCCACGTGCTTCCGCTGCAGCATGCTGTGGCGCAAGAGCTCTCGAAGACTCTTCAGCAGATGCTGAGCGGCAACAAGGGCGGAAAGAAGGGCAAGAAGAAGTCCGGCGATGGGGGAGGGATGTTCGAAGGCGAAGTTGCCGTGACTCCTGATCAGGCAACGAATTCGCTGGTCGTATCCTCATCTCCTCGAGATTTTGCCCAGCTGCGGTTGGTCGTTCAGCGTCTAGACCAACCCCGCCGCCAGGTGTTCATCGAAGCGGTGATCATGGACGTGGGGGTGAGTAACAACCTCGACTTTGGGGTCTCCTGGCACGGCGGAGCCCAGCCCACGGTGGGGGGGAAGACTTCAACCGTTCTTGGTGGTTTCAACGCGGGTAACTCTTTGGCCTTCCCCTTCGATCCGAGTGCATTGCAGGGCCTGGCTGCCGGTATGCGTGGCCCCGATCTAGAAGGGACCAGTGGTCTTGGGCCCTTGGGACTGAGTATTCCTGCCTTTGGCGTAGTGCTCAGTGCTATGGCGAGTTCGGGACGGGGCAACGTCCTGGCCACTCCTCACGTGATCGCAACCGACAACGTTTCGGCCGAGATCAGCGTCGGCGAAAACATTCCCCTGCAGACCAATGCCGCTGGCGGCAACTTTGGTGGGCTTGCCGCGGCTGCGGCGGCCGGTGGACAAGGCGGCAACCTGGGAAGCTTGCTTGGCGGCTTTGGCAACGCCCAACGTCAGGATGTGGGCAACAAGGTGAAGGTCACCCCCCACATCAACGAATCAGATCAGGTTCGCCTCGAAATCGAACAAGAAAGCAGTGCAGCGGGTGCTCCAACGGGAGCTCTTGGTGTGGTGCCGATCACCAAGCGTACGGCGAAAACAACCGTGGTGGTGAAGGATCAGCAGACGATCGTGATCGGTGGTCTGATGAAGGACGAGTTCGTTACCTCGAAGGACAAGGTGCCCATCCTGGGAGACATTCCCATCTTGGGGTTCTTGTTCAGCAAGACATCGACCCAGACTCGGAAGACGAACCTCCTTTTGATCCTGACTCCACATGTGATCCGCGAGCAGGAAGACCTGCGACGCATCTTTGAGCGCAAAATGCAGGAGCGGCAAGAGTTCATTGATCGCTACTTCGTCTTTACGACCGAAGCCTGGGAACCACCCAAGGACTACGCCCGCTCCAATGGCTTGGTTGAGGACATCCGTCAGTCTTACTTCGACCTTGACGAGCGCGAACGTCTCGAAGAAGAGCTCAAGCCCCGAGAACTTCACGACCACGAGCCAGGCGAAGCGATCGATCTTCCCACCAATCTCAAAGGGACGAGCAAGCCGAAGCGAGGGTCTCGTGCAACACCCCCTCCACCTCCCAAGCAGGGCAAGAGCAAGCGTAGGAAGAAGCGCGGTGCTTTGGTGCGTGATGACGTCTTAACTGCAGATGCTTCGGCTTCCTCTCCGAACTTGCGGGTGGCTCCGCCCCTGCGCAGCATCATGCCCGAGCAGACGGAGTAAGCCGTGGGTCAGCAAGTCCTTGGCAAAATTCTCGAAAAACAGGGAGTGCTCAGTCCTGATGCGCTCGTACAACTGATCGAGCAATGCGAAGAAAGGCAAAGCGATCTGGTTGAGCTTGCCGTTGCTCAAGACCTTCTTTCCGAGGAGACGGTCGCGCAGGCGCTTTCCCGTGAGTGTGGGCTAGAGTACGTTCCCGAGGTTCAGGCAGACGCTATCCCCCTCGAGGTGGCGGTCCGGTTGCCGATTTCTTACGCCAAGGCTCATAAGGTGCTCCTGATCGCCGAAAGCCCTGCCTACTTTGAGGCCATTTGTGCGGACCCGCTCAATGTTGCCGCTCTCGATGATGTGCGCGCGCTGCTTGGACGCCCGGTTTTGGCCCGGGTGTCTACCCCGACTACCGTCGTAAACGCGATCAACCGCGTTTACGAGCGGCAGGATACAATGGGCGAGCTTGAGTCGGACGGCGAGCTGCAGGACGAACAGCAGACGGACCTTCTCGACTCGGACGACGACGCGCCGATCATTCGTTGGGTGAACGCGCTCTTTTCCCAGGCGGTCAAAGAGCGCACGAGTGATATTCATATCGAGCCCGAAGAGAAGGAAGTCGTTGTTCGTTATCGAGTGGACGGCGAGCTTTACGTTGCGCGTCGCGCGTCGCGCCAGTTCATGAGTGCAGTCATCGCTCGCGTGAAGATCATGGCTGGGCTCAACATCGCTGAGAAACGCCTACCTCAAGATGGTCGCATTTCGCTCAAGATTGCGGGGCGTCCCATCGATGTGCGTGTTTCTACCGTTCCGACCAGTCGCGACCATGAGCGCATCGTGATGCGTTTGCTTCAGAAGACGAACGTCCTCTTGGATCTGTCAGATCTGGGCTTTGGTCCGCGTGATTATGCCTTGATGGATTCGTTGATTCGTCGACCCAACGGCATCGTCTTAGTTACCGGCCCCACGGGCAGTGGTAAGACAACGACCTTGTACGGGTGTCTCAACCGCATCAACAAGCCGAATAAGAACATTCTAACGGCTGAGGACCCGGTTGAATATGAGCTCCCTGGCATTCATCAGCTTCCGGTGAATGCCAAGATCGACTTGACTTTCGCCAGCGCGTTGCGCGCCTTTCTCCGCCAGGATCCGGACGTGATCATGGTCGGCGAAATTCGAGACAAGGAGACGGCCGAAATCGCGATGCACGCCTCGATGACGGGCCATCTGGTGCTTTCTACCTTGCACACCAACGACTCGGCTGGTGCTGTTACACGTTTGGTCGAGATGGATATCGAGCCCTTCTTGGTGCGTTCGACGGTAGTGGGGATCTTGGCCCAACGTTTGGTGCGCGTTCTGTGTCCTCACTGTAAACGTCCCTATGAAGCCACTGACGTGGAGCTACAGCAGTTGGGCCTCGACGACCGGCGTACGGCTTGGCGAGAGGCTCGTCAGATGACACATCAGTACATGGTGCCGGGAGTCGACTACCAGCCGGTCGGTGTGCGGAAGGGGGGGCGTCCCACCTTCTATGAGGCGGTAGGGTGCGATGAGTGTGACAACAAAGGGTTCACAGGTCGGCGCGGCATTTACGAATTGATGGTCGTCGACGACAAGGTTGGTGGGCTTATTCTGGCTAATGCTGACGCGCAGACGGTCAAACGCGCTGCCCAAGAGTCCGGCATGGACACCATGCGTGATGATGGCGCTCGTAAAGTGCTTTCGGGGCTAACGACAGTTGGAGAGGTCGTGGCGGCTACTCAGGAGGACATCATTGTCGATGAGTGATCGGGTGACGGTAGCTTCTTGAACGGATGAATTGGGTCAATTATGGCGGTATTTGAGTACACAGGCATCGATTCGACGAGCGGCAAGTCAGTCAAGGGCTACCGCGACGCCGAAAATGCGCGTGCTCTGCGAAGCCTGCTCCGAAAAGACGGAGTCATGCTCACCTCGGCTGTAGAAGGCAGCGAGAAGAAGAAGAAAGAATCCCGAGATATCGATTTTTTCGCGGTTTTTCGCAGGATATCTGGAGGGGACGTTGCGGTCATGACGCGTCAGCTTTCCACCTTGGTCAGGGCAGGGATCCCCCTTGTGGAAAGTATCTCTGCTTTGACCGAACAGGTAGAAAAAGAGCAGATGGTGCGGGTTCTTTCTGCCGTCCGGCAGGGCTTGAAGGAGGGAACGAGCTTTTCGAAGTCGCTCGCGGCCCATCCCAAAGTGTTCCCTCCACTGTACGTCAACATGGTGGCAGCTGGAGAAGCTTCGGGCATGCTCGAGATCGTCCTCGAGCGTCTGGCTGACTTCATGGAGAGTCAATCGAGACTCAAGGGCAAGCTCATGGCCGCCCTCGCATATCCGGTGGCGATGGCCCTTTTCGCGGGAGCACTCATTTCGTTCTTGATGGTGACCGTGGTCCCCAAGTTGACGAGTATCTTTGACAATCTGGGCCAAGCTCTCCCCTGGTATACTCGGCTCCTCATCTTTACATCGAACACCTTGTCCGAGTACTGGTGGCTGATTTTGATCTTGATGGCCGCTGGCGGCTACGGCTTCTTCAAATGGAAGAAGACACCTCAAGGTCATTTCAAGTGGGACAGCTTTCAGCTCAGCATGCCCCTCTTCGGTCGTCTCAACCTGTTGGCTTCGTTGGCGCGCTTTACTCGCACCTTGGCTACCCTGCTTGGCAGCGGGGTGCAGCTTCTGCCGGCCATGGAAATCGGTAAAAACGTTCTCGAGAACATCAAGCTCGAAAATGTCATTGCTGAGGCTATCGGCTCAATTCGCGAAGGGGAGAGCATCGCTGAACCTCTCAAGCGCAGCGGGGCCTTTCCTCCGATGGTGACCCACATGATTGCCGTTGGCGAAAAATCGGGACAGCTGGAGGACATGTTGCAAAACGTGAGTCGCGCCTACGAAGCCGAAGTCGAAACCAAAATTGCGACGGTCACCAGCCTGCTTGAACCGATCATGATCGTGGTGATGGGTGGGGCTGTCGGATTCATCGTGGTTTCAATCATGATGCCGCTGATGCAGATGAATAACTTGGTGCAATAGGGGGGACTTTGAGCACGCTAGGCATACGAAGCAACAAGGAACGACGCATCTTCTTCCCTTGGGAAGGAAGAGGAGCTTGGCGTCGCTTTTTTGCACGTGGCCGAGTGTTCAGCCTGCTGGTCGTATTAGTTGTCTTCGGGACGATCTTTACGATGGTCGAGCGGGAGCGTTACGCTGCCGGTGTTCGTCGCACGGTGCGTGCTCTTTCCGTGGTGCGTCCGAAGGTCGAGCGATTTCTATTGCAGGAAGAAGGGCGCTGCCCTGAGAGTTTGGACGAAGTGGCGCGGGCTCAGGGGTTGGCGTCCTTGCCCGTCGACGGCTGGGGGCGACCTTTGCGACTGGTGTGTCCCAGCCATCGGCCATCCGCGTCATACGTGTTGATGAGTGACGGTCCTGACGGTCTTCCTGGGGGAACCGATCGAATTGAAGATTAGTTAGAAACAGGGGGGCAGTATGCCACATTGCCTCTTTTGATTTGGATTTTTCACGAAAGGAATACGATGAAACAACTTCAGAGAATTTTAAAGACGGCTCGTGCCCTGCGTTGTTCTGGTCGAGGTAACTCCCTTGTGCGGGCAGCTTCTCGCGGCATGACGCTGATCGAGATCATGATCGTGGTGGCAATCATTGCGATGGTGGCAGGTGGCGTCGCGGTGGTTGCGATCCCCAAGATGAAAGAAGCCCAGGTGCAGCAAGCTGAGACCGGTGCGCGTGTGATCCGAAGCGCTGTAAGCCAGTGGCAGCTTGCCGAAAACGAGTACGGCGAATGTCCCACCGTAAGTCAGCTCGTGGAGGACAAGCAGCTCGATGCGGGGCAGAACACCACTGATCCTTGGGGGGAAGACTACGTGATCGCTTGTGCGGACGATGAGGTCATCGTCAGTTCGTCTGGGCCGGACAAGAAGAAGGGCTCTAAGGATGATATCGTGATTCCCAGGGGTGCCTCTCAGACAGACGAAGAAGAATAATCTTGGCTCGATCGGTCACCTCAATGCGTCCCTCTCGCGATTCTGTCGTCGAGAGCCCCAACCTGGGAAGGTTCTCCCAGAGCAGGGGAGACTTGCGCGCAGGTAGAGGCATGACCTTGATCGAGATCATGATCGTCATTGCCCTCATGGCGCTCTTGCTCGGGACGATGGTGTTCGGCTCGGGGATGTTCGGAGGAGCCAATCGCCGCGCTGCCGCGACTTTGGTGGTCGCGGGCGTCCGTAAAGGGCTTGCCCACGCGAATACCACCGGCAAACCCGCGCGCCTTGCCTTGGACATCGGAGGTGGTCGAATTATTTTGGAGTCGGCGAGCTCCCGCGAGGCTCTGGTCGGCGAAACGAAAGAGGACGAGGATGGGGAGGCCGAGGAAGAAGCAGATGCTGCCGCTTTGCTGCTGGCGCAAGCCGAGGCCCTAGCCGAAGGCATTGTCTCGGGGACTCCACGTCACGACCCCGGTTTTGCCCCAGTCGATGCGCTGGGAACAGACGGCGAAGGCCCCGGGCGAGAAGTTGGCAGCGGGATCGAAATCGCCAAAGTACAGACGGAGCACGATCCCGAAGCAATCGACGATGGGATTGCCTACATCTATTTCTGGCCGGGAGGAGTCACGGAGCGCGCCATCGTACAGATCCGCAAAAAAGGTGATGACACGGGACTCACCGTCGAAATCAGTCCACTTACAGGCCGTGCGGACATCAAGCGGGGTCTGAACGAGCTTCCTTCAGCTGTCTTTGACGAGGACGAAGCGTTCTCAGAAAGGGATGAAGGGCTATGAGACGCGGTTTTACTTTGCTCGAGGTGATGGTCGCGATGGCTATCCTGGCGCTTGGTTTGACGACGATATTGAGCTCTCAGACTGGGCTCTTCTCGACGACTCGGCGTGTTCAGTTCGAAACTCAGGCGGCGAGTCTTGTGCGTTGTAAGATGAGCGAGATCGAGCTGGAGTTGCTGCAAAACGGCTACTCGCTCATCGATCAAAGCGACGCTGGCGAATGTTGTGAGGATGAAGGTACCGATCCTTACCGCTGCGAGTGGGAAGTACAGACGGTCATCTTGCCCGAACCTCCCGTCTTTGACGAAAACGCCGATCCCGAGGAAGAACTGGGCGATGCTCCTGGGGCGGACGTGGAGGACCCTCTCGCGGTAGGAAGTGACCTGGCGACGGCTCTTCCAACCAACGAAGACAACTTGGCCGGCGTGGGCTCGATGGATGACTTGGCGGGATCCTTGGCACCAGCAGCCGGCGGGGGAATCATCGGCATGGCTCTTTCGATGGTCTATCCGAGCATCAAGCCGATGCTTGAAGCGAGTATTCGTAAGGTCAAAGTCCGGGTGATCTGGAACGAGGGTAAGAAGGAGCGCTCGTTTGACGTGACCCAGTACGTAACCAACCCCCTCGAAGGGAGCCTCAGCCCAGCTTTGAGCGAGGAAGCGGAGGACGAACTGGGGGGCTCGGATGGGTCTACAACTTCTTCGAGCTCGACGAGCGGAGCCTCAACAGGAACAACCGGACCGAGTGGATTAGGGTTGCCGGGAGTGGGGCCATGAACGAATCGATTCGCCCGGCTGAACGGGGAAGAACCAGAGCCACACGCGGTATGACTCTGATCGAGTTGATGATTGCGATGGCCATTCTTGCCTTCATCAGTATTCTCGTTTTCGCCTCGATCGACGGCATGCGACGTAGTCGCGAGGGGGTCGATCGTATCAGCTCGCGATATCGTGAAGGTCGACTCGCCATGGCTCGCATCGCGCGGGAGCTCCAGGCTGCGTATCTGTCAGTGCACGCTCCGATTGATGAGTCAATTCGGGTCGTCAACACAAGCTTTGTTGGAGAACCCGGCTCTCCGGCGGCTCGACTCGACTTCAACTCCTTTTCTCATCGACGGTTGCGTGCGAACTCTCGAGAATCGGATCAGCTCGAAATTTCCTACTTTGGGAGCGAAGACCCTGACGAAGGCGACGTGATCGATCTGGCTCGTCGCTCGGCCCTTCCCGATGCGGAGCCTCGGCGGGGTGGAAAGGTCGAAGTCCTTGCCACAGACATCGATCTCTTCGATCTGAAGTACCTCGATCCCCTAACGGGGCAATGGCGCGAGGAGTGGGATAGCACCGCTGTTGTTGGCGAAAAGGGTCGCCTACCTACTCAAGTGAAGGTCACCTTGGTGCTCAATGGCGCGTCGCGTTCCCGCTCGAGCGGGAGCCGCGGAAAGATTCGCCTCGTCTCCAAGATACCGATTCCGGTCCAAGACCCTTTGAATTTTGCCCTCAAATGAACTTCTTCCGACACACCTTCCAGAGCCGCTGTCGCTCGAGTGCGGCCGCCTTACCTGAGGCGCCTGGAAGGGGCGCGTCTGCTTGTAAGTCGGGGGGGCTTCGGGGGGCGCCCGGCAAGGTTGCCCGATCGAGTCGACGGGGAGTGGCCTTACTCATGGTGCTCGGCACCCTCACCATCGCGACGGTGATGCTGACCGAGTTTCAGGACACCGTATCTGCAGAACTGGGAAGTTCGGTTTCGGCGCGCGATCAGGTCAAGGCGGAATATGCGGCCAAGAGTGCCGTTAACCTCACTCGACTGATTTTGGCGGCAGAGCCGACGGTGTCTTCTGTTCTGAGCCTGCTCACCCAAGGCGCTCAGGTGCCGGTGTGGGAGTACACCGACGTGTTGCTTGGCCCTTTCAATGACCAAGCCGGGGGGTCTGTTTTTGAGGGCATGAGCGGGATGGTGCTTGCCGAGGGGCGCAATCTCGGCATGGAGGGTGCTGGTTTCGAGCTTGTTGTTGTCGATGAGGATTCCAAGATCAATCTCAACCTTGCGGCTCGAGCGGATAGCTTTTCGGTCAAGCGTCAAGAAGAGCAGATCATTTCTCTGATCGGAGGGTTCCAATACAACGAGTTCTTCGAAGAGGCTCAGGACGAAAACGGCAATCCACTCGACCGGCAAACCGTATGCTCGGCCATCGTGGACTGGGTGGACCCGAACGTCGACAAGAGCGCCTGTGATCCCACGAACACTACTGCTTCGGTGGTGACTCCCCCTGAAGACAGCTTCTATCAGTTATTGGCGCGGCCCTATCAGCGCAAGAATGCGGCCTTCGATAGTCTACAAGAGTTGCGTATGGTGCAGGGAGTGAGCGACGAGTTTTGGCGACGCTTCATTGAGCCCGACCCGGATGACCCCAAGTCGCGGATCGCCACAGTTTGGGGCACAGGCAAGGTGAATGTGAACTCGGCTAATGCGATGACCTTGCTCGCGGTTGTCTGCCAGCAGGTGGATCCTGGCACTCCTCTTTGTGTGGATCCCATCATGCAGCAGAAGTTTTTGATGACCTTCGAGATGTTTGGAGGCGTCATGCAAGGAATGCCTATCTTTCCCAAGCCTGATGAATTCGTGAAGATGGTCAAGGGGGAGCATGCGATGCTCAAAGGCTTGTTCGAGCAATTTGGTATCGAGCCGGTTAAGCCTCGCTCTGACGACCAGTTGAAGAAGGCCATTACGACCGAAAGTAAGGTGTTCAGTATCTATGCCACGGGTAAGGTGAAGTCCGGGAAGCTCGAGACGAGGACGAACATTCATGCCGTGGTGGATATGCGCGGGGCGCCCCCGCCAGGAACAGCTGAAGACCTAACCAAGCTCAGTCAACTGGCAGAGCTGGGGCCCGACGCCCCCGATCTCAAGATTTCGGGCTTGCCTGCCGACTTCCAGCAAGGAGGCCTTGGGGCCTTTCTCTTGCCTAGACCTGGGGGCGCCGTCCTCTACTACCGCGTGGACTGAGTCCACGAACCCAACTCAAAATTTTGAACATGTTGCACACTCATTTTCAACCTGGAGCCTCTCGATGAGCCGCGTATTTGGAGTCGATTTTCGCGACAACCATGTGCGCGTGGCTGCGCTGCGTTCTGGCTATCGCAAGCTGGAGTTCGAGAGCTTCGCGGAAGAACTCGTTTCCTCTCACGACAAGCCGTCCGACGCTCTGAGGGCCTGCCTGGGCAAGTTACCTGTTGCTCATGCAGATGTAATTGTGAGCTCGGTCCCTGGCGCAGGCGTTTTTTCTCATCGACTTGGGCTTCCCGAGAGCGCGCGGAAGCGTCTTTCTGAACTTCTGCCCTTTGAGCTCGAAGCCGTCCTCCCCGTCGATATCGACGAGTTGCTCGTGGACCATGCAGTGCTGAGCCACGAGGCCAAGGTGCCGGGCCAAGAGGTGTCCGTTCTTGCCTGTGCGGCAACGACCGAAGCTGTTCAGAAAAGCCTGGATCAGGTCCGGGCTGCTGCGCAACACGAGCCAGAGCGCGTGGGAGTCAGCTCGGCGGAACTCGGCAATCTGGCGAGCTTGATACCGGCTCTGCAAGGAACCGAGCCCGTTTGTGTGATTGACTTTGGATTCTCGGGAATCGACGTGTGCATCATGAGGGGGGCCGAGCCTGTCATGTTACGAACGGTGAGTGGCGGCGTGGAAGGGTTCCCCGACACGGCTGAGCTGAGCGTGAGCGCCTTAAGGCAAACCTTCGCAGCCTTTTCCGCGCAATCGGAAAGCTCGGTGCAAACCGTCTTTATTACCGGTGAAGGCGCGCAGATGTCAGGTCTCGCGGAGTTTCTGGCTCCTCGTCTTGGGGTCGCCGTTGAGCCGTTGCCCGCATTGGAGCTTCCAGGTTTGGATCCCGAGGACCAAACGCGCGTTCCTCTTTTCGCTCGCGCTTTGGGTGCAGCCGTTCACGGTGTGCGCGGCAAGGGTATCGATTTGAGGAAGGGGCCTCTTGCCTTCGAGCGTGGTTATCAGCACCTCAAGGCGCGGGCTCCGCTTTCGGCTGCGTTGCTTTCGGTGGTGCTCGTTTCCTTCCTTTTCTCTGTGTGGGCCGAGGCTCGCGCCTTGGCTGCAGAGAACGAGGCTCTCCTCCAGAGTTTGGAAATGGTGACCCAGTCGACCTTTGGCAAGTCTACGTCTGATCCCGACGAGGCCGAGATCGAGCTAGCTAAGGCACGTAAGATCCGTCCCGAGGATCCGATGCCCTACATGGATGGGTTTGGCGCAGCTGTGGCCCTCGCGGAAGTCATCCCCAAGGAACTCACCCATGACGTCGAGGAGTTCGATTTCGACCAAGGCCGAGACTCGGCCAAGAGCAAGCTCAAGCTCCGAGGTCAAGTTGGATCGGCCGAAGACGCTCAGAAGGTAGCCCAATTGCTCAATGAGCATAAGTGCTTCGCGGAGGCTAAGATCAGTAAGATCACTCAGGTCGTCAACAGCGAGAAGGAGAGATACGTTTTGGAGGCCCAGGTGAGCTGTCCAGAAGATTCCTCTTCCAAGAAGGGCTCCAAGAAGAAGAAAAAGAGCGGAGGTGACAAGTGAACCTGCAGGAGCGATTCGAAAGGCTAGAAGAGCGTGAGAGGAAGCTGCTCATCGTCTTTGGCGCTGTCTTTTCTGCGATGTTCATTTTGATCATCCCTACCTATGCAGCGATGAGCGTGGGCGAGCAGCGATCAGAGAACGAGCGGGTGAGCCAGATCATTCGCGAGATCAAAGATGAACGATTGACCCTGGGCCGACGCAAGGCAGAGACCAAGCGGGTGGAAAGCCGCTACGCCAGGAAGGCACCGGCCCTCGCATCGTTCTTGGCGCAAATTGCAGACAAGGCCGAGGTAGATATCCCCGAAACCCAGGACAAGTCGACGGTTCCTGCGGGGAAGACCTTTAAGGAACGATCCACCAAGATTCGTCTTCGCAATGTGGGGATGCTCGCCCTGTCTACTTTCATGGAGAAAGTAGACGGTGCTGGTTATCCCCTGACCATCTCGCGACTCAGTATCAAAAAGCGCAGCACCAAACCCGATCAGTATGACGTGGAAATGGAAGTCTCAGCCTATGATCGCGAAGAATCGAAGAAGAAGAAGTCAGGCAAGAAGGACGACGACAAGGACTAAGCATGATGATCGATCTGTCGCCCATTCAAAAGAAGATCCTAATGTATGTTGGGGTCCCGGTGTTTTATCTGCTGGCCCTTTTCGTCTTCGTTCGTGTGACCTTCCCTTATGAGATGCTGAAGAAGCGTCTCCTCGCGGAATACAACACGCAGCAGAACGAGAAGTTTCTGCAGATCGAAAACCTGTCGGGTTCGGGGCTCTTAGGGGTCGAAGCCGAAGGCGTGCGCTTGGTAGAAGTCGTGACCAGCTTGGCCGAGGCCGAAGAGGCGCCGCCAAAGATGTTGGCGGTGGAATCCGCCACAGTGGGCGTGGGCGCACTTTCTTACCTCTTGGGGGAAATCGCTGTCGATTTTGCAGCAAAGGTAGGAGGCGGCAAGCTCTTCGGCTCTTTTAACCAGGACCCCGAGGGGGCGAAGATCGCGGTTGAAGGTGAGTTGATTGACATCTCGGGATTGACCCTTTTGAGCGCAGGACTGGGGTTGCCCCTAGGTGGTGAGCTGGGGGGCAAGGTTGACCTCTTTCTTCCTCGAGGTCAGATGAAGAAAGCAGAAGGTACGTTTGCTCTCAACGTGACCAATCTCACCGCGGGCGACGGGAAGGCGAAGATCCGAGGGACCATCGCGCTTCCGAAGCTGAACGCTGGAACGCTTCATTTTCAGGCCAAGGCAGCGTCGGGCCGCCTTGATATTGAGCAGTTCACTGCCAACGGCAAAGACTTTGAGCTCAGCGCGGAAGGCCGACTTACTCTTCGTGAGCCTTTTGACAAGAGTCGGCTTTCGGTCGATGCGACCTTCAAATTCAAAGAAGCGTACACTGCCCAAAGCGACATCACCAAGAGCCTATTTGGTGCGCCTGACTCGAAAGTGCCCGGGCTTTTCGACATGGACCCCATGGTGCGCCGAGCCAAGCAATCTGACGGCTCCTACAGTTGGAACGTGAGCGGAATGCTCGCGAAACCACGCTTCAATGCGGGACGTAAGCGGGGTGGACCGCCCGCCAAGGGGCGTCCTTCCAAAAAGGAAAAGTAAGCTCGACTCGCGAAAAGACTGTCAGCCCAATAGGGTTTCGTCTTCTGGTTTGTCGGTAGATTTTAGTTTTGTCCTGATTCGACTTCGCTCGAGCGCGAGGTCTTCGAGTGAGTCGACGTCCTGCAGTTGAGGTCCGTTTTTTGTTGGGGCAAGATCACGCTCGCTCAGGGTGGATGCCTCGGCTCCTGTTTCGGGGTCGAAGAGAATGGTGTCGTTCTTATAGACGCGCGGAGTAGTGAAGATGAAAGCTAGAGCTTTTCCGAGGGGTAGGCTTTGATACCGTTCAGGACAAAGCTCGCATATGGCCTCTCGGACAAGAGGACCATGCACATGACTCATCGTAGGGAAGAGATGGTGCTCTACGTGATAGCCGAACTGGAGCGAGAAGGTTTCGTACCAGGCCGGTACGGTGACGCTCAGGGTTGAGGTCAGAGTATCGTCGTGATGTACCAGGGGGCTAAGACTATGGTTGGTTAGGATGTAGCTCATGACGATCGTATTGGCGATCATCAGCGGTAGAACATAGAGGAAGCAAAAAAGAGCAGGTCCCAGGATTATGGCCCAGGCGCACCAAAAGGTGGCGCTGAACGCTGTCTCCACGAGTGCTCGTCGGTAGTGGCGGGGGCTGAGATGGTTGCGCCGTTTTGCGCCAAGCAGGATCTGAGCGCTCTGAATACTGAATCCAAGAAGTAACGTAATCGTACCGCGCCACTTGCCGCAGCGGGGTGCGGCGAGCTGTACGGCGAGGCGTGCAGCTCGATTGGTTTTGTATTCGTTGAGACTGGGGTAGGCGTCAGGATCGATTCCTTCGACATTCGTATTCGGATGGTGCACGCGATTATGCCAGGCCATCCAAAGGTGAGGGCTTACGCAAAAAGGGGCGAAGCCGATTTGCCCGATCAGAAGCTTGAGACGTCGGTTCTTTGTGACCGCCCCGTGCAGGGTTTCGTGGGCGACGAAGGCCAAACCGGCGAAGTTGAAGCCGACAAGAGTGCCTAAGGCAAGCAGCAGGGGCCAGTTGATCTCTCCGTCGACAACGCCCCATTTGAGCCCCAAGGTTGAAGCGAGAGCGAAGGCACCAATGTGGAGGAAGAACCAACCGATGCGCGCGCCGTTCGGGCGAAAGACGTGATCGGGTAGGCGACGTCTTAGCGTTTTGACGAGCTGGTCAGTGGTAACTCGGGGCACATTAATAATGTGGATCCGAGCTGTCCGCAGGGCTCGTCACAAACAAGTCACGTTACTGAGAGAGCCCTTTCACGAAAGACCGTAATGAGTACGCGCTAGCGATCTTTTCTGGTGCGTCGGGGGATCAGTCTTCGCTGTCGGTCATGTGTAGGGGCATACCGGTGTTGAAGAGAATGTCTCTCCACAGTGGTCCGTCGGGGTTAACGCGATTGCGTTCCCTCGTTGCGGCGTCGATTGGGACGTGAACGAGGCGGTTGTTGACCATCCCTACGATGCTCCCTGTTCTGCCGCTCATGGCGGCATGAACCGCGTTGGAGCCGAGACGCGCACAATAGATCGAGTCAGCTGGGTTTGCCGCTTGGGCGCGGATGCTGTAGCTGGGGTCGATGTACTTGAGAGATACTTCTTGCTTGAGGTCGGCGAAGTGTTTGACGATGGCGTCTTGCAAGAAGGTACCGATGTCCCCGAGCTTTTTGTTGCCCCCCGCATCCGTCCCCTGTCCTTGAACAAACTTCTGGCCCGCCCCTTCGGCCACCACGACCATCGCATGTCCTTGCACGTCGAGGCGCCGGCCCAAATGGGACAGCAGTCCGTTTTCTCCCTCTAAATCAAAGGGAATTTCAGGAATCAATACGAAGTCAGCTTCATTGCTGGCGAGGGCTGCATGGGCAGCGATGAAGCCGCTTTCGCGCCCCATGAGTTTAACGAGGCCGACGCCTCGGGGGGCGTCAGTGGCTTCCGTATGTGCACCATCCACGGCGCGAACCGCCTCGGCCACGGCAGTTTCGAAGCCGAAGGAGCGTTCGACGAAGCTGAGATCGTTGTCGATCGTCTTGGGGACACCCACGACAGCAATAGGCAGACGACGCCTCTCGATTTCGTTGCGGATCCGAAGCGCTCCCTTTTGGGTACCATCGCCTCCGATCGTAAACAGCATGTCCACGTTGTAGCGAACGAGCGTGTCTACGATTTCGCCGGTGCGGTCACCTCCGCCGCGCGCGCTTCCGAGGATGGTCCCCCCATGACGATGGATGGACGCCACTGTCTTTGGGTCGAGAGGAGTCGGGGTGTAGGGGCTGTCTGCGACCAATCCTCGATAACCATGGCGAAAGCCCGTAACGCGTCGAACCCCGTAGTGCGACCAAAGAGTCATCACAATCGAGCGGATCACGTCGTTGAGACCCGGACACAGACCACCACAGGTGACTATCGCGGCATGCACCCGCTGTGGTTCGAAGAAAGTGCGAGCTCGAGGACCGGCCTTTTCGAGGTTGGCTACATCCGAACTGTGAAACCCAGGTTCGCCCTCGTTGAACTCGATCGAAAAGAGCACTCGCTCGTCGTCTCGGACGTAGTTGGCTCGAGCGTCACCTACATTGCGACTGAGTTTGATGGGGGAATCAAACCGAGCTTCGCCGAGTCGGTCCGGAATGAGCGCGCCTGGGGGAAGTGTTTCGAGCATAGGGGGGATCCTTGGTCTAAAGCCTCTAGAGCGGTCGCTTCAGACTGCCCCAGAAATCCGCCCCAGACCAACGTGCCCGATTAGTCGCTTGATTCGGCCAGATTCTTGGCCAGCTTGAGTCCATGTGTGACGAGCTCAACCGCGCGCGCCGTTGTTTTTGCCTCCGCGTAACAACGTAACTCGGGCGCGTTGCCGGAGGGGCGCAGGTGGATGATTTCCCCCGAATCGAAGGTGATGCGAAGGCCATCGATGGTATTTTTGTTTTGAATCGGGCCGAGCTCGAGCGTCTCGGCAAGGTGGGTTGGCTCCATTGCTTCGAGGCGAGAGAGCAGGGCGGTTGAACGCTCTTTTTCGAAGCTCTGGTCGCGACCGCTTGCCGTCACGCGGCAGGGCAGTAGGCGCGCCAACTCCGATAGTTTGCAACCATGCTTTTTCGCCATCATGAGCATGCCAAGATGCACGATGACGGGGTCTCGGGTGGGCAGAGGCGGGAGTTGCCCCTTCTTTTTTGGGGTTTCGACGGTCAGTTCCGTTTGGTTGAAGAATCCACCGTTGGCTTCGTAGCCGACCACCTTCGTGAACCCTTCGCGCTGTAGTGCCTCGAGCGCTTCGATCACGAAGGGCGAACCGATGCGCGTGCGCCTGGTTTTCGAAAACTGTCCGCTGAGCTCCAGAGCGGTGTTGCAGCTGACAGGGAGAGCCACGGCATCCGCACCGAGGTACTGGGCAGTGAGGATCCCCGTGACGTCGCCGCGAAACCAAATTCCTCGCTCGTCGGAGCAAAGGGGACGATCGGAGTCGCCGTCTGTAGACACGATGGCGGACAGCTCGTGCTCGTTGGCCCAGTTAGCAGCGAGAACATCGTCTTCGGGACGAATGGCTTCTGTGTCGACGGGGATAAAGGTCTCGCTCCACCCGAGGCGAACGACTTCGGCCCCCAGCCTTTCATAAAGACGCACCAAGAGGTCTCGCCCTACCGCAGAGTGGCCGTAAACTCCGATCCGCTCGCCTTCAAGGGCGTCTGTCCCAAAGGCGCTCACGAAGCGTTCTAGGTACAGATCCTCGGCGGCCCCGTTGGCTTTGGGGAGTTCCTTTGGGGACTCGAGCATACCTTCGACATCGACCGCCGGGAGCTGGTCCACCACCTGCTTCAAGATTCCGGCCTCGTCGACCTTGGTGATTTCGCCGTGAGGGGTGGTGAACTTCATTCCGTTGCGGTCGTCTGGAATATGACTCCCTGTCACCATCACCGTGGACGCTCCTATCTTCATGCCCCAAAGAGCAAGGGCTGGTGAGGGGATCAGGCCTGCGGAGCGTACTTCATAGCCCTGGGCCTGAGCCGCCGCCGCAACGGCTCGCATGATGCGCGGGGTGGAGGGGCGTCGATCGCCTCCGACGAGAAGCACTCGATCATGATCTGGAGTCGTCTCTTGCTGATGTTGCAAGAAGGCGGCGGTATAGGCCATACAGACCAAGTCGGTCATGTCCGAAACCAGACCGCGCGCGCCACTTGTTCCGAAGCGGACACCGCAGGTGTCCATGAGTTCTTTGATATCAATCTGAGCCATGATGCTTTTCGAGGGTCGTCTGGGTGGTGCCCGGCGTTGAACGTGTTCTGTGCGGAGTCGTAAATGAACCGAGCAACGCGACTCTGTTCAATAAAATGTACGAAAAGTGTAGTTTTTCGCTCTGGAGCGTTGTCTAGAGAGTTCGGAGCCCTTGGGCAATGAGCAAAGGCTGCTAACCTGCCCAGCTCTCGAGGGACAAAGGCAAAATTGTCGATTTTTCGTTTAAATAGCAGGGTACAGACCTACGACTGGGGCTCGAGGACCGAGATGGCGAAGGTGCTTGGTCGGGGGCCGAGTGGGCAACCAGAAGCTGAGCTTTGGATGGGCGCGCACCCTCTCGCACCCTCTCCGGTGATTGGCGCACCGCGGGGGTGCTCGAACCTGTTTGAGTTGCTTGAAGCTCACCCCGAACTGGGGGGACCAAGGCTTAACTTTCTGTTCAAAGTGCTGTCAGCCGAGCGCCCCCTGAGTCTACAATGCCACCCCAATCAAGCCCAAGCTGAGAAGGGCTTTGCTCGGGAAAACGACCTAGGGATCCCGTTGGATTCGAGCTCCCGTATCTATAAAGACTCGGGACATAAACCGGAGTTGATCTTGGCTGTGACCAAGTTCTCGGTGCTCTGTGGTTTCTTACCCTACGCGCGTATTGTTGCTCGACTGCGGCATTATCGGCTCGATGACCTGCTTCCTCCCTTTGACGAGTTTGCTGCTCAGTGTAACGAAGCTACCTTGGCCTCGATTTGGGGCGCGCTGTTCGAGCTCCCCGAAGAGACGCGACGACGAGCTATTCGGAGGGTGGTCGGTCAGGCAAGACTGGACGTCGAAGATGTCAACTCACGAGCAGGTATCGGGAGCTGGCTCTTGTGTTTGGTAGAGCACTACGGAGATGACCCCGGCATTTTGGCGGCAGTGCTCTTACATTTTATCGAGCTGCGTCCTGGAGAAGCACTATTTCTCCCCTCGGGTGTGCTCCACTCCTATCTGGGAGGAACGGGGGTCGAAATCATGGCCGCTTCCGACAACGTCATTCGTGGGGGCTTGACGAGTAAGCATGTTGACGTTGAGGAGCTTGAGCGGACGCTCGATTTCAGGCCTTACGATCTGACCCTGGCCAAAACGCGGACCGAGCGACACCAGCCCGGCGTCAATCAGACCACTTTTGTCACGCCGGTGCCTGACTTTCAGCTTTCGCTTTTGAACATTACCACGGGGGCGACCTTTTCGTCGAAGGGGCCGGACATCCTCTTGGTTCTCGATGGGGTTATTCGGGTTGAGGTTCGAGGCCAGAGGGAAGAGCTCCGCAAGGGAGATCAGCTTTTTTGCGGTGCAGACGAAACATACGCCGTGACCGGTTCGGGACGCTTCGCCAAGGCGAGCGTCAATCAATGAGCTGAAGGCGACCAACCTTTGCCGAAGAGCTTCTTGACGGCAGAAACCGAAACGACGGCGAGAGCCCCGACCACGATCCCCACCAAGGCGTTCCCGGCGATGGAAACGAGCGAGCCGACGAGGGTTCCCAGGTGGGGCAGGGCAGAAGCGCTCTGCTCGGCTCCGGCTGCGACTGCGCCCAAAGGCGCTACACCATGAACCCAGATCCCTCCCCCGACGAGAAACATCGCCGCCGTGCCAATAACACCCAAGCTCTTGAGCAAACGAGGTGCAAACCAAAGGAGCCCGCGGCCCAAAGCTGGCCCGAAGCCCTCCGCGTCCACTTTGCCTTGGGGGCGAGCCAAAGCGAGCCCGATATCATCGAGCTTCACGATGGCGGCTACGAGTCCGTATACCGCCACGGTCAGTCCGGCCGCGACGAAACTGAGCACGAGTGCTTGAACGAGCAGGGGTTCGGTTTGCACCGTGCCGAGCACAATCACGACGATTTCCGCCGAGAGTATGAGGTCGGTGAATATCGCTCCCTTGATCTTATTCTTCTCGAATACGACGAGATCTACTTGAGGATCAGCGAGGGTGCGCGCCTCTTTGTGCGTCTCGCTCGTTTTGGTGGGGCGGAGATGGTGCCAGACCTTTTCGAAACCCTCGAAGCAGAGGTAGCCACCGCCGAGCATGAGCAGAGGGGCGATAACGAAGGGCGAGATGGCGCTGAGGCCGAGGGCGGCTGGGACGAGGATCAGTTTGTTCAGGGCGCTGCCGCGGGCGACTGCCCAAACGACGGGCAGTTCTCGCTCTGGTCGAACACCTGCGACTTGTTCGGCGTTGAGCGCGAGGTCGTCGCCCAATACCCCTGCAGTTTTGCTGGCCGCCGTTTGGCTTAAGGTTCCGACATCGTCCAGAAGCGAGGCGATGTCATCAATGAGTGCAAGCAAGCTAGTTCCGGCCACCCAGGGACCCTAACAATCCGGGCTTCGATTTCCAGGACGTACCGACTCCGAGGGGTATGCTTTGGGAGCGATGGGAGCGATGGGAGCGAGGGCGCTGCGATGCCACGGATTAAGCTGGGGCGGCTCTTCCCGTATTGGGGAGGATGAAGGGGACAATGGCGGGAAGGGGAGCTCTGACTCTGTGCTGGCTCATGACTCTGGGTGGCGGTGCGGCTTGTTCGGGTGATCGCGTTTCTGTCCATGAGGGGGATAGCCCCGAGAGGACCTCCGGTTCGATGACCGAGCAGGAGGAGGATACCCTGAGTCAGTCGGAGGCGACGACGGATGCAGATTCTCAGAGCGGGGGAGCTGCAATTGTCGACCCGATCCAGAGCGATCAGGGGTCGGGGGGGACTTCAGGGGAAGAAGCTCTGTTGGAGGGCACGCGCCGAGGCCCATTCTTGGAGGATGTGAACACGGAGTTGGGCAATTACAACGCCGATCTGCCCGTACCTGAGCTGTGCGACGATCTGCCGGCAGAAGGGTGTGCTCACTTGAGCGCGGAGATAGCAGGCGAGCCTGTCGAACTCAGGTGTACTTCTTCAAGCTTCTCAGTCGATGCCTCGGACTTGCGCTGCGAGGGAAGTGGATTCTCGCTTTGGCTCGGGCTGTCGGCTTTCACCGGGGCGGCCCCATCGTCTTTCGATTTTACAGCCGACCCCGCCAATCATCCCATCGGCTTTTCCTACGATGTGCCGTGGTTTGAGTCGCACGACGACGATGGCTACGCCATCTCAGAACAATATGAGCAAAAGGCCGTCCGAACGGCGGGGGTCCGCTACACTTTTGAGACAAGCGACGAGGTGAGCTACGAGTTCGTTGATCTCGTCTTCGTTCTCCACTTTCTGCCTCGTCCGACTTGCCCCACCTGCCCGGAAATACGCGTGCGAGGTCGGGTCGGGGCTATGACCGGGCCGTGACCGGGGGGCCGCTTTTCGGCAGGTGCGCGACGTTCGACCTCAGCAAAGAGACACGACACTGAGGGTGCGCTTGCCCTTGGGAGTCATCACTTCCACGTCCTCATCGAGTCGCGCGCCCATCAAGGCGCGTCCGAGGGGGGACGTCGGGGTGACGACTTTGATAGCACCTGCGCTCGAAGCGAGTTCTTCGCCTGCTCCTGCTGGTACCAAAATATAGAGTCGTCGCTCTTCGTCATCATCCTCGAGCGCAACCAGCGCCGTCAAACCGACTGATGTCTCCTCGGTGTAAAAACGGACTTTGAGCTGCTCTAACTTGCCGAGGTCAGCCTTGAGTTGAACAACGCGCTCGGCCTGCCCCCGGGCCAGATAGGTTTGTTCGAGGGCTCGCGTGTCTTTGTCGTTTTCTGGCTTCGCCTCCTCGTGGGTTGCTCCCTCGACGGTCGCCCTTTGAGCGGCGAGCAGGGTGGCGTACTCCTCTTTGAGGCGCTGGGTGAGTTGAGCCAGGAGGGACTCCTTTTCCGCTAAGGGGATCATGGCGCTGCGAATGATTGGGGTAGTCGGACCGACTGGCAAGACCTAAGCGCGGGATGCATGCTTGAGCCAAGCAGAGGGCTCACTTTGTCTGTTGCTTGGCTGGGCAACGGAACAGTGAGCTGAGGGGTGACAAAAAACAAAGCCGGGAAGCTCCAACTGGGGCTTCCCGGCACTCATCTCACGAGGAGCTGCTTACTCGCTAATGGTGACCTTGATCATCTGCACCGGAGTTTTGGGGCGATCGCCAGGGCCGGTGGGCGTGGTGTTGATCGCGGTGACCACATCCATACCGGAGGTCACCTTGCCGAAGACCGGATGCTTGGAAGCTCCTGGAGAGAAGTAATCTAGGTAGCTGTTGTGCACCGTGTTGATGAAGAATTGGCTCGAACCCGAGTTGGGTCCGGCGTTGGCCATTGAAAGGGTGCCCGGCTCGTTGGACAGCTTGAGATCAGCTGGGTGCTCGTCGGGGATCGATCCGTAGGGAGACTGACCCGTGCCGGCCCGGGGGCTGCTTGGGTCTTTGCTGTGGGGGCAGCCGAACTGGTTCATGAAGTTGGCGATGACGCGGTGGAAGTGCAGGCCATCGTAGAACCCTTCTTTGACGAGTTTTACGAAGTTGCCGCCGGTGATGGGCATCTTGTCCACGAAGATTTCAGCTTCGAATTGACCCAGGCTCGTCTCAAACTTGGCGATAGGATTGCTCATGGGCACCGGGAGTACCCGACCCGGCGTGCAGCGGCAAGGCTGTGATCTTTGGCCAGAAAATGAAAGGCTCGTTTTGTCGCGATCCCGAGCAGAGAAGACGAGCCAGATACCGGATTTTGTGCAAGGGTTCGGCCCGAGAGCGGAATTGTTCTTGCTCTATTGAACTTCAGGTTTGAATCAAAATGACACTCAAAGATGCTGGCCCGGCGGGGGCCAAGAGCGCACTCGAGTTTGCGATGACTCTCCCCGAGTCGTATCGCCAGCGATTCAGTCCTGCTGAGATTGCCGCCCACGCCCACATTGCATTTAGGCGCGGCGACCAATCGGTTTCCGTGGGAACATTCCCCTCCCGAGATTCGTCGGGACTCGCCATTTGCGTCGCAGCGGTGGATCGACCCGGTATGCTGTCTTTGATCAGTCGCGCGTTGAATCAGTGCGGGTACGATATCGATTCGGCCGAGGCGTTTCGACGTAAGGTGAAGCCGCCGGAAGCTCTCGACCTGTTTTGGATTCGAACGCCTGAGGCGTCGCTCGACGAGACGGAGATTGAGTCCTTCGGGCATGTTCTCGAACTGCTGGTGGAAGGTGCCATATCTGAGCATCCGCCTGTGGTGGGCCCCGCGGGGACAGAAGGAACGACGGTGCGCTTTTTGGAAGGTGCCGACGGAGGTCTCTCGGTTTTGGAAGTCGAGACGACGGACCGTTCTGGTTTGCTCTATGCCATTACGCGCGCCTTGCATCGAAGTGAGGTGCAAATCGTCACCTCGCAAATCAAGACGCACGGGACCCATGTCTTCGATCGTTTCACAATCGAAGAACTCGACGGCTCCCCCATCAACAACGAGCGACGGCTGGCTATTCAGGTGGCGGTGTTGTCCTCTCTCTAGTCAGCCTCCGGCGCGGCGGGGAGAACCGAGGTGCTGATCTCGGTAGGCAAGGTCATGAAGCGGGGCAGACAGGCCCACAGGCGCCTTCCAATTCGACCGCAATTGTTTGTGCCGACGGCAGGATTTCGTGAGCTTTCTCGGTTTCTGTTTGGCCCACCGCCTGCCCCGCGCCAGAGTCGGGTACATTATCCATATGGCCGATTCCCAAGACCCGTCCTCCGTCTCCTTTCAGCTTCTTGCTGGAAATAAGCGCGTTCGACTTGTGCTCTTCACGCTGCTGGGCACGGCGCTCGTCGCGGGAGCTTGTGGTGGGGCGACCAGTCCCACGGACGGAGATGAGGGTTCGTCGACTGGTTCTTCAACCACAGAGAGCTCGTCTTCGGGAAGCTCAGGTGAAACTTCAACGACCACAGGGGCAAGCGGTGAAGGTAGCTCGGGAGAGACGACGACGGGTGATGGCGATGGGACGGGCGGTGACGGTAACGCCACGAGCGGGAGTGAAAGCGGCGGCGGTTCTGGGGATGGTGACGGCGAGCCCGAGTCCTGCCAAAGTGACGATGATTGCGTAGCTGTTTGGGAGACGAGTGCGACTTGCTACTCGGGCTCTTGTGGTTCGCCGGTCGCCGTGACTGTAGGTGAAGCGGCTTCCGACGAGTGTTTGGTGGAGTTCGTCCCGGGGACGCCTGGACCCCAGGCGAGCAATGAGTGCATGTTTATGGGAGAAATCGCCTGCACCTTGGAGTGTGCGGTTCCTCCTACTTGCGCATCAGCCACGTGCAACGCATCGGGCGCCTGTGAGCTCGAAATGGGCTTCTCGGTACAAGAGTGTGCGGAGGAGGTGGACGCCTGCGCCGCTTTGGAGAAGGTCTTTCAGCAAGCGGTCGGTGCCGCACGAGCGTGTCTGGCTGGGGGCATCACGCCCTCTAGTGAATGCGATGCGGGGGAATCCGTGCAGGACTTGTGCGGCTGCCCCATTGCCGTCAGTAGCGAGGCGGCCCTTGGCCTCCCGACGATCGAAGCGGCTCGATTGGCCTACTTGGCTCAATGCGATCAGCCTGATTTTTGTTCTGCCGTCGACTGCGTACAAAAGACCGATTCTGGGACCTGCGAGTTGACCACCCATCCCGATGGGATGTGCGTCTTCGATTGAAGCAATCGAGGTCTTGCAACTGGGGCTCAAAGGTCCGTTCGTTCGAGCGTCAGCTTCGGCGCGCATCTATGTCGACTTGAAATAGGTCGTCTGCTGCCTTACCTGGCCGTAGGTCTAAGGTTGTCTCTTGCCTTGCCGTACTTGTCCTCGCGAGTAGCTACGAGGGCTCTCATGAAAACCGGGGCGTGCCGATCTCACGATGAGATTGCAGGCGAAACCAGGCTTGAACATGGAGGGCAGAAAAGTGGGCCAATCCGCTATTTCTTGGCAGAGAAACTGTATGCGTCGCAGGGAAGGGAATATTTTTGACCCAAGGGCGAGGAGAGCGTTCGCTCTTTCGGCCTTGTTTTTCCTTGCTGCCTGGCCATTCAAGGAGGCCGACGCCTCGGCTTCCGCGGGTGATCCTCGCGTCCGGGTTCCGGACGCTCAGAAGACCATCGCTCAGAAAATGCCAGAATTTCGTCGTTGTTTTGAGCGCATGCACGCCTCAGGGCAGGTCGCGCTGGATATGACCATAGTGAGTGACGGGGCGGTGAGTCGGGCGCGAGCCAAGGGAGCCGTACCTCGGGATGTGTCCCGTTGTATTGAGTCCCGGGCATTGAGGACGGTGTTCTCAGAGCCCGAAGGGGGTCGTACGGCCCGCCTACTTGTTCCGGTGGCGTATATTCGGCAGCGGGGCTGAACGAGCACACCGATGTCCCTTGCGGTCTTCGTGGGGGAGTATTCGGTGCCCCAGGTTGGAAAAGCGCGGGGAAGGAGGCCCTTTCACCCGGCGGCGATTGCCCCCAGATCCTCTGGGGTTTCTTCTGGCCGCGGGATCCAGTTTTCGTCTTTACCTGCCGGAGGGAGTTCTACTGGTTTGCCGTCGAAGGTGAGGCGCTTGGCCGGAAAGATGAAGGCGCGAAAGATGTAGGCGGCCATCGATGGTTCGTCGAGACGAGGATCGATGTTTCCGGCGTATTTATCGGCGTGAGCCTGGGGCGTGAGGCTCCAGTGAAGGCCAGGAAAGTCATGATGAATGCCGTGGAAGCCATTGTTGAAGGTCCACCAATTGACTAACTTGCCGACGAAGTTCCGAGAGTGATTGTAGGGATGGCCCACGTCGCAGCCGTCGTGCTGCAGATAGTTCATCGAGATGATGCCCCAGGCTGCGTAGATATGCGGAACGAACCAGTAGAGTAGCGCCTTCTTCCAATCGAACAGGAAGAGCGCGATGGTCAGGCCGAAGACGAAGGTGGCCTCGATGCGGTACTGCTGAAACCACTTCTTGTGCTGCCCCTTCATTGCGCCGACGTAGGCAGCGTCGTTCTTCATGATGGCCACGGCGACACGGGGAGCGAACTCGATCATATTGAGTAGGTTCCACGAGCTGCGCACCTTGGTTGTACGCATCACGTCCTTTTTGGTCTGCACGTGTTTGTGGTGGCTTAGATTGTGGCCCGGCACGAAAGCGCTCACTGGCGAGCCATAGGTGAGTGAAAGCAACACCTGAAAGACCCGGTTGACGCTTCGGCTGACGAAGACCGGACAATGTACCGTATTGTGGGTGATCACTGCCCCGAAGAAAGAAAAAAAGCAGGTGGCCACGAAGAGGGGGACGGCGAGCCACCAGTTGGTGGGCGCGTAGATCCATTGGCCAATGAGCAGGCCGAAATATGTGGCGACGAAAGCCAAGGTTCGAAGGTCGGCAGAGTATCGCAGCTTCATTCTTGTGTGCCTTTTCAGATATCACCGAGCGAGTACTCCTACCCCCCGTTCGGCAGGGCGTTACCATGAAGCCGCCTAGCCTCGATGACAAGGCTTCCATATCGGCAAAGAATTCGAATTTGTCGATGAATCCTGCATTTTGATCAAACTGGAAACAGAAGGAAGGCCTGCCACCAGGCTCGTGCTCTGAGCGTTGAGATGATTTTAAAGATCACGCTTGACAGACCCCACCCCTAAACGTACAAAAGCCGCCCCCGAGCAACGGAGCTTCTGTCGCTCAGGGCGTGTGTTTTAGCCAGTTTTGGCCAAAAAACGCGACTCCCGCGGGAGTAACTCAGTGGTAGAGTGCAACCTTGCCAAGGTTGACGTCGAGGGTTCGAATCCCTTCTCCCGCTCAGCAACTAAAAAAGGTCCCCACGAAAGTGAGGGACCTTTTTTAGTTGCTGAGGCGGGTTCGGGGCAGGGGTCCAACCCTCGAGTCGAGGGTGGAGCGCCTGCGGCGCTCGGGTCTCCCTGCGGTCGACCACGAATCCCTTAAAACTGACCCCTGCTCCGAACGAGCGCGACGAAGGAGCGCGAGAGAAGGAGCGCGAGAGAAGGGATTCGAACCGTTCAGCACACGGTTGGGACGGGCTCGTACCCACGAGGTTCCGGTGAAGAGGGTTCGACTCGAAGTGGACGGAGTCCGAGCGGAGCGGACGCGAGTTCGCGGAGCCGGACGGAGTCCAGTGAGAGACACGGTCCGACGAGCCCCTGCGAGTCGGAATCGCCGAAGGCGATAGTGAATCCCTTCTCCGTACAGCACACGGTTCGACAAGGCGGGCGTTGTTGGGGTTCTTGTCGGTTGGGGCAGTGACGTGGTCTGAAGCGTCGAAGTCACGTGCGTCCTCGGTGGGCGAGCGCGAGAGTTCAAATTGACGAACAGCAGCCTGGGGTCCATTCAACTGCGCGCAGGTAGTGAGCGCTCTCTTTCGCTTCCAGAAAGTCCAGGAACTCCTCGATGGGCACGAGGCGGCGCCGCCCTGGGCGGATTGACCGGAATCTCCGCTGCTGAATCCAGTGCCGGATCGTCGAAGGTGATGTGCTGGTGAGCTCAGCACACTGATCGACGGTCAGATACCTCGGCGTCCGTTGGTGTTCGCTTGCCACGACCATATCGAGACAGCTTCGATGCCTGGGCGAAAGACTGTCGAGAAAAAAAGGGACACGCAAAGTTCAACATAACGCGAACGAGCGCAGCAATTTTGCGGCGAAAAATGCCCTCCGAACACCCAGTCCTCTGGTGTCCAAATTCCGGAGAATCAGTCTCTACAGTTCTCGCGAAGAGACCACCACTCCATACCTAGGCTGCCATGGTAGATCTGAAGGCACATCTCTTTCCCCGTTTCCGATTCCTCGTAGGCGCGGCGGTGCACCTTCAGTTCGTGAGTCTCAGTCCACGGGCCACCGGCCGAAACCGTGACGTATCGCTCGGTCGTCTTGCCTTTGCTGATTCGCTTGTCCATGACGACAACCCGATGCTTCTCGCCACGACTGTTGTCGAATCTCTCGTTGACGATCAGCAGAAGTCCAGCCGGGTAGCCGATAGTGAAGAGCACAAGCGACAGCACCGTGTACCACCGCGCCCGGGACTGAAGCCGAAAGAACAGGTAACCAATTCCCATCGCTACAGTGATTGACGGTGCGAGAACGGCAGTCCAGTCGACTGGGTGAGTGTCGAACATGGCTCGCAAAGTGAGGACAATACTTGGCATCAGGATTGGCCCCTGGAGACTTTGAACGGGGGAGTTGTCGCGATCCTCAAGCGCAAAAAGAGACCCAAAGCGCCACATCGCCCAAATGCTGAAGGGCAAGAATGAGGCAACGAGTCCGAGCACGATAAGGTACGGGACGGGTCTGAAGGTGGCCCAGAGTGTGAGCACGAAGACCCCTACGTTCACCCAGCGAGCGTACTTGAGAATGCGTTCGCCGTTGGTGCGACGCTCACCCTCACTGACGCCGAGGCGGTCGTCCTTCAACACTTCATCGACGATTCCCTGGTTCTCCTCCTGGTCGAGGTTCCGAAGCTCGTCGAACCATGAGGTCAAGTACTCGTCCACATCGAAACACGCGTTGAGCGTGGCAAGCTTTCGCAGCCGCGTGTCAAAAAGCTTGATGGTGAGGGTGCCCTGCTGAGTCCCCACCCGAATGGCCCCGATTTCGTTCTTTGCCATGTCGAAATGCCGCAAGGCGGTGGTGAGCTTCATGTGACCTCGTGTGAGGACCAGTTTGAAGCGAATCGCCTCCAAGAGTCCAAGCGCACCGAGTCCAAAGAGAAAAAGCCCCCCGGCGAGGACCATGACGTAGGCCCACCATAGTTGTTCACGCCCGGGCCAGAACATCACCGAGCATGTGAACAGTCCCAGTCCCATCAAGAATGGTCCGCCGATGTACATCCCGCGCTTCCAGCCCTTGGAGAAGACATACTCGCGGGGCTCCGGGTCGATTCTCCCTGGCTCAATCACCCAGCAGCAGCTCCAGTTCTCCCACGCGAGCCGCGGCATCCTGCGCGAGCGCCCATTCAGCCACGAGCTTCTTCACGGTCGCGTCGCTGGAGTGAGCTACCGCGATGCGGTGAGGCCCTTTCGGGACCCGGCGTTCCCGGTCGTGCTCCTCGTGCGGACGACCCTCGCTGCAGGCCTTGCAGAGGATCTCGAAGTTGGTCGTCCAGTTTTCGACTTCGGCATCCACCGCCTGAGCCGCCTTTTCCAGGTCCCCGATGTCTGGCTCCGCATCGCCGAAGTCGACCTCAATGGCAAAGGTCCGTATTCGGAATGCTCCCAGAGACCGAGAACGTTGAACACTGGCACCTCACGGTCGCCGCTCTTTCGGTAGCCAACGGCAGCTCCATCGTTGATGACGATGTCGCCGTAGCGAAATCCCGACTCAGGAAAAGGAATGTTCAGGATGCGCGCCCGAGCTGGATCGAGACGCTGTGCCCAGACGACTTCAGCCTCACCATTCGGGTGGAGGCGCACAGGCGTGGTGCCACAGGGAAAGTCGACTTCCCCCTCTCCTTCGGGAATGTCGATGCCGTATGCCTTCCAAGCCCGGCGGGCGATGTCCCATTGTCGCAGAGCCGTTGCGGCGATCCCCATGTTCCACGTGGCAGCCTCGTCGTCGGGGTCGAGCTCATGGGCGAGCTGGCACCATTTCAAACTCTCTTTCCACTGGGCCAGGTTCTTGTAGTGAAGCCCAAGGTTGTACGCGGGCACGGACCAGCTCGGGTCAATCTCGGCCGCCTTGAGATAGAGGGGGATGGCGGCCTCAGAGTCGCCCGCCTCGCCCAGGGCGTTCCCCTCCGTGTTGTACTTGTCAGCACGCGCACGCTTGGAGTTCTTGGAGAATGGGTTCTTGAACACTTGGACCGACCCCGAACGGCAGGCTAGTGCGAAGCGACGTCGGACTCCAGAGTCCGACGTCAGTCGTCCCTTTCCCAGATCAAGTATCGCTCGTTACTCGTGCACCCCACGGCCCGGATTACGGCCTCGTAGTTCAGCCCCGGGAAGTCCTTGATCTGGTCGAGCACCAGTTGACCGAACTTACCGGGGATCACGCATCCGTGATCTCCTGCGTCGAGGAGTCAGAACACGCCTTCGAGAAAGGGCCCCTCGTCCGTGGTGATGATCTCGATGTGGGTCACTTCACCCCACAGGACTTGCTCGGTTCCGCCATTCGAGAGCTGCCGCCGGACTCCTCGACGACCGGCGGCGGCTGCTTGGGGCCGAGGGCTCTCTTCAACCAGCCAAGCACAGACCCCTCCCCGCATTGAGAGCCTTCACCTCGCTCTGCATGTTCGTTCGGGCCAAGTCTCCAAACGCCACCTCAAACAGCGGGTTCGTGAATACATGCGTGCCCTTCAGCATCTCCTGCAGAAAACGAAGGCGCCCCCAGCGGTACTGCCAGTTGGAGTTCTTCGCGTACTCTTCGCGTACCTGTCGGCTGTATTCGCGGTAGCGCTCCGGCGGGCTTCCCAGAATCCAGAGGTCACAGTCGCACATGATGCTGGAGAACTGCACACCCCACATGCCTCGTGATCCGTCGTCTCGAGGATGAGGGCGATTGCCCCCTCGATGACGTCAGTTTTCAGCCCGACCTGCGGGGGTATCTAGACGAGTTCTTTGGGGGGAGAAGATGCGCATTTGCGGTCAGATGGCGTCGGTGGCGTAGAAGATACGCGCTCTGAGTTTTACAACCGGTTGATCGACGCGAGCCAAGTGGAGTCCAATGGCCGGCAGAAGTGGAGCCCCTTATTACGCGAGGACGGTCTCTTTCGTTGGGGCGTGTTCGTGAACAACAATACGTCTCCACCGGATGTTGGCGCTGGATCTTGCATCTTTCTCCACGTGTGGAGAGGACCCGGCGTGGGCACGGCCGGTTGCACCGCCATGCCCTTTGAGGCGATGGAAGAAGTGATCACTTGGTTGGAGCAAAAGGCCGAGCCACGTTTGATTCAGCTGCCACGTGCGACCTATTCCACTTTGGCTGCGCAGCAGGCGTGGCCTGAGCTGGAGTGAGCTGGACGCAGGCGGCTGACTCTCGGGCGCCCGCTTTACATCCAGGACGGCAGCTTCTATGCGTATAATCATCATGCTCAGAAGATTCATGAGGTGCGTGGGTACAGGATGCATCATGGGCGCTGTTTTTCCATTGATTGGCTGTGGTGCTGAGGCATCGACTGGATCGGATCCAGGTATAAAAGAAGCTGAGGTTGTTTGCGGGGATGGCCTCGTGAGTTTTCCCTCCGAGTCCTGCGATGACGGCAACGTGGCGCCCGGAGATGGTTGCTCGGAAGTCTGTCGTCCCGAGCCCGGGTACACCTGCGATTCTACGGGATGCCATACCTCTTGCGGCGACGGCGTAGTTGCTGGAAGCGAAGAATGTGACGGCACGCCCTATTGCAACGACGACTGCACTCAGTCCGAGGCATTTTGTGGCGACGGCATTGTGCAATCCGAGTTCGAAGAACAGTGTGACAGCGTGGATGATGCCGCGGGCTTGGGTGGTGCCTCTCCCGCCGTGCCCGGATCGGCAGGCTGCTCGGAGTGCAGGCAGGTCTTCGGCTACTTGTGTGATTCGGTGGAAAATACCTGTCAGCAGACCGGCGTCGATCGGACTGAATTGGCCCACCTGCACATGACGGAAGTCTGTACTCTTCTCATCGGCACGTGGGGCGGTGAAGGCGCCACCTTTCGATGCACACTCAACGGCGTTCCCACTGACATCACTCCACTTTCTGTCGAGAGGTGCGTGACTGACGTGCAATTCAATGAGACCTGCACCATCGGCGAGATCGAGGATTGGCTTTTGGGGAAAACCAAGTGCTCTGTCTACACCTCCAGTTCGCCGTGTGATTGAAAACCTGCGCAAGAGAGGGAACGACACGGGTGAGGTGGCGCCAGACCGACACGGCAGACTGTGATTGACGTTTGGTGAGGGCTGACCCTATGAAGCCTAAAATGAGACCCCCCATTCGTTGGTATGTTTGCGTTGCTCTAGGCTCCGTCCTCGTCCTATCCGAAAACTCGATTGCCCCGATCTGAGGGCAAATCGAGCCAGTTCCCCAAGGACTACTCGCTAGCTCACGACCAGTCACGTTGCCCGGAGGGTCCTTCGCTTTCGGTCAGAGTTTACCCATGAGCGCCACGCTACAACGGTGCAATGAGCGGCTTTGCCAGGCATCTCCGCTTCCAGTTTCTGGTACTGACTGTGGCTGGTTTCATCCAGCGTCAGCAGCAGGACGTCATCGAGTACTTGCTCAAGGAGAATCGCGTACTTGGAGAGCAGCTTCGCGGACGGCGCCTCGTTCTGACCGACGCTCAACGTCGGAGGCTTGCACTTCGCGCAAGGAAGCTAGGACGGGCGATGCTCAGTCAATTAGCGAGCATGGTCACTCCCGACACTTTGATGCGCTGGTATCGGCGCCTCGTCGCACGAAAGTACGATGGCTCCTCCGAGAGAAGACCGGGACGACCGCGCGTTGGGGACGAAATCGAACGGCTCGTTCTGAAATTCGCGAGCGAGAATCCCCGTTGGGGCTACGCCAGAATCCGAGGTGCGCTGTCGAGCCTCGGCCACCAAGTCGCTCGCAGCACCATTGCTCGCATACTCAAAGACAATGGCATCGATCCCTCGCCCAAGCGCGCCACTACCTGGAACACCTTCCTGAAGCCCCATTGGGGCGCCATCGCCGCGACCGACTTCTTCTCCGTCGAGGTCCTGACTCGCGCAGGGCTCATCCGTTACTTGGTCCTCTTCGTCATGGATCTTCAAACCCGCCGCGTCCAGATCGCCAACATCTCCCCGCAGCCCTGCGGTCAGCTCCTCGAACAGATCGCCCGCAACCTGACAGACCCGTTCGACGGCTTTCTCCGCAAGCATCGCTATCTCATTCACGATCGAGACCCGCTTTTCACCAAGAACTTCGCTTCCATTCTGCTCGACGCTGGCGTGAATCTCGTCAAGCTGCCGCCGAGAAGTCCGAATCTCAACGCCTTTGCTGAGCGCTTCATCGGCTCGATTCGACGCGAATGCCTCGACCATAACATACCACTGGGAGAGGCTCACCTTCGGCTGGTCGTTCGGGAGTTCGTCGAACACTACAACGCTGAGCGTCATCATCAGGGACTCAGCAACACGCTGATCGACCCCGGATCCATCCCCGAAAACGACAATGGCTCGATCCAATGCACGCAACGTCTCGGCGGACTCTTGAACTCCTATCGTCGCGGCGCAGCTTGAATTGGCTCGTTCGAGTTTTCGGACAGGACGAGGAGCAATATGTGCGATCATGGCCTGCCTGGGTCTTGCCACGCGACTGAGCGCGCCGATTGCTGCCCTAGCGGCCGTCTATCCTACCGGCCTTACTCACTTCTTTTTCAAGATCAATCATGGAGGGCACATGTTGGTGCTGTGCGCCTTGATCATTAGCCTGAGCGCTTCGGGTCGTGCCCTTTCTCTCGATGCACTCATCACGACCTATCGGCATGGACGAGTCCGTCTTTCCATGCGTTCGGAACCTGCCGTCGCCTACTCGCTCCCGTTGCGACTGTGTTGGCTCATGTTCGGGGTCTCGTACTTTTTTCCCGGACTCTTCAAGGCCATCGAGGCCGGGGACCTTTGGATCAGTGGCGAGGCGATTGCCGGTCATATGACGAGTGCCATTGCGACTCGCGCTGGTTTTTCGCCGATTTTTCCGCTGTACGACTATCCGTTGTTGAGCTCTTTTTTCGGGATAGGAACTTTCGTATTCGAGCTAGGCTTTGTTTTTTTGCTCTTCTCGTACCGATTCTCAGCGATCTTGGCCCTGAGGCCTTTCTCTAAGGAGTGTCGACGACGTAGAGATTCAGGAGGTTCTGCCCCACACCTACTGATGACCTCTCGTACCCGAGGGTGATCATGAAGACACGCTCATAGTTTCCTCCTCGTTGCATGTACATGCGGATGAATTGTTGGTCTGATTTGCAGTTCTCGGACCCGTTTCCAAGATTGTCGGCCCCACCTTTGCAGGCGCCTATGGGCACCAACACGCTGACTTTGCGGGTCGAACCAGAACGCCGGTCGAAGCGGAGCGAACGACCCTTACCCATGTCAAGCGGCATATCTTCGAAGTCGAGCGCATCCTCGACCTCTTTTATGTACTCGGTGATTTCTGACGGGAACTGTCCGTTGTTTTCAAGATAGACTGATGGGAAGCGGTTCTGATCTGGGATCAGCAACAATCGGTAGTAGATGTGGGTGGGAGCGGGACTGCTGTTCAAGTAGTTGGTGCTGGTGTCTGCGCCGCGTAGTAGCTGCATTCTTGCGTAGGCGTGGCTGTTACGGATCGCCTTCGCGTTGATTTCAAATCCGGAACCATTCCCTTTCTTTTCCCACCTTCTTCCTAAGTACCATTGGTCATCGGCGCCCTGATGGCCAGCAAGAACGAGGGACTCCGTCACGTCCTCGGCCGATTTCCAGTGAATACCGGCTCGAATCATTTGATCCCAGTCCTTGCGGGTTTCGGTGGCGGCCCCCATCATCCAAGAATCCCCATGCAGGGTCGTCAGCACACGTTGAATGCCGAAGTGGTTGAAATCAGTCCTGTAGGAGTTGTCGTCGATGACGCTTGCGATATCCAGTGGCTGGCCCACAAACCAGTCATCTGACTCTGTTTCACGGGTGAGCCCAAAGGGGTTCGTGGCCTCTTGAAGTAGAACAAAGTTGTCCAGCGCGCTGATGCTCCTGTTGTCCACCTCGGGGGCGACCACCGAGTCCTCGAAAACCCCTCCCACTTTGTCGTTGGCGACGCGAATGAGCCACTCCGTGCCGTGAGCTCGTCGTCCAGGATCCACCAGCCGGGCGCGGTCATAGGGGGGCACCATCGCCTTGAAAGTTGGGTTATACATCGCACGGATCCAGCGTAGGAGCTGATCTCTTAGATAATAGCCGCCGGCGCGAATGGATCGTGAGCGGCCCAGCCGGACCGTTGATTGCAGGGCGGCGAGATCGACACCGTAGTAGGTACTTGAACCGAACTCGCCGAAGGCTCCCTCGATTCCCGCGTTTTGCAAAGCGCAAGCACGGTCGTCGGGGCTGTTTGGATCACAGTCCGGAACATTGTCATCGAAATGCGCCCGCATGTTCTCCATCCCATCGACAGCGTGGATTCGCACGTCCCGAAGGCCTAGCCGAGCCCCTACTTGGTCTAACATGGCAAGCTGCATCAGGGCCGGGTTGGTGTACTCGGCGTTATTATACACCCAAGAGTAGGGTGCGATCTCGAAACCGATGACATTGCCATGGTAGTCCTCCACTTCCTGCGTCAGCCCTTCAAGGCGCGCAGCCCCATAGACCACTCGATAGAGACTCCCTTCCAGGCGATGGCGCAGGTCATTGCCCACGACATCGCCGAAAAGGGCGAGCACCATGCTGAGATCCATGCCGATGAAGTCGTACCAATTCTTGTCATCGGGTGTATCGGGCTGCACGTTCTCACCCGGGATTTTCGCGGGGAAGTTGCCATACTGCTTAATACTAAGACTGATTTGTTGGGTGTTCAGGAGTGAATCGAGCAGGGCCCGCGCTTGACTAAGTCGCGACCCGTCAGAGTCGTCGCCGCTGATGTGCTGATAAAGCAGCAGGTTGGCCTTGCTCACGGCGTCACGAGTGTCGTGATCCGAGAGTCCCGTTTCCAAGGCTTGAGCGATCGCCTGCGCGGTGAAAGCATCTTCGTCAAGCCCAGTTGAAAAGCGCTCAGGAAGGACAATTCTGGGAGCGATTGCCTGGTAGTGCGCGCTCATGTCCGAGTCCTGCCATTCTTCGTCCATGGCGAGGATGAGTTCGTCGATCTTTCCGACGAATCCGGTGTGTTGATAATTGCCCCCCAGACGACCGATCTCGACGTCCTCGTCGGAGTGAGACGCGTCAGGGAG
Organism: Polyangiaceae bacterium; assembly: GCA_050300635.1. GTDB lineage: Bacteria > Myxococcota_A > Polyangia > Polyangiales > Polyangiaceae > NIC37A-2. Next base: position 135,745 of record JBNKYC010000076.1, read on the forward strand.
GGCATCGATGCAAAGTGTGCCGGTAGAGCCGCCGCAGCTCTCAAAGCCAACTGGCTGACCGTCGACGTAAAACTGGATATCGTGATTCCCGTTGGTCTTGGTGCCAGAGACCACTACGGCGACATGATACCAGCTGTACGCCTCTTTGATGACGGGCTCGCTGAAGGCCTCCGCATTGTTCGCATCCACTTCGACAGAAAGTTTCAGTCTTCCGTCCCCGGTGACTATGAGGGCGTATTCCTTTTGCGAGGAATTAGAGACCTTGGAGACGACGGTCATCGACGACGTCACTCGATACGGAAAAATCCACGCGGAAATCGTGAAACCGTCCGTTCCGCTCGGATCCCCTGCATTGACCGATAATTTGTCGTCATCCGGAATGGCGACATAGTCATTTCCGTTGAATTCCAGTGCGTTTCCCGAGATCCCCCCCTTCCAGCGCGGACGTAGACTCGCGTGACTCGGCAGGTAGCCATGTAGGCCGTGCTCTGACTCAAGAAGGGTCATACCGTCGATGCCGTCTTCACAAGCGTAGTGGGCGACGAGCGACTCTTCGTTGAGGGCGGATCTTTCGACCTCTACTTGGGCGAAGTCTCCATGGGTCGCAGCGTCCCAGTCGAGCGCCCGCTCGTACAATCGGATGTCGCTGAGCGCCCCGGTGAACGCCCAATTGCTGTACGCCGGTCCACCCCATCCGATGTAGAGGTTGTTTTTTGTTTTTCGTGAGGGCTTAAGATCCGGGTCGTGGAAGATCTGCACGATCGGAGGAGAAGATTCTTGTCCAGAAAGTGGCTGGTAAAAGAAGATGACCTCTTTGTATTCGAAGTTCACTGATACAGTCAGCCGGCCAGCTTCCCATGCGCCGACTTCGATGGAGGTCGCCTTGAAGTGAACATCGTTCGAACCACTCTCCACATGAAGAACCGGCACCCCTTCCTCCAGAAGCAGGAGGAACTCCTTGTCAGCCGTCCCCTTAACCTTGGAAAGGAGAGCTAGGGTGCCCTCGATGGTGAGGGGCGCTAGCTTCAGCGAGAGCGTGAAGGAGCTCCTACCGATGGCAATGTCTTCGGTATGAGGGATTTGAAGCCCCTCCGAGCCCCCGTAGAATACCCAACTTCCTCTCAGGGGACCGTTGGGATTGTAGAAATTGTAGCCCCCCTGCGAGATCCCGTCGCTCACTCCGACCCGGTCGAGGACCTCATCTTCATTGGTTTGATCAAATCGATAGACAGCTGGCGTCGGTGGCTGTCCTTGCGCATGTGCCGCCGGTATCCAGCCCACGATCACCAGGGCGAGTGCGAGAATATACTTAGGCATAACCGCCAGCATAACGGTTGGGGCATCGCCGGTCAATCACGATGCGGCGTGGAGGGGGGACGTTCGTTCACCGCCGACCCATCGTTCGGCGGTTGTATCTTGCTTGTGTGATGTTCGGATCGAACTACGAATATGATGCCTCTGTGAGCGCTAGGGAAGTTTCCGCATGGGTCATGCGGTGCGAGCCATGGTGAGTTGTGAGAGTTTGGTTTATTTGGCCGGGTTCCGGACGACAGTGGCGGCAAAATGATGCATTGTTGTTCATCGCGGAGTGGAATTCGAAATCTGATTCCTTAAGATCCTACGCATGAAATATTCCAAGTGGAGTTGCCCCTGTCAAACCGGACAGTTTTGTTAGGCTGAATGAGCCTTTCGAAACTCTCGAGGCGAGAGCATCTTGAGGCCCTTGTGGGGATGGACTTCGTTGTACTCGTGAAACCAGCCGGAGAGCTGGCGCATGACGGTGGCGGCGTTTGAGACGTCGGCGAGGTAGACAAAGTCGCGCTTGAAGGTCTTCACGAAAGCCTCCGCCATGCCGGGCGAGTAGGACGGCGTATTGCAGACGACGAGACCGCACTCGCGCCCGAAACGGCGTGTTTCGTGAGCAACGAATTGCGGCCCGTTGTCGCTGAGCCACTCGATGGGATGGGGCGTCTGGATGTCGAGCCTAAGAAATTCAAGCCAACTTCCTTCCGTTAGACCCATCCACAAGGTTTACGTTCGGGATCTTATGCGTGGTTGAACCGGGGGCCAAGCTGGTGAATTCATTTTCTCATCTCCTGGTGAAGTTCGCTGAGACTCATGGAGAGTGCGCGGCGTGCCTGATTGGGGGCGCGGTGCTGTCGAGCCCCGCGATGTCGATGCGGGTCTGTCGCAACCCAACAGCCCAGTAAGGGCAAGCGCGCCGACTTGAAAGCACCATGTTCTGCGTGTCCCCATGCCTCAGCTTTGCGCAGTTTGCAGAGGGCGCAAACTCAGTCGTCAACCTGCCTTTTTCAAAGGCATCAACTCGAGTAGTCTTTTTGACCAACTGACGGGGAAAAAGGTGAAGAGCACGGACATCATCATCAGTTGCCACCACCCGATCGTGGACGTCGCTTCGAGTCCGAAGTGCATACCCCACAGACCTATGGCGAACCAAAGCCGAGTTTCTCTCATGATCAGGCCAACGGGTGCCATGAGCTCCAGACCCCAGACGACGTAGTTCGCCACCACCAGAGGCCACTTGAACATACTCCAATCGACGCCAGGAAACCGCGAAAAATAGGCATAAGTGACGGCATCATAGACCATCTCACCGCGCATCCAAGCGATATCGCCAATTCGATGCCAGCCTGCTCCGAGGTAAATCGCTATGATGTGTGCTTGGACCAAGCGCATGCACCAGCCCTCGACATGCTCGGGAGGGCTGCTGTGGAAGAACTTTGCTTTGATCCAGGCGTCGACGCTGTATCGCGCGTTGGATGGCCCTATTGTCAGATAGCCAGCAAACGCCGGGAGCGTGGGTACCCAGCCCCAGCTGAAGAAGCGGCCTGGTTCAATGAAGATCAGGTGTCCCGCGATGAGCAATGCTCCTGAAAGTTTGGTCCCGAGACCAATCATGAAACAAAACGACGAGACGATGACCATCCACCACACTGACCAGGTATGCTCACGGATGAAATGGTTCTTTCCCATCGTGTAGGCACCAAGACCATCGGGGCCAAATAGAACATCGACGTACGGCGCATACAACAAGTAGGCCGCTAGCATCGAAGCACCCAGTCCAATGCGTGCGACGACCAATGGTTCCCACGCTTGCGGAGCGAACCAGAAGTCATTCCAGTCTTTCCAGTCGGATGAGACGGTCTTTCGAATGGACGACCAAGAAATCTTCATTGAACACCGCCTTTTCGCCTGTGTCGGTGTCCTGAAGTCTTGCGTTTGGTGCGCTTGCCCCGTTGCTTTTTTACGAGATAGGGACCCTCTCCCGGCGCTGTCTCGGCCCGATAGGCGCTGTCGGGGTAACGAATGCGTTTGTTCTTTTGGCAATCGAAAGCATGGGCGTGCAAAAGATCTTGGCGAACCTCCGACGTGTCATAATGAATCTGTTCGGTTTGCCAGAGTAGATCTACTCGTTTGAGATCAGTTAGTGAACCATGGTTGACGAGATTCGAGTTGCAAAAATAGCGACTCACGCGATCCATGCTGGAACTCCGCTGCAGCTGCCGGAGTTCCTTCTTCGTCTGTTCTTTCGACGCACCAAGGAAACGTTTCATCTCCCGAGAATTCCCCGTCCGCATGAGCAATACGTAGAATGTGTCTTCGAAAATTCGGACGTTGGGAACTTCGCAATTCGGATAGGTCTCATACAGATCTTCGTGGTGACCTTTGGAGTCGGTCCCAACAGCAACGATGCAAAGAGACTTTCGCTTCCACTTTCCTCGCTTACCCGAAAAAACATAACTAGCCGATCGAGTCTTGAGGGTGTCGAATAGATCTCGACTCGCTTGATGGAGGGGACGAAGGGCACCGAAATCTTTTCCGTTTGGCCACGCGGCGATGAGCAGTGCCGCCGCGTAAACGTTCAAGAGTCCGAATTGGAAAAGACGGAGAAGGACTTTCCACCAGGCCGAACGACTCGGCAAAGGCGAAGAATCGCTGTCATCGATATTCGGGTGGTCGCTCGACATGGGCTTACCTTGGCGACTTAGACCATTTGTCGTATCCCACGATCAAACCCTTTTCGAACAAGCGCGAGAGATGAAAGCCCCCCTTACGTCTCCTTTGGGAACGGTCCCTTTACCCGCTCGGTTCTATCGAAAGCCGGAGGGGGGAAGGTTGATTATCCTTGGATATGCGCATATGAGCACCCCAAGGACGGCTGGTTTTGAGCATGCGCGGGAGAGTTTGGATTAGAAATGCGGTTGTGATCGCATTCGCTCTTCTCATTACCCTCGGTCCTGCGTACCGACAGGTGCTGCGCGGCGAAGAGAAGATGATGCCTCGCTGGGCGATGTTTTCGGGGATGGCTGTCAACTTCTTGGCCCTCGATATCTCTTACGAAAAATCAGGTGAGCCGAGGGCGCCGGTGCCCAGCGAGATGCTCTTTCCTGATCCGCAACCGCCAAAGAAGGGGGAGGGGATCAAACCCAGGTGGGCAGTTCGGGTTCGAAAGGTCACCGAACTCGAGCGACTTTTGAGTCGAACGTGCAAGGAGCTGGGCCCCGAAGCGACCTTGTACGTCAACGCACGTCTCGCCCACCGCGTCGACGGTTGGCGCCCGGTCAAGGAGGATGAGCAGTACGAGTGCGCAGAGATGATGAAAGAACGTCGCTCTCGACGTAACCACGGGAACGGTCGTCGCTAGATCATGGCTCAAGCACTATCTAAGGATCTCAAAGAGGGCATGGATTGGTTGTTGCGCTTCGAGAGCTCGACCCGCAGCGTTGCAGTGATGCGTATTTTCATCGTGGCCAACGTCTGGGCACGGTGGGGCAACGACCACGTTCTTTATCGTGACTTGAATCCGGAAGCCCTTCTTTCTGGGATGCTTTTTTTCGTCGCGAGTACCTGTGCGTTCTTCGGTATCTTCACTCGCGTCGCAATGGCCTTCCTGGCCGCGACCACGATGTATTTCGTCTACGTGGTCGGTCATGTTTACGGTCACGAGCCGTACACGCACCATCACACGACCCTATTGGCGAACGCTTGCCTGCTTCTATCTTTTGCTCCTTGCGGGAGATCTCTTTCGGTGGACAGGTGGTTTGCGCTCCGCAAAGCGGAGAAGGAAAACACGCAGGCTCTGGAGGAACGCGCGAATCTTTGGGCTCTACGGCTCATGGCTTTGCAGGTCGCAGCCATCTACTTCTGGGGGGCTGTCGACAAGACGAACGTCGCGTTTCTCAGCGGCGCGAGGATGTCGCACTATCTCATGTACTACTACACGGGACCGATCGAGCTCGACCACTTCATCTTCGGGTCCGGTTTTTTGATGCAGGCGTTGGCCGTGCTCACTGTGGGTTTGGAATATGCTCTCGCTTTTGGGCTCTTGGTTCCCGAATACCGTCGATGGCTACTCATTCCGGGGCTCTTGCTTCATGGAGTCTTCTATTTCAGCCTGAGTGTTTTCACCTATTCCACTACGATGTGGGCCCTGTATCTGGCTGTTGTCGACCCTGACGCCTTCGATCGCGTTCTGTATCGATTGCTGGGCGTCGTGCCCGCCAAATCGGAGCATTCCGCGTCCTCGCCTAGTGATGCCGTTGCTGAACCAGGCCCGGCCTAAGGGACGCGGGCCCCGAAGCCGTGTTTTCCCGCTTCGACCTCTCGTAATCTGCGCCAGCACTGCTAACGGGGCTTGGCCATGACTGTCTTTGCTCGTGCTCGCCGTGATCAACTGCGCGCCATCGCCGCAGAATACGGAACCCCTGTCTTTGTCTACGACGCCGAGGTGATGCGCTCCAGGCTTTCGAGTCTGAGCTCGTTCGACGCAGTGCGTTTTGCACAGAAGGCGTGCCCGAACATTCACGTTCAGAAACTCCTCCGTGAGGCTGGTGCGCTCGTCGACTGTGTTTCCTTGGGAGAACTGGAGCGTGCGCTTGCGGCCGGCTTTTCTCCCGAGGGGCAGCCCAGTGGCATCGTTTATACGGCTGACGTCGTCTCGGATGCTGCAGTGGACCGAATCGCCGAGCTCGATGTCCCTCCAGCGATCTTGGCCCCCGGTTCAACCACGCATAAGATCCTGAACGTAAACCTTGTGGATGGGTCTAACGGAAGGAAGTTGGCTTGAATTTCTTAGGCTCAAACGTAGACGCCTCCCATTCCACCTTTGTTGCCAACAATCGCGAAGTAGCGATCGCTATGACTAGGATCGGCGACCAAATCATACACTGGTCCGATCCCGGCTGGCAATACACTCACAAATGTATTGGTTGCTGGGGCTCGCCGATAAATACTTCCCGAATAGGTAGTATTGGTCCGCGGATAATAGGTAGGATACGAGGCACCCGTAGCAACGAGAATATTGTCACCCCTGACTGCGACCGCCTGAATTTCCTCCCCGACCTTGCCAGTCATCAACCAACTGTTGCCCGAATCATGGCTCTCATAGATCAGACCATCCACTCCCGCGCACATGGATCCTGAAGAGCTGAAACAACCCGACCCGGCGACCAAGTGTTGGGCACTGAGGGGATCGACGGCGAGACCTCCCATGGCCAGCGAAGGAAGCTGATCCATACCCGTCTGCCATTGAGTCGAGCTTGGAGAGGTCAGACTCGTCGTAAAATCCGTCGTCTTCCATACTCCTCCGTTGATGGACGCCGCATAGAGACCCTTGGTGTTGCTCGGATCAAGGATGACTTGACCCACCGCGCCCGAGGAACGACTTCCGAAGGCGTAGGGTTGACCATGTTTGAATCAATTCAGTCCGAGTTTGCTCGTAGGGAAGTGGGGTAGAAACTGTCAAGTGGGCTTTGCTGCAAAGTTGGTGGTTGTCATACTACGAGAGGATTGTGCTTTGTGAGTAACGGTTTGACGGTTGGTCCTGGGAGTCGAGAGCAATGCGAGATGGCTGCGAGGAAATTCACATCGATAGCCATTCATCCGAACGGCCGAACATCGCCGTTCGTGCGCAGTGACCAGTTCCTCAAACCGGCAGACAAAATTTTTCGAGTGTTGCGCCTTCTGCCCCGATAGGACACGCATGAGTCATGCTCACTTCTCGTATTCCATCGCCACCAGCGGGCAGCGGCGGGAGTCTTCCCAGCGGTGGAACTTCGAACGGGGGCTCGGCCGGCAGTGGAGCGGGTGGATCGGCGGGGGATAACTCTGGCGGGACGGGACCGACCGACGCCTACGGTCCCTGCGACATGGCTGAGGGGGCG
>JBNKYC010000077.1:0-62253 GCA_050300635.1 Polyangiaceae bacterium
AAGTGACGCGTCTTGAGATAGTAGGATTGTCTGGCGCCGAGAAACGAGTGCTACGACCACTTAAAAATGAGCGCCCTCTCTATCTCCGCACTTTTCTCTTCCCATTTGTGCCGCGACCCTTCCTGAAAACCGAGCCGTCTCCCAACGCTGACAGACCAAGAAACGCTCAAATTTAAGCGGTCGCAGCACTAGACGCCGTCCGATCTAGGTCTTCGGGAGGCGTCGACTAACTCTTGCTGACAGTCAGCCCGACTGGCACGCCATTGAGCTCGACGGTCTGGCTGCACGCACCCTCTTTCATCGACAGGGCCAGCACCTCGCGACAGATCATCTCCCGATGAGCAAGCAGAGCCGCGTGGACTTCGGTGTCTTGGGTGCTCCATAGCAGTTCCACACGGTCGGTGACCTCGAAGCCGGAAGTCTTGCGGGTGTTTTGTATCTGACTGATGAATTCGCGAGCGAAACCTTCTGCTTTGAGTTCTTTCGTCAGCTGGGTGTCGAGAGCAACTGTGATGGTACCATCCGTTGCGACCGCTGTTCCGCCTAATGAGGAGCGCACCAGGAGTACATCGTTCAAGTTGAGCTCTTCCCCGTCGACGGTGAGGTGATTGCCAGCTTCGAGCTGGGCGACTTCGTCGAACCCCCAGCTCTCGAGGGTCTTTTTGATGGTGCCCAGCTTCGAACCGCAGCGTTTGCCCAGCGTCTTGAAGTTGGGCTTGACCGATACGCTGGTGAACTCGCCCTCGTTTTCGCTCGTGGCGACGGTTTTGATGTTCAGTTCTTCGCCGATCAACTGCGTTGCGTCTTGGACTAAGGCGCGCACTGCTGCGTCGCGGTGCACGACCGTGAGTTTGGCCAGCGGTTGGCGGACCTTGAGTCGTTGCTCTTCGCGAATTTTGCGCCCGAGGGAAACGACTCCACGGGTCAGGGCGACGAGCTCTTCGAGCTGGGGCTGAATCAGTTTTTCGTCCGCCTGGGGAAAGTCGCAGAAGTGCACGCTCTTGGGAGCGTCTGGGTCAACGGTGACGACGAGCTTTTGGTGGACGATTTCTGTCAAAAATGGCATAAAGGGCGCCAAAACCCGAGAAAAGGTCGTGAGCACTTCGTAGAGGGTCGCGTAGGCCGAAGCCTTGTCTTGTTGGGGGGACAGAGAGCCGGCTCCCTGCGCCCCTCGGTCCTCACCGGCCCAAAAGCGGGGACGTGCTCTTCGGATGTACCAGTTTGTCAGATCGTCGATGAAGAGGACGAGACGCGGCACCACGTTGAAAAGGCGATAGTGCTCCATCTCGTGGTTCACGTCGCGGACGAGGCTCTGCAGCACACTGAGCACCCATTGGTCGAGGGCTGGGCGCTGGGGCGCGGCGGGGGCCGCCCAGTCGGGGCTCCTCGGATCGTAGCCGTCGATTTCGGCATAGGTGGTAAAGAAGCTCAGGGCGTTCCAGTAGGGCAACACCACCGTGCGCACGATTTCTTTGAGGCCTCTTTCGCTGAACTTGAGAGGCTCGCCTCGCACCACCGGCGAGTCGATCATGTAGGCGCGCAGCGCGTCCGCCCCGTAGGCCTCGATGGTGGCGTTCGGATCCGGGTAGTTCTTTTTGCGCTTGGACATCTTCTGCCCGTCTTCGGCGAGAATCAGCCCATTGACGATCACGTTTTGGTAAGGTGACTTACCAAAGAGGGAGGTGCCTAGGATCAGCAGCGTGTAGAACCAGCCGCGAGTTTGATCGAGCCCCTCGGCGATGAAGTGGGCAGGGAAGAACTGGGCGAAGCGTTCGTCGCTTGGGGCTCCCGTGTCGCCGGGGCGGAAAGGAAAGTGCTGTTGGGCGTAGGGCATCGCGCCCGACTCGAACCAGCAGTCGAGCACTTCGGGGGTGCGACGGTAGGTCTTACCGTCCTTGTTGATCACCACCTCATCGACGAAGTGCTTGTGTAGATCGGTGAGTTTGACGCCGCTGAGCGCCTCGAGTTCTGCGATCGAGCCGACGCAAATCGTATCATCAGGATCGTCCTCGTTGACCCAGATGGGGATGCAGCTGCCCCAGAAGCGATTGCGACTGATGTTCCAATCGTTGGCGTCCTTGAGCCAATTGCCGAAACGGTTCTTGCCCACGGCCTCGGGAACCCAGGAGACGGTCTCGTTTTGTGCCACGAGATCCTCACGCATGTCGGTGACCTTGACGTACCAGGCCTCGATGGCCCGGTAGATCAGGGGCGTGTCGGTGCGCTCGTCAAAGGGATAGCTGTGGACGATGGTGTCCTGCTTGATGAGCCGCCCATCGCTCTTCAGGTCTAAAATGATCTGCTTGTCAGCATCCTTGCAGAACTGTCCCGCGTAGTCGGGGACCAAGTCGGTGAAGCGGGCTTCGGCATCCAGGGGATCGATGAGTTCGATGCCAGCCGCTTTGCATACTGCAAAGTCGTCTTCACCATAGGCTGGAGCGAGGTGGACGATGCCGGTACCGTCGCTCGTGGTGACGAAGTCGCTACTGAGCACCTGAAAGCAGTTTTCTCGCCCGGCAAAATAGGGGAAGAGGGGCGCGTACTTGATGCCCACCAAGTCTTTGCCCTTGAAGGTCGCAAGCTGCGTGTATTTCTTCTTTTTGAAGATAGCTTTGCAGCGTTCTTCGGCCAACAGATAGGTGCTCTGCTCACCGTCGAGCTGGACGGCCACATAGTCGATATCCGGGCCAGCGCAGAGGGCTAGATTGGAAGGGAGCGTCCAGGGAGTGGTCGTCCATGCGAGAAGGTAGAGTTGGCCAGCTTCTTGCGCACTTTTTAGGGGCGCCGCTAGGCCAACGGGGAGCTGGTTGACGCGGAAACGCACCGTGATAGCCGGATCCTGGACATCCTTGTAGTTCGAGTTGGCCTCGAAGTTCGAAAGCGGTGTGGTGAGCCGCCAACTGTAAGGCATGATGCGATAGCTCTTATAAACGCGCCCCTGATCCCAGAGCTGCTTGAACACCCACCACACGGACTCCATGAATTCGGGATCCATGGTCTTGTAGTCGTTGTCGAAATCGACCCAACGTCCCATACGCGTGATCGTTTTGCGCCACTCTGCGACGTAGGTTTGGACCATCGAACGACACTGTTCGTTGAAGACGTCGACTCCCTTTTCGATGATCTGTGCGGTGCCTGAGAGCCCCAAGGCCTCTTGGGCGAGAGCTTCGATCGGGAGGCCGTGACAATCCCAGCCAAAGCGTCGCTCCACCGGATAACCTCGCATGTTCCAGTAGCGAGGCACGATGTCCTTGATCGTTCCGGCAAGTAGGTGCCCGTAGTGCGGGGTGCCGGTGGCGAAGGGCGGCCCATCGTAGAAGACGAAAGGAGCGTTGCCTTCGCGGCGTCGATTGGATTCGTTGAAGGCATCCAGTAAATCCCAGATCTTGAGCACTTGGTGCTCTTCCTTGGCGAAGTTGACCTGGGAAGTGACTTTTTTGAAGGCAGTGGGCATTGCGAAGCGTCTCGGTGGGTCGGGCAGTTCTATGGTGAGAACGCCCGGGAGCTTGCCTATAGGAAAGGGGATGCTCTGGGGCAAATTTAGAGGAAGAGAGACCGTATCTTGCCTAATTACAGCAATATGCGAAGTATCGGGCAGACTGTTCAGTTCCCACTGGGCTAGACGAGATTGTTGAAAGAGCGCGAATGGCACTAGAAATCGGCGATACGATTGACGGAAAGTACGAAATCGTGGGCCTCCTAGGTGAAGGAGGAATGGGAGCAGTTTATGAGGGGCTCAATACCCGCATCCATCGAAGGGTAGCGATCAAGGTGCTCCACGCCGGAGTGGCCGGCAACGACGAGGCGATGAAACGCTTCGAGCGAGAAGCCCAGGCGGCCGGACGCATCGGCTCCGAACACATAGTTGAGGTGCTCGACTTGGGGGATTTGCCGGGCGGCGAGCGCTACATGGTCATGGAATTCTTGGAGGGGGAACCCTTGAGCGACCGGATCGCACGTGGTCGAATGACACCCAGAGAAATCGCGACCATCGTCGTCGATATGCTCGAAGGCCTCGAAGCTGCCCATCAAGCGAGCATCATTCACCGCGACTTGAAGCCGGACAACATCTTCCTCTTAAAGAAGGGGGATTTCACTAAGATCGTCGACTTTGGGATCTCGAAGTTCAATGCCATGGGGGGCGAGTTCTCGATGACGCGGACTGGCGCAGTGATGGGCACCCCGTACTATATGGCGCCCGAGCAGGCCAAAGGGGGCAAGGACGTTGACCACCGCGTGGACGTTTACGCTGTGGGGGTGATTCTCTATCAAGCCGTAGTGGGAGAGGTGCCCTTTGAGGCAGCGACCTTCAATGAGCTCTTGTTCAAGATTGTCCTTGAGCAACCCCCGCGCATTTTGGACGCGGTTCCCGACGTCGACCCCGCCTACGTGTCTATCGTCGAAAAGGCGATGGCCCGTGAGCCTTCCGAGCGCTTCGATTCCGCCTCGGCGCTGCAAGGAGCGCTTCAGGCTTGGCTGGGCGGTGACTACATCCCAGCGGGACGTACGGTCGCCGGAGGGACGCCCGCTCTTCAAGGGGGCGCAGCCACGATGCTGGGCGGGCCGGGGGCGCCTGTGGGGGCCTCGATGGCAACACCTGGGGCCGGGGTCAGCCCGGTGGCCGATGAGACTTTCGGTGTGCCGACCAAGAAGTCGCCGCTGGGACTCATTCTGGGCGGAGCGGCTGCTGCTCTGTTGATCGGTGGCGTCGCCTTCGCTCTGTCGAGCTCCGGAGGGAGCGGCCAAGAATCGAGTGAAGAGCTAACTCCGGAGGACGCATCCGCTGCACCGGATGAGGAGAGAACGGCCGCGTTGGCTGCCCTCGAGGAAGAAAAAAAGAAGGCAGAAGAGGCGCGACGCGCAGCCGAGGAGGCTCGGGCGGCCGCCGAAAAGGACAAAGCGGCCCTGGAGGCCCAGAAGGCTGCTGCCGAACAAGCCAAAGAAGGTGCCGCTGCTCCGCCTGCACCGAAGCCTCGCGGCGTTGCACCAGCTCCACGTCCTCGCCCCCGCCCGGCCGCCCCGCGTCCCGCAACGCCGCGTCCCGCAGCGCCGAGTCCCAAGCCTACGACTCAGAGCGGGGGGCGTCCCATCCGTACAGATCTCTGACCCTTCGTGCGGGCCTTGTGTCGCGTCAGGAGCGGCGCGTGAGCGCCGCGGCTGAGTCGGCTCCGATTTGTGGGCTCAGCACGCTGCGCAGGGTTGCCCAAAGTTCTTCACCTGACTTGCTTGCTAGCCATTGCTTTGTCTCAGTATCGTAGTCGAAGTGCCAAGCCTGCCGTTCAGCAGCCATCCAGATTTGGCGTGCAGCCCGATGGGAGTTGATGATGTAGGTTTTTTCGTCTCCGAGCTCGAGAGTGATGATGTCGTTTTCGAGTTCGGCGTCGAGTTCATCGTTTTCCAGAGAATCGAGGACCTCGATGAGCTTTCGCAACTCGGCCTGGGCTAGGGCGACGTATTCGTCTTCGGTCAGCATAGACCCGAGCAATAGCGCCCCGACGGAGACAGACAAGGCGCGCGCGGGGGATAGGCTGTGATAGGCTCGGAGGGTGGGGCAGATCGGATCGGTGTTGTGGGGGGCGCGCCAGAGGACGCTCCGGCTAGTTGCAGCGATTGTTGGATGTTGGCTGCTTGCTTCGACCGCGAGCGCCCCTCTGTGGGGGGCCGACGCCGTGGCTGTTCCGCAGGTATTGGTTGTCTCAGGGCAACTGCATGCACGCCTGTTGTCTGGAGGAGGACTCGACGAAAATGACAGGCACGAACTTGTCCGATTGCCCCTGGTACTCAAACGCCAATTCGCCCCGGGGGTGACGGCTCCGGGGCGCGGACCGTTGCGTTTCGTGACTTTGGGCGGGACGCCCCTTGCGGCCGGTGCAACGATTCCAGCCGGTGGGGTGCGCTTGCTTCCGGTAGAGCCAGGCAGGACAGCCTTGCGGCTGCAGAAAGGGCTCTTCGAAACAGCCGTCGTGCGGCTTGAAATGGTTTCCGAGCGAAGTGGTTCCTCAGTTGTTCGAGAGCGGCTTTCCATCAGCGGGAGTCTCCCCGCGGAACTCGCTTTGTCTCGGGCTTCAGCGGTCGAGGACCGCGAAGCGGTGCGCGTGCGTTTGATCGGGCCCGACTCCGCCGTGCCCAACGCGTTGACTGTAACCTCCTTTGGACCGAACGAGCGCTATCTCGACTCTTTGCAAAAGGTGCCTCTGCACGCAGAGCCCTGCCCAGACGAGGGTACCTCGATGCTCTGCGCATCGACTGTCCCCCTTCGACTCGTTGTCGATGGTGTTGAAAGAAACCATCCGAAGGTCAAAGAACGCAGCTTGATGGGCGAGGTGGGAGGGCGAGTTGAGGTGCGACTCGCTGACGACGCGCATCGACGTTTTCTGGTGGCAGGGCCGGATGGTCTCACTACCGAATCAGATGGCCCCGGACGCTATCGCATGAACATCATCGCCCGCCTCGTGAACATGCAGGCTGGTGGACCTCCTCCCGTCGGTGAAAGCGTAGAGGAGGCGCTCCGACTCGTACGCGAAGAGCTCGATTTGGCGAGTCGTCTTTGGGGTCAGTGCGGTATCGTCCTCGGCCCCCCCGAGGAGTGGGATATCAAGGTGGTGGACCCTCCCGAGATCGCTCTTGTCGAAGTTGGCTGCCGGGGTGGTTTGCGTGCGAGCGGTGGGACAGTTTCTCTCCTGCTCAAGCCGCCCCAAGGCCCGTCTCAGAAAGTGGTGGTGCGTAGTCATCCCGGACAATCGCCGCTCGAGGTAGCCCGGGCTCTTCATCGTGCTCTTCTGACCCGAGGGTTTTCGGCTGAGCTCTGGCGCAACGCCCAGGTCGTCACAGCGGCTCTGCCGAGCTTTGACCTCTTGATCAAAGATCGACAAGGGCGAGCTGTGAGCCTGGCCCCGACTGGACGAAGTTGGACGGATGACCCCACCTTGGGGATCTGCCAAGGAAAACTCGATTTGGCCGACGGACTCGAGCATTTTACCGATTTCAACGCTGCGGCGGGAACGCTCGAAGAGAGGATCCTGTTGCGAGCGCTTTCGGATGATGACCCCTCCACGATTGAGCTTATCGTTGTGCCCATTTTTTCTGGCGAAGGGCGTATTGGCGAGTCTTTCATCCACAGCCCTGGAGGGAGCCTCAAAAATGCTCTGATTCTCGATCGCGGTGGGATCCGCGCTAGCGCCCGCTCGTTGACCTTGGCTCACGAACTGGGACACATCCTACTGGAAATGCCGGGGCACCCCGATGACTTTGGAGTGGATACGCCCACATCGCTGATGGACGCCGACGCTGCCGACGCGACCATCTTTGGCCCGCGTCGTCTATCCTTGAGCGACTGTAGGCGGGCTTTGATTCAAAGTGGTGCCAAGGCGCCCACCCCGCTGCTTGCACCTTGGCCTTTCGAATGAGGTCGGATCCAGCCGCCGTTCAATGGACGATTCGTTCGTTTTCCGCGAAACCCAAGAGCTCAATGAGCGCAAGGGCTAGGCTCTTGCGCGGGCTGTTTTCGGCCGGTCCGACACAAGCGGGGCACCCGCCTACGCACGGACATCCTTGGATGAGTGCTCGCGCTCGCCCAAGTAGCTCGCCCGAACGCTCATACATCCGTTCGGCCAAGCCCACGCCTCCCGGCTGGGCGTCGAAGAGGAAGAGCGTTGGGTCTAAACCGCCGATGCGGGCTTCTTCGTCGGAAGCGCTCACCGCCCGAGGTTCGCGCCCAGCGGGTGCAAAATCTTGTTCGCCGTCTCCGAGACATTGATTGATGTCCCGGGGATCGCACATGAGCAAAAGCGAGGCGACGGTCTCGAGCGCATGGCCCAAACCACGCAAGGCGTCGACAACCAGGGCACGTGGGGCCGAAAATTGGGCGATAACTTCTTCGGGTATTGTCAGGAAATAGCTCGTCGTGTGCATTTCCATCTCGGGTAGATGTACGTCACCGTATCCAGAATTCTCGTGGGTGAAGAACTTGATCTTCTTGTAGCCGGTGACACGTTCCAACACTTTGACATCCCCCCACGCTTCCACAACGGGGCCCTGATCACGCGTCTTGTTTGTATCGAGGACACTCACTGTGCGGTAGGTGAGAGCGGTGGTGAAATAGTCGGGGGCGACTTTGCGCACGTAGGCCTTGTGGTTGTCGAAATCGAGGCGCTCAACCTGGTATTGCTCGGCGTCCTGCTGGTAGATCGCCTGCTCGTGCAGCATGGTATGGGCGGCCCTAAAATCGAGCTCCCCGATGGTGCGCTCGTGCGGATCGGCTTCGGTGCCCTGATCGACAATGACGAAATTGTCCCATCCGATATTGCGCAACGAAACGTTGCTGGCGGGGAAGGCGTCGCCCATCCAGTGGTAACGTCCGGCCGAAGAGGTGAGGAGCCCATGGCTGGCGAGGTAACCGAGGGCAGCTCGGGTGGAATCGAGATCGAGGGGACCATAGGCCTCGCCCTTTGCCTGTTCGGGGCTGGCGGGACGGCTTCCCGGATCCGAAACGAGGAAGGGGGCTTCGAAGGCCGCGCACTTGAGGTGTTGGATGACGATTTCGGTGTTGCTCGGATCGATACGAGCGTGTTCGGCCTGGCGGTCGAGCAAGTATTCGGGCTGCCGGGCCAGGTACTGATCCACTGAGCCGCTTCCGCAGACCATCACTGCGACGGATTGACTCCCTCTTCGACCGGCTCTTCCAAAACGTTGCCACGTCCCGGCAACTGACCCGGGGTAGCCCGCGCAAATGACGGCATCCAGATCTCCGATATCAATGCCGAGTTCGAGAGCGTTGGTGGCGACAACGGCGAGAATGTTGCCGTCGCGCAATCCCTTTTCGATGTCGCGGCGCATCTGCGGTAAGTAACCGCCTCGGTAGCCCATGATAGCACGATGCTCGTCGTGGGGGCCGTCCTTGAGGGAGGGAGCGCAGCGCTGGCGCAGGTACTTGAGCATGACCTCGACCGAGTTGCGGCTGGGTCCGAACAGGATGGTGGGTACTCGAGCTTCGACTAGATCGGCTGCGAGGCGTACGGCCGCCTTGAGGGTGCTCGCGCGCACACCGAGCTCGGCGTTGATGATGGGCGGGTTGTAAAGGAACACCTTGCGGCTGTTTTGAGGCGCGCCCGAGCGTTTGACGAGCTCGATGTCCTTGGGGTCTGCACCCAAGAGGCGCGAGGCGAGCTCTTCGGGGTTGCCGATGGTCGCAGTGGCTCCGATGAAAGTGGGGCGAGCACCATGAAAGGCCGCGATGCGTTTCAGTCGGGCGATGACATGGGCCATGTGTGAGCCAAATACACCCCGGTAGGTGTGCATTTCATCCAGAACGACGTAGCGCAAACCTTGAAAAAAGGAGGCCCACTTTGTGTGGTTGGGCAGGATGCCGGCATGTAACATGTCCGGATTAGTGAGGATGATGCGCCCCCGTTCACGAGCCTTCTGCCGGGCGTCTCCGGGTGTGTCGCCATCAAAGACGATGGAGGGGACCTGCAAGCCACTTTCTTGAATCATGGCGTGCATCCCGTGCTCTTGGTCACGCGAAAGGGCCTTGGTTGGGTAGAGAAACAGGGCGGTCGAGCTAGGATCTTCGGCGAGAGATTGCAGCACAGGGAGGTGAAAGCACAGGCTCTTGCCGCTAGCGGTCGGGGTTGCCACGACCACATGTTTGCCAGCGAGCGCCGCCGTGATGGCGCGTGTCTGATGGTCGTAGAGCCTGGCGATACCGCGGCTCGATAGGGCACGAAGCAGGCCGGGGTGGAGAGCCGGCAGAGCCCCGTAGCGGGCCTCAGTCGAGGGGATGAGGCGCTCCGCGGCGAGGCAGGGCTTCACTTGCCCCTCGCTGAGCCAACGAGCGGTGACGCTCGATACTCCGCGGGGTTGGGTCCAAGGAGGAGCGGGCATGCCTCGAGTCTAGAGCGAGGGTGACAAATGTACAGTGGCGACCGCTCGCGGGACCCCGAATGTCCGCGTTTCAGAGGCTTTGGACAGATGGAGGCGGCGGGGGCATCGGCGGGGGCATCCAGCAGGAGAGCTTCCGTTGGTAGTGGTGGAGCCCAACAGGCTAGTGGCGGCTCATTGGGCGCCGGCGGGAGCAGTGGTGCCGACCTTCCTAGCGACGCTCACCGGGGCTCCCCACAGTTACATCGATGGCAACGGGGGTGGCGATGAGCGCCCCGCCATCGTTGCCTGGATGCGCTACTGGATCTATAACGATCAGGGGGCCGAAGACTGGTTCTTTGGCGACGATTGCAAGATTTGCCAGGCCCCTTGGGAAAACCCCCAGCGCAAGAACTGGGAGTAATCCGAGCAGCTTCAAATCGATCCGAGCCTGCTCGCTTCTCAGCTGGGCAGCGTGCTCCGGGGCTTGCACCTCTCGGAGGTGTTGGTGAGAGAGCCAATCCGTGATTATCTCGGGGCATGAACACTGGGGCAGGGGTAATGGGTCGCAGAGGCAAGAGGGCGCAGAAAGAATCACTACACAAGGGATCGGGCATTGGTCTCATCACGCTTGCGTTGGGGGCGCTGTCGCAAACTGCGTGCAATCCTTTCGATTTCATGAAGTGCCGCGACGAGATGAGCTCGTCCCAGCAAGTGCTGCTCGACATGGACGATCAAAAGGTCGAGGACGTAGAAAAGAGCCTTCACTCGGTGCAAGGGGCCATCAAGATCTGCAAGGGCACAATTGGTGATTCGGACCTGGCCAAATTGACTGACGCCGAAGCGAAACTCGAAAAACAACTCAGCGGTCTCAAGGCGCGAGCCGTACCCAAGGAGCGACCCAAGTTGAGCGACGCCGAGCTCGCCCTGCTGGTGAAGAGCGGCGACCCGGGCTGTCCGAAAGGGCAACAATACGAACACCCGCAGAACAAGAAACTGATTCGTTGTACCGGTCCACAGATGGTCGAGATGACTTGGGCCGAGGCCGTGGAACAATTCAACGGTCGGCGCGGTTTCTCTCAGCACGAGGAGGGAAACACCCTCAAGTTCGAGTCAGGAGCCCAAGTCTTTGAGTTCGAATATGCAGCAAAGGGCCAAAAATCAGCTCCCCAGTGCCTTACCATCGTCGGACAACCCGGAATCGCTTGGCAAGAACTCGTCGCTCGAGCGACTGGGGTCCAGCCCCGGGTGATGAAGCTCAAAAAGCCCATCCCAGCGCGAAATGGTCCGATCGACTTGCTCGTCGAAGGAAATGCGGAACAATTCGTAGTCAAACTTGGACGATGCCAGCCCACAGCGGGGCAGAGTTCTTACGAAGAAACTGAAAATTAGCAATCTTACCAAAAATGGACATGAGCGCTCTCGCTCCCACATCTCTGGCCTTCGCGGCTGGCTCTCCGTGGAAACATGTCGTAAAGCTCGCCCCCCATGCCTGATCCAATCGAACCGTCACTCCAGAGCTCCGCGTCGGAGGAAGTCCTGAGCCACGACTCGAGCCTCGCTGGGGAGACTCCGGCTGCGACAACCGGTCCTTCCGTGCCGCCCAAGTCCTCAGGCGGCGCCTTGGGGCGCCTTCTTGGGCTCCCCCCATCGGGAACGGCCTTTCCCGATCACGCGCGCCCCAGTTATCTCTTTTTGGGAGTGGTCGCGGCCGTCTCGTTGTTTTCTGATATTTCGACCAAGGTGTGGGCCGAGATTGTTCTCAACAAGCGTGGTTTCGAGCCGATCCGAGTGATCGGTGACAACTTCAACATCACCCTGGCGTACAATCAGGGGGGCGCGTGGGGGCTCTTCGCTTCTGCAGACAAGATGGTGCGTTTGCCCTTCTTTTTGGCGGTAAGCGTTTTTGCCATCTTCTTCATCGTTTCCCTCTACTCGCGGCTCGCACCTTCGCAGAAGGCGCTCAAGTGGGGACTACCGATGGTGCTTGGTGGGGCGCTGGGTAACTTGAGCGATCGCATCACGCGTGCTCAGGTGATCGACTTCATCGACTACCGTGCTGATTGGGTGATGCAGGCGAACGCTTTCGTGGCCCAGTACGTCAAGCATTGGGCCGTGACCGACCACTGGCCGACCTTCAACGTAGCTGACATCGCCATCTGCATCGGGGTCGGACTCATGGGGGTCGACATGATCACCCATCGCCACCGCCCTCAAGCAGGTGGTAGTAGCGAC
Organism: Polyangiaceae bacterium; assembly: GCA_050300635.1. Classification (GTDB taxonomy): domain Bacteria; phylum Myxococcota_A; class Polyangia; order Polyangiales; family Polyangiaceae; genus NIC37A-2. The sequence goes on from JBNKYC010000077.1 coordinate 12,094, forward strand.
GGCGATTCGGCTCCGGTCTCCAATGCACCCGCGCCTATTTGAACTCTTCGACACCCCATTTCCCAGCTACTTCGTGATGCTGGTGATGGGGTTCGTGTTTGCCACGATTTTGGGGGCTCTGTGGGCGAGGCGGGTCGGCCTGAATCCCGACGTGATTGTGGATCTTGGCCTCTCCATGCTCATTTTTGGGGTTTTGGGGGCGCGGATTCTTCATGTTTTGGCCGATGGATATTTTTGGGACTACGTGCATCTCTGCACCGATCCGGGCTTGGTCGAATGGAAGATTTCCAAAGCCGAGTGCGTCGCGCCAGTGGATGTGGGGGCGCTGGGGTCGCTGCTCGGCGAGTCGGGAGATCCCACTGGTCTGTGGGACCAAAAGGCGGGGGTGTGCCGCCCAGCGCAGAGCGATTGTTTCGCTTGGGCCCGTTTTTGGGCAGGCGGTCTGACCTATTACGGCGGTTTCGTTGGGGCCTCGGTTGCTGCCTGGTGGCTGCTGCGCCGCGATCGCTTCCCTTTTTGGAAGGCCGCAGACATGGCCGGTATGGTGATCCCCATTGGCCTGACCTTTGGTCGAATGGGTTGTCTCTTGGGGGGCTGTTGTTTTGGTCGGCCTCTCGATAGCCCGCTGGCCTTGGTCTTTCCGCCTTATTCAGCGGCCAGTTCGGCCCAAGCGCGGGACGGTTTGCTCGCATCTGAGCACCTCCACTCTTTGGCAGTCCATCCCACCCAACTGTACGAATCGTGGGGCAGTTTTGTTCTCGCCCTCCTGCTCACCTTCTTCATCCAGCCTAAAAAACGATACGACGGACATGTCTTTGTTGGTTTCGTTATCGGTTACGCCGCCCTCCGCTTCGTGCTCGAGTTCTTTCGTGCGGACGACCGCGGTGGCATCGGCGTTTTGAGCACGAGCCAATGGCTGGGTGTGGTGCTGATCGCGGTCGCCCTGTTCATCCACCGCAGGCTGGTGAGTCGGGCCTCGCGTTTAGCTCTCGATGGGGGGGATCCGGGGCGCACCCAAGAAGCGGCCGACGACCTGTCAAACCAAGATCCAGCTTCTGGCACCTCGGCGTAGGCTCGCCTATTCTTCGAGCATGACCGTTTCCCATCCCTGTATGGCTAGGTATCGAGGTCTGGCCCTCTTCCTTTCCTGCGCCGTCTCGATGAGTTTCTGGGGCTGCGGTTCTGAGCCTGAGTCGCGTCCGCCGAGTTTGAGCGAGCGCGATTCTGACACTGGTCTCGTTTTTCCGGATAGTGGGGTTTCTGGCTCGCAGCAGGGCTCGTCCACCAGCGGGGCAGGGGGCAACGCGCCTCAGGGTGAAGCCGTCAGTGGCGCTGTTTACCGCTTTGTGGATAGCGACTTCGTGATAGCCCAGTCCTATACTGAGACAGCTCGGATTTCGGTCTGGAGTCGCGAGGGGAGCGCCGTAGAAAACGCCGACTACAACGGCGAGTCGTTTAGTCTAACCGCCACCGAGCAGCCCGGCTGGATCGTTGTGACTCCTGAGTTCGACACCACCCACCTTCGCACCATGGTGCCTTGGGATGGGACGGGCGGCGAGCTTGAAGTCCCCATGTTTTCCCGGGCTTCGATGAGCGAACTCTTGGCAGGATTGATCCGTGCGGCGACGATCAACGACGAGCGGGCCCAACTCATCGTGGAAGTGCTCTCGGAGGAGGGGCAGGGCATTGCGGGGGTGAAGCCTACCATCGTCGGTGGTCCGGATCTGGCCTTTTTCGATGGGGGAACTTGGTCAGACAAGGACAATCAAACAGGCGAGAGCGGGCGCTTTATTTCCTATAATATCGCTGCGCGCGCGCTGCCCGGTCAGGATGTCCACGTCCTTCTCGCCGGGGCTATCGACGCCGAATTCGACGTGCGAGTCGCCCAGGGCACGGTGAGTTGGGTCTCCTTTCAGACCCCTTAAAATTCGTTCTTTCCTCGACACAAAAGCCAGGATTCGTTCGAGATCCTGTGGAATGGGGGGCCAGCCGGTGTTTGCGCCGGGTCGGTCAGCGAGCGGTCGCCCCCCTCCTTCGGCCTTTTGCTCTTCCCCCTTCCGGGGCTTGTTCGCTTGGGCCGCTCGTCGTATTCCCTGGCCCAGCTCTGGAGCAAGATATGGCGCAAATCATCGACGGGAAAGCAATTTCGGCCAAAGTTCGCGGGGAGGTCGCAGAAGAAGCGGCCCGTTTCGAAAAGGAGTTCGGTCGCAAGCCCGGTCTGCATGTCATTCTCGTGGGGGATGATCCTGCTTCGGCCGTTTACGTGCGCAACAAAGAAGCTGCCGCCTCCAAGGCCCATATCGACGGAGCCGTCCACCGGATGCCGGCCGATGCGACCGAGAAAGCCGTGTTGGCCGCAGTGCGGCGGCTCAATGAGGACGATCGAGTCGATGGGATCTTGGTGCAGTTTCCTGTCCCTGACCAGATCAGCCAAGCCAAGATTCTCGAGACGATCAGTCCAGACAAGGACGTCGACGGACTTCATGCTCAGAGCGTGGGGCGACTTTGGTCCGGTTTGCCAGGACTTGTGTCTTGTACGCCGGCGGGGTGCATCCGCTTGCTCGAAGAAGCAGGGGTCGAGATGTCGGGCAAGCGCGCCATCGTCATCGGTAGGAGCAATCTCGTGGGCAAACCCATCGCGGCGTTGTTGCTCAACAAGAGCTGCACGGTGACTTTGGCCCACTCACGCACTGTGGACTTGCCCCAGCGTGTCGCCGAATCCGACATCGTCATCGCAGCTGTCGGACGTCCCAAGATGGTTCAAGGCAGTTGGATCAAGCCGGGCGCCGCCGTCATCGACGTGGGGATCAACCGTGGTGAAGACGGCAAGCTCTGTGGCGATATCGATTTCGAGGCGTGCGCCGCCGTGGCCGGGGTCATCACTCCGGTGCCAGGCGGAGTCGGGCCCATGACCATCGCCATGTTGCTCAAAAACACGGTGCAGGCCGCGTTTGCTCGCCAAGCATGATCACCTTTGGGCTGACTGGCGGCATCGCTAGCGGCAAGAGCACCGTCGCGCGCCTCTTCGAGCGGTGGGGGGTGCCAGTCGTCGATGCTGATCGGGTGGCGCGCGAAGTGGTTGCCGTCCAGACACCCGCTCTATTGGAGATTGAGGAGACCTTTGGTTCTTCGGTCCTGCGCGAAGACGGCGCACTTGATCGCGTCGCCTTGGGGCGCCTCGTTTTCGCTCAACCAGAGCAGCGCGCGCGACTCAACTCAATCGTTCACCCCCGGATCAAAGAACGAGTCGCGGCTCGGTTGAAACAGCTCGGCGATGAAGGGCACGCCCTAGCTTGTTATGATGTCCCGCTGCTTTTTGAGACCCAGCAGCAAAAAAACTACCGCCCAGTGGTTGTGGTCGCAGCTCCGGATACCGTGAGGATCCAGCGCATCATGGAGCGCGATGGCCTGGACGAAGAAGCTGCGCAGGCACGTCTGGACAGCCAAATTCCTCTCGCGACCAAAGTGGCTGCCGCCGATTTTGTAGTGGAAAACAGTGCGGATCTGGACGCGCTCAAGGCGGCGGCGCGCTCTGTCCTGGAGCAGGTGCGGCGATGGGTCAAGGAGTAGATTGAGAGTGCCGCCGAGCAAGAACAAGGCACGGCTGACCTGGGGCTGGCTCCTTTCGCTAGGCCTGGTCGCTGGCTGCGGCTCAGTTTCTCGATCCGGCGGTGCGGAGCACCAAGGGGCTTCTGCTGAGTCGACTGCGCCATTGAGCGAGCCTGTCTTACTTCGGCCTCCTTCGGTGGCACCCTTGGTGCGGCCTCGACAGAGCACGTCTGAAAGCGTCAGCGGGGATGATTCCATGCGCCTCTGCGGCGAAGTGCGCTGGTGTGCTTCGGGGGGAGCCGCCTTGGTGGGAAGCCCGGTGCTTGATGAGCGTGAGCGGGTGTATGTCGCGACCTCGGATGGTTATCTGCACGCCTTCGAAAAGGACGGTCGTTTCCGTTTCAGCTACACGGTCAAGGGCACGCCACTCGGTAGCGTGAGCTTGCGGTCCAGTGATGGCGTGATCTTGATGGGAACGACGGCCGGTTTAATCTACGCGATCAATCAGTCCGGGCGGCTCCACTTTCGGCACAGCACTCCGACCTCAGTCTGGTCGGGCCTGTATGCCCTCAACGACCACGCCGTGACCTTTCTGGGGCTGGATTGGCGCCTCTACGCGCTGCGCAATTCGGGCGCGGCCCTGTATCGTGTGCGCGCGCCCAGTCCTCCCACGACCGAACCGGTGGTCGCGCCGGGGGATGTGGTCTGGGTGGGGATGGCCGGCGCGGTGGCACGCTTTGTCGCCGCCTACCGTTTGCAGCGCTTACCCTTGAGCGCCGATGAGCACATCACTGCCCCGGTGGAGCAAATTGTGACCCTAGGCGAAGTCGGTGTGGCACGCGCTTCGGGGCAGGCCTATTGGCTTTCCAGCGACCAATCGCCCATTGAGCTCGGTGCTGTGACGCAACTTGGAGGTGATGCGAGTCGCGTTGCTGCCGTCAAAGAGGGTGAGGAGGGGTTTTCGCTTCAACTTTTGCGCAGCAGAAAGGAGGAGCCCACGTCGGAGCTGGTGCACCAACGCATCCTTCCCGAAGAAATCGACCACTGGGATCTGGGTTCGGTGCCGGTCAGTGGAGAAGTGACTATCTCGGGACAGCGCATCTTGCTCCCGCGCAGCGACGGGACGCTCGCGGTATATCACGGGCGTGAGCCCCTCTGTTCGCTGTCGGTGTCGTCGGTCCCCCTTCAGCGGGCCGTAGTGGGTCGTTCTGGCGAGACAGTGATTCTATCGGATCGTTCCGGTCAGTTTTGCGCCGTGACTCTAAAATTTCCGTAGGTCTTCCAGTCTCAGCACGCGCCATCATTTCTGGCGTATTGCTCTGAACCCATGCTAACCGAAGCTCATGAGCCTACCCAATTGGGGATCCTGGGCGAGGGGCCTTCTGGTTTCCCTTTCCCTCCTATCTGCACCCGGCTGCGCGAACTATTGTTATGGAGATGATTGCGGCTGCGAGGGAGAGCGCGAGTGTATTGTCGACTGTCCCGGTGGCGGTTGCGACATCGCCTGCTCGCACACATCGGAAACTTGCGGCGCTATCTGCGGTAACGACTGTCGTTTCGAGTGCAGCGATACCAACCATTGTTCGACCTTGGCAGGTGACGGCGCGCGTCTGACGCCACACCACCTCAAGAGTTCGGCCACCGAATGCGGAGCCGATTGCGATTTTGAGGCCGAAAATATCAGCGAAGTGGAGGTCACCGTCGGACGGGACAGCACCGTTTATTGCCACCAAGTCCATCGCTGCGACGTAACCTGCGAAGGCCCTTGCGAACTCAAATGCGAGAACGTCGATGTTTGCGAGCTCGACTGCAAGGACGGCACTTCCGAAAAGGGAAACGGCTCGAATAGGAGTTGTCAGTGAGTTATTTGTCCTTGTCTCAACTCGTCCTCGCTCGTGCTCTCTTGGCTACGGCGCTCCTCTTGGGTTTCTTCTGGTCTTCGGAAGCGGGAGCCCAGATGATCATCAAACGTGGTTCAATGAGTCACGACTACAAGCTTGAAATCGAGCCCCGAGGCGCATTCGCGCCCTACGCTCCACCGGGTGGCTGGGCTGCGGTCGGTTTGGGAGGTGGGGTGAACTTTGGCATCAACGTGGCACCGACTGGTTTCTTGCCCACGGTCAATGATTCGGTTGCGATCACCTTAGGGATCGACACGCTCCACTACTTTGGAGGCGGCGCTGTCACCTCTGGTTGCGCGCAGTGGCGCGGAAGTGGTGATTCGGCGATTTGTGTGCGCAGCCGCCGAGGTGGTGGTCCCGAGACGGTGTTTTTCACGCCGGTCACGATGCAGTGGAATTTTTATCTCACGCCCAAGTGGAGCGTGTTTGGCGAGCCCGGCCTGGCTATGTTGTTTCGTACGGCGCGCCACAGCGGGTTTCGGGTGGGTGCCACGCCGACCTTCTTCGTGGGCGGACGTTTTCATTTTTCGAAGGATGCGACCCTGACCATGCGCATCGGTTATCCCTACACCACGATCGGCGTTTCGTTTTTTCTTTGAGACGCCGGCCCTTCGGGGGGCGGCCAGGTCTGGGCCGTCTTGAGCACAAGCTGGGCAAGCCCCCCTCCTGCCCCTAAAAAAGAGCACTTAGGGTCGGTCTGGATGAAGGTGAGGCGATCGGTTACTGAAGTGATGTGAAGTTCAGTGATCGCCTAGCGCATCTTCCGCCCGTGACGCGCTCGTCCGGTAAGAGCCACGGTCCGAGCTCCCCGGCTACGACAGCTCCGGGCTCGGCGTTCGGCGGTCCAGCTCCGCTCCGTGACCCAGAGGGCCACGATCCACTGGCCGAAGTGCGAGCGAAACTAGCTCAGTTGACCCGAAATGAGGCACCGGCAGTGGGACCGGCGCTTGACGCCTTTGAGAAGCTCCCTTTTGAGCGAGTCGAAACCGAGCTGGGGCCAATCTACCAGCGACTGATTTTTGCTGCCCCCGATCACCACGTTGGAAGACAGAGTTTAGACTCTGCCTCGACGACAGATACACAACTGTTATCTCTTTTGGCTCTCGATCCGAGGTTATCTGATTGTGATGTGAGGGGAGCTCTCTTCTTCGACACCGAAACCACGGGTCTCGGTGGGGCGGGGACCTTGGCCTTTCTCTTCGGCTTGAGTTACCAGAACGCCGCCGGCCACTGGGTGCTGGAGCAACTTTTGCTTCGGCATCCCAGCGAGGAAGTGGCTCTTTTGGGGCGGGTTGGGCAGCTTGCTCAAAAGGCTTCGATGCTTGTTTCCTTCAATGGCAGAAGCTTCGATTGGCCTCTGATTCAGTCCCGCCACGTGATGAATCAGCTGCCTCAGCTGAGCGAGCGTCCGCATCTTGATTTGCTCCACCTTTCTCGTCGCGTGCACAAACGTCGTCTTTCGAGCTGTCGGCTTGTTCACCTGGAGACCGAAGTTTTGGGCTTTGAACGTGGCGCTCAGGATATCCCCGGTGCGGAAATCGCCCCTCGTTATGGGCATTTTCTTAGGACGGGCGACGAAGAAGCCTTGGAAGCGGTGATTGAGCACAACGCTTGGGACGTGTGGACGATGGTGGCGCTGGTTGGGCTTTATGGACAGGCCTGGACGACCGGTCACTCTGAGGACCTGACCTGCGCTTCAGAAACGCTTCTGCGAGCTAAGAGTTACGATCGTGCAGAAGCTTTCGCCAAAAGAGTGATGGAGTCAGGAGCCAAGGAAGACGGCTTGCTGTTGCGCGCTCGTATTCGAAAAGCGCGAGGAGATATCGAGCAGGCGCTTTCTGACTTCGAGACTCTTTCCCAAGGCGTTTCCAGCCCCAGTGTGCGCTTGGCTCTCGCCAAACTGTATGAGCACTATGCGCGTGATTTCGCTCGTGCGGCTGCTGTGACCAAGCTGGGCACGGGTGAGGACGAAGAAGCTCACGAGCGCCGCTTGAATCGCCTTGAGCGCAAGATGAGCGCGCGGCAATCAAGGGAACGATGCCGAAAGTGAAGCCTGTTTGTGGACAATCGTCTTGGTGTCACCTTGCTCTGCAGCTGGCTGCCGTTGATTGCCCCAGAGGATCCGCTAGTTTGGAGTCCAGTGCTCGGCTGCTCGAATGATGCCGCTGCGGGTCGTCCTCTCTTATGAAAAAATTCCGTCTTTTCTCTCTTCTTGCTTCCGTAGCGGCCCCGTTGGTGTCTTTGAACTGCGCTTCGGGCGTGGAGGGTGGCGACCCTTCTTCGGATACGGGATCGACCGAGGGTGGAGCCGGCGATTCGAGCAGCGGGGATTCTGGCGGGCAGGGAGGGGGCCATCAGGAGACCTCGGAAGGAGCCTCCACCGAGGGCAGCTCCACCGAGGGCGGCTCTTTCGGTGGCGGCCACCCAGAGGGGGCTGAGCTGGCTTTTCAAGGGGCTCCTTTGCCTGGGTATACTCTGATCACGAGCCCAGAGAACGACGCGGGGGCGGGCGCCGTTGCCTTTTTGGTCGACATGGAAGGCGCCGTCGTGCACGAGTGGTCCATCACGGGTTTTCCCGCCAAAATGCTGCCTGGTGGTGAGGTCATTGGTTGTACGGGAGTGACTCCCGAATTTTACGATTGCGCGCGCATGGAGCAACGGACCTGGGACGATGAACTTGTGTGGTCCTTCAACGGTTGGACCGAGATCCAGGATCGGTCATTCGCTCGGCAACATCATGATTTCGTGAGAGAGGGGAGCTCCGTCGGCTATTGGGCGCCGGGACAAGCCTATCAGTCGGTGGGGACGACCTGGGTCTTAGGAATGTATGATACGACGGCTCCAGAGGTCCGGCCCGGGACTATCGTTGACGACGTGATTTACCAAGTTGATAGCGAGGGCAAACTGGGTGACGTGCTCTTCCGCGGCCTCGATCATTGGTTCGACTTTGGATTCGACGAGGCAGCTCTGGAAGAGTTCGCTACCAAACCAGGCAGCAAGATAGAGCTTCTTCACGGTAATACTCTCGTCCGCCTCGGGGAAAACCACTGGTATGACGAGGGGCACGAAGAGTTTCACCCCGACAACCTGATTTATTCGAGCCGACACACGGCCGTTTCCATTGTCCTTTCTCATTCAACCGGTGAGATCGTCTGGAAGATCGGTCCCGACTTCGGTTCAGGTCCCGAGGCCTCTCTGGGCCAGTTTGTTGGGCCTCACTTCGTGCACATGATTCCCAAAGGGCTTCCTGGTGCCGGGAACATCCTCGTTTTCGACAACGGAGGGGGCTCTGGTTACGGCGGGAGCGAGGCTGAGCCTCACGGCCCACGCTACCGTCGCAACTATTCGCGGGTTGTAGAGTTCGATCCGGTGAGCTTCGAAATCGTCTGGGAGTACGCGCGTCCCGATGATCCGGGGTTTTTCTACAGCGCGATCTTGGGGAGCGCGCAGCGTCTTCCCAACGGAAACACTGTCGCCACCCTCGGTCTGAGAGGCCAAGTGCACGAGATCACCCCCGAAGGGGAGATCGTCTGGAGCTATCAGGCTCCTCACGATGGCACCAACGATTCGAGCAACTGGGTTTACCGGGGTCTGCGCGTTCCGCCCGAATGGCTTCCGGCCGCAGAAAACGCCACACATGGAGCCTACGAGGCCTGGGAAGACCTCTACTGAGCCGATTCAGGTGCCCGTTTACAATCAGACGGGCTCGCTGGTCAATCCGTCGCGCATCGTTTCAAGCCACTGCTGGTAAGTCTTCCCCGGACCGAGGATCTCCGTCGTCTTGCTGAGATCGAGCACGCTGTAGGCGGGGCGAGGCGCGGGGCGAGGAAACTCGTCTGTGGTGCAAGGGCTGATGGCACACTTGGCTCCGATGGTGTCTCGGATGGCGCAAGCAAACTCGTACCAAGAGCATTGCCCTTCGTCTGTGATGTGAAAGGTACCGCGGTGTCCCCTCTCGAGTAGTGCGAAACTGCGCTCCGCGAGACCCGTGACATGAGTAGGACGACCTCGCTGGTCGTCGACGACCTTGAGGGCGTCTTTCGTGCGCATGAGTCGCGCCATGGTGCGCACGAAATTGTTGCCCCATGGGGCGTATACCCAGCTTGTGCGTACGAGCAGGTAGTCGGCTCCAGACGCTTCGAGTGCTTCTTCGCCTTCTTGTTTGGTTCGCCCGTAGGCGCTGAGGCCGCCCCGTGGTGCATCGACGGGGTAGGGGTGCTCGCCGTTACCTGGAAAGACGTAGTCAGTGCTGAAGTGAACCAGGGGAATTTGAGCTTTTTTGCACTGCTCGGCCATGACCGAAACGGCATCGGCATTGACGCGTCGGGCTGTGTCTTCGTCTTCTTCGGCGGCATCCACGGCGGTATAGGCCGCGCAGTTGATGACCCCGTCGATGCCAGCGAAATCGAGCTTGATCGTCTCAGGGCGTGCGAAGTCCACTTGGTCTTGGTCGAGGGCCACCACCCGGTCTTGGCCCAACAGCTCAAGATATGCCTGGCCCAGTTGTCCTGACTTGCCCAGTACGATGAAGCGACTCATGGCTGATACTTGGGTAGCTTCTCTTGGGGAATATCGCGAAGAAAGGGAGCTCGGTCGTCCTTGGCGGACAACTTCGGATCGTCCACCGGCCACTTGATGCCGATGTCGGGGTCATCGAAGCGCACCCCCAGCTCGCAGGGCTGGTTGTATAATTCGGTACACTTATAACTCACGTGTGCCGTTTCGCTCAGGACGCAAAAGCCATGGGCAAACCCCGGGGGCACATAGAGCTGTTTGCGTTCTTGGTCGTCAAGGGTCGCTCCCACCCACTTGCCAAAGGTGGGCGAACCGACGCGGACGTCGACGGCAACATCCCAAATCGCGCCTGTCATCGCCATCACCAGCTTGCCCTGATCGGATGGATGTTGAAGATGCAAGCCACGCAAAGTGCCCTTGGCTGAGAACGAAAGATTGTCCTGGACGAATTGCACCGGCGGGTTTTGTCCAGGAAAAGAGCGAGTAGAGAAGGTTTCCAGAAAGTAGCCTCGATCATCTTTGAAGATACGAGGTTGCAGCAGGAGTACTTCGGGGATCTCGAGGGGAGTGACGTTCATTGACTGTTCTTTGGTGAGCTCTTGTCTTCGGCGACTTAGCGCTTGATGAGTAGACCTTTGAGGTAGTCCGCGTAACGTGTCTTGCCGAGGGCTTCGATGTTCTTCTGTAGGCCCTCGTCGTCAATCCACTCGTTTTCGAAGGCGATTTCTTCGGGACAAGCGACGCGTAAGCCCTGGCGTTCTTGCACGGTTTGAATGAACTGGCCCGCCTGCAGCATCGCTTCGGCCGAACCCGTATCGAGCCAGGCGACACCTCGACCAAGGCGGGTGCACTTGAGGGAACCTTCCCGCAGGTAACACATGTTCAGATCGGTGATTTCGAGTTCACCTCGCCGTGAGGGCTTGAGCGCCTTGGCGAAGTCGCACACTCGATTGTCATAAAAGTAGAGTCCCGTAACGGCGTAGTTACTCTTGGGGTTTTCTGGCTTTTCTTCGATGCTGAGCACCTTGCCCGAGGCATCGAACTCGGCGACGCCGTACTCTTTGGGGGTGGCTGTGTGATAACCGAATACCCGGGCTCCCTTAGTTAATTGTGCCGCCTCGCGGAGCTCGCCCTGGAGTCCGTGCCCGTAGAAGATGTTGTCTCCCAGAACGAGCGCCGCGGGTTCGCCACCCAAGAATTTTTCACCGATGATGAAGGCCTGAGCCAAGCCGTCGGGGGAAGGCTGTACCGCCTGCTGGATGTTGAGCCCCCATTGGGAGCCGTCGCCGAGCAGTTGCGAAAATGCTTCTTTGTCGCCAGGCGTCGTAATGACCAAGATGTCCTTGATCCCAGCCAGCATGAGCACGCTGAGTGGGTAGTAGACCATCGGTTTGTCGTACACCGGGATCAGTTGCTTACTGACCGCTCGGGTGATCGGATAAAGTCGCGTACCTGTGCCACCGGCTAGAATAATGCCCTTCATAGATTCCTCTGTTGGTCGCAGCGTCGGACGATAGCTCTGTGATTTCAAGGCCTCGAGGGAATTCTCGGGGAGGAAGAGCTCATTTCCGTAGCCAGGGGGACACTTCGTGTTTATACTGAACTTATGAATAGTGCTGAGTCACAAGATTCTGGTTCTGTGAATTACGACAGTGATCCCGTGTTGGAGGTTCAGGTCGAAGAGGTGGACTACCGCCTTGACGTCGGCATGCAGGGGACGGCCCTTTCTGTTTCTCATCGCCCGGCAGGCAGCTGGGATTGGTCATTCGTCGGTCAGGCGAAGTGGGACAACATTGCCCTGCGCTGTAAAGAACTCCCTCGGTCCATCCGTGAGGCATTGGCCCAAGCGCTCAAAGCGCAGGCCGCCGACGACGAAGCGGGCGGAGGCTGGATCCCAGAAGACTGACGCCTTTTCGTCCTCGGGAGAAGGGAGCGGCCTCCTACGGCCGGACTACCCGACGAGCCAGAGCGCGGTCAGACTGGGGAGGACGCTCCTTTGTCCCGAGGGGAGGGGTACCAGCTTGAGGAGAATTGCCCCGCGTCATAAGTGGGGCCAGCCGGGGCGCTTGGCCCCAGGTCGACATGGTGCCTTTGAGGATCGGATGCTAGGCCAAGCCCATGGCTCCGCCCCGCGCCCCCTCCGAAGACGAAACGGTTGTCAACGCGGAAGCTGCGACCTCAGCTGCCCATAAAATCGGGGGGGAGGAGTCAACTCAGGCCGAAGTGGCTATCTGCGTTCTTTGCCGCGAAGAGTTTTCGACCCTAGGAATGCAAGGTAGTCCTTACTGCTTCGTCTGCGCGACTCACGCCCGGTGCGCTTGCGCAGATCCCGTGGGCCCCTAGCGCAGAGCCGCTCGAGTGCTCGACAGCTTCGGCTGCTGACCCAGCCTCAACTTCCTGCTATGCGGGGCGCCTCATGGCTGAGTCACCCACAGATATGGAAGCCCGCTGGCAAAAGTTTTGGGCGGACAATGACGTTTTTGCGGCACAGCGTCGATCGGGTCGCGAGAAGTTCTACGTGCTCGACATGTTTCCCTATCCCTCGGGGAGCGGTTTGCATGTGGGCCATCCCGAGGGCTACACGGCGACGGATATCATTGCTCGTTACAAGAGGATGTGTGGGGTCGACGTCCTGCACCCGATGGGCTGGGACGCCTTCGGTTTGCCCGCTGAGCAGTATGCGATTCAGACGGGGACTCATCCCGCGGCGACGACGGCCAAGAATATCTCTGTATTCAAGAGACAGCTGTCGAGTCTCGGGTTCAGTTACGATTGGTCCCGTGAGGTCAATACCACTGACGAGAACTACGTGCGTTGGACGCAATGGATCTTCCTGCAGCTCTTCAAGAAGGGCTTGGCCTTTCAGAGCGAGATACCGGTCAACTGGTGCGAAGCCCTGGGCACGGTCCTGGCTAACGAAGAGGTGATCGATGGCCGCTCCGAACGTGGCAATCACCCAGTCGAGCGACGTCCACTTCGGCAGTGGCAACTCAAGATCACCGAGTACGCCGACCGTCTCGCCGCCGAACTCGAGGGGCTCGATTGGCCCGAAACTAAACAGAAACAGCGCGATTGGATCGGTCGCAGCGAGGGCGCCCTGGTGCGCTTTCCTCTGCTCGATCACTCCGACTCAGACGGAGCGCCGCTGGAACTCGAGGTGTTTACTACGCGCCCCGACACTCTCTATGGCGCCACCTATATGGTGATTGCGCCCGACCATGGACTTACTTCCACCATCACTACCGATGAGCAGCGCGCCGAAGTCGACGCCTACGTGGCAGCCGCTGCCAAGAAGAGCGATCTCGAACGCACGGCGAACAAAGAAAAGACGGGTGTTTTCACCGGCGCCTATGCGAAAAACCCCCTGAGCGGCCGCTCGATCCCCGTCTACACCGCAGACTACGTGCTCGGCGCCTACGGAACGGGTGCGATCATGGCGGTACCCGCCCACGACGAACGCGACTTCGCCTTCGCAAAAAAGTTTGGCATCGAGATCATTCAGGTTGTGGCCGACTCAGCCGATGTGGCTCCTACCACCTTGGAAGAAGCCAGGATCGAAGAAGGTGTCGCCATCGCCTCGGGAATCATCGATGGCCTGCCGACGGCTGAAGCCAAGAACAAGATCATTGCTCATTTGGAGGCTACCGGGATTGGGTCTCGTCAGATCAACTACAAGTTGCGCGACTGGGTGTTTTCCCGTCAACGTTATTGGGGAGAGCCGATCCCCATCTACTTCCCTGTAAGAACAGAGGGCGATCCGCGCCAAGGCGATGCGCACGAGATCGACTATTCGACACCGATTGCGGTCGAGGAAAGCCAGCTTCCTCTCAAACTTCCTCAGCTCGACGACTACAAGCCGGGGGATCCGGCAGGTGCTTTGGTCAAAGCCCTCGATTGGCGTTTCTTTCAGAAGGACGGCAAGTGGTACGCCCGCGAGACGAATACCATGCCCCAGTGGGCGGGCAGCTGTTGGTATTACCTGCGCTACCTCGACCCGCAGAACACTGACGAGATCTTTAGTCAGAAGGCGTACGACGACTGGATGCCGGTGGACCTCTACGTCGGCGGCTCGGAACACGCCGTTCTGCATCTACTTTATGCTCGTTTTTGGCACAAAGTGCTCTTCGACTGCGGTGTCGTCCGCCACGCCGAGCCCTTCCAGAAGCTGGTGCACCAGGGAATGATCCTGGGGATGGTTTATCGCTACTTCGAAGGGAAGTCGGGCGCTCGTCCGGGGGACGATGCGGCTATCGTGCCGGATAAAGAGCGCGGTGGTTTCGTCGACAAGAAGACAGGTGAGGCGTTCGAGGCTCAGTTTCTGGTCGAGTCTCAAATCGAGATGCGCGACGGTAAACCGATCCATCCGGAAAACGGCGTGACCCTCGCGCCGGTCGCCGAAAAGATGAGCAAGGCCCGCGGCAATGTGATCAACCCCGACGATGTTGTTGCCGAATTTGGGGCAGACACCCTCAGGCTTTATGAGATGTTCATGGGACCCCTTGAGCAGGTGAAACCATGGCAGACGAGCGGCTTGCAGGGCATGCGGCGCTTCCTCGACAAGGTCGATTCAGCGGCTTCTCGCATGGATCCTTCCGAAAAGGTGGACGACGAAACCCTCAAGCTGATGCATCGCACGGTGAAGAAGGTCACCCAGGATATCGAAGCCCTGCGCCTGAATACGGCCATCAGCGCAATGATGATCTACACCAACCATTTGCTCGGCCAAAAGAAGGTGGCCGCTGAGGCACTGGAGGCCTTGTTGGTCATCCTATGCCCTTTCGCCCCTCATTTGACCGAGGAGTTGTTTCAACGCCTCGGCTTGAGCCGGAGCCTACCCGGAGAGTCCAGCTCTGCCACCTGTCTCAGCCTCGCGGCTTGGCCCACGTGGGATGAAGCCCACTGCGTCGACAACGTCGTGACCGTCCCCATTCAGATCAACGGCAAGGTCAAGGCACGAGTCGTGTTACCGCGAGAAGCGAGCGCCGACGAGGCGCGAGAGGCGGCCCAAAAAGACGCGACGATTGCCCAGCTCTTGGAGGGCAAAGAGGTGAAGAAGTTCATCTATGTCCCGGCTCGTATCTGCAACTTCATCGCCCAATGACCGAGCCCATTGCGGGCGACATCGGACACCCGGGATGAAGTCGAAGTGGCATCGAAAAAGAGCTGGACAAGTAGGGGTACGGCGAGGTAGGTCCTCGCCCCCTCGACGGACTCCAACCCCAGGTTTCTGAACGGACGCTCGGTTGGGGGCCTAGGCGGTGTTTCAGCCGCCAAAGAAAAACTGGTAAAAAGCGACTAGTTCGTTGATGCCACTGAACGCGCGCCTGGCTGTGCATGCGTGTCTGAACTCATGAGCCGCGTGAACAAGCGCTCCCGTGTGGATAAGCTGTTGTTTAACGTAAAACAATCCACAGGCTGAGCTGGTAGGCGACAAACAGACGTGGGCTCTCTCTCGCTCGAATTCAAGCGGTTTTTGTGCGTCGCTAGAGCGAGCTCTCTCTGGCGAGCGGCTGTGTGAAGCAGGATGTGGACGAGCTGTGGAGAAACCCCGGCGTCTGAAGGCGCCGTTCTGCATCGCGGGCATAGACAGTGTTTTCGCGACAGGCGCGAGGCGATCTGGGAGCGAAAACGGTCTTTGGGGCAAAACAACCGGTCAGGGTCCCACCTCAGGTCGATTCGACCCATAAGTCGCGGCTGACGGAGCGCAGCTACGGGCCGTCCTCTTCGGGGAAAGTTGATCCAGCCCCGAACGAAGACAGCAGCGCAGCGAGCGCGGCGCCCTAACGAGGGCTACCGGCTCAGCGAGGAGGTCTTTCGGCGTTTATACGTCCATCGACTTTCGGAATCGCTTGGCGTCCGAAAACATATCGACGTTGGCGAAGACGAAATGGGCTTTTTGCTCCAGATCGCCTTTGGCAATCTCTGCCAACTCTTCGATGGCCGGATCCTCGTAACGACTCTTGCGTCCAGCGGGGCCAGGCAGGCGATAGTAGGCCTCGGGCCGCTTTGAGAGCCCCTGGTGGAGGGGATCGCGCGCGGCGAGGGTATCCGTTTCTTCGGCGAGCGCGTCAGCGTCGTCGGGCTTCCAGCCCGGCACTTCGAAGACCACTCGTTGGTACTGCGGACGGACGAGCTTGAGGAAGGCCTTCAAATTGGCTTTATTGGCCTTATTAGAGGCGAACTCAGCGGGGGCGACGAACACTGCCGTGGTGGCGTTGAGCGAGTCTCGGACACCCGCGAGTGCCTCCAAAGCCGCATCAATTACCTTTCCGGGCTTGAAGTTTTCTTGGATGATCTCTCGAGGTCCAAGAAGAGCGAACTCAAATCCATCTGGAGCCTCACGCCCCCAACGACGAATCGTACCGGGGCCAGGGACCGCGAGGTTCGTTTCTTGAATTTCGACGAAGAGATATTCTTTAAAGTACCGAGTCGCCGGAACAGCGAAGCCGGCACAACCGACGGTCAACATTGCGGCGCCGAGTGTAGCATAGGACTCGGTCTATCCCAGTTGATTGAGCCGATTTCCCAACGATTCTCTTAATTTTGCTTAGCCTAAAATCCAGGCCCGTCCGGGCTGATGCATTTGAGGTGTGCGACTTGGATAAGCGACTAGAGCAAAAGACCGCATTCTGCGCTGCAGCCGGGGTTTCCGATTCGAGCATCTCCGAGGATGCAAGTGGCTAACTCTTCGCTCACACTCGAAGCCTGTTCGCTCCCACATTCGCTTGCAGCGCAAACTGTTGAGCAGGCTTCGATATCCGAGGGGTCGCCGGCCAATACTTCCCGAGACGATCGCTCGGTGAGACACTCCATAAGACAGGCGATCTCGCCCCCTTCGATAGAACGTCCACCGAATAGTGTCGAACCGAAGGCGCAGGCGTTCATAGGGGCAAGTGAATTGCATGCGGCTTGTTCGGCGCAACACTCGGAAGCGACACAGGCCTGGCAGGCGCTGCTCTCATCTTGGGGTTCACAGGTCCCACCGCTGGGCTGCTCTTCGAGGTGACAGTCGAGGTCGAAGCCCTCGACGTGCCCTCCGACGCCTAGGGAGCTTGGCGTTGCTTCGCTCAAAGAAGCGGCCCCTTCCTGGGCGGCTTCTTGGGAGCTCAGCTTTGCGTCAGGTCGCGCGTGGGTTTCGGCCGAGGGACCTTCGAGTGTGCAACCCACGAGCAGGGCGAGGGCAGAAAAAGAAAACAGATAAGCAGCAAAAGAAAGTCGGGAGTTCATGGGAGACAGGAAGCCAGCAACCCACAACTCTGCACGAACCGTGCCGAGTTGTGGCGTCTGGTACCTGCTTCCTACGTTTGGGCGGCGTTGACTATTCCCGCCTAGAGCGGGTCTCCTGTCTCGGAGGGGGGGGATGCGCGCATCAAGGCACACGTACCCGAACAAACCACGAGAAAAGGTTCCGCCGACGTTTGCCTCGCTCCCTGCGGTGACTGTGGTGGGGCCCCGCTGGATGTGAGACGCATTCGACGTGCACGACGCGGCTGGGCTGAGACGGTCTCATTCTGAGTAGGACATTTCTGTCATTCGTTCAGACAGTTGTCCGCTTCCGGTGCGGGTGGGCGAAGAAGCTCATCCCAAACACGGCTAGACTCAGGATCCAGAAGGGAGTGTCTCCGATCCCTCGGTAGACCGTCTTCTCGTCGAGAAGCGCGACCTCCCAGGCGATCGCCTGCTTCTTGAAGGTTTCAGTCCGAGCGACCAGCCTTCCGACGGGGTCGACGAATCCGCTGATGCCACTGTTGGTGGAACGGACGAGGAAGCGGCGCTGTTCAATGGCGCGCATTTTCGCCAGCGCCATGTGTTCCCAAGGCTCGCTCGTATCCCCAAACCAGGCGTCATTCGTCATATTCACAAGAAGGCGAGGGTTTTCCTTGCGCATGAGGCGATTGACGAAGCTGGGGATGATGTCCTCGTAGCAGATGAAGGTGGAAATCACGTGATCCCCGAAAGAAAGAGGCTCGTAAGAGGTCCCTGGTGAGAACCGACTGGAATTCGGCGACCAGCCGTAGAGGATGGGGTAGTCGTCGCCAAAGGGGATGTACTCGCTGAAGGGCACCAGGTACTGCTTGTCGTAGCGGCCGACGATCTTGCCCTTCTTGTTGGACATGAGGGCGCTGTTGAACATGATGTACTTGCGCTCGTCCTCCACGTTGCGGACCAAGATTGCCCCCAAGATCGTCGGGATACCTAGCTTCTTCGTGATGTGCTTACGGTAATAATGGTCGGCTTCGTCTTCGCCCACGGTCCCTGCGATGGAGGTTTCTGGCCACACCGCTAAATCGATCTTCTCTTTACGAATGAGCAGCTTGGTGAGCGAGATATGGCGATCACGGCCTTCTTTTAGGTTTTCACGCTTGCCCTGCAAGCTCATGTTCGCCTGTACAATTCCGACCCGAAGCTTTTCGGCGTCGTGGACCAGCTCGTCGAAGTGGACGATACGAGCCATGCCAAAGATCAAGGCGACGAGCGGCACGGCAAAGCCGAAACCCCAGCGCTTCCAACCCATTTCGACGAATGGACGGGAAAATCCGACCTTTTCGTTTTGACGCCGGAGCTCGATCGCTCGGGCGATGACGATACTGAGCGCCCAGCTCGGCGCGATCACTACAAGAGCGACTAAGATCGGGCCGCCGAGTTCCGCGACCTGGACGATGGGGTAGACCTCGTGAACGCTGGTGCCAAAATAGAAGGGAAACAGTAGGGGATAGACGAGCTCGCTCGCAGCAAAGGCTGCGGTAAATATGAACCCTGGAGGCCAACCGCGTGCTTCCGCTCGAGCATAGAGCCAGCCGAGCAGCGCGTAGCGCCCCGCCTGATAGCCCACGACGATCAACATGAGACCAGCGCATATCCACGCCGGAAACCCGCTGAAGGTCTCGAGCATGTTCATCAGCCAGTAGAATCCGCAGACGCCGATGACCATACCAGCACAAAAGCCCTGGACGACGGCGCGGCGGGGGGATGCACCGCGTAAGGCAAGCATCCATGGGATCCAGGCAACGAAGGCGAGGGGCCAAATATCAAGGCCGGGGAAGGAGGCGTAAAAAAGGAAACCGGTCAGTGTAGCGAGACCGAGACTCGTGCCCCGTCCAAAGAGTGGACGAGGCGGCTGCTCAAGAGAAGACATGGGAAGGGAAACACCTCAGGGAAGAATTTTCTTCACCTTGGTCATGAGATCATCAATCTTAAAAGGCTTGGTCACATAGTGGCGCGCGCCCGCTTGGATTCCTTTGATGGTGTCCAACGGCCCGTCGCGAGCTGTGAGAAAGATGATAGGAACGGATCGAAGGCTCGACACGGCGCGAATACGGCTCGCGAGCTCAAAACCGTCTAGGCCAGGCATCATGACATCCAAAATCATGAGATTGGGGCGAGTTTGCTCCGCGAAGCGCAACGCTGTCGGTCCGTCACTCGCCGTGACCACATCATACTCCTGCGACAATATGCGCTCGAGCAGCCGGCCAATGGAGGGATCGTCGTCGGCCACGAGGACGCGTTTTTTGGGGGGACGGCTGGAGGGGGGGGTGACTGAGCTCATGAGAGAAACAGAGACAGTATGAAGGATGTCGCTTTTCCAGGGGACGAACCCCCTGGGGGCGTGATACTTGCTTTGCACCCCTCGCGAGTCAATAAAGGAACAGAGCCTACCGATGCCCCGTGTGCTGCACATTGAAGACGATCCGGCCAACCGACTTTTGGTCCGCAAGTTGTTGACTCCCGCCGGTTTTGAGGTCGTTGACGCTGTGGACGGGCTCGACGGTGTTCGGAAGGCGACGGTCGGCGGATTCGACCTGATTCTGGTCGACATCGCGATTCCTGGGCTGGACGGCTACGAGGTGACTCTACGCCTGAGGAGCGAGGAGGGGTTGAAGGATGTCCCCATCATCGCCATCACCGCGGAAGGAAGCAGAAACACTAGTCTTTCGGTTGGTTGCGATGGTTTTTTGCAGAAGCCCATTGACGCTCGCACCTTTGTGGCGACCTTGCGTGGTTATCTCAAAGGTGAGCGTGAGGGGGTCAGCGTGGAGACCTCGGGTGAGCATTTACGCGCCCAGTCTCAGCGCATCGTTGGCCATCTTGAGCAAAAAGTGGCTGAGCTGAGCTCGGCCAATGCCCGTTTGGTCGAACTCGATGAAGCGAGAAAAGAATTTTACCGCAATATTTCACACGAGCTCTCCACTCCCATGACCCCGATCGTGGGCTACACCAAGCTCCTTCTGGACCAGGAGCTCGGACCTCTGACTCCGCCCCAGGCCAAGGCGCTCAACTCGCTCGGCTCATGTGTTGATCGCTTGCGGCTGCTCATCGACAACCTTTTGGACGTGACCGGTATCGAGACAGGGCGGTTGCGTTTTGCAAACCTTCCCTTTGATCTGGGCGATTGTGTTCAAACAGCCATTGAGTCGGGGGAGGCGGAACGCAAGAAGTTGGGGCAATCCCTGGTGGTCTCGATGGCGCAGACGCAGGGCATGGAGATCAACGGGGATCGGGGCCGAGTCAGTCGAGCGGTCGAACAGCTCCTCGACAATGCGAGCAAGTTCTGTCCAAATGGAACGCAGATTGCTCTCCGAGTACGTGGACTGGGTGACGGTTACGAAGTCACCATTGCGGACCAAGGGGACGGCGTGCCCGATTTTGCCAAGGGGCGGATTTTTGATCCCTTCTACCAAGCGGACGGATCGCCGACCCGCTCCCAGGGCGGAACGGGAGTTGGTTTGGCCGTGGCCCGAGGCGTGGCCCGGGGACACGAAGGTGACCTAGTACTCCACCGCGAGCCGATCGAGATCGAGGGCGTCGTCTATGAGGGCGCTTGTTTCGTTCTGACCCTCAAATCGCGCCGCGACCCCACTTCCCGCTAAAAACGATGAGTGTCTATCTTGACTGGAACGCAACCAGTTCACGCCATCCGAGCGTGCGTGCCGCGATGGATGCTGCCGAATCCATCGCCTGGGCCAACCCTTCGAGCATCCACTCAGCTGGGCGTGCTGCCCGAAAAATTCAAGAAAACGCTCGCGAACGACTCGCTCAGACCTTGAGTCGCAGTCCCCGGGACGTGATTTTCACAGGCGGGGGAAGCGAGGCCAACCATCTGGCTTTGTCTGGAGCTCGTACGCTGGTCACTTCGCGGCTTGAGCACCCCTCGATCGTCGCCCAGAGCGAGTGGATGAGCGAGCACGGTTGCCATGTGATCTACGTCGACGTGGATGAGGGGGGACGCGTGCTTGTTCCCGCGATCGAGGCGGCGTTGCGCGACGCAGTTGGCCCACCTCTGGAGGAGGCTCTCGTTGATCGCAGTGGCGGTGGCTTCAATAATCGAAATACCCCAGTCGTGGCGGTGATGGCGGCGAATCATGAAACGGGGGTGATTCAACCACTTGCCGAAGTGCATCAGCTGACCCAGCGTTACGGGGCTCGACTGCACGTCGATGCCGTCCAGTGGATGGGGCGCGCCGATCCAGAGTTCCTTCTGCACGCCGATAGTCTCGCGATCGCGGCCCATAAGTTCAGAGGTCCTAAGGGGATAGGTGCCCTCGTCTTCGAGTGTGGCTGGACGCCGCTCCCGTTCAGTCGCGGAGGCGCCCAAGAACGAGGGCTCCGTCCCGGGACGGTGGATGCCGTTGGCTTGGCGGGGCTGGATGCCGCGCTCGAGCGTCTGGACGAGTCGGAGGCCCACTACCAGGAGGTGAGTCAGCTGGCACAGAAGCTCAGCGAACACTTGAGTCAGTGTGCCCGCGTTGGTCTCCACTTTCATGGCTCAGATGTGCCGCATTTGGGTCATGTCCTCAACCTGCGTTTCGAGGGGTGGCAAGGGGACGAACTGGTCGCGGCGCTCGACCTCGCTGGCATTTGTATTTCGAGTGGCAGTGCGTGCAGCGCCGGAACAGCCGAGCCTTCGCCTGTCATCACCGCGATGTTGGGTCGAGATGCCGCCGAAGGCGCGGTGCGTATCAGCCTGGGCGAAGAGACTCGGCTGGATGATTTGCGAAGTCTCGTTACGGCTCTGGAAGGTTTCGGTCTTCTGGAGCAAAGGCCGTTTTTGGCCTAAAACGGCCCGAGTGACAGAAGCTCATGTGCTTTCTTAGAGATAAGTGTCGCCCTAGAACCGGTCTCAGCTTATCTTTCTAAGCTGTTGTATTGAAAAGAGAAATTTTGGTATCATTTGTCTGGGTTGAGGCGGTTGACCCTTCTACTCAATAGAATCAACCTGCCTCGCCTTCGTCCTGGTTCAGGCTCACGTGATGTAGCGCGATGCCGGCCGCGACCGAGGCATTGAGGGATTGAACCAACCCCGACTGGGTGAGGCGGACTAGGTGAGTGCAGCACTTGCGAACCGCTCGGGACATGCCCTTCTGTTCGCTACCGATGACGAGGATCAGAGGTCCGGGGGGCAAAGATTGGTCGAGTCGTGCTTCCGCTTCGGGAGCCAGGCCCAGGATGGTTGTGCCAAGGGAAGCGGCCTCCGCAAGTGCGCCATGAAGGGAGGGGACGCGGCACAGTTGTGCATGTTCGATGGCACCGGCACTGGCTCGAAATGTGGCAGGGGTGAGGGGAGCCGAGGAAGACTCGGCCCAGATGATGGGTGCGCCGGCGATGCCGACGGCACTGCGGATCACGGCTCCAAAGTTTTGAGGGTCGACGACTCCGTCGAGAGCGACCGCCAACAACCGGGGGTGTGAGAGCAAGTCCTGAAAAGAAGTGAGCTTGAGTTGAGGCGCATCGGCGGCCACGCCTTGGTGAACGCTGCCTCCGGCCAAACGCTCCAGACTCGCCCGCGCTACGGTCTCCACAGGGACCTCATGGTCATGGGCAAACTTACATAAAGCTTGGACCCGTGGGCCCGGGTCCCGTTCCGCATAGACGCAACGTACCTCCTTGCCCCAGACTCGAATCGCCTCTCGGACGCACTGCTGTCCGAGCACGAGTCGCTGCGAGATGGGGGGAAGGTCCGCGGCAGGCAGGTGCTCTTTGCGTCGAACCGGAGTTGAGCGGTGGGGCCCGTGAGGGCGAGTTCCTCGCTTATGTGAGTCTTTCATGAAACGGTCGATTCGATTTCGGAGACGATTGTTCTTGCTGCTGCGACGGGATCGGAAGCATCCCGGATGGGACGCCCCACGACTAAGAGACTCGAACCTCGACGTATGGCTTCTTCCGGAGTGCCCACGCGTTTTTGATCCCCTGCATCGCTTCCCCTGGGACGGACGCCCGGGGTGACAAGGACCATCTCGGGTCCTACCGCCGCCCTCACCGCTTCAACCTCGAGGGTGGAGCAAACTAGACCTCCCAGGCCGCACTCTTTGGCAAGGCGAGCGAGGCGCAAGACTTGGTCTGAGGCAGTCGACGAAACGCCGGTTGCTTTGAGATCGTCGTCGCCGAGGGACGTCAACACGGTGACCCCTAAGATACATAAGTCCGGGTTTTCTCTTCGCGCTCGCTCTGCTGCCGCCTCCATCATGCCGGGCCCGCCACTGGTGTGGATCGTGAGAAAGTGGGCCCCTAATGAACTTGCCGTGGCGACGCTACGCTCCACTGTCTTTT
Source organism: Polyangiaceae bacterium (assembly GCA_050300635.1). Taxonomy (GTDB): domain Bacteria; phylum Myxococcota_A; class Polyangia; order Polyangiales; family Polyangiaceae; genus NIC37A-2. The sequence continues at coordinate 35,604 of JBNKYC010000077.1, forward strand.
GGATATCGTGGAGCTTCAGATCCAAAAACACCCGACACCCCGTGGCTCGGGCCATCCGGACTGCCTGCGGTCCCTCCTTGACGAAGAGCTCAAGACCAACCTTCAGGACACCGACTTCGGAGGCGACCAGGCGCGCCCCCGCAGTGGCGGTGTCGAGATCGGGGTAATCGAGGGCAAAGGCGAGCTTGGATCGCGCATCGGCATCTGTCATGGGGAGAGGACATAGTCCAATCTGCGAGGCGGAGCAGCTGCCACCACGAAAAAAGGCCCGCCGAAGCGAGCCTTTTCGTTCGTTGACGAGTGGATGATCTTAGAGACCACCGCACATGGGGTCGCCGGGAGGGCAGCTGGGCTTGGGTGCAGCAGCGGGGCGGGGCTTCTTGGAACCACCACCACTGGGGCGTCGCACCGGGGCGCCGCCCTTCTTTGCGGCTTCTGCTGCGTCCGCTTGCTCCTGCTTTGCTTTGCGCAGCTCTTCCTCAAGCGCGCGCTTTTGCGCTTCGCTCATTGTCTCGGCGTCGGCGAGTTTTGCCTGGAGCGACGCCACGTTGCGGTTGGCTTCGTCCTGGGCTGCAGCAAGCTGCTGCTGCAGGGCCATCTTTTCCTTTTCGGCGGCTTCCTGGCTGCTCTTATACGCCATGAAGCCTCCGACCGAGCCGAGTACGAGCACGGCTACTGCGGCACCGACCATCATCTTCAGCTTCTTTTTGCTCTGGTCTTGGTTGAGAGCGGCCATCTTCTGCTCATGCTCTTGCGCCTGAGCCAATTGTTCCAAGCGAGCCTTGTGTTCGGTTTCGGCCTTGGCCTTCTCGAGCTCAGCCTGGCGGGCCGCTTCGATACGAGCCTCTTCCTCGCGCTTGCGCAACTCCTCGGCGCGACGGGCCTCTTCTGCTTCACGCAGCCTTCGCTCTTCCTCTTCGCGCTTCTGCAGCGCTTCTTGCTCGATGCGTTGCTTCTCGGCGGCTTCCTGGGCAGCGCGCTTGGCTTCTTCGTCCGCGATGCGGTCCTCTTCGAGGTTCATCAACTCGTTGAGTGAGAAGAGAACTGAACTTTCGTCTTTATCTGACATGCTGGATTCTTGGTGAAAGGCTGGCTTGGAGGGCTGGCTCTGAGAAAATTCGGAGGGAAACCCAGATCGATCAGCAAAACTGATGGGGTCAGGCAAATATCAGTGACGGTAGAAGACCGTCAAGCACCACTGTACCTCAATTGGACGCAGAGTACGGAATTTCGATCTGGAAAAATGCAAGGTGAGCAGATGGGAAAGGGGGTAGAGCCCCAGTCTTGTCACGCTATGGACAACACTGGCTCAAAAGTCTCGGTCAGGATGGGGCGGCGGGCAAGCTGAATTTGCAGCATTTTCGTGGTGACATCTCATTCTTTCCACATGATCTTCCATGGATTGTGTTTGAGATCGCGCATGAGTTCTTGCAGATCATCGAATAACGCCTCGTCCATGAGCAGCGCTCCAGCCGTGCCCCTGCCAGCCTTGATGTGGGCTACCATCTCACCCATGTCTTGGGCGGCCACTTTGGCCGTCGCAAGCGTCGCCTTCGAATCGGCTGCGATATCTTTGATGGTTTGCAGCTGCTGGTCGTCGGAAACAAAGGCGCTCACCTTGCGCCCGTCCTCCAGCAGAAGCCGAGTGTCCTTGAGGATAGGTTCTAGGTTTTCGTCCAGGACGCGCGTGGTGTGATCCAGACGAGCCAAAATGCGGTTGATACGGGCGCCTTCGACGTATTGTTCGCGAGCAGCCTTGAGAGTTTCCTCACTCTCGCTTGCTATGCGATCGAGCTTTTCGATCAGTCGAGCGATGTCCGCCTCATGTTTGTCGAACATTTGCCCCGTCCCGCTGAGGGTCTTGTGCAAGCCGTCGAAGGTTTCGCCGATTTTCTTTTCGTTATCGACGACCCCTTTATAACCCCGATGCAGAAGCTCGTAACTTTCGGAGATGAGTTTATCGAGGCGTGGCGGTGAAACGCCCGTCACCGTGGTTCCGTCTTTCAGCAGCGGTTTTTCGTGGCTGCCGGGCTCGATGGCCAAATGCATTTCGCCGAGTACCCCTTGAGCTGTGACGAAAAAGCTCGCATCTTCATGAATCGCCTTCTTGTGGATGGCTTCGACATCGGCGACCACGCGAATGGGCGCGACTGGCTTGCCTTGGGCGTTGGTTTCACCGCCTCGAAACTCGATGGCCGTCACTCGGCCCACGCGCACTCCGCTGATGCGAATCGGCGCACCGGATTGCAGGCCCCCTGGGTCTTCGAACTCCACATAGATGCGAAAGGTCGGTTGCAAACTCAGTCCCCCGAGCAACACGATGAACCCGACCAACAGGACCAAGGTGGCGACGATCAGTCCGCCCACCTTCATCTCCATACTGCGCTGACTCATGTCGTCTCCATGGGGCCATCGGGTAGACCTTGGACGAACTGAGCCACGATGGGATCCGTACTATTTTTGATCTCTTCGGGGGTCCCCAAAGCTTTCACCTTTCCTTGGTACAGCATGGCTACGCGATGGGCGATGGAGAATATGCTCCGCAAATCGTGGGAAACCACAATACAGGTGACGTTTTCCTTCTCGGAAAGCGTCGAAATCAGCGCGTCGATGCGGCGGGCGCTGATGGGATCTAGGCTCGTGGTCGGTTCGTCAAAGAGAATGTACTCGGGTTTGAGGGCAAGGGCGCGGGCAACCGCCACTCGCTTGCGTAAACCGTCCCCCAATTCGCTTGGGTACTTATCTGCAAAATCTCCCATATCGACTCGGTCGAGCAGATCGTGCGCTTGTCGGACGGCGAGCTCTGGGGTCAGGACCCGACCCGATTCAGGATCCGGGTGTTTGCGCAGGGGCAGGGCCACGTTTTCCGCGCAGCTCATCGAGTCGAAAAGTGTTGCGTGCTGGAAGACGAGCGCACACTTCTTTCGGATTGGAAAATACGCGCTTTCATTCAGTCTGGTGATTTCTTGGCCATCGAGGCGAATGCTACCCGAGTCCGGCTGGAGCAAGCCGACGACGTGCTTGATGAGTACGCTTTTTCCCACTCCAGAAGTCCCAATGATGAAAAGAATTTCTCCGGGGTGTGCGTTCAAGGTCACGCCATCCAAAATGACTTTGGGACCGAAGCTCTTTTTGATGTCAACGAACTCAAGCATGGTCGATTTATCCGAAGAGCACCTGTCCGATGACTCCAATCAAGAACCCCAGAATGATGACGGTGAGACTCGCGCCCACCACGGCTCGGGTCGTGGCGTCGCCGACCCCTTCCGAGCCGCCCTTCGTATTGAGTCCAGCGTGTCCAGCCACCACGGGGATCGAGATACCAAAGGCGAAAGCCTTCAAGACTCCTGTGATGAGATCTCCGGCATCGACGTAACGAGGATCCAGGAAAATGGACGGATTGATTCCGAAGGCTAAATACCCGGTCACTGCGCCGGTGAATGAAGCGACCACTCCGCCGAAGAGAGTGAGAAGTGGAGTCATCAAGAAGGAGGCGACGACTTTGGGCGCCACCAGGTAATCCATAGGGTCGGTCCTGCAGAGACGCAGAGCATCGAGTTGATCCGTCACTTTCATCGATCCGATTTCGGCCGCGATGCCAGCCCCGACCCGGGTGGAGAGCATGAGCCCGGTGACCGACGCTGCCAGATCTCTTACGAGCAGCTCCAAATAAGAAGCTCCGACGTTGCTCGTGTCTGGCACGATGCGCAGAGCTTGGAGCCCAGCCTGGTAGACCAAAATCGCGCCCACGAAGCCGAGAGTGATGCTGACGAAGGTAAGAGACTTGAGGCCGATTTCATTGATCTGCCGCAGAAGTTCAGGAAGTTCGATACGACCTAAGGCCCTGATCGTGCCTTGAGCTGTTTCGAAGGAGGTGTTGGTGAGAGGACTGCTCTCGACGTCCATGCCGGGTACTTGCGGTGTGAGGCTGGGACGGAGAGAGGAGGGTGCTGGAGCAAGGCTGGCTCGAGACAAACGGAGTCGATGCGATGGCGGCGCGCTCTGTGGGGAAGTTGGGCCACCGCTCTTGGGCCCGAAATTGGCCGGGCTCTGCTCAGGAGGGGGCGGAGGGAGCGGGTCGCGACTCACTGTGCCCCCTTGGAAGCGAAAGAAACCAGCGCGTCGAGAATGAAGATCAGAACTGCTGTCGAGACGACGCTGGCGTTGACGGCGCGGCCGACTCCGGGGGGACCGCCTTGTGCTCGCATTCCGAAAGAGGTGCTCGAGGCGGCGATGGCCATTCCGAAGACGAAGGCTTTAATGACGCCGTGCAGTACGTCGCCCAAGCCAAGCAGTCCTCCCGTCAGGCTGTTCCAGAAGAGTAGGGGATGCACGCCCAAGAGGACCAGCCCACAGACTGCTGCTCCAAAAAGGGCAACGGCCATGGAGAGCACGGTGCCGACCGCTGTGGTGATCACAATCGAGAGCACCCGCGGAGCAAGCAGATAGCCAACCGGATCGATGGCCAGAGCGCGCAAACCGTCGACCTGATCCGTCACCGTCAGGGTCCCGAGCTCGGCGGTGTTGTTAGAGCCGACCCGACCCGAAATCATGAGTCCGGTGAGAATAGGCCCAATTTCCCGGAGAATACCAAAGCCGGCGCCCCAACCGAGCAGGCTTTCCGCCCCGAATCTTTGCAGAAGAGGGGCCGACTGGATCACCATGATCCCTCCGACGAAGAGGGCGGTAAAAAAGATCACGGGGATCGAGTGAACCCCGAGTCGCACCAGACTCTTAGAAAACTCGGGGCCATCCATCTGCCCTCGAAGGAGCGCCCCAAAGGCTTGGATCAAGACGACTCCTTGTCCTCCGATGTTGGCGAGCAAGCCCCCGATGGATCCCTTGAACTTAGAGAGGGCCATCGACCCTCCCTTCGACAAATTGAGAAACGATTGGCTGGCCGCAGGAGGCAATCGCCGCGGGAGCTCCCTGGAAAAGCACTCGTCCCCGGTGCAGCATCGCCACCTCATCGACAATCGGTAGCAAGCGATCGATGTCGCTTGAGACCACCAAAATCGAAGCCCCCAAACGGCGGCGCTGCTCCTTGAGCAAAGCGAAGGCCCGACTGGTGGAAACGGGATCGAGACCCGCGGCTGGCTCATCGTAGAGCAGTACGCGGGGTCTGGTGACAGCTGCTCGGGCCAGACCCACCCGTCGTTTTTGTCCCCCTGAGAGACCAGCGGGCATACGTGGGCCGAAACCACTCAGGCCCACCCCGTCGAGTTCGGCTTGGACCCGTTGTTTGATGTCGTCTTCCCGTAGTCGCGACAGGCGTCGCAGCGGGAAAGCCACGTTTTCGAAGACGGTCATGAAGTCGAAAAGCGCGACATTCTGAAAGAGCATCCCGATCTTTCCTCGTGCTTCTCGGAGGGTTTCGGGAGCCGCGTCGACTAACTCTTGACCGCCGAGCAGGATGCTTCCCGCGTCTAGATCTTCCAGACCAGCGATTGCACGTAAGAGAACGCTTTTGCCCGAGGCCGGAGGACCGATTAAGCCTACGATTTCGCTGAGCCCGACTTGAAGTGAGCAGCCGCGCAGCACAGGCTGGTCAAAGGACTTGTATGCCCGCTCGACCTCGATCACTGAGCCCTCATCCCGCGTAAGGCTATCGCTGTTGCGCGGGGTTGGCTACCAGCTGGCGAGTTGACCAGCTGGTCCCATGCTTCAGGCGTGGATGCTCGGTTAGAACAACAACTTATTGAGCCGCGAAGCTTGTCCGAGTGACGTCGAGCTTCGGGTTGGAGGGAAATTTCAGTCCTCTGATCTTGCGCGAAATACAGCCAGCCATCGACCCGTTTTTGGGTTTGGTTGTTACGGTGACGCCCACGGCGCGGCCATTTTGAATGGCTGCGCAGATATTGACCGACATGCTTGAGGGAACCCCACAGGCATTGAGGTAGCTCCCGGTGTTGAGGACGGCGCCGAGTTGGCCACGGGTGAGGTCGGCTTTTTGCTTCTTGCCCATCGAGATTTCATAGTTGCTGTAGGCATTGATCGCTGCCTGGCAGCTCATACCTCCCGAAAGCTGGGGATAGCCGCCCACGGTGCCGCTGACGCGGCTGCCGCCACCGCCCTTCTTCTTTTTCACCTTGAGCCCTTGATCGGATTCTACATTCGCGGCGACTTCCTCAACCACCTTGATTTCATCGCTCTTGGCGCCTCGGCTTTGCAGATACCAAGCGCCCACGCCGGCAAGAACCACGAAGATCGCGCTGAGACCGATGAGCGTCTTGCCCATCGTGCTCCGAGATTCGGATTGAACAGCATGGGCCAGGGCGACCTTTTCGGCTTTCTCATGACGTCCCATGCGTGCGTGGCGCGCAAAAGGAGCGAAATCGGGAGAATCGTTGATAGGACGTTCCGTGTTCTCCACGGTGTCCCGTATCAAATCGCCTTCTTCGAAACTGTCGCTGGCGATTTGCTGCAGAAGCTCGACGGCCGCGAAGGGACCGTGATCCATGCCCCCGCGAACGACTACATAACGCGGACGAGGATCCGCTTCGAGGCGAGCTTTGGTGATCATCATGGCCTCCCGTTCGTTGCGCGGAGCTGCTTGCTGACCGCCTCCTGTGAGGCCCATGCCAGGAGGTAGGGGTGCATCCATGCCCTGAATCACTTGGGGCGCGCTGCCCGGCTTGGGGGGAGGCGGTAGAAGCGACATGGAGACATCGACGTCGAAGCCTTCGTCGTGGTCCAAATGCGAAACGTCCCCCGGCGGCGGTTGAACACTGTGCGTGTTGTTGACTTGATAAAAGGCCTGAGCCAAGGCGTTCAAATCGTCGGGGCGATGCTCGGGGTCGGCGACGAGAGCTTTGGTCAAAATAGCCTCGAGACCAGCACCGACTCCGGGGTTGAGCTCGCTGGGGCGCCTCATGCCTTGGCCGACCGGTTGGAGCGTGATCAACTCGTAGAGAATAGCAGCTACTCCATAGACTGACGCGCGTGCGCCACCGGGCTGAGTGCCTTGGCTTTCGGGGGGCAGGCAGGCGACATCTTTTGGATCGGCGGGCGGTTGGGCTGACTGGGCACTGGCATGATACTGCCCGTCTTGTCCTTCGAAGAGAGCCGATGGATAGAGGAAGAAGCTGTAGCCCTGCCGATGTTGATCGGCGAGCTCGGCGGCGAGAGGGACGACGATGCCCACAGCGTGTGCGACGTCGAGTGGTTTGCCCCCAGCTCGCAGCTCTTCGATGCGCTGGCGGAGTGTGATTTCTGACGAGTCACTCATAAGAACCGATGTAGTCGAATGTGCGCCCAGCAGGCCCATCCCCCAGGCGGTGGCGGATATTAGACATTTTCTGCTGAGACTCCAACTCCGTTGCTACAGTGTGCCTGTAAGTGGTACCCTTGGCACCCCGATGGACCCACGTCAGCTTGAAGCACTCGCCCAACGACTCGCCGCCAACGCCAATGATACCGAAGCTCTGAACGCGGCCTATGCTCATGGTCAAACAGACCCGCGCGGCTATGCCGTCTTCCTCGAAAAGACCGGAGCTGCCAGTCAGGACCCGGCTACCGGTGCCCATTGGTACTGCGAAGCGGCGACGGTCTGGACGACGAGCTTGAACGATGCTCACCGCGCGGAGCGCGCATTGACCAAAGCGGTGGAAAAGGATCCTTTGCATGCAGGGGCTACCGAACGGTTGGTGAATCTCTATCTTGAGAAGCAGAACACCAAGGGGATCATTACTTTACATCAGCGTCGGGCGAAGAGCTTGGAGAAGTCGATTGATGACCAGCCCCAGAATAGAGCGGGCTTGGCTGGCATCTACGGCGAGATCGCGCGACTGTTTACAGAGGAACTCAATCAGCCTGAAAAGGCGATATCTTCCTACCAAAAAGCCGCTGAATATAATCCCGAGGACGCGTTTTCCATCTACCAGGCGCGCGAGTTGCTCAAGGGCGCGGGGCGACTTAAAGAAGCTCTCCCCTACTTCAAAGCGGAAATCGATCTGCTTACCCAAGACCCGGCGCGCCAAGTGGTGCTCTATGCGGATGCGGCGAACGTGTATCGCGAACTGGGGGACAAGAAGGGGCTGAAGGAAGCTCTGCGGGGCGCGCGTTCGGTTGATCCCGCAGATGACCCAGGACTGAAACAACAGCTCGGCTCTGTCATCTTGGAAGAGGTTCAGGCCGGGGTTGAGGTGGCCCAAGAAGAAGTCGACGAGGCAGAGGCGCTTTTCGTTCACCTCGCCGAAACCTACGACGGTGAGTATGGTCACTCCTATTCGGTCTGCGCTTTGGAGCTGAACCCGAAGAGTGATCGCGCCGCGCAACTTGCGATGCATTATGCCGAGCAAATTGGCAAATCGATCGAGACGGCACCCCTAGTGGCCAAGTATCTCGTGGCTAGCCCCGGGGGGGCGGTTGCGTCAACGGCCCGCGAGGTGGTTGCTGCGGCGTTGAGTGCAGGGGGCGGCGATGAGTTGGTGACCGCCCTGACACCAAGCGAAGACGCTCCGGCGGCCGATCAAGCCGCCGCCTTTGGATTGATCGGGCGCTCACTTCAAGCCCAAGGCAAACAGGTTGAAGCGGTCGAGTACTTCAAGAAGGTGGTGCTGCACGCGCCCGCCAACGAAGAGGCGGTTGAGATTGTTGCGGGACAATACCGAAGCAAGGACGAGCAAGCGCTGCGCGATCTTCTCATGAGTGCTGTTCAGGAGGCTGATGTCGATCCTGTGCTACGCCGTCCCTGGCTGAGCGAGTTGGCAAACATCTGCGAGGGAGCCCTGGGGGATGTCGAGGGAGCCATCTTTGCTCGGCGCCAACTTGTGCTCCTGGACCCCAGTGACGAAGAAGCGGCCGATCAGCTCGAAGTCGTTCTGGCCGCAGCGAGCAAGTGGGACGAGCTTGCCGAGCTCATCGCGCGTCGCGCCCAGGTTGAAGGGGATCCGCGGGTTCAGGTCGAGCGTGAGCTGCGTGTCGCCGACATCCACTTGACCCGGCGCAAGGACCGTCTGGCTGCTGCCGAGGCCCTCAATCGCGCGTCACGCATCGAACCGGACGAGATGGAGCGTACCTTTTCCGCGGTCGATCTCTACGTCGACGTGGGGCAGGGCGATTCGGCTATTGCCCTTTTGATTGCCCTCTTGTCGCAACTGCTCGATGCTGATGTGCGAGCAGCCTACAACAAACGTCTCGCGACCCTGCTCGAAGAAGCGGGACGCATGACGGATGCCGGCGGGGCTTTCGCTGAGGCGGCTTCTGGAAGCAACGATCCTGAACTCTGGGGCGAGGCCGAGCGCTGCTTTACAGTCGGCGAAGCCTGGGCCGAGGCAGCTCATGCCGTCGCTGAGCGCACGGCTCTCTTGGACGACGACAAAGAGCGCTCCCACTTGTGCGCGGTGCGAGCGGCGTACCTCAACCGTTTGGGCGACAGCGAAGGCGTGCTGGATGCCTTGAGAGAGGCGCTTGAATTTGATCCGCGCAACTTCAAGGTCGCAGGTCAGCTCCAGAAGATTTACGAGGGGGAGGAACGCCACGGCGAGCTCGTCTCTTTGCTATTACGTCGCGCTGAGGTGGAAAGCGGAGCAGAAGAAAGAGCTGAGCTGCGCAAGCGTGCTGCCTTCTTGCAACGGGATCATCTGAGCGATGATGATGGAATGCGCGACGCGCTGCTCCTGGTGCTCGACGATCTTGAAGATGAAGAGGCTTTGTCGGTGCTTGCTGACGACGCTGAGCGCAACGATCGTTCCGACGATGCGATCGGATTTCTTCGTCGACTGGCCGAGGTGAGCTCCGAAGAGGCACGCATCGAAATCGCCCTGCGCCTTTCTCGGCTTTTGGAGCAGGCAGGAGACGAAGAGGGCGCTTTGGAGCAGTACGAGATGGTGCTGGTTCACTATCCCGAGCGCAAGGACGTGCTCGGCGCGGTCGCCCAACTGCGTCGCTCTTTGGGCAACGACAATGGCGCCGCCGAGGCCTATTCACGTCTCGTGGACCTGAGCGAGGGGGACCAAAAGTTGTCTGCCGCGCGCATCTGGGCAGAGATCTTGGCAGAGCTGGGACAGAACAAGGCGGCCCTGGATGCTTTTGGTATCGTCCTGGAGATCGACCCTGAGGACTTCGAGGTAGTCGAGTTGGCGCGCGATCTGGCCGAGGAAGCCGAAGAGTGGGAACACTACGTGAAATACCAGCAAGAGCTGGTGGATCTCGAAGGGGACGAGGAAGAGGGCTCGGAGATGGTGCGCAAGCTCTCCGAAGTCTATGAAATCAAGCTCGACAGTCCCCAAGAGGCGATGCGTGTGCTGATCCCCTTCGTCAAAGCGGCTGATGTGCTCTGTCGCGAAGAGTACGAGCGGCTGGGCGAGAACCTGGGCCTTAGGCTCGACACTGCCAAGCAGATCTTCCAATGGATGGGCGAGCTGCCTGTCGGCGAAAAGCGGACACTGGCACTCAAGCAGGTCTACGAAATTTTCGTCGAGCATAAGGCAGATACAGTGGCCATTGAGGCCGGGTTGGAGCTGGTGAGCACGAAGGGGGCCGACGAGGCGCTCGCCTTGAGCCTGGAAGAGGTCGGCACCCGAGCCAAGCATCTCGACGCCCTCCGCACTGCCTTCCGTGTGGTCGGGCAAGAGCTGAGCGGTCCGGCTCGCGCGGAGGAAATGGTGCGTCAAGCCGAAGTGCTGCATCAAGCGGGGGCATCGGCCGCGGATGCCGTGCAGCATGGTGAGCAGGCGCTCACCAGCTCTGCTCCCGACGAGGTCGAGCCTCTGCTGGCACGGCTTTCAGTGATCGCCGGCAAGGGCGAGGTGGCGGTCTCGGTGTACGAACGTCAGGTTTCTCGATGCAAATCTGCCCCTGACCGTTTGAAAGCGCTGTGTCGCGGTGCCGAAGTGGCACACGACCAAGGGGTGATTCCACGAGTCGGGCAGTTCCTTGAGCTAGCTATCCAGACGGCAGGTCATGGCGAAGGTTTGGACGATCTGCGGGCCCTGCTTTCTGAGATGGATCGCGCCGCTGACCGCACAGTGCTGCGAGAAGCCTTATGTCGAACCTTGGCGGAATCGGGCAAGGGTGTGCGCGACGGCGGAAAGAGTCGCGCGGAATACCTCGCCCTGGCGGCCTCGATCGCTTACGACGAGCTGGAAGAGTCCAAGATGGCTTTTTCGCTCATGACCCAGGCCCTGATTGCTCATGCGAGTGAAGATTACCTCGAGCAACTGGTCGAGATGGGCGAACGCGATGACGATCTGAAGAGGGCGACGGATGCCATTGGGATCGCGCTCGATCACGTTTCGGACAGCCCCATGGTACGCCTGCTGCTCCGCTGTCGTTTCGACCTGTACTCGGGGCCGATGGATCTCCAGGCCGAAGCGACCGAGGATCTGAAGCGTCTATACGACCTGTCCCCGACCGAGTCAGAAATCGCCGATCAACTCGAGCAACGTTACGATGCCGCCGACGATCACCGCGGATTGGTCAAGCTCTACGAGGACCGCATCCTGCGCGGACGCGACAAGAAGGAGCGGGCCTCTCTGGCTCGGAAGGTTGCTCTTATCTGGCAGGACACCCTGGACGAACCGCGCGAAGCGGCCGACGCGTGGCGTCGCGTCTTGCGCATGAACTCCGGGGACCAGGAAGCCAAACTGGGGCTCGAACAAGCAAAGGCCGCGATGCGCCGGGTCTCGGCCAAGCAGGTGATCGAGGCTGAGGAACTCACCCGTAAGGAGGTGGAGGCCCAGCGCGCCATCGAAGCCGAAGAGGCCCAGCGTCGACAGGTTGAACTCGAAGCCAAGGCGGCCGAACTCAAAGCTCGACATTCTCAACCGCCTCTGCCTCTTGAGGAAGACGAAGACAAGGAGGTGCTCGCGGTGGAAACGCCTGTTCCCGAGCTTGGGTCCTTGGTCCAAGGAGACAAGACGGACGAGCCCGAAGCGGAGAGCGCTGACGAGGCAGACAGCGCCGCTGCTTCAGAGGTTGAGGTCTCCGATTCTGCTGAAGCCGAGCGTTCTGACGAGCCCGACCCTGAGGCTGGGGACGCGAACGAGGAGGAGCAGCAGGAGCCGAGCGCCGTCAAGGCTTCCGAGGCGAGTGACGTTGAAGAACAGGACTCGGAAGAGGACACCGAGGAGGACTCAGCCGAGACGAGCGCTGCTGCAGAAGAAAGCGCAACCGACGAAGAGGACACCAAGGACAGCGCAACTGAGGAAGAGGACACCGAAGAGGACACAGCCGAGACGAGCGCTGCTGTAGAAGAAAGCGAAGCCGACGAAGAGGACACCGAAGAGCCAAGTGGGGCCGTCGATGCTGAAACCAGCGCGCCCGCGGGTACCTTGGTTCAAGAGGACGAGGACGGTCAGGCAGCGGTTGCTGCTTTGGGCACGGAGGGGGTCCAAGCCAAGTTGCCGCCACCACCGCCCCTCGGTTCGGCACCACCACCACCACCTCCTCCTCCACCTCCAGCGCCGGTGTCTGGAGCCGAGCCCGACTCGTCGGCGCTTCCGCCCGAGGCCTCGTCGCCGTCATTGCCATCGGTGCCTCCGCCGCTTCCACCGGAGGCCTCGTCGCCGATGTCGTCGGTGCCTCCGCCGCTTCCGCCCGAAGCTGCCTCACCTTCGAATCTGCCGATTTCTGCCGGTTCGAACGACGAAACCATTGACCCTCCTGCCGTGGATTTTCTCGATGATGACGACGTGCCCATGGTGGACGATCTTGTCGAGGATGTTCTGGACGACGATGACGAGGAGGATGAAGAAGCTGCCGCTGCAGCCGAGGGTCAGTCTGCACCCAATGCCAATGACGCGGACGAAGCCAGCGACGCGGACGAAGCCAGCGACGCCCAAGAAACACTGGACGAGGAGTCTTCCGAGGACTTGCCCGCCGAGGCTCCGAGCGTTGCTGAGCAGGATGCGACCGAGTCTGATTTTGAGGAAGACGCGGATTCGTCCGAAGTGGATGCTCGGACAGCCGAAGAGGGCGAGCAACCTGCGGCAAATGCCGACTCGGCGACCCTCGACCAGGGGGACGAATCCTCCTCGGATGCCGATGTCGCCTCGGATGCCGATGTCGCCTCGGATGCCGATGTCGCCTCGGATGCCGATGACGCCTCGGATGCCGATGACGCCTCGGATGCCGATGTCGCCTCGGATGCCGATGTCGCTTCGGATGCCGATGTCGCTTCGGATGCCGATGTCGCCTCGGATGCCGATGTCGCCTCGGATGCCGATGTCGCTTCGGATGCCGATGTCGCTTCGGATGCCGATGTCGCCTCGGATGCCGATGTCGCTTCGGATGCCGATGTCGCCTCGGATGCCGATGTCGCTTCGGATGCCGATGACGCCTCGGATGCCGATGTCGCCTCGGATGCCGATGATGACGCTGATGACTCCGAGCACAAGGAGTCCGATTCCGAGGATGCATCCGAAGATGCCGTTTTGGATGAGACCAACGAGTACGAGGAGTCCGATGTCGAACCGATCGACGATCTTGACGAAGTCCCAGCGGTGGCAACATCGCCGGCTCCGCCTGTGGGCAGTGGGCGTCCACCTGGCCCACCGCCCTCCCGAACTGGGGCCAGTCTGCCACCACCACCTCCCCCTCGCGGCGCCGTTCCGCGCGGAGGCAGTTCGCTGCCACCCCCACCACCTCCTCGGATGTCGCGCCCGGCGCCTCCTCAATCGGGTGTAGGTCTGCCCCCACCGGCGTCGCTGCCACCGCCGCCCCCACCGGGTGCGAGTCGTCGACCGCCGCCACCCCCGGTTGCCGCCGCGGGTGGGCGCCCAGCACCGCCTCCTGGAGCTAGCCGGAAGCCGCCTCCACCCCCTCCATCCCGTAAGAAATGATCAGATGGCCCTCCTTCCTCGAACCCTGAGGGAGCGAGGGCTTTTTCGTGGACGGGCAGGGGGTCTTCTTACCTCGATGGCGAGGACGCCGAACTCTTGGCAACCCCCAGTGGTGAGGTCGAGTTCAGTCGTCCGAAGGAGGGTCGAGGTGGAGCTGGGCAGGGCCCTGGACGGGGACTGATAGTCGCGCTTGGCTTCCCCACTTGAGAGGAACATTGCGCGCCCCATGGCCGACCTGAAAAGCGCTGGCGCTCGGCAGCGACAGCGAAGAGCAGAGCTCGCTGACAACACGCTCAACTGGCACCTGGAATTTACCTGGCGAACAATCGCTGAATTCTCCGAATATCAAACCCGAGCAACGTTGCAGTACCCTGGCGCTGCGGAGGGCTTCGAGCATGCGATCGATGCGATAGCTGGTTTCGGTGACGTCTTCGAGCAGCAGTACTGCGCCCTCGGGGATCTTGAGTCGGCCTGCGGCGGCTTCTGTCATGAGCACGGTCAGGTTGCCTCCCACCAGCGGACCTTGGGTCTCGCCAGAAACTTCGCTCTTTCCTATCAGCTTCTGCCCAGTTTCGCTCATCAAGGACTGGAGTACGCCCTGGAAGTCGTCGGGGTGGGCCCGTGCCAGTGTGGTTCCGTTTGCGGCATGCAGACTGACCACCCGTCGCTTCCAGGCTTCGGCGTGCAGCACGGTGGCGTCCGAAAACCCAACGATCCACTTGGGCCGCTTCATGAAGCTCGTCCAATCGAGGGCATCGACCAGACGCCCCAAACCGTAACCTCCTCGGGCGATCCAAATGGCTTCCCCTTCGGGGTCGTCGAAGGCCGCTTGGAGTTCGTCAAGGCGTTCCTGATCACTGCCCGCCAAATAACCCTGCTGCCTTTCGAGCAGGGCGGCCGAAAAATGGAGGTCGAAGATGCTCAGACGGGCGAGGCCCTGGACCAGGAGCTCTCGGTCGAAGGGGCCACTTGGGGCCACGACAGAGACTCGGGAGCCAGGCCGAAGCCGAGGAGGAACGATCACCCTTTGACATCTGCCCGAAGGACGCGAGCCGGGTCAAGATACGCGTTCGGCAAAAGCGCGAGCCGTCTGCGCTTTTTGGTCTCTTTGCCCCGGGCTATGGTAAGCCCAACAGGATGAATCGTGTCGCCCAACTTGCCCGACTCACGGATGCTGCCGCCAGTCGCGCGCTGCCTGTGCTTGGCCGGGCCTTCGAAGCGGCTCGCCGCAGCGCCGAGGAAATATCGCGCCGTATGCTGGGGGACGACTTCGAGGAGCGCGTTTCGTGGCTCAAACGGCGCTATGAGGAAATGGGAGGCGATCCCTTCGGCCTCGATCCGGAGGTGGCGAAATCGGCCGTGACGGCGCTTTCCTTCTTTCATCGTATCTACTTTCGGACCGAGACCTTTGGCCTCGACAATGTGCCCGAGACACGGGCTCTTTTGGTGGCCAATCATTCGGGCCAGATCCCGATTGATGGAGCCATCTTGGGCAGTTCGCTCTTTTTGGACATGAACCCACCCCGGGTCGGGCGAGCCATGATCGAAAAATGGGCGGTGACACTTCCCTTTGCCTCCACCTTCTTCACCAAAGTGGGGCAAGTCGTCGGCGTTCCCGAAAACGCACGTCGTTTGCTCGACATGGAGGAACTGTTGCTCGTGTTTCCGGAAGGGGTGCGCGGTATCGCCAAGCCCTTTTCCAAACGCTATCAGCTGCAAGACTTTGGCTCGGGCTTCATGCGCCTTGCCATCGAAACCAATACCCCGATCATTCCGGTCGCCATCGTGGGCGCGGAAGAACAGTACGTCAATCTTGGCAATTTGGAGTGGGCAGCGCGGATGCTTCGGATCCCGGCCTTTCCCATGGTGCCCCAAGTTCTCGTACCGGGGGGGCAATTGCCATTACCGATGAAGTACCGCATCTACTTTGGAGAGCCCATGCGTTTTGGTGGTGATCCTCTCGATGAGGAGTCTGTGATTGCCGACAAAGCGTGGTTGGTGAAGCAAACGATCCAAGACATGCTCAATCGCGCCCTGGCGGAGCGGAAGGACTACTTTCGTTGAGTCGCACCGAAAAAGACGTGGTGCTCGTTACTGGGCTTTCGGGCCGTTTAGGGCGCCGTCTGGTGCGCCACCTGCATCGAAAGCGCCCCGTGATCGGGCTCGACGGGCGGGCGCGCTCCGATTTGCCCGAAGACGTCGAGCACCTCGTGGTCGACCCGATGCGCAGCGCGGCGCGCCAAGTCTTCAGTCGGCCGGACATTTCGGCCATCGTGCACCTGGGAGTCACCCATAACCCCCGGGCGACGCGCGCGGAGGTGTACAGCCAAAATTTGCTCGCTTTCCGTCGTGTGATGGAGTTCGCGGAGAAGTTCGAGATCCCCAAGATTGTCCTGCTTTCGAGTGCAAACACCTACGGCCCGCGCGCGGAAAACGCTCAATTTCTAACCGAAACGGCGCCTCTGTTGGCCGGCGAACGCTTCAGCGAAATGCACGCCTTGGTGGAGCTTGATATGTACGCGCAGTCGCTCTTCTGGCGACTCCCTCAGAGCGAATTGGTGATTTTGCGTCCCGCCAACATCTTGGGCACGGTGCGCAACGCACCTTCCAACTATTTGCGGCTCAAGGTAGTGCCGACTTTGCTTGGCTTCGATCCCATGATTCAGGCGGTACACCAGGATGACGTCGTGCAAGCGATCGATGCCGCTTTGGAGCCGGGTATACGAGGCGTCTTCAACATCTCAGGTCCTCCGCCGGTTGCGCTTTCGAAGGCGCTTTCCGTGCTGGGGCGCAAGTCGATGAGCTTTCCCTATACCGTGGCCAAGAGCGGCTTGGCTGGGCTGTTTGCCTTGAAGATGAGCAAGTTTCCTGCACCTGAGCTCGACTTCATTCGTTATGTTTGCATGGTCGACGACGCCTTGGCTCGTCAGACGCTGGGGTACGCGCCCAAACACGATCTCGAGTCGACTCTGCGCGCCGTTGATCAGGAGCGCTGGGCCCGATGAGTCGCCTCCGGCCCAGTGGGGGTGGCGTGCTCGGAGTGAGCGGCGCTCAACTTGGTACCAAGGGAGCTGTTTTGTCGTTGGGGGCCGCCTTGTTGCTCGTTTTTGCCTGCGCCCACCGGACAAGCCGACCGCACGCGCCGAGCTATGAAAAGCCTCCTTTGCCGCCGTGGGAGCCCCAAAAGGTGGAGGAACCCGCCTTCGATCCGGCTGCTTTGGAGGGGGAATGGGTCACAGATACGCCCCAGAGCGACTCCGAAGACGAAAAAAGTCTGGATTTGGGGGCAGGTGGGGCCCAAAATTCCTCGACCGAGGACCAAGACCGTGCCACGGTCCGCCCCCCCCAAAGTGACTGATTCTAGCGCAAAATCCCAAGCACCCCGGTCTCTCGAAGACGAAGCCGCGGACCGCATCGAAAACAGCCGTCGTCTTGCTTTAGCTATGGCGAAGGCTGGTATGGACAAGAAGGCCCTCGGCGTCGAAATCATCGATGTTTCCGGAAAAATCGATTACGCCGACTTTCTCGTTCTCATGAGCGGGACGAGCAATCGTCATTGCGGCGCGATTGCGGACGAAGTCGATCGTCAGCTCTCGGCGGCCGGGGACACTCCGCTCGGGGTCGAAGGCAAGGGCGACGAGTGGGTTCTGCTCGACTTTTTTGACGTCGTCGTGCACGTCTTCTCTGAAGGAGCCCGTGATCTCTATGACATCTCTGGTCTTTGGCTGGACGCCAGCCGGGTCCCCGTGCCTGCGCGCGAGGTCAAGACCGACGGAAATGGATGAAGATCACGGTCGTCGCCGCGGGAAAGATCAAAGAAAAGCCGCTGCGCGCGGTTGCGGACGACTACAAAAAACGCATTAGCCGATACACGCGCCTCGATGAAGTCGAGACGCGTGACGAGCGCGACTTGGCTAAACATGTCGTCGAGGGAACTCGACTCATAGCCCTCGAAGTCTGGGGAAAGCAGCTGTCGTCTGAGCAGTTTTCTCAGCGCTTGGAGCGTTGGGCCAGTACCGGCAAGGGCGACATTACCTTTGTGATCGGCGCTGCGGAGGGCATCCCCAAAGAACTCAGCGATCGCGCCGATGAACACTTGAGTCTTTCGACCATGACCTTGCCGCATCGTTTGGCGCGCGTGATTCTTTTTGAGCAAATTTATCGTGGTTTTAGTATTCTCCGCGGCGAGCCCTACGCCCGAGAGGGGTGAGGCAAGCGTCGGCGGAGCCTTTTCTCAGAATCTGTTCGATGTACGTGTGTCTTGTATCGCGCATTTCGCCACCCTGTGGGTTAGGAGATGCGCGATAGTTTGAGCTAATTTTATGCCTAGCGTTGTGTCTTCCTTGCTTTGGCTCTTGCCGGCGGTAACGCCCCCGGTTGAACCCGCGGAGCCGGCCACGCTGCTCTTTGATGTGCCGACCGAGTGCGCATCCATGAGCGAGTTCAGACACATCTTGGCCCAAGAGCACCAAATCGAGCTCGCAGAGCTGAGCGGGGTGGAGCTTCTGCTCGAAACGGGGGAGGAGGGCTACGTTCTCAGCTGGCGCGATCCATCGACGGAGCGCAAGTTCGTGGAAGAGGACTGTCGGACTCTCTTTCGCACGGCGGTGGTGATCGCGGCCTCTTTCATACATCCCGAGGGAGCAACAGAAGCTGGGGCTGATAGCCCGAAGCAAGAAGGCGCTTTGCTGATGGTTGGCCAGCCAGAACGCCCGGCGGAGGTCGAGCCTTCTGATCAGGGCGAGATCAGTTCAGAGTCGGAGGCGGCTCCCCAAGACGCGGAACCAATGGCTCCGGCCCTCAAGCAAGATCAGGCGTCCGAGGAGGATGCCTTGCCGAACGACGAGGGTACCTCCGAGGGCGAGCGAGCGCCTGATTCGCCTCCCCCTGCCGCCTCGCTTTGGCCCCTACAAACAGAGCTATCGGTAGGGGCGGGGATTCGTTTGGGGCTCTCGCCTTCGGTGGGGATTTTGCTCGAAGGGGAGGGAGCGCTGTTGTTTGGCCCCCTCGGCTTGGCTGTTGCGCTGGCCTACGCGCCCCCGACCACCCACTTCTTGGAGGAAGAGGTGGGTATCCGCTTGGAGTCGTGGCTCCTGCAGGTGGGTGCTGCCTTTCGTCCCCTTGAACGGCTGCGCATTGATCTGGGATTTTGTGCGGTTCGGGTGGTCGGAGAAAGCTCCAATGTGTCGAATCCGGCCAGGGATGGAGTTTGGATGTGGGCGCCTCGACTCGATACGGCGGTCGTCGTCGCGCAACACCGCGTCGTCGATCTCGAAGTGGTGGGGAGCCTTTGGGTGGGCGCAAATACACCAAGGTTTGAAATTAGCCGTGTTGGTGAAATATATCGCCTGCCGCGCCTGGGCGGAGCGCTCTATTTTCGAGGAAATTTCGCAAATCGGTGACAGAAATGCGGTCCTAGCGCGATGTACACCCAGAGTATGGACAAGGGTGTTCAAATCAGGAGTCTGCCGCGAGCGGTTTTGCATAGCGCTGCTCATGTGGTGCCGCCCCCTGCTGACTTGGCCCAAGTCTACTCGGATCATTTCCGTTTCGTTTGGCGCTGTCTGAAGCGACTCGGCGTACCAGAAGAGCAGCTCGATGATGCAGTCCAAGAGGTGTTTCTCGTGGTGCACCGTAAGCTGGCCGACTTCGATGGTCAGAGCGCTCTTTCGACGTGGCTCTACGCTATCGCGCTTCGTATCTCGCGACGTGTCCATCGCGCCCGCTCGAAGGAACGTCATCGAAGCGCCGAGGGGGGCACCGCTTCGATCGAATCGACGTTAGGAGGTCCGGGTCCTTCACCGGAGCAGTCCGCGCAGTTGGCTCAGGCGCAGAAGATCCTGATGCAAATGGAGGAGGCCAAACGTGAGATCTTTGTGCTGGGCGTGATCGAAGGGCTTTCGGCCCCAGAGATCGCACCCATCTTGGGGATCCCTCTCAACACGGTCTACTCGCGCCTGCGCGCAGCCCGCCTTTGCTTCGCGGAGCTTGTGGGGCGCGACGATACATCTCCTGGCTCTTCACCTTCAGCAGCACCGAGGTCGCGATGAAAGAAGATATTCCCATGGACGAACTCATTCAGGCGCTCAGGGCAGATCTTCCCACTTTGGAAGACGAGCAAAGAGTTAAGGCGCAGCTGAGTCGACGAGGCATCTTTGCGTCCTATGCTGCAAACGCGAAACAGGAGGAATCCCGCTCTTTGCCGAAGAAGGCTGCGGGGTGGGCGCCGATGTCGCTTCCCACGAGTTTCATCAGCAAGGTGGCTTCGTTGGGGGTGACCAAGGGGGTCTTGGTGGTGGCGACGGCGGGGATCGCATTCGGATCTCCCGTGGTCAGTCGCGTTTGGAGAGGGGGCGATGAGGCACCCCAAGAGGAGGGGCGCTCTCGACCATCCGAGACCCCAAAAAAAGCCGTAGTCGCAAGTCGCAAGTCGACGACTTCGCCTGCCCCGATCTCGACGAGGGAGGATGAGGCGGCGTCGCTCGTCGACGAAAAGGGGCCCGAAAAAGAGCGAGCCGCGGAGAGGGTGGTTTCCCCTCAGCCAGCAGGAGCGTTGGCCCCCAAGAGGCCCACGTCTAAGAAGAATGACTCAGGAGAGCCTCAGGCTCCGGGCCAGGTACGAGGCGGTCCAAGTCAACTCGAAAGAGAAACTAACCTCATCGAGGCGGCAATAGCGGCTCATCGTCGCGGAGACGAGCAACGGGCCCTGTCCCTTCTGGAGCGTCACGCTCGTGACTTCGCCATGGGACATTTGACCGTCGAGCGGCAGCGTCTCAAGCGCAAGTGGATGAAGAACAAGTGAGTGATGAGTGAGATGTGTACAAGTAAAAAGGCGGGAGAGATGAAAGTGACAAATACAGGGAGCAAGTTTCGGTCTTGGTTTTTCGCTGGCGCGTGGCTTATTTTCGTGCCGGGCCTGCTCGGAGCAAAGGGCTGCGATGTCGGTGAGTTGGGGTATGATCTGGCCTGCGGCCATGGCGGGACCAGCTGCGCCGAGGGTGAGTTCTGCGAGTTCGAAGAGGCTGCGGCCTGCGGCGCTCGGGCCGACGGTGTCTGCAAGCCCGTCCCGGAAGGGTGTGATGCGAACTACGAGCCGGTTTGTGGTTGCGATGGTGAGACCTACTCTAATTCCTGCGAGGCGAATGCGACGGGCGCTGCCGTAGAGTATGCGGGGCCATGCTCCCCGGAGGGCTCAAGTTCGACGACGAGCTCAGGCGACGGGGACGGGACGACCACGGGGTCGAGCGGCGGCGATGGTGACGGCTCGACCAGTGGTGGTGACGGTGACGGCACAACGGGCGGATCCTCGGGCTCCCCCACTGAATGCACGGGTAACGGTGAGGATTCTTGCAAGGAAGGTGACTTCTGTAGCTTCACCCCAGAAGCGCAATGCGGAACCGAACAAGCTGGCACTTGCCAAGCTCGACCGGATGGTTGCGACGGCTACTACGAACCCGTGTGCGGCTGCGATGGCGAGACTTACAGCAACGCCTGTGAGGCAGCCTCCGAGGGAGTGTCGGTTGACCACCCCGGGGACTGCAATGGCGCTGGAGAATGCACCACGGATGAGGAGTGCGGACCGCGGAGCTTCTGCGAATACACTATTGAGGAGAGCTGCGGGGAAGGTGCTCCGGTTGGCGTCTGTGCTGCACGACCAGAAGTCTGCGATGACGAGTATGATCCGGTTTGCGGGTGCGATGGGAAAACCTACTCCAACAGTTGTGTCGCCCAATCAGCGGGACAATCTGTGGCGAGTCTAGGTGCCTGTGGTGCGGACCTAGGTTGCGAAACGGACGAGCAATGTTTAAGCGCTGAGTTTTGCGATTTTGCCATGGGCAGTCGTTGCGGCGGTACCGGCATGCCCGGAACGTGCACGCCCGTTCCCGAGATCTGCACTACCGAAGTTAACCCAGTTTGCGGCTGCGATGGTGTAACCTATTCAAACGCTTGCGAAGCCCAGGCGGCGTCGGTCTCAGTCGAGTACCTGGGGGCATGTGAGGACGCTTCCCAGGCTTGCGGTGGTATTTCCGGGCAGGCTTGTCCCGACGGAACCTTCTGTCGCTTTCTTCCCGACGAGATGTGTGGGGCTGGGGACCAAGAGGGGATTTGTTCGAAAGTCCCCTCGGATGCAATCTGCGATATATTCAGTGCCGGCCCTGCCTGCGGGTGTGATGGCAAAGAGTATATGACGAGCTGCCACGCCTGGCAGAAGGAGGTTTCTGTCGCCTCGTTTGGTCCCTGCGACTGAGAGGACGCGGAGGGGCCCCCGGTGGTATACCCGTGGAGGCGGGGAGCTACCGGGGCCTTTTGTCGCTGTCTTTGTGGTTCCAGCTGACGCACTCCGCGATGTCGATGTCGATAGCGCGTTCGATACGGGGATGACTTCGTTCGCGAGCGGCGCCGCCTTCAACAAAAGCATCCTCCCTGAGGTGGTCCAGTTCGACGAGGGTCGCCCAGCCCCGGATCTGCAGACGCTGGGCGCATTTGAAGTCGACGAAGAGAAGCCCCACACGGGGATCGTGACGCAAGTTGCCGACGGTGTTGTACATACCGTTGCCCGAATAATCGAAGAAACGGAGTTTTGTGGCGCTTATGACGCGCACGAATCCAGTCGGGCCACCGCGGTGAGAGATGTCGAGACCGAAACTGCGATCTTGAAGCACGCTGCCGCGACCCGAGGCGATGAAAAAGGTGTTTGATTGTGAGATGAGCTCTTGGTGTTGACCTAATAGGTGGCTAGCGAGCTCGTTGCTCGCCTCTTGGTGAGTCCAAAGAAAAGCGCTGGGGTTGTGGTTGTGGATGTGTTGGGGGCAGTTGCTGTAACTTTGGTTGACCTTGAAGGTGAGCGAGTTGTGATGGGTTTGAGTGACGTGTCCATTGGCGCGGTTTCGGCGTTTGGTCGCAAAGTCGAGACCCATGACGGCAAGATCAGATCCCGGTTGCAGGTAGGAAAGACCTCGACTTTGTTGCCAAATTCTTGGTTCTTCGCCGTGGCTGATGCGCAGATGAGTGGGATTGGGGTGGTTCAAAAACCCGGGTCTTCCTCCAATGAGCTCAGCCCACGGGTGGCCATCTTGGTCCCTTGCGGCCAAAAATAGGCAGGGTAGCTCCGCGAAAAAGGCCTGATGTTCGGAGGTGAAATGGTCCCGCATCGCCCGATGCGCAAAGCGCACTACACGAGAGCGCGTTCCGTTGCGCTCTTGTTCCGATTGTTCCCCACTGTGGAAGGGTGAAAGGGGCCCCGTCGCTGGGGCGGGCGACGGAGGGTCGGCGGAAGCAGTCATGAGTCCGCCCCCTTCACCCCGCGACGGATATGACTTCCATGCGCAGGCCGCCCGCCACCGTGCACATCAGGTGCCGCGTCGGACCCGGGCCGAGGGGCGCGGGCATGAACTCTATCTCTACATCGTCCCGCCTTCGTAGCCGCTCAGCGACTTCGTCCAAAGAGATCCCTTCGGCCAAGGTGAGCGCAAAGTGATGCAGGCCGATGTTGGTCTTGCGGTCAAAGGCGGTGGGATACTGGCTTTGCACTTGCCACAGAGTGAGCATGACTTGGCCATCGCTGACGAAAGCCGCTGGGTAGTCGGGACGCTCTTTTACGAGTCGAAAGCCGAGTGTCGAGGTAAAAAACTCGACTGCTGAGGCGAGGGAGGGGACGGTGAGTCCCAAGTGGTGGATGCCGCTGGTGAGGGAGCGTGTATCAGAAGTGTCCATGGGGTTTACACTAGATTGGGCATCTGGTGTTATAAATAAGCATGTTTGAATAACATTAAGCAATAAAACTGAGTAATGTGTCCCCATGGATAAGTTGGAAGCCATGGAGAGCTTCGTTGCTATCGTGGACGAGGGGTCCATGACCCGGGCCGCCCGAGTCTTGGGCAAGGCACAAACCACTGTTGTCAGAAGCCTGTCCGTGCTCGAAGAAGAGCTCGGAGTGCGCCTGCTGCAACGCACGACGCGGCGCATGTCCTTGACCCCCGAAGGGCAGACCTACTTGGAGCACTGTCGGCAGATCCTAAGTGACGTTCAAGAAGCCGAGTCGATCCTGCGCAAAGAAACGACAGAGCTACGTGGTAAGTTGCGCCTGACGGCACCCGTACTCTTCGGGCAGTTGCGGGTCGTGCCGGTGGTGCTCGATTTTATGCGGGCGCACCCCGATGTCGAGGTTGATTTGGTCTTGCTCGACCGAGTGGTCAACCTGGTTGAAGAGGGGTTCGATTTGGGGGTGCGCATCGCTCATCTGAGCGACACCGGTCTGATCGCGACGAAGGTGAGTGAGCTGGATCAGGTGGTTGTAGCCAGTCCTCGTCTTGTCGAACACTACGGGCTTCCGACACATCCCCGAGAGCTTGCTCGGTTTCCTGTTGTGAGTTTTTTGCGGCCTGATGAGCAAAAGAACTGGCGCTTTTATGAGGGGGCTCGGGCTTTCCAAGTCCCGGTGCAGGCAAAACTGAGGACCAACTTGGTGCAAGCTGGGGTAGGGGCGTGTCGCGAAGGGATCGGGGTAGGGCGCTTTCTTTCGTATCAGGTCGAAGAAGGTCTAGCCGAAGGCGACTTGGTCCGCCTGCTGCGCGACTTCGAGCCAGCTCCAGTGCCCGTGCAGGTGGTTTTTGCCCACGCGCGTCTCGTATCGGCTCGTCAGAGAGCATTAGTTGATTGGTTGAAGCGGGGACTGAGTCGTAGCCGCTGCCCTTGACTTCAAGCGAAATAGTTCCGAAGTTGCTCTAGAAAGCCCTCTTCGGTACCTTCCTTCTAGGAACTCACGATGCGATTCATATCTGGTCTTTCAGTGGCAGCCCTTGTCGGTACCTTCTTCTTAGCTCTTCCTGCTCAGGCCTTGGAAGAGCCCTTTACCCGAAACATGGTGAGCGCCAGCGGACAGCTTGGCTACGGCTTGTGGCTTCACGACAGCGACATCAATGGCTACGGCTTCTTTCTCGGGGGGAGCGGAGGATACACCTTGCCCTTTAACCTCTACCTGGGCGGCCGCTTCGACTACCATTTGGGCGAAAAAGAAGATCTACTGGGCGACAGCTTCGTTCGCGGATCCAGCTGGCTACTTCATCTCGAGGCTGGCTACGATCTGGGGCTGACGAAAAACGTCGTGCTGCGCCCCAAGGTCGGGTTGGGCCCGATGCAGCTGGTCGCGAAGGCCTGTCTTGAGTTTCTCGGAGGACGTGAGTGCGATAGCTCAACGGCTACGGCTTTTTCGATGGCCATGGGCGTCGAGGCGCCGATTGAATTGGGTCCGGTCTACCTCTCCCCAGAGACTCGCTTCAATTTTTACTTCGGCGACGCCGAGGCTAATGGTTTTCTCTTCGGTCTCCACGTCGGGGCGGTGTTTTAGAGCCGGCTGCTTAGTCTCGACACAAGAGATGCGTGCTCTGTGCTTGTAAAGTAGAGCCTCTCTTTCTCAGGGGTCAGGGATTGGACTTACGGATAGCGAACGTGATGGATCTGGTAAGTGTCTCCGACTTCGGTCCAGGTTCGTGCTCCGTCGATCCTGCTTGTTCCCGGTGCCGGGGGCTCGATTAGATCCGGAGCGGAGCTGGGTTCAGGACAGGCCTCTTCGCTTAATGCGCGGGGTTGGATTGGATCCGGAGCGGAGGTGGGCTCAGGACTCGCTTGTTCGCTCTGTATTAGGCTCTCAAGGCGCTGGTAGCAGTCTTGGAGCCACAGCTGGGTGCGGCGGCGCTGCATCGCACTGAGCCCGCGCTCTTTGTCGTCGAGCTCGAGAACGAGGGCTTTTTGGTAGCTGAGCCCGCAGAGCTGCATCTGATACATGGCGCGAGGGTCGAGCTTGGGCAGGTCCAGAGCGTGCTCATCGCGGAGCGTTTGTAGGGCCTCCGATGAGCCGAGCTGAGAGAAGTCAGCTTCCCAACGGTGGTTGCGGACCAAACGCAGTTTTGCACGAGGGTCGAGCTGGGGAAGCAGCGTCTCCAGCGCGCTCACCGAATCGAACCCTCCATCTGTGACGAGCCAAAAGATGATCTCGACTTCTGTTTCTTCTGCGAGGTTGAAAACGTCGCCTGCGTGAAGCCAACGCAAGAGAGCGCGATGACTGTGGGCGGGCAGATCAACGACCACTTCACGTTCGGCTGAAAGAGCTCGGTCCATGATGCGATCGGCGCTTTCGAACAGGGACAGATCCACCGCGTGGCCGTACTCCGGATAGCTGAGCAGGAGGGCGCCTTGTCCGGGATCCGCGTCGAGAGCTGCAACCGAATCCCCCTGATCGACGAGCCAGCCGCAGAGCAGGCGGGCGAACACACTCTTGCCCACGCCCCCCTTTTCTCCGCCCACGAAATGAATTCGACTCATGAGTCGTCCTCGTCATACGAGGAACGCCTTCTGTCAAGTTATTGCTCCTGTCCCGAACTTGAGCCTGGCGCCCCCCTCGGTCCGCGCTGCGGACCGGTCCCCCCTGATCCGGCTCTGCCGGATGGGGGGACGCTCGGCGCCGTTTTTAGGCGGCGCGCCCCGAGCGGCGTCGAATCAGCAGGCCGCCACCGAAGAGCAAGAGCAGGGAAACCGACCAAGGTCGTGAGCCACCCGGGACACCCGTGCCCTCAGTGGAGCAAGCGCATCCCTCCTTGTCCGAAACGGAACCTCCGCCGAACCGATCCGCGGGCTCGTCATCTCCGCTCGTCCCGCTATCTCCGTTGACTCCCCCCGCGCCGGTCGTGGAGTCGCCGCTGTCGCCGGTCGTGGAGTCGCCGCTGTCGCCCGTCGTGGAGTCATTGCTGTCGCCCGTCGTGGAGCCACCGCCTACACCGCCGGTCGACTCAGGAGTCGAGCAAAGACCACTCGTACAGAGGAGACTGCCACCGCAGTCCTCATCTTTCGTGCAGCCCTCGCCTTCTTCC
>JBNKYC010000078.1:0-113894 GCA_050300635.1 Polyangiaceae bacterium
CGAAAGACAGGGTCGCACAAGGCGACCATATCTTGAACACGGTGTTCAAGATACGGTGCATTCGCGAGGTTTTTGCCACTTTTTGGCCCAGAACTCGCCTTAAACTGGCCCCATTTTTGCCCGGCAGCCCAGCGCACGGCGCCAAACTCACCGCCCCACAAACCGCCCACAGCGCCTCGCGGAAGCCCCCGTCAGTTCGGGAACCAATGCGTACGGGACCCTCAGCCGCGCGCAGTCAGTTAAAAGCGAGCGTAGCTCGCCAGATAGCGCTGACGGAGTCGTAGGCGGGAGCGCCGCTCACGCCGGAGCGGAGACAGCGACTGCAATATCCATTGGGTGACGAGCACGGACTGAGAGGGACCCCGCCGGCGCGCAGCTGCCAGTCAAAAGCGAGCCTAGCTCGCTAGATGGCGCTGCTGGAGACGTAGGCGGGGGCTTTGCCCACGCCGGAGCGCAAGCCGCGCTCACATTGAGTTCAGTTGTGCAGCGAGCACCGCCGGGAGTGTAGCCCCGCATCCCCGAGGGGGAGCACCAACGAACGGCATCCGAACAAGGAGCCGTCTTTCGGGATGGGCTCTGTTTTCGCTATTCGGTGTCTCCCGCGTGCGACGTGCCTCCCAACGATGTGTCTCCTCGGAGAGTCAGATGTAGGCCAGGTGGCCTCAGGTGAAGCCGAATTTTCTCATACTCTTTTCTGGCACGTCGTTTGCTTTATCATGGTTTCATGACTCGCTCTCGATTGGCTACATTTGGTATCATGATTGGTCTGTTGCAGACGGCCGGCTGTTCTGGCGCCGACGAAGAACTGGCTGACGCCGACCTCGTCGGCGATGACGTCCAGGAAACCGGTTCGGGTCAGGATGAGCCGCTTCGTCCTGGCCTTTCGAGCGGTGCGGAGGGACCTCCCCCCATCGAGGTACCAGTGACGCCCGAGACGGGGGAGGCAGATGCCCCTTCGAGCGAAACCTGCGTTCCTGGAAACGATGCGGACGGCGACGGACAGGATGAAAGTGAAGGTGATTGCGACGACTGCAACGCCAACATTTATCTGGGCGCTTACGACGCGCCGGGCAACATGGTGGACGAGGATTGTTCAGGGGTGCCCGATGACGCCGCCCTCACCTGTGAAGCGAACGTACAGGGCGTGGATGATCCGAGTGCGGAGTCCGCGGCCGCCGCGATTGGACTGTGCACCCAGATGGTGGAGGAGGAGTCGGATTGGGGGCTTGTTTCCGTGCAATACACCCGCGCCGACGGTTCACCCGACCCCGCTGCGCTCAGTCACGGGATCTTGCGCGGCTTTGGCGATGTGGTGACCCCGCGGGAAGGCGAGCTCATGTTGGCTCTGTCGAGTGGCACGGCGCGCGCTCCGGGACAAGCCGGGTATTTCAGTCCGGACGGTTATGTGCAGGGTACCATGGGGGCAACCCCTGATGGGTTCATGAGTGAGGCGCCAGCCTGCCCAGGGACGCGGTTCGAGACGAAAGCCCTCGATTCCACCGCCTTGGATTTGAACCTGGTTGTGCCACCTCACGCTCATAGTTTGAGCTTTGACTTCAACTTTTTTACTTTTGAGTATCCGGAGTACATTTGCTCCGAGTTCAATGACTTTTTCGTCGTATTGATGGACCCACCGCCCGAGGAGCAAGAAACGGCTAACATTTCCTTTGACAATCTGGGCAACCCGGTAAGCGTGAACAACGGTTTCTTGGAGGTGTGCGCTCCGGGACGGGCCGGGGGCAAGGACTTCAGTTGTCCGCAGGGTACCGATGCGCTCGCGGGAACGGGGTTTGAGAATCACGCAGCGACAGGTTGGCTGACGACCACTGTCCCCGTGAAGCCAGGTCAAGAGCTGCGCCTGCGATTCATGATCTGGGATGCGGGAGATCCCATCTTGGATTCGACTGTGCTCATCGACCGCTTGCGTTTCTCCGTGGATGAGGTGGAGACCGTTTTCACCGAACCAGCCGATCCGATCGTACGCTGAAGTTCTCCTGAACGCCGCTGGGTCACCTCACGCAAGGCCTTCCGGTCGTTGGCGCTCACGCCTAGCTTGGCGGTACCGTTGATGCGTGGGATACCGAGGGCGTCATGAAGATCGCCATGTTCGATACTCACGCCTATGATCGAAAGTCCTTTGACTCGGTGAATCGCCACTTCGGACACGAACTCACCTATTTCGAGCCGCGCTTGAGCGCTGCAACGGCGGCTTTGGCGAGGGGCTTCCCCGTGGTGTGCGCGTTCGTCAACGATCGCGCTGATGCGAAGACTTTGGGGCTACTGGCCGAAGGCGGCACCCGTCTCTTGGCGCTTCGGTCTGCCGGACACAATCACGTTGACCTGAAGGCGGCGGCCGAGCTCGCCATCGATGTCGTGCGGGTGCCCGCGTATTCACCCTATGCCGTCGCCGAACACGCTGTATCTCTCGTTTTGGCCTTGAATCGCAAGATACATCGGGCTTCCGCGCGTGTGCGCGAATGGAACTTTTCTTTGGATGGGTTGGTTGGCTTCGATCTGCACGGGAAAACTGTCGGCATCATCGGCACCGGAAAGATTGGTCAGGTCGCAGCAAGCATCTTTCGAGGCTTCGGCTGTACCGTATTGTGCTACGACTTGTATCCCGATCTTGCTTTCGCCGAGCGAACGGGAGCTCGTTACGTTGGGTTGAGTGAACTCTACTCCGTTTCCCATATCATATCACTTCATGCACCGCTCACACCGGAAACGCATCACATGATTGACGAAAAGGCGCTCGCCATGATGCGGCCCCATGTAATGCTTATCAATACGAGTCGCGGGGCCCTGGTCGATAGTCGGGCTTTGGTCGGCGCGCTCAAGCGCGGCAAGCTCGGTGCGGCCGGTCTCGATGTTTACGAAGAAGAGGCGGGGGTCTTTTTTCAAGATCTCTCGAACGAAGTTTTGCAAGACGACGTCTTGGCGCGCTTGCTCAGCTTCCCCAATGTTCTTGTTACCTCGCACCAAGCGTTCATGACCTCTGAGGCGCTGCACAACATCGCTCAAGTTACGCTCGAAAACGTGCAAGCCTTCGAACGAAAACTGCCTCTCGAAAACGCCGTGGTCGCCGAGGCCGTGGGCCGCGCGGGCGATTGATGAGCGAGGTGGAGGCATATCCTGAGGAGGTCAGCCCTGCCGCCGCGTCCGAGCTGATGTCTGCGTCTCTTCGAAGAGAACTCCCGGTACTCTGGGCGGGCGTGGCGCTTCGGGGAAGGGCTTTTCGGTGAACCAACGGTGAGGGTTCGGGCTCGCTGAAGAGCTCTTCCGGTGCGCCTTGGGAAAGTCGGCGGCGCTTGGTATGGGAAAGGTTGATGCTTTGTCTCAGCTTGCTGCGTCGAGGGCGCAGAATGATCATGCTTTTGCTCTTTGTGCTGTCACTTTGCTGGGTTGCAGATGGCCTAGCTGAAGGGGCTGCGGGAAAGAGGATAGGCTTTTCCAACTTGGTCTTTCGCATCGAAGGCGCTGATCAGATCGGAATAGCTTCTGGTGAATACCGTATCCAGATTGTCGAGTGGTTGCGGGAGAGTCGTCTCAACGCTGTTGGCGCAGAAAGCCTAGTATTTGGCAAGGACCACTCGGCCGAGGCCGAGCTCTTGATCGGGGGGACGGTCAAAGAATTGAACTGCCGTCGAACGGAGGTGGACGGTAAAGGCAGCTGCTACCTCGGGGTGTTGTGGGAGGTGATGGATGTCGAGACGGATCGAGTCATCTATCGGTATTTTTCTCGCTACGCGGAGCTCTACTTCAAAGAAGGGGACGACAAGGCTGTGGCTCGACGTTTGCTGAAAGGCTCTCTTCAAGCGCTGATTCGACGACCCCGGTTTGTTAAGTTGTTGAAGACCGAGGAGCGGAAAGACAATGGCTATCCTGCAGCCACGTTTTCTCGCTGTTCGACGAAAAGCGTGCAGATGCCCGCTGGCGCAGAGGATGCTCTGTCCGCGACCGTGATCGTGGACGTAGGTAACGGCCACGGTAGTGGCTTTTTCGTGAGCGAGGATGGGCTGGTGTTGACGGCCGCCCACGTGGTCGCCAACGCTTCTGAAATTACTGTGATTCGGCGAGACGGTTTGGAGCTGCCAGCCCGACTCATTCGCATCTCACGAAGCAGCGATGCCGCACTTCTTCGTGTGGAGAAAAAGAGCGACCATTGCCTCGTTGCGGGAGGTGCCCTCCCCAAGGCGGGTGAAGAGCTCTACGCCCTTGGCGCGCCCGAAGACCGCCATCTTGGGTTCTCACTCACCCGCGGGATCGTAAGTGGTGTGAGAATTGTCGGAGAAACAGAGTTTATTCAGACTGACGCATCGATTAATCGGGGAAACAGCGGTGGTCCGTTGGTCAACGAGAAGGGGTGGGTCGATGGCATTGTCAGTTGGAAGATGATTGGTGGTACAGTAGAAGGGTTGGCTTTTGCGGTGCCTATCGGCGCGGCGTTCAAGTCGTTGTCCATCAGCTCGGGAAATGTCACGAGTCCACTTCTCGATCGTGGAATTTCTTTGAAACGTAGCTTCGAGTCGGATGTCTTCGAAGACACAGCGGACGCGATTCCGGAGCTCGACCCGCGACGGGCTCAACGGATGAAAAGGGAGCGTGAACGGGAAGCGAAGGAGCGGCAGGAAGAGGCGCGGCGCGAAGCGCGCCGTGAGCGCATTCGGAAGGCGACTCCCGGGTACGTCAAGGTGATGAGATGGGGCGGAGTTGGACTTGCGGTTGCAGGAGCGACGACAGGTAGTCTGACCTTCCTCCTCTATCAAAAAGACACAACTCCCAAGCCGGAGTATCAGCGTTTGCGGCTCATTAATGACGTTGCCTGGATCGCCGCCGGCGTGGGAGCCGCCTCTTTCGGTGTTTCTTGGCTCTTGGTTCCCAAAGATCGTGGCGAGACGACCGCATCGAATATCTCTTTGAGAGGGGGCTTCAACGAACTGAGTCTCGAGGTGAACTACTAATGCTCACCAGGAAAAAGCCTTGGGCGACGGTCGTGATCGGTTTGCTGCTTACTGGGTGTTTGCGGTTCATCAGCAAACCGGACGACTGGCCATGTGAAAGTGACGACGACTGTGAGTCTAGTGAGAAATGCACCCTGAAGGATAACTCCCCGATCTCTTCGTTCTTGGACGGCGACCGCATATGTCGTCCCGAAGATTGGTGCGCCACTCCCTTCGATTGCGGAGAGGGGCTTTTCGCGTGCAACAATTCGACCTGTTTCGAACTCGAATGTACTGTGACCGAGTCTGGCAGCTGTGGGCTGTTTTCGTGCGTGGACAATTCTTGCCTCACAAGTTGCGTGGATAGCTCGGACTGCAAGTCCGAAGCGGCATGCAAAGCCGGGAGTTGCGTCGATAAAGAGTGTGATCCCGACCTCCAAGCGAGCTGTGATGGGTACGCATGCAGTGATGGAATTTGCTTGCAGTCCTGCTCAGCGTTGACGGCCTGTGCAAGTGGATTTGATTGTGTTGACGGCCGTTGTTTGACGCAGAGCGGTGCGTGCACGGTGGACGGTGATTGTGCCTCTGGTGCTTGCTGCCCTGGCGCGAATATTGGCGAGTTCAGTTGCGCTAGCTCGTCCTGCGATCTCAGGATTGTCGGTGACGAATGTTCCTGGAACGCGCAGTGTGCTGCGGGCTCGTGCGTCGAGGGGAAATGCGCGGATTGTGATAGCGAGGTCTGCCGGAGTGCGATTTGTGCCGATGTGGCGTGCGGCACTGTGCTTGGAGTCGGCTGTGGAACTTGTGGTGAGCTCGAACTATGTAACGGCGGAGTCTGCGAGGCACCGTGTGCAGGTGCCGAGTGCGGCGTCTTCGATGGCGTAAACTGCGGAAGTTGCGATGAGCAAGAATATTGCGCAGAGGGAAAGTGCTCAGATGCCTGTGGAGAGGCCGAATGTGGCACCAAAAACGGTGTCCATTGCGGCGATTGCGCAGTGGATGAGTATTGCAATGCTGGAAGTTGTGCCGATGCCTGCGGCGATGCCCTGTGCGGAACAGTGTTTGGCGTCCATTGCGGGAGCTGCCCCACACGGAACTACTGTAATGACGGGGCATGTGAAGATGCCTGTGGAAGCGCCGAGTGTGGTTCGCTCCACGGTGTGTCTTGCGGGAGCTGTGATGGCGACGACGTATGTGTGGAGAACTATTGCGAACCCAAGGTTTGTGAAAACGACCAAGAATACTTTTGCCTGGGCGGCAATGTTCATCAGTGCGATGAACGAGTTTCCTCTACCTTGATAGACACCTGTTCTGACACCGAGTACTGCGAGGATGGACGAGAATCCTGCGAACCCTATTGCACCGAGGGTGAGACTGATTGCAAGGATGGGTGGTTTGGTACCTGCGCGGCAGGGGGAACTTCCCTTGAAAGCGGAGCCCGCGATTGCTTTGATGAATCCTTGTCGTGTTCGAGCATCGCGGGTTGTGGCGTCTCCCGGGGGGAATCCTTTGGCAACCTCTTGACCGACAAGTGCGGAACTCACCGGTTCGTTGGGAACATTCTTTACTTTTCGTCAGACACGACGGTCAGCCGCTTTGGTATCCTGGGCAAGCATTCTGAACAGGTGAGCGCTGACTATTTGATCTATGAGTCTTCGTCCGCATCAGGTCCCTTCAATTTGATCTACTCCAATACTTCGATTGGCTTCTCGGGAGAGACCATTTCGGTGATATCAACTGATTACACACCCGTCTCTGCCGGTAAATATTATATGCTCGCAGTCCACTCGAGCGACGACTCGGCCGCGCTTTGTTATACGACTCCGTCGACGACTTCGAAGGATAGCTTCACCGGCGGGTACCACACCGGTACTGGCATTGTCTTGGACTCTGCACCAACAACGATAACCGCGTCCCCGGTCAATCTTCTGTCGTCCATGGCCATGTACACCTATTCGACTAGGTGATGGCGGTCGACTCCTCGTGCTGCGACCGTTTAAATTTGAGCGTTTCTTGGTCTGTCAGCGTTGAGAGACGGCTCGGTTTTCAGGAAGGGTCGCGGCACAAATGGGAAGAGAAAAGTGCGGAGACAGAGAGGGCCGCGCGCGGTTTCGAAGCCGACCTCACTTTCTTGGGGAGTGCTTCGAAACCGCTCATTTCTAAGTGGTCGTAGCACTAGTAGGTGTTGGCTCGCTTTCAAAACGGGGGCTCCGGACCGGGCTCACCCGTCGAGCCTTTCGATCTGCCCAGTGGCGCCGTCGATGCGGACCCGATCGTCCGTGCAAAGCGTCGTCGTGGCCCCCCCGCGACGTTCAGGATCCGGGCTGGAGGAGATGCAGCTGCTTTGGTCTATCCACGACCACCAGTTCTGCCCGGGGTGAATCGGCTTTTCTCGGCTCCAGAAACCGGCCGCGTCTGGTCTTGTGTCGATTTGAGTGAACAAAAATCGGTGAACGGGCACTTCACTCATATGACACGCCTAACGCTTTTCCTGCTTGGCTTCTTGCTGGCGACGACAACGTTGATCGACGAGGTGCACGCTTCGGACGAAACGAAGAATGAAATCTACGTTGGCTGGGGGCCACAGGTTCTCCTTCGCAAAGATCAGGTCAAATCCCCCCGGCTGTATTCGGGACCCGCTCTGCTTTCTTTTGAGGCCGGCTACAGGCGCACCAACGATGCAGACGCTCATCGTTTGTCTCTTGGCTACGCCCAGGGCACGGTGCGCTCCCAGCCCGACTTCACTTACTACTCGTGGCCCGATGGTGAGGAACGCACGACCGAGGGCGACCCGCTCACCCAGGTGCGCTTGCGCTACGCCTACCTGCGACGCTTCTCGCTGTCGGACAAACTCGACTTGGCTGTAGGTCCAGGACTGGACGTCGATGTCCAACACGGGGTCTACGTCATTTCTCCCTATGCGGTCGACGGATACTACGGTGTCTTTGCCCTCGATGCTCGAGCTGAGCTTGCTTATCGTCCCAGTCAGAAGCACCGCCTGGTCTTCGACATGGCCTTGCCGCTCTTCGCCTGGGTGGCTCGCTCGCCTTATTCGCTGAACGACGACAAGCAAATCATGGCGAACTTGGAGCACAACGGGATGAAGACCTTCTTTCGCTACATCGGCAGAGGGAAGTTCCGCACCTGGAACCAACTTCAGGCCGTCCGACTGTCCGCTCGCTACGACTACCGCCTCTCCCAGCGCGTCTCGCTGTCCGCTGGGGCCCAAGCCCGCATCTTGTCTCTCACCGAGCCTAGGCCGCTGTTGGCTCACGACTACGGCGCCAACCTTGCAGCTACCTTTCACTTCTGAGGATTTGACATGAACAAGCCTTTACTCTTCCTTTTTTCAGCAACCCTCCTCACCACGACGGCCTGCACGACACCTGTGGCAGGCCCGGAAGAATCCTTCGAACAGTTCTGGGAGGAGTTCGATGCCCTCTACGGAGGTTTTGAGTTACGCGACGTCGACTGGGACGATGTCTACGATCGCTACCGGCCGCTCGTCACGGACGGTATGTCCGACGACGACTTCTTCGCCCTGCTCTCAGATCTGCTGGCCGAAACCGATGACGGGCACGTGCATCTTTGGGCGCCCGGACGGCATTCGTTTTTTGCCAATCAGATCTACCGAGACAAGGTGGACTTCGAGCTCTTCGACCTTGAACTGGTACGCGAAGAGTACCTGGGGGGTGAGTTCGAAACTAACGATGAAGACTACTTTACTCTAGGGACCCTGGACGACGGCACGACCTATCTGCACCTCGCTGGCATCGACGAGTCGACCCCGATCCTGAACAAGGCGCGTAAGCGCGCCGATTCATCGGGAAAGTTGATCCTTGATCTGCGCCACAACGGAGGGGGCGATATGACTTGGGCCTTTCATGCCCTCGGCGAATGGACCTCAAAAGACCGCGTGGTCTCCTACAATCGCACCCGCAACGGGCCCAATCGGGACGACTTCACCGACTGGTACACCTCGAAGATCCAAGGGGAAGGCAAGGATATCGACTTTCCAGTGATGGTTCTCATCGATCGCTACACCATCAGCGCCGGAGAACGACTGGTCCTGGCCCTCGATCAGTTTGACGAGGTTACCTTCTTGGGACAGCCGACCAACGGATCGGTCGCCACGGCCTTTGGGCGCGAGATGCTCAATGGCTGGTACTACACCCTGCCTGTTCAAGAGGTCATGAACCCCGATCGTGAGACGACCATCGAGGGGATTGGCTTTATGCCCGATGTCTTCGTCAAAAACGACATGGACGACATGGAAGCTGGCGCCGACGCCGTCCTCGATGCAGCTGTGGAGATGTGAGCGGGACTGAGCGGGACGTAGGAAGTAGAAAGGGCCGCTGTGGCGGCCCTTTCGTTCACCGACTCAGCTCGTGCTGCGACCGTTTAAATTTGAGGGCTTTGGTCTGTCAGCGTTGAGAGACGGCTCGGTTTTCAGGAAGGGTCTAAGTGGTCGTAGTGCTAGTAGCTCTCATTTCCAGCCACCACCCAGTGACTGATAGAGATCGACCGTTGCCTGAAGTTGGTGCAACTTCGTCTCGATCAGGTCCATCTCGGCCTCGAGGGAGTCGCGACGAGTCAACAGAACCTCCATGTAGTCGGCGCGCGCGGACTGAAACAAGACGTTGGATACCTCGATGGCGCGCACCAAGGTCTTCACCTGCTCGGATTCCAGGTCGAAGCTCTGTTGGTAGTTCGCTACCGCAGACAACTCGCTTACCACGTCCGAAAATGCACGCAGCATCGAGCGCTCGTAGTTGTACACTGCTTGCAACTGCCGTGCATTAGCTGACCGATAGGCAGCCTTGATCGCCGCGCGATTGAGCAAAGGGGCCACGATGTTGCCGGCCGCGTTGTAGGCTAAGGACTCGGGGGTCATGAGGAGATGCTTGGCATTGAAACTTTCATAGCCCACCCCAGCCTCGATACTGAGCGAAGGATAGAAGTTCGATCGAGCTGCTTTGACGTCCAACTTGGCGGCTTCGAGTTCGAGCTCGGCCTTGCGTACATCTGGACGGTTCTTGAGCAGATCTGAGGGAACGCCTTGGTGAAGAACTCGAGGTTTGATGTCCAGCAGCTTCGCTCTGGTGCGCTTGACCGGTTGGGGGAAGCGTCCCACCAAGAAATTGATCCGGTTTTCGGCTCGGGTTCGCTGCTGTTCAAGTCGGAATCGGAGGGAGGAGTTCTTGAAGACCTCTGCTTCGAATCGCTGAACAGCCAGCTCGGTCACCCGCCCCGCCTGTTTCTGAAGCCTCACAATATCGAGGGCGCTTTTTTGGATCTCGATGTTCTTTTCAAGCACGGAAAGCTGATTATCGAGGGCGACCAGCTCGTAGTAGCTATTGGCGATCTCTGCGACGATCTCCGTCACGACGAACTTTCGTCCCTCGATTGAAGAGAGGTAACGTAGAGCCGCCGCCTTGGAAGCATTGCGGAGCTTCTTCCAAACATCGATCTCCCAGGATGCGCGCAGGCCCAATTCAAAGTTAGCCATATGCTCGGGGACACCATGCGCCTCGTCGCTGACGCCTTGACTGGTTCTGCGCCCCACCTTTTCGACGCCAACTCCCGCCTCGGCATCGAGGCGGGGCATGTACTCACCCTTGGTCGCTCTCGCCTCATTTTGGGCGATGATGATCTCTTGTAGCTGGATGTTCAGTTCCTGATTGTTGTCGAGGGCCGTGCCTATCAGGGCACGGAGCTCGGGATCGGAGAAGTAATCGGACCAGTCTCGAGTGCTCGTCGAGCTCACCTTGGCTGGACTTCCCTTCGTTTTCGCCCCGAAGTCCTCGGGAACCTCGGTTTTCGCCTCTCGGGGAGGATTGTCCTTCAAAGACGGAACGCAACCGAGCATGAATGCGCACGTTGCTAGGGCAAAGCCGCTCAGGCATTTGATTTTCGGCATTATCATGGCTCCCCTCACTCGGCCTTTCTGTCTGAAGAAGGGCCATGGGTGCCCTCAGGCGAGGGCTTGGTCCCCTCGGGCAACAACTTCTCGTCCGCAGGCGGAACCTCGTCGTCCGGTGGTAGAGGGTCGCCCATCCACTGCTCGCTGTAGGGCGTATCCGTTTCACCGCGCAGTAGCCTCTTCCCGTCGGAGAGTCGCGCGAAGATGTAGTAGAGACCTGGGATCAGCAAGACCCCGACGACCGTGCCCAGAAGCATTCCTCCCACGCCAGTTGTTCCGATGGTCCGGTTACCGATAGCCCCGGCCCCAGTGGCCAACACAAGCGGCAGCAGCCCGGCAATGAAGGCAAACGACGTCATTTGAATCGGTCGGAAGCGCAGCTTTCCGCCCTCGATCGCCGCGTCAACCAACGAAAGCCCTTCATTGCGCCGCTGCACGGCGAACTCGACGATCAGGATCGCATTCTTGCCCAATAGGCCCACCAACATGATGAGCCCAAGTTGAGCCCACACGTCGTTAGACAGCCCCAATGCCTTGAGCAGAAAGAACGAACCGAATAGCCCGATGGGTAGGGACAAGATCACAGCAAGTGGGATCAGGAAGCTCTCGTACTGCCCGACCAGCACCAAGTAGACGAAGGCAACCACGACGAGAAAGATGTAGAGGGCTTCGTTACCCGCCTTCGACTCGTCCCAGGCAAGGCCTTCCCAGCCCAAGTCGTAACCGCGCGGCAAGATCTCTTTGGCCACCTCCTGTATCGCTGTGATGGCTTCACCGCTAGAATAGCCGGGGGCGGGAACCGCTTGGATAGCTGCCGACGGGTAGAGGTTGTAGCGCGTGATCTCGTTGAGTCCCTGCTTCTTCTCCAGCTTCATGAACGACGAGTAGGGCACCATCTCGCCCATGTCGTTTTTGACGAACAGCTCGTCCATGTCCTTGGGCATGCGACGAAACTCGGGCCACGACTGCACATAGACTTTGTAAAACTGGTTGAACAAGATGAAGCCCTGTTCGTAGGTGCTGCCGATGAGAATGTTCAGGTTCTCCAGGGCGCTGTCGATAGAAACACCCTTTTGCATCGCGACATCCTTGTTGATCACCAGCTCGTATTGCGGATAGTCGGCCGCATAGAAGGTGAAGAGATTCTTGATCTCGGGCCGTTCCCTGAGTTTGGCCATGAACTCATCGTTGACCTCCCCGAGCTTCTTGTAGTCCGCGGTACTGGACTGGGTCTTGTCGAGAACACGAAGAGACAGCCCGCCGGCTGCTCCGAATCCAGGGATGGCCGGCGGCTCGAAGAACTCGAGCTTGACGTCGGTCATTTTGGTCGTTTTCTCTTGGAGCTCTTCGATGATCTCCTGAGCCGTTGTTTCTCGATCGCTCCATGCGCGGAGGTTCACGATCGCCGTACCCGCGTTGGAACCTCGCCCTTCGGTGAGGATTTCGTAACCGGCTACCGAGGTGACCGAACTGACGCCCTCAACCTGCTTGGCAATCTTTTCGAACTCCTGCGACTTGGCGTTGGTGTATTCCAAGGTCGAGCCGGGAGGGGTCTGCAGCACCGCATAAATGATGCCTTGGTCTTCGCCGGGGATGAACCCTCTGGCCATTTGGGTGTTCACCCACACCAAGCCGGCTGCGAAAACGCCCACCACTGCGAACGTGAGCACACGACGCGCTACGATCGGTTTCAAAAACCCAGCGTAGACGTTCGTTATCCTATC
Organism: Polyangiaceae bacterium; assembly: GCA_050300635.1. Taxonomy (GTDB): domain Bacteria; phylum Myxococcota_A; class Polyangia; order Polyangiales; family Polyangiaceae; genus NIC37A-2. The sequence goes on from JBNKYC010000078.1 coordinate 12,588, forward strand.
CACACCTCGACTGAAGGGTTTTTGGGCAAAGGGCACGACCAACAGCAAAAATCCGATGGGACCCCATAAGCTGTAGGCGAGATAGGTGATGCCACCCAGGGCCGGTAGGCCGAGGAGGGCATAAACGATCAACGACTTCTTACTCAGCTGCCGCCAAGATCGCCCTTCTTTCTTCTCCTCGGCCTCGTGGGGCTTGAGGATCATCGCGCAAAGCACAGGGGTGAGAGTCAAGGCAACCACGCCTGAGAGGACGATGGCCGAAGCCATGGTCACGCCGAACTGACGATAAAAGACTCCGACCGGGCCGGGGATGAAGGTCACCGGCACGAAAACCGCGGTCATCACCAGGGTGATCGCAATGATGGCGCCACTGATCTCGTGCAACACCTCCAAGCTGGCGCGATACGGGGTCAGGTGCTTTTCTGCCATTTTCGCGTGTACAGCCTCGACCACGACGATGGCATCGTCCACCACCACCCCAATGGCCAACACCATGGCGAAAAGGGTGATGAGATTGATGGAAAACCCCAACATGTTGAGCACGAAAAACGTTCCGATGAGGGATACCGGCACTGCCAAGGTCGGGATCAGGGTAGAACGCAGATCTCCGAGAAACATGTAGACCACAAGCGACACCAAAATGAAGGCTTCGAGCAGCGTGTGCAGGACCTTCTCGATGGAGGCGTCCACGAACTTGGAAACATCGTAGGCTATCTCGTAGTTCATTCCTGGAGGGAACGACTCCTTCATACGCTCGAGTTTCGTTTTGACCTCTTCAATGACCTCTTCCGCATTGGAGCCAGGAGCTTGCTTGAGCACAATGGATGCCGCCGGATGGCCATCGACATCCGAGTAGATGTCGAAGAATTCGGAGCCGAGTTCGATGCCAGCGCGCTTGGTTTCCGTATCCGCTTTGTCGTCGGCCGACTTGGTTCGCCAGCTCGGAGTCTTGCCCTGAGGAGGGACGCACAAGTCTTTGAGGCGCAAGATCTCACCATCGGATTTTGCTCGGATGATGATGTCACCGTATTGCTCGGGGGAGTTGTAGCGCCCCTCATAGGTGAGCACGTATTCTTTTGACTGAGAAGTCATGCCAGTCGCCTGACCGAGGCGCCCGGGCGAGCCGATGATGCTCTGCTCGGCCAATGCCTCCATCACATCATCAACGGATACGTCATAGGCCCGCATGCGCTCGGGGTTGAGCCAAATGCGCATGGCAAAGGTTCGATTGCCGAGGTTGGTCGGAATGCCCATGCCCTCAATCCGCTTGAGTTCGGGCATGATGTAGACGTTGGCGTAGTTGAAGAGATCCTTTTGGTCGGTGTTCGGATCCTCGCTGTACAAGTTGAGATACATCAACATGCTGGGCACCACCTGGCTGACCAGGATGCCTTCGCGCACCACCAGCGGTGGAAGGCGACTCAGCATGATGTTGACTCGGTTTTGTACGTTTACGACGTTGATGTTTGGATCAGTGCCCGGCTCGAAAAAGATTCGAATTGTCGCCTCGCCGGCACTGGTGGCATCAGAGACCATGTAGCGCATGTCCTGAACACCATTGATCGACTGCTCCAAGGGAATGATCACCGAATCGATGAGGACATTCGCGCTGGCGCCAGGATAAGCGATAGAAACATAGACCGTAGGCGGGGCGACGTCGGGGAGCTGAGCGATGGGAAGGCTGCGGATCCCGAGGAAGCCGCCGAACAGGATGAGAATGGATGTAACCAGCGCGAGCGCTGGCCGCTTTAGAACCTTGGTGAACATGTTCGTGGCTCCTACTCGGCGTGCTTTTTCATGTTCAAAAGAACATCATCGGGTTTTTTGAACTGAGCATGGACGTGCTGCCCGTCGCTCACCTGACGAAGCCCCTCGACCACGAACTTCTCGTCGGGGCGCAGGCCACTTTCGACAACAAAAATGTCGTCGAGCTCGTTCGCGATCTTGATGACGCGCTGGTGGGCGAGGCCCTTTTCGTCGACTGCGAAGACATACATCTTGTCGAGGACCTCGAAGGTGGCGCGCTGCGGGATGACCAGCGCGTCCTTGATGGGGCGATGCACCCACAAAGTTCCCGTCTGACCATGACGCAACAGTCGCTTGGGGTTGGGAAAGTCAGCGCGAAAGGGAATATTGCCGGTCTCGTTGTCGAAGTCCGACTCGATGGTGACCGACTCGTCTGCGGCATGCTCAAAAAAGCTTCCGTTAGCGAGCTGCAACCTCAGATGGGCGCCTGGCAGTTTCAGCTTTTGCGGGTTCTCGGGATCGACCGCGTCGGGGAGCGCCTGAAAGTCGAGGTAGTCTGCCTCAGGAACGTTAAAGTAGACCCACATCAGCTCGTTGTCGGAGACGGTGGTGAGCATGTCCCCCTCTTCGAGCAAGCTCCCCTGCTGCTCGTGCTGGCGATCGACGATGCCGTCGAAGGGTGCTCGAATTTCGGTGAAGGTGAGTTCCGCCGAAGCTAGTTCGACTCGGGCCCGTGCACGCGCGCGCTCTGCCTTGGCTAGCGCGAGTTCCTGGTCGGACACAATGTCCTTGCCGGCCAGTATTTCCGTATTACGCAAAGTGATATCCGCTCGTTCCAGCTCCGCCTCGTCCGCGTGAAGCTGGGCCTTGTAAACGACGGGTAGAAGTTCGAACAAGAGCTGTCCCTTCTTGACCGCTTGCCCTTCCTGAACATTTACTTTCTGAAGATAGCCCCGCTCCAAGGCGCGCAGCTCGATGTGTCGGCTCGCGTGAATCTGGCAGACGTAGCGTTGGGCAACGTCGACATCCCTGCTTACGGCAGTTGTCACGACGATGGGGTGCTCAACCTCGTGTTCGTCGGACCCATGATGTCCATCGTCCGCCTTGACGAGAGAGCATCCAAGTGAAGCTAGGCAAGTGCCCATTAAAATGGTGGAGGGGAGGATAGAAAATTTCATAATGCTCATCGGCTCGCGGCGCTCCGAGGCGCGCGGCAGGGGGGTAAACTGGCAAGACAGATCTCATGCCCACACGGCCCAGGACGGTCCGGCGCGCAGAGTTAGGAATGTGAGGTGCACGGACGACCGTGACCACGTTCCCCACACGGGGGAGGCCTCAATGAGCGCGCAAGCGACGGGACAGCCGCGGCCGCTTCGCCTAGGAAGCGAGTGCTACGCTCAGAACGTCAGCAAGACGCAGGCGGACCGCGAGGCAGCCCGCGACAGTCACCAATCCGGGTGACGAAGGTGTGGGTAGAAGGGCCAAACCGTTCGTCGGCGGCGCGAGAAACCTTCTGGACCGCCGTCGAGGACGTACCGGCAGCGAGCGCCTTGGAGTGCCCGTCCTCTTCCTCTTGCTCGAACTCGGCGGCTTTGGACTCGCCGTCGAAGTAGGGAGGGATCCGGCGTTCGACTCTCGTCAGATCCTTGCCGACGATGGCGATGGTCTTGGGGGGCTGGGCCAACTCGCCCCCGATGGAAGCAATCTGGCTGTCATCCGAAGGAAGCTGCGAGACGGAAAGGTCGTGAGCCGATCCACTTGCCCCAAGGGCCAGAAGCGCCGAAAAAATGCCAGCAACGAGGCCCACAAGCGCACAGTTGCGGAGGCCCCAGAATACCCGAACCAGCGCAAACAGGCCCCGGCTGACCGCTCCGTGAGCGCTCAGCTCGGGGGCGGTCCGAACGACCGGGGCTGCCGTAAGGCGGAACATGGCGGAGTATTTACTCCGAACTTTCGGGAATTCAAATTTTCGTTTTTGCTCCCCTTGCGTTTCGACTGCGTCTCTGCGCCACGGGGGTGAGAGTTCGTGGTCCCGGTTTTGAGACGCTGTGTCATCGGGCGTCGAATGTCGAGAAGATCAAAAAGGGTACCTACCGAAACCATTGGCCGACAACCAGTGAAGCCGTGGATTGTGGGTGGTTGGGCGCATCGTCGAGACGACGCGCGACTGGCGTTAGGGCCACGACGACAAGGAAAATAAGCTTTCCGTGGTCGCTGCCTCAAGCACCATCGCAGGCTTCGAGCACTCGCTCGACATCATTCATTGTACTTTCAGCTCCGAAACTGACGCGAATACATCCCGCCACTGCGTCGAGAGCACTGAGCGCAAGCGGAGCGCAATGCGTTCCCGCCCGCACCAACAGGCCCGACTTTCGAAAGTGATGTTGTGCTTCTTCGAGTGGCACATGATCCATCAGAAAAGAAACCACCGGCGTGCGCAGCGTCTCGTCGGTCCCACCCAATACGCGTACGCCAGATCGAGAGCGCAGCTCCGTTCGAAGTCGATTCGCCAGCGCCCGCATGTCGCGCCCCGCCTCATCGCGGGTGGATGCCGAAAGGCGCAAGGCCGTCGCCAGCCCAAGCGCGCCGGCCAAGTTGACGGAGCCCACGTCGCAGAAGGAAGGGAAAGTGCTGTTTGTTTGCTCACCGATTTCACATGCGGCGCTCGGACACGAAAAACGCAGGCCCGACCGAGCGGCGAGAAGCCCCACGCCCTGAGGGCCACCCGCCCACTTGTGTCCCGCGGCGACAATGAGATCGGCTGTGTCGACGGCCTCATCGAACAGGTCGGTGCCGAAGGTCTGCGCCGCGTCGACCAGGAGTAGCGCACCAGCCTCACGGGTCAGCGCAGCAATCTCCCGAAGAGGCAGCACATCCCCCGTTATGTTGCTCGCGTGAGTGAGGGCAACCAGCCGAACCTCTTCGCGAGCGAGTGCTTGGCGGAGTTCGTCCAGGTTGACGCCCCCGTCCGGGGCATACGAAAGCGTGCGGCGAACAACGCCGCGCTCCGATTCGAGGGCCTGAGCCTGACGGTCGACAGCGTGATGTTCGAGAGAAGAGGTCACGATGGTTTGCCCCGAAGACCACGCTAGATCTCGAATAGCGAGTGAAAGAGCCGCCGTGCAACCGGTGGTGAGGCGGAACTGAAACTCACCCCAGGCGGAGAACTCGCCCTCGATGACCGACGTTGCTTCGTCGTACAGCGCCGGCCAAACTCGCGGATCGGCGGACAATGCAGCCGATACTGCGGCAATCACTTCGGGTGCCTTGGGATGAGACGTGCCCGCGTGGTTCAGGTAGCGCATAGCCATGCGCCTACCTTACCGGGATCTGGGCCTCCGTCATGTCGCGACGAGACTTGGCTTCGAAACCGCGCTTGGCCCTCACTGTCTCCGCATTTTTCTCTTCCCATTTGTGCGGCGACCCTTCCTGAAAACCGAGCCGTCTCTCAACGCTGACAGACCAAGAAGCCCTTAAATTTAAACGGTCGCAGCACTAAGACGAATTGAGTGCGAGGCGGAGACCCTGGGGAGTCGGAGACATGCATCAGTGCCTCCGAGCCTGTCCGGACCTCCGCGTCGCAGCAATGTCCTCACGGATAGTCGGTATCAGACAGCGACAGGGCGTGGTCCCTCAGAGCTCTCTTCAAGTCGTCGTAGTTGAAGCCTTGCGGGTTCCCGTTGAACGTCAGACCCATGGTGATGCCACGCGGACATTGCAGGGCGAATGCTGTGGACCCGCTCATACCGCCGTTGCGCTCAATACACGATCCGCTAGCTCCTCCGTAGGGCGAAGCGGCACCAGTGGTCAGGTTATAGTCGACCGCCAGCTCCGCCAGTGCACGCGGTGTAGCCGCCAGGGCCAGATAGTTTTCTAGGTTGATCCAGCGATTGTAGGGCTCGTCGAAGACCTCGTATGCGGGCTCACTCGGCTGGCGCCCTGCCAGCGCTTCGTAAACGACGAATACGTCACTGGAGAACTCGGACTGCAAGTACGTCTGGAGTCCGTTCGGCAAGATCTCGTCCATGAAGTAACGGAGCAGCATGTAGCCGCCGTTGTTGTATTGTGCAGTCGCTGACCCGGGCCGTTTTGAGCAGCCGCGGTTGTGAATGTACACGGCGTTGTCGTGTCGGTTCTCCCGCCCCGGCGTAGCTCCGCTCACCGAGTAGAAGTTTCCGGACCCACCTTCGCTGAAGTTCCTCACGAACGACGTGTGATCCATGAGGTCACCCACCGTGATCACATCGGTATAAGGTCCTGCGGAACCCGCCGAGGCGGGGAACCCGTACCAATCCCGGAGCAGGGGAAACACCGGAGTGTTTCTCTTTAGGGTTTGGCCATTGGCCAATACGAAGCCATCATCGATTAGCTTTTGAGCGGCGACGATCGTGTAGGACTTGTCCACACTGGCTAAACGCATGACCGGATTGATTTGCATGGGTTCGGTACGCTCTCGATCCCGATGACCTGCGGCGATGTCCAGCACACGACTGCCGTTCTTGTACAAAGAGAACGCTACCCCTGGCACGACTCGTGTCTCGACGTAGTCATGAATGATCTCAGAGAAGCCAGCCAACTTATGCGACCGCCCGTAGCCATAGGTAGACGGTACCGTAGTGACCGGTATCCAACTCGTCGTAGGTAGACGCTCGAGGCCGACATCCACGAAGCGTCCACCACCGATGTCCCGAGCATGCACCTCGATGGTGTTGTTGCCGTAGACGAAGGCGTTGGCGAGTGGAGTGAGCCGCTGATACGACGGAGTCCAACTGCGTTCATCCACCACCAACGTTCCGTTGACGCGGATCTCGAGTCTGTCGTCCCACCTGGCCCAGAATCGCAACCGGTTCAGGTCCTCGCTTCCACTGACGAAGGCGAGCGTTCGCAACCAAATATCGTTGCTCCCCGTGGTCGCGTCTTCGGGCCAGCTCGTGCTACCACCCTCGTTACTGAATGGGCCGGAGCGCGGTCCCGAGTAGGGAGCATTCGGGTCGGTACGCCATTCCCACGCGCGAGGGTATTTAAAGTAGCCCGGATTAATGAGGAAAGCGCGCGTATCGAAGGGTCCGTCGACCAAGCTGCGGTCACCCACGCTGACATCGTCCACCTGAAACACGTCCGCCGTCCAGCTGATAAACAAAATCTGGACGGAATCTTCTCCAGCGAAGTCCTCGAGCGAGATGTACTCGGTTTGCCATTCGTCGGAGCTGCTCAGCGAGCTCACCTGCTGAAAGGGTTCAGCAGCGTTGTGGACGTATACGGTCGTATTCGACCCCGGGTCATTCAAAAAGTGCTGAAAACGGAGCAGAGGTGTTCCCTGCACATCGCTCAGGTCAATAGGCGCCGACAGTATGAAGGCTAGACCCGAGGCGCTCTTGGTTGCCGCGGTCCCGAAGGATCCGGTGTCTTCGTAGCCCTCAGTGGTCGTCATCGCCGACCGAGCCATGTTGTATACGGTCCAACCAGTCATGTCCGATGTAAATTCGTCCTCGAAGAACAAGCCATCCTTGGGGGTGTGGACCAGTTTCTGTTCGACCGTATTGAAGTTCTCTTCGCCGCTTGGTTGCTCGAGCGAGCAACCAAGCGGCGCCGCCAGAAACGCACAAACGAGCCAATAGTTATTTTTCAAAAAAATCTCCTTGTTGAGGATTCGCCGGGTAAACGCACGCGTGCGTGAGCCATTTCGCGCAGCTTCCTCCGCGTCACGTTCGCGCGTGCGAGGCAACAGGCCCCCGTTTACCGTAGCCCACCGACAAGAACAACGAACCTACATCCCAATCCACAAATGTATGATTCATTTGTGTGCGCAACTTCTGCAGCTGTGCCCGCTCGCGCACGACCGTCCGATAACCAAGCGCCACCTTGGTGGTTCGAACGAGTTTTTGGCGCAGCGAAACAATAACGGCCCGACTGGCGCCGGAGTTGAATGTGAGCGCGCCGGTTGGTTGAGAGATAAATAGGTGGCGGGTCGCTACGTCTCCTCGGTACCCCGCCGTAAGAACGCCGCCACGTCGAACACGCCATTGGCTTCGGCGCGGCCCAGAACACCTGCGCAGCAGCCCTGTGGCGCGCCGAACCTGCGAACTCCGGAGGAGAGACGTTTGGCCCCTTTAGACGCAGGTGGGGCTCTGCCTCTTGTTCAATCGACGCCGCTTCGCAAAGCGGCTAGAGTGGCGGCATCCCGCGCTTGACCGTGGCCCGTTTTCGCCCGCTCGGAATAGATAAATGACCAAAAGATTGCCAGAAGTAGACCGACCCCGCACGACACGCCTTCCGTGGACACTCGGTTGGCGACTCTGTGTCGCGCTCACCTTGGCCGTTGGTTGCAGTACAGGAAACAGTGAGGGGATCGGGACCGACGGAAGTGGAGGGGACCAGGGAAGCACAGGCGGAAGGGGCGACATCGGCAGCGGTGGCACGATGAATGGTAGCGGCGGTGAATTCACTTCCACACCCGGAACCGGTGGGCTGGGCGCCGGTGGGCTGGGCACCGGCGGGTTTGGCACTGGTGGTGCCAACGCGACCGGAGGAGCGGGGGGTACCACCGAAGGTGGCGGAGGAAGCGGAACGGGAGGAGCCGGAACCGGGGGGGCTTCTGGGCCGGTTACCGTCGACAATCCCATCGTCTCGGTGGAGCAAGAAGACAACGCCGATCCTGAGATCATGGTCTACGGGGGGAAGTATTACATCTACCCGACAACCTGTCCGACGCGAGATTGGCTCTCGACCTATTTCAAGGTGTACGAGTCCGAAGATCTCCAAACCTGGGTGGATCGTGGCATCATCCTCGATGCGAAGGACGTCTCCTGGGGAAGCACTCAGAGTTGGGCTCCCGCGATTCAGGAGAAGGACGGCACCTTTTACTTCTATTTCTGCATGAACCAGAATATCGGGGTAGCGACTTCATCTTCGCCCACCGGACCGTTTGTCGATGCCCTCGGTCATCCTTTGGTTGAAGGTCACATCGATCCGGATGTCTTCATCGACGACGACGGCCAGGCCTACCTGTATTACGGCCAGCACACTCCGCGGGTTCGGAAGCTGGCGCCCGACATGGTGTCATTTGCCGGTGAGGAGGTCGCCCTTCCCACTGCCAACTTTCGCGAAGGCGTGTACGTCTTCAAGCGCAACGAGGTCTACTACATGATGGGCTCGGAAAACGACGCTCGCGACGCCGCGTATCAGGTGTCCTACAGCATGGGGACCAGCCCGCTGGGTCCGTTCACCAAGCAAGAGGTGATTCTTCAACAGAGCGGAGCCTTTGTCGGCACTGGTCACAATTCGGTGCTTCGCCTACCAGGGACGGACGAGTGGTTGACGGCATATCATCGCCATTTCGTCCCCGATGGTGGTGGTCAGTACCGGGAGATTTGCATGGAGAGCATGACCTTCAACGACGACGGCACCATCGCTCCGGTCGTTCCTGGTCCGACGTTTACGCTCCACTGAGTCGCCGTCTCCTGCGGTGCGGTCCACTGACTCACGCGCTTCGTCATCGCAGGGAAAGTGGCCGCGAAGTACGACTTCGTTGCAAGGGCCTCGAGGTTCGACTCACTGTGCTTCCAAGGCACCGAGCGCGCAGGAGTCCGAGTCGCGCGTGCCCCCCCATTGGTCCACAGGTTCGCAGTCCGCTCCAGCCCCGAGCACCGGGCTACCCGAAGCGGGGACGAGGGCAGGAAGAGCTTGGGTGCTCCCCTCCTGCCAGCTCAGTTGCGGATCCTCGGCGAGGGGCGCTTCGATGCAGGTGTCCCCCCCAGCGTCAGCGCTCTCACTGCGCCACTGCAGCACGTGATCTCCGCTGTAGGTTTCCCCGCAGTTGTTCGCCTGGTTCCACGGATTACCGGAGCTGTTGTCGAGGAAGATCGCATTGTGCAGGGTGAAGCCCCCCCCAAAGAGCGCTCCTCCGTGACCTCCGGCCGTGTTTTCTGCGAACGTGACGTTGTTGATAGTGACACCCGTTCCACCACTGATCGCCCCCCCGTAGTTCGCCGCCTCATTTCCGTAGATGGTCGAGTTCGAGATCGTGCAGGTGGGCGCGCAATCCAAGTAGAGAGCGCCACCGTGATTGTCGCTGCGGTTGTTGACGAAACTTGATGCCCGCACCTCGATGGCACCATTGCTGATGCGCATGCCGCCCCCTAAGCCGTCACGTCCGACTTCGTTGGATTCGACGAGGGTTCGGTCGATGAGGATCTCGTCTGGGGGATAGGCCCAGATGTACACTCCACCGCCGCTTCCCACTCCGCTGTTGTTGCGGATTTCGCTCCCGCAGATCTGGATACGTCCGCCTATCTCGTCGTCGGGCGACTCGGAAGCACCGTCTGTGCCAATAGCTCCACCGTCCCCCCAGCCGTTGTCGATCGTCGAGTTTCCGTCGAAAACCGAGTTGACGACACGGAGTTCGGACAGGAGGCTGTAGACGGCGCCACCGTAGTAAGAGCGATTTCCCCCAAAGCGACTCCCCACAATCGTGAGAGAGCTCCCTGTCCACACAGACACGGCCCCACCTCCTCGTCCCGCGGTATTGTTTTCGAACTCGCAATCGCGCACTTCGACGGCGCTCCGCCAGTTGCCCGCCACCGCTCCCCCAATTCCATCGGCTTCTTCGCTTTCGGGAGCTTTGCCGTTGATGAATTTCAACTTCCGAACGGAGAGTGAACTCCCCGAGGGAGCCACGAGAAGTCGGTTCGTGCCGCCACCATCAAGCGTGATCTGTGCCCCGGCACCGTCGATGACCGAGCCGTCGCTGACCTCGATGTCGTGCGTCACCGCAATCGTAACCGGAGCATCTCCACAATCGAAGGTAATGTGACCACCGCTCTTCGCGGCCTGAGCAAGAGCTTCTTCGGTGCAGCTCCCGACGGTACCGCTCCCTACTACCTGTGACTCGGGCGGCAAGGGCCAAGGTTCCGGAGCGTTACAGCTCACGTCCGAATGTGCAGGGTCGGTATTGCCAGGGCGATCCTTTGCGCCCCCCACGTCGCCCGAAGACTTCGGGTCAGATCCCCCATCATCTCCTGAGCAAGAGGTACTCAGCGTGGCAAGAGCCACAGTAAGGAAGGGGGAAAGAGCGGTCGTAAGCTTCAACATGGTTAGGCACCTCGGAAGGAAGGGTCCCACAGCGACGTTCAGTCGGCTAGACTAGAGCGATTTCACGGAAGGTTTGTCTTCTCACGTATCTGTCGGCCCCGCCGATGGCCAAGTAGCCCCGAACGCCGGTCCCGAACACCGGTCCCAAAGGCGACCCTCGACTGGTCTAGTTTTTCCCTCCCGATTGGCCCAGACCGGCAGTTGAGCGCGTTTCAAGGCCGCAAAGTCTTTGGATGTTCGGTCGACCAGGAAGAGGCAATCAGTTTGACGTTTCGACAGGCGCGATGGTGAAGCTGTTTTGACCTTAAGAATCCTCCAAAGAGTCCATATTAGAAGTTCAAAGAAGCCGCCGCTGTGCGACGATTGGGTGGCGGCATGACAGAAGTGGCAAGTGCTACGAGGGAGAATACATGGCGCTCTTTACTTGGTGTGACGACTATTCGGTCAAAATTCCTTCAATCGATGAACAGCATCACAAGTTGGTCGACATGCTCAACGCTCTGCACGATAGCATGACTTCGGGCGGTGGCAGCGCACAACTCGAAGAGCTGCTCAGCAGTCTGGTCGAGTACACCGTGGTGCACTTTACCTACGAAGAGAAGCTCCTGGCCGAGCACGAGTTCCCGCAGACGGCAGAGCATGTTGGCGAGCATCAACGTTTGGTTGAGCAGGTGACGGCGTTCAAGACGAGGTATGATGCAGGGAGCGCGAAGATCAACATGCAGCTGATGAAGTTTCTCAAGGATTGGCTCATCCACCACATCCTCGGATCCGACAAGTCTTACAGCGCTTACCTGGTGGAGCGGGGTGTAAAGTGAGCGCCGACTCTGTAAAAGCCGAGGCAAGTTCCGAAGGACAGTCGGGTGCGAGCCTCATCGAGGTCGGTCCACAGCTTGACCGAGTTCGCGAGTTCTTGGAGCGCGCCTGTGAGGCCGACGAGCTGGACGAGCGACTCGACCTCACCGACGCGCCAGCGGCGCTTCAAGGCGTCAGCGATGCTCTGAACAACTTTCTGGACAAGTTGTGGTCTCAGTCCTTCGCGCTGGCGGCCAAGCAAGAGATGCTCGAGCGGACGATTCAAATTCGCACCAACGAGGTCGACGAGATCCTCGATAACGTCGACACGGGCTTTTTGCTGACGTTGCGCGATGAGACGGTCCATGACAACTACTCAAGGTCTTGCGAAGCCATCTTCGGCACCCCAGACATCAAAGGCAAAAAGCTCTCCGAGCTACTCGGTTTCGACGAGAACGAGCGTGCTGTATTCTCGCTCTCGTATGAGCAGATCTTCGAAGGATTCCTGCCGCCTGAGGTGTCGCTCGTGCAGTTGCCAAGCGAGTTCGTAGTCAATGGGCGCACCTACACGATCGTCGGTACACACATTCCGGACAAGAGCGGCGGGGTGGCCAAGGTGTTCTTCACCATTAATGACACCACCGAGCTGCGCAAAGTGGAGGCCGAGAACGCGCTACGACAGGCCTTGATCGACATCGTGCGTCAGAAAGACTCGTTTGCTGCATTCCTCAGGGAGACGAGCAAGGCGTTCTTCGACGCGCGTCGTGCTCCTAGCCAAGTGCGTTATCGTAATTTGTTGCACACGCTCAAGGGCAACCTGGGTTGCTATGGGTTGCATGACATCGCCGAGTTGGTCCACTCCATCGAGGATGCCAATACCATTGCGGAAGCTCACCTCGATACGGTCGAAAAGGCTTTGCGCAAGTTCTTGGAGGCGCAGCGACAGGTGATCGGGCTGGAGTACCCCTCGCCCAATCAGGTCTCGAAGCGTGTCGAGCTCGAACGACTGCGCCTGCAACTGCAGAAGGTCTTGTTGGAGCCGACCCTGGTCGAACGCCAAGCGGCGCTGGAGCTCTTGCTCCACAAGTCGACCTGGGTCGAAGCCGACGCGCTGTTCGCGCCTGTGCGCGGGGTTTTCGACCGGGTCGTGCAGCGACTCGAAAAGGTCGCTCGATTGGAGGTCAAGGGCGGGCAGGTTCTCGTGGATCCCGAGCGGGTATCAGGCGTCTTTTCCAACTTGGGGCACTTGATTCGCAACAGTTTGGATCACGGTATCGAACCGGCTTTTGAGCGGGGTGACAAGCCGGAGTGTGGCCACGTGTACATGGAGTGTGAAGAGAGCCAGTATGCTTGGACGATTCGTGTGGCAGATGACGGTCGAGGCATCGACGTGGACGCCTTGTGCGAGGCGGCCGTCGCCAAAGGCAAGATCACGGCCGAGGCGCTCGATGGCTTGAGCTGGGAACAGAAAGCGCGCCTCTTGTTTCTCGATGGCCTCTCGACCAAGCAGGTCGCCAGTATGGAGTCTGGGCGGGGAGTCGGGATGTCGGCACTGCTCGAGAGCGTCGAAGCGCAAGGAGGTAGCATCGACTTGATGAGTGCTTCCGGCGAAGGAACCACCGTGGTTATCACCATTCCCAAGGCGCTGCCCACGGTCGATATCTCGCACTCGCGTCGGCCCAGTTCGATACACGAGCCACTGGGAGATCGGGCGGACATTTCCTGCTCGCTCGTGCCGCCCTCTCGCATTCGTGATTCGATTCTGACTCGCGACTGATTCGCGCTGTTCGGATGGCGCAATCTGGGGGGCCGAGCGCGGTTTCGAAGCCGACCTCACTTTCTTGGGGAGAGCTTCGAAACCGCTCATCTCTAAGTGGTCGTAGTGCTAGTGCGGCCCGGGCGAGGTCGTTGAGCGACCGTGGCCTTGCCGACCGCTGAGATCGAGTTTCGACCGGAACTCTGGGATGCTAACTGCGCGGCGGCTCAAGATGGCTGGCGGTCAGCTCCGAGATGTCGAGGCGAGAGGCAGTTCAGACTTGCTCCTTGACGCCTCTCGGATGCGAGGGGGGGGAGATTGTATGCCGTCTGAGTCGGCGTCCCCAAATAGGTCTTTCGCTTTTTTTGCCTTGCTCTATAGGAGCCCCATGTCTCGCCCTCTGATCCATTTGTCCCTCCTTTCGAGCGCATTGGCGCTTTCTGTAGCCCTGGCCTGCTCCAGTATCCCACAGGTGGGTTCGGACAAATCCAAGCCGAAACCGTCGGACGAGACTGGCGATGAAGATCGGGGTACGGGTGGAGGCAAGGGGTTGATCGACCCGCCTGGTTCCAGCCTTGGGGGCGTGACCATGTCGACGACGGGTGAGATGGGCGGGGCAGAGGGTTCCGTTTCTGAGTGCGGTGACAAGATAGTCCAATCTCCCGAGACCTGTGACGACGGCAATGACGAGGATGGGGATGGCTGCTCGTCATCGTGCACCAATGAGGTCGGGTATGCCTGCCCACAGCCCGGTGAGCCCTGCCTCAGAGTGGCCACTTGCGGTGACGGCAAGTTAACCATGGGAGAGGAGTGTGATGATGCCAACCAAGTCAGCAATGATGGCTGCTCCGACTCCTGCACTTTGGAGCTCGGTTGGGAGTGCGCCACAGCTGGGTCGAGGTGCGTTCCTGCACAATGTGGGGATGGCTATCTCGTCGGCAACGAGCAGTGCGAGGACGACGATGAGACTCCCACCTCGATGGATGGTTGCAGCGCCACCTGCCGTATCGAAGACGGATGGTTCTGCGACAAGCTAGGCGAACCCTGTAAAGAAGCAGTCTGCGGAAACGGAGTACCCGAGGGCAACGAACCCTGCGACGACGGCAATGCCGACTTGGGAGACGGTTGCACTCAACTCTGCGAACGGGAGCCTACCTGCGTCGAAGGCGCCTGCGCCTCCACCTGTGGTGACGGCATGATCCTTCCTGGTGACGGAGAGGAATGTGACGACGGGAACCTCAACGACGACGACGGCTGCAGCAGTGACTGCCAAGAAGAAGAGGGGTACGAGTGCACCCTCGTTACCGAGGAGCCTCCTGATGAGCTCGTCATCCCGGTCGTTTATCGTGACTTCATCTCCTCGAACCTTGCAGTCGGTGGGGCGACTCCCCATCCTGACTTCAATGATCTTCTCTGGGGTTCAGGAGTGGCGCCGGGATTGGTACTCGATACGCTGCTGGACGGAAAGCCGCAGTATGCCGACATCTGCGATGCCGATGGCCCCCTGGATTCTGCGACTTGCCCGAGCGCACAGCAACTGACGACGAAAGCCAACTTCGACCAGTGGTATCGTGATGGCGACCACGCGATCCGTGTTGATAGCTTGCTCACTCTGGATAGAAACGCCGGGGGGCAGTACGTCTTCGACAGTGGCGAGAGCTTCTTTCCCTTGGCTAACGATGGCTGGGTTCTAGCGGGGGATGAAGATCCCGGAGGCACCGATACCAACTTCGGCTTCACGAGCGAAGTGCGCTACTGGTTTCAGCTGGAGGGGGGCGAAGAGCTCACCTTTAGCGGGGACGACGATGTTTGGGTCTTCATCAAGAACCAGCTCCTTATGGACTTGGGAGGGATCCACGGAGAACTTGAGGATTCGGTGGTGCTCACGGATGACTTGATCTCCGCGTTCGGGATGCAAAAGAATCGCATCTACGAGGTGGCACTGTTTCACGCGGAACGGCGCCAAACGCAAAGCAACTTCCGTCTGACACTCAACGGCTTTGTCAAAACCAAGAGCACGTGCAAATCCACTTGCGGGGACGGCGTGGTCGCTTCGGACGAAGTGTGCGACGACGGCGAGAAGAACGGCGATTTCGGCTTCTGCAATGAGAACTGCACCGGGCTGGGACCGCGTTGCGGCGATGGTATTCTGCAAGAAGACGAGGGTGAGCAGTGCGACGACGGCGTGAACCTCACCGGCTACGACTTCGCGGATAATGGCGAAGGTTGTGCTCCGGGTTGTCGACTACCAGCCAGCTGCGGCGACGAGAAGGTTGACTTAGCCTTCGGCGAGCAATGCGACGACGGCGATAGGGACGATGGTGACGGCTGCGAGTCTAACTGCACCAACCGTGAGAAGTGCGGAAACGGCAAGGTGGACGAAAAGGATGGCGAAACCTGCGACGACGGCAATCGAGACAATGGTGACGGCTGCTCGCAGTTCTGCACCAAGGAAAACGACATCATTCGCTGATCGCCGTCTTGAATCGTATGGGTGCTGCCCCACCGGGAGCGCCGTGAAATCCGTGCGGTTGGGCGGGACCGACACCAGCTTCAACGACGCCGATCACCCCAGATCTTCATCCAGGCCAACCGTCAATTTCCGGGGCTCTTTCTCCTTGCTACGAACGCCAAGAGCCGGCGTGGAGGTGAGGGCTGAGGCTTGAGGGGATTCTTCGCTCTCACCTTTTGCTACAGGGCCAGCGTTAGGACGCGGCGGCCCACGCGCAGGTGTCTTCAGGGCGCCTCAGATGTCCCTAGAGTTCAGATAAGAAAAGCCGTATTCTTTTGAAGCGGAGGGTTCTTGTCGTGACTCAGAAAGAAGATTGATATGAGAAACCGCTTCATTCCCGGACTTTTTTTGCTTTTCCCCTGGGCTCTTGTCACGGCGTGTACCGATAACGGGGGCAATCCACCAAATGATAGCGGTGCCGACCCGGATACGGGCACCGATACAGGCGTCGGCACGGGTGGGGATCCGGGCACCGGTGCAGGCACCGGCACGGGTGGAGATCCGGGTACGGGGACCGGTGCAGGCGTCGGCACGGGTGGGGATCCGGGCACCGGCACGGGCGGGGATCCGGGCACCGGCACGGGTGGAGATCCGGGTACGGGGACCGGTGCAGGCGTCGGCACGGGTGGGGATCCGGGTACGGACAGCTATGAGCTTCCCGACTTGCCGCCGATTCCCGACGTTCCTGCGCCCGAAGCTCTTGGTTCTGTCACCATGGGTGATCCGGCGAACTTCGACGAAGTGAAAATGGATTTTCCGATCGCCGACGGGCCGTTCGAGCCAACCTGGGACTCGATCAAGACCAACTACCCGACCACCGATTCGGCATGGTTGCGCGAGGCCAAGTTCGGCATCTGGGTCCACTTCGGTCCGCAAGCCGCTGGACAAAGCGGCGATTGGTACGCCCGCAGAATGTACATAGAAGGTGAGGGCTCTTATAACAATCACATCCGTGATTTTGGGCATCCATCGGTCGAAGGGTACAAGGACTTGCTTCACACCTGGGATCCGACTGCGCTCGATCCCGCGGCATTGACCAAGATATACAGCGACGCTGGCGCAAGGTTCCTTGTCGTTCAAGGGGTGCACCACGATCAGTTCGACAACTGGGATTCGCACTACCAGCCGTGGAATTCCATGAATCTCGGCCCCAAGCGCGACATCCTTGGCGAGTGGAAGACCGCAGCCCGAGCGCAAGACATGCATTTTGGTGTGACCTTCCATCACGAATACACCTGGTGGTGGTGGCAAAGCGCCTATCGGAGCGACACCACGGACGCGCAAGGCAAGGTGGGCGTCCCTTACGATGCAGAGGGTCTGACCCTAGCTGATGGCGTGGGCACGTGGTGGGAGGGCATGGATCCTCGGATGCTCTACACCATCAACCTCCGCGAATATGCCGGCATTTACGACGCCATGGACAAACAAGGGTGGAATCTAAAATCCGGGATCTTCGTCAATCACTTGGACTACGCTCACTGGTACGCCACCTGGTGGGCTTTACGGATCATCGACGTCATCGAAAATTATGATCCGGACTTCATCTACACGGATGGCAATTCGACGCAGCCGTTCTCCGGAAATATGAGCGGAACCGGCTACAAAGCCGATGCCATGCAACGTGTGCTTGCACACTATTTCAATCGCACGCTTGAGCGACGCGGAAGTGTGGACACCTTTGGTATCGTGAAATTCAATCCCGAAAATCGCGGTATCGTGAACACCTTTGAAGACAATTTCCCGGATGGCGTGAAGAGCGATCAGGCGTGGATAGGCGAGACACCCATTGGTGATTGGTTCTATGGTACCGGCTTCAACTACGATCCCGGCATGGTCGTTGTGCGGCTCCTCGAGTGTGTCTCACGGGATGGTGCCTTCGCCGTGAATGTGGCGCTCAAGCCCGACGGTTCGTTGGACCCGGGCAGCGTTACACAGCTTGCCGCTGTAGGGGAGTGGTTGAAGATCAACGGCGCCGGTATTTACGGCAGCCGGGCCTGGATCAAGTATGGCGAAGGCGCGAATAGGCAACCCGGGGGGAAACTGGGATGGGCACAGGCCAACGCCACGTTTACCACGGCCGACTGGCGCTTCACCGTGGGCGAGGATGGGTACCTGTACGCCTATGGCTTGAAGGTTCCGCAATCAGGAGAAAAGCTCACCATTGCCTCGCTCGGCACGAATCAAACGGATCTTGCCGAGCCCATCGGTTCCGTCACTCTGTTGGGCGGTCCCGCAGTCACGTGGTCACAGACAGACGCAGGTCTGGAAGTGACCTATCCCAGCGACACCTCGCTGCAGATCGCTACCGGCTTCAAGATTGGGCCCCCGTCCATCATCAAATAAATGACCTGACGGATTTCGTGGCAAGTGGTGGAGCCCGCCATCAGCGAGCAACACCTGATCCCCCACCACGCCGGCATTCGCGCCCAAGCCGTCAATCGAACCTCTGAACTAGAAGTGGGGGGCTCGGAAGCGGGACGCGGGAGGCAGGCGTCCTGGACCTGCTAGTGGTCCGTTGATACCTTTGCTCGATGCTCAGAAACCCCTTCGTCGCGGCGTGTGTTTGCTTCAGTCTTCTCGCCTGCGGTGGCGGCCACGAAGAAGACGAGCCGAGCTCGAACGAATCCGCGTCGGACGAACTCTGTGACGACGATCGCGACTGCGATGACGGCAAATTCTGCAATGGAGAAGAATTTTGCCAACCCAGCAGTGTCGAGTCAGATCTCCAAGGGTGCGTGAGCGGTCCGCCCCCTTGCCTCCGGGGGCAAAGCTGCATCGAATCGGATACAGAGTGCCTGACCGATTGTGAGGTGAGCCGGGACGCCGATGGCGACGGCTCAGAAGCCAACGAGTGCGGCGGCGATGACTGCGATGATAGCTCGGCGAGCCGTTATCCCGGCAACACGGAGGTGTGCGACGCGGACAATATCGATGAAGACTGCGATCCGACCACCTTCGGTTACCGGGACGCTGACGGGGATGAGTATCCCGATGCGCTCTGTTGCAATGAAGACGACGAGGGAGAGCTCGCCTGTGGTGAAGATTGCGACGACCAGAACGCCCGCGTGCACCCGACCCAACTCGAGATTTGCGATGGCCTCGACAATGATTGCAACGGTGACGTGGATGACATTGATGGCGAAGCGGCCGTCTACTACCTCGACAAAGATGGTGATCTATTCGGTGATCCCGAGTCTCCCCTATCGACCTGTGAAGTCGATTTGGAAGACTACGTGCTGAATCGGGATGATTGCGACGACACCGATCCTGACATCAATCCGGCCGAACGCGACGATCAGTGCGATTCCGTGGACAACAACTGCTCTGGTACCCCAGATGACGACGCCGTCAGTGTCTACTTCGTCGACAAAGACGGCGATGGGCACGGTGATCCCAAACGACCGGCACCTCCGTGCTCGATCCTCGGACAGGGGGCAGCCTACGACAACCGCGACTGTGATGATGATGATCCCAGGCGCTCCCCCGATCTCCCGGAGCTTCGTTGTGATCTCGTTGACAACAACTGCAACGGCATCATTGACTCAGACGGAACCGAAGACCCTATCTGGTACGTGGACGCCGACGGCGACGGCTACGGCGACCAGTCCCTCGCCGCCTACCACGGTTGCGATCCGGGGGACAAATCGAAGTTCACCACGGCTCCGCTGGCCGACTGCGACGACACGCGCGACTTCTCCTTCCCCGGCGCTGAAGAGCTGTGTGACGGTTTGGACAACAACTGCTCTCTCGGGCTCGGATTCGTGGACGATCCGCTCGAGGACATGGATGGAGATGGACATACCAGCATTGGCTTCACCCAGTGCAGCGGCGGATACCCCAAGGACGATTGCAACGACAATGCGGCGGTCGCCTTTCCTGGTGGCACGGAGGTCTGTGACGGCTACGACAACGACTGCGATGGCGCGCTGAGTCTGGAAGAGGACGTCGATCAAGATGGCTTTGCCCATGCAGGCTGCCTCGCCCCCAACGCGGAGGTCGACTGCCTCGACAGCGATCCGAAGGTCTATCCCGGGGCGCCCAATGTCTGTGACAACCTCGTCGACGACTGCCGAAACCCCGACGTCGGCACCTACGTCCTCGAAGACGCCGACGGGGACGGGCGACGTTGGCTCTTCGCCGAGTGCGAGGGGCCACCGGACTGCGACGATGAGGCAGGCAGCGACTCCATTGAAATCTGCGATGGGCACGACAACGATTGCAACGACGGCGTCGATGAAGGTTGCCCGAAGGACTTCACCCTCGAGCATCGCGGTACCTCAGCCCAGCTCAAGACGGATGATTCGGCGAGCTTCAGTGGGACAGGGGAGTCCTCCTTCTGCCCTGAAGGCCAAGTGCTCGCCGGCGTCCACACGATCGATAGTGTCCGGGCGTATTGGATGGCCCCCACGTGTCGTCCGTACGATTTCGATCCGTTTACGTTGGAAGCTGTACTCACGGGTGAGTACACGACCCAATCTGGCTTCTCCTACAGTTCGACGACCGGGTCAGGCGAGGCCGACTATCGCTGCGCTGACGCGATGGCGCGTGTGGGTCTCGCAGCTGAAGCGTCTTTAGCGTCCTTTGGTAAGTTCTCTAGTATTCAGGGCGCCTGCCGGACTGTCGGCTACGATCAGGAAACCCAGCAACTCGTGCAAAAAGGCACAGGGACAAAGAATCAGAGGGGCACTGGAGTGATCGAGTGGACCGGGTGTGAAGCGCACGAGCTGCCGACCGGCATTCACCGCTGGAGGTCGGGGGACTATTACGGCTTCGCTCTAGAATGTAGCGAGATGGTTGAAGTCCCGTGGGAGGCCGGAGCAACGGTCGCGATCGAGAATCGTGAATCGGGCACGCGCGCTGCTATCGGCTCTGCCAATGGACACGTCGACCTCGATTGCCTACCCGGCATGGTCCTTTCCGGGCTCGAGACTTACACCCTTTCGAGCGAAATCACCGGCGTCACCCTGCGCTGCGCCCGCCTTGTTGAATCCGCTGGTAGTCTCTCGACGGGACCCTCTGAGTACGGAGTGGTTGAGTACGGAGCCAGCTACAACCCTGTCTCTAGCGACTGCCCCACCGGGAGCGCCGTGACGTCGGTGCGGTTTGGTGGGACCGACAGCAGCTTCAACGACGCCGAACTCACCTGCTCCACCTTCGATGTCAGCACCGGAGCCGGAGCGCTGATCGAGTTGGGGGCCTCCTCGAAAGTCCAGCTCGGAACACCCGCGGGAACGATACGAACCACGACCTGTCCCGCGGGCAAGCTGGCCACGGGTCTCTCAATTCGCGAAACCGGTTCTCATACGGTCGACGCTTTCGCTCTCAAGTGCGCCGAGTTTTACAGCTTTTTGCCCTAGGGGCGTGCAGGTTCGATTCCTTACAGCCGCTTGCAAAAACATGGAACGGCCTTAAATCTCGAATAGGGATCACACGAAGCGACCCTATCCGGTCTCTCTCGTATGAACGAAAGAATCACGATCCCGGATCCATATTCAGTCTTTACACTAGCAGCGGATGCCCAGTCCCAGCCTGTCCCCGCCCCGGCGTTTGATATCGAGTTCCGCCGACTGACCGTACCCAGCGTGAAAGACACGGCGTGCGCGATAGCTAGCTCCTTGTCGAGCGTCCCGGCACTGATCCTGTACGGTTCCGGCGATCCGATGAAGCGAGCCGGTGGCCCGGAGAGGTTCCAGAGGCTGTTCAAACACAACAAGGTGGTCTTGGTTCCCGGAGAACAGCACTTTCCCCTCTTGGGTGCGCCGGCCCGCGTCGCAACAGAGGTGCGGAACTTCGTCGCGGCCCACACTCCGCGCCGTATGGAGAGCACGCCCAGCTCCGGAAGCAAACTTGGATGAAAGCAGCGGTTTTCGATGGGGGCTCCCAGGAACGTTACTACGGGCGCGTCCGGAACTTCACTGGTGCACTCTCCGGGCGTCACCCCGTGACAGCGTTCTTGACGAGCGTGGCAGCCCAAAGCCCCGAAGGAGTAGAGTTCCGTCATCAGGATTTATCCGGACAGCCCGCGTTGGTTGTAGAGCGCGACGGGCAACTTGAGGCAGCGATCCTGCTGTCACTCAGCGGAGGCAAGATCACCCAGATCTTCATCCAGGCCAACCGTCAGCGTCTTCGGCATCTTTGAGCTAGGCGCCGAAGCTACCGGTTGGTGTTCAAGGAGTCTGTCGATGCGTCAGCGGACGGCTTGGCCGGCGCCCCTCAATAGGCAATCACGCAACGCTTTCTTCAATCACGGATTGGTGCCGTCGCAACGTGCAAAATATTCTGATTCTTTGGAGCGGAGAAAGCGAGGACGCATCGGTATCGTAACTCGACGGAAGTTTTGGATCGGCGCGACTACCCAATGACTCAGTTTCTGATCGTACGAGGAAAACAAAATGAGATTCGCTACTACGGTTCTAGGGATACTGCTCGCTCTCGGTTGTTCAGGAGAGAGCTCTCCGCCAGGCAAGGACGGTAACTCCTTTCTCGACGGATCCGGCGGCGCAAGTGAGGCCACAGGTGGAGTCCCCGGTGGCGGAACCGGCGCCAGCGGGAGTGGCGCCAGCGGAAGTGGTGCCAACGCAAGCGGAGGAAGTGCAGGCGGCGACGGCACGGGCGGATCCATGGCGCCCGGTGGTACCGGCGGCACCAGGGGAATGGACGACGTGCAGGGCCATCCCTTCGGGGATTTACCGCCACCCCCCGACGCGAATGGAGGTGATCCCCTCAAGGGCCTTGACGAGGTCACCGGAAGCTCGAGCGCACCAGGCATGGGAACCAACGGTTACCCCTATTGGAACAACAATCCAGAAATCTTCGAAGTGAATCGGGAGCCCGCTCACACCTTCGATCTTCCCTTTGCGGATCTAGACAGCGCTCTGGTCGGGCAACTCAATGCCTCCTCCTTTCGCCTGCCTCTGAACGGCGTTTGGAAGTTTCACCTGGCAGACAACGCCGACGCACGGCCCACCAACTTCTATGAGAACGACTTCGCCGAGGTGGAGAACTGGGATGAGATTGAGGTGCCGAGCAGCTGGCAATTGCTCGGCTATGACCACCCCATCTACACCAACGTCACCTACCCGTGGACAGGCGTGGAACGACCGGATCCTCCCTTTGCGCCTACGCAATACAATCCCGTGGGCTCCTACAAGCGCACCTTTCAGCTCGATCCAGGCTGGGAGGGGCGCCAGATTTATCTGGCATTTGAGGGGGTAGAGTCCGCCTTCTACGTGTGGATCAACGGCACCTTCGTTGGCTACTCCGAAGATAGCTTCACTCCCAAAGACTTTGACATCACCGATCTCGTTCACACGGGGTGGAACGCCGTCTCCGTGGAGGTGTACCGCTGGTCAGATGGAGCCTGGCTTGAGGATCAGGACATGATCCGCTTGTCGGGGATCTTTCGAGACACTTCAGTCTACAGCACCCCGAAGGTTCATGTGCGTGACTACCAAGTCACCACTGATCTTGATTCGAGCTACCAGAACCCCAGCTTGCGTCTGTCGGCTCAGGTACAGAAGCACGATGACGTCGGGAGCGCCGGAGCCACGGTTGAGGCCCGACTCTATCCCCAAGACAGCGATGTTCCTCTAAGTGAGGCCTTGACCCTGCCCGTTACCTGGACGAACGGCGAGGTCGCCCAGGTCGAAGGGGAGATGTCGGTTCCAGACGCTCTGCTTTGGAGCGCCGAACACCCCAATACCTACCGGCTCATTCTCGAGCTCAAGGATGGCTCGGGAGCAAGCCTTGAGTTTCAGCGAGCCAACGTAGGTTTCCGCAAGATCGAGATCAAGAACTCCACTTTATTGATCAATGGCCGCAAAATGCGCATTCGCGGCGTCAATCGCCACGAAAACGATCCGCTCACAGGCCGGACCCAGAGCAACGACCGCATCTGGGAAGATTTCGTCCTGATGAAGCAATTCAATGTCAACGCGTTACGCACGAGCCACTACCCCAATGATCCCCGCTGGTACGATGTGGCCGATCGCTTCGGGCTTTATGTCTTCAGCGAGACCAACCTGGAGACACACGGTGTGCGCGATTCGGTACCCCAAGGTCGCCCCGAATGGACCGCCGCGGTGGTCGACCGCATCAACAGCATGGTTGAGCGCCAAAAAAACCACCCCTCGGTCGTATTGTGGTCACTCGGGAACGAAGCGGGCGGTGGCTCGAACTTCGGCGCGATGTACGAGCGAGCCAAAGAGATCGATCCCACTCGTCCCATTCACTACGAAGGCGACAACTCCCACGCCGACGTACGGAGCCACATGTATGCGCGACCCTGGGATATTGTTGGCATCGCCCAGGGCAACCCCGACCGGCCTCTGGTGCTTTGTGAGTTTTCTCACGCCATGGGGAACAGCAACGGGAATTTCCTGGAGTACACCGACGCCTTCGAAGAATACCCCAGCCTCGCCGGAGGCTTCATCTGGGACTTTGTCGATCAATCGCTCCGAGCAGAGCAGCCAGGAGGAGCCGGCAGCTACTACGCCTACGGTGGTGATTGGGGTGACCGACCCAACGACGGAAACTTCTGCGCCAACGGTGTTGTCGGAGCTGATCGCAAGCCTCACCCCGGTTTCTTTCAGGTAAAGTACGGTTATCAGAATGTTAGGGTCGAAGCCGTTGATGCCAAGGCGGGAAGCTTTCGGCTCGTCAATCGATCCACCTTCACAGATCTGAGCGAGCTGAACGGTCACTGGGAGCTTCTCGCCGATGGTGTGGTCATCAAGTCCGGACAGCTGAGCGATGAGCAAATGGATGTTGCGCCTGGCGAGAGCAGGGAAGTCAAGTTGGACTTTGGTGTTTCGACGCCAGCGCCCTTCGCGGACTATTTTGTCGACTTCTCTTTCTCTCTTCGCGAAAAGCCCCGCTGGGCGGCCACAGGACACGAAATCGCACGAGAACAGCTCGAGCTTCCACTGGACCGGGTCGAGCCTGAAGTTCCTGACTTCGCGGCAGCACAGGCTCTCTCCTTCAGTGAAAATGGGGATTCGATTTCGATCACCGGTGATGATTTTTCGCTGAAGTTTTCAAAAGCCGAGGGAACCATCTCCAATTGGACTGCAGCAGGGAAGACCGTACTCGACGCCGGCCCTTTGCCCTACTTCTGGCGCGCGCCCACCGACAATGATCGCGGCCGCAATATGCAGGGCCACTGCGGCACGTGGCGGGACGCGAGCCATAGTCGACAAGTGCAGGGCATGTTGGTGGAGGCAGTGTCCGAGCGAGAGATCAAAGTGCAGGCCGATTTCTCCCTACCCACCAGTCCGGCGGCCTCGAGTTGGACGACAACCTTCACCATTTACGCGACCGGCGATGTGACAGTTGAAGGAGAGTTGCTCCCCGGCTCCAAAGACCTTCCCGAGATCCCCGCAGTGGGTATGTCGATGGGCGTTCCGAAAGAGTTCGAGAAGCTGGACTGGCTCGGGAGAGGTCCTTTTGAGACCCATTGGGACCGGATGTTGGGCGCCACCGTTGGGCTGTGGTCGACCACCGTTACCGATGCGTTCACGAACTACATCCGTCCGCAGGAAGCTGGTAATCACACCGACACGCGCTGGACCACTCTACGAGCCGATGATGGACATGGGCTTCTCGTCTCTGGCGGAGCGCCCTTCGAATTTAGCGCACTGCACTACTCACCAGAGGAAATCGAGAAGCGGGCTCATCCCTATGAACTGGTCGAAGACTCATCGATCACTCTGCGAGTGAATGACAAGCAGATGGGTGTTGGCGGGGATGATAGCTGGGGAGCCTGGCCCCACGATCCCTATCTCATCCTGCCCGATCACACTTACCACACCGGTTTCCGACTGCGACCGCTGTCGGGCGCTGATGACGCAGCCACCCTTGGGCGCCAAGCTTTGCTCGAAGCGGGTGCGACTCCCTAAGATACTCTTGGGTTAATAATACCCGGGTAAAAGTGTAAAATTATGTATTTATACCCGGGTAAAAATCGTCTTCGTAGACCAGCATGGTCGGTCGAAGCTTGAGGCGTCGGTGCCAGTGTGATCCGGATCAGGAGCGATACCGCGACTCCTTGAGTCGATAGCTGTCCAACCGTGGGCAGTAGGACGTGTGAACAAGTTCTCGCGAATTGTGATTTCGTCTCCCAGCGAGGAGAGTCCGTCAATGATGAGCCAAACGGCTGGAGAGCGGTTTCGCCACGAGTAGCAGTCCGCCACCCAGAATGAGCATACTGGAGAAGAGTGGGATCCAGAATGCGCCGCTATTAGAGCTTGCCATCCAATGGGCCTTGGCGACCAAATAGGGGGGGAAGACGAGGAAGAGGTTGTCCCAAGGTGGTGGAACGAACCAAGCGACGATGATCATCAGTCCTGCGATGCCAAAGAACTTGGTGAACGCGAGACCTTGCACTTTGTCGTTGGCGAAAACGGCGATCAGAAGAGTGGTCCACGGTGCTATCAGTGAAGCGCCCAGCGCGAGCGGAATCAGTTGCCACCAAGGGACCGGCGCAAATCCCATCAAGGGAATGATGAGCATACTGAAGCAGAATGCCATCAGCAGGGGCATGGCCAGCCGGTAGGCAAGATAGAATCCGGGCGGCACGGGGGTGACGCTCATGGCCGTGAGAGTATCGTCCTCCTTTTCATCCAAGAGCAGGAACGCAAATACGGTGCCCGGCATGAGCGCCGCCTGCCACAGCCCGATGAATGCGACCCACAGAGGATAGGTATCCGAAAATCGGAGGTCGGAAGTTGTGCTGGGCATCATTTGGGAGGCTGCCAGGCTCTGGTCGATGGCTGGTAGGAGAAAACGACTCGAGAGACCGAGCCCGAGTGCCACGAAGGAAAGCACGCCAAGGAGCGGGTCGCGGAGGATCAGGCGAACATCGTTTTTGGCCAGCGACCGAATGAGGTGGCGTCGTGTCATTTCAACCGGCCCTTTCGATGATGAAGGTCCGGTAGGCCCTCATGGACCAGAAACCCAATCCGGCGAGTGCGACAACCGTGTACGAGAGTGCATAGCTCCATTCTGCGACTGTCAGTGGCTCGAAGGAGGCGCGTACGAGCATGGTGGGTGCGGCTGTCGGAATGGCGAGAAAGAAGTCGCTATCGAGAGCGCCAATGGTCCGAAATGCAGGAAGTTGCCCCACCATGGCCAAGAGACTCATCGGCATCAGCGCCCCGGAGATTCGCTCGTAGCGAACGACAACGATGATCCCGACTAGAACGTGTAGGGCCCCAAGACAGATGGTCCCAATGAGAAACCACAAGGTGGGCAGTGCCACCGACTGAGTGCGAGCGTGCCACCCCAGGGCGATCGCCGTGAGCAATACGGCCTCGAGTACCGCGATGCCCGTGAGGGTAATCACCTTCGAGCTCAGATACTCTCGGGGTCGCAAGGGGGAGACACTCAAAGCATCGAGGACGCCGTCGGACTTCTCCAGCAGAACCATCGCGACCACGTAGAGTAAGGTCGAGCCTCCCGCGAAAAGCAGCACGGCCATCGGAATGGATCGCGGCAAATAGTCGGCGGGGGACAGCCAAGCGAGCGCCGCCGCGGCGACAATGCTCACCAAAACGGAGATCCTGTAGAGCTGGTTGCGCGCCTGCAATTTCATGTCGAGGCGCACGCATTGCAAAAGCCTCATGACCCGAGTTCCTTTCCGGTGACGTCGATGAAGACTTGGGCAAGCGTCGTCTCTTGGCTGTGCATCGTTTCGATGCGCGATTCCCGGAGAAGGTGATGAAAATCAGCGTTTTCGTGTAGGTCGTCGAGGGGGAACTCTGCCTGACCGTTTTGCTCCCCTTGGCTATACTCGACCCTCAAAGTGCGCTTGCCGTGTTGTTTGCGCAGGGCAAAAGGAGAATCGATGGTGTGGATTGTACCACCCGTGAGGAAGGCGACCCGATCGCACAATTGGTCGGCGACTACCATGTCGTGCGTCGTGATGAACACGGTCGCGCCTTCGCTGCGCAGGCGGAGGATGAGATCTTGGATGCGGGCCGCATTCACCGGATCGAGACCGCTGGTCGGCTCATCCAAGAAGAGCAGCTTGGGCTGATGAATCAAGCTGCGTGCCACGTTCAAGCGAATCTTCATGCCCTTGCTGAATTCTTCCACGCGCTTGTTTGCGTGCGCACTGAGGTCGACCCACTCCAGGACGATCTCAGGGGGCAAGGTCTCTTTTTGGTAAAGTGAGGCAAAGTGTTCGAGATTCTCGCGAGCGGACAACCTTTGATAGTGATTGGGGAGCTCGAAACTGACGCCGATCTCTTCGTAGAACTCTGGTCCCCATTCCGAAAGCTCGCGCCCAAACACCCGGGCCCGACCGACGTAGTCGCGGAGCAGCTTGATGAGAAGTTTTTGTGTTGTGGACTTTCCAGCGCCAGAGGGACCGAGAAATCCAAAAATTTCTCCCTCTTCCACAGAGAACGAGAGGTCGTGAAGGGTGTCCAATTGGGCACCTGGATAGCGATACCGAAGTTCTTGTACGTCGATCATGTGTTGCCTCGCTTCTTTTCGCGCTGTCGCTGTCGTTCTTGCATCAACTGTTCGAACTGCTTCTTTCCTCCCTCGAAGATAGTCCGAAGGACTTCTTTTCCAGCCTTCGAATCACCACCGTCCTCGGGAGTGAAGGCGCGATCCATGAAGTCTGCCATACCGCCGATGAGCTCATCGAAGGGAGGGATCTCATCCTGGGGGACAAGATCGTCGACTGAGACCATTCCGGTTCCGAAAACGTTGATGATGTGGGCGATGACGCGAGGACTTTCGTCTTTGCGCACCGCGCCCGCGTCCTGAAGAAGGGCGATGACTTCGTGGCGGCTTGGTTGTCCGGCACCGTATTTTTGAAAGAAGTTGTTGGGCTTCTTCAAGTAGCGCCCGAGTAGCGCGCGATCGCGCTTGTAGATCATGGCCATGAAGGGGCTGGCCTCGATGTTCAGGGCCATTGCCTCGTACATGGCGCCAAGAGTGCCTCCCCTTGGATGTTCTTCGACCCCCTGAAACCAGGCCTGGCTGAAACGAAAGGTTTCTCTCAAGAGCAAGGATTCGAAAAGATCGTCTTTGCTCTCGAAAGCCAAGTAGACGGCACCCTTGGAAATGCCTGCCTGCTCCGCGATCTCGCCGATAGAGGTCTTGTCGTATCCAAAGCGGACGAAGAGCGCAGCGGCGGCATCGAGGATGGCTTCTTCACGCTCGAGCGGGTTCATTTTGAACTTATGACCAGTAACGAATAATTGGTCAAGAAGTGTTTTTTGCGGCAAACGGCGTAGCTAGGTTCGGCCGTCGGTCGTATTGATCGCGCTGCCGTGCACCATCAGGCTGCCGTGCACCATCAGGCTGCAGAGGTAACAACGAGCTACGAAGCCAGGTGTGCTAGCTTGGTCTTATGGTTATCCGTTGGTCTCACTTTGTCGGCGCCGCCGTACTACAACTGGTAGGCTGCAGCTGGGCCTATCATAGCGACGAGGATAGTCCGCTGGTAGGCGGCGAGCGAGGTCCGGTATCTGAGGAGCCGCTCGCGGTGGAACAACCGAGTACTACGGAACCGGAACCTGAGCCGGAACCGGAACCTGAACCTGAACCGGAAGTCGAGACCGAAACCGCGTCCGTCGATATCAGCGGGCGTTGGGGAATGTTTCATTTCGAGGATCCAGTGGCCATCGAAGTGTGGCAAAGGGGGGATAGACTCGATGGCCTTGGTTGTGCCGTGGGCTTGCCCACGGCAAACGACGATTATGGGGTAAGCCACTATTGCGGACGGCTCACGGGGCGGGTCGTAGGAAACTACGCTCAGTTTTCCTTTTTTCCCGACAATTCCGGTTTTGTTAACTGGCCCTACAGATTCGCGGTCATGGTTTCGAATGACTCAACGCGTATGGCGGGCATATTTGGGGACTCCTTCAAGATATCGTGGCTGCGCTTGCGCGACGACGAACGAGCCTTGCCTGGCGGTGACGTTCGGTCAGAACGATTAGATGGCCGTTATGCCTTGACCATGGCGTCAGAATCAGCCGACAGCGGCTTCGATTCATTGCGGAGGTATAATGTGACTTACACCGGTTGGCGGGGTATCTATGGGGACCTCGGTGCCTTCTACCACACCGAGATGACTTGGGGTGAGGGTGACACTGCCCCCCTCGTGGTGGGCCCGGTTGCAGCCACCCACCCGAAAATGCCCGTCTCGCTGGTGTTCGAGCGCAATGCCGTCTCATTCACGCGAGTCACCGTGGTGGATGCGTCCGGCGTCGTCACGGTCTTCGATGCAGAGCCTTGGCCTTGGACCCCCTAGCACTGCGACCGTTTCAATCTGAGCGCTTCTTGATCTGTCAGCATTGAGAGACGGTTCGGTTTTCAGGAAGGGTCGCGGCACAAATGGGAAGAGAAAAGTGCGGAGACAGAGAGGGCCGAGCGCGGTTTCGAAGCCGACCTCACTTTCTTGGGGAGAGCTTCGAAATCGCTCATTTCTAAGTGGTCGTAGCCTAGGCGTTCTTTCCATCCTCGATGGTGTGTCTCGGGTTGGCAACTCGAAGGCTTCCGATCTTGAGCTTCCCTGGCACGGGGCGGGGCGGCCATCGATTGCACCCCGCCCGGTCGTGATGAGGTGCCACAAGACGTGCGAGATTCCATCTTGCGACAATTGGCCGAAACGGGAGTCTGTCACGATGGTGAGGGGTTGGGGGGAGGAAGTTCTGCTTGTTCGAGTTACGAGATGTGCGCCATTGAACCCCTCAGGGCCGAGGGGCGGCTGGAATGCCTCTACAACGATGCGCCAGCGGATACGCTATTAGACCCCGGGTATTGCTATATTGATCCAGGGAAGCGGTCCGAGACTGGTGACTTCGTCGCGGGTGGAGACGCACAGCAGGCAGAGCGAGCCGGATTTTGGAGAACGACCTCTAGGGACGGTCAGAACGCAATTGTACAAAATTGTCCTTCAACTCAGCGACGAGTGTTGCGTTTTGTTGGGCAAAAAACTCCCGTCGACAATTCCATTACCTTTGTCGTGTGCTCGGGTGACCCCCCCGATGCAGACGGTGAGATCAAAGCGCGCTCGTGGTGACCGTCGATGGGGGCCGGTAACCTGGCGTATTACCATCACAAGTACCCACGCCTCGCGCAGCTTTCTAGTCTTCCGAAGTCCGCCTGGGTCACATAGCCGGGCTCCGTCACGGTGGGTACCGCACCTTCATCCGTATGTTCGCGCCATTGCCTA
Organism: Polyangiaceae bacterium; assembly: GCA_050300635.1. Lineage (GTDB taxonomy): Bacteria > Myxococcota_A > Polyangia > Polyangiales > Polyangiaceae > NIC37A-2. Next base: position 43,677 of record JBNKYC010000078.1, read on the forward strand.
ACTGAGGAAAGTTGAGGCTTGGGAGTCGTGAGAGGCAATGCTCGCACACAATCACTTTCAGCTCCTCCTGCTAGTAACGTCAGCGGAAGACCCCCTCTGCTCCCCCGAGGGCTCCAACGCCTCTCGGTATTGGGCCTCATGCCATGCAATCGAGGCACTTTCCTCGCCTTCAAGCGCTGCTGGTGCAGTTGCACCAGCTCCCCCAATTTGAGCATTTCCGTCGGTCTCGCTGCCATTGGGCCAGTGTCAGCCGATCGCTCGTCCAGTCGTCCAGGGTCACTTGGTGGAACCAAAGGGGGGATCACCTTGACCGAACCAGCCGAGATCACATAGGGCGAGCCGTGACACACCCGAATTTGCCATTTTTATTGAAGATGCCCGTTGTAACGCGACAAGAAGCCAGCTGACAGCGATGCAACGCCATCCAAGCAAGGTGGCCTTTTAGTCTAGTTGTCGCTCCGACAGGATTGCGAGTGCGTCCGGAGCGCTCTAGCGTCTTCTGCTGAATGAAGCCGAGAGAAATAGACATCTTCGGGCGCAAGGTCCGAAAGTTAGTCAGGGACCCAGCGAGGTTCTTCGCTGATTCAAAACATGCCGAGCTTCGCAAAGTCGGAGCCTTTATCGGCGGAACTGATAGTGACTTGAGCGTGAGTCGAAAGGGGACCCCTGTTCAGTTTCCAGAAGGGATTACGAGTAAGCGTCCCATCTCCCTCGATGTGCCTCGACTTCGGAGCGTATTCGGTACGGCAAGCTCGAATCAGACGCAAGGCTGGTGGGCGTGGCACTCCGCTCTTGAAAAGGTATCGCAAGTAGAAGTCATGATTGTACCCACGGGGCAACCTTTGTGGGACAGGGGAATTTGGGAGCACTACCGCCAGTCCTCTTCGACCGCCCGATTCTTAGAGATTTGGGAAATTCTCGGGTCCGACGACCCCGACGCTCTGTCCTATCATTTGCGCAAAGATCCAACCAAGCTTCCCGAGCTCATTCGCAAGGTCGGGTATACTCTGTACACAAGCAGAGTTAGTCGCCTGATCGTTTCCGGTGAGGATACCCCATTCCTGAGAAGCGTCGTACTCGTTGCGCGTCAACTTGGTGTCACAGTGACGCAAGTTGTTAACCCCGCATTGATGGAAAACGATAGCCAATTGCAACTGCCAGAGTCGATGGTCAATCACTTGTTGGCGGTCGCTCAACCCGAATTTCTATCCTCGTCACTGCTGCGAAGAACGGAGAAGTTCAGCAGTGATGACCTTCGTCTTCGTGCGATACTTGGTTGTTCATCCAACGATCACGTTGTTTTGATCTTGGGTCCCACAATTCAAGCCAGTCGAACGGATGAATACATGCGTCTGATCTTTGAGCAATCGTGGAGGAACGCAATCCAAGGCATCACTTCAAAGACCCATTTGGTAGTTGCTTTGAAGTCCAAAAAGGGTGGCTACCTACCTCCGGGAATTCACGAGGAACTCAAGGCAATCTACCGCAAGACCGTGGTGACCTACGAGGAGAATGCTCCGTTGCAGAACCTGGTACTCGCAGCCGATCAGATAATCTGCTCAGATCCAGCCGAGGAAATTATGGTTCGGGGCCTACTGGGCGAAGATTGGTCGCTGCAGGAAGAGAGTTTCCTGAGTGAGGAATCTGCAAACATCTCGCCTGGATATGCTCCATTAAAGGGGCGACCCGGGCTTGAGTTTCTGAACCGCCAACTTGCGACTGTCGATGCAATTCACCAGGGGAGCAGCTTTGAGGTAGTTGCCGTACCGGATCCGCTATCGAACAAGGAGATCACCGACGGGCGACAGAGGTACCTCCCGAACCTGATTGGATTTACGCAGCGGATTTACGGTGCCGGAGCCATCTCTGAAGCGGCTCAAGCGGAATTCTTTTTACAATGGGGTGCAGAGCCATCCGAGAGCAAAGAGCGCGTCGAGATTGCTCGGGCCGCGTTTGGTCGCCCCAAGCTATTCGTCGAAGACGGTTTCGTCCGCTCTCTGGGGCTGTGGACCGACCCAAATGAGCCCACTTGTTCCGTTCAGTTTGACACGGATGCGATCTACTATGACGCTACTGTTCCCACTTTGTTGGAAAAGATCCTGAGCTCTGAATGCAAACTCACCGAAGATGAAATGACTCGAGCACGCCGTCAGATCGAACGGATCGTGACGAGCAAGATTTCTAAGTACAACTATGCACCAGTAATCGAGATGCCGAAGGGGGAACGTCGACGTGTACTAATTGTCGATCAGAAAGCAGGGGACATGTCGATTAGATATGGACGTGCTTCGTCGGAGTCGTTTTTTGAGATGATAGAGGATGCTAAGCTGTTGCCGAACGACGTGGATATCCTTATCAAGCAACATCCATGCGCGATAACGAACGGCGAACACGAAGCCCATTTTACGAGAGGAAAGTTGGGAGAGTTCGCGACCGCAGCGAATGTTCAACTGCTTAGTTTTGACATCAACCCATTTAGCCTGTTCGAGGCGGTTGATGAAGTATGGGTTGTATCATCGGGCATGGGGTTTGAAGCTCTGCTCGCGGGAAAAACCGTTCGTACTTACGGTGCCCCATTCTACGCGGGGTGGGGGTTCACGGATGATGTCCTGAACCATGAACGGCGAACACGTTCACGTTCTGTTGAGGAAGTGTTTTATGTCTTCTACAATTGGCTAACGCGATATGCGGATCCAAGGACGCACAATGTCTGCGACCTTGAGACACTTCTTGACTACATAGAGAAGAATCGTCCTCTACATGCACAAACGAATGGCTGAGACAGAACTAGGCGATCGCATTCAAGTTTGCTGTGTGCTTTGTTGGCGGCCAAGTTCCGCACTAGAGGGTGTAGTCGCACGGGCAAGATTTCAAAGCGAAATCCTGGCTGCTGGTAGGGTGAGAAATCTAGAGTCCGTTGACGAATTGCAAAGCCTTCTGACGGACGAGGGGGAAGGCATTGTCGTCGACCTAACTGTGCTCGTTAGTCCCGGACAACATCTTGAATCGCTTTGCAGGGAGATTAGCTCTCTGTCATTAGATGCCCTGCCTTATATTCGATTGATGTCCTCCAACTCGCACCTTCAAAAAAGCGAGGACGAAGCGGTGCTGGTAGCGATGGGCAGTAGCAACGTAATGGACGTGCAGAATGGAGCATCCAAGTTACTAACCGAGTTCGGTGGAAGCAGAGCTGACATCCACAGCGCGACTTTCCCCCTGTACTTTCCTTCGGACGCGAGGTCGTGGACCATTCATAGATCGGGTCTTCGTTTTGGATCGTATCCCAAGCTGCGTGACGAATATGCAAAGTTTGTACTGGACCGACATGCGTACGAGAGTCGACATGACGTTTTTAGGGCCCCTTTCTGGAAACGATGTCTTTCGACAGCAATTCCAGCGTTTACCACGTTGGAGCAGGTGCAGACCTCCACATCGTCGGCCGACACGCTCTTTATTTTTCCGGAACGGATGCTCCCCCTTAAACGCGCGTTCTTTTCACGCGGTCTTGACCTGCTTTGCAACCTAGCGGCGCAGCCTGGTGGCTGTGACTTATTGTTGTTCGGTCCACCCAATGATGAGCTGACAGACATTTGTGCAACCCTTAGTTTCGTCGCGAATCGAGTTTACGGACATCCCCTCGTGAGAGGCCAGTTTGGGCCGGCCGACAGAGCGCGACGAGTGCTTGAAAAAAACCTTAGGAAACGCCGCGGAGCAGAGAATCCTCCGCCAATTAGATTTGATGAGCGTCAACGGGTATTTGCGTCGTCGTCCCAAAAGAGAGCCTTGAGACAGGTCTTGGACGAACGAACCTACAAGAATGTCGTCATTACCGGCGCGTGGTTAATGGGACTACTCGACGTCCTAACGGACAAAGAGCGAGCGCGTATGCGAATCGCGTGCGATACGCATGACGTCTTTTATGTCGTGGACACTGACGCCAACCGAAACGAGGCTCGCTTCTTCTACTTGTCAGAAGAGCAAAAGCGGCTCGAAATCGCCGCCCTTGAAAAAAGCGATGTTATTGTCGCCATCTCTCGGGCTGACGCCGAAAACATCAAGAAAGCTGGCGTAGAAACGCCTGTACTTGTTGCATCAGGTACATTCGAGCACGCCGCACAACGGGCGCCAGGGAATCCAAGCAGTTCAACTTTCGGTTTTATTGGTTCGGGAAATAAAAATAACCAAAGGGCAATTGAAGTTCTAACTGAATGGTGGTCATCAATCATCTCGAACCATCCAAACGTTTCACTGATGATCGCAGGACCGGTATGTGAAACCGATGCGGCTACTCGGCTACAGCAGCAATTCCCAGACTCGGTCAATCTCGCGGGTTTCGTGCCAGATCTCGGCGACTTCTACTCTAAAATTGATGCATTGATTGCACCTGCTGTGGTGCAAGGGGGATTGAACTTCAAATCGGTTGAAGCACTGATGTGCGGACGACCGGTTTTTACGAACGATGTCGGTAAGCGGTGTCTTGAGGGATGTGAAGGTGTTTGGGGAAGTAAGGAGCCCCCACTTGACGAAATCAGGGCTTTCCTATCTGACGCCGATCCAGAGGCGTCCCGAATTGCCATTCGCAGATCCGCTCTTTCACGATTTTCCGAAACAACCGGCTATCGCGAATTAGACGCCTGGCTTCAACATAGTTAGCCCAGCGGCTGCCGACATCGATCCCCCAACATCCTCTCCACCCTCAACAAATCCTCTTCCGTATCGACCCCGGGTGCGGGGGCCTCGTGGACGACAGAAACGTGGATCTTGATGCCAGCATGCAGAGCGCGTAGTTGCTCGAGTGACTCGGCCTGTTCGACGGGGGGCTGGGGCAGCCGTGACAGCTGACTCAGCGCGCCTGCACGGTAAGCGTAAAGCCCGACGTGGCGAAGGAAGGGGACTCCCTGTGGGAGCTGCTCTGGGGGGCCAAGGGCAAATGCATCGCGTACCCAGGGAATGGGCGCGCGGCTGAAGTACGAGGCCTTTCCTTGTTGGTCGAGGACGACTTTGACGATATTCGGGTTGAACAGATCCTCGACCGAATCGATGTGGTGCGCCAAAGTCGCGATGCCAGCGTGAGGATGAGCCTCCAGTGCGCCTGCCACGAGTCGAATCGACTCAATGGAGAGCAGAGGTTCGTCGCCTTGCACGTTGACAATGATCGTATCCGGTGAAACCTCTTTGGCTTGCACTACTTCGGCTAAACGGTCTGTTCCGGTTGCATGGCTGGCCGAGGTCATGACGACCTCGGACCCAAACTCTCGTGCAGTCGACTCGATGCGTGAGTCGTCCGTGGCAACCCATACGAACTGCGCTCCCGCCTCTTTTGCGCGTTCGACGACCCACTGAATCATCGGCTTGCCCGCAATCAACCGCAGGGGCTTGCCCGGTAAGCGCGAAGAGGCAAAACGAGCTGGTATGACAATACCGAAGTCAGTCATGGCCGAGGGCGTCTTCGAAGTAGGGCGCCCCCTTGGTGACGCGATCGAGAGCAAGCAAGGTTTCGAGCAGCTCTTTGAGTCCCGAGAGCGGCCACATATTGGGGCCATCGCTGGGCGCCCCGTCCGGGTTCGGATGGGTTTCCATGAACAAGCCGGCTACGCCGACGGCAACGGCGGCACGGGCCAAGACGGGGACCATCTCGCGCTGCCCGCCTGAAGAGGTGCCCTGCCCGCCTGGCTGCTGCACCGAGTGAGTTGCGTCGAATACGACGGGGCAGCCGGTGCGTCGCATGACGGGCAGGCTACGCATATCGCTGATGAGAGTGTTATAGCCAAAGCTGACGCCGCGCTCACAGAGCATGATTTGCTCGTTTCCGACCTCTTTGCACTTGTCGACGACGTTTTGCATATCCCACGGAGCCATGAACTGTCCCTTTTTGACGTTCACGGGTTTGTTGAGACGCGCCACGTTCTGAATGAAATTCGTCTGTCGCACCAAAAAAGCTGGCGTCTGAAGAACATCGACCACAGCGGCGACCTCAGAAAGTGGGCTGTCCTCGTGCACATCGGTCAACACCGGCACTGAGAACTCTTTTTTGATCTTCTCCAACACAGCGAGGCCCTTTTCAACACCAGGACCTCGATACGATTTGGTGGAGCTGCGATTCGCCTTGTCGAAGCTAGACTTGAAAACGAAGGGCAGGTTGAGGGCATTCGTCATCTCTACGAGTTGACCGGCCACGTCCATCATGAAACCTTCTTCCTCGATCACGCAGGGGCCTGCGATGAGGAACAGAGGCTGTCGATTACCAATAGTGTGATTGTTGAGTTTCATGGCGACGTTTCGGGACGAACTGTTTTTAGGGTCTGCTTTTAGGTGGCTAGAAGTACAATGACAGCCGCACTGACAGCGACCTGGTAGATGATTTGAGTGATGTCCAAGATGGCTTGCGTGACCTTGGTATCGACTCGCGGAGGGACCAATATTTCATCGCCCGGTAGGATGACGGTGTTCATACCGCCGACCTCGACCTGGGCGTTGGGATGGTGAACGACGACCTTGCCGTGATGGGCGCGCTCGCTCAAACCTCCGGCTTCCTTGATGTAGTCACCGGCGGTCATACCTGGGGTGTACATGATGGCCTGGGCCATGAACACTTCGCCGGAAACCCTCACGATGTTGGTTTTGCGTGGCACGACGATGGTGTCTCCATCCTCGAGAAGCACGTTGAGCTGCTTGCCTTGGCGGGAAGTGACGACTCGACCCAAGGGTTGAATCTGTCGAGCGCGTTCGACAAATCGCTGAACGAGCTCTGCTTCTTTTACTCGAATATTGGTTTCGCCGTCGGAGTCGGAAAGAGCCAAAAGTGCGCTTCGTTCAAGGCGAAACAGTGCATCGTCAATTGAGTCTTTTTGAGCCGTAGCCACCGAGACGCGTCGAATGTGCACGCCGCGCACGTTAGCCAACCGAGGGTCAACTCGAATATGGTGGAGAACGTCAACGAGTCGACTGCCCCGACGAACGGCGAGTGTCGTTGCACCCTCGTACTCACCTTCGACGCGAACGAGCACCGTCGCGGGGTTATCTTCTTCGCGAATGCGGATTCGGTCGCCCGCGATGAGCTCGAAATCCATGAACGAATTGACGCTCAGGGTTTGGCTCCGCATGCGAGACTTTCGGATACCAACAACAGTCACCTCGGTGGCGCGGGCTGCTTGTGGAATCATTGCCAACGCGTCTTTTCCTCTGAGCGACTTTCCTTTGAACTCAAGCAAAGACGGTCTGGCGACGCTCCCTCGCACCTCGATCGTCGGGCCGCGATGCCGGACGAGAATGGTATCACCATCTTCGAATTGAGGGGTTGGCATTTTGCCTTGTTGAAGAAAGTTGTAAAGATCGATGCTGGCGACTTCTTTCCCCCCGCGAAGAACGACGATGTCGCGATAGCTACCCAGATCGGCTTCGATACCTCCCGCTTGATCCAAAAAGAAGAGGGCGGAGTCGTTTGGGGTCCCTGCGTAACGTCCAGGGCGCTCAACACCACCGGTCACATAGACGGCGACGGGTTTAGCTGTAATGAGATTGGTATAGACGTCGAAGTAGCGCGTATAGACGCGAGATAGGCCTTTTCGCACGGTCTCGGTTAGCTCGGCGTTCTTCGTTCCGGCCAAGTGCACTGGACCTACCTGGGGAATGAAAATGTTGCCCTGGCCGTCGACAACGAAGACATCGCTGAGCTCGATGGCTCCCCAAATATTCATGGCTACGTGATCGCCTGGCATGATCACGTAGTTTGGGTTCAGGCCATCCTCTCGCGTCTTGTTGAAGTTGCCTTTGAATAGGTTGGCTCCGTAAGGGGTGAGTTGTTCGTCACGCGGCTCCCTGGGAGCCCGTTCGTCATCATCTTCTGACTTGTCGACTTTTCCGGTCGCACGCACCTTGCCAGTGTTGACTGTCGGGGAGGTGGCCCGGGCGCTTGGGGGCTTTAGAGGGAGGCCACCGGGTATAGCTTGAGCGAAAGCAGTACTTGGAAGACAAAGGCAGAGTATCAATAAAAGAGCGACGAGACGCTGGGGAAGATAAGTCATAGACGCGCATGCTCCTTCAGGGCGGCAAAGCCGAGACTACCGATTCCAAATAGAACGAGACTTAGCAAGAATGTGGTCACCACAAGTAACGTTCGTCGAGGAAACATGGCTTCATCAGGAGTGCTTGGGTGAGCAATGGTTGCGAGGTAACGGTGTTGGCGCGCGGCTTCGGCTCGCGCCAGTTCCAACGACGCGAGGGCCGACTGGTAGGCTTGTGTCGCGAACTCCTTTTCGACCAGGACGGTCTCAAATTCGACGAACGACGTGTTGAGGCCCTCTTGGTCTTTTTGGTTGACCAGTCGCGACTTTTCACCTGCAGCTTGTGCTGCCAATGATTTCACTCGCTCGTGAGCGGCGATGACCTGAGGGGAATTTTCGGCCATGTACGAGCGCAGAGTTGCATATTCCGCGCGAGCCTTGGCTAGTTGCGATTCCAGCTCGGTTCGAATGGCAATCGCTGCTTCAGCTGTTTGCGCTGGACTGAATTCACCGTGTTTTTGTTGGAGTTCAACGAGTTTCCTTCGTGATTCGGCCAAACGCGCTTCTGCTTTTTTTACGTCGGCAGCCGCCAGGTGAATTTGATCGCTGCGGGCCTGCTTGCTCAGGGTGTTCACCATGGACTCGCTTGCCTGCAAGATTGCCTGGGCAGCTTCGGTTGCCTTTTTTGAGGAGTAGGCGCGCACCTTGAGCGTCAGTACGGACGAGTTGCTATCAAAGGATACTTTGACCCGGTCGAGGTAGTACTCGTAAGCGTCCTCGAAGCTGTCGTCTCTGCCTAGCCGCGAAAAGAAGTCGATATCATTCGAGCGGTAGTGCTCGAGCAGGTTGGTTTTTTGGTCCAGAACCTGAAGCATCTCTCGGGACAGAGCGTAATCGCGGGCCGTTAAGGTATCGCGACTGCCCGAACCGATCCCCGCGACTCCCACGAGCGATTCCATGGGCGATACCGTGCGCCCCTCCGCCGCCTGAATCGAATAAAGGGCGACCGATTCATAGGCGTCGCTGGCCACAAAGCCCATGTACGCGGCGACACACAAGGTGGGGGCGATAACAAACAAGCCGAGTTTGTAGGCAAGTCGAAAGGCGCGTTTGCGCCTCAGCGCGCGAATAGACTGTTCGGCGGTAGGTTTGTCGGTCATAGCTGAGCCTCGTAGCAGCGTTCGGCTTCGTTGAGGTCCTCGAAGATCTGGAGTTGTCCGCTGACGAGGAGGGCGCAGCGGTCGCAGTAGGAGCGGATGGTGCGCATTTGATGAGACACAATGATTACCGAAGAGTGGTCGTTTCGCTTCTCGAAAGCATCGCGGCACTTCTTTTGAAACTTGGTGTCGCCGACAGCCGTGACCTCATCGACCAGGTAGTAGTCAAAGTCGATAGCCATGCTCAGACCGAAGGCGAGTCGTGCACGCATGCCGGAGGAATAGGTGCGAACCGGCATATAGAAGTATTTGCCGATCTCGGCAAAGTCCCTCGAAAACTCCACGACCCTGTCGATTTCGTGACCGTAGACGCGTGCGACGAAACGGCAGTTTTCTTCGCCTGTCAACGAGCCGCTGAAGCCACCGCTGAAGCCAATCGGCCAGGATACCGTTCCGGTTCTGGTGATCGTACCGGCGTCGGGTTGTTCGATCCCGGCTAGGATTCGAAGCAGAGTGGACTTTCCTGCACCGTTCTTTCCCAAGATCCCCATGTTGGTGAGCGGAGAAATCGTGCAATTGATGTGATCGAGTACGACATGCATGCCGGAAGTCGTGCGATACGCCTTGGTGACTTGCTCGAGTGCAATCATGAAAGCTGGATCTTGGTGCGAGCTGCCCGTTCGAACACCAGTCCGAAAAACAGAAGAATGAGAGTAACTAGGGCTGGAAACCATATGGTGAGGTGTTTTGCCGTGTACTCGGGGTACCAGCCGTCCCGTACCATCTCAATGCAATGCAAGAGCGGGTTGTAGCGAATGACTTCTAGCAATTGCATGGGTACGTCGTTGGCCGTGTAGAAGATAGCGGACAGCCAAAATAGTGGACGCAGTAAAGCTCCGGTGAACTTCTCTAAAGACGGAAAGTAGAGAGCCAAACTAGCTAGAACCATCCCCAAGGTGCCTCCAAGGCTGAGCGCCAAAAAGAAGCCGGATAACACCATGAGCAAGTTATCAAGCCTGAGATGGCCTAACCAAATTGCCTCGGCGCTCATGATCAAGCCAAACACCGAAAGTGATGTGGCACCTTCCAAGACGACCCTCGAAACCATGAGGTCCAGCGGCTGGACTTGCGGGTAAAACAACAGACCCTTGTTCGAATTCACTGCTAGGGTGACCCGCGAGCTAGTCTCTCGAAAAAGCTGGTAGGGCACTAGGCCAGTGACAAGGAACCCGACAATGTCCATTCCCGTAGGTGCGCTGCGTTCGGTCAGCGCAAAGATGGCGAAAAATGTCCCCATCCAAAGGAGCGGTTCGAGCAATGCCCAGAGATAGCCCAGTCGATGTGCGCCGAACCGGGTTCGAGTCTCACGGAGTACTAGCGCATGGGCGACTTGGAGCTGAATAAAGAGGCCTCTTTTGAGGCTCACGGCTCGGTTCCATCCATTGTGCCTCCGAGATCCGGAACGAAGAACCAACCTTGTTCGTCCTTGCAAGCCAGTTGGTCACCATCCAGTTCGGCCGAGCCCGAAATCTGGGTCTTGCGGCAAGTGGCACCGCTCGCTGCGAAATACGGAGGCCCAGCGGCGATGTTCGCTCTTCCGATGTTTTCGCTCTGGCCGGGAGGGAGCTCGTCCAACGCGGCCAAGAGCCGTTTCTCTTCCTCCGAGCTTGGGGCACGATGAGCCCCAAGCTCCACCGCTTCAACGTCAGCAGTACTTCGAGCGTCGGGGGGGGCGGAGCAAGAGAGGCTCGCTCCAGAGAGAAGGATCCAGAACAGTTTTCTCATGTCGAGAAAAACTCTACGACGCCGCTGACGTGACCGAAATCGTCAAGCGCGATGAGCGCCTTGATTTTTCGTTGTTCCATCAACTTTTCGGCCACGCTGGCGAGAGACCTCTCCGAAATGACTACCGGGGTCGTCGTCATAATGTCCTGGGCGGACATTCTCAGCAGATCAGGTTCCCTCTGAAGTGCCCGGCGCAAGTCGCCGTCGGTGATGACGCCAAGAAGATTATTTTGCGCATCTTGCACAATTGCAAGACCACAGCGCCCGGCAGTTATGCTCAGTAGGACGTCGCTCATCAAATCGGTGGGGAGCACCAGCGGCAGGGCGTCCTTGTGCATGACGTCACGGACGCGATTGTAGAGACGCCGTCCCAGTTCGCCGCCCGGGTGACGGCGCGCGAAGTCTTGCTCCTCAAAGCCGCGCGCTTGGCTGAGGGCCAGCGCCAGGGCGTCGCCGAGAGCGAGAGTCACCAAGGTCGACGTGGTTGGTGCCAGGTTCAGGGGACAAGCCTCGCGATCTACAGCGACCGAGAGGTGTACAGTCGCGTTTCTACTCAGCGCGCCTCCGCTACACATCGCGATGACTGGTACGTCCATTTCGTGCAAGGCCGGAACGATACTGAGCACCTCTTTGGTGTTTCCTGAATTGGAGATCAGGAGGACCGTATCTTCCGGAGTGACCATTCCCAGGTCGCCGTGGAGGGCTTCGCTGGCATGGAGGAAGAACGCTGGGGTTCCCGTGGATGCCAAGGTTGCGGCGATCTTTCGACCAACTAGGCCAGACTTGCCGATGCCGCAGACGATAACGCGACCGGAACGGCCTAAAATGAGTTGGACGGCATCCGCGAAAGAATGATCGACTCGCTCCGAGAAAGCTAACAAGGCGGCACCTTGTCCCAGGAGTACTTGCCGAGCGCTTTCAATGACCGACTCCTGGTCGTCCTCGTAGTTGAGCGGACGTCGTTCAGCTTGAGGTGCGCCGTCTCGGGGAATGATCGAAAAGAAGTCGGAAGCTTGCATGGGTGTATAGTCTGGCGAATAGGCTGACCATAGTCATGTGCCGAAATATCAGTCAATCCCCTGTCGGCGTCTGACAATCTGACGACCCGTGTTCTGGCATACTGACAATCGAGTCCTGAATGGCACGGTGTGGCACGAGGTGGCACGGCGAATTGTTGTCCACGGCAATCGCAACCGTGGACTAACAATCATCTCGTGCTAGACGCCCAGTTCAACTGAACTCTTCCTTGTTTCTCGGTAGGGTTTTCAATCTAGCCGGACTCCCCAGTGACATTCATTCTAACTCTCTCAGTGGCATCGTTTGCGGTCTCAGCTACCAAGTTTTCCAACCGGCTTTTTGTTGCGTTTTCCGGGTGGAAGTGGCGGAAAACATCCATGTCTTTTGGGCATGATGAGGAGAAGGCCGTGAGCCGTCGGGGCGATGAATTTCAATGAATTTGGATGACCGGAAGAATCTGACGGCGGCCGTTTTCTCCTCCGGGATCTGGAAAATTAGGGGTCTAAAAGGTTTTTTGGCCTTTTCGAACTTGTTTCATTGTCCGAGCAACGACGAGGCCGAGCATGTCGATGTTGTTCTGACATGGGGGAACAAGTCGAGCGGCCGCCGCGCTCTCGATTTCGCGGCGCGCCACGACAAGCCAATATGGCGTCTGGAGGACGGCTTCTTTCGTTCTATTGCTCCAGGTCAGGCACAAACGCCGCTTTCTCTTATCGTCGATCCGGTCGGCATCTACTACGATGCTCACTACCCTTCGCGACTTGAAAACCTTTTGAACGGTTGCCCGTGCGACCTCCATGCTGGGGAAGATCCGCTGCAAGGTCCTCAACTACTGGAGCGGGCGCGAGCATTACTGGCGCTCGTGCGCAAATGGGGCGTATCCAAATACAACGAAGGTTCGTTCTTGGATCCGAAACGAAGCGAGCGTCGACGAGCTCGTGTGCTTCTGGTGGATCAAACTCAAAATGACGCCTCGGTCGCAGGAGCACTCGCGGACGACACGCACTTCCAAGGCATGTTGGACGTGGCTCTCGGTCGGTTTTCGGCGACCGAGATTGCCATCAAGCTGCACCCAGAAGTAGTGGGGGGGCGCAAGCGAGGTTACCTCAGCGAGCTCATCGGTCGTGTTCCCGGCGTGCAGGTTTGGTCAGATACAGTTAGCCCCTATGCGCTACTGGAGCAAACGGACGAAGTTTTTACGGTCAGTTCCCAACTCGGTTTTGAAGCCCTGGTCGCAAAAAAGCCCGTCACCTGCTTTGGCGCACCGTTTTACTCGGGTTGGGGCCTCACCGATGATCACGTTGCGGTCGAGCGCCGGACCCAACAGCGTAGTCTCGAGCAACTCGCTGCGGCGGCCTGGCTACTTTATCCACTCTACCGCGATCCGATCACCGAGACGAATGTGCAAGCCGAATCGATTGTAGAGCTGCTGGCGCTTCAGCGGCGCATGTTTACCGAAAATGCGGGAAGGGTAGGGGTGGTCGGTTTCTCCAAATGGAAACGACCGGCGGCTCGCTTTTTTTTGGGCGGTGCCAGTACCGACCTTCGTTTCGTCAAGCCCGAAGCCAAAGAGTTTGAGTCGCTCGATCGGGTCGTCGTTTGGGGGCAAAGGGGCCGCGCGCAGAGCGCCGAACTTTGCGAGCGGAGCTCCATTCCGTTGCAAACGATCGAAGACGGATTTATTCGCTCGCTCGAACTTGGATCGGATCTGAGTCTTCCACTTTCGCTAAGCGTCGACGACTTGGGGATCTACTATGATCCGACTGCGTCATCGCGATTGGAACAATTGCTGCTCGATCAGTCTCTAGGTACATCCGAATTGGAACGAGCCGCACGATTGCGTCAGAGAATCGTGAGCTCGCGGGTCACCAAATATGCCGTGCAGAATGACGCGCCGCTTTCGCTCGCCTCTGCCGGTAGAGATGTGGTGCTCGTCGTTGGTCAGGTCGAGGATGACGCGTCGGTTCTGTTGGGCTCTCCCGAGGTGAAATCGAATGACGAGTTATTGAGAAGAGCTCGCGCTAGGTTTCCAGATTCGTTCTTGATCTACAAGCCACATCCAGACGTGCTTTCGGGGAATAGAAGAGGAGAGCTTTCTTCCGAGTGTGAGAGCCTCGCCGATAGGGTTGAGAGAGAGAGGTCTGTCTTGGCGTGTCTCGATGCTTGTCAGTGCGTGGTCACGATGACTTCACTCGTCGGCTTTGAAGCGTTACTTCGGAAGAAGCTGGTGGTTACGTTTGGTTTGCCGTTTTATGCTTGTTGGGGGCTTACCGAGGACCTGCTTACGCATCCGAACCGTAGCCGCTTCATTTCGCTGGATGAGCTCACCCATGCGGCACTGATTGGTTACCCCCGCTACGTCAACTACGAGCTTGGGTACTTCGTATCGCCTGAGCAGGCTTTGTCCCATCTCGAAAAGCACGCCGCTTCTCGTGGACCTGTCCAACCAACCTTATATCGACGCCTCAAGCGATGGGCGCGCTACGTTCGAGGAGGTCTCCTTGAACGTTGAGCTGACGGGGTTGCGTGTCCTTCTGCTCCAGGGGCCCAATGGCCCGTTCTTCGCCCGGCTGGCTGACGAACTCATCTTGGCCGGCGCTGTGGTGAAGAAGGTGCACCTCAATGCGGCAGAGGAATTCTACTTTGGTTCGCGTTCAGCGGTGCGTTTTCGTGGGACTTTCAGCCAGTGGCCGGACTACTTGCATAGCTTGCTTGGCGGGCATCAGTTTGATTGCTGTATGTACTTTGGGGACCAACGACCGTATCACCGGGCTGCTCGGGATGTGTTGCAAAGGCATCGCCTGCCGTACTTCGTTTTCGAGGACGGCTATCTTCGCCCCGACTACGTGACAGTCGAAGAGGGGGGGGTCAACTACCGCTCTCCCTTGCGAACAATCGAAAAGTCTGCGGCTCAAATCGCGAGCGAACTTCAGACGGGACAAGGGCTCGACGTTCCTCCGATCGAGCGGGTGCAGGGCGCGTTCGCGTGGTCTGTTCTGCATACGATTGTAAATTCGATCGGGGTGACCCTTTTTCGTCCTTTGTACCCGGGCTACCAACATCATCGAGACGTGAACACTGGTCGACAGGCTCTGCTTTGGGGTCGCTCTGGATTACGAAAGGCCTATTTCGCCGTTTCCGAACGAAAGATCGGAGAGCTGCTTACTGGTGCGTACCGGGGCCGTTACTTCCTGGTGGGGTTGCAGGTCTTCAATGATTCCCAAGTACAAGCGTCTCGCTTTTCTGACGTAAAAGACTTCATCGACGAAGTCCTTGACTCATTTGCGCAAGCAGCGCCTGTCCACGTCCGCCTCGTCGTAAAACATCATCCTGCCGATCGCGCCTATCGAGATTATGGTCGCTACATTTCTGCTCGGGCACGCAGTTTGGGAATCGACGACCGAGTGCACTACGTGCACGACTTGCATCTACCCTCCTTGCTCGAAGGAGCTCGAGGCACCGTTGTCATCAACAGCACAGTCGGATGGTCCTCTTTGCATCATGGCACGCCAGTCTATGCGTTGTGCGAATCCACGTACGGCTATCTAGATCTTGCCGCAGGCGGAACTTTGGCTGAGTTTTGGACAAATCCCCCGAGGGTCGATCGCTTGCTTGTCTCAGAAATTCAGCGCTGGCTGCGAGCAACTAGCCAGGCTAACGGGAGCGTTTGGGTGGCCTTGCCCGGAGCGGGGCCCACCGGGTTCAGATGGCCTGCCCATTTCGAAACGCGTTTGAGGCAACTTTGCCGCGACGCCCCCGGGTTGCTCTGAGCGCTCGCCGAGAATGTGCCACGGGCGGGAGCAGGGCCCGATGGCACAGTGGCGGCACACTCGGACTTCTATGACGCTCGGAGTGGCCCACCTAGTCAATCGCGGCTCGCCACGCGAGGCCGATTTCCCGGGGCTGTGACCCCAAAGATGCCCCAAAGAAAAGCTTCTCAGGCAGTTGGTCCCCAACTTGCATGCCGTCGATTGCAGGAACGAGTGAAGGACGCAAGATGAGACGAGCAACAAGCGGACGGACTAGACGGTTTTACTTTCAAGCGACGGTTGTTGGCGTCGGATTTGCCCTCAGTGCGTGCGGTGGCGGGTCGGATGGAACACCGACCGGCAGCGCCGAGAGCTCGGGCACGGGGGGGCCCGGGGGTGCAGCCGGAAATCAGGTTGAGCCGCCCGATGAATTGCACGACCGAGCAGATTGGTTTGCGGACCAGACGGTTGCTCTGCGCGGTACGTTGAGCATACCACTGGAAAGCGCTTGGCTTAGTGCTGCGGTCCTTGCACCCCAACTAGAAGAATACGATCCAGGGGCTACTGCCCGATGCGCTGTCGAGGATGACGCCAACTACGCGCAACTTCTCGACGAATTGGGCGGAGTGCGCTGGGGCTACGGCGTCTCCGTTTTGCAGGATGCCAGCAAGCCCAATTTTCTCCTGGGGATCCGCGCTCAAGAAAATGAACTCGCAGCTGATGCGAACACTGGAGGTGGTGGAGTCACGATTGCCGAGGCGGATATCGTTGGCGTGAGCGAGACCAGTGCGTTGTTTCTCTCGTCTCAACATGGCTTGCTCATGGTGGATCTCAGTGGGACCAACCCCCAATTCAAATGTGCTGCGAAACTGCCGGGCGTTGTCGATCAATTCTATCTTCACAACGAGCGTTTGGTCGTCATCGTCCAAGACGCTGGGCGAAGGGGCAGTCATCTCTTGCACTTTTCGGTGCAGGACGATCAGCTTGCTTTCGTCGAATCGATCGACTTGGGACGCTCGCGTGTGCTGGACAGTCGGCGCTTCAACGACCGCCTCGTGATGTACACGGACCTGAACCTACAAGAGCCGACAAATGGTGGAAGCAGCTACGGGAATTACGGGTACTACGGTGGCTTTGCCCCGTCTTACTTCAGGGCGCCCAACAACAATCGCATGGTCCGCGTTTTTCAGTGGGGGGATTCTCTCTCGGAGGAGCTGACCGAGACTCACATTGATGACACACCGAGCGAGCAGTACCTGACGCGAGAAGATTTAGACCGAAGCACACCCGTTGGAACGGTGATTGCCACGTCGAGCCGCATGGGCACGGATATGTGGGCAAGCGATCACTATTTCGTCGTCACAGAATCGCAGACGGATACGCGGCTCACGGGCTTCGAAACTCGCTCCTACAGCGTGTGCGTAGAAAGTCATCAGAAGGTGACGAGCTACCAGTATTGCAGCACCGAGTACGAGGAGAGGCCGAACCCCAACTACGTGGAGCCCGACAATAATGGCGGTGATCGAGCGTGCACCGGCACGACCTTGTCCTCCTGTATCCGAAAAGTGGCCCAGGTTTCGTCCAAGACAATTCGAGTTCCGGTGGGGCGAAGTTGTGAGACCCGAGAAAGAAGTGAATTCGTCTGCGATCGGAGCGAGCACAAGTCGTATACCTATCCAAACTACGACTACGATACCTATACCAAGTTGCATATCTATGAATACACCGACGATGGTTTTATTCGCTTTTCGGACGAAGTTAGTGATGTTGATGTTGCCCATCTGACGTCGACCGATCTCGATGCAATGGTCGACACTTTGGCACTTTCTGATCAAACGGCTGACTTGCGTATCAACGGGAACGTTCAGGTCGTCCAGTTTCAAGGCGGCTACTTGTACGTGGTCAGTGACGGAGTTTTGCAGACCTACGCTCTCGCCGAAAATTCTCTACTGCGTACGTCCCAACTCGAGGTCGTGGCGAGCCAGCTGCAGACTGCGCAATTTACAGAGGACAAGCTTTATCTTGCGGACGGGTCTTGGCAATCGTCCGGTGAAACCTCAGTGCTGCGGGTCATTGATTTGGCTAATCCGGCCTTTCCTTCCCAATCGTCAACAGACCGCGTGTTACCAGGCAGTCACCAGCTGATCCTGCCGACTACCTCTGGCATCTTGACCACCGGTGCGGTCAATCGATTTGAGGGGCAGAATGTGCGGATGATCAAGGTGGGACTATTCGAGGACCCAAGCGCGGAGGAACTGAGCTACTTGTTCCTTGGGACCGATCTTGAATCTCTTTCCAGCGGTCAGAGTCAGGCCAGCTTCTTTGACAGGGCAGACGAACGCCTATTTTGGCCCTACGGCGGCAACGATGTGGAACTAGGGCTACGGAAGTATCGAGTTGGCGTGAGCCACATCGAGGGGACTGAAATCGTCAGCGAAGGCGCTGTGGATTTGGCGCTCCCCCCCGAACGAGTGCGCCCGCGACCCGGCACGAAACAAATGTTGTCCTTTGCCTCCAGTGAGATCCAAACGCTCGAACTTGGGGCCGAGGTTTGGGAGAAGCAGCCCGTGTTCGAGTATTTTACACCTGTTTCGGTCTACCGCCGCAATGATGAAGACGACTATGTCGAGGTGCTCAACCTGGGCAACCGTTGCAAGCTCCATTTCTCATCCGTAGATCGACTCAACGAACGCAGTGACTCGTCGATCACTGAGCCCTTCATGTGCTCGGGGCATCCGAGCGCGGCCTATGGTCAAAATATTCTATGGAATCAGCAGCTTGCGGTTCACTTTGAAGATGACGGAAGCTTCGAGCTGCTGTCCGAAGTCGACGCGGCTCAACTCTGGGACGAGGCCTTGAACCGGGATGTGTGCATTGTGAGTGAGGATCTTATCCCCTGGGGACAGGCTATCGCGGTGGACCCTAAAGATACGCCTCCGCTCGACGAGCTCCGGTGTTTCACGAAGGATGAGTACATTGCTTACGCCAACGAGAAGCGGGGCCAAGGGTATTAGTGCTACGACCATCTAGAAATGAGCGGTTTCGAAGCTCTCCCCAAGAAAGTGAGGTCGGCTTCGAAACCGCTGCTGGTGGTTCGATGTATTCTAGAGCTCTTCCACGGTTCCGGATGGCGCGTTTTCGGCCATATTGTCCATCATCTGAACGACACCAGCTCCCTCGTCGGCGATCATTCCTACGAGGGGTTTGAAGGCAAAGGGTGCGTCACTGTCATCGGGCATCGGTTCGACGGAGATTACGGCTGCGTACTTGGCGCTCACGAGATCGAGTGCGGGTTCGATGAAGTCCTGCCCCGGGAAGGGGGGCGCGGCTCCCGGTCCAGCAGCGGGGCCCCCGGCGTCGTCGTCGGCATCGGCCGGATCCGTAAAGCGACCGGTAGAGACGGGGCCATCGGGTCCAGCGACCCAACCTTCGTAGGCCCACCCGGCGGGCAACTCCGGAAGAGCGAGTCCAGCCTTCACCGTGCCGCCTGGGGCGATGAACCAGATCCCCTGCGAATAGTCATCCTTCGCGGCGGACGTCGGCGTTTGGAGGAAGAACTGGCCCGTCGCGCCGGTGAAGTCATCGGCGAGCGCTGCTCCTGCGTTGATCGATAGGGTCGCCTCGCCGTCCTTCCATGGTCCGGCCAAAACGTGCGTGTCGGAGGGCTTGGGGTCGTCGTCTGCCGCGGGGGGTTCGATGGTCAGCACATACATCATTGCGCCTTCGGCGCTGGCGGCCGGAAGGTCGACATCGACAGAGTCCTTTCCTTTTTCGAGGTTGAACCTGCCGGCGCTCACTGGACCGTTCTCGTGAATGAACCATCCTTCGTACTCGAACCCGCCTCCCAGAGGCTCCAGATTTTGCAGAGTGACGCGGAAGCTGACGGTTTCTCCGTCTCCGCTGCCGCCGCCCATGCCGTCTCCGTCTCCGCTGCTGCCGCCCATGCCGTCTCCGGTAATGTCTCCGTCGCCATCGTCGGTGGTGCTTCCATCGCCATCGTCGGTGGTGCTTTCATCGCCATCGTCGGTGGTGCTTTCATCGCCGTCGGTGGTGCTTCCATCGCCATCACGGCTGACATCTCCGTCGCCGCCGACGTCTTGGTTTCCATCGCCGTCTCCGGCGGTGTCTCTGTCGTCATCGCTTCCGCAAGCGCCCAGCGCCAGAGCGGTGGCCAGGGCCAGCGAAGTTGGAATCAAGAAGCGGGGAGTCGATTTGTTTTGAAGTTTCATTTTCATTCCTCGGAGGTGAGACCTCTTGGCCCGTGCGAGCGGTACCAGCGTCGTCACGGGAGTTGCGATTGATGTCACCTATGCGCGCCGGAGCCCTAAAGTGTTTCAGTTTGTGAAATGATTGGAACAAATGGTTCTAATTATGTTAACAATTGAGAATGAACCGGGCTCGTCAGGTCGCGGCATTCTGGGATTGGCTCCCCACATTTCGGGTTGTTGCGGAGCTCGAGCACCTGGGACAGGCCGCCTCCCGCCTCGGGATCAGTTCGTCGGCCGTTTCGCGGACTGTTTCACTGCTCGAGCGGGAGCTTCAGGTGGAGTTGTTCTCACGACAGGGCCGCGGTCTCCGACTCACCGACGCGGGGCACATCCTTCAGGCGGCGGTGAGAGACGCCATGCGGACTGTGCATGATGCCTCTCTCCGATTCGAGCAAAGCGCGCTTCACGGTCCGCTTCGCGTCTCGAGTGTGAGCCCCGCGAGTGAGGAACACCTCCTTCCGGTATTGGAAGGATTTCTTCGCCGTTTTCCTGGGGTGCGCGTCACCCTGACCGAAACTTCGCTGCGCGAGGTGAGCGGCGCTCTGTTGCGCGGGGAGCTCGATGTCGCCTTAGTGCGCACCGAACTCAAACCCAAGGGGCTGTCCGTGCGTCGCCTTTCTTCTTCACCGATGAGGATCTACGCGCCACCCTCGCTCTGTCTGAAGGAGCGGCGGCGCTATTCGTTCGAATCCTTGGCTCGAGTTCCCTTCGTTGGCATGACTGATCGACACGGTGAAGACCCGTTTCCCCTTTCCGTCGAGCGTGAGGTTGTATTTTGGGCGGATACCTTCGACCAAGCGCAAAGTGCGGCGGGGGCGCTGGGCGCACTCGTCGTGCTTCCACAACTACTCGGTCGACGTGCAGTGCGTTCGGCTGGCTTTCGCTTGCTTTCCACGCCAACCATTCGCCCGGCCACTCTCTGCGCCTGTTGGCGCACCCCCCTCGCGTTCGAGACGGCGGCAGATCGTCTAGTCGAGGTCCTTTCCGATCCCCCTGTTGAGGGTTAAATACCAGTTACAGTGGAAACATGCAGTTAAGCGGTCTTTTTTCCACATCTGGCTATTTTCGTCTTCGGGGTGTCAAATGCAGAGGTCAACTTCTCATTTTAGGACGGTCTTCCATGCGCACGCCTTCTATTCCCTTTATTTTCTGTGTTTCCGCGGTCACCTTCGTGGGCTGTAGCGAAGGTGCTCCCTCCACAAATGCGAATTCGAGCTCAGGGGGGGCATCTGACATCAGTGGTGCTTCGGGGGGGGCCGATCAGATCAGTGGCTCCGGCGGTGCGTCGATGACCACTGGAGGAAATGGGGGAGTTCTTGCCAGCGGTGGCAGTGTAGCTTCGGGCGGCGCGGTCGCTTCGGGAGGTCAGGGGGATACCGCTACCGGTGGAAGCAACAGTGTGGGGTCCGGAGGTGACGCCGGCAGTGGAGGTGACTCGGGCTCCGGTGTGGTTGGGCCGTGTGACATTTATGAGTCGGCCTCGACTCCTTGTGTGGGCGCTCACAGTACGGTGCGGGCGCTCTATGGAGCTTACTCTGGAGCGCTTTATCAAGTGCGTCGCGGCTCGGATGGTACGACGAAGGATATATCGCTGCTCAGCCCAGGAGGCTATGTCGATGCTTCGCAACAAGACGACTTTTGTGCTGGCACGTCGTGCACCATTTCTATGATCTACGACCAGTCTCCGCAGGCAAATCACTTGAGTCGCTCTCCTGTGGGTGGATGGCTCAACAATCCGGGAATCGAGGCTGATGCGACCAAGGCACCCATCAAGATCAACGGACACACCGCCTATGGTGTCTACACCTACGGCGACTTCGACAACGATATTGGGGGCGTGGGATATAGAAACAACCAGACTCAAGGCGTCGCCACCGGGGATGAGCCCGAAGCCATGTACATGGTGGCGGATGGCAAGCATTTCAACCAATGGTGTTGCTTTGACTACGGAAACGCTGAAACCAACAACTTGGACAACGGTCCCGCTACGATGGAAACCATCTATTTTGGCTCGAGCACGCAGTGGGGCAAGGGCGCGGGCGACACCGGCCCTTGGATCATGGCCGATCTCGAAGACGGCCTGTTTGCTGGGAGCTCCTTCGATGGTCCCGACACGGCGACTCCGCTCAATGCCGACTATGTGACTCTCATGCTCAAGGGTCATTCTGGCAATCGATTTGCGCTCAAGGGAGGCGACGCTCAACAAGGCGCTCTGGACACCAAATACGACGGCCCTCGTCCCCAGGGTTACAGTCCCCAACTGAAGGAGGGGGCAATCATTCTCGGCACCGGTGGCGACAACAGTCACACGGGTGAAGGCACCTTTTTTGAAGGGTGCATCACCTATGGAGTGCCGGGCGATGACGTCGACGACGAAATTCAGGCCAATATCGTAGCTGCTGGCTACGGCAAGTAATGCGCCCCTGAACGACTTAGAACTGGCTGATGAAGTCCCAGGCTTCGTCCGGTACCCAGCTCTTGCTCTGTCCGGGATCTTTGGGGGAGGGGTAGTGCCCACCCGGGCTGTACGTGTTGTTTTGCCCTTTGCCAAAGTTGCAAAAGCGTACCGGCTCAGTGCAACCCTCGAAGGACACACACTTATGCTCGTTGTCGGCGGGTAGGGGAGGAGTCATCGCCGTACAGCCATTGAGTTCGGTGAACTGGTTCAGCACGTCCAGGCCCGTGGAGCTATACTTGAAGATCTGGTCGTCGAGTCCATGTGAACTGAAGAAGGCAATGGGGTTGGTGCACTCGCTTGGGTTGTTTCCGCTCACCGGTCCGGTGTCGTACACCACTGCGGCGCGGAATAGGTCATTGCGCACGCAGGCTAACTTGTACGAAATCGCTCCCCCAAAGCTGAAGCCTGTTGTGAACACCCGCGAGGTATCAACGCACAGATCGTTGGAAACCTCTTCGAACATGTCATCGGTGAAGATGACGTCCTGATTGTTGGCGTTTCCCCATCCCGCGCCCCCGGTGTTGCTCTTGAGGCCCTGGGGAACGATGAAGATCGTGCTGTCTCCCGCTAGATCTGCCATGCCATAGTAAGGGTCATCTGTGTTGTGGTCCGGGTCCGGCGGATTCACGATGGCGTCGATCGAGCCGAAGTTCCAGTGAAACATGAAGATCACGCGGTAAGGGGTGTCCTGATCATAATTGGCAGGCGTTTTGAGGTGATACTGCCGCTGCTGACCGCTGCTGGTGACCATGTGATTGCCGTCTTGCAGGGTGCGTGTCTTTCCGCAGCCCGCGCTCGGCACGGGGTCGCCTCCCGTTCCCGCGTCGCCTCCGCTTGCTGTGCCACCGCCGGTTGCGTCGCCGCCCGTGCCATCGTTACTTCCGCCGCTGCCTGCAAGGCCGCCGCCGGTCGAGGTTCCACCGCCGGATCCTGCCTGTGATCCTGTCCCGATGTTGCCGCCAGTGGATGCGCCGCCAGCGGATGTGCCCCCGGTGCCCACGCCCCCGCCGGTGGCTTGGGTCGCGCCCCCGCTTCCGGTCGAGGACCCTACTCCCGAACCGCCACTCTGCGCTCCTGGTCCATGGTCGTCCTCGGGACTGCCACAGCCGGCGAAGACGAGAAGTGTCGAAAGAATGAGAGGGATTTTCTTGTTATCCATTTGTATGTCCACGGGTTGTAGGCGGTTCCACGCTGGAGGAAGGCTCAGCCCTGGAGTCTAACTCCATGGCACGCCATCGAGTAGATGTAACAGGGCTCTCTTCCTCTCGTATCCTTTCACTCTTGCGACTCTGGTGGGCAATTATGAGAAGATAGGGGGGGCACGACGGCGGTGTACACTCGCATTGGCCGTATCCGTCATGCCTCAGGTGCGGAGCGTTGGCTACGCTTGAACCACTACTGGGGGCGCCGGTGGTAGCATTTTCGTCTCAGAGGGAAGGTCCAGATGCACCGAAGTGGTATGAGGCTTCGGTGCAAATGGGAGACCCACGATGAGAAAGAGCCAGAAGAAACAGGTTTGCGGAGTGTTGTTTGTTGCAAGCGTTTTGGGCTGCACCGTGACGGGAAGGTCGTCGAACGATGAGAGGGAGACTGCCGGGGGCGCCGACGGGCACGAGCACGAGGAGCAAGACGATGCGAGCACGGGCGACGGTTCATCTGGAGGCGCCACTGGCAGCTCTGCGGACGAGGACGTAGGCGATGCTACCGGTGGAGACCCCTCCACGGCAGACGCGGGGGCAGAGTCCGGTGGGATGGCTGGCTCGGGTGGCTCGGGTGGCCAATCAGACGGGACAGCTGGCTCGGGCGGCAGATCGGACGGTACTGGTGGGGTCGCTGCGGCTGGTGGTGCGACCGTGGACGATGATTGCAAAACAGGTGAAACGAACGGCGCCCAAGTCCTGTTGATCGGCGATTCGTTTTTCGCAGCGAGTGCAATCGCCGAAGAGCTGGCGACCTTGGCAGTTGCTCAGGGCAGTCTCCCATCTGGCGACAGTTACCTCGACAAGTCTGTATCCGGAACGACCTTGGTAGCAGGGAGCAACAGCATTCCGTCGCAGTACCTGGCAGCAGTGTCTGCGGTGCATGATATCTCTACGGTCATCATGACAGGTGGGGGCAACGACTGTCTCGCTGATGATATCAGTGCTGCTGTTTCTGCCGCGAAAGACTTGTTTGGCAGCATTGCGGAAAACGGTACAGAAAACGTGGTCTATGCCTTTTATCCCGACCCTGTTGGGGCGGCCTGGTCGACTTACAAATCTTGTTTGGATTCGCTCCGCGAAGAAATGGCGTCCTTATGCGCGACTCGCATGACTCCCAGCTGTTACTTCGTGGACTTGCGTGCCGCTTGGAATGACCACCCGCAGTACACGAACGATGGAATTCATCCCACGAGAGAAGGTAGCGAAGCCACTGCGGAGGCCATTTGGGAGGTCATGAAAGACAACTGCATTGCTCAGTAGGCATCGGCTTCGATGTTCGTAAAGCCGATTCGACGCATTGGACCTTTCGCCTTGCTCAAGTCGAGAGTCTTGGCAAGCAGTCGTAAGAGAAAAAGCGCAGATATTTCTCCATTCATGTCGTTGCGTCCGTGGCTCTGAGCGTCAAGGTACACCGAACCGTTTCGTCGCTTTTACTACCTTCTCATTAGAGGAACCGAATATGAGAACACTGATTCGAATTCGGGCGTGGCTTTGCCTTGCTGCACCCATTGCTTGCTCTTCTCCCGATGACTCTTTGACAGAGCACAACAACTCAGGCGCCGGGGGCACACAGCAACAATCCCAAACTGGAGGAGGCTCCAGCGATGGGAGCGGAGGATCGACCTCGCCAAGCTCGGGGGGAGGAAGCATCAGTACGGGTGGCGTTTCGAGCGGCGGACAGGAAAGCTCTTCAGGAGGCGCTACTCTTGCGACCGGCGGCGCAGCTCCAGGTGGTTCGATGAACACCGGAGGACAGGCGAGCAGCGGAGGAACAACCAGTTCGGTCGAGATCTGTCAGGTCCCGTCCACACTCAAGGCAGCTGCAGCCTGCAACGGCAAGCTCGTTGGCGCAGCCCTAGCTGCCTCGCACCTCAATGATGGCGCCTACACGACCGCCGCAAAAGAGCATAACTACGTCACCCCCGAAAACGAGATGAAGTGGGACACGGTGGAAGGTCAGCAAGGCCAATTCAATTTTGGTCCTGGTGATCAGATCGTAAACTTCGCTGTTCAGAACGATCTCAAGGTCAAAGGACACGCCCTGGTCTGGCACAATCAGTTGCCCGGGTGGGTCAGCAGTCTCAGCTCCGAAGCCGCCGTGCGTTCTGCCATGCTCAATCATATTGAAAAGGTAGCAGGACATTACAAGGGCAAGGTCGTCGCCTGGGACGTCGTCAATGAGGCCATTTTGGTCGACGAAAAAATCACCGGCAACGGCAACGCTCGCTTTCGTGATTCGGTTTTTTATAACTACCTCGGTGAAACGTTCATCGATGAGGCTTTTGAGGCAGCCCACGTGGCTGACCCGGATGCCAAACTATTTTACAACGAGTTTGGGGCAGAAGGACTCAACGACAAGTCAGACAAAGTCTACGAACTCGTCCAGGGACTGATAGCCAGGGATGTGCCTATTGATGGAGTTGGACTTCAGACTCATATTGGTAAACCCAATCCCTCGCCGTCCGCGTCCGAAATCGCTGCCAACATCAAACGTCTCACGGATTTAGGTCTAGAAGTACAAATCAGCGAACTGGATATCAACGGTTGCGACAACGTCTCTCCCATGCAGCAAGAGCAAGTTTACCACGATATCGTTGCGGCTTGTGTGGCAGAACCCTTGTGCACAGCGGTTACCATGTGGGGGATCACTGATAAGTATTCGTGGGTGAACTCCTTCAACGAGTCGGGGTGCAATGGGCAATCAGCTCACGCCCTCTTGTGGGACGACAACTATACGAAGAAGGGCAGTTACGACGCGGTCATGAAAGCACTCACGGGTAACTAGTGCACCGCCCCCTTGGAAATGAGCGGTTTCGAAGCTCTCCCCAAGGAGGACAGCGAAGTCGCCACGATATCAGCTCAAGCGGTGGCGTCGCCGTCTCGTCCGATGGTTTCGCTCAACTGCCATAGCACAGGGGTGTTTCAGGGCATGTCGATAGAACGGACCCGATCAAGAGGTCAATTTTAGCTCCCTGTCTGTGGATAATTCCTGAGCGGAAGAATGCCTGAACAAAGTGCTCGCCGATGGTCACGGTGACAAAAACTGAGAATTACGGGGGCAGGATGCCTGCTAGGTGTTGCCAGCATGGCCTCAGTAAAGACCCTCTTTGTCGTCCCAACTTCAGCTGTTCTCGTCGTCGCGTGCTCGGGCTCCGAGCCTAACGCCAACGGTTTAGCGTCCCAGTCCAGCGGTGGTTCGATGAATAGCGAGGACGTCATCGGCAGTGGTGGCACGACCAGCAGTGGCGGCACTGGCGACATGGGACAGGCAAGTGGTGGAACGGGCATGAGTTCAGGAGGGATGAGCGCCATGGGTAGCGGCGGCGAGGGCGGTAACACCGCGTACGGGAGCGGCGGCACGACTACCTCGACTGGCGGCAGCGATGGCGGCGGTGCCCACCTTAGTCCCTTTGCGGAATGTCGTTTTCACTTCGGCGCGACGCGGGACTTTGCTGTCGACAACTCGGGGATCAGAAACGAGATTGACTACTTTACGCCTGGTTGGATGGGCCTGAGCAACACCTTCGATCAAGAGTACGTGTGCGAAGACGTCCATGGCGTGCTCGCGGGGAAAGTGCCGGTCGTTGTCGCCTACGTTTCGGCCTTTTATGCCAAGCGGGAGCAAAACCTCAACGACTGCAACGTCGGGGACCCCGATCTGTGTACCTATGGGGCACAGATCATCAAGGAGAACGTCCAGACTATCACCAACATCTACGAGAGCTATGCTCAGGGCTATGCCGAGTGCCTGGGAACATCTCCGATTATTTTTGAAATGGAGCCCGACTGGTTCCAATATACCCTGAGCGAGCAAACCAGCCCGATGACGCCGACGGAATCGGGTCAGATTATCGCTGGTTTTGTTAATGCAATGAAAAAGCACCTCCCCAACGCGTACTTCTCGATGGATATCTCGCCGTGGGTACCGCCCAGCAACGGCGGTGATCAGGGCGCGCAGTGGTACGCCAACTTCGACCTGTCATTGTTCGACTACATCAACACATCAGGAGGCGGGACGGAGGCGGACAACATCAAGATCCGTTCCTCCAACGAGATGACTTGGGCTGGTGTCCACGGAGTGACAGGGAAGATGATTTTGGCCGACACCGGCTACGGTGTGAACGGAGCGTCTGAGGGGCACGACGACGTTTGGGACAACCCCCAACACATCAACGCCCGCATTGCAGACGGCGTACTGGGTGTCGCCCAGTACAATCCGAAGTCCGACTGGGGCTCGACGATTGCCCAGATTCGCGATCAACTGCAAAAGCCCAGCTCCTGCCCCTGATTCGACCCGACCGCGCGGGTTGGCTTACTTGTTTGATCTTCCGCATACTGGCGACGTGAAGCAAGTGCGCAAGAAATGGTACCTGGTCACCGGTGGTGCATCGGGAATTGGCGAAGCCACCGTACGCCGACTTGTGAAGAAGCGAGCGCAGGTGATCATCGTCGACAAGAACGCCCAACGAGCCCACCACTTGAGCGATGAACTCAACACGCAATCCGATGAAAGCGCCCTCTGCTACACGGCTGACCTTACTCGAAAGGATGAGATCGAAGGTCTGAAAGCCTTCGTAGACACCCAAGACTTGGTTCTTTCCGGCTTGATCAACGCAGCCGGAATCCTTCGTCTGGGAGACCCTCTGCGGTCCCCGATCGAGCAGTGGGACGAGATCTACCAGACGAATCTGCGCAGCATTGTCATGTGCTGCAAAGCTTTCGTGCCCCAGATGGTCGAACGCGGGGAAGGAGCCGTAGTCAATATTGCGTCGGCCTCGGGCGTCGTGGGCCTGACTTCCATGGCGGCCTACAGTTCGATGAAGTTCGCCCTGGTTGGCTATACACAAAGTCTGCGTAGCTCGTTGCAGGACAGCGGAGTCAAAGTCAGTTGCATCTGTCCGGGTCTGGTTCGCACGAACATTCTCGACTCTGCTGGGCTCGATTCATCGCGAAAAGAAGCTCTCAATCAGACTCTCACGCGCCGTGGAATCGCTCCGCAGCGCGTGGCCCGCGCCGCTACCAAGGCCCTCATCACGGCGCCTCATGTCTGCGACCATGTCGGCCTAGACGCTCATCTGATTCATCTTGGTACTCTGCTCTTCCCGCATCGTGCCAGTGACATGATTGGTCGACTGGAGCAGCGATTCGTGCGGAAGGAATCGTAGAGCGGCTCAATCACCGAGACTTCTACATGCCTGGGACGTCCGCGCCGATGGGCTTCGAGGCGCAGGGATTTGCGCCTCGAAACCAGCAAAAAGTCCGTTAGGCCAGGGCGGGAAAACCCACGGTGGCGCTAATACTGGCGAGGTTGATGAGTGTTTTCTTTATCATGTGCATTTTCGACTGGAGCCAAACAGAATCACGCCAGGGCCTTGTTGGCGCTGGCGTGCGCGTGCATTTCGCATATCAGCTCAAGCTTTGAGCTACCAGTAGTCGTTTGTGAACCATGCGGAAAATTCAATAGGGTTGTGATGGTGCGCCAGAGTTTGGCCGGTCGACCTTGAAACGGTGGTTCAGTATGTCAGCGGTCTGTTTGCGTGAGAGGGCTTACCGCTTCGTCTGGTGGCTTTTCTTCCAGGCGAGGGAGGTAAACGTCGAAACGACTGCCTCGTCCTTCGGCGCTCTCGACCCGCAGTGTTCCCCCTAGTTCGCGCACGATGCGAAGTACGGTGGAAAGCCCCAATCCGGTACCTCGATCGGCATCCTTTGTAGTGAAAAACGGCTCAAAAATGCGCTCAACCACCTGCTCGCTCATCCCTTCACCCGTGTCTTCGACGGAAAGACATAGATATGGCGTGCCGGAACCATCGTTGGCGTCCGGATCCACTCGTCGCGAGATGATGCGCAAGGTTCCTCCCTCGGGCATGGCGTCTCGGGCATTCAGCACGAGGTTGACAATCACCTGTTCGAGCAAGGTTCTCTCACCAAGGATCATCCCCACACCCGGACTCAATTGCAGATCAAAGGTAATGCGATCGTCGACAAGTCGCCGAAGCATCATGAATATGTTTGCAGTTACGACGTTGAGATCGACGGCTTCGGGGGTGCTGGCGCGCTTTCGACTGAAGGTTAAGAGCTGCTGCGTGAGCGATGCCGCTCGTTCGGCAGCGTTCAAGATCTCGTCGAGTCTCTCGACGCGGTAGTCGTCGGGGGGGAGCTCATCTCTGAGAACTTCGCCGTGACTCGTGATAACGGAAAGCAAATTGTTGAAATCGTGAGCGACGCCGGCCGTCAGGTGTCCCACCGTTTCTAGCTTTTGTGACTGGAATAGCTCCCGTTCGAGTTCTCGACACGGATCGAGCGCCCGAGCTTCGCTTTCGGGAGCATCGATCTGGATGACTCGTTCTTTGGGGATGTGGGCCATGGCGAGCAGGGAGCAAGAGTCGCGCCACCTCCCAAAGGGTGTGAATGGTTCTGTTGAGCTGGCTTTTAGTCGCCTTAGGCTACGTGGCCGACTGTCTTTGTTGGCAGCTGCCTGCAGTCTCAAGACGACAGGTTTGGTTTCGGCGGTCAGTCGCACAGTTCGTCGAGGGGGGGCGACTGCACCAGTTACTTTAGCTTGTGCTTGCCGAGTAGCTTGATCAAGTAAGAGCGATCCATGCTAGCGCTGCGGGCAGCCGAAGAGACATTACCCTTCGATGTCTCGAGGAGTCGGGTCAGATACAACTGTTCGAAGCGATGCAAGACAGCGGAGCGAGCGTCGCCGTATCGTAGAGACAAGAGTTCTTCATCCATGAGCGACGCCGGACCGCCCGGACCTAAGGTCGCTGGACGTTGAGGAGGAGGTTCTCCCACCGCGATGAGGACTTCGACGAAGTTGCGCAGTTCACGCACGTTCCCAGGCCAATCGTGGCGCTCCATTTGGGCAAGAACGGTCGAATTGAAAACTTCGGCTGCATTCTTGTTCGAACCGGTCTCTCGTAGAAAATGCTCGGATAGCAGCGGGAGGTCTTCTGTTCGTTCACGGAGCGGGGGGACTTCGATGTTGATGGCCGAAAGGCGGTAATACAAATCTTCGCGAAACCTACCCCGATTGACCTCGGCGCGCAGATCGCGGTTCGTGGCCGCAACCACTCGCACGTCGATGTCGATTTCGCTCGTTCCGCCGACGCGCAAAAACCGTTTTCTCTCCAATACGCCGAGTAGTTGGGGCTGGAGTTCTAGGGGTAGTTCTCCCACTTCGTCGAGAAACAGCGTCCCTCCGTGGGCTCGCTCGAAAGCTCCCGAGTGTTTGCGATCGGCACCTGTGAATGCTCCTTTTTCGTGCCCGAAGAGAGCGCTGGTGATGAGCGAAGGGGTCAAGGCGCCGCAGTCGATGACGACAAAAGGAGCATGGGAGCGGTCGCTTTCCTCATGAATGGCCCGGGCGACTAGTTCCTTTCCCGTGCCGGATTCGCCAGAAATGACAGCCGCGACCTGGGTTTTCGCCACGCGGCGCACTGTACTCATCATCCGCCTGATTGTCGGGTTTGCACCCAGCAGACCATGAAGTTCCAGCCCCTGGTGCGTTTCTACGACCGTACTTTCGCCGTCTTGTACGATGATTCGAGTTCGGCCCAGTTGCAGTTCGGAGCCGGCCAAGATTTGGGCTCGCTCGAGGCGGGTTTCGCCCAACCAAGTTCCATTCTTCGAGCCCAGGTCGCGAACGGCCACCCCGTCTTTCTTGTTGATCAGTTCTAGATGATAGCGAGAGACTGTCGGATCATTGATGACTAAGTCGTTGCCGCGGCTCGTGCCGATGGTGAGACGTTCGAAAGGGGCGGTCGCGCGCGCCCCTTGGTCGGGGCCGGTAGCAACCTCGACAGCGAGCGTGGTCACCGTCAAGCGTTTCCCCAGGTCCAGAGGATGGGTTCCGCCCGCCGTCTTCGTTTTCATGGCAAGGGCAAAGGTAACCCTTTGGCCAAAATGCTCCAAGCTCGGCGTCGGCTCATCACGAGGCAAGGTCGCTGGGACGTGAAGAAAGCGCAGCAGATTGTGCGACTTTCTGCTCAACCAAGGCATCGTGTACGATGGCTAGGGCCGAAAGTGAGAGCGTCGAAAAAGGAACTCTAGGTGCTTGAATATGAAACCGCATGAACAGATCGATGTGGCTGCTGTTCTGGCCGCAGCATACAAGCGTCCTGATGTCGAAATCGATCAGGTTGCGGCTCGCGTGCGAGCGCGCTTGGCCTTGCTCGAGACCCTGGGTGAGTCGTTTCGTTTGCTGTCGGAGGCTCCTATCTTTGCGCTTCGCTCAACCCTGAACGCCGGTTCGCTCGACGAGCCGTCGACGCCAAAGAGGCAAGACGATGCCTAAGCTCGACACCGAAGCGATTTCGGGATTTGCACAGCGCATCAAGGAAGCGCTGTGGACCTATGCTCCCCACGTTCTAGGTGGGGTCGCGTTGTTGATTCTCGGCTGGCTCGCTGCTCGGATCGTGCGAGGGCTCGTCGGGCGAATCTTGAAAGCAGTACGGCTCGATTCCGCTATCGAAAAGACCCGAATCGGATCGTTGATTGGTGCGCTGGGCGAGGGGTGGTCTGCGTCGCGTGTCGTTGCGCAGCTCTGTTATATCACCTTGCTGCTTTTGACTCTCAATACCGTAGCCGACTATTTTGAGCTCGAAGGGCTGCAAGCGGCCCTGGCCGGAGCCATTGCCTATTTACCCAAAGCGCTTGCGGCGATCGCTATCTTTGCAGGCGGGACCTATCTCGGCTCCGTTGCAAAACGCAGTGTTGGGGGGGTGCTGCGTGAATTGCGCAATCCAGCAGCTGGCCTTCTCGAGACGGCCACTGAGGCCGCGGCGATCTTGATCTCGAGCTTGGTCGCTCTCGACGTTCTGGGGGCGGACCTCAGCTTCATAGTTTCGAATCTGACCATGCTACTCGGGGCGCTTTTGGTGGTAGTGGTCTTCTTGAGCTGTTGGTCGATGCGTCGTCCTGCCCAACAACTGGTCGCCAACTACTACCTGCGGCGCATGTTGAGTGTCGGCGATCATGTGTCCACCAAAACTCAAGAGGGTACGGTGCTCGAGTTTCAACCACTGGGCTTGATTGTTCGTGATGCCAAAGGTGACGAGCACTTCATCCTCGCCGAAGATCTGCTTGCGGGGTTGCGTCGTCGCCAGGGGTTGACTCCAGATTGACGACTCTTGCCGATGCCGAGCTGGTGCGGGCCTATGTCGAAAAGGGCCAGGACACGGCCTTTGTCGAGATTGTTCGGCGCTATCAGATTCCGGTGTTCAGGCAGCTTTCCCTTGAGCTCGCCGATCCCGATGACGCTGAATCGGCGTGCGAAGCGCTCTTCGTGGTGGCCAGTCAGCGTCTTTCCGAATGGAGCGAAAGCGAAGAGCTTAAGATGTGGTTGAGTTCGCTCGCCAAAAATGTGAGTGCCCACTGGAGCAGCTCGGTGATCGAGTCGGACTCGCCGCGCTTGGTCGATCCGGCCGTTTACTTTCGTCAGAACGTCCACCGCGCGTTGCACGAGCTGAACGATGAGCAGCGAGCGGTACTCGTGGAGGTTGACTTGGATGGCCAAGCGATTGAAACGGTGGCGGTAGCTCGGAATACGTCGGTGGAGCAAATCACGCAGACCCTCGATCAGGCACGCGCTTGCTTCACCGAGACTCTGAATCGTCCAGTCGAACGCCGCGAGGGGAGCGGCGCGGCACGCGAAAGGCAGATGCCAAGTGTGGCTCCTGGTGAGATTGTCGACAATCGATACCGCGTGGAGGATGTTCTGGGTGAGGGGGGGATGGCGACGGTGTTCGAGGCGCAACATTTGGGTATCAAGCGCCGTGTTGCGCTTAAAACCCTGCGACCGACGCGCCAAACTCAGGACATGATTCGGCAGCGCTTCGAACGTGAAGCCGAGGTGCTCGGTCGTTTGGCTCACCCGAACTTCGTCGACGTCTCTGATTTTGGTGAAAGCTCGAAAGGCGTCGCGTATCTCGTGATGGAGTTGCTCCAAGGTCGCCCGCTTTCTGAAGAACTTCGACTGTTCGGTCGAATGGCGCCTCTTCGGGCTCTGCGCATCGTGCGGGAGGTGGCGTCCGGCCTCGCCTTTGCCCATGAACTTGGGATCATTCATCGGGACATCAAACCCGACAATATCGTCATCCTCGAAACTGAACCTGTGCCTGGTTTCGCTAAGATTCTAGATCTGGGAATTGCGACGACGAGCGATGAGAGCGGTGAGGACAACGTTCTTTATGGCACACCTGGTTACATGGCACCCGAGCAGATCGAGGGCGGGCGGATCGACGCGCGCATCGACATATACTCAGTAGGTATGACTCTGTTTGAGCTACTCACGGGGAAGGCTCCCTTCAACGGTAGTTCGATTCAATTTTTGTTGGTTCAACAACTCACCCTTCCCGTGCCCAAGTTGGTCGACTTCGATCTCGAGTTCGAGCACCGTGATCTCGTTCAGGCGGTGCTCGATCAGTGTACGGCAAAGAGCCCCAAGGATCGCTTCAAGAGCGCCCAGGTACTACTTGCTGCACTCGATGAAGTGATCGTGCTCTTCGATGAACCCAAAACCGAGAACAAGCCCCTTCGATTGCGTTCGGATGCGTCGAGTT
Source organism: Polyangiaceae bacterium (assembly GCA_050300635.1). Taxonomy (GTDB): domain Bacteria; phylum Myxococcota_A; class Polyangia; order Polyangiales; family Polyangiaceae; genus NIC37A-2. The sequence continues at coordinate 77,878 of JBNKYC010000078.1, forward strand.
CTTCTTCTTTGGCCAAAGCTGGGGCGGCTCCTGAGTCGCCGGCACGTTGGTGGGTGTGGACGAGCGCCGCTCTCTTTCTTCTAGCGGTCTTTGGCTACCTCTTCTTCAAGTCGTAGCGAAGAGGGCCGGGAGCCGTCAGCTGCTTCTCCCTGGCTTTGGCGACTCAATCTCCGTGCAACACTTCGCGGATCTTCTTGGCAATAGACGACAAGGTAAATGGCTTCTGAATGAAGCCGAACCCTTCTCTGTTGACTCCACGGCAACTGAGAATGTCTCCCGAGTAGCCCGACATGTATAGGCATCGCAGTTCCGGATGCCGATCAAGCACATGTCGCGCCAGATCCGGACCGGTCATCTCGGGCAAGATCACATCGCTCAACAACAAGTGGATTGGGTTTGGCCATTGTTCCGCGACGCGAATGGCCTCACTGGGCGTGGAGGCATAAAGTACGCGATACCCTAACCTTTCGAGGAGTCTTCGAGCGACGTCCAGATTGGCAAGCTCATCTTCCACAAGAAGGACCGTCTCTGAGCCGCGCTCAAGGTGCGTTGAAGGTCCTTCTTCGGTTGTTGGTCGCATGCTCCCCAAATGCCGGGGCAGGTAGACTTCAAATGTTGTGCCTCTGCCCACGCCGCTGTCGACTTCAATGAATCCCTTGTTTTGTTCCACGATCCCGTAGACGGTCGCCATCCCGAGCCCAGTTCCCTTTCCTGGTGGTTTGGTCGTGAAGAAAGGCTCAAACATCTTGCCGAGAACATCCTCATCCATGCCGCACCCATCGTCCGAAACGACGAGCACAACATAGTCACCTGGAGCGCTTCCCGGATGTTGAGCGCAGAAGTCAGTGTCGAGTACCACGTTGTGCGTCAAGATGCGGACTCTGCCTGTGCCCTCAATGGCGTCTCGAGCGTTCACGCACAGATTGGCTAGAACCTGGTCGACTTGTGTGGGATCCAGATGAACCGACCACAATCCTGTACCCGGCTTCCAGACGAGATCGATGTCCTCGCCGATCAGGCGTCGCAACATCTTGAGCATGCCTTCGACTGCCTCGTTTAAGTCTAACGCCTTTGGCAAAATGCTCTGCTTCCGAGCAAACGCCAAGAGTTTCTGGGTCAGCTCCGCTGAGTATTCCACCGCTTGGCGAATGCCCTGCAGATCTTCAACCACGGGATTGTCGGGCGTCATCGTGTCCAGGGCGATTTCCGTGTGGCCGAGCATCACGTTCAGGGCGTTGTTGAAGTCATGGGCGACTCCTCCTGCCAAACGACCGATTGCCTCCATTTTTTGAGCCTGGCGGTACTGCGACTCGAGAATCAGCTTGTCGGTTATGTCTTCGACCATCTCGATCACCGCAGAAACCTCTCCTGACGCTCCAAAGACCGGCGAGGAAACGACACGGTAGTCGTGTTTCGCTCCTTCTCGCTCCTTCTTCATAACGGCTTCGTGGACTTTGCCGTCTCGAAGCGTTTGAGCGCTCGGGCAGTTTTCGCACACCTCATCGGACGACGACCCGTTGAAGAGACGAAAGCACGTGGGCTTCGGCATTGAGTCGAGCTCAGGATACCAAACGCGCATCTTTTCGTTTACTTCAAGAATCTCCATCTCGCGACCAATGAGGCACACCCCCATGTCGATATTGTCCAAGATGCTTCTCAGTTTGGCTTCACTTTCTGCTAATGCCTTCTCTGCCTCATTGCGTTCAAGTCGAGCCCGCAGGACTCCAAGACCAAACGCCAGATCACGTGCTAGTTCTTCAAGTACGCGCACCTCGTCGGGCGTGAATGAGTCGGGTTCGGTGGCATAGATATCAAGCACGCCAAAGGTGGCTTCGCTTTCGTCCATGAGTGGGAGGGCAATGCAAGAGCGATAGCCTCGTTTCAAGGCCGCGTCGCGCCAGTGAATGGCTTCAGGATCCGTCGCGATGTTCTGGCACCAGGCCGCCTTCCCGCTTTGAATCGCGCTTCCGACGAGACCGCATCCACGTTTGGGGTCGGCCCAAGTCAGCACAGCCCCTTCGAGATAACCTTCGTCAACGCCGGACCGGGCCACCGGGCGAATCGTCTTGACGCGGTCATGTTGTGCGTACCCAACCCAGGCCATTTGATAACCCGCTACCTCGCAAACGATTCGACAAACCTCCCCCAGTAAATCGCGCTCGTTTTTCGCGCGCATCATTGTCTCGTTACAGCTACCGATGGCCCTCAGTTCACGATTGAGGCGACGCAAAGCCTCTTCGGCTTGCTCACGTGCTTCGTGTTCGCGCACCTCCTCAAACGCTCGTTCGATAGCAAGAGGTAGCTTCGCCAGACGATCCTTCAGCACATAGTCTGTCGCACCCTGTTTAAGAAGGTCGACCGCTCTCTCTTCCCCAATCGCCCCGGAAACAACAATGAACGGGATTTTTGGCCAGATGGACCGCGCCAAAGCAAGGGCAGACGGTGCGTCGAATCCCGGAAGGAGGTAGTCCGCAATCACCAGGTCGTAGCGACCTTTGTGCAGATGCGCAGCGAACTCGTCCGCATTGGAAGCCCAGTCCATCTCCATAGCGAACCCTGCATCGACAAGATGTTCTCGAATGAGCTCAGCATCGTTTCCCGAGTCTTCCAGGTGCAGAATGCGGAACGGAGGGGTGGCGCCGCCACGCCCTTTTGTCACGGGTCCCCCCTTTGCGGAAGCTCGTTCCACATCGCCCAAAACCCCCCAAGCTGTTTTATCGCGGCTGTGAAGTCAGCGAACTTGACGGGCTTCACCACGTAGGCGTTGCTTCCGAATTCATAGCTCCGAACGACATCGTGATCTTCACGGGAAGAACTCAACATGACGACCGGCAGCAACTTCAATTCGGGCTCGGAGCGGATGGCCTGCAGAACTTCAATGCCATCCATGCGGGGCATCTTCACATCCAGAAGGACCACGGAAGGCTGCGCTGTCGTGCGTTCCGAGAACTTACCTTGGTAGCGCAAGTAGTCCATCGCTTCCACGCCATCCCGCACGTGCGTGACCTCGTCGGACAGACGCATGCTTGCTAACGCCTCAATTGTCAGTTCGGCGTCGTTGAGATTGTCTTCAACAAGGAGGATCGGTCTTGGTTTGTGCATCGGGGCGTCTCCTCGTAGCGTCACTGAAATCGTCAACCACACCTGCCGGCGGGGATGTTAGGATATCGTCCATCGAGAGCTTGGGCAAAGTGAACCAGAAGGTGGCCCCTTGCTCGACTTCGGCCTCCGCCCAGACTCGACCTCCGTGACGGGTGACGATGCGGTGTACCGTCGCCAGTCCAATTCCTGTTCCCTCGAAGTCCTGTTGGCTGTGCAGTCTCTGAAAGACCCCAAAGAGCTTACCCGCATACTTCATGTCGAACCCGACACCGTTGTCAGCAACGCTGAAGACGAACTCGTTTTCGTCCTCTACAAAGTTCACTAAAATGCGCGGGGATTCATTTGTTCGAGAATACTTCACAGCGTTTTCCAGTAGGTTGATCCATACTTGGCGCAATAGCCCGAAATCACCGCGCACTTCAGGGAGGGTCGCGAACTCCCACTCGATAGTGTTCGGCGACCTTGATGCATTGACGATCGCAAGCGCTTCCTGCAGAGCGCGATTCATATCCGCTGGCTCCTGCCGGAGCTCCGCCCGCCCGGTACGAGAGAATTGTAGTAGGTCGTCAATCAGTCCACCCATCTGACGGGCTGAGGCGGCAATGGTATCCGCGTAGTGCAATCCTTTGCCATCAAGCTGATCACGACAGCGAGAGACCAGCAGGTCCACGTAGCCGTCAATGTGTCTGAGCGGCGCTCGGAGATCGTGCGAAACCGTGTAGCAGAACGCTTCTAGCTCTCTATTGGAGGCCTCTAGCTGGACAGTCCGCTCTGATACTCGACGTTCCAGATCCTGATTCAACGCGCGGATCTCCGCCTCTGCCCGCTTGCGTTCCGTAAGATCGTAGGTCAGGCCGACGAAGCCATCAATGTGCCCCTGATCGTCTTTCAGGGCTGTGACCGTCAGGGCTGCCATCACGCGCGCACCATTCTTTCGAATGAATGTCCACTCATGCTCTTCGGACAACCCCTGCTTCGGACGGGCCGAAAAGACTTCGAATCCAGGAGATATACTCTTACCTAGCTCCGCCGAAAGCGTAACAGCACGTCGGGCGACCTCCTCGGCATCGTGCCAGACCAGGGGAGTCTCTTTGCCAATCACCTCATCAGATCTGTAGCCCAGAAGTCGTTCGGCGGCGGGATTGATGCTGGTGATTACGCCATCAGGGTTCGCCGAAATGATGCCATAGGCCACATTGTCCAAGATTGTGCGTTGTGAGAGGGTGATTTGACGGAGGTCCGCCTCTCGTTTCTCAACGGCAACTAACATTGCGTTAAAGGTGCGTCCCAAGCGCGCTACTTCGTCGGCCCCGCCTTCCGGCATGCGTTGATGGTGGTCACCATGTGTGCGGACTTGTTCGGCGCTTGCCGCCAGGGTGGCGACGGGGCGAATGATCGTCTTTTGCAAGATCGCGCGTAGAGCTATCGCTGCCACAAGCATCAACCCAAACCCTCCCGCAGCTAGCACCAACAAGAGGCTTCTCGTCTGTTTGTTGAATTTCTCCAAACCCATGACAATGACCAGCCGCGCGTTGTCATGCAGACCTTGCACGAGCGTTGCCGTACGTGAGGTGAGGTAGACTCCAGGGATTCCTGCGGGCGGCGGAGAACGGACTGACGAGGTGCTTCCGTACTTGGCAAGGACTCGTCCGCCACTCAGGAGGACTTCAGCGTGCTCGATCTGAGGGTTGGCACGCAAGGTCGCTAGCACTTCCGTCGCACGCTCAGGGTCTTCGAATGCGACGGCCGTTTCGATTCCTACGGCAACGAGCTGAGCATACGGCTCCATGATCTGTCGGGCGCGCCTTTCGGCGGTGAGGCGATTCGCGAGGAGCAACGCCACGCCCGCCGTGACAAGCACAAGCAGCAGGGCCCCGACAAGTGCCATGGTGAGCTTGGTGCTGATGCTCGAAGATTGGAATCGGATCACCTTCGCCTCCTGCTCCGACCTTCTTCGACGATCTCACTTGAAACTTCGAGCATCTTGACTGGAACCTTCAACGAAACAGCGCGAGCTTGATCGAGGTTCACTCCAAAGCTGACGTAGTCCGCAACATGAAAGCGAATGATCCCACCCTCCAGCAAGAATCGAGGAGCGTCGCTGACCGTCAGAACGGGGAGATCCCTTACTCGGGCAAGTACCTCCTGACGTTTTTCCTCGTCCTTGTACCCAACATAGATGATCTGGCACTGCGACAACTTGGCGAGAGATACCGGCCGAGAAACAGCGAAGGAGCGTCCGTGTTCGGTACGCCCCTCGAGAGTGCTTTCCAAGACTGAGCCAAAAGGGTCATGACCGACGATACAGATGTGCCACGGAGAATCCTCGTCAGGAAAGGTACCTTGTGGCCAAACCACGTAGCGCGCAAAGTTGCGAAGGAAAGCAGCTTTGACCTGACTAGGCGTCGCTCGATTTGCCCCCTGGCTGTCAACTGGGTGCATCACGCCAAAAAGGAGGACGAGTCCCAGGACAAGGGCGCGGGAGAGGGGTGAACGTGCAGATCTATCCAAGACCACAGTGCCTTCCCTGGATAGATTCGCTGAGACGGGCGAGCGCGCAAGTCGAGCGCTCAAGAAGAAGCAACGAACAACGACTTCGGTTACAACTCAGGCTTTCGAGAGGCCGTGGCGTCCTCCGCCCGAAAGCGGGGGAGTAAGGATGACTCGAGAATCGTGCTCGGTCGTCTGGGCTTTCTCTTTTGTTCATCAGGTGTCGAGTTGTGCCTTCAATTTCTTGCGCGCTACGGCGCGAGCCGGGCTTTGAGGGAGAGGAGCAGCTCACGTGGACGGGCGCGTGTGCTTTGTGAAGGGCGATAGCGGGCTTGGGCGAGATTTTTGCCCATGAGGTCAAGGGACATGCGCTGCTCACCCCAGATCCAGCCGTAACCTAGTGTTCCATTCACGAGCGCGTAGGTCTGGTGCGACGATTCCGGACCGTCGGGCAAAATCGTTTGATCGTAGACGAAGTTGGTGCCGCCAGCGATATAGACGCCCTTGAGAAGGCCTTGCACAAAGTCATAACGTGTCCAGAGATTGCCTAGGTACGGTGCACTCATTTGTAAGGGAGCATTGTGAAGTAGCCGCACCGTCTTGTAGTTTGCCTGTCCGGCGGCATCCAAGGTAGCTGGGTCCTGAGCAAGGATAGCCGAGTCGTGCCCGCTGAACTCGGTGATCCTCGCATCCATACAGCTGTATGATAGGTAGAGCTGCCAATTGTCTACGGGTGTTATCGTTGTTGAAAGCTCGATACCGCGGGACTGCTGCTCACCGCTCTGGACGTTGTATATCTCAACCGCCCCCATTTCGTTTGTTCGTGCGAGATCGTTGACGATGTTCCGGTTGCGGATATCGAAGAATGTGAGCGTCCCCGATACACGCCCACCGAGTAGATCGGCCTTGAGGCCGACGTCGTAGCCTCTACCCTTGGTGGGTTCAGCGGGGGCCGTCGTGCCGTCTGGTCTATTGAGGACCTGCGTTCCCGCTACGAACGACTCAGCGTAGGAGGCGAAAGCCGAAAGTCCTGGACCATACTCGTAGAGGATGCCGTACTGAGGCGTGATGGCTTGCTCGGCGACTTGCGGCCGGGCTTGGTTGATCATGTGGTCGGTGAATTGACTCTCGGCCGAGTGCAGACGCCATCCCGCAAGCAGACGCAGTCGGTCATCAAAAAAAGTGACCGTGGCGCCAGCGTAAACAGAAGTGTCGCGATATCGGACCGTTGTGTCATTGGATGCCTCCGTCAGCTCGGAACGTGGAATGGAGACGTGCCGGTCCCAGGTAGACGAATCCCTGAGATCCCAGAGAGGAAGGGGCGAGGCACTCGGGTCGTTCCCCAACGAGGGGTCATTGGGCGCCTGGCCAGACCATATGTCGAAGCTGCGGCTCACGTATTGGCTCCCAAGCAGCAGATGCGTTTTCGCGAAACCGAAGTCATGCTCGCCGACCGCTTCGGCCTGAAACATGTCGCCGTGATTCGTATAGGTTTGCCCCCGAAAGCGACGGCCCTGTAGGAAGGTGTCGTTGTTCGCCATCCCCAGATTGCCAGAAAAGAGCATGTCAACGGTGTACGTCAGTCGTGAGTAGCCCGTGCGAATATTCCAATGTTCGTCAGCCTCGACATCGAGCCATGCGCTCAGACTATTGCTATTACTATTGCGATAGTCTGCATCGGACATGCTATTCCACCGATCTGGTAGCCCCGGGACGTCGACGCCAGATCGATTGGGGTCCGTGGAGGTGGGGACGATACCTGCCTGGCGACTGTAGCCCGGCTTCTGCATCACTTGAGGGGTTTCCGCCTTGCGGAAAGATTCGTACTTGACCGATACACTTACGTGGCGGTTAGGGCGCCAAAGCAACGATGGAGCGATGTCCCACGAGTGAGCGTCGTAGGGCTCCCAGTAATGAATGTCGTGATCGTACGATGATGCGATCCGCAGGAACAATGTGTCGAGCGCTGGTCCGGTCACGTCCGCATCAAATCGGTACTGACCGTATGAGCCATAGCGTGCACCGAGGTCAGCGACGAACTCAGGTTGCGGAGTCTTGGTGATAATATTGACAATCCCCCCCGGAGCGACTTGGCCATAGAGAAACGAAGTGGGGCCCTTGACCACCTCGACGCGCGCGATATTCGTGAAATCAAAAATAGACGGGCCATGAAACCCGTCGCGCAGAATCTGAACGTTGCCTGGTGTCGCGCTGACCGCAAAACCGCGTATCGCGAGGTTCGCGTTTCCCTCGTTGAAGTCGTTGCTTCGGTAGGTAACGCCGGGGGCGTATCGTGCCACATCCAAGATGGTGACCGGCTTCTGATCCCGGATGAACGATTCGGTAAAGGCTTGAACGGCGAAGGGGAGATCTCCAATCGGCGCGTCGAAGCGAGAGGCAGACACGGCGTTCGAAGCACGGTAGCCACTGTCGAGGCGGGTCGAGACGTCAAAAGGAGAGACTTGAACTTCGAGTAGCTCCTCCAAATCTAGATCTGCAACCCTTCCGGAGGAACTCGAGAGGCCGGCGGCAGCTCCGGCTGCCCATGCGCTCGGCGTAGGCATGGACAGGAGGAACGCGATGGCGATGAAATTGGTCTTTGCTCGCGAGATACGCACCGTTTCGTCCCCCAATCGACGATGTGCTTCAAGGAAGCAAATGCTCCCTCACCTGTGGAGGAACATAACAAGCACGTCTCAGTTCTTCAACTCGGGCGCGGGGATTCTCAGCGTTGAATCGAAGGCGCTATTGTTGCGCGATCTGCCACTGAGTGCTGCAGCCGTCCGACCTGTCGCTCGGCGAGGGCGGAGGGTGATGTCTCATTGTGGGGTATGAAACGGACTCCAGCTCTACGTTTCTCGAAGAAAACGGCGAGAAATCACGGGCTTGGGCAGACCACCGTCCCCCAAAGGTCGAAACCCACCAGGCATCTTTCCCCTGATGGGCGCCGTGAGGGGCGTAGGCCGCGGGGTTCGCAATTGTGGTTACCTTCCGCTTTGGGGTTGGTAGCTCACTCCCGCGCCAGCGTTGCGGTGGGATTTCCTTGAAACACGAAACCCTCCCAAGCTGGATCGTCTCCAGAGTAGTAGCCGGTGAGAGCGGTATTTGTCCCTGCAAACACCGCATCACCTTCTTGAACAGGAGCGGTGGACCCAAAGAAAATGCGTTTGAGATCGGGGCTGCCGACGAAAGGGGTTCCACGCAGTTTTTTCGTGGCGCCGCGCAGGCTCAACTCCTCGAGTCCTGTGTCGCGAAGAGCTCCATCACCTAGCGTGAGAACTTCGGCGGGAAGAGAAAGCCTCTTCAGCGAAGTGGCCCCGACTAATGCGTAGCCGTCGATGACTTCTGCGCTGGGTAGATACAACGCCTCTAAAGCTCCGTTGCTGCCGAGCGCGCCACCGGCCAGATACTTGAGCGCCGGTGCATGAAAAAACTTCAGCTGGTGCAAAGAATTGAGACCATCTCCGTTGAGCGCTTCCAGTGACGGGAGTCGCAAGACCCGCATCGAGTCATTGATGCCAAAGCACGCATGTTCCATCGACCTGAGCTTAGGCATGTTCACCGAGATCAGTTTGCCTGTGTCGTTGAAGACATTTCGTCCGATCGTTTCTAGTTCGGGAGCGTTGACATAGCCGAGATCCGTGTTGTCGTCGAAAGCATAACTTCCGATTTCTTTGACCTTCGGGAGCACAACTTTCGTCCATACGTCAGGGGCGACTTGGATACGGCGGAAGGCATGTTCCCCAATCGTTTCTACACTGGGCAAGTAGAGCAAACGAAGGTGGCCGTGAGGTTGCTCACCAAAGGCCATCTTTCCCACCTTCTTCAGTCCTCGCATGCTTAGTGTGTAAAACTTTGCTGAGCAGAAGGCCCCGTCTGGCGCCTCCTCGAGATCATCCATGACCAGGTCGCGCACCCAGCCATCGGCCCAACCGTTCGCCCACAACCAAGTATGGTCCCCCCGAACCCTCGTGTTGGCACAAACTGCTTCACTGTTCGGCCAGATCGCTCCTGACTCGGGGGTACATTCGGTTCCGCCTTGTATCGATTTCAGATTGTAGACATAGAGTCGAGATAGCTGAGCTGCATTTAATCCGCCGTCGGTTTCCGTCCGATTGAGGATCTGCAACGTTCGTAGGTCAGCATCACGTAGGGACGAAGCACTCTTCGTCAGGTAGAGTGCGAGACCCGTGCATTGCTCGAGCTCGCCCTTTAAGGGAGATAAGGCCTCGAGCAAGGATTTGGTGCCAGCGGCATCAAATTGGACGACGCAGGTGCCATCGGGAAACTCGTGGTCACCTGGCTCCGAATAGACATAACCGTACGGCTCAGGCTCATCCTGAGAAAGCTCTGGATCCGTAAGGAATATAGGGTCGACTCCCGGATCGATGCTCGGATCGATAGCTCCAAAATCAATCTCCTCGTCAGGATCATAATAATTGAATCTGGCGCCGTCGCCCCCGTACCCATCAACTGATCCCGGGTCCCCTTCTTCGTTTGTCCCGTCGGGCCGCCGTGCACAGGCCACTTCAAAGAAGGTAAGCAGTAACAGCAATCGAAAGGGGCTGCGCCTTGTGAACTTCTGCATTGAATTTCCCTTGGAGGGATTGGATTCTAGCAGTTCCTTCGGCGTCACCAAACTTGCCGTACTTCTGGACGTTCTGAGTTTCCTCGCCTCTCGGCGGAGCAGAACGAGCAAAGTCGCCCATTTACGTCAGATTTGATAGCGCGCCGGTGCCGATGTCAGGAGTCCCGAAGCTCGTGCGAGGGTCTCCAAATAAGTTGAGAATGGAGACGAGAAGATTGTTATGGGGGGTGCCGTTGTAGTCAATTATGCGCCCTGTACGCAATCCGCCGCCCCCTGCGAGTAGAAAGGGCATGTTATCCTTTTGGTGTGTCGCAGGGTTCGATACCTCGGAGCCGAAAAAGACGATTGTTTCGTCCAACAGGGAATGCGTTCCAAGGTCGACTGCGGCGAGTTGCTCGAGCAGATAGTTGTGCTGCATGCAATACCAGGTGCCGATTTTTTGGCATTCGGCTGGTCGATAGCCGCCATCGTTTTGGTAGAAGTTATACCCTTCGAGCAAGTCCAACCACGGAAAGGAATGCTTGGCCTCCGTATCGGACCACATCAAGGTCGCCACGTTGGTTTTGTTGCAAGCGAGAGCCATGACGAGCATGTCCATCATCAGCTGGCCGACTTTTGGAATCGCCGCGTCCGTCACGTAGTCTTTGACCACCCCGGCATCGTCGGCATTCAAGCCTGCGTGGGGATTGTAGTCAGAGGTGTCGATCAGGGGCGGAACGCTGCACCCCGCCTCCGAAGCAGTGGCCACCGTTTTTTCGAGTTCGCGCACTCGAGCCAGATGTTCGTCGAGGCGCTTCCGATCCGCGGAGCCGAGTTTGGGAGCGAGTCGAGTCAAGCGCTGCTCCACGTAGTCCAGGATGGAACGGTCAAAGTTGGGCGGCTGATCGGGCGCCGCGCTACCGAACAAGCTTTGCCAGATTTCCACAGGGTCGATGAGGGGTGGTAGGGGCGTATAGCTTGAATCATCGGCGTAACTCAGCACGTTCGAGGGGCTCATCAGCCCGTGTGCCTTTCCGGTTCCCCAGCGCACGGCGAGTCCGAGGCTACCTAGTTCGGTGGCTGGCAGGAGCCCGGCAATCACTTGATCGATCGAAGGTCCCTTCGCGTACTCTCCGACGCTCCCCTGACCGGTTCCAGTGAGTAGGGCAACGAGGCCGGACTGCAACTGCTCGCCCACGGCGCTCTTCATGTCCAAACCGATCGGTATGATGAGGCGGGACTTGACCGGAGCGAGTGGAGCTAAAATGGGGCTTAGGCTAAAGTCCGTTTCGGTTCCTGTTGGCGTCCATTGGTCCACGTCGTTTGCGTCAGCATGTACGGTGCCGCCCGGGTTGTAGACACCAACGAAACGTCGCGCTGGCACATCGGCAGCGTGCGCTAAAGGTTCTTCGGTCATCGCTTCCAACCAAGGCAGCGCGATGGCGATACTACCAGCGCCTCTGAGGACGGTGCGCCGACTCAGACGTAAGCCACTCATTTTTCCCCACCTTCCTTCCCCAAGTAGAGGAAAGCTTCTGTTTGCGTCAGGTCGATCAACAGCTTTTGCACGTTGTGTCCAGAAGCCTCAAAAGATTCGGTCAAGCTATCCTTTAAGCATTGGTCGTCGTCGTCGGCTTCGAGCTCACGACCAAGCGAAAACTCCAGCCATCGTTGCACGAAGCAAGATTGCGTTTCTGGCAATGTTGCTAGCTTGGATACCAAGTCTACACCGTCGTTCACCGTCCCGAGGTCGTCGAACTCGATTTGCGTATCAATCGACAAACCGTTCTCGGTGGTGCGATGCCTGCCGAGGGCATCGTAGCTTTGCAAGGTGAACCCCAGCTGTGCGGAATCTGTGTGACAAGCGGCACAGTCAGATTGATTGAGGACCGAGGATTCCCAAGCCTCCCGAGCACTCACGCCAGCGGGGAACACGGGCGCTGTGCCCATGGGATGGGGGGTTGTGGCGGTTCGACATAACAATCGATCCAGAATGAAACGACCGCGGGCGTCTGGATTCGTTGGCTCAGAAAAGTGGGTCGCCGCGCTCAGCACGGCTGGGTGGGTTAAGAACCCGAGGCGCGGTAGAGTACCGAGGACCGTTTCTTGAAAGTCGCTGCCGGCAATGTCCGAAACACCATAGAGCGGCGCAACGGCGTCATTGACGAACACGTCGGGAGAAGTCCAAATCTCAGGCCACGATGCGTTTTTCTTGAAGATTTCGGCCTCGAAAAAGAGTTGGGTTGATGTCTGGAGCTGATGTGCGAGTTCGACCGTTAGCTCGGGATGAGGACTTTCCGCCCGACCGATCGCGTCCAATCGGAGCCATTGATCAAAGAAGCGTGCTACAGTTGCGTGTGACCGTGAATGAGCCAAGAGTCGCTCTGCCTGCGCCTCGATGCCTTGCGCGGTCAACAAGTCGCCACTTTCGGCGGCTTCACTGAGCGTGGCATCCGGTGGGCTCTCCCAGAGCAAGAAGGAAAGACGAGCCGCCATTTCTTCCCCACTCGGGCGGAGCCAGGTGCTTCCCTCGGGATCCTGCACGCCTAGTTCTACGCGATACAAGAAGTCGGGTGATTGCAGAACGGCCGCGATGACGCCGGCGGTAGCATCTAGGAACGAGCCGCCTGCTTCCATGATGGCGGCGTGCAGCTTTGTGAGCTCTTCTTGCTCCTCGCTCGGAGCGGCGCGGCGAAACGCACGTGAGGTTAAGTACTCGGCAAGCGCTTCGGCACAGCTCTGTACCGTGGCGTCGTCCACGGTGGCGGCGCATGGCAACCAAGTGGACACCGTCTCGGCTTGGGTCGCTCGTCGTGCCACGTCCTTGGCTGTGGTGAAGTAGGCAGTGATGAGCTCCGCGGTTGGAGATTGGTCGTCGACGTTGTTCTCAAAAATGACCGACGGCTCGCCTTGCGGGAAAGCGTTTCCAGGCTCGGTCGTATCCCCCAAGAGTTCGCGCACACTATTGTTGTATTCGTAGCGGCTGAGACGGCGCAGCGGTGTTTTCGAGGGCGGACAAGTCTCGGGCATGGAAGGAACATCCCCATTTGAGTCGCCGCCGGCGGATCCGCCAGTCCCGGTCTGCCCCGTTTCCGTCTGTGTGTCGTATCCGCTGGAACTAGTGCTGTCGGCAGAATCACCGGGGACATCGCCATCCCCGCCTGGACGATTCTTCTCCGCCGCTTGCCCGCTGCAGGCCACCACTGCAAGAGAGCCCAACAGTGTAAAAGGGTTCCCCCGTTTTAGTTTCCTCGACCTCATTGCGAGCCCCTCCGCATGGAATCATTTCGGCTTGGTCTTCTCCAAGCTGGGTATAGCGTTCAACGGAACGCCATAGGTTGTCGAGAAACACTCGGGACAAATCGCACATTACCATGAATTTGTTCCTGCTTCGTTAGATTTTTCGTGCGTGTGGGGGCGGTTCTGGGGTCTGTACCGAGCCTTCGGGCCCCGAGGTTGAACGGGAGATGACGGTGGCGCGCAGGTCCAGCTCCCCGCCGTTCAAGGCGACGATTCCAGCTCTATGTTGAATGGGGGTCGTGGTCGAGCCTCGTTATGATACGGTGAGCAGGTCATGGATGCTCTTCCCTTCCGGTCCCGCCCGACATGGATTTTGCTCGCCGCGGCTGGAGCCGTATTGGCACACGGGGCGTGTTCTCCCGCCGCCCCTGAGGGGGACGGCGACGGCACCACGGGCAACCTCTCGTCCGGTGGGGCCATGGGCACGGGAGCGATCGGGAACTCGGGGGGAGCTCCAGGGAGCGGCGGGGTGGCTTCGGGAGGAACCGCCGGTGGGATGAGTGGAGGTGTCGGGGGAACCACGGGGTCCGCGGGATCTGGAGGGAGCGATGGCGGCAGCGGTGGTGGAGACGCGGCTTCGGGGGGTGCTGCGGGGAGCGACCTGGGTCCAATCGTTCGTTCGGATTCCTCCTATGTGCTCGAGTTCTCGGAGTACTTCTTCGAGGTGGATCCGCAGCAAGCCTCCATCATCAAGACCTACTCTCTTGATGGAACGAACGTTCTCATGCCGCTGGAGCAAAGCGACGACTTTCTCAAAGGAGGGTCGCAATTCTGGATTGCCCCTCAGGACGACACTTGGGTCTGGCCCCCGCCCAGCGAGATGGATTCCGATCCGTGGACGGTGATGCTCAGCGGAGACACCTTCACGACCACGAGTCCCGCTTTCGATCTCGCGGAGACTGGACCCAACGTCGTGATCAAAAAGACGTTTTCGCCCAACACCATCAAGGGTTCAGTCGACATGGTCGTACAGATCGACAACACTGGATCGACGAGTGCTAGCCTCTCGCCTTGGCAGATCACACGCGTCGCGCGTAGTGGTACGACCTTCTGGCCCCAGGGGGACGATATCTGTGGCGAAGGAAACGGCAGCATCCCGACGATTCCCGTGACCGATGGAGTGTATTTTTGGGATGATGAGACTTTGGGGATTGCATTCGGGCTCGACGACGACAAATTCTCGTGCGACGGAAGTGGCGGATGGATCGCGCACGTGTCGGGCACGACCTTGCTGGTCAAAACCTGGAGCGACGTCCCCTCAGCGAACCAGCACTCGGTGGATAAGGAAATCCAGCTCTATTTCGGGGCGGACTACGAAGAGGTGGAGATGCGTGGGGCACTCGAGGACCTCGCCGGGGGAGCTTCGTCGACTCCTTGGAAGGTCAGCTGGTATCTCCGCCCCGCACCTACGGATCTCTCTGAGGCAAGTTTGATCGCAGCGGTGCAAGCTCTGCTCAACTGAGCACTCCCTGTGCACAGAAGGTGACATTGGACCCAGTTTACGACGGTCTTCCACACTTGAACCATCTTGAAGATCTGATATCTGAAGGGTTCATGCGTATCGCGTCCTGATTCGGGCCTGCCATCCGTAGGCAGGCCTCCAGTCAACATTCACATAATCGCCGTCTTAAGAAGACGCGTGGTCAGGGTTTGTTTTGTTAGGATCAGGAAATTGAAGAATACCAAGTCAGTAAAGATACGGGCTGCAAAGGCAGCAGACATCACAGTTCTCGCCGAACTTTCCCACCGCACGGTGCTCACCAAGTACCCCGACGTCATTGGACAGGAGGTGGTACAAGGATACGTCGATAGCGGCGCTGTTCCATCGTACTACAAAGAGAGACTCGAACACGTTCACGTCGCTCTGCTCGAAGGACGCATCGTAGGGTGCTACGCCAGGAAGGAAGACGCACTCGATCTGATGATGGTCGACGTCGACTTTCACCGTCTGGGGATTGGGCATGCGCTGCTCGCACATGCTGAGACCCAGCTCTTCGAGAGCTTCGAGACGATTTTTCTCGATAGTTTCAGCAAGAATGAGCAGGCTGTCCGTTTCTACAAGAAACACGGCTGGACCGAGGTCACTCACTTCGAAGATCCCGACTACGGAATCTCGATGGTAAAGCTCAAGAAAGAGCGTTGACGTGCCTGCCCCTGGTTGCAAATGGGCAGCCAGGGGCGCACCCGTGAGATGCGATGAGAGGGCAACAGGTCAGCTTGGAGCTGAACTTGGGGCACCGAGCGTGAGCTCAATCCATTGTTCGATTTGTGAATGGATTGGCCTGTTCCTCAACCGCATGGGTCCAGGGGGTGCGGCGAAGGCTGTCGATGAGCAGGTCGGACACTGCGCGAATCCGACGTGGGAGCGTGCGGCTTTGTTGGGTTGCGACGTAGAGCGAGACCGTGGCCATCTCGTAGGTGGGGAAAAGGTCTATCAGATCCCCCGATGCGATGAGGGGAGCGGCGATGAACAGCGGCACGCGTCCAATACCTAGACCCCGGCGCACGAGCTCCGCTACCACTTCACCGTTGTTGGCTCGGAGCGAACCGGATATTTTGACTTCGACGCTGCGTTTGTTACGCGTGAGCACCCAAGTATCGGGGGTGCTCGAATAGCTGTAGAGAATGCAATCGTGTGCCTCGAGATCGCGCGGGTGACTCGGTAACCTATGGGTTTCGAGGTATCTGGGTGCTGCACAGACGATGCTGCCCAGTTCGGCCACGCGCGTTACGAAAAAGCGGTCGCTCCTTGGCATCCCCGCGACCAGTGCGATGTCGAAGTCGCGCTCGAGAATACGATCGCGCCGGTCATCAAAGGCCAGATCGAGCTCGATGCCGGGGTAGAGCTGACGCACCTTTTCGAGGACGGGTATGACGTGGATACGTCCAAACGCCATCAGAGAGACGATCCTTACCAATCCCTGCACCTCGGTCTGTTCTTCTTGGACGGCTTCGCGGGCGAGTTGCACCGCCTCGACGGCGCTTCGCGCGTACTCGAGCACACGTCGCCCCGCCTCTGTGGGCTCAGTGTTGCGTGTCGTTCGAAGGAGTAGTTGCGTCCCGAGTTCTCCTTCGAGTCCACTGATCCGTCGGGAGATTGCCGAGGTGGTCACCCCGAGCGCATCCGCGGCAGGGGAGAGCCCACCTCGATCGATGACTTCCACCAGCGCGGCAAGGTCGTGGATGTTCAAAACAGCACCTCGGGTCTTTGTGACCACACCAACGTGGCACCGAGGATCGATTAGCCGATATTTGCAATATGCTCAACAATGAGTTGAGTTAGCTGATCCTTGATGCGTATCACGCAATCGCTATCTTTATCTCCCTACCGCGGCGGCTCTCGGGTACCGAGAAGCAAATAGCTAAAAACAGCAGAAAAGGAGAAGTGAAGATGGCGAGGCTTGAACACGTGAACTTAGTCGTGCGCTCGATCGACGAGACGATGAACTTTCTTAAGACCGCTCTTCCGGAGTGGTCGGTGCGGGGAGGGGGATCGGGGGAGTGGTACGGAACGAAGCGCGAGTGGGTGCACTTCGGTACGGACGACTTTTACATCACCCTTAACGATCACGCGGTCGGCGAGGGGCGAGACCTTCGCGGTGTGAGTCCAGGCCTTGCACACGTCGGCATTGAAGTCAGCTCGGTTGACGACGTGCGCAAGCGTTTGTTGAGTGCCGGATACGAGATCGCTACGATCGGAGCGGACCACCCACACCGTAAAACGATCTACTTCATCGAGCCCTCGGGCTCCGAATTTGAGTTCATCGAGTACCTATCCGACGACCCAGCCGATCGAAACCTGTACGGTGGCGAGACGTCCGAGATCAAGCGAATGAGTACGGCCGCCATCGAGTGATGCTGCGTCGAGGATGCGGGTGCTCCGTCCTGCCTCGCTTAGGTTCGGCTGATGGACACTCCGCCGTCCGCCAGTAGCGCTGTTCCTGTCGTGAAGCTGGAAGCGTCTGAGGCGAGGTAGAGAGCCGAACGGGCGATCTCTTCAGGTCGGGCGATTCTTTTGAGTCCGTGCAAGCTGCGCACGAACTCCAACGCCTCGGGTGTGCTTGCCACACTCCGCCCCATAGGAGTGTCTGTGCCACCGGGGAGTAAGGCGTTTACCCTGATCCTTCTTGCTCCAAATTCAGAGGCGAGAGCGCGTGTCAGCCCGATCATTCCCGCCTTGCTCGCGGCATAGTCCGACATGCTCGGCATTCCCACGGTGTGTCCTACGAAGCTCGACGTGAAGACCATCGAACCCCCACCGCGACGGAGCATGGCCGGGATTTGGAACTTCGCGCACATGAACGCGCTCGTCAGGTTGGTTTGCAGCGTATTGTCCCACTCAGAGAGGGAGAGCTCCTCGAAGGGTTTTGTAGCGCCGAGAACCCCGGCGTTGTTGAATGCGACATCCAGCCCTCCATACTCCGACACGGTTCGCTCTACGATCAAGCGAGCGTGGGACTCTTCCCCGACATCACCTGGGACGGCCATGGCCGTCCCGCCTTCGGCGCGAATTGCATCCACCAACTCGTCCAACTTCGCCTTGCGTCTCGCGCACACGACTACCCTTGCTCCCTCCTTGGCGAAGAGCTTCGCGGTCTCGAAGCCGATTCCAGAGCTCGCGCCAGTAATGATAGCAACCTTGTTTGATAGTACTGCCATTGAATTTTTCCTTTTCCCTGCGTTGAATGAACAGCCACGCAGAGGACCCCGCTGCGCGACCCTCCTCATGTATTGCCGACCCTGGCACCAAGCACTCCGGTTCTTGTCGGCGAAGTGTCGTGCGCGAAAAAGCCAAGGGCGGGCACTAACACTACGACCCCTTAGAAATGAGCGGTTTCGAAGCTCTCCCCAAGAAAGTGAGATCGGCTTCGAAACCGCGCGTGGCCCTCTCTGTCTCCGCGCTTTTCTCTTCCCATTTGTGCCGCGACCCTTCCTGAAAACCGAGCCGGCTCTCAACGCTGACAGACCAAGAAGCCCTCAAATTTAAACGGTCGCAGCAATAGCGAATGAGCGGCATGGAGCCACAATTTGGTGCCCAGCTTCGGAGTGCCCCGGCGTACCAGCGGCGGTATTGTGTGGGTCATGGTCGCTAGCAACCCAGTTCAGCCCCAGTTCGCTTCCCCTTGCGCAAGATGGCGCGCCGTTCAACGTCGTGACCTGCAGGCTGACGGAGCGTTCTTCTATTCGGTGAACACGACCGGTATCTACTGTTATCCCTCCTGCCCGGCGCGCCTGCCTCAGCTCAAAAACGTCGCCTTCCACGATTCGCGACAAGGCGCCGAAAGCGCTGGCTTTCGACCCTGCCGACGGTGTCGCTCTGATCTTCCGCCGCGCGTTGAACGCGAAGCTGCGCAGGTTGAGCGCCTGTGTCGACTGATCGACGAGCGCGAGGAAGAGCCCGCGCTTGAAGAGCTGGCCGCCCACATAGGCTCGAGCCCTTCAACGACACACCGCGTCTTCAAGAGGGTGATGGGTATTACCCCTAAGGCTTACGCCGCTGCTCGCCGTGCACAACGTATTCGCGCAGAGCTTGCGAAGGACGCGGGGAGCATAGCCTCTGCCATCTATGGGGCGAGGTACGGCTCAAGTGGACGCTTCTACGAAAAGTCCAACGCCATGCTGGGAATGACGCCAAGCGAGTTTCGAAGCGGTGGAAAGGATGCGACAATCCGCTTTGCTGTCGGAGAATGCTCACTCGGCTCAGTGCTCGTCGCCTCAACCGATAAGGGTGTTTGCTCGATTCTCCTTGGTGATGACCCGGAGTTCCTCATTCACGATCTGGAGAGGCGCTTTCCTCACGCCGAGCTGGAGGGAGCCAACCAGGATTTTGAAGACCAAGTGGCCACGGTTGTTGGTTTGATAGAGGAGCCGTCCACCTCCACTCGGAGTTTACCTTTGGACATTCGGGGAACGGCGTTCCAATGTCGAGTTTGGAGAGCCCTGATGGAGATCCCCGCCGGTGAGGTTCGTTCCTATTCGCAGATTGCAAAGGGCATCGGCTCCCCCAAGTCCGCGCGAGCCGTCGCTCGTGCTTGTGCGACCAATCCCCTCGCCGTCGCGATACCTTGCCATCGCGTCGTTCGTACAGATGGAAGCCTCTCTGGATACCGCTGGGGCATAGAACGCAAGAGGCAACTGCTAACGCGGGAGGCTGCACCCTGCTCGCGCTCCATTGGTCCGCGGGTAAGCGGGCGGCGCTCGTTCTAGTGCTACGACCCCTTAGAAATGAGCGATTTCGAAGCTCTCCCCAAGAAAGTGAGGTCGGCTTCGAAACCGCGCTCGCCCCTCTCTGTCTCCGCACTTTTTTCTTCCCATTTGTGCCGCGACCCTTCCTGAAAACCGAGCCGGCTCTGGCCCCCGCCATTGACGGCAAAGCTATTATCGCGGTGACAGTGGGAGGTCTCGAAGAAACGGTCGCTGTATTCGTTGATGCGACGAGCTCGATGGGAGGGGCAGGAGGCCAATAGCCTTCCCTCCTGGCTAAACCCGCAGTTCTTCGAACGAAATTTCAAGTTGTTGCTCGAGTTTTTTGAGGATGAAGATCTCGTTGTCCGAAATAAGACAGAGAGATCGACCCGTGAGTCCGGCTCGCCCGGTACGTCCGGCGCGGTGGACGTAACCCTGGGCTGAGCGTGCCGGCTCGTAGTGCACAACCCAGGGTACACCCTGAATGTCGATTCCCGTCGCGGCCCTGTCAGTCGTGAGGAGTACTTGCGTTTTACCCTCTGAAAACGTTCTGAGCGCTTGCGCACACTGTTGCTTGGTTCGGTCCTGACTCAGGGTCTCGACCAAGATGCCGGCGTCGCTGAGGTGGCGATAGATGTGCCGAATCAGGTGAGCTTGATTGAGGTAGACAATGGCGCGATCTTGGTTCTCTTGCTCGAGAAAACGAAGGAGCTGAAGATCACGGTCTCCGGCGTCTCGAACGCGCAGGCGATAGTGGGTGATCTTGTCCAGTAGCGGACTTTCTGTGTTGGTGGCGCGCACGAGTCGCTCGCTCATGTACTCTTCGACAAATCGAGTTGAATTGATGCCAAAGGTTGCACCTGCCACGATCAGTCGGGGGCGCGGCGGTCGTGATAGAACCTCCAGCAGGTATTGCCCGTCTTTGGCGCTCAGTATTGGTTCGGGCTCGTCGAGCACGAAAGTGGTCACACCCTTCAGTTTTCGCGCGGCGATCATTTCGAGTACTCGCCCGGGAGTACCTACGATGAATCGTGTGCTTTTCTGAACACGGTCCTTCTGCTTGTTTTGGTTACCTCCACCGACCAAGGCGCCCGTTTTGAGGCGGGGAGGTGCACAACGATTCGCTACATTGAGGGTCTGTATCGCCAACTCCGCCGACGGAGCGAGGCATACGACCTTTGCATTTGGGGTTTGCTCAAGATGCAAAAGCAGGGGAAGCACGTAGGCAAGCGTCTTCCCTGTACCTGTTCCCGAATCGATGAGCACATGATCACCGCGCAAGATGGCCTCGAACGAGAGCGCTTGGGGTGGGGTCGGCTCCGTAATACCAGAGCGTTCGAACTCCGCGCGAATTTCTGGGCTCATCACGAAACCAGCCAAGGCATCGAAGCCGTGCGGTTCGGGCTGATGCTCCTCGGGGTTTGTTTCCCTCGATTGTGCAGTCTCTTGAGCAGGACCGTGTTTCTCACGGCTAGGCTCGTTCCTCAGTTTGATTTGCAATCCTTGGAGAAAGTTGCGCAAGAGTTGGTCTTGGCAGGCCCGATAGTGTGGATGTTCGGGTTTGCGAAAGAGTGCGCTGAGCTCTGCTCGACCTAAGGGCATTCCAGAAAGACGCATGATCTCCAACATGTCTCCGTCTTTGAAGCGAAGCGCTATCTTGAGCTTCCGAAGAATCATGTTGTTCGTGAGTTGGTGCTCTAGGGGAGGTGGTCCGATTTGTCCCTCTTGGTCGCCGCGCTCTTTACGAATGAGCCCATTCAAGAAGGCGCTGAGCTCTGTGTTTTTGCAGGGGCGATGAGCAGGATCGTCTTCCTTCTTCAGGAGATCGCTGATGACTTCACGCGTGACCTCTAAACCTCCGAGAGCAAAGAGATCGATGACCTTTTGGTCTTTCAACTCGAAGCAATAGCGTAGACGCCTCAGGACATCGTTGTTTTCCACAGGTGTGACCTGGCAGAGATGACCCCAAAGTGCGAGCTAATTACAAAGAGCCCGGGTTCCGCGCCTAAGGCAGTTATTTCTACCGCGAGGCTGCGCCTCGTTCCCCGTGCAGGTAGCGGGGCGGACGTTTCGAGGCGGTTCGAGTGACGGCGCGTTTTACTTCTTTCCTAGAGAGCTCAGGAGCCCGGTACGGTAATCGGAGCCTGGGGCGAAATACGACCCCAACAGGATCATCCGCTTGTCGGCGCCAGCATCCGTTCGATCGACCAGAGATCTTCCACTCTTGGTAATGACGACGGTGCGCAACGAGGTCGGCGATATCTCATACAGCACTCGATCCCCGTCGTGGAAGCCACTGGCTTTGAGGGCTTTGAACCAGTTGGGCAGGCCGCGCTCCACACGCTTGCGCAGCGCCGTGTTGATCAGACCCGCCTCGTGAGCTTCGGCCAAGCTTTCGCGCACACCATTCATGTACTGATCGAGTGAAATGTCGCGCAGAAACTCCAGTTCGAAAACGGCGTGACCAGCCTGGAACATCGTCTGTGCGAGCTGCCCCTCAAGTTGTGTCGAATAAGGTTTGTCTTGCGTGAGTCGCGCGAAGATCGATTCGGTTTTCGGATCGACTCGGACTTCGAGATTGGCCACGTCGATCGCAAGAATCGTCTTTTCGACCAGCATATGCATGCGGGCGTAGGGACCTTTGCCCAGCTTGATGTCCTGCAGAGAAGGGGCGGACTTGGCCCAAGCGAAGGTAGCGGTGAGTACGACGATCGAAAGGAGCGCGCACAGTTGGGCTGTTCGGCGGGACAAGCAGGACATAGCAAGACTGGGCGCGTCGCCGAATGGGCATCGAAGCGCCCTCTGGTGTAGCTGCTTGGTGCTTTGAGGCAAGGCATTCGCCCGAGTGACCCCGACGGGCTGCGGGATATCGGTGATACATCGCCGCTTTTGACCTCTCCTATGCGGAACTCCCGCCCGCCAGGCACGGCCCGGTTGCACTTTCTGACCATCTGAACGCCCATCAGTTCGAGCATTTGCGCACTAGTCAATTGTCCTTACGATCACTTGAAGCTCTGCGGAGCCGCTCGCATCAACAAAGAAGAGAGACAGATGGTCAAAACTCACCTCCCAATCAGCAGAATGCGAACCACCGGGCTGTCCATTGGACTCCCTCCTATTCTCATCATGGCAGCTGTCTCAGGCGCCTGTTCTTCCGACAAAACGGGTGACGGCGACGGCGCTACGACTTCGAGTAGTGGGGATGGCGATTCGGGCTCTGGTTCGGGCGACGGCGACGGCGCTACGACTTCGAGTAGTGGGGATGGCGATTCGGGCTCCGGCGACTCCGGATCTGATTCGAGTGGCGATGGCGACCCAACATCGACTGCTGGGGATGGGGATGGCGAAAGTAGCTCCGGCAACGGTGGCGGCGACTCGGGGTCGAGCTCCGGGGATGGGGATGGCGGGAGCACATCCGTCGACAATCCTCTCACCGATCCTGATGACGGTCCAGCCGCCGGGTGGAGCGAGGGGAACTGCGACATTCCGAACGAAGCAGGTCTCGAAGACGTCTCCACACCTACGACCGTGGTAGGCACCGGAACCCCTGACAGCTGCACCGGCGATGCCTTTGTTGCCGCAGTTGCCGGTGGCGGCGTGATTACATTCGATTGTGGCGATGAGCCCCATACCATCATGCTCAACGAGACGGCCAAGGTGTTTAACGACACTGGCCCAAAGATCGTGATTGACGGTGGCGGACTCATCACGCTGAGTGGTCAAGGCCAGAGGCGCATCCTCTACATGAACACCTGCGATCAGGATCAGAAATGGACAACTGCCCATTGCGACAACCAGGACCACCCGCGTCTCACGGTTCAGAACATCACGTTCATTGATGGTAGTACCGCAGATGAACCCCTCGAAATCATGAACGAGCAAGGCAAACTGGTGGAGAACATGGCGGCAAGCGGAGGCGCCGCCTATATCTCAGGCGGACGATTCAAAGCCATCAACACTCGCTGGTTCAACAATCACTGCCCTCAGTTTGGCCACGATAAGGGCGGCGGGGCGCTTCGTGTCATGCAGCAACACGAAGGCCTCCCTATCTACATTGTCAACTCCACATTCGGCGGGCAAAAGGGCTACGGCAACAGCGGGGCTCATGGTGGTGCTATCAGCAGCATTGGGCAGTCCTGGAGCATTTACAACAGTCTTTTCTCCTTCAATGCCGCGGTCGGCATGGGTGCGGGAGAAGACCCAGGCGGAGGCAACGGCGGGGCTATCTACAACGATGGCAACGAAATGACTTTGAGCATCTGCGGCAGCCTCCTCGAACGTAACCAGGCGAACGAATTCGGCGACGCCATCTTCTTTGTTAGCAATAACTACTCGGGCAACGTTGTCATCAAGGATTCGACTATCTCTAACAACTGTGGGACCAACGGCGCCTGGAATCCAGACTATCCAGGTATCTCGAATCATGAGGTGACCGACGTCAGCGCCGAGAATTCTCAAATTGAAGGGTGCCAACAATGATATCCAAGAACGAGTCAAAACAACGCAACGCCGGGTGCGCTCTGCGCCCCCTCATTGTCCTGACCTCATTGGCTCTACTTTGCTCAGCGATTGGTTGCTCGAGCGACGGAGAAGGAAGCGTCGAAGTAGAAAACCCATTGACCGATCCTGCAGATGGTCCCGCTGCAGGTAACCCGGAAGGAAAGTGCCCGATCCCCGAAAGCGGAGGCCTAGTAGATTCGTCGGACCCGACTACTGTCGTGGGATCCGGGACCCCCGAGAGCTGCACGAGCCAGGCCTTCGTCGACGCGGTCGCTGGCGGTGGGGTGATCACCTTCGACTGTGGGGATGAGCCTCACACTATTATGCTCGAAGAAACGGCCAAGGTGTTCAACGATACTGGCCCAGAGATCGTCATCGACGGCGGTGGGTTGATCACGCTCAGCGGAGCCGGCAACCACCGCATCCTCTATATGAACACCTGCGATCAGGATCAGAAGTGGACGACCTCCCACTGTGACAACCAAGATCACCCACGCCTCACGGTGCAGAACATTACTTTCGTAGACGGCAGTGCTCGTGCTGTACCGGGTGACGACTTCGACAAGAGCGGTGGCGCCATCTTTGCCTCGGGGGGACGCCTCAAGGCGGTCAACGCGAGATTCTTCAACAACGTCGCGAAGGAAACCGGCTCAGAGATAGGGGGCGGAGCCATTCGCGCCTTTCAACAGTATGACGACTTGCCAGTGTTCCTTGTCAACTGCACCTTTGGAGGACAGGACGGCTATGGCAATTCAGCAGCCAATGGTGGCGCGATCAGTAGCATCGGGGTCTCTTGGAGCATCTACAACTCCGTCTTTTCTTATAACGAAACCACGGGAAGCGGGGATGCCAGCGGTCCTGGCGGGGGCAATGGTGGAGCCATCTACAACGACGGCAATGAGATGACTCTCGATATCTGCGGAACCGTGCTCGAGAAGAACCGCGCCAACGACTTCGGTGACGCCATCTTCTTCGTGAGCAACAATCATACTGGCGATATAAAAGTTACCGACTCCACGATCGCTAACAACTGCGGCACCAATGGTGCGTGGAATCCGACTTATCCTGGGATATCCAACCACGACGATACCCCTATTCGCGTCGAAGACTCCGAAATCAAGGGCTGCGAAGAGTAGTTTGGAGGGGAGCGGGGCGCGTTCCGCCAATAGCAAAGACCTTTCCGCCGACCTTCCAGACATCGGAGCCTCCCCACTGTACGACATGGGGGGTGGCTGGAAGCGAGGCGCGGTACTGAGCGGGAGTCATGGATCGAAATGACGTACGCGAAACATCCCAATCGAGGGCGGGGTGGGGCAGTTGGCGCCGCTCCACTCGGTGACTTCGTAACTTCCCTCGATGAGCTCGCCCGGCTCGGCCCAGGTGTTGATCGTGACCGAGCCCGCGGTCGATAGGCACGAGCCCATGTCCGGTGTGATACGAGCGATGATGATGGATGCCTCAGCCCCTTCGTCTCCGCCGACAATGGTCAGAGAATACGTGTCCTCTGTTACGTCGGGGCCGTTTTTGTCCGGGTCGCCGATCGTCAGGGAAAAAGTAGCGTTGTGGTCGGCTCCGGGCACGTCCCATTGCACCCCGACGGTCATCACCGAATGGCCGGACCCCGGCACGAGTGCATGGGTGGAGTCGGCGTAGTCGATGTTGGGACTACATTCGTCTGGGTCACTTGATGAGACGGCTTCCGGGTAGACGTGCCCGTCCCAGGTGAGCATCTCCTGTCCGTCGCAGGCGGCTGTGCCGTTACCACTGCGCTCACCGTCGTCGTCCCCTGCTCCGTTGTCATCCGAGCAAGCTGTCAGGCACGCGACGAAGATGGCTGCAAGTCCAACGAAACGCCACTCCGGCGCAATGCCAAAAAATGAACGGTTGGTTTGAGGTCGCTCATTTGTTCGTCTCTTCATCGTTCTGTGATCGGACGGACGAAGAAAAACCGCAAGAGGGCTGGTCAACTTCGTTGACCGACCCTGAGTTGCGGCTTTTTTGATTGTCGTGACCGGATCCTCCAATCCCGGTGGTCAGTCACGGTCTCTCGAACTGCCCACCCCCGGCCGCGGCGAATTCTATGACGCGGACCTGGGGTGGCTCGGGTAGAGGAGGAACGACTACAGACTTGAGATGAACTCCCACGCGAGCGGAGGAACGAACGCCTTCGCACCATCGTCTCCAGGTGAGCCGTCGCTCACACTCGAAGGCGTGTGAGCGCCGTCAAAGGTGCACACTTTCGTCGGGACGTCGCAATCTTCGAACTCATAACAGACGTGTTGGTTACTTCCCACCGTCGCTATGGGGAAGTCATTCGGAATGGTGCAACCGTTGTCTTCTGCGTGATGAAGTGCGCAATACTTGCCACCCTCTTCTGTTGCGTCGTTCTTGATCCAATTACAGGTGGGGTCGCTCAACCCGGTGATGCTAAAGTAGGCAACCTTGGAATCCTCTTTTTGGGGCTGCGTAAAGGCCCAGTTGGCCGGGGCCATAGTGACAGCACCGCGCAGTTTGGAGGCTCGGCCCTTGGAGAGAGCATGACTCATCATCGCGCCAAAGCTAAAGCCGGTTGTGAAAACACGACTCTCGTCTATGCAAAGGTTTTCGCTCACGGTCTCGAGGAGCAGATCGAAGAACGGAGCATCGCGGGCCCAGTCCCAAGGCAAGTTGCCCACTCCTTCTGGAGCGACGAAGATCACTGGGTCATTCGCATCGTTTGCTTGACGTCGCAGACCGAAGAAAGCGTAGTTTTCTGCATCAAAGTTTGGTCCAGGATTGGCTGGGTATAAACCAGTCGCGTTGGTAGTAAACGCTCCGTATGCCTGGTGCCACGAGAAGATGAGCCGGTAAGGCTTGTTGGGATCATAGTCGGCCGGAATGTCGATGACGAAGTCCCGAATGGCGGAGCCGACGCGAGTAGATGTCGGGTGTGCCCCCATGACCGATTGGCCACCCGCGGTGATCGTCTCGACGCCGTCCATTTTACCACAGCCTTGGCTTGGCGTGGCGTCCGATTGTCCGTTCGCTCCGCCGGTACCACTTGCATCGCCGCCACTGCCCATCGCTCCGGCACCACCGCTTGCAGCGCCACCGCTTGCGGCACCGCCGTTCATACCGCCACCGCTTGCGGCGCCGCCGTTCGTACCGCCACCACCGTTTATCCCGCCACCGCTCGACGAGCCGACGGTGGATCCTCCTGACCCCATTTGATCTTGGGGCGAGGAGCTGCCGCTACAACCGAGGAGAGCAGAAGGGAGGGTAACGAGGAGTAGAGGTAAAGCTTGTTTGATCACGGTATCGTCCTGTGGAAGGGGTTGGCTCAAAGCAGTCCAACGTAGCGGCTGAGGCGTCTCTGCCTATCTTGGTAAAGCAGTTGTTAGCGCAGTTGGAGCTGCTCAGACAGTGGCACATCGCCTCGCCTCTTTTCCAGAAAATTTCCTTTAACCTAGAAAGCTGCCGCCTACTGGCTGGAAAATTTCCGGCAATCGGTAATTAGACTCGGTTCCCTAGTGCTGCGACCGTTTTAAGGTCGGCGCGCATGGTTTGACCAGGGACTCCACTCGCGACTGGACCGCTGGGCTTTGACCACGTACGCGACCCCAAGGGACTTCGCTCATCGTGCGAATGCAGTGCTCAGCGTCGAGATAGACGGGGCAATCCAATTGCGATTGCTGCGGGTTGGATGTTTTCATGAAGGGCTTAGTTACGAACGGCGATCCTGTTTCAGGATACGCTCTCGAGCAAAGGAAGCGGAACCGAGACTTTCATTCTATGAGCGAATGCCGATCGGAGGAGTCGCTCGTAGGGGAGGAGCCCAGCGAGATCGGGGGGGGGGCGCCGATGCGCGAGTAGCGATGAAATGCGGGCATGGGATTTGCTTTGAGTGAGGTGTTGTCTCGCGTTCCCCAGGAAGGCTCGGTAAACCATGACTCGAAAACAACGATTCTCTGGCATTCTGTTTCCCTCTCTATTTTTGCTCGCCTGCTCCTCTGGTGGCTCATCTGTGCCAGGCGAGGACACAGATGTCGCACTGGACCCTGGGACGGAGCTTAAGCTGTCGCTCGGGACGAAGGCATCGACGCAAAAGAAGGCTCTGGATTTAGAATTGGGCCAGCTTGAGGACATGGACGCCGAAGGTTTTGCGAAGGCAACCCAGGTTGATTTTGAGGAGCTCGGCTACGATCCTTCCGAAGCGATTGGACTCGATCTGATCGAAAGCTCTGAGCTCGGCTTGACGCAAAAAGAGAAGGACAAGCTGACCGAAAACGGTTTCGTGATCAGCAGGAGGAACCAGTTTCCTACCTTCAGCTATGGCCTATCCAGTATCTACGCCGATGACCTTCCACTCTATGTGACGGCCGACTCGATTTTGACGGCTCTTCACACGTCCTATGACAACATCCTGAAGGCCTTTGAGGGCCAGTCTTTGCTTCCCGCCCTGACGCGTCTCACGTCCGGTCTTCGCGCTGAGCTTGAGCGCTCGGACTATGAGGGGGATTTGCGCGACGACCTAGATGTGTTTCTCACCGTCGCCGAGAGTCTGCTGGTTGATCAGGAGAAGTCAGCCCTCCATTCGAGCAACCAGAGTGAGGTGAGCAGTTTGTTTTCGGGTTGCAAGTCAGCGGAGGGCGTTACCTCGGTCCAACTTTTTGGAGTGACTCGTCGACTCGATTTTTCTCAGTGCGAGCCCCGAGGCCACTACACTGACTCCGAGAATCTGGAGCGCTACTTTCGTGCGATGATGTGGCTCGGTCGCATCGATTTTCGTATGATCGAAACTCAAGAAGATGGGTCCAGTGTTTTTCGTCGTCGGCAACTTGAGGCAGCCTGGGCCCTGCGGGCGCTCTTGACCGGAGAGCTGCTGAGCGATTACCAGGCGGTCGACGACTTCGTGACGACCTTTGTCGGTGAGCACGATTACATGACCGTCGCTCAGTTTGCCTCGCTCGCGGAGGACTTGGGGGTAGGGAAGCTGGACGAGCTCGACGCCAAGAGTGACGAGACAATAGCTCAGGCGATCGTGGACGGGGGATACGGTACCCAGCGCATTTCGAGCCACTACATGGTCAACGGAATGGGCTCGGGGACGCTGCCCCTTTCCTCGTCGTTTGCCCTGTTTGGCCAGCGCTACGTGATCGACAGCCACGTTTTTTCGAACGTCGTTTTCGATCGGGTCGCCAAGGGGGCGGTGAAGCGCATGATGCCCAAGCCATTGGATGTGGCCTACGCGGCCTTGGGCAATGACCAAGCGGGGATGTTGCTTCAAGACGAACTTGAGGATTTTCCCTACGCTGCAGATCTGAAAGCCATGCGTGTGATTGCTGACTCCGAACCCTCCTCCTTCTGGGCGCAGAATCTGTACAACCGCTGGTTGGGGGCACTTCGGACCCTGTCGCCTTCGTCTTCGCTCTCCACGGAGGACGAAGAAGCGCTCCCCTCGATCTTTAAGACCGAGGCCTGGGGCGCTCGCCTGCTCAATACCCAACTCGCCTCCTGGGCCGAGCTGCGACATGACACAATTCTCTACGTGAAGCAGTCCTACACAGGGGGCGCATCGTGCGAGTTCCCCGATGCCTATGTCGACCCTTATCCAGCCTTTTATGGCGCCTTGGGAGACTATGCGGCCCACGCGCTGTCCGTCATCGAAAACCTAGGATTTGAACCTCCCAGCGGAGTAGCGGACTACTTTGATCATTTCGACGGTGTGATGGGTACCCTACGTGAAATGGCCGAGCACCAACGCACAGGAACTCCTCATTCCGAAGAACATATGGCCTTCATCAACCAAGCGGTGTCTTTGGTGGTCAATGGGTGTGCTGGTCCAGATGGCGCTGAGGGTTGGTACCCGGAGCTCATCTATGGAAACCCTGTGGAATGGGCACCCACGATCGCTGACGTGCACACTCAACCCACCGACGAAGGTGGTTCAGAAGTGGGGCGCATTCTTCATGTAGGCACAGGTAACGTGAACATGATGGTCACTACGGTCGAGACTTGCAGCGGTCCGCGTGCGTACTCGGGTTTGGTTTCGACCTATTATGAGTTGATCGAAGAGGACTGGAAGAGACTGACTGATCCTGAGTGGGAGCAGATCTTGCGCGAGGGGGCGCCCTCTTCACCGAACTGGGTCGAGTCGTTGACTGTGGAGTGAATTGCTGGGATCAGGGCTCGCCCTCGGTTGGGAGGTGAAACTACCGACGCAGAAAGTGGCTTACGGTTGGGTTCAACTTTGATGTGGCGAGAAGCAGCGATACGAACCGGTGTATCTCATTGACGCCATCGAGTTACATTCAGTGTCACGACACCTGCCTCGGGTGTTCATCGTAGCTCCTTGATACCTTAACATTGCGCTGGCGCGTGTCGTCGGACGCATGTGCACCCGATTCTATTCTCGCGTCGCCTCGCGCTCAGGTTCGCGATCCTGATCGGGGGGCTCCTGTCCTTGGAGTGTCTGTCGCCCACGCAGGTGACGCTGCATCTTTCGACGGACGCGCAGTGCGTGGATCTCGACGCCGCGCATGTGGTTGTGGGCAAGCTGGGTGATTTGGAGGGGCGACCTCCGAGTGCCAGCACCACGACGTGCGAGGGGGGCTGGATTGGCGACTTGGTGCTCGTTCCGTCCAAACGCAAAGATCAAGGTTTTGGAGTGCTTGTGGCGGTGGGCGTGGGACAAAGCACAGAGCAGTGTGAAAGGGATCGCTTCGAGGGAAACTGCATCGTGGCCCGTCGCGCTCTGTCCTTCGTGCCCCACACACCCATCGAGCTTCCCATCGAACTCGAGCTCAGCTGTGTTGGGGTTCCGTGTGGACAACTCGAGACGTGCCGCCATGGTAAGTGTGTCGACGCGCTCCTGGTTGACCCACAGAGCTGCACCGATCCCCTGGGGTGCGAGGGGGGGGGAGGGGGAGAAACCACCCTTGGCCCTGGGGGCGCAGCAGATGGTGATGGAGACTCGACGGGCGGAGAAGGGGAGGCGACGGGTGGGACTCTCGGCTCGGGGGGAAGTTCCTCGGCTGGTGGATCGGACGGGAGTGGAGGGGACGAACCCATTGCATCCGGAGGGACCGGTGCATCCACTGCGACCGGAGGGACAGGTGGTGACACGTCGGGTACTGGTGCGTCCATAGGAGCGGGCGGCGATCCAGAGCCATTTGTCTGTGGTGACGGGACGAAAGACCCGGGCGAGTCTTGCGACGACAATAATCGAGACCCGAATGACGGGTGTAGCCCTCTCTGTCTCAACGAGTACTTGATGGTGAGCGATATCGTAGACAAGCGTATCCTGCTCGTCGACTGGAACACCGGGAGCTATGTGCGCGAGGTCACCAACGAAGCCAAGGTGGGCCAAACTTTTGTTCCTGGCTATCTGACCCAGGCGTCGGACGGGATCGTTTACGTCGCCGATCTCAATCGGCCTATCTTGTTCGAACTGACGTCGAAGGGCGAGCTGCTGAGCATGCTTTCCCTGTCTGCTCTCTTCGGAGTCGCGGTACAAGGCAACGAACTGATTTATGCAGATGGCGATACTCTGCATCGACTCGAGAGAGGCACGTGGGCCTCGAATGGAACTTTGACGTCTGGGCTCTTTCCCTTGGGGCTGTACGCCATCGACGATCGATGGCTCGTGGGCAGTGACCTGGGGTTCGGTGACGTGTGGTTAGCGGACAAGACCGAAAGCGAGATGAACCAGTCGTTGTTTTCCGTGAACGCGACAGTCTTCGATGTGAGCGTGACCGCTGACGGACGGCTGCTCGTTCCAGATGCATACAAGAATTTGGTCTTCGAACTCGTATCGAGCGTTGTGCCGGTCTCCGGCCACCCCTTTGGGCTTCCGCTTGTTCAGGGGCGGAGCGTAAATGTGTCCATGGGGCCTTACGACGCATACGAGTTGTTGAATGGGCAGTGGCTAGTGGCAGCTGACAGCGGCTTGTTCACCTACGATCCCGACAGTGGCCTGCTCGTGGACACGATCAGTCTCAACAGTATGCGCTCGATTGCTCGATATGATGGCCCCACCGTCGCTCCAGAATAGACGACGACTAAGATGCGCCCTGGGGTGATCGAGCGTGCGCTCAATTGTCGCGGGCGTCGATAAATGTGTTTCGCCTGAAACCACTGTCCAAGTCTGCGCGTAGAACCCTGAAACCATCTTTCAACGAGGAGTGCAGAAATGAAACGAACCACCCAAATTGGCTGGAAACTCACGGTACCATTACTCATCGCTGCCACCACAGGCTGCAGTGACGGTGATTCGGATGACTCAATGGGGCAAAGCGGCGAAACCGGAAGTGAGATGACCCTCGATCCGCAGGTGCCTCCAACTAATTCTTCAGATATGAAGACTTGGCTCGAAAAGTTCGAGTCCGAGGGCTGGGAGGCAGAATGGGAGTGCGAACCCGAAGCCACCGACAAAACTGACGGGGTTGCGGCGATCCATGTGCACGGCAAGAGCAATCGAGTGTGCAGTAACGTCGCTCTATCTCAAGTCGATCCCGGCAGTTCGGTTGTTGTTCCGGAAGGTTCTGCTGCTCTGAAGTTCGTGGAAGATGGAATCTACGTCACGGTCAAAACAGCGCCCAAATCGGACGACGGCGAGAACTGGTACTTCTACGCCCCTGGTGGCGCGGTGGCCGATTTCGGAGCCAAAGAATGTGTGGGGTGTCACAGTGCCGCCGGAAGTGATGCTGATCACCCGGGCTTAGGTGACTTCGTCTACTTCCAGGTCGAACCCTGAGCGACTCGATCCGAGACCCTGTTCTCCGTCCGACAGTGCCGTCCGCCACCGCAGACTAAGAGGTCGGACGGGGCCATTTACGAAATCTTGCAGCGACTGTTCTTCCTGACCCAGGCGAAGTAGTAACGGGTGGTGAACGGGAAGAGCCAAAGTGGACCCGCCAAGAGGTCCCCCGTGTTTGGAACTGTCCTGTTGGGGCTACTTGTCTGCAGTGCGCTCATCTTGGTCCTTCTGTTCGTGCGAGCTTGGAGCCTTTGGGCTGTGGTCGGCGTTGTTGAGAGCGATGGCGAAGTTTTGAGCCAGCGCGCGGGTCTATCCGCGCATCCAGAAGATCGACCCCACCTGACCGCATTGTCTCGACGGCGCATGGTCGAGACGGCTCCAGGGACGTTGAGGGGCGATTTTACTTCGTCGACTTCCTCGCTCCTCCCGGCGCATGAGCAGGTGAGAGACGCCACGGACAGTGGCGAAAGCGCAGGGCCTGGCGGAGGCAAAAATGAAGCGATCGATCCAGAAATCGAGCGTTTCGAGGAAAATGCTGCTCAGTTCGAAAGAGACTCCGTCGAGTTCGCTCGACTACTGGCAGAGCGCGGCGAGGACGAGGCTGGAGCACAAGTCCAGCAGAGCGAACTCAACGGACTACTCGCTGAAAGCGGGGTCGAGGGTGAAGTGCAGACCAAGTGTTCTGGTGCTTTGTGCGAGGTTACGATCTTGGCGGAAGACTCGGTAGCCGGCGCCGTGCGGGCGCTTGCGCCGTGGATGGTCGGTCAAGAGCGCTTCAGTGTGGGCGACCCGCGGGCCGGAGACGATCCCGAAATCCCCGCTCCGATCGGAATGCGGCTGTTTGTGAAGAAGGCCACAAGTCAGCCCGCCGAAAGTGAAAGCCCACCCGAGTCGCATTGACCGAGGTGGGCGTGTTTCTCAAGAACTAGTGCTGCGACCGTTTCAATTTGAGCGCATCTTGGTCTGTCAGCGTTGGGAGACGGCTCGGTTTTCAGGAAAGGTTGCAGCACAAATGGGAAGAGAAAAGTGCGGAGACAGAGAGGGCCAAGCGCGGTTTCGAAGCCGACCTCACTTTCTTGGGGAGAGCTTCGAAACCGCTCATTTCTAAGTGGTCGTAGCACTAGGATCAGATCAGCAGGCGTCCTCGTAGTGCTTCTCATGGGAGCGCTTCGTACACAAGGGATGCTTTGGTTTTCGCCCACAAGAGCTTGCTCTGCGCGGACCAGTCGATGGAGACGATGTCGTGAAAGACACGACCCCGGTGCGCTTCTGTCCATGCAGTTTCGCCTGCCTATTCGGGAGTCCATTCGGGATGGGGCGCACTCATTGTAGTTGAGCGAAGCTTCTGGGCTGCTCAGTGGTGCTCCTGAGTCGTTTGCTGTAACCCTGACCAGGAAGGCAAAATGGACAAGGGGAACAAGACAGTCGAGGTCGGTGATCAGCTCCTTGGGAAGTACACCGTAGACCGCGTGTTGGGCCAAGGGGGCATGGGCGTCGTCGTTCTAGCGTCGCACATGGTGCTTAGAAACCAAGTCGCCATCAAGTTCCTCTTGCCCGAAGCGTGTGACCACCCGGGCGCCGTGGAGCGCTTTCTGCGCGAAGCTCGTGCCGCCGTTCAGATCCAATCGGAGCACGTCGCTCGAGTCAGCGACGTAGGCACTCTGGATACTGGCCTGCCTTACATGGTTATGGAGTATCTTGAGGGCGTAGACCTAGCGGATGAGCTGGAGGCCAGACATTCACTACCGATCGAGCAAGCAGCCGAGATTCTTCTCCAGTCCCTCGAGGCCATCGGCGAGGCTCATTCCCTTGGCATCGTTCACCGCGATCTTAAGCCCGCCAATCTATTTCTTGCCACGCGCAAGGACGGCACGCGTATCGCCAAAGTGCTCGACTTCGGGATCTCCAAGGCCGTGCAACCAGGGGAAGCGAATCTCACTCAGACTTCATCGATGATGGGCTCGCCCCTGTACATGGCGCCAGAGCAGATCAGAAACGCCAAGACCGTCGACGCGCGCGCTGATATTTGGTCTTTGGGGGTTATTTTGCATGAGTGCCTCGCGGGGTCTCAACCCTTCGGAGGAACGACGCTCTCTGGGGTACTGGCTGCCATCGTGGCCGATCCTCCCGAGCCCTTGGCGCAGCTGCGGCCCGAGCTCCCTGTCGAGCTGACCAATATCGTCGCCCGCTGTCTCGAAAAGAACGTCAATGAACGCGTCCAGAACGTGGTCGAGTTGGCCGAGCTCCTGGCCCCTTTCTGTCCCGAACAAGCGCAGCGCAGCATCCCTCGCATCCGGGCCGTATTGGGTACGACCCTGAAGCAAGGGACCGATGCCAGTCTGGCCGCGACGGGTATTTCTACCCAATCTCAAGGAACACCTGCTGGGCGCGTCGCCACCGAGTCAAGCTTGGAGGACGGAAAGCCAAAGGAGAGCCCCGCCAGTTCACTCACGGCACAAACCTGGGCCGCTACTGGCGGCACGCCCGGCCTCAAGCCGAGGCGTCCCTTCGTTCCGCTCATCCTTGCGGTGGCAACCGTCGCGGCCCTGGGTATCGGGGCCGTCGTCATCATGGGGGGCGCATCGTCTGAGGAAGAGCCCGATCCAGCCGCGGTGAGCGAGGGAGAGACTGTGAAGGTTCCCGAGTCCGAAGCACCCGTGGCCGCGCCCCCCACCGAGCCCGCACCCAAAGCGCCCGAGGAAAAGCCCCCCGAGCCTGCGCCTGAGCCCGCCGAGGAAAAGAAGCCCTCACCCCAGCCTGTCGCTGCACCCCGTCCAGCTCCAGCTCCTCGTGCCCCAGCGCCGCAGCCGCGCCCTGTCGCGACTCCTCAGCCACGCCCAGTGGCAGCTCCGAGGCCTGCCCCAGCCCCCTCCCCTCGCCCGCCAGCTCCGAGTAACAATCCTTTGGACGGGCGTTGGTGAGGAGTTAGTTTAGGGCGAGCGGCTTTCGAGCCAGCTTGCGCCGCCTGAGCAACGCCACACCGAGACCCAGCGCCGCCACCCACCACGCGCTTCCGGACGGCTTCTTGGGCCCAGTGTGGCAGCCGCAGCCGGCGGCATCTTCGCTGAGATTCTTGTCGTCGGTGGATCCGGTAGCCCCACCGTCTGAGCTGTTTTTCGGGTCATCCTCGTCACG
>JBNKYC010000079.1:0-8831 GCA_050300635.1 Polyangiaceae bacterium
GGTACTGATTCCGCTCGCCCCTGTGGCAAGCTTCACCAGACGCGCACCTTGTGCGCCAGGGCGGTGAGGGAGGGGCACCTCTGCCAGGCGGTTCTCATCCGTTGACTAACGGAGCCCATTTCGCCCTGTCACACAAGCTGCGCTGAGGAGGGCAAAGCTCGCCACAGGGGCGAGCGGAAAGATCCGTTATGTCATTGTATCTTCATTCTGCGCGTTCATCTCTCCTCGCCGCCCGCGCCCGCGGCATGCGCTTTGCGCCTACCTCTTCTGAGGCGCTCTTGTGGTCGCGGTTGCGCGGTCGTCGGCTGGGGTTCACCTTTCGTCGTCAATTTGTCATTGGCTCCAGCATCGTCGATTTCGCGGCGCCTGCGGCGTCGCTCGTCGTCGAAGTGGATGGGGATGCCTATCATGCTACCCGGGGCTCGGCGGATGCGGCTCGTGATCGTCGGCTGGTGCGGGCGGGGTACACGGTCTTGCGCATTCCCGCCTCGGTCGTTGATCGGCGGTTGGATGATGCGGTGGCCCTGGTGCGGGGGGCGCTATCGGTCGGGTAGGGGGGCGGGGCCCACCTTACGCCCGGTCGCTGGTGCAGCTGGCGGCCGGGTGTGTTGCGCTGCGTTGTCTCGGGAGCGGCGCTTCGGGGGGCGCTAGGCGTGATTTGTCGTCTGGGGGATGGGCTTGAGCTGGGTGATTTGTGGCTTCGCTTTTTGGGTCTTCTGCTTGGGATGGGAGGTGACTGAGCGCGTGGGGGTTCTTCCCGCCCGCCCCTCTCGGGGAGCGTTGGGGAGCTTGGATGCCCCTAGAACGGTCCTTGCCGTCTTTCTTGGAACGCTCATCTACTCTAAAATGGTCAAGAGGAACGGGCACTTTGAGGTGTCGCGCCGATGGCGGTACTTGTAGTTTGTGCTGTAAGCTCGCAGCAGAATTTGTAGTTGGCTGGACTAGTAACGAGGACCAGTGAATTGAGCCAGATAGCCACGTTCATAATCATTCCAGCAACCTCGTTCGAGGAGCTCGCTACCGCCGCTGCACCGCAACTCACTGCTATACCTCGTCGCCGTTGGATCTTTTTTTCCCATGAAGTCCAAGAACTACGCGACGAGTATGCGGAGACCCTCCTACGCCTCGGCCATCAGCCCGAACCTTCAAACTTGTCTGGCAATCTGTTCGTCGATATGGATCTTGCGCTCCGGACACGCGGCGTCAATTTGTTCAAGCTGGGGACGAAGAGTCTCACGGCCAGAATTTCCGAAGCTCGCTCTAGTCTTTTGGAAGAACCCAAGCGGGCCTGGCCCGTAAAGCTCAAGGCCAGCGTCCCGGTTTTTGACTCATCAGCCGCCTCCAACGCGCTTGCGGCGCTGAACTCGCTAGACGACGCCGCTGAAGCATTTCGGCTCATCGCATCTGAAAACCACGCGCCTGAGGATCGTGAGGCCGCAGTGTCGACGATGGCGGAGTGGTATGAGGTCGTGAAACGTTGGCTTTCCGCAGTTGGCGAAAGTGAACTCGGAGTCCTTTCCGTTGGCTGAGTTCCTACGCAAAATCCTCACCGACGAGCGCTCCCCAAGGTTCCTGGACCTGGACTCCCTACTCCTGACCCATCGAACACCGTTAAAGAATGCCTACCGTATCCCTCAAAGAGCTTGAGGTCCGCCTTGGCTACCCCGCCCCAGTCCATTACCGCGAGCTTGTTCAGCACACCGCCGAGGACGACCTTCACGCGCGGGGATTTGACCCCAAGACTCTGTTGGTCATCAATTTGGAAAGAGTCGACCTCGAATTGTTTGAGGGTTCTCGTAAGCGCTTCTTCCTCTGCGGCGACGGTTGCGGCAACACCTACTTCGTAGATCTCGACAGGAAACAGGATCGGGTACTGCTCTGGGCTCACGACCCTCCCGGAATCGAAGACGCGGACATCAGTCTCACCGTTTTCCTCCGAGAAGCAGTACAGGACCTCCGGCTCGACCACCCTTTACGGCCCGGCACGATCTTTCTCTCGCGAACGTCCATCCCGGCGGAATCAATCCTCCGGCCCATCACACTTCCGGAGTGGCGCAGCGCGATCTCTGCGGTCGATGGGGTCGAATATCAAGGTTTTCGCGAGGTCGTGAACCCGTTCACGAAGGAAGTTTTGACAATAGAAGCAACCGGCCTCGCCGCATTGACGGCCGAACCCACCAACAAGGCACTGCTCCTCCACGGGCGCGTGACTCTGTCAGACTCTTCGAGCGCCCGGGCCGTGGCACTGGAACTTGGTGAGAGACTTGGGGCCGCAGTTCAGACCAGCGCGGGACTTCTACTCCCAGGTCAACCATAGATCTTCACGCACAAGCCACCGTAAAAGATGCCGAAGGCAACGCCAGCCAACAAGCCGTTTGTGACCGACGGCCACTCGCGAGGCTGTCGCTTTGAGGAAAGACCTACGTGCGGCCGCCGCTGGTTCACTCCCTTTGGTCGTGGCGGCCGGCTGGCGTATCCTGCTGAGGCCTCAGGCCGCGGCACAACGGCAGGGCGTTAGGCGAACACCTGCAACCGGCACGACGGATAAACTCGTCATAAACTTTGTGTTACCTTGAACACACAATGCCGACGACCATGATCCTACGATTCCGGGACCTAGTGACTGCTCCCGGAGGAACTATTGAGCTTCACAACGATATCTCGCGAAACCACGGTTTCGTGTGGTGGGGCTGGTGGAACAAATCAGGCGAAGCCATCCCAGGAGACACCTTTCGTGCTCTTTGCACCTCTGCCCAGCAGCCCGATGGATTGCGTATCTTACTCTTGGATTCTGGAAGGGATCTCCTGTTCCACGCAGTGTGCCGAGAGATTCAATGGGACAGACAGCACACGCCGCAGGCATCCCCCGACCCGTCCAAGACCCCGCCATATTATGTCGAACGGGAATATCTCGCATGGTTCAAGCTCGAAGAAATACACCCAGTCGAAGAAATGGAACTTCAGAAGTTCACATATGTACGGGTCGATCAGTTTTTTGAGAACGGAATATCTCGCTACGCGCCTTTCTATGGCAAGCGAATCCACAGTGTAGACGAGCTGCGACAGCAGGACCGAACAATCTGGTTCGTACGCCCTGTTGCTGAAGACGATCTCGTTCACGAAGTGATGCTTCTGCAAGGAAAGCAGATCGCTCCAAACAACTACCAGGAAGAATTCGCTGTCTCCAAGAGCTGCAATCTTCTATGGATTTCAGACCCCCACTTCTGCAACGAACACCACTCGTTTCCGCTAAGTCCAACCACTGCACGTCGTGATCTGGGCCAAGCCGTCGAAGACGCTTCACGGGATGAAGCCGGAGTCGTGGATTTTGCAGGTGTATTGATATCCGGTGACCTTACTTGGTCTGGATTGCGCGCGGAGTTTGCCATGGCAAGGAACTTTCTCCGCCGGATGACCACATCTCCTTCAAAACTGGACAACTACCGTGTGGCAGTCGTTCCAGGCAACCACGACCTAAAATTTTCGGATGCGCCTGCGGACAAATCAGCAGCCGTAAATGAAGCAATCGTGCCCGAAGCGTCGCGAAAGGAATGGACCACGTTCTACCGGGATCTGTTCTATTTGAACCCCAACGAACACCTCGCCTCCGGTAGACGATTCCTTCTCGGAGGATGTCTCCCTATCGAAATCGCTTGTCTCAACAGTTCCGTCATCGAGCAAAAGAAGGGGTGGTACCAAGGTCATGGATTTATCGGAAAGGACCAGTTGAAGCACGTCGAACTAGGCATGAAGTGGACACTTCCTGCTCCTCAAAATCGACCGTTCCGAATAGTAATGCTTCATCATCACCTCATGCCGGTCGTTCATCGCGAAACGCCATTCGGGGGGGCCGCGTCCAGCGTAGTCTTTGACGCGGAAGCTGTGACGCAATGGCTGATTGCACATCGTGTCGACCTGGTGCTCCACGGCCATATGCACAAGGAGTTCGTCGCGCAAGTGTCCCGCCCAATCGCCGATGGCTCCAACTCATGGCACACTTTTCACGTACTTGGTATGGGGAGTGCAGGGGTTGCTCCCGGCCCAAACATCTTTGGTGTGCTTAAATTTGATCAGAAGTTCACCGAAATTCTTTTCGTCTCCGTCGACCCCTCTGAGCCCCCGAAGGTCATGGCGACCTACAAGCTACCAAGAACTGCCGGCTAACCTTTTTCGCCCATGTCACAGTATTCATCGCAACGGGCATAGCTTCCGACCGACAAGTAGACTCGACATGACAAATCGCCCCCCCATACGAATCGTCATCACCGACTTGGACAACACCCTCTACGATTGGGTAACGTTTTTTGCTGCGTCTTTTACGGAAATGATTCGCGTAGCCGCACCGATTATCGGAGTAGATGAAGACGAATTGCTGGATGACATGAGGGCCGTGCATCAGGCGCACCACAACTCCGAACACCCATTTGCCCTACTTGAAGCTTCCTGCGTCAAAAACCGCTGGCCTCGTTCCGATAGACTAGACCTGAAAGTTGAGCTGGACGACGCCTTCCACGCATTCAATTCCATGCGAAAGAGAACGCTCCATCCTTATCCCGGTGTGGTCAACGGCCTGAAACGCCTAAACGAGCTAGGCATTCCCATCGTCGGCCATACCGAAGCAACCGTACCCAACGCCGTCTTCCGGTTGGAAACCTTGGATTTGAGCAAATATTTGCGCAAGCTCTACGCCATTGAACCGACTGGACTTGGTCATCCGGACCCTAGCGCCTCACCCCTAGACTCAAGTTTACCAATTCGTCTTCTCAGCCGCGCGGAGCGAAAGCCTGACCCTCGCGTAGTCGCTGAGATCTGCGCTGAGTTTAACCTCCCCCCTGAGAACGCGCTCTACATAGGTGACAGCATCTCAAGGGACATCGGGATGGCCCTACAAGCCGGCGCAACTGCCGTCTGGGCTTCGTATGGGACACGGTTCAGTCAGGCATCTTGGGACAGTTTAGTACGTGTTACCCACTGGGATGCAACTGATGTCGCAAGAGCTACATCAGCGCGCAAGCGCTTCGCGAAAGCGGCACCGCACGCCGAGCTCGCAACATCTTTCGAAGAACTTTTCGATCATTTTCACTTTACGGCTGAGCCAAGCGACCCCGACCAGGGTGTCGCCTAACTCACCCCCTGAGGCGGACCACCGACCACAACAGACCAACCCCTCCCCAAAAAAACTAGAATCCCCGCAACGCCCCTCACTCCCGTCCGACAACTGGGAATGATTCAGATATTCGAGCCGATTGAACCTTCCGAATTCAAACCCCGAGCCATCATTGAGTTCACGGGCACCGGTGATGCCCCCTCGCTTGAGCTGCACGTTTGGGAGTTCGGGCATCGCACCCAAGTCGAATGGATCAACGAGGATGGTGTGAGCCTCGGCATGAGAATGGGCGCTGACTGTTGAATGTTCAGTACTAAACGTGGACGCTTTTTACTCGACCTCGCTAGGGCTCCAGAGACCGTGCCCGCGCCGAAGTGTCGCTGCTGCCGACGATCTGCGTTCGCGGCAGAGCTCTCACTTAGGCTTTCGAAGACTAAGCATTCCCAGACGGTTCTACTCCGTGTTGCGTCAAGAGCTCTACTACGGCGATGTGCCCACCTCGAAGAGCAAAGTCCATTGCGTTCAAAAAGCCAGGGTTGGACTGTTTGGGGTCGGCGCCTGCCGCAATCAACATCTCAACAACCCGCACGTTTCCTGATGCTGCGGCGTGCGTGAGTGGAAGGCGCCGATTGAGGTTGAGCACTCCGTAGCTTAAAAGGAATGAAACACCGGCTTCCCACCCCTCTGAAGCCGCAGCAACTAACACTTCCTCTAGCTCGTCCTCATTGTTCGCCAAACCGCCGCTGTTTACGATGGTCGTCAACGCCCCCAACTTTCCTTCGTAGACCGCGTTCTTTGCCCAAGCAGCTAGGTTGCGCCCGGGTTGCCCCATGCAACAGCGCCCCAAAGAGTCCAGATCAGAGCTCTCGATAGCAGCGGAGACTCTGGCAACAAGGTCAACGTCTTTCATTTTTCTTAGGGCATGTACCCTAGCCTTCGATGAATGTCACCATTCAGGAACTCCTGCTGCAGCTTCTTCAACGCTCCTCGAAATGCCTTTTCCGACGTAGCTTCCGATAGTTCATCATAGATGTATTTCAGAGTCTTGTTCTTGTGCGTACCAAGCCCATTGGGTGCAATGGTTAGGTTGTCCGCGTCGTCGACGAGATTGTCGACGCCGAACTTTTTGGCCAAATCACGCAGCCTATTCCCGTAACTGAAGGGATTAAATCTCCCCAACTTCAACGGGATCATGTGGTGTCCATGTGCCCTGGGCATGCCCGTTTCGAGCATCCAATTCGGCACCTCCCCTAGATTTCTGATCGCCTTGTCTAAGAAACAATCATTGTGAACCCAAATACCTAGATCTCCAACTTGATACTGGTGCGCGTCAAAGACTTCCAAGTTGTAGACCACTTGCGAGTCCCTCAAAGGAATTCCGGCGCTCACTCTCACAACGCCAGTGTCTCCCAGAACCAATTCACCTTCTATCAAGTCGCCAGCTGCAACCCACCGCTCTCTATCCACGGAAAAAACGGGATGTCCGGCAGTCACAATCAGCGGCGAATCTCCTTCGATCGGGAGCGACAAGACTTCACTGGAGATCGATTCAAAACGTCCTGTGACTGGGCAACCCTCGCCGCTGTCGAGTACTATTCCCGGCTCGATTGCCAGCACCGCGCCGGTCACTACGCCTTCGAGGTCAAGCCGCGATGCGTCCACGGCCACGCCGACACTGATCCCTAGCTCCTCAATAGCGCTATCCGCTCTCAAAAGCTCCGCAGCACCAATGCGACGCCCCTCGCTGTCCAGCAGCTCAACCAGTATCTTCGTCCAACCGAGGCGCGGAATCGAGCTACACCCATCGGTCTGCAGGTTCGTCCTATTGCCCAACCTTGCAGCTTCGATTGGCACAAGATGCCCCGATTCAAGCCAGACTGGTGTCCCTGCGGCGAAGCAAGCGATCTATGGGATTACGCGCGAAAGCGTCCCCAATCGAGCTGCGGCTTTCGCAACAACTCCCGCCCCTGGCACCCCAGGTCCGTGAGCCCCACCGATCAACTCCCCTGAACGCTCAAACTCTCCAACCCCGACCTTGTAGGCCTTCAAATCAAGCTCAGTGCCCACAAGACGACTGAAGAACTCAATAGTCTCGGCCGGACTGTTCAGGACGCCTTTCGCATATCCCCGCAGATCGTCGCCGTTAATCGTGCCTGGTCCGGCCTCGAACCAAACTTGTCCGTAAGCCGACCGCCCGTTCTCTTCCGCTCGTTCGTAGACCCCTGGGTGCTGAGAATCATATCTTTCGGTTTCAGCGCAAGCACCACCGCACCCGTCACGCTCAGTTCCGTACCCATCGCTAGCGCCACCGCCGCTCCCGCCAT
This sequence comes from Polyangiaceae bacterium, assembly GCA_050300635.1. Taxonomy (GTDB): domain Bacteria; phylum Myxococcota_A; class Polyangia; order Polyangiales; family Polyangiaceae; genus NIC37A-2. The sequence continues at coordinate 7,432 of JBNKYC010000079.1, forward strand.
CTCCGGGTTCAACGAATGGTTCCATCGGCACCTCAAGAGATCCATCGGGGTTTGTAGATTGTCCCGGTCCATCTCCGTAGTAGCCGCCTGGATCCGTGTCCTCCAGCCCCAACGGATCCACATTCTTCAGCACCGACCCCGAAACGTAGGCATAAACATTCAAGTCAGCTTCGCCGGGCGCATGCACCGCTAACGGATCCGCACTCACCCACCTCCCCAGCAGCGGATTCAAATACCTCTTCCCAAAGTACTGTAACCCGACCTCTACATCCTCTTCTTTCCCGGTAAGTCAGTGGTCGGAATTCGTCGTACTCTGAGTACGCCCCCCCCGCTCAGTCGCCCCGCTTTTCGGGGCTCCCTCGCTAGGGCGACAGAGACCGTGCCCGCGCCGAAGTGTCGCGGCTGCCGACCGTCGCCGTCGCGGCAGAGCTCTCACTTAGGCTTCATCAAGGGATCCAGCAGACAGTCCCGGCTCCGGCCTCAGAAGAAACCTTGGCTTCATTCGCCAAGGTTGTCGCCTGTCCAGGGCTCAACGGATTTCCTCATGACTATTGGACGGCTGCTTGACGACGTGGATGCGCTGGATAGCCAGCAGACCTTCTTTCCTACCAGAACCTTCTGGTCTCCCAGATGTGGACTATCCGAGGAACAAGTCCAACGACCGTTCCTAGCAAAAGAAGGAGCCCGACATACCGCCAGCCTCGTGTCTCCTTTCCGGTCCAGATCACCAAGGCGATGCTCAGGACTGACGCGAGGGCGACCAGTGTACAGTTCGAACATCGTGCCGTCGGCTTTCCAAGCCTGAGGTGGTACGGAGGAAAGAAACCGACCAGGAGGGCATTGTGGATCCAGAATGCGACCAGCAGCCCCATCAGGATCGGTCTCGGAAGCTCCTTGCCAAGCTCAAATGCTTGCACGTAGGCCAAGGCTAGCGATAGCGCCGCCCCGGTCAGGAAGACAGCCTTCGACATGGCCCCAAGGGCGACGGTGGGTCTCGGGGCCGAAAAGTCTTCAACGTTTGGTGGCTGATACTGAGTTCCTTGGTTGCTCACGAGCTGTCTTTCCCTCGCCCCCACAAACCAAAAAACCCCCGACCGTTCCGTCGAGGGTTTTTCATCAGGCAGCGCCGCTGCGCGGCGCCCCCAGCGCAATCACTTCTGATTGAACGCCTTGGTGCCTGCGTACTCAGCAGCATTGCCCAACTGGTCAGCAATGCGGAGCAGCTGGTTGTACTTAGCAATACGGTCCGTACGGCTCAGCGAACCGGTCTTGATCTGGCCGCAGTTGGTGGCCACTGCCAAGTCAGCGATGAAGGTATCCGCCGTCTCACCCGAGCGGTGCGAGCTAACAGCCGTGTAGCCATTCTTGTGAGCCAGACGGATCGCATCGAGCGTCTCGGT
>JBNKYC010000080.1:0-59103 GCA_050300635.1 Polyangiaceae bacterium
AGAATGCCGCTCTCGAGAAGGAGAAGGACGAAGCTGCCAAAAAGGCCGCCGCCAAGAAGGCCGCTCGCGAGAAGAAGAAGGCCGAAGCTGCCAAGAAGGCCGCCGCCAAGAAGGCTGCTCTCGAGAAGAAGAAGGCCGAAGCTGCCAAAAAGGCCGCCGCCAAGAAGGCTGCCATCGAGAAGAAGAAAGCTGCTGCCGCCAAGAAGGCTGCCGCGCTCGAGAAGAAGAAGGCCGAAGCTGCCAAGAAGGCTGCCGCTAGGAAGGCTGCCATCGAGAAGAAGAAGGCTGCTGCTGCCAAGAAGGCTGCCGCTAGGAAGGCTGCCATCGAGAAGAAGAAGGCTGCTGCCGCCAAGAAGGTTGCCGCGCTCGAGAAGAAGAAGGCTGCTGCCGCCAAGAAGGCTGCCGCGCTCGAGAAGAAGAAGGCTGCTGCTGCCAAGAAAGCCGCCGCTAAGAAGGCTGCCATTGAGAAGAAGAAGGCTGCTGCCGCCAAGAAGGCTCCGGCCAAGAAAGCTCCGGCCAAGAAAGCTCCGGCCAAGAAAGCTCCGGCTAAGAAAGCTCCGGCTAAAAAGGCTACCGCCAAGAAGCCTACCGCTAAGAAAGCTCCGGCTAAGAAGGCTCCGGCTAAGAAGGCTCCGGCTAAGAAAGCTCCGGCTAAGAAAGCTCCGGCTAAGAAGCTTACCGCTAAGAAAGCTCCGGCTAAGAAGGCTCCGGCTAAGAAGGCTCCGGCTAAGAAGCCTACCGCTAAGAAAGCTCCGGCTAAGAAGCCTACCGCTAAGAAAGCTCCGGCTAAGAAGCCTGCCGCTAAGAAAGCTCCGGCTAAGAAGCCTACCGCTAAGAAGGCTCCGGCTAAGAAGCCTACCGCTAAGAAGGCTCCGGCTAAGAAGCCTACCGCTAAGAAGGCTCCGGCTAAGAAGGCTCCGGCTAAGAAGGCTCCGGCTAAGAAGGCTCCGGCTAAGAAGCCTACCGCTAAGAAGGCTCCGGCTAAGAAGGCTACCGCTAAGAAAGCTACCGCTAAGAAAGCCCCGGCTAAGAAAGCCCCGGCTAAGAAGAAACGTTAGGATGATCGCCAAGAGGCGATCATTTCACGCACTTGAGACAAATCGTCCGTACGACGCGCTGGCGGCAATGCATGCAAGATCTGCTTGCCGTAACCGCGCGTATGGACGCGTTCATCCAACAGGGCCACGACGCCGACATCATCTTCTCTTCGGATCAAGCGACCGAATCCCTGCTTGAGGGTGATGGCCGCCCCCGGCAGGGCGAGGTGAACAAAGGGGCTCAAGCCTGCTTCCTCGAGCGCCCTACCCCGAGCCTGAAACACAGGATCGGTGGGTACGGCGAAGGGAAGTTTCTCGAGGACGACCAAACGCAGAGCGCTGCCAGGAACATCCACTCCTTCCCAAAAACTCGACGTCGCTACCAAAACGGCTGCACCATTGGCTCGAAAAGCTGAAAGCAAGGCCGCTTTGGGGCGCTCGCCCTGCATCAGCAGGAGACGCGCAGAAAGCCGCTGTTTCAGACGCCGGTGGAAGGCTCGCATCGAAGCCAAGGAAGTGGTCAGAACAAAAGCCCCACCATCCGTCATGTCGACCAACTCGCAGATCCTTTCCGCAGACTGGTCGAGAAATTCCTCCGTTCCGACTGGAGGCAGATCACGCGGCAGGTAAAGAGCGCAATGGCGCTGGAAGTCGAAGGGAGAAGCGACCGCAAGTTCATCCACCTGTTCGTGATTCGAAAGCCCAAGTCGAGATTTTACAAATCGAAAACTCGCCTGTTTGTCTTTGCTGCCCGTTGTCAGCGTAGCGCTCATGAGACAGGCCGCCGGGACACTTTCAAAAAGGCGGTCACGCAAAGTCATCGACATGTCGACCGGAGTGCTCGACAAGGCAGCCCGGCCGTCAACACGCTCTACCCAATTGACCCGTCCCTCGGTCTGCTTCGAAAACTCCTGCAGGTTTTCGCAAAGAGACATGAGTCGACGACCGCATTGGCTGAGCCCCTCACCCAGGGCCAGATCGTCGTTCGCTACGGCAGCTCGCCCATCGACACTGTCTTTTAGGTTGAGCAGCCCGGCTTCAAGTCTCTGCTTCTTCTGACCAGCCTCCCCCGCAAAGACGTCGAGGGGCAAAAGCTTGCGACCCGTGCCTTCTGGGCACAAACAGTCAAAAAACTCAACCGTATGCTTCAGGCTATCTTCAATCAAAGAGAGCCCGGCCTGGGCGTCAAGAGGACCACCGAGCCTGGAGGCACGGCTCATCAGACGCCCCACTTCTTTAAGAAGCCTCTCGATTTGAAACTGAGTGATGCGCAAACCAAAGAACAAAGCGGCCGTGTCTTCGATCTGATGAGCTTCGTCGAAGATTACTGCGTCGTAGTCGGGCAAGACCCGTCCAGGATGAGGTCCACGCATGGCAAGATCAGCGAAGAAGAGATGGTGATTCACTATCACAATCTGCGCGTCTTCTGCGTCCCGCTTCATCTCAGTGACATAACAATCTTCGTAGTAGGGACATTTGCTCCCCAGTCGCGTATCGCTCGACGAACCGACTAGGCTCCGAATTCGATCAGTCTCATTGAGAGTGACCAACTCCGCGAAGTCCCCCACCTCGGTGTTCTTCATCCAGCTGCGTAAGAGCCCCAAAGGCTCAGCGTACATCGGGCGCAACGCTTCCTGACTCAGAGTGAACTCATTGTAACGTCGTCGGCATAGATAGTTGCTCAGGCCCTTCATCACCCGCACATCGACATTCGTAGAAAGAACTCGCTGCACCATGGGCAAGTCGCGCTCAGCGATTTGATCTTGCAAAGTCTTGGTCGCAGTCGAAATCACAATCTTCCGCCCGCTCAGCACGGCGGGCACGAGGTAGGCGAAGGTCTTACCGATCCCAGTGCCTGCTTCGCAGAGCAGCACGCCGTCGCGGCGGAAAAGTCGCTCAACGGCGTCGACCACCTCAAGCTGCCCCTCTCGCACCTGATAACCGTCGACTCGCTGCGCAAAAGGGCCGGCCGCACCCAGCAGATCTCTACAGCTCCGTCGACTCATCTTGGCTCAGCGTCGCCGAAGCGACCCCCTGCTCATACAGCATTCTGAGCGGGGAGCGAGATCGTCTCGCTCACAAATCCACGCGCGCCCAGGTCTTATCCGTTCGCATCCGAGTTCGCCGGAAGCGACGACGGGACTTCCGCACCTTCCACGTCGTCATACTTCAAGCCGGCGATCTGACCATCCGCCTCTTCTCGGATCCAAACGACGGTTGCCGGCCGCGGCTGATCATCGCCGATCACGACAAGGTAAGCACTGCCCACAACGACCGCATCCTCGACAATGAGTCGCACGCCGCCTCGGCTTAGATTCAAAGTCCAAGCGGTGATCTCATTTTGGGACTCTTCCGAGCGCAGATAAACTCGCTCAGACGCCTCACGACGAGGACCACCCAGATTACGACGTTGCGGCACGGAACAACTATAACACCCGAGCGATGGCGAGACGCAAAAGCCGGAAACAAATTGGCGAATTTTCTTTGGGCGCCTCAAAGGCACTGTAGGAGAACTCCAACGCCCCGTTCAGTTGAAGGGCGAAGAGCCGAGTCCATTGCCCCGCTCAAATAGTCGTTTCGGGCCATTGTCCGGCTTCCATCAACCTGGCTCAGCTTGACGCCCCTCAAGCGGTCTGCAACCTTCACCGGGTTCCAACAAGACCAATATGACGATCACGGACGCGACCGCCCTAAAGAAACTACTAAAAGCGCTTGGGTTTGAAGTTTACAGAACTTCTCAGGGCAAAGTGCTGCTCGCCGAACGCGTACGCGACAACTTGATCATGGACAGCGGCGTCGCAGTTGGCCCCGAAGGGGACTACGGAGCCGAGCCACAAAAACTACGAATCACTGTGACCCTGGGCGCACAAGCCTCGCATTTTCCCGGTTCCACCCAGGAGGCGCTCAAGGCCGAGCTGGGGAAGTTGGCCGCTCCTTTTGTTGAAAGAGGCTACGAAGAGTCCGGCTCCGACGAGCGCCATATGTTGGATCCCAGTGACCCCAACCAGGTCCTGGATACCTCTCATGAGTTGCGACTTGACCGTTGCCTTGAGGAAAGCGAGCTTAAGCTCGAACTTGGTGAGTTACTCAAAACTCGGCGTAGTTCCGGCGACGATTGAACTCCGTCAGCAGGTGCTTTGCGCTTCCCCCCGAATGTGGAGAAGCAGCGAGCTCGGCGAAGAAATCGTGCTAAATGACGAAAATTATTCGACTATTCTGTCTATTTTTCGTCAACTTCGCCTCCGGGCAAGCGCGTGGTATGGGCCCGGACCTGTCACGGCCGATGCACCGACTTCGGTGAAGGCCGAAGAAGGAAGGAAGTCCCATCCGGGCTTCTCGACACAAAGAGCATCATGATTCGAGCACTCAGGAACAGCGGAATTGGCCAAGTCTTCCTTGGCCTCATCGTCTTGGCCATCATCTTGGCTTTCGTACTCACCGGCGCAGCCCCCTCGGCCAGCGGAGGGGACGACACTTGCGTGGTGGAGGTCGGCGACAATACCTGCGTAGCTCCCAAAGAATTCGAGGCGTCCTATCGACTGCTCAGCGCTATCGGAGGCGGTAGTATCAACGAAGCGGCCGCCAAACGCCTACGGCTCAAAGAACAAGTCGCCCGCGGTCTGGCGGAGCGCGAGGTGCTCATCAACGAGGCCCAGCGCCTCAAGATTGCCACAAGCGAAGACGACGTGGACCAAGAGTTACTTGAGGGCCGCACCCGCATCTCACTTCCCGCCGACGGCGCCGAACAGCTCGCGATGAGTCTTGCGATGTGCGTAGACGGTCCCAATGGTTGCGAGCCCGGGACTGTCGGTTTGCGTGCCATTGACGTTAAACGAGACGGAAAGTTCGACATCGACCTCTACAAACGCACCGTGCGTGTGTGGACGCGTCGAAGCCCTAATCACTTCAAAGAGATGCAAAAGCGGGAATACACCGCAGAGCGCGTCCGCCAGTTGATCAAAAGCCAGGTGCGCATTTCCGAGGAAGAAGCCTTCTTGGCCTTCGCACGCATCAAGTCGAAGGCCACCGCACGCACCGTTTATGCCCATCAAGCTTGGTTCGAGCGCTACCTCACCGAGCTGAGCGACGAAGATCTGAAGGCCTTCGAGAAAGACAACGCCGAAGCGATCACCGAGGCGGTGAAAGCTATGGGCGATGAGGGATGGAAGAAGGACTGCCCTGTCGTGTCCGAGATCCGAATCGACAGCGCCAATCCCGGCACAGAAGAGGCCGCCGAAAAGCGCAAGCTCGCGGAAGACCTCCGCCTGCAGCTGAGAGCACGTAAGAACTTCGCCAAGCTCGCCCGCCTCAAGAGCGACGCCCCATCCGCCAGCCTTGCGGGACGCGTGGGCTGCCTCGACGAGGGCTACGGGGCGGGTGCTGCCGTGCTCATGGAGGCCGCCAAGACGATCAAGAAGCCGGGTGATGTGAGCGGCATCGTGGAAACCATCCGCGGCTTTACGATCTTGCGTCTGGAAGCCACCATCACCGAAGAAAACCGAAAAGAGCTGATGCGTCGCCATGCAGCCTACAAGTTGGCAGCTGCCCAGGCGGCCGAAAAACAAGCTCGGAAGTTCGCTGAACAGCTGATCGAAAAGGCCCAAGGGACCTCGCTTGAGGAGGCAACCAAGAAGCTCAGCTACGAGGCTCTCGGGTTAGAATGGAGCGAAGAGGCCAACCAAGACGAGGACAAACATCCCGCTCTTCAGGCCGAAAACGCCCCTCAAGTCGTCATCTCACGGGCAGTCTCGGCAGACCAAGACGTGGTTGCAGAAGTCAAAACCGAAGAAGCCGCGACGTTCAAACTCTTCGAGCTGGAAGAACCGGACAGCATCTACGAAAAGCCCCTGGCGGCAGAAGACGGTTTCGTCGTCCTGCAACTCAAATCGAAAGAATTGCTCACCAAGGAAACCTTCGAAGAAGACCGCGTGCGCATCATGACCACGATTCGTAAGCGTAAGGCCGAACAAGCTCTGTCGCAGTACGTCGATGAACTGATCAAAAAGGCTGGCGGAATCCGCTTCAATCCCAAGTACGTGCCCCCAGCAGGGGCGGACGACGAGGAAAAGGACAGCTGATTCTGCCACCCTCTCTCATTTTTGAACAACAAGATCTGGAAAGCGGGGCGACCGCCATTGTCGCTCCCAAACCAGATCGAAGGCGCGCCGTCGTCTTACTCTACCTGCCCACCGGATCCCGCTTCGAGACCCGTGAACAAAACGGCTTGAGCCACTTCGTGGAACACATGCTGTTTCGTGGAACAGTAGACTATCCGTCGGCCTACCAACTGGCTCAGGCCTTCGAAGAGCTCGGCGGTACCCTCGACGCAAGCACAGCGGCCGACCACGGATCACTGGGGATCGCCGTCCCTCCCGAAAACCTCAACGCCGTATTTCCCCTTCTGGCCGAAGTCTATCAGCGGCCGCTCTTTTCTGACATTGACCTCGAAAGGGGCATCATCCGCGAGGAGATCCTCGAGGAACTCAGCGAAGACGGCAATTGGACCGACCCGGCCACGCTAGCGCGAGCAAGTGCGTTTTCGGGCTCATCCTTGGCTCAGCCCATCATCGGCCCCATCGATAACGTCGAGAACTTTTCCCTCGACCAGATCCGCGCCCACCACCGTCGCACCTACGTAGCCAATAGACTCGTCATCGCTGTCGCCGGACCGCTCGATGTCCAGGCCACCTTCGCTGAGCTCAACCGCGCCTTTGCCGGCACCCCCCGCGGCGAACCTCTGACGAGTACAACACCATCCCCGCAGCAAGCGGCCCGTTTCACGCATGTGCATCAACCTGGAACAAGCCAAACGCGCCTATCGCTCAGCTTCCGCTGTCCCTCAAGCCAAGACCGGCGTGAACCAGCCGTCGACCTCCTGATGCGCATCATCGACGACGGAATGTCGACTCGACTCTACCATCGCCTCTGCGATCAGAGGGGACTCTGTTACACGGTATCTGGCAGCTACGAGGCCTACCACGACGTCGGGCTGCTCGAGCTCGAGGCGGACACCGCTCACGAAAACGCAACTGAAGTCGCCGAACAGATGCTCACCCTCTGCAACGAGCTCACCTCTGACCTGATCAGCGAACGCGAGTTCGAACGCGCCCGACGACGGGCCGTCTGGCAGCATGAAGCCATCGATGACGACGTAGGCGAGATCGCCGATTTTCTTGCGATGGCTCAACTCACCAAAACGGCTCGAACACCCAAGGACCGCCTAGAAGAAATCCTGGCAGTCAAAAGAGAAGACATCCGAGACGCGGCGGCGCAAGTCTTTCACCCCAAAGTACGCAACTTGGTCGCGGTGGGCACCAATCGCTCTTCGGTGAGAAAAGGCCTCGAAAAGCTCGCCCTCGGTTGAAGTGAGCGAAAAGAGCGGTCTCTGAGCAGCCGCTCACCCAGAGGGGTGAGGCAAGCGTCGGTGCGCACATCTTGCCACCCTGCGAGTGATGAGATGCGCTCTAGTCGCAGAAAACGCGCTCGGTAGCGACGACCAAGTCGTCGACAAGCAAAGTAACCTCTGTGCCGACACTGCCTTGTTTGGGGACGCTCTCCAAGACGGCAACGCTCAGGGGATCTGAAGGGTGAGTGTCCAGGGTCTCCGTTTCGATTACCGTTGTATTGTCGAGCCCGACGAACACGGTCCCCGCCTCGTCGGAGATCTCCAAACCTAGTTCTACGCAGTGCCACGTGTCGCGACTGAGCGGTGCCATGCCTTGCGCAGGAAGGGCGACCGATGCGGGTCCGACGTACACCTCAAGCTGCTCACTTTCGTTGAGATAAACAGTCGTTCGATCAACAACGTCCCCTTCCTCCTGATCCCAAAGCTCGAACAAAATCAACTGCTGAGGAAACACGCCCCCTTCTTCCACCCTCAAGTAGAAGCGCGCATAAATCGGACCGCTTTCAATCGCCTGCGGCAAGCGCATGCGTGCCTGGACGTAAGCATCATCCACACTCTGAATTCGCAGCGCGCCTGACCCGCTATTGACCTGACACTCTTGTAGACCCGCCGCTTCGACGCCCGTGCCCCAAGTCGAATAGTTTTCGGGGAGCGGCGCATTGAAGTCTTCGCAGATCAGAGCACCAGCCACCTCGCAGGTCGGTTGCTGAGCGTCGCCGAGCAACGCGTCCGTCGACAAGACGGCCTCTGTGCACTCAGCCTCCGTACTCGAAACGCAGATCTGCTTCCCATTTTTGACCAAATCACTTTGGTTTCCACAGGCGGCCGCCACATCAATCGTCGACCCACAAGAACCTTGTTCGCAGTCGCCATCCGTCTCGCACGTGTTGGTGCAGATGCCGCACAAACACTCACCGGCCCACAAGTCCCCACAATCCTCAATCTGCTCACAGCTGCGAAACCAATCTGTCTTGGTTCCGGTGGCCAGAGGCACGTCCGACCCACAGCCAAAAGTGAACAGCCAGGTTCCAAGTGCGGAAGCGAGGAGACGCAGGCTCGTTTTGATGCGACGGCTGCGGGTCACTCTTCGTCCTTTTCGTCTTTCACCAATTGACCAAAGTAAAACACGACACGTTTGACCGATTCTTCCTTCAGGGGATTTTGTTGATTGGTCATCTTCACCTTCTCGAAGAGCTCATCGGTTTCTCGCCGAAATCGAGAGAGCAACTCCAAGACCTCTTTTTCCTGAGGATGCCCGTCGGCGACTTCGAAAGACATAGTCCGACCCCCGGTTGTGTCATCAGCTGTAGCGCGCGACTGCCCCCTTCTCAACTTGGCCGTGATGGCCGCTGACGCGGCCTGAAAATGATCAAAAACTGCGGCTTCCCAGCCCATTTCGCTGCCGACTTCGATCACACATTCTTTTGCCGAAAGCGGACCATCTGCTTCGCTCGTCAATTGCCCTTCGGCATGGAGCCGGAACACGACCTTGTCGACCAATTCCTCATCGATCCCGACTCGTTCGGCCACTTCAGAGCTCAAAGTGCCAGGATGTCGACAAATATCCAGCCACACGAGAGGCGCCGCCGTATCTTCTTTACCCTGACGAGCAAGCAAGCGACGAGCCTCGGGAGGTGTCGTCGCGAAGACAGCAGAGGTGGAGCGCCCCGTACGTGAAGCAAATCCGCTCTGAACCAAATCTGCCAGCACGGCACCGACAGCCTCGGGATCATCGTGACGGAAGCGTTCGAAAATTTGGCTACGAGAGAGTTGACCCTTGGCTTCCAGGTATTCGTTCACCGCTTGCCATAAAGTGGTGCTCTTGTCGTCGGCACTCTGCTCCAAACGTTGGACTCGCCGTTGGTAGGTACGCAAGGCCAGACCAAACATGTCGGCAACCACCTTGCGCGAAACGCCCTGCTCCTCCAGTTCTTTGGACAAGTTGAGAAACACCTCGTCCGCCAAGTGGGAAAGCGGGGCCCTCATACCTGCCGCGGCCGACAACTGAGCAATCAGCACGGTGGTCTGACGCATGATCGAGTCAATGAGAAGTTTGGTGTGCATGATGTGCGCTGCGCAAAGCTCACAGTGGAAGGATCCGCAGGGGCTTGGCAGGTGGCACGAATGACACCGTCACCAGGCTGGAACTCCGCGCCAACAGCGTAGCATGTCGGCCCCACGCTCTTCTTCACTGGAAGTTTCCACCCGAGCTCCGATGTCAGCAATGTCGTCTGGCTAGTCGAACCAAGAGGGGCAGGATACGGCCCACCTGCACTCGTGCAGAGCTTAACTTCCTTGCCGGTGCTTTCGCCTATTTTTGCGCCTGTTCGCAAAGCAATCCCACGCGAACAGTCCGCTTTTCGAAAATCCCGGGAGGTTCCGGCGTGTGCCCGAAAAAATTTCGGGCACACGCCGGAGTGACCTCGATCCGAGACAGGCGAAGCTGAGCGTCAGCGTGCACCCGAAGCACGGGTGACGGAACTATTCGTCCGTCGCCCGAGCAGCAGGACCCGCTGGAGTGCGTTTGAGCAAACGAATCCCTCCCGCCACTTCCAACACCACTTCGCGAAGTTGCTCGGCAAAAAGAGGACTCGCCGGCACTTCCACTGCAAGGGCCAGGCATCGACTGAGCGCGACCGCAAATCCTTCCACTAGGGCGTGGCCGTCCTCGAAGAACACGATCTTGAGTCGCCCCGCATAACCGTCCCCGGCCAACCAAGGTCGTTCATGATCCGCACCCAATCCGTGACGTAGAAGCGAAAGACTCAAACGCGCGTCACTCTCACATTCATCTACAGTCACGGTACGACGTGCCGGTCGATGCGCTATCCAGAGACGCGGCGCCGTCGCGGGTCCGACAATTTGCGCCCAAGAGCCGTACGCTTGTGCCTCCTTGTAGTCCACGCTCATGGGAAGAACGATCGAAAGTCCCTGGCCTGGCAGCTTACGTCGCTGAGCCACGGGGACTCGCCCCACCTCTGGCGATGCCGTCGAGGGTCTCCGGGGGTGTTGGTAGGAGGGGGCTTGGGCTCCGCGTGTGTCGATCACGCGTTGCGCTGTGACGGTAGAAGCCCCCCTATCCGAGCCGGGAGGTCTGGGCCGATTTCGAGCGGAAGAAGCACCAGAACAGCCGAAAAGCCCCGCAAACGAAGTCGCGCTCGCCAGGGCCAAAGTAGCAACCCGGACCGCCGTATGATCAAGTCGGGACCCGAGCAAGGAGGGCCCCACCCCCGGTTCAACATCCGCCGGCTGAGCAGACGTTCCTTCCCTCGATGAGCACCTGCCATCGAGTCCGGTTACGAAATCCCGGACGGACTCATTTTTTTCCCTGGCGCTCAGAAGATTCATGCTAAGTAAGTTGTGGGTAGTGGCAGTGGCTTCGTCGAGGCGCTGCCTCCCGTCCCTTCTGGGAGGTTTACTCCTCTTATTGACGATAGGTCCAGCTCGGCGCTTGGTTCGATAAAAAAGAACCCGTAGAGGGATCAAGGAGGGAGACGCCCAACGTCTTTTGATTGATACCGGCCCAAACCCTGCAGAGCAGCTGATGAAACAGCCGGACTCAGACCCAATCTAAGAAAGAGCAAACGTAAGCCTAAGTGCCTCTAAGATTTTCCCTGCCATGACCATGATGGATACGCAAACGAACCGTGGTGGACGCCGCCGTCGCAGGCGGAAGAGCCCCGCGAAAAAGCCCGCTGTTAAGATCGAACCAGTCGTTGTTGCGGCGCGCCGCCCTGATTCGCCCCGTCTAGAGAAGCCTACTCGACGCATGAAGGCCGCATCGGCCAAACCGCGCACCCAAGGTGATGCAGGACGAGTACTCGACCGCCCCGTGGCGGAGTTGGATCCAGCTGACGCCGAAGCGCGCAAGAAGCGACGTGAGGCGCGGATCGTCGTGCGCAAAGAAGACGAAATCGACGACACCGAACGCACCCGGCGTCGCCTGATGGCACGCTACTTCGCCGCAGAAGGGCGGGCGGCGGTCACCAAAGCAGCCAACGAATACTACGCCGCAGGATTCGAGTTTCCTCGCGAGCAAGAAGCCCAACTCAAGCTGCTGGAGCATTTCGACGAGGCTCAAGCCCGCCAAGCATTGCTAGTCCTCAAGGACTTGCTCAACGAAGAGTCGCCGACCCAGCTTCCCGTCTTCCGTCAGCGTCTACGGCGTCTGGAAGACCACGCGGAAGACCCAGAAGTTCGAGAAGCAGCCGCACAAATGCGCCGCAGTCTCCCAGCCTGAACCGCAGTCTCCCGGCCTGAGCCGCATCGACCACTACGGCGCATCTCATAACCCGAGGGTGCCGAGATGCGCGCAGCAAGACACACGTACATCGAACATACCACGACAAAAGGCTCTGCCGGCGAACGGCGGCGGCGCTTCTGCTGATCGTGAGATGTATTCTAGAGAAAAGCGACTCACGTCTCTTGATGTGAGTCGCTTTTCTTTGTCACCGTTCCTTCAAGAAACTTGAGGATCATGAACGTATCGCCGTCTTCCCCCGAAGCCCCCCAAGACCTCATCGCTCTTTGGGAGCACGCAAACGCCCATCTCGAACACGAAGCAACTCACCAGGCCTTCATCGAGGCCTGCGTCGCACGAGACCAAATCGCTTTCGCCGCAAAGTGCTATAAGAAGTTAGCGGATACCGCCGAAGCCCAGGGAGACGAAATCACCCTCCAGCTCGCGCGCAACCAGCTCCAACACATCCAAGGGCTCGCGCTTTCGCTCCTCAAAAGCACGGCCCAGCCCCCACCCGAATTCAAGAAGGCCGCGACCTGGGCGGCCGCCCTCATTTGCGTCGTTCTCCTAGTCGCGATGGCCTTGGCCTTCCGACCGTAGTCACTTCGACCAGTCAGCCGTGCAGAACGAAAAATTGCAACGGATAGGGGGGAGTTTTTTACAATGCTTCTTGCGCACCGACCCCAATCGGGCGTAACGCGGATTCGTGGATTGAGGGGAATAGACGTTGATCCACACACGTTCGTCGAAAGACCCATGTCGCCCCTCGCACAAACGTACACTTCGACGAAAAGCTATGAAGGGAATGTTTATGAACAAGATCGTGTCAGCTATATCCATGCTTATTCTCGCACAAGCAGTAGGGTGTGGTTCAAGTACCCCGGCTCCAGAAGAGCCTGCTGCTGAACCCGCTGCTGAGCCGACCGAAGCCCCCGCGCCCGCACCTTCAGAAAAGCCCGGCGACGACCCTCGTCAGTCGGATGTCAACATTTCCGATGAGATCAAAGCAGCCTGCGGACTGAGCGAACCAGAGGCTCACTTCGCCTACAACTCCGCACGCTTGCGAGCTGAAGACCAGGCCGTGATGAAGAAGTTAGCCGACTGCTTCACGACGGGTAAACTCAAAGGTCGTACGATGCGACTCGTAGGCCATGCGGATCCTCGCGGTGAGTCCGAGTACAACGTCGTTCTCGGCGGAAAGCGTGCCGACAACGTAGCTGCCGCCCTCAAGAAGGCAGGTCTGCCCGAAGCCCAGTCCACCACCACAAGCCGCGGCGAAATGGATGCAACTGGAACAGATGAGGCATCTTGGGCGAAGGACCGTAGAGTCGATATCCATCTCGCAGACGCTCAATGAGGCACGCAATCTTGGCCAACGCGGCTGGGGAAGCCAGCGCCCAAGGCGGAGGATTTGACCTCATCGCCCTCGTCCAGGAAGCATCAGGACCGGGCCTAGCGGTTCTGACGGCCCTGGCAGCGGCGTCCGTGCTCGTCTGGGTGATCTGGTTTGCCAAGTGGCTTCAGCTTGAGCGCCTCAAGCAAGCTCAACGACGTTTCGAGACGGCTTGTTCGCAGGCAGCTCGAGGGTCTGAGCTCTTGGAGATCGGCCATTCGATGAAGGGCGCTCCTGGGGCCACCGTCGTGCGCGCGCTGCATGCTCGCATTGATGATGCAAATCTCACCCGCGAACTCTTACAGGCCACTGCTCGGCGCGCGATCGCCATCGAAGAACAACGCGCTGGTGCCTTGATGCCCTCGCTTTCCAGCATTGCCTCGGCCTCTCCCTTCATTGGCCTCTTCGGCACGGTTTGGGGCATCATGATCGCCTTTCAGCGTATCGGCGCCGAAAAAAGCGCGTCATTGCCCGTTGTCGCCCCGGCGATTGGCGAAGCTCTGGTGGCCACTGCTTTTGGTCTCTTCGCCGCAATCCCAGCGACGATCGCCTACAACTACATGGACCGCCGGATCGGTGACCTCATGGACGAGCTCTCCGCCGCAGCTGATGTTTGGGTGGCGCGTATCTACGCGGACGAAATGCATGGGCGGGCCAATCGCGAATTGAGACGAGGAGCATAAGCAGAAATGGGTGCTCAAGTCGGAGGTGGCCGACGCGGCCGGCGGGGGTTTCGCGACATCAACGTGACACCCCTGGTGGACGTCATGTTGGTGCTCTTGATCGTATTCATGGTCACAGCACCTCTTCTGACGACCGGACTCCGGATCGATTTGCCCGAGGTACAAGCCGCGGAGTCACCCATCAAAGATTCTCGACTGCTCGTCACCGTCACCAAGGAAGGGCAAGTGCTCTTTGGTGAAAGGGACGTCACGGGCAAAGTGGCCGAAGCCTTTCGTGAGAGCAATCGAGTCCAAAAAGAGCAGCAACTTTACATCCGTGCCGACAAGGACGCCCGCTACGGCATCGTTGCCGAAGTGGTGGCTGCTGCCCGCAACAGCGGGGTTTCATCCTTGAATCTCCTGGTTCAACCCGAAATGGAGCCGCTCGACGAAGCCGCCGAGGGTCCGGCGGAGAATCAGTGAGCGCCGGCTCTACTTCCACTAGCTTCTTCGCGGGATCGAGCGCGGGTCGACCCCCGGCCTTCGAAGGTCGGGAACTGCGCCTCGCCGTGCTGCTGGCATTCCTTGTCCAGGTGGTCTTCTTCGCGCTCTTGGCCTTCTTCGGAGATTCGCGAGGGCTCGTACGCAAAGAACCCCCTCCCTCGGTCAAGGAAATCCCCATCGCGGTGCAGCCCGTGCTCGACGAACTACCCCTGCTCAAGTTGGGGAGCAAAAAGAAGGTAAAACCTCGTTTACCCGATATGTGGAAGAAGCGGGCGCCCGCTCCCGTGAAACGCTACGAAGAGCGGAGCGCACCCAGCGCCGAGGCCCCCGACGACGTCGAAGAGATCCCAGAAAGCAAGCTCGCGGACAAAAAGCACGAAGCTCCACCAGAAGACGCCGAACTCGTCAAAGAACTCGACGAAGAGCTCGACGATCCCGACGAAGATCAAGAGCTGCCTGAGTACGACGAAGAAGGAGCCGAAGACGGCTCCGAATTCGGAACCGAAACGGATCCACTCAAGGCCCGTCAAATCGACCTCTATCGGGCGAAGATCGCGGCCTGGTTCATCGCGCGCTTCACTCCGCCCACAGATCAAGTCCCCTGCGACCTACTGAAAACCCTCTCAGCAGGAGTCGTCGTGAACGTCGGAGGCAACCGTACCATCGCAGGTTTCTCGCTCGCAGCCCCCAGCGGTAATGCGGCATTTGATAATCGAGTGAAGAACACGTTATCGGCGCTCATCGGCGAACAGTTGCCTCCGCCGCCGCCGCTCTACCCCGATATTCTCAGCGCCACTTTGACCCCGCGTTTCTCCGGACGCAACGCTTCTTGCCAGTCGACGAAAGGCGTCAACCCCCAGGCACCGTCGGAGGGTGAGTCGGGAAGTGAGCCAACTCCCGCCGCCCCAGAACAAGCCGCCCCAGAGGCCCCCCCCACCGAGCCGGCACCCGTGCCCGCACCAGAAGCAACAGCGCCTGAGGAACCTTAAGAGCAACAGGATCTAGATTGGGTCACAGGCCCAAGGGAGAGGGGGCACACATCCACATGCACCTCCTCTCCCTTGGGCCTGTGCTCAAATCGAAGATTTTCAGATACAGTGAGTCGGTCCTTAGGTACCATTGTTGCCAGCCATGTCTTCCGGTCCCGACTTTGAAGTGCTCCCTGGTAATATCCTGGGGGGGAAGTTCCGAATAGAAGAGGTCCTTGGACGGGGCGGCATGGGCGTGGTTGTGGCGGCCACACATCTTCACCTCGACGAAAGAGTTGCGCTCAAGTTCCTGTCTCCGGAAGCTCTCGAGCATCGCGAATCAGTGACCCGCTTCGAGCGAGAAGCGCGTGCTGCCGTGAAGATCAAGAGCGAACACGTCGCACGAGTGACGGATGTGGGCACCCTAGAAAACGGCTCACCGTACATGGTGATGGAGTTCCTCAACGGGATGGATCTGGGCCAGTACTTGGCTCAGCAAGGCACTTTGCCCATTGAGGAAGCAGTTGGCTACATTCTGCAGGCCTGCGAGGCCATCGCCGAAGCCCACTCCTTGGGCATCGTGCACCGCGACCTCAAGCCTGCCAATCTCTTCCGTATCATTCGCACCGACGGTACCCCGTCGGTCAAGGTCCTGGACTTCGGTATTTCCAAAGTCACCACAGGCCAAGAAGCGTCGATGACCCAAACCTCGTCGATGATGGGATCACCTTACTACATGTCGCCGGAGCAAATGACTTCGTCGAAGAACGTTGATCATCGCACCGACATTTGGGCCCTCGGCGTGATCCTCCACGAGCTGCTCACAGGCAAGGTTCCTTACGAAGGAGAAACCATCCCCGAAGTGTGCGCCAAAGTACTGCAGGTGGCTCCCCCTGACCTTTCCGACTTTCGCGCCGATGCTCCTTGGGAGCTCCAGACAGTCATCGGCCGGGCTCTCGCCAAAAAACGCGAAGAACGCTACCAGAACGTAGCCGAGTTCAGCCAAGCCCTACGCGCCTACGCGGCCCCGGAAGCCGGACGATCGGTAGACCGCATCAGTCGGGTTCTTGGCGTGACGCCGACTCTCGTCGCCAGGGCAGTCGAAAAAGCTGGACCTACCGAGACGAGCATGGACACCATCCCTGCCCCTTCAGAAAGCGAAGCGAGCAAACCCAATACCCTGGGTGGGGCCACCAATACTCAACTGTCTTATGCCCCGCCGAAGAACAAAAACTCCAAACTTCCTCTGGTCGCAGCCCTGCTCTTGATCGGCGGAGCCACTTTCGCCTGGCTGACCACCTCGGGTGGCTCTGACACCGACGCGGAAGCTCACATCCCCGAAACTCAGGTTCCAGCTGCCCAAGCCGAGCCGCCAGCTGCCCAAGCTGAGCCAGCGGCGGCTCAAGCCAATGAGGCCAACCAAGCAGAAGAACCCAACGCGGACGAAAGTCCGCCCCAAGATGACAGCAAGGACGATGAAGAACACGCCCAGGTGGAATCCATCAAGGTTCAAAATCCTGCGCCCACACCCCAACCCGCCGCGCCCACCGTTCGGCCACAACCTGCGCCGCGCCCGGTAGTTGCCCCTCGCCCCCAACCCGCGCTTGCTCCCAAACCCGCGCCTGCTCCCCAACCCGCGCCTGCTCCCAAACCAAGCACTTCCAGTCTCTATCTTGATCGCAAGTAGAAGACTTCCCTTCGCCCAGAATTTTGATTCCGGGCGACTCGGCGGTATGTCGGGGGTCATGACTCGTCCCCTAGCGCGTTTGTTCACTTCTGCTGCTTGCCTGGCCTGTTTTCAACTGGCCACTCTTGCTCACGCGGAAGCCCCCCAGGCGGGAACCGATCCGACTCAGCCACTTGGCGACGAAAACGTCCTCGGTGAGTTCATTGTGACAGGTACGGCAAAGCAACACGTTCCGAAGATTGCGATCTTGCCTTCCTATTCGATCGCTATCGAAGACGTCTATGTGCGCAGCGTCGTCCGTCGAGACCTCGAACTCAGTGGCATGTTCAACGTCATCCCTGACGAAAAGGCCCCCAAGGGGGACTACGATTTCGAAGATCCAGTCGACGTCAAGGCTTGGCAGAATCTCGGAGCAGAGGCGATCGTCAAGGTCGCCGCCCGAGACACCAAAGACGGACGCACCGAAGTCCTTGGCCTGGCGTACTTCCCCTCGGTGGGTAAAAAGCCCGTGTACAAGACCAGGATCGTGGTCGACAAAGAAAACGCACGTAAGACTGGACATCAGATCACCGACGACCTTCTCGGCGCCCTAACAGGACGTCCTGGTGGCTTTTCGAGTCGTTTCTCGTTTTCCGGCAAGTGGGTGCGCAACCGACGCATCTTTACGGCCGACGCAGACGGCTACGGCCTCGCCCCCAAGACACCTCAAGACGAAACCGCGATTGGCCCCACCTTCGGCCCAGACGGGAAGCTCTACTACTCCAGCAGCAAGAACTACGCGCCCTTCGTCGTGCAAGTCATGGACAACGAAGGAAAGGTCAGGCCCCTCAAGACCGAGTTCAAGGGCAATATCTACAGCACCGCTTTCGACAAAAAGAGGAAGCGCCTGGCCTTAGCCGTCTCGGACCGGGGTGAAAGTCACATCTATGTGGGTGACCAAAACGGCAAGAACATGAAGAAGGTCTCCACGACCCAGCTTGCGACTCATCCCGCTTTTTCGACCGAGGGCCACTTAGCTTGGGTCGGTGGCGAGGAAGGGCCCGGCTCAACACGCATCTACGTGGACGGTAAACCCGTCTCTCCTTCTGGTTTTACGGCGGCATCCCCCACCTTCTGCGATACCGAAGACGGCGTCTTCCTCATCTACTCGGTCGCGGTGGGCGGCGGCCGTCATGACCTGGTGATGTCACGCCCCAATGGTCGAGGTGTAACGAGACTCACTCAAAACCAAGGTTCCAATACTTACCCTGCGTGCAGCGTCGACGGCCGCCTCCTCGCCTTTTTCTCCACCCGCAAAAACGACGAGGGGCTCTACGTCCTCTCGCTCAAACGCTGGACCACCAAAAAGGTATTGGGCCAAGTAGGCGAAGGGCTCCGCTGGGAACCACTGCCACGTGAACTGCTCACTAAGTCCACCGAAGGGGGCAACGCCCCACTCGCCGAAAATAAAGGACCTAGTTGCGGCCTTGCTCCAAAGCCCAAGAGCGCGAGCAAAAAGAGCAAAGCCAAGAAGCACTAGTGCTACGACCAGCAAAAGCTCCGCCGCCGCTTACCCAAGGAGGGTGGCAAGCGTCGTCAGCTCTGGCCGCGAATCAACTGCCCGATGGCGTGGGTTTCTCGCGCGCCAAGCAGGCCGAACTGAACGCCGAAACCATCGGCGCGATGCCAACGCACAAAGCCCGGTATCTGCGCCCTCCCTATCTTGGGAAGCTCAAAAATCATCACCAGCTCTGTCCCCACGGGACAGGGTGCCTCGCCGGACAAGAACATTCCCCCGTGGCTGATGTCACGTGACTCTGCCTCGACCATGCTGCTCTCGTCCACGCAAGGCCGCGAGGGTGAGTTGCGAGCCCTCACCTGCGCAGGGGATTCAACAGCGCCCTCGGAAGAGGGGGGTGCTTCGGCCCGCACGACGCGATAGATTTGAACGGGAGTGACCAGAGTAGCCCTGGGGTGTTGTCGCTTTTCACGCAAGTTATGTGATCCTCGAAAACTGCTATGGGTTCCCCCAGCAGCGGCTTGCTGCTCCCCCAGTTCGATATGGTGACGAGAGTAGTTCATCTGTCAAGATAGTGTTTAGTGATGGGTCGCCTCAATCTATTGTACGGCAGTTCGAAGCGCAGGAGCAGAGCTTTCGGAAGGATTATTGGAGCTACGGCCATCGGGTCGGCGGCCCTCACCTTCATTGCCTCCCCGCGCCCCACACGGCCCCATGTACTACCCTTACCTCATTTCGACGTAGAAGAACTCGAAGAGACCGAGGAAAGAGAAATAGGTCGAGCAGAAGCGGTTTCCAACGGAGAGCTGTCCGCTGCGGTGCGCGCCGTCGGCGAGCAGTTGCGGCGGGTAGGCGCGCAGGTCTACCAAAGAACCCATATCGACCAGAAGCTATTGGGCCGGCTCCGTAGGGACGCGACTCAGCTCGTCGCCAGCGACAAGACAGAGCCCCTACTCCAGCTCCGTGCTCTCCAGTCTCAGCTTTTTTTGGCCGCCACTCACTCGAGTTTGAAGGCCGGCCAACCAAATACCGAGCTCCAGGAACTCGGCGGCGAATTTGGTCGCCTGCTCTTTTCGGCCTGGGTCGACAGCGAAGGCCGTTGCACATTGGACGATCCCGCCCTGCGCTTGATGTTCCGTAGCCACTTCAATCAACTGACTGGCCTCGGACACGATGACGCATTTAAGCTCAATTTGGAGGAAATCCGACGTTATTACGGGGCCTTGATTGAACACCCGCCCGTCGGCATCGAAAGTGCAGAGCTACGCGCTGCCGCGCGACTCAAGTATGCCCAGGCCCTATCCCAATCGGATAGCCAATTTGAGGCTGACGCCCTCCTTGGCATGCTTCATCTCCAGATGGGACGACCCGGCCACGCCATCCGCTACTTTGATCAATACCTCAAGCAGCATCCCAGTCACGCCTTCAGTCACATCGTGCGGGGGCATCTCAAGTTCGCGCTACAGAAGGCATCCGCCCTGGATCATCAACCATGAGTTCCCTGCTCAGTTTTCAACAAGCCGCGAGTCAGAGCGAGGCTCTTCCGCCTGCTGGTCGCCAAGCCATAAAGGGTGCCCGGGGGTGCAGTACCGCACTATTTACCGCGCAGCTACTCGCGCAACATCCCCATCGACTCCTTGTTTTGATGGTCCCCGACGGCGAGTCGGCAAGCCGGCTCGAACAAGATCTCCGAGCCATCGCCAGCGATGCGACCGTCCGCTACCTACCCCCTCCGGCTGAGTCTCCTTATGAGCAGGTACGCCCCGAACGTGCCGCGACCCTGGCACGGGCGGCCACCCTGGCGGAGCTCTATTCCGACCCAAGCCATGTACAGCTACTCATCGTCGGCGTCGAATCCTGGCTCAAGAAAGTCCCAACCAGGGCCGCCGTCACCAAGACCATCACCCAACTTGAGCTGGGCAACAGTCTGGACGAGCGAAGCTTAGCTCTGAGGCTTGAAGCCGCGGGCTACCAGAACGTGCCCCTCGTTGAAGACCCAGGAGCTTTCGCCGTACGCGGGGAAATTCTCGATGTTTGGCCCCCATCAAGCCCAGCCCCTGTGCGTATCGAACTCGAATTCGACAAGATCCGCGATCTCACCCTTTTCGATCCAGAAAACCAACGCAAACGGAGCGGCGGCGCTCTGCGCTCTGCCCTACTCGGTCCAGCAAAAGAGTCGGCCTGCACGAATCAAAGCCCCGAATCCAGCGCCCAGGCGATCCGTGACCTCTGCGACGCAGTAGAACTACCATCGAGCAAGACCCGGATCCTGATCGAAGATGTGCTCGCCGGTCGCCTCTTCATAGGAGAAACCGCCTTTCTTCCGGCCTTGTGCGAGCTGGTTCCTTTGAATGCCGAGCTCCCAGAGGACAGCCTGCTCGTCGTAGAGGACCCAGAAGCCTGCATCTCGGCTGCCAAGAAGTATCTAGTCCACCTTGAGAGCAGCTACGAGCAGATCCATCAAACTGAGCCCGCCTTTCCCCCCGAACGGCATTGTCTCAATGAGGAAGAACTCGAAGCAAGTGTCCAGCACTTGCGCGCCGTCGCTCTCCACAAAGCAGGTATCCTCGGCGGCAGCGCTGCCGGGTTCACCGGGCTCGCCGTCGCCTCCGAAGGGGCTCTTGATCTGCGCACCCTCGATCATGAGCGGCTCAGCTCGCAGCTAGAACAGGCTCGGGCCCAAGGAGGTGATCTGAGCCCCCTCGTCCAAGCCATCCACCGCTGGCACGAAGAAGGTTTTCGAGTCATCGTCACAACGCGCACCCAGTCCCAAGCCGAAAGGGTGATGACCCTGCTGGAACATCGCGGACTGAACCCCAAGCAAGGCTCACTGCAGCTGAGCGCGTCCAAAAAAGCGCCCGCCCTCGCAGTAGTGATCTCTCCCCTTTGTCGAGGCATTATCGCAGAAGCAGAGAACTTCGTTCTGCTCACCGAAGAAGAAATTTTCGGTCGACGCAAGCATACTCAAGTGCGCAAAAAGAGCACCAAGATCGCCGATGCTCTCGACGATCTTCGGCATCTCCATGTGGGCGACTACGTCGTCCATGTCGAGCATGGTATCGGACGCTACCAAGGCCTCATTCACCAGAGCATCGGAGACATCACTGTCGACGTCCTGGCCATCGAGTACTCCAAAGGCGATCGACTGCTGCTCCCCGTCTACCGCCTCAACCAGATTCAAAAATTCTCGGGCGAAACCGCGGCAAAACTAGATCGCCTGGGCGGGCAAAGCTTCGCGAAGACTAAGGCCAGAGTCCGCAAGAAAGTCCGCGACATTGCCGATCAATTGCTCAAGGTTTACTCGGCCCGCCACGAGCGCAAGCGCCCCCCCCTGCCCCCTCCAGGTGACGAATACCTCACCTTCGAGGCAAGCTTTCCCTTCGAAGAGACTCCCGATCAAAGCGTAGCGATCGCCGACGTGCTTTCGGACTTACAAAACGAGACTGTAATGGATCGCCTCGTCTGCGGGGATGTGGGCTTCGGGAAAACCGAAGTCGCCCTACGAGGGGCCTTTCTCGCCGCGCAAAACGGCCGTCAAGTGGCCCTCCTTTGCCCGACCACCGTACTCGCCGACCAACACTTGCAAACCTTCACCCGACGCCTCGAAGGAACTGCTCTTGAGGTGCGGGGCCTGAGCCGTTTCGAAAGCCGGACCAACGTCACGAAAACCCTCTTGGGCCTAAAAAATGGTCAAGTGGACGTGGTCGTCGGCACCCATCGATTACTTTCCAAGGACGTCTTCTTCAAGAACCTAGGACTGTTGATCATCGACGAAGAGCAACGTTTCGGGGTGACACACAAAGAACGCCTAAAAGAACTCCGCGCCCAAGTGGATGTGCTCACCCTGAGCGCCACCCCGATCCCCCGCACTTTGAACCTGGCCGTGGGCGGTCTTTTCGACATGTCGGTCATCCTCACCCCGCCTCAAGCTCGACGCTCGATCCGCACCCAAATCGCCCGCTACGACGAGACCCTGATCGCCCAAGCGATTGAAAGAGAACTCGCCCGAGGCGGTCAGGTCTTTTTCGTCAAAAACCGAGTCGAAGGACTCATCGAAAGAGCGGCCCGCTTGCGCGAACTGGTGCCCGGGCTTCGCGTAGGGGTCGCTCACGGTCAAATGAGTGAACGCGAGCTCGAAACGCAGATGCACGCCTTCGTCCAGGGTGACTACGACGTCCTTTGCGCAACGGCCATCATCGAAAGTGGACTCGACATTCCCCGAGCTAACACGATCCTGATTGATCGCGCCGACCTCTTTGGCCTCGCTCAACTCTACCAGCTTCGCGGTCGCGTGGGACGTTCATCCCAGCGAGCCTACTGCTATCTTATGGTTCCCGCCGAAGAGCAGTTGAACCCCGATGCACGACGCCGCATCGAAGCCCTCGAACGTTATTCAGATCTCGGAAGCGGATTTCAGATCGCGACCATGGACATGGAAATTCGAGGCGCTGGCGACATCCTCGGGGCCGAACAAACTGGCTTTACCAGTCAAGTCGGCTTCGAGCTCTTCGCCGAAATGCTTGCCCAAGCGACCGCTGAACTCAAAGGAGACGACTTCGTCCCAGAAGTCGATCCAGAGCTCTCCCTCGACGTAGAAGCCTTCCTACCCGAAAGTTATGTCGAAGACGTTGGAGTCCGCCTCAGCCTGTACAAACGTTACGCCTCTGCCCCAGATCCAGCCCGTATACGCGAACTCGACGAAGAAGTCCTCGACCGCTTTGGCGCGCCTCCTTCCTCCGCTCAGATGTTCTCCCTGGTGATGCTCATGAAGACGCGTCTCCGCGAACTTCGCGCCCTTGGGCTGCGGGCCACGAAAAACACGGCACATCTCCACCTCAGAGCCGACACACCTCTTTCGCCCCCTCGACTCGTGCAACTCGTGGCCGAAAAACCAGGGCTCTATTCCCTGTCTCCAGACGGACGTCTTTCCCGTCGCGCAGACGGCTCAGAGGGATTCCAAAACGGCTACCAGCACGCCGAACGCATGCTGCGCGACCTCGAGAAGTCGACCAAAAACTGATGGGCCAGCACCAAACGCAAGCTCGCTGCTCGTTTCATCTTGAGCTAGACGACGGGGGTCGGCTTCGAGGGCAACACTTTGGTCTGACCGTGAGTTTCCTCATCATCAAGGGCAACGAGCACAGCCAAATGCTCGACTTCTAGCTCTCGGATCAATTGGCGGGCGTTGTCTGGATAGGGCTCAATAATACTGCACAAGGTCGCCATTTTTCGCGCGCCCAAAGCAGCACACCCCCCTTTGAGTTTGTGAGCCAATTGGGCCACTTCAACCGAATCTCCCGTATCGATCGCCTCCTTCAGTCCCGCCAACTGATCGGGCACCAAACTGCGAAACAGTGAAACGACAGCTCCCGAACGTCTAACGTCCGAGGCTAATACTTCTGCACCAGGGATATCGTCGGTAGCCTCACTCGGTTGTTTGTCTATCGTCTCGCTCGGAGAAGCCGAACTCGATCGATCTCTCCTGGATCCCATCACTGGCTCTAGGGCTTCTGTGGTCGGCAGATAGCGCGCCATGACCCGAATCAAGCGCAATATAGTAATCGGTTTGGTGATGTAGTCGGTCATACCTGCGTCGAGCGCCTTTTCGCGCTCGCCCTGCACCGCATGCGCCGTCACGGCGACGATCGGCACATCTCGCTTCTTGTCCCCACGCTTGCGAATACATCGAGAAGCCTCATAGCCGTCCATGACGGGCATCTGGCAATCCATGAGGACAAGCGGATAGTCATGGGCTTCTAAAGCTTCCAAAGCAAAGCCTCCGTGTTCCACGATGTCGGCCTCGATTTCGAGTTCTTCGAGGATCTCGCGCATCACCTCGCGATTGATGGGGTTGTCCTCCGCGACCAGGATGCGCGGCTTGTCGACGAAACGCAGGTGTTGCACCACATCGTCCGTCTCGTGGCGGGCGGCGTGATCGCGACCTTGAATCACCCGTCGCACATCATCATGCATCACAGGCTTGGTGATGCCATCATCAAACAAGTCCCCGATACCGGCGCTCTGCGAAAGACTACTGACGAGCACCAAACGGAGCTGCTCTAGGTTGGGGCGACTTCGAATTTCGTTCGCCAGTTGGGGCCCGTCCATTCCGTCCATGAGGTGATCCAGCAGAGCCAGTTCGAAACCTTGGCCCTCCTTTTGGGCGCACTCGATCATGTCCAAAGCTTCACTCGCCGAACGAGCACTATCGTTCGGTACTCCCCATGCCTCGAAGAGTTCTTCGAGGATGGTACGATTGACGTCGTTGTCATCGACGATCAGGGTGCGCGGCATTTTGCCACTTGGCTTTGATGCTTCAAGCGAAACCACGGGACACGGCACTCGAAAGGTAAAGACACTGCCGACTCCGACTTCGCTTTCGAGCGAAATCTCCCCGCCCATCAGCTCTACCAAGAGTTTACTGATCGACAGCCCTAACCCTGTACCGCCAGCAACTCGGGTCGAGGATCCGTCCGCTTGCCGAAAGTGTTCGAACACCTTGTCCTGGTCGTCGGGAGCAATGCCAATTCCCGTATCCTTCACTTCAAAGAGCAGAGTACACGTTTCATCCCCGCATTGTTCCTCGTCAACTCCCACCCGCAACATCACCGATCCGTGTTGAGTAAACTTCACCGCATTGCCGAGGATATTGTTCAGGACCTGACGCAAGCGGTCACTGTCGACCATCACCTCCCGAGGCAGGGAAGGCGACACCGAACACATAAGCTCGAGTCCCTTGGATTGCGCCTGAGGAGCCATCAGTTGGGCCACTTCCTCGCTCAACCGTTTGACGTCGGTTTCGACCGGGCGCACCGATAGCTTTCCAGCGTCAATCTTCGAAAAATCGAGGATATCGTTGATGATCGTCAAGAGCGCCGACGCCGAAGTCGAAATCGTGCGCGCATAGCGGCGCTGCTTCTTGGTCAGTTGAGTCTTACGCAGGAGCTCCGCCATACCAATCACGCCGTTCATTGGCGTTCGGATCTCGTGGCTCATGTTCGCCAAGAACTCGCTCTTCAAACGCGCCGATTCAAGCGCTTCCTTGGTGCGTACTTCCAAGTCCGAGAAGGCCCGATCAATCACATCAATGAGGGGACCGATGTAAAAGGACACGAAGAAGAGCGAGACGATGAGCGCACCGAGACACCCAATCAACACTCCACCCAGGATGCGCTTCCGCAGCTCATCGCCGGTTCTGAGCCGGTCAAGACTGATAGCCAGCGCCACCTTGCCCATCTTCGCGCCCTCGATTTCGACGTGACTCCAGGCCGAATAGGCATCGCCTACTTCTTGGACCACGATGGGGGAGCCCGAAAAAAGCTCAAGAGCTCGCGTCGGCTCCTGACTCGGCGGAACTTGAAGAAGCACCTTATTTTGAGCATCTACGACCACCAGACGCTCGACGTCGTCGTCGTGGAGATAGGCTCGCGACGCCTGGGCGATCATCTCTCGATCACCCAAAGCGAGGCCCAACTCAAGAGTATAACTGAGTTCGGCAGTTCCTCGTTCCGCCTTCCACTTCAAGTCATGTTGCACGGCGGGGGTAAGGTGATCAAATATGCGCGTGACCTGCACATAGGCAAGAGCACCGACCACGAGGAGCAAGGCAAGAACAAAGACCGAAAGCATGACCTGAAGCCGAACCTTCGATACAATACTTTGGTGGAAGGGGACGGACGAGGGGGTGACTACCGAAGCAGCCGACCCGCTATCGACCAAGTCGTCTTGAACTGGAATGGACACAATATTTGCGGAGGCAAAGCACCACCTGACCTAACAACGGCAACTTGAGAAAGAGCCTGAGACCGAGAACATCAGAAATAGGAAAACCCAACGACTTTGGGTCATTCAATCTCAAGTGTTTTCTCGATACGCCGTGAATAGATAGCGAGACCTGAACACGAACGACGAGACCAATGAGCTCAGCCTCTGCACAAGCGAGAAGGGGTCGCAGGACGCACCTTAATGACAAAAAACACACGCCCGCTGGACAGCTGGCACAAATGACTATCATAACAGATAAGTGATGCCTGACGAACGAAAAACCGTGCTCGTATTGGATGATGATCCAATCGTTCTCGCCGTAACCGAAGAGCGGCTCATCAATTTGGGCTACGACGTCGTGACACGTGATCAAGTTTTGGGCACTTCACAATGGATCGTGCAGCGTCGTCCATGGCTACTCCTGCTCGATGTGATGATGCCAGCCATGTCCGGAAGCGAACTAGCCAGCTTTCTCCGACGACGCGGCATCCAGACCCATATCGTCCTGCACTCGAGTAAAGACATGACCGAACTTCAGCGGCTGGTGAGGCAAACTGGCGCAATTGGTGCCATTCCCAAGGGGCTGAGCGACGCCCAATTCGAGAAGCATTTCAAGACGTTGACAAGAAGCGTCGTCGCGGAAGGAAGCGCCTGAGATACGACTCGTATCACTTACTGAGTCAACAACCTTCGAACTACGACTTGAAATGAAAAGTGATGAAGCAGCTCACCCGTCGCACCTTACTTGCCGCTTCTGGCAGCCTAATCACAAGTAGCCTAGTCGGCCCGGCCCACGCCGAAAGCTTAGTCGTCATTGTGCATCCCAGCGTCAAGAGCAACCTCAGTGATGCCGAACTGGCTGCCGTCTTCACCACGCGCAAAAAAAACTGGAGCGACGGCTCGCGTATCGTCCCCTTCAACTTCCCAGCCAAACACGACGTGCGTATCGCCTTCGACAAAAAGGTGCTCTCCATGGGACCAGACGAAGTTGCGCGCTATTGGATCGACCGTCGTATCCGCGGAGGCAACCCTCCTCCTAAACAGGTGCCCAGCGGAGTGATGATCGCCAAGCTCATACAGCGGCTCGAAGGATCCATCGCGTACATTCCTGAGTCGAACGCTCCCTCCGGTGTACGAGTCGTACGGCACCTCTGAGCCCACGAGCCGAGCCCCCGAGAGCGATACTCTATAGAGGCCTCGTCACTTTTGAGGAACGTGGTCCTTTGACAAATAAGAACGCGCAGGATCGATCACGAAGCGACCACGTATCGCCTCTCGGCCGAGCAGCATCGGAAACCCCATGTTGCCGCGAGAACTGAGCGTAAGATCTACCGGCCAGCTTTGACCATGCAAATGAATATCCACGCGTATCACGGGACGGCGCTGACGAGTGCCGTTCGAACTCGTGATCCAGCGCATATCCAAAAGCGGGATCTTACAGACTCCGTCTCCATCGCAGATCAGCTTGCCCCTCTGCTTGCCCCCACCGACAACGAAGCGAACGTAAGTCTTCCCTCTCTTTTCATAAATGCTCACATCTTCGGCATGGAGAGATGAACTACGCGCTCCGGTGTCCACCTTGGCCTTGACCGCAGAGACACCAAGAGCGTCAATCTCAACCCACTCCCGCCATCCAAGAGTCAGCTTGGGGGCCCGACTCGGTTTACCCTTAGCTGTCATCGCTTCCCTGTTGATCCACCAGGTTGGCGGGGATTTCGAAGCCTTCCGGGACATCGCTCTTCTTGAGCCGACCGATGGGAGGTTTGCGACGTTTGCGAGTTCGTTCGGGAACTAAATCAACCATGGTCTCCACTTTACCGAAACACAAAAGCCGATCTCCCGCCGCCAAGATGCGAGATGGGTTGGGATTGGGGACGACTTTGCCGTCACGGTGGAGTGAAAGCACATTGATATCACGGTGTTTGAGGCCACTCTCGTCAATTGATTGTCCGACCAACTCGGCACCTTCAGGAATGACAATGTCCGCAACGTCGTAACCGCGACTCACGGTGAGTCGCTGGCGGATATCTACTTCAGGAAACTTCACTTGAGCTTTGACATAACCCACGATCGCTCCAGCCACGTCTAGACCAGTTGCATGTTCGATCCCCTCCAGACCGGGCGAAGAATTGACCTCCATCACCTTGGGTCCTTCTTTGGCTTCCAGCATGTCCACGCCCGCAACGCGAAGACCCATGATCTGGGCTGCCCGCACCGCAGTCTCAAGGTATTCATCTGACAGTTCCACCGCCTCGGTGCGTCCCCCTCGGTGCACGTTACTCCGAAACTCCTGCCCTTGAGCCACACGACGCATGGCAGCGATAACGCGATCGCCCACCACAATTGCGCGGATGTCCTTGCCGCGACTTTCGGCAACGAACTTCTGAACGAGTACGTTTTGGCGAGTTGAATGCAGGGTCTCGATGATGGCTTCGGCGACCTTACTGCTTTCCGCTAAAATGACGCCTACACCCTGGGTTCCTTCTAACAGTTTGATGATGACCGGCGCACCGCCCACGCGTTCGATCGCGGGGAGGATGTCCTTCTTGTCTTTGACAAAAGCCGTCTTGGGGATCCCGATTTCGTGGCGGCTCAAAATTTGAAGACTTCGCAGTTTGTCGCGCGAGTTCGTAATACCAAGAGAAGAGTTGGCGCAAAAAACCCCCATCTGCTCAAACTGACGCACCACAGCGGTACCAAAATAGGTAATCGAAGCGCCTACTCTCGGGATCACCGCATCGTAGGAACTCAGCTGCTTGGAGCGAAAGTAGAGATCGGGTTGCCCCTGCTCCACATCAATAGAAAACTTGAGCGTATTGAGAACTTTGACCGAAAACCCTTGTTTTTCGGCCGCCGCTCTCAAGCGCGCGGTGCTGTAGGAGTGGGGGCTACAAGATAGAATTGCCAACTTCATCGCGACCCTCGTCGAGACCCTGAGGGTACACGCCTTTTCTTATCGCAGTCACGTCGCGCGATAGAGGTCTAAAAAATCCACCCCAAGCGCGCTCTTTCGGGCCGGCCCAGAAGCAGGTCTTGGACTCAATGGTTCAAAAGAGCTGGAAAGAATAGTGCCGAAGTCTCAAGCCGTGGCTCAAAGCGAGCCGCGCTGACCACGCAGCCGCAAAAAGTGGTCTGCCAAGACCAACGCCACCATTGCCTCACCCATCGGTGCAAAGCGAGGGAGTAGACAAGGGTCGTGACGCCCCCGGGTGGCGATCGTCGTCGGATGCCCAGAGCGGTCAACCGTGGGTTGAGAGCGAGAAAGACTGCTCGTGGGCTTAATGGCGGCGCGCAAAACTATGGGCAAGCCGCTCGATATGCCGCCGAGCATACCACCGTGGCGATTGCTGCTCGTAGATATACCACCCTCGCCATCGCTCACAAAAATATCATTATTTTGACTGCCACGTAGGGTCGCACACCCGAAACCAACGCCGTACTCCACACCCATGACGGCAGGAAGGCTAAAGAGTGCCTTGGCCAAATCAGCCTTCAACTTGTCGAAAACAGGCTCTCCCAAGCCCGCAGGCACCCCCCGCGCCACGATTTCGGCAACGCCACCGATCGAATCTTGATCTTTGCGGACCGCTTTGATCAGCTCCACCATCTTCTCGGCTGCCGCAAAGTCGGGACAGCGCACAATGTTGGGTTCGCCGTTTTCGAGGCGCTCGACTGCGTCAAAACTCACGGCGCTGGGGTCAACGTCAGCTACAATCGGTCCAATCTGCTTTACATAACAGATGACCTCTGTACCGAAGGCCTGCGTCAAAATCTTCTTGGCAATGACGCCAGCGGCAACCCGGGATACGGTCTCACGGGCGCTGCTGCGACCACCTCCGCGGTAGTCACGCAATCCGTACTTTTGGTCGAGAGTAAAGTCGGCATGACCTGGACGGTATTTGTCCATGATGTCCGAATAATCCCTGCTGCGCTGGTCTTCGTTGCGCACCAAGATCGCGATGCTGGTACCCGTAGTCTTTCCCTCGAATACGCCTGCCAGGATTTCTGGAGTATCTGACTCTTTTCGCTGAGTCACAACGGCGCTTTGCCCGGGCTTTCGGCGATCGAGGTCCACCATGAGCTCCTCAACGGTAAGCGGAATCCCCGGAGGACAACCATCCACGATGACAACGTTTCCGGGACCGTGAGATTCACCCGCGGTGGTGACCACAAGAGCCTGACCAAAAGAATTACCTGCCATTGCTTCGGACCCCTTACCACCCGATCCGAACTCGCACCATGGCAAAGACGCCCCCTGGCGAGCCATAAGTCTGGGGGATCTTGTCGCCACTTTTCGGCTTGCGATCGATCAGCAACACTAAAAACGATCATGAGTTCTCCTCTTTCACGCGGCTGCCCTTTGACACTTCTTTCCGAGGAAGAGCAGCTGCTCAAGCAGACAGCCTACGACTTCGCCATAAACAAGGTCGCACCCGTCGCAGCTGAAATGGAAAGAAACGAAAAGATCGCTCCTGCGATTATTTCCGAGCTCTTCGAACTCGGACTCATGGGCGTCGAAGTTCCCGACGAATACTCGGGATCAGGAGCCTCGTTCTTCAGCGCAGTGCTGGTCGTAGAAGCCCTCGCACGAGCTGATGCTAGTGTGAGCGTACTCGTCGACGTGCAAAACACCCTGGTGCAAAATACGCTCCTTCGCTGCGCAAGCCCCGCGCAAAAAGAGCTCTACCTGCCCCAGTTGTGCTCAAAGTGGGTCGGTTCTTATGCGCTGAGCGAAGAAAGCAGTGGCAGCGACGCTTTCGCGCTCAAGACGACGGCAACCAAGAAAGACGACGGCTACGTGCTCAATGGCAGCAAGCTCTGGATCACCAACGCGGGAGAAAGTGAACTGTTTATTGTCTTTGCCACCGAAGACCCCAATGCTGGATACCGGGGCATTAGTGCCTTCCTCGTAGAAAGAGGCACGCCTGGATTTACCGTCGAAAAGAAGGAAAAGAAGCTAGGTATCGTGGCCTCGAGCACCTGCCCTCTCAGCCTCGACGAAGTGTACGTCCCCGCCGACCGGCTCTTGGGAGAATCGGGCAAGGGATACAAGATTGCTATCGATACCCTCAACGAGGGGCGCATCGGGATCGGAGCCCAAATGCTCGGCATCGCCCAGGCGGCTCTCGACGCAGCTCTCGCACACGTCCAAGAGCGTAAGCAGTTCGGCCGAAGCATCGCGTCCTTTCAAGGAGTGCAATTTCAGTTAGCCGAAATGGCCATGGAACTCGAAGCCGCTCGACTCTTGGTCTACAACGCTGCGCGCCTCAAAGATGCCGGCCGCCCTTTCATTGCCGAGGCAGCCATGGCCAAACTCAAAGCGTCCCAAGTCGCCGAGGCTCTTGCTTCAGCGTCTATCGACTTGCTGGGCGGCGTGGGCTTCACCAAAGAGTATCCCGTCGAGAAGCTATTTCGCGACGCCAAGATCGGCTCGATCTACGAAGGCACCAGCAACATGCAGAAGCTGACCATAGCCAAAAGCTTGCTCAGCCGCTGATCCTTCTCAGCCGCTGCAAGTCGAAGGCATTCCCCCCCATTGGCCAGAAACAAGAGAATTAAAGCTTTAATTTCAACAGCTTACGCCAAACCCGTCCGACGGCATGATAGAAGCTCGTTTCCCCAGATGATCTCTTGAAAGCAACACAGGAGCAGGTAATCTCCCGCTCATGTTCGAAGAAGGACTGTTCACACTCGCAAAAATCATTGCGACGTTGGTCATCCCCATGGCCGCCATCCCGGTCCTCTTTTTGACCGCTGCTGGTGGCGATACCAAAGAACCCGAAGACGTCTTCGACACCGACTGAGCGAGACAGTTCGCCCGGCGAACTAGCTCCAGGTTTGAGGGTTTTCGTACTCGCCTAGCGAACGAAGGCTTCCCGGCCGAGTAGGAAGGTGAGCTTCCTTCCAGCGCGCTGTACGACCAGTCGAATTTGGCCCCCTAGCGGCCCGGACAGCAGGGCTCGCGCGTCCTCAACCCCATCAGCTTCGACATCATCAATGCTTATGATGCGATCCTCGGGGCGTACCCCCGCTTGCTCGGCCTGACTTCCCTCTGCGACCGCATAGACCAAGAGAGATGAACCTCTTTCCTCGAGGGTGACCAGGACGGTGGCCGGCTCATAAGGGACTGCGCGGTCGGGATGATCGATCACGATCACGACATCCTCAATGCGGTCGAGCTCACCTGCCTCGATCCGATCACTAAAACCAAAAGCTTCGCCGAGACGAGCCGCATAGAGATAGATCTCTTGTCCCCTTTCTACTTCGATAGAAAAGGTGCCATCCTCGGCGCTCTGCGACGCCACTGCATTGAGCTCTCGTCGCGTCGAGAAACTTCCGATGCGTCGGGCGGCGATCACCGCTCCGTCTTGGGCTTGCCCCGCTTCGTCCACCACCCGCCCCGAGACGACTAGAGAAGGAACGAGCTCCAAACTGGGAAGCTCCATGGGCCGCCCAGCCACACCTTCCTCGATGGTCACCGCCAGACTGGCCTTGCCATAGTCGGGGTGAGACGCCGAAAGCACGGCGGGGCCAGGCGGCAGTCCCGTCAACTCATACTCACCCAGTTCGTCAGCGATCAGCTTCTTGGAAAACGACTTGCTCTTGAGCAAGACCTCAGCACCCGCCGCCACATGACGCCCTCGGACGCCTTTGACCTGACCCACGGCGCGCAGGCTCTTCTCGAGGGTGATCTCTTGCTCAGCTTTCAAGGTCAGATCCAAGGAACGTTGAACGTAACCCGAGGCTTCGAGCTCCACGCGCACTTGCAGACTGGACGTTCCCTCAAAAACGGCAGTTCCGTCATCGTGGGTAAAGCGCGTCTGACGAAGCGGGATCTTCCTGTCGAGTGACGTGAGTGTGATCTGGGCCAGACTGAGAGTCTCACCCTGTCGGTCAACAACACGAATCACTGCTTCCTCACGAGGAGCCGGTAGTTCGATCTCGAGTTCTTCGTCCCTTTCGCTTTTCTCGACTTTTTGGGCCAACAGGACTGCAAGAGGATTGTCGGGAGCGTTGATTTGCAGACGAACCTCGGCCGGTGCCGACGCGAACGCGAAAGACCCGTCCGAGGCGCTATAGACCCGCCGCTGAAAGTCCCGACCACTCAAAGTGATACTCGCCCCCTCTACCGGGAAACCCCGATGATCAAGTAGCCGTCCGACGAGAGGACGCCCCTGTTTGAGTACGATCTCGGTGGCCCTTCCCTGGCCCGGGCGCAAGCTCAAAACTGGACTCTTGCCATCCAGGTAGTCCGGGTGACGAGCCAGAACGATCCCCTCACCGGGTGGGATCCCAGTTATCTTGAAGTAGCCCCGCTCGTCCGTCGTCAAACGGCCTCCCTGTCCACCAATGACTTCGCCCAAGGGGATCGGTGGAACCGGGCCGAGCATGACTCCCAGCTCTCCCGCTGGAATGAGCACGCGACTTGAATCTAGAGACCAATCCTCGGCCCAATCGAAATGTGCGTCACTGATAGCTTCGCTATTTTCGGTCACCGAATAGGGCATCTTATCCACCCCGCTTCCCACAGCTTCCACCACGGCCCCAGCCACCGGCATACCTCGCTCGTCGATGACACGCCCCTCAATCAAAGCAGCCTTCTGCAAGACGACTTTGACCTCGGTCACGCCTGCGTCCTTCGTCTCGCTTGAATCGGAAGGATCAGGGGTTGGAAACTCAATCGTTTGCGCGACGAAGCCAGGGGCACGGGCCTGCAGCAAACCCGAGGGGGACAAGAGCGGTCCCAGACGCAGCTCACCCTGCTCATTGCTCCGGCCATAAAGGCGAAACTGTCCCAAACCTGAGGCCCCCACACTCACCTTAGCTTCGGAGATCGGCTGATCCTCAGCAGAAGATACGCGAGCGTGAACGAAGTGGCCCGGCCGTAACTCAAGAGTAACACTCGCTGGCTCGAGCAGATTTTCCTCGATGATTAGGTCGTCCTTGAGGGGCGAGATACGGGTTCCCTTGCGAGCGAACAATACGTAACGACCTGGAGAAAGCCCGGTCACTTGGATCTCTCCGTCTTCCTCCGTCGTCACTGATTGCGGCGGCCACAGACTCGCACCGGAAAGCACCACCTCGGCCCCTGCTTGCGCCTTTCCCTCATCAACTACGCGGATCAAAAGAGGCGTTGCCGGCTCCAAACGAACAACCAAGTCGCCCTCGCTCACCGCGCGATAGGGTTGAAAGCCTGGGGCATAGATCCGCACCAAGAGCGGACCCCGGGGTGTATCAGAAAAGCGAACCTCTCCCCGAGAATTGGTGGTCGCCCCAAAGGGCAGTGCCGTACGATCGCCCCCCTTGGTCCCCTCGAGCTCCTCTTCGATGGGAACACTCATGAGTACTGTGGCTCCGAGCAAGGGACGACGCTCCTCGTCTTGGGAGACCACCACCTTGACCCTCCGAGGCTGAGCTTTCTCGAGATCAAAAGAGAGTTCTCGATCGGCGTGCACCTCGACCCATCGGGCCAATCGGGCGCTACCCTCGTGCTCGAAGACGAGCAGATAAGTCCCCGCCTGCACGCGTTGGGTCAGCGGTTGATTCAGCTGTCCGGTGAGCTCTACACGCAGGAGATAGTCGCGAACACCGCTGCCTCGCAGATTCGATGCGAAGAGACGAAGAACATACTTGCTCGCTTGTCTCTCTTCCGCTGCGGGGGCTCGAAGCGTTACCGTCAGTTCATGTTGCGCCCCCACGGGCACCGAGGAACCGAGCGGCGCAACCTGCTCTGTTTCCGGCCGGGACGCCCGAGGGAGAGAGTCGACGAGGGCAAACCCGCACAGAGCTGCAACGAGAAAGGCAAAAACCCGCAAGCGGTTCATGACGAGAGCCCCGACGAACACGCCTCACCATACAAAAAGCTCAAGCCAGGCGGCAGCGTTTCTCACATTTTGACAGATTGACGCGCAGCAAAGTGCTACCCTAGCTGAGTGCGCTTCACCGGGTGGATAACAAAAGCCGGGCTCCTCGCCCCAAGTCTACTTCTGAGCGCCTGGGGGTGCAGTAAAGAAAAAGAGCGGCCTCCCATCTACCGTCCCGCCGCCGGGGGCTCAGATGCAGGGGACGAACCTACCCCAGCCGGAGGTGCCTCCTCCGATCCGAACCCCTGTGAAGAAATCCCCGAAGCCAACGAGGAGGACGCTTGCGATAGCGCAACGGTCAACCTACTCGTCAACAAACCAACCATCTACTTCGTAGTAGATACATCCGGCAGTATGAGCGACCGGGTCGTCTCGGGATCGGAAACCAAGATTCGGGCGGCCCGATCAGCCTTGCTCAGTGTGGTGGAGGAGGTAGGTCATCGCATCAAGTATGGCGTCGCGAGCTTTCCTGGACCGGCGCTCGATCTGGACGAACTCGAAGAACTCGAACTCGCCATCGGTTGTGAACCAGGCGAAGAAGTCTTCGAGATCCAAGAAGGCGACGAAAAACAGTGCGCCAATCTCCCTGCAAAAGGCCCCGTCTACGAAGAGTTTGCCGAAGTCGTAGGAAAGATGCGGGCCGAAGGCGGAACCCCCCTCGCCCCCACTCTGGACTTGATCGCCCCCAGCCTACTGCGCAACGAGGGCTCAACCACTCTTGTCCTATTGACCGATGGCTCTCCCAATTGCGGGTCCGATGTAGAATGCGGGCCGGAGCTCTGCCCTTACACAGATGTTGGCGTGCAGCTCCACTTTGATGGTGACTACCGAGAATGCACCGAAGAGTTCAATTGTTGTTCGGACGAACACGCCACCGAGGAGTTCCCCTATCCTTCAGCGAGCTGCGTCGATGGGCCGGGCAGTGTGGAGCAGGTCGAGGCGCTACGTGCCGCCGGAATCGATACCTACGTGATCGGACTTCTCGGGGATTTCGACTTCGACGACATCATGAATCAGCTAGCCAAAGCCGGTGGGCGACCACGGTCGACCGATCGCGCTTACTACGATGTAGAAAGTCTTGCCGAACTCACCGATGTCGTCCGCGCGATCGGTACCAAGGTGGCTCAGGATTGTACCATCGAGCTCAAAGATCGACCTGCGGTGGCGAATTCTCTCAATGTCTACTTTGACGGCGTGGTACTACCCTTCGATCCTAAGCAAGGCTGGACCATCAAGGACGGAACCGTGACCCTTCATGGCGACGCCTGCGACACCCTCAAGTCCGGCAAGGTGGCTCAGGTCAAATTGATTTCTGGTTGCGAAACGATCATTCGCTGAAGTTCTGTAGAACCGAAGGCCGGCATCGAGTAGCATCCGCGCGTGATCGACGACCCAGAAATCACCAAGTTGCGCGAGCGTATCGACCAGATCGACCACGAAATTCTCAACTTGCTCGCTGAGCGTATCGCCGTGGTTCACGAGGTTGGAGAAGAAAAGAAGCGCAAAGGCTTGGCCGTGTTCGACCCCAACCGAGAAGAATGCCTGCTCTCACGTCTTGTAGACTCAGCCCCCCCCATCTTCGACGAGAAGGCCGTCCGCACCATTTTCTCAGCCATTGTGGGTGAGTCACGTCGCCTCGAAGACGACCAAATGAGTCGCTAACGCAGCGAACTTGAGTCAAAAAAGCGCCAGTCGATAGTCGAGGGTCGGAAGCAAGTGTGTCCGTACCCCAATTGGATACTCCGCCGTCGAAAGAAGCGCACCGAGTGACACACGATGACGGCGCGCAAAGGCCAGATGCACACGTAGAGCGGACTCCACCGCCCACGCTCGTCTCACGCCATGTCCCGAGACAATGGGCAGATAGAAGAACCGGCTCTTGACCTCGTAGCCCCAGCCGCGAAAAACCGGCCCGGTCCCATGCAACGCTAGACTGGAAACCACGGGCGAGAAGTACGGCGCAAAACGTTGGTACAAGAAGGGAAAGTCGAGCAAGGGAACGTGAGATGTAGCGTGGGGAGCCATCTGCAGAGCGGCCGACACACCAAAGACGTGACCCTTTTGGTAACGTGACAAGATGAGCTCCGTGTCGAGCTGGAGCGAAAAGGGTACCCGCGTGTTTTCCGGGAGCAGGCCCAAAGATCCCTTCTTGGAAACAACCTGCAAGAAGCGAGTTGGGTAGGAAAGGGCATGAAGTGTCGAAAGGGCCCAGCCTTTTTGGGTAGCGAAAGCTTGCTCGGTTGGCCTTGGCTTGAGCCACCCTGCCTTGAGCTCGATGCGAGGAGAAAACCAGAAAACAATAGGATGAACTCCAAGTTGCAGGCTGTCGCTCACGCCCCAACGCGAGCACGAAGAAGTCCCCAGCTCTCCATGACCCTTCTGCAGAAGAAGTGCACTGGCGTTGGACCAGCGATGCCCCAGGAAGCCAAAATCTGGTTCGGCTTCGGCTACCGCGAGGGATGTCCAGACGGACAAAAGCAGAAAGCCGAGCCAACCAATGGCGATAGCTCGCACGCTCATGGCAAGCGGACCTCCATCGATACCGGAGCATGATCGCTGAGAGGCATCGTATCGATGCCCCCCTGGTCTCGATCTTGGTGGGTCAGTCCAGAGCCACTCACCACATCCAAGTTCGTAAACAGGTAGTCAAGCTTCCGATTCCAAAAGCCGTCTTTGTCAGTAGTGTGAGTAAAATGCAGAGCGTTGTTTTTTTGATAGTCCGAAAGAGGGATAGCGCTTTGGTAGCTCTCGTACAACGGCATCAGCCAGTCGGTTTCTTCGCTATAGTCGTCCGCCTGAAAGTCTTCGTCTGTGCAGACCGAGTCATCGAAACCGCTGACTTGCTCACTATCCGGAGGCAACGCATTCAGATCGGCCCCGGCAATGACCGAACCCTTTGCGCGGTCCATCTCCTCTTTGAAGAGATCGATGTGCTCCTTCTTAGTGCCGTCTTGAGAAAAAGCGGCGGCATGAGAAGCAACCAGGACAATACCCTCACCCACGTCGAGGTTGGCACGTAAAATATTTCGACGGAGGTAAAAGTAGCGCTCTAGATCACTTTGATCGCTGCGCAGAGGCAAGGCCAAACGCTCGCCGCCAGATAGCGAATATTTAGAAAAAATGGCGTTGCCCGAGTCCACCGCACCGATTCCGTCGCTCGGTACGTAGTCCGCCCTCCATTGAGAGGCGTAGTAACCATAATTCAGATCCGTGTGATCGAGGAGCCACTGAACCTGATCCACGAAGGCTGTACGCTTCGACAGTATATCGACCTCCTGCACAAAGAGCACATCTGGGTCATAGGCGCGGATCTTTTCCGCCAGGGGACCAAGGTTCTGCAAGACTTGCTCTTTCGACATCAAGACCTCATCCCCGTGGCAGTCAAAGAAGAAGTCGAGCCGACCTCCACCAAACTTGAGGTTGTAGGTCATCACTCGCAGCGTCTCTTTCGCCCCAACCACTTTGATTTCGTGAGCGCGATAGAACTCTGCCTCTTCTTGGTCTCGAAACCGAACCCCAAAGGGGTCACAGGCGCCCAGTAGGATCAGGGGAAAGAACCCCACGAGCCAATTAAATTGCATAACCCGTCACCGCCTCGTACCCTACAACAGAGCTCGGCGTTCGCCTCACCGATCGTCCCAAGAGCTGC
The DNA here is from genome assembly GCA_050300635.1 of Polyangiaceae bacterium. Lineage (GTDB taxonomy): Bacteria > Myxococcota_A > Polyangia > Polyangiales > Polyangiaceae > NIC37A-2. The sequence goes on from JBNKYC010000080.1 coordinate 38,673, forward strand.
ATTTCGTGCCCCACACCGAGTTTCTCACGCCATTTTCGCCGGCCACGCCAGGGTCCTCCATGAAGTACTCACTCACCACCGATTTCGAGGACGACGACTTTCATCTCGCGCATGCCGGACCGCTCGTGTTGATGAACTGGCGAGGCAACTACCACCGCTCGAGCTTTCGGAAAATCGAGGAGCTACACCTACGCCTCGCTGAAAGACGTCGCGAGCATTTGACGGGCATCAGCATCGTGGAGGCACACTCTCCGATCCCAGGAGAAGAAATTCGCATCGCCGGAGCCAACATGATGACCCACACGGGCGCAACGACGAAGGCGGTCGTCATCATCTTTCTCGATCAGGGTTTTATGGCGAGTGCCCTTCAAAGCGTCGCCGCCCGAGAACTCAGCCTGGGAGGCCGAGTTCCGATGAAATTCTTCCATGACTTGCCCAATGCGGCCCAATGGCTCGCCCAAGCTCATCCTCAACTGGAAATGACCCCCCTCGACATGGAGCAGCTGCTCAAGAAACTGCGGGTCAAGTTTTCGCCCAGTCGCCTGCCTGCCCCCCAGTCTAGCAGCGGGCGGAGTTCCTCCATTCCACCCGATCGACTTTCGGGGGTCGTCAATACCCACGCATCTTCATTACCCCCGTCCGAGAGAGGAGAGCCTCAGCCTCTCTCGTCGCAACGGTCGCCCCAAAGCGCCGTGCGAGGACGAGGACTCCCACCAAAGGGGCTCTCTTCAAACAAAAGCCTCTCCGTGCCGCCTCTCGCCGAAAAGGGCAAGAGGCGCCGTTGAAGCGAAATCATCGCGTCCTGCTAGAGTTAGTGAAGAATGTGACGCCGCCCCTCGTGCTCAATCGTCGGTACAGGACGCTGGACGTCTCGAAAACCAGAAGGCAAAGAAACGGAATGCGCCGCCCGATCCGTTCCTGGGCGTGGCTCATTCGACGCCCCACTCTCCGAACCCGCCACCACGATGCGCAGGGACTGACCACTCGCAAGCGCCGAAGCCCCCATACCACTGGAGCCAAGAACAGCCTGAGCTAAACGTTGGCGCGCGTCCTCCATGGCTTCCTCTTTGGCCCATACAGCCATCTTGCGCTCAGCACGCCGCTTGCGCTTCACGTAGGCCGCAACCATCAAACCAAAAGCGGCCATCCAAACGAGCGATCCGCCAAAGATAACGGGCCAAAAAGTGTAACGACGAGCCACGTCCTTCTTCCACTGATTTTCTAGCTGGTAGAGGTCCGTAGCGTAGGCGTCAGATAGTGCTTGATCGAAGTTTTGGCCCCGCGCCAGACGCTCGATCAACGCCGAAAAGCGATGGGCCTCATCCTTACGCAAAAGGAAACGCAACAAATCGGCCGCCTGAGCATAGGCCACAGAAGCCGTCTGGGCGTCGGCGGGAAAGCGAGTCGTTAGTTTTTTGAGCGGAATCAAACGCCCTGCCAAGGTCGCGGTCCATAAAGATTGAAGGCGCGCTGTTTCTGCTTCTTTCGAGGCGTAGATGGCAAAACCTTCGTTGAACCAGCGGGGAACACGAGAACGCCCAACCGCGTCGTGCAAAGCGATATGAGCCAGTTCGTGGCGAAATACCTCGGCCAGCTCGTGACGCTCGCCCGGGTACCTCGACTCGGCCGTGAGCAACACCAAGCCCGCCTCGGAAAACGCCACACCCGCAGCATAACGAGGAAACCGAGCCCCTCGCGGAGCCAGGGTTTCCATCTCACCAGGAGTGCGGCCGATGACGACTCGCACATGTTCCAAGACCGGCTCGCCCAACAGTTCATTGAGCTCGGCCTTCACCTTCCCTGCCTCGCGTTGCAAAACGCTCACCTTCGCCTTGAGTGACGGGTGGTAGCTCATGCTGATCCACCCCCCATCGTAGGAACTAAAGCCCTCAGGGATAACGGGATCGCCCAAAACGGCCTGAGCGGGTGCATCGGAGACCGGACCTGTCGTCTGGAGATCTGATGAAGCCGTGTCCGGAACCTCAACAGTAGCTGGCTTTTGACCAGCCGGCTGTAAAGAGGAGGGATCGCTCTGCTCCTGTGCAGGAGAAGAGGCATCATCAGCCAACGCGGATCCCGCGCTGCACGCCAAAATCAGAGCAAGAAGGAAGGATTGCAGCCAGCGCGTCATGTATCGTTGAACCTAGAAGGGCGCGGACCCGATAGCCCAGAAGCAACAACCAGCCACGCTCTTTTCAAGGTAAGTTGCCACCTAGGGACCGTCAAGCAAGGCCTGGCAGATTCCACAGGCTCAAACGAACTGCTGTCCTCAAGAAACCGCCTTCTCCAGGGAACTGCAGGCTCAAGCGAGCTTTGGTTGCCGCGGGCAAGTCGTCCACTCACCTGAACCGCGTTCAGGTGAGCTGATGTGCGTTTCCCAGCCGAAGAGCGTGCTCAAAGCAAAGCGCGAGCAAAAACGAACGCGCAAGCAAGCAAGGCCATGGAGGATAAAACGCGTTTTGTCTTGTGCACTTCTTCCGGACGTTGCTTCGCCGCAGAAAACAAGATGCGACTTGTGAGCTCAAAAGCCATCCACACCAAGACGGCAAAGGTCGCGAAGGTCGCCGCTCCTAAGGGTCGATGGTGAGTGTGGGCAATCAGCCATTCGCCAAGCAGCGCCAAAGGGGCCAGGATAGAGAGCGGACCCAAAAGGCTAACTCGAATTTGCCGCGCTCGCTCCAACTTCGGTGCCGCTCCCATGCGAGCACTGACACCCGACAAACCATGACGGCCGTCGCTGCCGCGTTTTCTCATCTTCTTCAGCATAGATAGCTCAACCAAATTTAGCGCGGAGGCTCACCATGAATGCTATCATGCGCCCGACATGCTCGTGAGCTCAAGACGAGCCCGACGTGCTGCACGCTTGTCCACGAAACCATGGTCGAGAAAGTAGTGGCAGGCGCGCAACAGTGCCTCTCGCGCGGGGCGCGGAGAAAAGCCAAGCTCACGCTTAGCTTTATCACTACTCACAAACAAGTAACGTCCGTAGTGATTGTCGACCAGCTTGCGAGTGAGCGCAGGCGAACTCCCGGCCCACCAAGCCTTGAGTTCTTCGAAACGGGCGACCCAGCTCGCCTGACTCCGGGAAAGCTCTTGTCCGGGTTCGCTCAGGCCAGAAATATCGGAAAGCATCTGATAGAAGGCACGAAAATCACAGTTTTCGCTGGCTAGGATGTATCTCTCCCCAATCTTGCCTTTTTCCATCGCCTGGATATGGCCCTGAGCGACATCATCGACGTCCACCAACGAAAAACCACCGGGCATCACAGGGATCTTAAAGCTCGGCGAAAGGTTCAGATACGAAAGCACTAGAGCACCGCTGGGTGTCGGCTTGAAGTCCCCCGGACCGAAGAGCGCCCCTGGATTGACCACCACAACGGGAAGACCCTCACGCGCCCGCTCCAAAGCGATGGCCTCCGCCTTCAGCTTAGCCTCCGCATAGCTCGTGGCGCCGGCCGGCTCCAAAAAGGACCCCTCATCCAAGGGCTCGGGACCCGCCGAGCTCCCTAAAGTCGCCACACTGCTCGTAAAAACGATCTTGTCGACACCTGCCCGACGTGCTGCCTCCAAAGTTGCCTCGGTGGCGACAATCGAATCATCGAGAATGGCTCGACGTTTGCTCTCGTCAATCGAGTAGGTCGCAGCCACATGATACATGGAGTCGCAGCTCCGAAGAGCTGCATAAACGCGATCCTGGTAGCGACAATCCCCGATGGCGATGCGCACTCGATCAGTCGGTAAATCTTTGAGCTCGCTCATGTCACCGCCGGCCCGCACCAGTGCCTTGACTCGCTTTCCGCTCTCCACCAGTTCGCGCACGAGACGCGCCCCCAAAAATCCGCCCGCACCAGTGACCAAAGTCCAGTCGCTACTCATGCTCGCCATTTACCATTCGAGCTATTGAGCTCAAAGGACCAGTGACCCAAGCCCGCCCAGCGCGACTTTTCGAGCCGGCGGAGCACGGCCCCGGCCCCTAGCGAGCACTAGGGGCGCAGGAAAGGCAGGGACGAAAGGTCGATACGCCGGCTTTTGTCGCGAGGAAGCAGTACAAAAAGAACCATCAACAAGCTGCCCATCAAAAGCACGCTGGCGTTGTAGAAGTGCATATCGAGCTGAGATTCGCGGACCGTAAAGTACTGAGCCGCGCACAGAGCAAGCAGCACCGCCCACACCCGCCCCGAAGTTTCTCGCTCGATGCGCGTAAGATCTTCCCCCTGATCGGAAACCAACATCGGCAGCAAAAAGATGAAATGAATGTAGTAGTTCGCCGGGTACATGAAGACTGGCATCATCAGGATGCCGAGCAGCGCCACCCGATGCGGCTTGGAGCGCGCCGCGATCCAAATCCCGAGACCAAAGTAGAGCACGATCCCCAGGATGTAGACGAAGGATCGCTGAGCCAAGACTTCAGCCTGGCGACCTTCGGAACCAGCCACCACAGTCAGCCATCCCAAGTGATTCACGTGAGGAGAGGCCGTAAAGCTAGAAATCTTTTTGACCCAAAGTGGCCAAGAGTCGAAGCCCATCAAGATGGACGAACCCAAAACGCTCACCGCGACGCAAGCAGTTGCGCCGATAGTCGCGTCAACGAACCACTTGTGGTCGGCAAGCAACTTCGACCAACTCGGAAAGGGCTTGCCCGCGCGCATGTCGGAGATGATTCTGTGGGCCACAGGGATCCCCAGAGCAAGCAGAGAAATAGCCGGAAAAGCACGAATCAGAGCGCTCAAAGCCAACAGCGCCCCGCCCCACTTGTAACGTTCCGTCTTGAGCGCGCAAGCGCCCAGCCCAAGGTAGACCATCCAATCATTGCGCAGAGTCGCCCCCGCCCAGTTGGAACCAAACATGTAGAAGTCGTTGGCACCGTAGATGACGAGACAGACCAAGGCCGTCTGTGCGCCGAAGGAGCGCCACACCACTATGGCAAAGATCAACAACAAGATCGGATCGAGGACGGCCCCCCAAAGCAACGTCGCATTGGAGGCCTCGGCATTTTTGTACATGAGCTGAGCCACCGAGAGCCATACCGGAGTCGCATTGCCCCCGTGGTCAGCCATACTGCCCAGATAGGCTCCCGTACCCATGGTTTCCCAGAAGTAGGCCATGTCCTTCTTGAACTCAGCCCAGCGCGCTTCGCTGAAACGCTTCCTGATCCCTTCGATCTCGGGACGTAGCTCTTTAGCGCTGCGCATTTTGTGATCCCGCAAATCGCGCAGCTCGGCCCGAGCCAACACCGGTGCGTCCAAACCACCATGTTCTTCAGCAAAACTCGCAACGCTGGCCAGATAGAGACCATCGTACTTGAGCTCCTCGAAGTACTTCGCCACCGGGAAGTAGACGCGCATGTCGTAATTGTGAACGACGCTCGGCTCTTTCAGTTTGTGGTCGTAAAATTGAGGACGACCCATGTTGTAAAAAGCACCGACGCTCAGGAGGGCCAAAACACCAAGAAAGCTGATCTGAAGCCACTTGACGGGGCGGTAGTTCTTGGGCGCGAAAGCACTGCGCAGCACCAGAGCCAAGGCTGCGGACGCCGCTAGGCCACGGATCAAGCTCACTTCGAGCTGTCCCAGCGGCGCTGCCTCCATAAAGGCGCGCCCCGCATAGGCCACCCCGCCAAGTCCCATCAGCAAACACACAAGCTGCATGACAAGACTCAAGCTCGGCGAACAAATAAAGGAGGCGAGCACCATGAGCACCGCTCCGACTATGGCCGCACTCCTGAAGCTCAGCGCTACATCACTGGCCGAAGCCTGTTTGAAACGAGGAGGAAAGGGCGAGGGAAGCTCCTCAAAGACGGCCACTTCGGCAATACTCAGCGACGCATCACCCTGTCGTGGAGTGATCCTCAAGTAGCGCGCCTGCGCGCTCAAATCCTTCTTGTGGCGCCACTGCATGCCGGCGCGCTTGGCGCGAGGTGCAGTCCAAATCGGCTCGAAGGACTTTCCATCCATCGACCCCTCGACCGAGTAGGTATCGTTGTTGTCTCCGAGAAGCGAAATCGCCACGACGGACGTTTCCGCTCCTAAATCAAAGTCCACATGAGCACCGCGACCTTCGAAGACGGTCGTACGGTTCGTGTTCCATCCACTGCCGACCGGGGGCACCAATCCATCAACCAATCGATCGGGATCGCGCACTCCTTGAGATCGGAACACGCCCTTCTTGGCGAGCAGTCCAGCGGAACCACCGCCGCTTGTGTTGCATCCCGCGGTGAGGGTGAGTGATCCAACGAGGATACTGAGCCACAAGATGAATCTGAAGGTGCGAGCTGCGTTTCGGCTCCAAGCTGAGTCACTCATCAAAGAGGGACCTAACATGCCCTGCGCTCAAGCAAAACGGCCCAGCTTCTTCAACGTATTCGCCGAAACACGCGCCACGAGTGAGCTCGGAAGCAGACCCATGAAGAAAGCAGCCAATCGATTCAGCAGGCCTGGGATGCAAACCGTCTTACCTGCAGCGTAAGCTGTGAGACCGGCTCGCACCGTCACTTCGGCACTCAACTCGCCTGGCACGGTCATCGCGCCCTCAGCGAAACCAGCTGCCTTTTGAAAGCCGGTCTGTACATGACCCGGGCACAAAGCGGTCACACGTACACCGGTCCCCTTGAGCTCGTATGCAAGAGCCTGAGTGAAACTTTTCACGTAGGACTTGCTGGCAGCATAGACGGCCATGAAAGGAGACGGACTCGAAGCCACCACTGAAGCTACCTGGAGCACGCCCCCCTGACCCTGAGCCACCATGTGCGGCAAAAGCCGCGTCGTCAAATCGGTGAGGGTCACGCAATTGAGTTCAAGCAAACTCGAAAGCCGCGCCGGGTCGTCGCTGGCCACTGGTGCTGCTCGTCCCACTCCTGCGTTGTTGATCAAGTGGTCAACTCCGAGTTCGAGCTCCGTGAGTCGAGCGCACAGCTGCTCAGCGCTTCCGGGCCGACTCAGATCACATTCGATGACCACCGGGTCGTGATTGCTCAGCTGACGTAGCTCGGCCGCCAAGGTCTGCAATTTATCTAGGGAGCGAGCCACCAACACCAGACGCGCTCCCTCGTGCGCCGTCTGGCGAGCAAACTCGACGCCAAGCCCAGAAGAAGCCCCCGTCACCAATACCGTTTTGTCTGTGAAGATACTCATGCCCTGTAGGGCGGAGCATACACAAGGCTTAGACTTTTGGGATTGGGGGGCCGTGAACTTTCAGAGCCAAGACCGAAAGGTCTGTGCAGCCCCCCACCGCCCGTGCGGTCCGAACAACCCGCACCATTTCGCAAGCGGCAATCATCATCCCTCGTGCATGCAGTCAGCTCCGTTCGCTGTCGGACGTCGTGTTGTCGTTGCCCCCACAACTCAGCGGAGCGCCCCCCACAGGCGGATAACGACAACGCGAATCGTCGTTGGTACAGCGATCAAACCCATAGGCACAGAAGACGAACAGGAGAGCTCATGACAGAAGATCTACGCAAGCAACATGCCGAAACTGAAGGGATGAAGCAGCTTTGCTCGGGAGCGAGGCCCCTACCCGGAGTGAGCGAGAGCACGATAAAAAACTCCCGCTTCCGAGAAGGAGGCGGGAGTTTTTTAGGCGGTTTGCTCGGGAAACTTACGCTTCCCTCCGCTCTGTGCCTTCTGGCTTGCCTACGAGGCCTTTAGGCCTCTTCGGCAAACTGTTGAACGGGAACCGGTCGTTGGAGGGCGGGTGGGTGGAACCGCTCGCCGTCCTCGGTCACGAGGCGCAGACGCTTGTAGGCGGGGAGACCGGTACCAGCAGGGATCAAGCGACCCATGATGACGTTCTCCTTGATGCCCGCCAAGTCGTCCGTCTTTCCGTTGATCGCCGCCTCGGTGAGAACCTTGGTGGTTTCCTGGAAGGACGAAGCGCTGATGAATGACTCGGTAGACAGAGACGCCTTGGTGATACCGAGCAACATCGCTTCGGCCACCGCTGGTCGACCACCACGTGCGAGCACGCGCTGGTTTTCTGCCTCGAATACGTACTTCTCGACCTGTTCGTCGGGCAGGAAGTTGGTGTCTCCACGATGTTTGATGCGCACCCGACGCAACATCTGACGCACGATGGTCTCGATGTGTTTGTCGTTGATGGTCACACCCTGCAGGCGATAAACCTGCTGGATTTCGTTCACCAACCAAGCAGCGAGCTCCTTTTCGCCCTTCACACGCAAGATGTCGTGGGGGTTTGCAGGACCGTCCTGGAGCGGATCACCCGCACGCACGTGATCACCAGGCTGCACCTGGATGTGCTTACCCTTGGGGATCAAGTACTCACGTGTCTGATCGGTCAGCAAGTTACCCTCCAAGCTGAGCGGGGTAACTGTCACCTTGCGCTTGCCCTTGGTGTCTTTACCGAAGTCGACCACACCGTCGATTTCCGCGATGATCGCGTGGTCCTTGGGACGACGCGCCTCGAAGAGCTCAGCCACACGCGGCAAACCACCGGTAATATCCTGAACCTTCGTGGTTTCGCGCGGCATACGAGCCAGCTCTTCACCAGGAGTGATGGCCTCATCCTCACCAGCCACGATGTTCGCACCCACAGGAAGCAGATAACGAGCATCGAGACCCGAACCCGGGAGCTTCACAGGCTCGCCCGTTTCGGGATCCGCGATGGTGATGCGAGGACGAAGATCCGCAGCGCGGGATTCGATGACGATCTTGCGGCTGAGACCAGTGACTTCATCCACCTTCTCGACCACGGTCACGCCTTCAACCAGGTCACCATACTTGATGATGCCGCCTACCTCCGTGAGGATCGGCTGAGCAAACTGGTCCCACTCGGCAACAGACTGACCCGCTTCGACACGGTCTCCGTCCTTCACCTTAAGAACTGCACCGTAGAGCAAACGATGGTGTTCACGCTCGCGACCGGTGTCGTCGACCACCACGATCTCGCCGTGACGGTTCATGATCACCGTGCTGTTGTCGCTTCGGGTCACGAGGTTGGCGCTGCGAATGCTCACAGTACCCTCGTAACGAAGCTCAAGCTTGTTCGCCTCAATCTTACCGCGTGATGCCGCACCACCGATGTGGAAGGTACGCATCGTGAGCTGAGTACCCGGCTCACCGATAGACTGTGCAGCGATGATGCCGACAGCCTCGCCAACGTTGACGCGATAACCGCGCGCCAAGTCACGGCCGTAACACATGGCGCAAACGCCACGAGTTGCCTGGCAGGTGAGTACCGAGCGAATGACGATTTCTTCGATACCGGCATTTTCGATGTTACGAACGCCAGCCTCATCCAAGACGCTGTTCGCCGGAGCCACAACGTCACCCGTGAGAGGATCGATCACGTCTTCGAGTGTCACGCGACCCAGGATACGGTCCGAAAGCGGCTGAATGACTTCGCCACCCTCTTCTAGCTTGGCCACACGAATACCGTCGAAGGTACCGCAGTCGTAACTTGAGATGACGCAGTCTTGAGAGACGTCCACGAGACGACGGGTCAGGTATCCCGAGTTCGCCGTCTTCAGAGCCGTATCCGCCAGACCCTTTCGAGCGCCGTGCGTCGAAGTGAAGTACTGGAGCACCGAGAGACCTTCGCGGAAGTTCGCGATAATAGGCGTCTCGATGATTTCGCCAGACGGCTTCGCCATCAAACCACGCATAGCCGCAAGCTGACGCATCTGCTGGGTCGAACCACGAGCACCCGAGTCGGCCATGATGAAGACCGGGTTGAAGCTCGCCTCTTCCGAGGAGTCGCCCGTTTCCGGATCGACAACGATTTCCTTGCCGATGCCGTTCATCATTTCTTCGGTCACCTTGTCGGCAACGCCCGCCCAGATGTCGACCACCTTGTTGTAGCGCTCGCCCGAGGTAATCAGACCTTCCTGATACTGCTCAAGTACGCGCTCCACCTCAGCCTGTGCCGCATCCACGAGCACCTTCTTGGCGTCGGGGATAACCATGTTGTCCATGCAAACGCTGGCGCCTGCGCGGGTCGAGAAGTGGTAACCGAGGTTACGCAAACGGTCCGCAAGCAGTACCGTTTCCTTGTTCTTGTTGATGCGGTAGCAGATGTCGATCAGGGCACTAAGAGCCTTCTTATCGAGCACCTTGTTCACGTAGTCGAAAGGAACCCCGGGAGGCAGCACTTCGCTGATCAGGATGCGGCCGACCGTGGTCGTCACCGTATTGAGCACCTCGTTGCCGTTTTCGTCCTTTTCGAGCAGACGAACTTTGATACCCGCATGAAGCTCGACATCACCGGCGTCATAGGCCACGCGAACTTCCTCGGGTGAGGAGTAAACGCCGCGCAGGTAGCCGCTTAGTTTGTTGTCTTTGAGACCAAGGTTCTCGCGGAAACAGCCCTTGGCGAACTTCTTTTCGCGCGTCGCGTAGTACAGACCAAGAACGATGTCCTGCGTCGGGTTAATGATCGGCTTGCCGCTCGCCGGAGACAGAATGTTGTTCGTGCTCATCATGAGCACGCGGGCTTCCATCTGCGCTTCGATCGAAAGCGGCACGTGAACGGCCATCTGGTCACCGTCGAAGTCCGCGTTGAACGCCACGCACACCAGCGGATGCAGCTGAATTGCCTTACCTTCGATGAGGACCGGCTCGAACGCCTGAATACCAAGACGGTGGAGCGTCGGGGCGCGGTTGAGCATCACGGGGTGCTCACTGATCACCTCGTCGAGGATATCCCAAACTTCAGGGCGTTCCTTCTCTACCATCTTCTTTGCAGACTTGATGGTGTTGACGAAACCTCGCTCTTCGAGCTTGTTGTAAATGAACGGCTTGAAGAGCTCGAGGGCCATCTTCTTGGGAAGACCGCACTGATGCAGCTTGAGCGTCGGACCAACCACGATGACCGAACGACCCGAGTAGTCGACGCGCTTGCCGAGAAGGTTCTGACGGAAGCGACCCTGCTTGCCCTTGAGCATATCAGAGAGCGACTTCAGCGGACGCTTGTTTGGACCGGTGATGGTCTTACCGCGACGACCGTTGTCGAAGAGTGCGTCGACCGACTCTTGCAGCATGCGGCGCTCATTGCGAATGATAATCTCAGGCGCGTTGAGCTCCAGAAGACGACGCAGACGGTTGTTGCGGTTGATGACGCGACGATAGAGATCGTTCAAGTCCGAGGTAGCAAACCGGCCACCATCGAGAGGAACGAGCGGACGCAGATCTGGTGGAAGAACCGGAATCACGTGCAGCATCATCCACTCAGGGCGGTTCCCGCTCCCACGGAACGCCTCAACGACCTTAAGTCTCTTGGCGAGCTTCTTCTTCTTTGCCTCGCTCGTGGCGCCGTCCAGATCCACACGCAGAGACTCGCTCAGACCGTGAACATCCACCTGACGCAACATCTCTACGATGGCGTCACCACCCATCTGAGCCTCGAATTTGTCGTCTCCGTACTCGTCGAGCAGCTGCGCGAAGCGCTCCTCGGTGAGAACTTCACCAACTTCGAGAGCGGTCTCGCCTGCGTCGGTCACGATGTACGCTTCGCAGTAAAGAACCTTCTCAAGATCCTTGAGGGTGATATCCAAGATGTTGCCGATGCGGCTCGGCAAGCTCTTAAGGAACCAGATATGAGCCACGGGTGAAGCCAGGTTGATATGACCTAGACGCTCACGACGTACCTTGGACTGGATCACCTCGACGCCGCATTTTTCGCATACGATGCCGCGGTGCTTCATGCGCTTGTACTTGCCGCAGATGCACTCGTAATCCTTCACGGGGCCAAAGATCTTGGCGCAGAAAAGACCTTCTCGCTCAGGCTTGAAGGTACGGTAGTTGATGGTCTCCGGCTTTCTGACTTCACCGTGGGACCACTCCCGAATCTTTTCAGGGCTCGCTAGCGAGATTCTGATCGATGAAAAGGAGAGTGGATCCTTGGGTTTTTCAAAAAACGAAAAAATGTCACGCATGATCTGGGCTCCGTTGTTTGCGCGGGATTTAGCTAACAGTAAGAAAACTTTTGGATGGGAGACGAGGTAAGGGACGATCCAAACACAAGGACCGTCCCTACTTCATCAATCCTCTGCGGCGACCGGCGCCATGCCGGACCCTTCGACGAGCTCGACGTTGAGGCACAGAGACTGCAGCTCTTTGAGGAGAACGTTGAAGCTCTCGGGAAGACCCGCTTCGAGCGTGTACTCACCCTTGACGATCGATTCGTACATGCGGGTACGACCCTGTACGTCATCGGACTTAACGGTCAAGAACTCCTGCAGAGCGTGAGCGGCGCCATAGGCTTCCATAGCCCAGACTTCCATTTCACCCAGACGCTGACCACCGAACTGCGCCTTACCACCCAGCGGCTGCTGCGTGACCAAGGAGTAAGGTCCGATAGAACGTGCGTGAATCTTGTCATCGACCAAGTGGTGCAACTTGAGCATGTACATCACGCCCACCGTCACCTCGTTGTCGAAAGGTTCACCGGTTCGTCCGTCAAAGACGATCTGCTGACCCGAACGAGACAGGTTCGCGGCTTCGAGAGCATCTTTGATCTGCAACTCCTCAGCACCGTCGAACACCGGCGTGCCGAAGAAGACACCGCGACGCAGCTTCTTGGCGAGAGCCATCACCTCGTCATCGGCCAAGCCACGTACGAACTCGCTAAAGTTCGCATCCGGTTCATAAGCCTTCAAGATACGCTCACGTACCTTCTGTGCGCCCCAACCAGCATCGATTGCCTGACCAATGCGCTGGCCCAGCTGACGAGCAGCCAAACCTAGGTGCGTTTCCAGAATCTGCCCCACGTTCATACGTGAAGGCACACCCAGAGGGTTGAGTACGATATCGACCGGCGTACCGTCGGCCAGGTACGGCATGTCTTCTTCAGGAAGAAGTCGACTCACCACACCCTTGTTACCGTGACGACCGGCCATCTTATCGCCGATCTGCAGCTTACGTTTGATGGCGATGTAGACCTTCACCATCTTGATCACGCCAGGGGGCAGTTCATCACCGCGGCTGAGGCGCTCGATCTTATCGCGGAAGTGCTCTTCGCGGGTGCGAATGACTTCTTCGAGATCGTGCAGCAGCTGAGCAACCTTGTCACTGTCCGAGTCCACTGCGATTTCACCGTAGTACTTACGGGGAACAGCAAGCAGAGCTTCGTCCGTGAGGGTGGTGCCCGACTCGAGCAGTGTCACGCCGCTGTCGTTGACCAGCTTACCTGTAGTGCTCTTGCCAATCAGTACACGACGCAAGCGGTGGTAGAAGCTGTCACGGATAACCTTAACCTCTTCGTCGCGGGTCCTTTCGAGCTTAGCGCGCTCTTCGTCCTCAATCGCCTGAGCGCGTGAGTCCTTTTCCGTGCCTTTGCGCGAGAAGATCCGTGCGTCGATGACAATACCACCGACGCCAGGGGGTACCTTGAGCGAACTGTCCCGTACATCCCCAGCCTTTTCACCGAAGATGGCACGCAAGAGCTTCTCTTCTGGTGAAAGCTGCGTCTCGCCCTTGGGCGTGATCTTGCCGACAAGAATATCGCCAGGATTGACCTCGGCACCGATGCGCACCACGCCCGCATCGTCGAGGTCCTTGAGAGCCTCTTCACCGACGTTAGGAATATCCTTGGTGATTTCTTCCTTGCCCAGCTTGGTATCGCGAGCAACGCACTCGAACTCCTCGATGTGCACCGAAGTGTAGACGTCCTCTTTGACGATGCGCTCGCTGATGAGAATCGAGTCTTCGAAGTTGTACCCCTGCCAAGGCATGAAGGCGACGAGCACGTTTTGACCCAGGGCCAGCTCGCCGCAATCCACAGCAGGACCATCCGCCAACACGTCACCCGGCTTGACCACTTCACCAGGACGAACCGAAGGCTTTTGCGTGTAGCAGGTGCTCTGGTTACTGCGCTGGTACTTCGTCAAGTGATGGATATCGGGAACCCCGCTTCCATCATCACCCGTCGGGCGAACCACGACACGCTCCGCGTCGACGCTCTCGATGATGCCCTCGCGCCGTGCCACGGCACAAACACCCGAGTCGATAGCCACATTGCGCTCCATCCCGGTGCCCACGAAGGGGGCCTCGCTGCGGAGCGTCGGAACAGCCTGGCGCTGCATGTTCGCACCCATGAGAGCGCGGTTAGCATCGTCGTGCTCCAAGAAGGGCACGAGCGCCGCGGCTACCGAAACCATCTGATTCGGAGCGATGTCCTGCAGCTCAATCTGCTCGGCCATCGTCATCCGGAAGTCACCGTTGAGACGAGAAGAGACGACTGAATCAGTGAAGGCGCCGTCCTCTTCTAGAGACGCGGAGGCCTGAGCAATGAACTTGCCTTCCTCTTCGAGGGCACTGAACCACTCGATGCGATTGCTGACCTTACCCTCGCTTACGAAGCGGTAGGGAGTCTCTACGAAGCCGTACTCATTGACGCGAGCGTAAGTCGAAAGAGACGCGATTAGACCAATGTTCGGACCTTCAGGAGTCTCGATCGGACAGATACGACCGTAGTGAGTGGCGTGAACGTCACGCACCTCAAAGCCGGCACGCTCACGAGTCAGACCGCCAGGTCCGAGAGCAGAAAGACGACGCTTGTGCGTCACTTCGCTCAAGGGGTTGGTCTGGTCCATGAACTGAGACAGCTGGGACGAACCGAAGTACTCCTTGACCACCGCGCCCACTGGCTTGGCGTTGATCAAGTCATGGGGCATGAGGGTATCGATCTCTTGAGAGACGCTCATGCGCTCTTTGATGGCGCGAGCCATACGGACCAGACCGATGCGGTACTGGTTTTCCATGAGCTCGCCCACCGCACGGACACGGCGGTTACCCAGGTGGTCAATGTCGTCAACACTACCGCGACCGTTCTTCAGCTCGATAAGGTGACGGACGGTCTCAAAGATATCACGCTCGGTCAGAATACGCTGTTCGAGGGTGGGACGATCTTCTTCCGGCAAGTCGCGATAGAACTTGTAGTTCAGCTTCAGGCGACCCACGGCGCTGAGATCGTAGCGCTCGGGGTTGAAGAAAAGATTGTTGAACAGGAGTTTCGCCGTCTCAAGCGTAGGTGGATCACCCGGACGTAGCCGACGGTAGACCTCCATGATGGCGTCTTCGGTCGTCTCGGTCTTGTCCGCAATCAAAGTGTCGCGGAGATAGGAGCCGACATTGAGACCGTCGATGAAAAGGACCTTGAATTGGTTGACGCCTGCCTCACGGAGACGCTCGATAGCGAGCTCGGTGACTTCCTCATTGCACTCCATGAGGACTTCGCCCGTTTCGCGGTCGACGACATCTTCCGCACAAACTTTGCCAATGAGGTCTTCAACCTCCATCGGCAGGCTCTCGACGCCCGATTCCTTCAGCTTACGAATCGTGGCGCGAGTGAACTTGGTATTACGACGCACCAGTACGCGATCATCAATCGTGATGTCGCGGGTCGCACGCTGACCCAAGAGCAGATCATACTCGATGCTGCGCTCAGCGAGCTCGCCCTCGCCCAAGGTGATCGTCTCGGTATTGTAGAAGTACTTGAGCAAGTCTTGAGCCGAATGGCCCAAAGCCCGCAACAGAACCGTGGCGTGCATCTTGCGACGGCGGTCGATGCGCACATAGATGATATCTTTGTGATCAAACTCGAAGTCCAACCACGAACCGCTGTACGGAATAACGCGGGCAGAATAGAGGAGTTTGCCGGAAGAGTGGGTCTTTCCTTTGTCGTGATCAAAGAAGACGCCCGGACTTCGGTGCAACTGAGAAACGACCACACGCTCGGTACCATTAATGATAAAGGTACCGGTCTCGGTCATCAGGGGGATTTCGCCGAAGTAGACTTCCTGCTCCTTGATGTCGCGTACGATCTTCTCGCCACCTTCGCGGACATCGTAGACCATGAGCTGAGTGGTCACTTTGATCGGGGCGGCAAATGTCATCCCTCTCTGGCGACACTCGTCTACATCGTACTTGGGCCTCTCCAAGCTGTACCCCACGTAAACGAGCTCGCTCGTTCCGTCGAAGTCCTTGATGGGGAAGACACTCTTAAAGACACCCTCAAGCCCAATGTCCTGTCGCTCCTTCGGATCGATGTCGGACTGCAGGAACTTATCGTAGCTCCGCTTCTGGATGCCAATAAGGTTGGGAACGTCTACGATAGACTTTACGTTCCCCAAGTTAGTTCGATGTCGAAAATTTGACTGGACCTTGGACGCCATTTTCGGATTCTCCAAACACACCTAGCGGGCACGGTTATGAGCCCAATTAACGAGCTCAACCGCCCCGCGAGGCAATCCCCTCACGATTGCATACCTGCGCCGGGCCCCGTCCAGGGGAAGACGGGGCCAGCGCGGTCTTCGAAGTCAACTGATGAGCCAAAATCGAGTTACTTAACCTCGACCTTAGCCCCAGCTTCTTCGAGCTTCTTCTTGATGTCGGCAGACTCTTCCTTAGAAGCGCCTTCCTTAACGGTCTTGGGTGCACCCTCAACGAGGTCCTTTGCCTCCTTGAGACCGAGACCGGTGATCTCGCGAACAACCTTGATCACGTTGATCTTCTTAGCGCCAGCTTCGGCGAGAACGACGTCAAACTCGGTCTTCTCCTCAGCAGCTTCAGCGGCAGCTGCAGGTGCTGCGGCACCAGCAACAGCGACAGGTGCGGCGCTTACGCCCCACTTGTCCTCGAGCTCTTTGACGAGCTCAGCGATCTGGATCACGGGAAGGTTGGACAGGTAATCAACGACCTGCTCTTTACTAATGTCAGCCATTTTGAATTTGCTCCTTGAACTGCCGCCCTGGGACAAGCCCAACAGCGGTCAATGACGTTCGTATTTATTTTAGATGGTTCAGATTGACTTCGGTGTCACTCCATCGGTCTGCAGTTTGAGAAGACCAAAGGGGTACGAGTAACAACGAATAAAGTTTATTTTGGGTTTGGGATTGGAAGCGAAAACGAGGCTCAGCCTTCGTCCTTGCTCCGCTTCGCCTCCAGAAGAAGCGCGAAGTTTTGTGCGGGAGCGTTGAGCAACCGGACGAGCGTCTGGGCAGGTGCATTGAGTTGAGCGAGCAATTGAGCGCGCGCCTCGTCTTTGCTGGGCAGGGTGGCGAGCTGAGTTTCGACAGCTTTCGCGTCGAGCACAGCACCGTCCATGAGACCGGCTTTGATCTGCAACTTGTCGTTCGTCTTGACAAAGTCCTTCAAGATACGCGCAGCGGCACTGGGTTCCTCGTAGCTGAGAGCAACACCAGTCATGCCCTTGAGGGCCTGATCCGCCAAAGAATCAATGTAGCTCTCGTCAGAAAGAGCCTTCTTGATCAGCGTGTTCTTGAAGACGCGGTAGGTAACACCACGCTCACGGAATTTGTTTCGAAGATCCGTAACTTGCTCAACAGTGAGGCCGGCGTAGTCAACGAAGACAGCCGAGGACATCGAGCTGAAGCCTTCGCGAATATTGGCAATCGCTGTTTCTTTTTCAGAACGTAGCATCAGCTTTCCTCCTCAGACGCAGAAGTCACGCTCGAGGTATCCACGCGGACACCGGGGCCCATCGTGCTCGAAACGGTCACACTACGTACGTAGACGCCTTTGGCGGTCGCAGGCTTCTTGGCGATCAGCTCTTGAACCATGGCTCGCACGTTCTCCGACAGCTTGGCCAAGTCGAAGGACTTCTGACCAATACGAGCGTGGACCACACCAGCCTTGTCGACTCGGTACTCCACTTTACCCGCCTTAGCTTCGGCCACAGCTTGAGAAACGTTCATGGTCACGCTGCCCACTTTGGGGTTCGGCATGAGGCCTCGGGGACCAAGAACGCGACCCAACTTACCTACGGCACCCATCATATCGGGGGTAGCGATTACGCGGTCAAAGTCGAGCATTCCGCCCTGAACTTGCGCAACCAGGTCATCGGCGCCAGCGAAATCGGCACCAGCATCGCGGGCCTCCTTCTCCTTGTCGCCTCGTGCAAAGACAGCAACGCGTACGGATTTACCAGTGCCATGAGGCAACACGACCGCACCACGCACCATCTGATCGGCGTGCTTCGGATTGACTCCTAAGCGCACCGCGATGTCGACGCTTTCGTCGAACTTTGCGTAGGCCAACTTCTGAACGACACCAACAGCTTCATCCACTGGATAAAGCTTTTGACGCTCAAAGCCGGCGAGAGCTTCCGCTCTCTTCTTTGCTATTTTTTTAGGCATGAGGTTCGTCTTTTTTGACTCCTGGTATCGTACCGAGATGACTTCGTAGCGAGGCCAACAGGCCGAACCAGTAACTTATGAAAAGGGAAAACGCAGAGGGCTTCCCTAGGTCGAGGGAGTGTTCGCGCCTCAGGAGGCGACGTTCACGCCCATACTGCGAGCGGTACCAGCAATCGATCGAGCCGCTGCATCGATATCGTTGGCGTTCATGTCGTTGAACTTGGTCTGAGCGATCTCTTTGACCTGGTCCATCGTCAGGGTGCCCACCTTGTTCTTGTTAGGTTCAGGGGAGCCAGACTTGATCTTCAGAGCCTGCTTGATCAAAACGCTGGCAGGCGCCGACTTCATGATGAAGCTGAAGGAGCGATCCGCGTAGACCGTGATGATCACGGGCACGATCGTTTCGCCGAGCTTCTGCGTCTTGGCATTGAATTCTTTGCAGAACCCCATGATGTTGACGCCGTGCTGACCCAGAGCGGGACCGATCGGCGGTGCGGGGTTTGCCTTCCCCGCGGGGATCTGCAGTTTGATGTAACCTGAAACCTTTTTCTTTGAGGCAGCCATGAGAGTTCTCGCTATTAGCGCTTCTCCACATCGGAGAAGCTGAGTTCAACAGGCGTATCCCGCCCGAAAATGCTCACCTTAACTTTGAGCTTTTGTTTATCGGCGTTCACCTCTTGGACAATGCCCGAGAAGTTGGCGAACGCACCCACGACAACGCGAACTTCATCGCCTTCGTGGAATTCGTACTTGGGTTTGGGCTTGGTCGCGCCCTCAGTAATGCCCTTGCGCAGTCCATCGATGCTGGGAGGCTGAACTTCCTGAGGACGATTGTTACCGATGAAGCCAGTTACCTTGGGGGTATCCTTGACCAAGTGCCAAGCTTCCTCACCCATGAACATCTGGACGAAGATGTAGCCGGGAAAGGTGGTGCGGCTGCGGACACGCTGCTTGCCGCTTTTGAGCGTTTCGGTGATCTGCTCGGTAGGGATGAGGATCTCGCCAAAGCGGTCCTCCATCTTGTACTGACGAATTCGATCCTGCAGCGCTGCCTTCACCTTGTTCTCATAATTAGAGTAGGTGGTCGCCACGTACCATTTCATCGTACGCTCAGGCTCTTGTTGTGCAGTTTCGCTCATCACTTCTTCCGCAGTCATCGATGCTTCTCGAGTTATGCTCCGTAAACCAAGTTCGTCAGGTAGCCCCACAGACGATCGAGCAGTGCGATGTAAAGAGTCGCAATTGCTCCAGCGACGAGAACCACGATTGTTCCGTTAGTCACTGTGTCTTTGGTTGGCCAAGTTACCCGAGCGAGTTCGCCAGCAACCGAAGTCGCCCAGGTTCTCACGGAGGGTCGGCGGTAGTAGCGCAAAATAAGGAAAACGCCCAGAACTGCACCGATGATCAGCGTCCAGGTAGCTCTCTCTTCCTCCGTGTACTCGATGAGGAAGGGGAGCGAACGAACGGCTTCTGGCCACTCTGCCAGATTGTTCCAAACGGAAAGTAGAATCTTTCCACCTAGAAAAGCTGCCAAGATGCCGGCCGCAAAGAATGCAGCGTGGACGTATTTTTCGACGCCTACTTGACCAGCGATCGGATCTTCTTCAGCCGGATCTACGGCTTCCTCACCTGAAGCCAGCGCTTCGATAGCATCAGACGCTTGATCGCCCTCGATCGTAGAGTCCTCAGCACTACTCTCCGCGTCGTGAGCTTCAGTTTGCTCCGTCTTTGGGTCTTCTGCGTCCGATGACATTTCTTGGCCTAAGTGAGGTGGGGGGCAGGGGCAGAGAGGCTCGAACTCCCGACCTGCGGATTTGGAATCCGCTGCTCTACCAACTGAGCTATACCCCTGTGCAGGTATCCGGTTTCCCGGGCGACAAAGCCTGCTCACCAATTTGGCTTGCAGGCTTAGTCGTTATTTTTGCGGAATTTCCGCTTTTTGTCCGATGTGCTTCTTATTTACTGTCGATATGAACAGTGTGTCGGTCACACATGCGGCAAAACTTCTTGAGGGTGATTTGTTCTTGAGCCGTTGCCGATTTGGTTGTCTTGTAGTTGCGACTTCCGCACTCGGTGCAGCTCAAGGCGACAGGAACTCTGCTTGATCTTCCCTTCACCTTGGCCACTTGAACTTGCTCCAAATTCCCTAGAAGAAATGCGGCCATTTTCGGGCCGCATTCGCTTCTTACTCGATGATCTCGGAAACCACGCCGGCGCCGACGGTACGGCCACCTTCGCGGATAGCGAAACGCATCTGCTCTTCGAGTGCCACCGGAGTGATCAGCTCGATCGTCATCGTAACGTTGTCGCCGGGCATGACCATCT
>JBNKYC010000081.1:0-21269 GCA_050300635.1 Polyangiaceae bacterium
AAGGCCAAACCGCCCCTCCGGATCCACAAAGTTCACCGGGTCATTCCCCACATACACATAAAGATTGGTCTGCCCGCCCGCAAACAAGATGGGGTCCTTGGCCGTCCACCTACCAATACTCGGGTCATAATCCCGTGCGCCTTGACCTTGGACACGGTGTTGCCGTTGTCGTCGTAGTCGTATGCCACAGCGTACCCGCCGGCTTGCACTGACTCGACGACGTCCTTGAGGCGATTGGCCGAATCGTAGTCATAGGTCTTGTAGGAGACCTGAGACGCCGAGCCATTGACCGTATCGACGACGGTCTCCGTCGCTCGATTGAATCCGGCGAATTGATAGCTCGTCGTCGTGGGAGAAGCACTTCCCTCCCCCATCGTGTACTCCCGCAAGCGGTCAAGATCGTCGTAATCGTAGCTGGTTAGGTCGTTCCAGGTAGGTCCTGACTCGCTCTGCAACAGGCGATTGCCGTTCTGGTCGTACATGTAGGCGACCGAGATCGCGCCGTCGGTATTGGTATAGGTGATGCTCTCGACGCGTCGTTCGTCGTTGTAAACGAAGGTGCCGGTCTCGTCATGCGGATAGGTCACCGTCTCCGGGCGTCCATCGGGGAAGTAGGTGTACCGCGTGACGCTGTCGAGATCCGCCTGAGCCGTCTCCAGACGATTCCGAGCATCGAAAGTGTAGTTGGTCTCACCTGCGGGGCTGTCGACCTGCACGCGATTGCCGTTCTGATCGTAGCTGTAGCCCACGGTGAGTCCGCGCTGCGTGACGCTGACCGGATAACCCCAAGTTGGCGAGCTGTTGACGACGGTCTGGTCATTACCTTGAGCTTTGCTCTCCGTCACTGTCGTGCGGGCTGCGATGTCATCGTAAACCCAAGTGATCGAGGCCGTTTCATTGAACCCGGTGTTGGTATCGGGATAAGTGGCCAAGGTCCGACGACCGTAGTGGTCGTAGTCGTAGCTGAGTGATCGACCGTTGGCATCCACGAGGGTCTTGGCGCCCCCCACGAGATGCATGTTGTCGTAGCGGGTGGTTTTGCTTTGCCCATCCACGTACTCAACCATGCGCCGCTGGCGATTGAGGCCATCGTACTGGTACTCCGTGACCACGTTGAGCCCATCTTGCGGAGCGATGGTTTGACTGGTCAGATTGTCACGTACATCGTACTCGTAGGTACTCAGGTTGTTGGCCAGATCCGTGACCGTGTGCAATCGATTGAGCGCGTCGTAGCTCATCGTCGACTTCTTGCCCGTGCCAACAAAGCGCGGGGTGGTGACCGCTATTTGATTGCCTACCACGTCGTATTCGTAGCTGGTCGTCTCCCCCGCCGTCGTCTGCTGTAGAACGCGATCTTCTGCGTCATAGACGTAGCTCGTGATATAGTTCGACTCATCGTTTCTACGCGGGGCGGTCACGCTGAGCACTGCCCCGGATGGTGTGTACTTGCGGACTTCGGACCCTTCCTCTGCAGTCTCGCCTGCTACGAGCGGCAGAATCGTCCGCGTGGGTCGACCGATCTCGTCGTACTCAAAGCGCGATTCATATCCTTCCGCATCCAGCTGTCGCGTCGGATTACCCGCAGCATTGAGATCGACATGCGAAGTACGGAGCAAAGGCTGGTCAGGACCTTCGAGGAAGGTTTCATACACCCGATGGTAACCGTCCAATGAATAGCTCGTCGTGGCCCCCGTCTTTGAAACGGAGCTGATAAGGTTGCCAACTCGATCGTACTCGGGGTCTTCCTCGAGTGTATTGATGTCAGGGTAGTAGACCTTATCGATGTGGTTGTTGGCATCGAGCTGATAGGTTCGGATGAAGGTCTCAGAACCGTTGCTGACGGTTTCGCTCCGCACCAAGCCCAACGCATCATAGGTCGTGGTCGTCTCCAGATTGTCGCCGCCAAAGAGGGGACTCACCTGATGTTGGTACACCTGATGGCGAGAGTTGTACGTGTAAGTGTGAGTCACCCCATTTTCGACGACTTGCTCGGGATTACCGACTCCCGAATAGCTCAGCACTTCGGTCGTCCTTTGAACCGGGGAACCGGCAGCCTCCGTCGTAACGAGAGGCCTGCCTTCGGCGTCGAATGTCGTAGTCGTGCGTACGCCACGAGCATTCGTCACTGAAGTCAGATTGCCGTTCTCGTCATAGCTCTCATAACAAAGAGTGGCTCGACTCGTATCAATTCCAGCCGGAGCCGCGTCGAGACTGCAACTCGCATAGCTCAGCGGAGTGGCGCTGTTGGCGACCGCGTCCTTGTAGACCCGAACCAAGCCTCGCCGATCTCGTTGCCACGTGCGCACACGGCCCGCCGTATCCCGGCTGTAGATGAGGTTGTTCAGGCCGTCGTAGCGTGACTCGGCCGTCACGGACGCCGTCGGCTGATGTTCGGGACTCACGGACGGAGCTTGCTCCGTCTTCACCCGATTCAACCCGTCGTAGGTTCGGAGAGTTGTAGCCGTCGGCCCCTGACCGACTCCATCCCCAATGCCGCTCGTGCCGGCAGTGTCGTTCGGCCAGCTCGACTCCTCAATGATGTTGCCGTTCTGGTCATGCGTATAAGTAGAGAGATAGCCCTGACCATCGCACCCGCCGTCCATCAGGGAGGCAACGAGGAAGCCTCGGTTGTTGTATCGGTTGTGAACGCACAAGCCCTCGGCATCCTCGGCGCGAAGGACGCGGCCGTGGGGATCGTACTGCCACTGGTTGACGACTCTACCCCGGGTAACGGAGAGGGCCCGGCCCAAGCCATCGTAGTCCGTGACGACATCGACGTTCTTCTCATCGTTATTGGTGATGCGATATCCGGTGGGTCCCGAACCTGCCTGGTCGTAGGTCATCGTGACCGTGCCGCACGGGTCCCCCCGACTTCCACACCCTTGTCTGGAGCTGGTGAGGACTCGCCCCAGAGCGTCATAGCTGAGCTTCGTGATCTCGCCTGCGTAGTCGGTGACCGTCCATGCGTTGCCAAGAATGTCGATGTCGTCATAGGTCATGACATCGCCGACACGGTTCGTGGTTTGAGTACGCCTGTCTAACGCGTCGTACTGATGCGAGGTCGCCAGCTGCTTCCAATCGGTTTCGCTCGTGACGTTCCCGGCGCCATCATAGACCAGATGCTTGATACCAACGGTGACCGAGTCATCCTCGAGGGTGATCGTCTGCGCCTGATGTCGCTTGGTAAAGTTGGAGTAATTTGACCTCAGGCCGTTCCGGTCGATTTCGTAAGTCTTGCGTCGTCCCGTGTAGTGGACTTCGATGTCAGTCGCGGTTCCGTTCCGATCGGCTGGAAGCGTCGTCTTCACTAGGCGCCCATTGGCGTCATAGTCATGAGACCAGAGGTTCCCGTTGGGGTCCGTCAACGATTCAATTTCACCCCGCGCATTGCGTGGAGTCAGTGTGATGCTCCCCCCCACGTTCGTGGACTTGAGATTGCCGTGACCGTCATAGGCGTACCGAGTCTCTATCGCGGGACTCGTTGCCCCCCCCGAAGGGGCCGTCTCTAGGGTCACGAGACCATGAGCGTCTGAATCATAATCCCAGACCTGACCAATTGCGTCCGTATGACCGTCCAGGGCACCGTTCGTGTATTGCCAGGACTCGGACGAAATGAGCACTCCGCTTCTTCTCTCGCTGCGTTTCGTCATCAAGTCGAAGGGCCCCCACTCCGTGTCAATGACCACCGATCCGGCCAGACCGAAGCCCGTCGTCGTCTCCTTCGTTACGTTTCCGGCCTCATACTCGTAGCTGGTCTGGATGCTTCGACCCTGCCCACTGACGGTCGTAGACAAGAGTAGCCCAAAATCATCGCTCGATGGGGACGTCTCCCAATCCTGGACAGTCGTTCGAAGAGGTTCCTCGATACGAACGGGATTGCCTCGCTCATTGAGCGTGTAGGTGGTCGAGCCCACGGAGGCGCGCATTGAGCTCGCCGTGCGACGCA
Organism: Polyangiaceae bacterium; assembly: GCA_050300635.1. Lineage (GTDB taxonomy): Bacteria > Myxococcota_A > Polyangia > Polyangiales > Polyangiaceae > NIC37A-2. The sequence continues at coordinate 3,947 of JBNKYC010000081.1, forward strand.
GCCCGTCATACCCGAAGCGAATGATTGATTCATTCCCCGGAGAGCTATCTGGATAGGTAAAGGTATCGACGATCTCTTCAGACTGCCGACTCTTGAGAGCATCCAGGCCCAGATCCGCAGTACCTCCATATTCGATATCAAAGTGACTACCGATTTCGTCCGTGACGCGCACCAAATTGTAGGCGCACGCTGCCTTCGACGGGCCAGGGGCCTCCGCCGGCACTGGGGCGCCCGGCCAGGAAGGTTCGCCCTGATAGAGGAGCACGTCTTGGGTATCCCAAGGGGGATAGGGTACCGCTTGATCATCACCACTTGAGCCATCCCCTGAATCTGCTCCAGGTCCTGGATCGTCGACGGGAGGGTCTTCTTCCGGCGTACAACTCGAATCTTCGAGGTCGTAATCATAGGTCTCTTTGAGATCCGCGCGTTTCGCGGAACGCAGATAGCCGTGCTTGTCGTAACAGAAAACGAGCTGAATCCTGTCGGCTCCGGTGAGACACTCGACTCCGGTCAAAAGCCCGTCCGCTTCCTCCGAACAAGAACTGTCTGCATCGTCATATTTGAGGGTGCAAGACCGGGCGGCGCTCGGCCCGTAGTCTTTGACCTCGATCAAGCGGCGCGTCTTGGACTCTTGACCATCAACGGGTTCCTCGTAAGTGAAGCCGAGGGCGAGATCAAAGCGGTCTCGGATCAGTCGAACGGCTGTAGGCTCCGATGCGCGCTCCTCAACCGGTTCGGGTGGCGTCTCTTGGGGAGGAAGCCCCAGATCGGCGAAGCCTGACCGATAGACGAGGTTGCTTCCTACACTAAGCGCGAGGCGACTCGAATACTGGAAGGGTTCGGGGTACACGGCCGGAGCTGGTTCGTCGTAAAAATACTCAGTTCCGTCGCGCGCGGTAAAAACGAAACACCCCAAGTCCGCGCCATCGATCTGGGGTGGATCGGCCGACGACGGAATGCGGGCATCAAAACTGCTGCATGGGTTGTCCTCGAATCTCAAGGTCGCAAAGCGCCCCGGATCGCTCTTCCAGTCATCGCCGTCTTTCTCAAAGACGGTGCCGTTGACGGAGATTTTCTTCAGTTCGCGCGCTTGGTCACTCACTAATTCGTCAGTGATCTCCTCGAAAGGAACGATTTTGGACTCGCTCGACGTAATGTCAGCCACCCAGTTCGGAACTCCCTGACCCTCGGGAAGCACGACCGTTCCTAGGGGGACGAGCCTGTAGTCCAGGCCGTGACTCCACCCCGGACCCATGACACCAGAACTATCTTGCTGAACATTGGAGTAGCTACGCGAAAACTCCAGGTTCGGACCCGCCCCAGGTAGCGCGAGGTCCGTGCGGTGTAAGCGGAGGGATCCGTCATTTAGATTGACGTTGTGAAGCACAACCTGACCGATCGGCTCACCCACTCGCTCCAAACGAAGTTCACCTGGGATACGCATAATGTGGGACACACCGAAGGCACCCAGATCATCGCTGAGATTCTCTAGGTCCGTGAAGCGGAGCTCGATTCTGAATTTTCGCTCCGGTCCATCAGCAGAATCTTGCGAGCTTGACCCAAGCAACCGGCTAGCGATCGACTCGTAATCAATCACCAAGGCGTGCTGGGTTTGGCTGGTCGTCGACTCAACAAATTGCTTGAAGAGGGGGTTCCCAACTTCGCGCCAGGCACCATCGTCCTTTTCAAGGACCACGCCTTCGACCATCGCGGTACCATTGACCGTGATGGGAATGACTTCGTAGCTGTCCGTGCGCGAGTCCCGCTCGGGGCGGGACATGTCACGGTACCTCACCAGCTCGATAGGTTTCACTTCGCCTTGGACGAGTGGGTAGCCCAAACTGGCATCAAATAGGACATTTCCGGCATCCCCCGCCGCGTAGAGTTGAAGGGCTAGATAGTCTTCAGGCGTCAACCGAGCCGCGATGTCCTCAACTATTCCGACCTGGCTGCCCGGCGTCATCGCGGCTAGGGAATCCAAGTTGGTGAAAGCACACAGTTCACGATCGATATCCTCTGGGCATGCCAGCTGCGGACTGCCATCAGCAACGGCTATGATTTCTCCATAGCCGACCGCCCAGAGCAGAGCTTTTTGCTGTCCCCAGGTGGTCAGCGCCCCATCCATCGGACCAGTCAAGCTGGCCGCGAAGTCGAGGTAGGTCTCAGCGCTTCCTTTGACCTCGCTCCAATCCGTCACCGTTTGTATTTCGGTGTCTTGGCTAAATCGGAGATCGTAGGTGGTGAACTGAAACTCGGGGCGGTACACATGGCGGTAGATCGGTGCAAATCCGCCAATGGTGGGGGGAGGGTCATCCGGAAAGTCGACGGCCTTGTTCCTGGCATCCTGAGCCTGGATCGCCATCGCCGCCTGCGTAGTCGCCTCGTCGTAAATGGGAACTTGGATCGGAACGTAATTCGAGGGGCGATGGGAAAGAGCTCCCCCCTGAGTGGACTCGAACTCCGTGTCACCAAAGTTGGTGCATACCGAGGAGAGCCCAAGAAAGGTCTGTTCGGTGCCGTTGAGCGGATTGCGAGGACGGTCGCATCGGCCGGGCGGAACCGCTCCTACGTGCAGGTAGTAATGCTCAGCTTGGTCGGGAAGTTCGAGTACCTCAATCCGATTTTTGCCAGGACTCACTCCAAACACAGGTCCCTCAGACGCACCGCCCCCTTCGTGGGCCTGCAAAGCGGCGTCCGCTCCTCCGATGGCCTTGGACACAGCAAGACGACCGCTAAACCCAGGTAAGCTGCTGGGCAGAGCTGTTCCATCCGCGTCAAGCCAAGTCGTCTCCAGAACGATGTATTCATCACTGGTTAGACCCGCGCCTTCGAAGCCAATGCGTTGGACACTGTTCAAGTAACCATCTTGGCCCTCAATGCCCAGTTGGGCGTCGTCGTCACCACCAAACCGCTTGCGGTAAGCGTCAATGTACAAGTTGGGCGGACCCATCAGCACGTAGCCGTTCCCTGCATCCAGCCCCACTCCCCCGACAGAGCGAAGGTCATCACAATAGGGGACCATCGAAGTCAGCGCGGTGTCGCCGCTTGCGCTTGATCCAAAGTCGCCAAAGCAAGGTGTCGTGCCACTGACCATACCCAGTCGCGCCGAGCCCATGTAGCCGGTCACTCGATTGATGAAGTAGGCCTTAAATTGACGGCCCCGTGGCACAGATCCCCACGCGGTCATATGGAGCTTTGCTCCATAATCGCCTTCTTGCGGCTGCAAGGTAACGCTACCACCTCCCCCTGGATCGGGAGTCAGTCCATGTAGCTCCCGCAGACTGAAGCCTCGTCGTTCGATAAAGGGCGGGTCATCCGGATGGAGCGGATTGCCCTGGTCGTCAGACTCGTAAATGTAGAGGTCGGTGTGGAGCAAGTCCTTCTGAGCGATTTGACGAAGAAGCCCTCGATGCGTCCAGTCAATTTCCACCGTCGCGTGGCGCGTCGCTCCCGCCCCTACATCCATGAGAGCCAAAGGCCCCGTCAGGGGAGGGGTCTCGTTGTAGAGAGTCGTCTCTCCTGGAAACAGCCCAAAGTCTCCGTCTCCGGGATGGGCGACTTCGACCAATGCCCATTCGTTGGACCACGCGTTGTAGTTCCCACCAGCGGTCACACTACTCAGGTCCGAGGGAGATATGACCGAAGTGGCCGCATCAACGATACGATCGGGTGGAATGTTAGCGAGAACCAAGTTCGCCGTCACCGATACCCCGTTGATGGGGAAGTTCATGAAACGCACGGGATTGGTCAAATTACTTGGTACGACCGGCGTCGTCTGTAACCCCAGATCGTTTCCGTCCGCGTCTACGACTTTTTCTGTGAAGTACTCGGTATTCTCATAGGCTCCCCACAAAGCATTCTGCTTATAATTGTAGAGTCGCTGTCCATTAATGGCCGGATCGAAGGGACCCATCCGGACCCGCGCGTAGGCCGGCACGAGTTCTTCGTAGCCCTTGGGATAACGGTAGCGGATCTGATACTTACCCTCAGCATCAGCGTACACATGCTGCGAACTATCCCATCCCACCACGTCGATTTCAGCACCGCGCAGGGGACCCCAAACGTTCTTGACGCCCGACCTTTCGCAACGACGAAACCTCGACCACAAGTCTGCCGTCGTCGTCCAGCTTCCGTCAAATTTGACTGGCTGCAAAGGGTCACCACACTTCGTTTGGTCCTCCGTATCCTGCTTGTAGCTGGTGAAATAGTCGGTCAAATAGCCAAAGGTTCCCAAACTGGAATACTTGGCTACTGGAGTGGAGCCGTCCAGGCATATCAAAACGCTCCCAATCGGCTCGACCGCTCCGCTATCGGGGTGGGGTTTGGGGGCGGGGACTTGGACGGTTGGCTCATCCGGAGTGCCTCCGACCGTGGAGAGAAAGTCCATCGGGAACTCTGCTAGGACACGAGGCTCACCGGCAGGAACCTCGGCGGGCCAGGCGTACACAAACGCCGTATCGTCGCGCAGATTCCCACCTCCAACTCCGAGAGCAATGAAGTCATCTCTCGGCAGCCAAATGGCAGGCTGGACAGTTCCAAGCCCGGGGAGCAGCGACGCAACATGAAGCTGGGCTTGAAGGCCCCTGCGCGCTAGCTCCTTGAGATACTCCAGGGCAATGGATCGACAGCCTGGGAGATTTTGCTCACTATCGACCGCCTCGGTCTTCCCTGGAAGGAAAAACTCCTGATACATGGCGTGGAAGGCGATGGGGTCCTCGTTAAGAAAGACCCGGTCTTCATCCGTGAACGCAGTGAAAGTACCTCCACATCCTGATCCCAGGCACTTCTTCAACCACACGCCGGGGAAGTACTCGGCCCAGACCCGAAACTCAGGTGTCCCGCTCCCATCTTCACCGCCAGAAGGCCACAGCACCGGCCCTTGGATACCAATATAGCCGTAGTAGGCACCATCAGCGTAGCCGCTCACGCCCACATCACCGAGAGCTGAGCCACTGAACCCAACCAGCACACTGCTAGCGGCAATCACGGCGCCGGTGGCGCGGAGTGTTTGCTTGAGCTTCGCTGCGGAAAGTTCCCGGAACTGCCTGGAGAATCGTTTACTGAGCAAGGCTCGCCCTCAACTGGTTAAGAGAAATTTCGCCGGCTGCGTAGCGCTGTACGGCCCCCTCACTCGCGGCAGGAACGAAGGCCAAACCGACATAGTCGAGCAGCTCGAGATGAATCGGCCCTTGCGAGGTGGCACGTCTAGTCACACGGTCGACGGTGGCAACGCCGATGGGAACCAGGGCGAGGGACGCGGGCTCAACCCCCATCAAAATCGCCCAATCACCCAGCAGGGTGCGGTAGTCCGTTCGGGCTCCGAGCAGGGGAAGCTCAAAGCTAACTTCTCCCACTCCGCTCACACTAATGCCTTTAGGCTCCATCGAATATCCGAAGGGTACGAAGACGTTTCCGTTCACGGGTGGTACAAACTGACTCCTCAAGAAGGGTTCGGCATGAATTCCGCCTGAACTCGCCCCATCTCGGAAAGCCACTTGGGCCTGAGTGAGATCGATGGAGAAGGCCCCGCCGGACAACAGCGCCACCGCCCCGGACTCGATCAACCGGTACGGCTCCGATGCGTCAAAGGCAGGAACGGAAAGCACTCCGATCGAAGTGAGGCGCCCGTATTGCAAGTTCACCCGATACTCCAAGGTGCCCAAACGAGGATTCCCGTAGCCGCCGTTGAGAGTCAGCAGATGCACACCTGGCTCTACCGCCTCGTCGATGGACCCAGCTCCGAAGGAGAAGGCGCCATTGCGATCCGTCATCACGGTACGCACACCGTCGTCCAAGGTCACCGACACGCCGTAGGCGGGTGAACCCGTGGTGTCTACGACCACTCCCTCGAGCACAGTGGGAACATCACGCACCTGGAAGCTACTGCGGGTGACCTCTGCACCTTCGTAACGCACGGTGACTGAGACCGTGCCCGTGTAGAGGTAATCCTGCTGGGGATAGAAGACAAAGGTGCGGTCGCCCAAGATGGCAGAAAGGGAGCCATCGACCGCATCGTTCGACTTTTGTACGTCCACCATTTGAACATCACTCAAGCTGAGCAAGTCCGCGGCAGCCTCCGCCTCGGCGTAAATTTTGGCGCTTCCCGTCTCCGTCACGATGATCTCCAGTTTGGTGGAGTCGAGGGGCCGGTTGAATTGCAGCTCTATCGGTTCGTTCACTTCCACCTTCACAGCACCTCGCGCAGGCAAAATCGTTGTGAGCTCGGGGGCAATTGTACTCGCATCGACCAGGCTGAAGCCCACGCTGGACTCCACCCGACGCTCGCCGCTCAAGGTGACCACTTGGGCCCAGACCTGATGGGACCCGGGAGCGAGGGGCATACTGAGCGCGCCTTTGCGGACTGGCCCGGTACCGGTGAGTTCCGAAGCGGCAAGATTATCGATACGCGCAAGAACACGATCACCTGCAGCCATCCCGGGGACGCGGACAGACACCGAGACCTCGACCGGATCGCTCAGTGTCTCGATCTTAGTGCCAGCCGTCGGTGACAACCACTCGATGTCGAGGTCGCCATCCAAGGCCAAAATCACGGCCGTCTCGAAGCGATTGCCTGCGTGATCCCAAACGACGAGCGGCAAATTGCGCTCAACTCCGGCGATGAGTGGGACGGCTACTTCGAAATCCCAGGTGTTCGACCCTGAAGGCAGCACTGAGATGGACTGACTACCTAGGCTGACACCTGCCAAGTTGGGCTCAAAAATCGAAGCAGAAATTCGAAACGGTGTTTCCGTCACGGTGTTCACCGTCGGGGCCTCAGGAACGGAAAGCGAAACCGTTGGGGCTTGCCCGTCGAAATACACTTCGTACTGCACGCTCGTCGTGCGACCCAGGCAGTCCGTTGCTGACACCTCCATCGGGTAAGCAGTCCCATCATCGGGAACGGTCCAGGTCGAGGTAAAACTGACCACCTCACCAACCCCTGAGATCGAGGTGGATGCACCGTTGACCAGGACGGTGGCGACGCACGGCTTCGCCGAGACGGTTCCCTTCACCGTGTGCTGGTCGCTCGTCTCGTAAACGGTACCAGTGATTCCATCGAGGGCGATCACGGGTGGATCTCCGGCTACGACGCTCCCCTCATCGACATCAAAGAATAGCACGAGCGGTCGAGACACAGTGCCTTCGGGAGAAACCACGGTGATCTGCAGGTCATTGCGCCCAGACACCAAATGCACGTTCTCGAACGCGAAGTCGTACTCTCCGCTATTGCCCTGAGGATAGAAGGTGGCACCGGCGAGCTGAATCCGCAGCTGACTCCCCAACAGGCTCGTGCGCACAACTCCCATCACATCAACAAGATTGGCTGAAAGAAGCGATCCTGAGAGAGGAGATAGGATCTCGATCTGGGGAGTGGACTGAAGCTCCAAGGTCGCGACGACATCGAGGGTCGACTCGTTGCCGAGTGCGTCGAGGGCGTGCACCGTGAGAACGTTGATTCCCGCACTCAGACCCACAGTCGAGGAAAAGCGACCGTCCGGGCCGAGATTCGCTTGAAAGGGGACACCGGGGAGTTGGGCGCTCTCCAGCCAAACCGAGGCCACACCCGCCAAATTGTCGGTGACGATGCCGGTCACTTCGACTTGCGCGCTGCTGGTCGTCAACACCGCAGGACTTGTGAGCTCTATCACCGGTCCCACCGAGTCACCGACGAGGATGAGTGCCTCTCGACTCGATACGCTTCCAGAAACATTCGTCACCACCGCCACGTAGCGGGTCCCATTCATCGCAGCCGTGGCGGAAGCGACTGTCAGAAGCGGTTGAGTCTGGCCCGGCAAGGGACTGCCATCGAGAAACCACTGGTAGGTCAGGGCGCTGCCTGTAGCCTGAACGATGAGCGTGAAGGGCTGACCAGGAATAATATTCTGGTCGACAGGTTCGACAATGATCGAAGGAAGTCCAACGCAGGTCCCCTGACCATCGCAGGTCGCCGTCCCCCCGCACGGGGTACCTAGGGAAGCCGGTGTGTGCTGGACGCCCCCGAGAGGGTCGCATAAATCGATAGTACAGGGATCGTGGTCATCACTGTCCAGGGGAGTTCCGCTAACACATGACGCATTCAGGCAGGACTCTACACCAGTGCAGAGGTCTCCATCGCTGCACGAAACCTGAACAAGATTGCCAGAGTCGCACGATTGGACTTGGTCGCCCGAACAACTCGGAACGAAGTCTTCGTCGACTCCCCCATCGCAATCGTCGTCGAGACCATTGCACGAGGAGTCGTCAGAGGCGGGAGTTCCAGGCGTGCAATCGTTAGTGAGCGCACCCGCATCACAACCCCGGAGGCCACTCGCGGCGCATTGACCGACTCCACAGCTGATAGGAATTTGTTGAAAATCTTCATCAACAGATCCATCACAGTCCTCGTCAACGCCGTCACAAATGGAGTCCGACTCGAAAACGGGGAGGGCTGGAGAACAGGATTCACTGAGTGTACCGCCGTCGCAAGATCTGCTCCCTGACCGCTCGCAGGCGCCAACACCGCAACTGATGGTCTCGGTGACGAAGTCCTCATCAATGGCGCCATCGCAGTCGTTGTCCTGTCCGTCGCAGCTCGTATCTGTCGAAACAGAGGGCTGGAGCGGAGTACAATCAATGCCCTGACTTCCCGAAGAACACGTCGTCGTACCCGTGGCCACGCAAAGGCCGACACCACAACTCACCGAAGCTGGAGAAAAGTCCTCGTCGACTTGTCCATCGCAATCCTCATCGAGACCGTCACACGTCGAATCACTCGCAGCAGCCGGACCCGGCTGACAATTGTCGACCACTTGCCCTGATTGACAACTAGTACTGCCGCTGGCTTGGCAGACACCGAGCCCGCATTGGGTCGCGGTAGACACGAAGTCCTCGTCCGCCTCCCCATTACAATCATCGTCCAGGCCGTCACAGGTAGAATCGTTGACGGCAGGGGTGCCCGCTTGGCAACTATTTTGAATTTGGCCACCGACGCAAGACGTGAGCCCAGAGGACGCGCACTGCCCCACTCCGCAGTTCGTGGACAGGGCGACATAATCTTCGTCACTTTGTCCGTCACAATCATCGTCGATCGCATCGCAGGTGGAGTCGCTAGGTGCGGGCTGGAGAGGGCTGCACTGCTGGACCACTTGACCGGCAATGCACTCGGTTTGTCCCGCTGCTTGGCAAGCTCCGACTCCACACTGAAGAGCAAGCGACTGGTAGTCTTCATCGTTGGTCCCATCGCAGTCGTCATCAACGCCGTCACAAGTGGCATCGGCGAGGGCCGGTTGACCCGCCACACACGAGTCCAGGACTACGCCAACGGAACACGAGGTCGTACCGGTGCGACCGCAAGCACCAAGCCCGCACGTGGTCGGCTGAGCAACGTAGTCTTCATCGACCTCTCCGTCACAGTCATCATCCACTGAATCGCAGTTGGCATCAGATGCCGCAGGTTCACCGGGCTCGCATTGCTGCACCAACTGCCCGCCGGCACAAACCAACTCTCCGCTGGCGGCGCAGGCGCCCACGCCACAACTGATGGGCTGGGCCACGTAATCCTCGTCGATCAGACCGTCGCAATCATCATCGATCCCATTGCAATTGGCGTCGTCGGAAGCTGGTTGGCCAGGTTGACACGTGTCCTGGGTCTGACCAGCTTCACACATCAAGGCACCTGAACTCTGGCACGCTCCCTGTCCACAAGAGCTCACGCTCACGAGGTATTCTTCGTCGATCAGACCATCACAGTCCTCGTCCAGACCATCGCACAGAACATCGCTCGCCGCTGGGATACCCGGCGCACAGTCATCCTGTTCTTGTCCCAAGACGCACGAGGTGCTCCCCGTCGCCGAGCACTCGCCCACGCCACATACGGTATTGCGACTTTGGTAGTTTTCGTCGACTTGGCCATCGCAGTCGTTGTCAAGGCCATCACAGGTGGCGTCGTCAGCAGCCGCCGAACCGGGCTCACAGCTGTCCTCTTCTGCCCCCAGGATACAGGAGGTTTCTCCCTCAGCGATACATACTCCCACTCCGCACTGAGTCGCAGAAGGAAGATAATCCTCGTCGATCGCGCCATCACAATCGTCGTCCACTCCATCGCAAGTGGTGTCGATCGCATCACCCTCCAGTGGCTCACAAGTGTCGAAGGTCGAACCGTTTTCGCAACGGAGAAGTCCAGTCGACTGGCACGCCCCAGTTCCGCACTGGGTCTCGGATGACAGGTAGTCTTCATCGATGTTGCCGTCGCAATCGTTGTCGACCCCGTCACAGGTAGCGTCGTCCAATGCGGCTGGAGCGGGACTGCAACTATCGGACTCTGCACCAGCTACACATGAGGTTGCGCCTACGGCCGAGCAGGCGCCGATGCCACAACTCGTCGTCTGAGGCAGATAGTCCTCGTCCGCTTCTCCGTCACAATCGTCATCAACCCCGTCGCAGTTGCTATCAATTAAGGCAGGGGCGCCAGGAACGCAGCTGTCCTCGATCTGCCCGTTTACGCAGGACGACGCACCCGTTTCACCACAAGCACCTATCCCACACGATGTGACCAGAGAAGAATAATCCTCGTCGGCAACACCATCACAATCGTCATCGATTGCGTCACAGGTCGCATCGCTCGCCGCCGGGGCACCGGCGACGCAACTGTTGACCACAACGCCTGCCACGCAATCTGTGGAGCCGTTGTTTTCACAAGCTCCGACGCCGCAACTCGTCGTCTGAACGACATAGTCCTCATCGACTTCGCCGTTACAATCGTCGTCCACACCATCACAAGTCGTGTCGAACGCGGCGGCTTGTCCAGGAGAGCAGCTATTTTGCACTTCTCCGTTCACGCAAGCCGTAGCGCCACTCGCCGCGCATGCTCCGACGCCGCAACTCGTCGCCTCGGCGACAAAGTCCTCGTCACTTTCGCCGTCGCAGTCATCGTCGACACCATCACAGGTGGCGTCCGCAGACGCAGGCGAACCGGAGGCACATGAATCAACAACACTTCCCTGCTCGCAGGAGGTAATTCCCGTCGCTGCGCAAGCTCCCACTCCGCACGCAGTGCTGACGGCAACGTAGTCTTCGTCCACCGACCCGTCGCAGTCATTGTCCAACCCATCACAGATTGCGTCCGAGTCGCCTGGAGGAGCAGGTTCGCACGAATCGCTAAGAACACCGGCAACACAAGTCACAGTGCCCGTACTTGAACAGGCACCGACGCCACAGGTGCTGGACGAAACAACAAAGTCCTCGTCCACTTGTCCGTCACAATCATTGTCCAGACCGTCACACGTGGCGTCATCGGCTGCGGCCGTCCCGGGCTCGCAACTGTCTACTTCTTGCCCGGATTCGCATGAAGTAAGCCCTGTTTCTTGGCAGACTCCCGCTCCGCATTGGGTGAGGATCGGGGCGTACTCTTCATCGACTTGACCATCACAATCGTCGTCGATTCCATCGCAGGTGAGGTCTAGTGAATCGCCCTCAAGCGGGATGCAACTATCCACGACGGCGCCCGTTTGACAACTCGTCGAACCTTGTTGTTGGCAAGCCCCCACGCCGCAGCTGGTTGCAATCGACGAGTAATCCTCATCCGCCGTCCCGTCACAGTCATCGTCAACGCCATCACAAGTGGGATCAGAAGTCGCTGGTTGACCAGCTTGGCAGCTGTCCACCACGGCCCCAGCTTCGCAGCTTGTCGTCCCTGCGCTCGCACAAGCACCCACGCCACAAGAAGTGCTTTCAGCCACATAGTCTTCGTCAACCTGTCCGTCGCAGTCGTCATCGATTCCGTCACAGGTCGCGTCGCCGGTCGAAGGGGCTCCGATTTGACAGGAGTCAGCAACGGCGCCGCCGCTGCAGGACGTGACGCCAGTCGAATAGCACGCACCTACGCCGCACGACGTCGGCAGTGCCGCGTAGTTTTCGTCAACTTGCCCATCACAGTCGCTATCCACACCATCGCAGACCGCGTCGTCGGCTGCAGGCTGAGAGGCCACGCAGGTATCAGCGATCGCTCCGCCCACGCATTGAGTCACTCCCGTGGACATGCAGGCGCCCACGCCGCAGCTCGTGGCTAAGCCCTGAAACTCCTCGTCCGTTTGCCCATCACAGTCATCGTCCTTGCCGTCACAGGTGAGGTCCTGCGAGGCACTCGGCTGCTCGGGCACACAGGAGTCCTGTTCGACTCCATCCAAACAGCTCGTCACGCCACTGTTGGCGCATTCGCCGACCCCGCACGCCGTAGCATGGGGCGAATACTCCTCGTCGACTTCTCCGTCGCAATCGTCATCGTCCCCGTCGCAAGTGAGGTCAACATTGGACAGAGGAGTTCCGGGTTGACAGTCATCTACCACCGCTCCTGCGACGCAGCTCGTCAGTCCGGTGGTCTCGCAAGCTCCCACGCCGCAGGTCGTAACGAGAGCGACGTAGTCTTCATCAATGAGTCCATCACAATCATCGTCGGATCCATCGCAAGCCAGATCGGAGGGGGCACAAGCCTCCAGACTCACGCCTGCACCCAGCACCAGATCTTGGGCGACAATACGTCCCTGGAAGCTCGACCCCCGAGCAAATCTTGCGGTTCCATTCGGAACATGCACATAGGCACGGACACTTGTTCCTGCCCCAGCGGTGAGTGCTGACGGTTTGTTGCTCGGCTCGGAGGAGCCCGCATTATTCGCAAGAGTCGTGAGACGAACCTCAGCAGGAGCCATTCCTGAGGCAACTGAAGGACCAAGGTCGGTGTACTGTCCCAGTTGAATGCCTCCGAGCACATCGATGTCACATGGGGCGGCACAGTGGATGGCCGAGGCGCTCCCTGCTGCGATCTCTTCGAATTGGTAGCGCCCCCCGTTGAGGGTAAGCACCGTCTTGATCCCCCCTGCCCCATCGCTGAGCGTCACTCGACCATAAGATCCTGGTGCCAAGGTACGCTGTTCGGCCGCACTTAAGAGAATGTCTTCGGCCCCGGGTGTGATGGTGGGAACTGGCGGAAGACCGATGGGAAGGGGCAGGGACAATCCGTTGTCCACCTGACCCAGAATTTGCCCCAAACCGAACTGTTCATTCAATTGGACGTCACCGTCGATGGCTGAGCCACCACGCAAATGGACAGTGTCGGCCCATATATTTCCCACTAGCCGGGTGTCTTCGCCCAACGTGAGCTCGGCATTTTCAGTCAAGACGGGACCGGGACTCTCATACGTGGCTGCAAGACTCCCATATAGCGTCGCACCGCTCGGTCCGGGATCGGGTCCAAAGGTCAAGCGATCCACGTAGTGCGGAGCACTTCCGGAATTGACATTGATCGCTACGACGAAGCGCAAATCATTGTAATTGCTTTGTTCGAGTTGGGTCATGAGATAACCCGGGACCACGAACTCGACGTGGGTAAACTCGCCTTTGGGCATGGTATCGAACGGTCTCAATCCCAAGTAGGCGGAGTAAATGCCCGCAGACGGAGCATCGAGGTAGAATTGGATGTCGCCTTGCCAATTGGGATTGACCTGCACCACCGGCGGCATCACGTCCACGCCAATGACTTCGGGGGGCGGACCGTCATCTTTGGTGAGCGGCGTGACATTGCGCGCCCCCAAGAAACCCATTCCTGACAGCTCCAAAGAGTAGGCCCCTTGCGTCTTGTGGGCGGCGTTGAGGGCCAGCGAACCGGACCCAGAATAGACGCTCCAATCCGACAGTCGTTCAAAGCCAAACATCCGCTCTTCGTCGGAGCTCACACTGCGGTCGGGCGCTCCGACAAAAGCGCTGTTTTTGACTACAAAATCAACTCCGGGCCAGTCGTCCTCGTCTTCGGGTAAAGCTTGGGCGAGCCTTTGCGCCTTGGAAAGCACCGGCGCGCTTGCCTGCTCTTCCTCGCTTTTGCAGCCCAAGGCTACCAGGGCAAGGAGGCCAAGCGACCACTTCAAACGCGCAGAGACCTTGCTTTTCACTTGTCGGTCTCCCTTGCAGCACGCGCAAGCAGATCATCCACTTCACCGTGGCGCACGATCTTCACCGCTTGCGTCGCTTTGACCCCCACGGCACGTATGGCATCGCGCTGACGCGCGAGCTCCAGGCTGCGCAGGATCTCCTCTCGCACCTCGCTCAGAGGCTTGGCGGGTTTCTTCACTTCCTCAGTGATCCTTCCGATGTAGGCTCGCTCCTGCACCAAAATGACGTTGGAACCCTTCCCCACTGACAGGGCCTCAAGCTGTTGTTTGAGCTTCGGGTGCAGATTCGACTCGGAAACGAGCCCTTGAGCATATCCCAGGTCGCCATCAGTGCCCCACTTCTGCGACTCCGCCTTCCAATCGGAGAGCTGCGCAGCTTCGCTCAGGGCCTTGAGCAGCGGCGTTCGACCCGTTCCACCGAGCGGTTTGGTAACAAAGATCAACTCGTAGCGCCGATCCTTACCAGCACCCCAGCGAGTTTGGTGCTCATCATAGTACGCCTTGACTTCTTGAGAGCTCACCGGTGCCAACTTACTTTCCTTGGCCAAGTAGCTCTTGACGAGAAGACTTTCGCGATAGGCGGCCACTTCCTTTTCGAGAACCAGCCGCTCGCCCTCACTCAACTTCTCCCAGGCAAGGTGAGCGATGGCCCGGCTCTGAATGAGGCTTTCGAGTGCCGACTTGGTCGCCCCCTTTTGAACACTGGGAACCGCAAACTTCCCCAAGGACTGATTCAGCGCACGCCTCAAATCCCAGGCAGTGATGGCTTGCTCATTGACCTCCGCGAGCACCACCTCTTCACCGGGCAGGTGCTTCTTTTTCTCACCACATCCCCAGCACAGCCCGACGCAACAAACGAGTTGCACCAGCAACTTATGCCGAAGAATTTGTTGTGAAAAGGTGAGATGGCTCATGGATAGAAAACGGGGGGAAGGAACTCAGGGCTGAGCTTCTGCGGTCGGGGGAATGGACGGACTCGCTGCCGGGGGAACCGAAGGACTCGGTGCTGGGGGGGGTGTAACGCTGGGAACCGGCTTCGATCGCGGAGGGCTCGGCACCTTCGTTGAAATCGGCGAAGCAGCAGTAGTCGGGGTCGGAGTTGGGCTCGGCGCGGGGGCCGCAGCGGGGGGGCGTGCTGGTTCCGCCGCAGAGATAGAGGGCGCATCGACTCCGTCCGTGCTCGGGTCGGAGGGCATCACGTCCACAGGCGGGTGCGGGGCCTGCAGCGCGGCACGGCGAGCTGCGTCTCCGGGTGGAGCCGCCTTGGGCATTCTCTGTGGCCTCTTTGGGGTCAGCTTGGGATCGTAGCTTTCCTTCTGCGTGACGCTTGCTTGCTCCTTCAATCGCTTCAGCTCTTTGTCTTTGGCCTCTGAGCGTAGGCGATAGCGGATCTCTCCAGCCACAGCGCCCAGGGGTCGACGGATGATCTGAGGCTCCTCGATGATTTTGATGATGTGGAAACCAAAGGGCGACTCGAACGGTTCGCTGATTTGGTCCTTCTTCAGCTGAAACGCTCGTTTCGAAAATCCTTCGCCGATGGATCCCTCTTTGATCCATCCAAGATCGCCCCCCTTGCGACCCGAAATTTTATCCTCGGAAAATTGCTGAGCGAGCTCGGAAAAGTCCTGCCCGGTCTGAATCTTGGCATGCAGTTCGCGTGCGGTCGTTAGCTTGGCGAGTCGCTGTTGCTCATCCATTCCCTTGTTTACGCGCAGTAGGATGTGGGCAACGTGGACCTTGCGACTCTCGAATTGACTTGCATCTTTTTGATACAATTCGCTTACAGTCTCTTCGCTGACAGCCTCCTCAAGAAACTGGTCAAAATAGCGGCTAATGAGCAGCTCCTTGCGGAACTCCTCGACCTCGGCGTCGATGAGCTTGTCATCAAGCGCATCCTGCTTGTCGATGGCTTTCGCCAGCGCCTCCCGCTCCAGGAATTCTTTCAACGCGGAGTCTCGGCGTTTTTCATCCTCAGCGGGGATGTTCTTCAGAATCAAATAGGCGTCAAAGCGCTCCTGGGTGACGTCTTCTCCATTCACCCGGGCAATGACCCGCTTCTTCTCTCCACATGCCAAAAGGAGGAGAGCCAAGGAACTGATTGTAAGTAGACTTCTCAATTTCATCATCATCGTCTCGATTAACGCGCGAAGATCATCAGGGCGTCCGCGAGTGTCGCAGAGCTATTGAAGTTGGCTTGGAGTGTGCCAGGCGCGAAAAGAATGCTGTAGGGAGTGGCCCAGCCGCAGGTGTCCGCACCAGCAGTTGCTACGAGCCAACCCGCATCGGCGCTGCAACCGCCGTAATTGTTGTTGATGTAGAAGCTTCGGTTCGCTCCACCCGGCTCAAGCGAGAACCAGCGCCCTGTCGCGCTCTGGTCCCAACCCGAGTCGGTCGGAAGATCAGTCCAGGTCGAGGTGAGTACACGCCCCGAGTCAAACCAATCGTCTCGAGTGGCTCCGACGGCATCGAAGGTGATCTCCTGAGCGACGCCGCCGCTATCGGCCACAACCACGCGGTACTCGGACCACTGATTAGGCAGATAGGCCCACCTACTCAAGTAGTCCTTCGTATCCTTGTCGAAGTCGAGCAAGGACGTGTCGATGTCATTGAGGCGCCCGAGCTTCCACAAGTCTGCGGCCCGTCGAGGTACGCCCGACGATTTCTTGTAGACGAGGTTCCATCCACCATTGCTCATGTCACAGTAGGTCGGAACAACATCACCATTGTTCTCAGAACCGATCTGATAGACGCCATCGACGGTTTCCCCACTGTCCGCCAAGTCGAGGCAGGTGGTCTCCGGAAGGATCTGGACCAGCTGACAGCTGTCGTCGCATGTATTTCCGCGAAGGTTTTCGTTGTCGTCGCAGGCTTCCCCCGCATCGACGATTCCGTTGCCGCATGCGAGGGTACTCGAACAATCTGCAGCACAGCTCCCTTGAAAGTCGGGAATCGAAGCGTCACAAGCTTCCCCGGCCTCAAGCTTCTGATTGCCACACGCCACAGGAGGGACCGACTGCCCTTGATGATTCCGTCCCCAACAGTGAACGCCGCCATGAGTCAGTCGCCCACAGGTGTGCCAAGCCCCGCTCGCGATGATATCGAACTCGGCAAAGGGACTGTCGGGCGGACGACTCTGTCCCCATTGGTTCCCTGAGTCAGCCACATCCGGTCCTCCGGCGCCAAAACATTCCACCGTGCCGTCCGCGTGCTGACCACATGCGTGATAGGAGCCCAACGAGATATCCACCCAGTCGCTTTGCCCGCTCAGGCCGCCAAACATCCCGTACTGGTCTCCACCCCAACACACCACGCTGCCGTCCGCCCGTAGACCACAGAACGACGTCTCGTAGCCATCTATCTTCGTGAACGAACCCGATGGGGCCTGGTTCTGGCCCCACCGCTGG